>JAFHKR010000003.1 GCA_017052515.1 Fictibacillus nanhaiensis
ACCGACTTTCAAAAAGAAGAAATGCTTCTTCTCTTATTATCCGGTATTAGCCCCGGTTTCCCGGAGTTATCCCCGTCTTACAGGCAGATTACCCACGTGTTACTCACCCGTCCGCCGCTAAATCAGAGGAGCAAGCTCCTCATCATTCGCTCGACTTGCATGTATTAGGCACGCCGCCAGCGTTCATCCTGAGCCAGGATCAAACTCTCCATAAAAGTGTTTGTCTTGCTC
>JAFHKR010000004.1 GCA_017052515.1 Fictibacillus nanhaiensis
ACGTCCTACTCTAACAGGGGGAAACCCCCAACTACCATCGGCGCTAAAGAGCTTAACTTCCGTGTTCGGTATGGGAACGGGTGTGACCTCTTTGCCATCATCACTAGACCTAACCATGACTTTCACCATGATTCTAAATTGTAGAGAGTATGTTCTCTCAAAACTAGATACGACGTTTCCAAACGTTATGCATTTTAAGGATAAGCCCTCGACCGATTAGTATCTGTCAGCTCCACGTGTCACCACGCTTCCACACCA
>JAFHKR010000005.1 GCA_017052515.1 Fictibacillus nanhaiensis
AAAAAGCGACAGCCGCAGAAACTTCAGAGCCGACAGCAACCGAGCCAGAGCTAACAAAAGAAGAGCTGAAGAACAAAGCTGCCGCAGAAGCCACGGCAAAAGCCCTTGAACTCTCAAAACAGCGCCAGGCTGAAAAAGCGAATGCTGCAGAAGGAAGGGAGCCGACAGCAGACGAGCCAGAATTAACAAAAGAAGAGCTGAAGAAAAAAGCGGCTGCAGAGGCGAACGCAAAAGCGCTCGAGCTAGCAAAACAGCGTCAGGCTGAAAAAGCGAAAACGACAGAAATTCCACAAAGTAATGAGCCA
>JAFHKR010000006.1 GCA_017052515.1 Fictibacillus nanhaiensis
ACCGACTTTCAAAAAGAAGAAATGCTTCTTCTCTTATTATCCGGTATTAGCCCCGGTTTCCCGGAGTTATCCCCGTCTTACAGGCAGATTACCCACGTGTTACTCACCCGTCCGCCGCTAAATCAGAGGAGCAAGCTCCTCGTCATTCGCTCGACTTGCATGTATTAGGCACGCCGCCAGCGTTCATCCTGAGCCAGGATCAAACTCTCCATAAAAGTGTTTGTCTTGCTCGATTTTAAAACTGACGGAATTAATTCTTAATTCCTTACCTATTTCTTTTGTTCAGTTTTCAAAGAACT
>JAFHKR010000007.1 GCA_017052515.1 Fictibacillus nanhaiensis
GTACGAGAGGACCGGGATGGACACACCGCTGGTGTACCAGTTGTTCCGCCAGGGGCATAGCTGGGTAGCTACGTGTGGACGGGATAAGTGCTGAAAGCATCTAAGCATGAAGCCCCCCTCAAGATGAGATTTCCCATCACGCAAGTGAGTAAGACCCCTTAGAGATGATGAGGTTGATAGGTCTGGTGTGGAAGCGTGGTGACACGTGGAGCTGACAGATACTAATCGGTCGAGGGCTTATCCTTAAAAAGCATAACGTTTGGAAACGTCGTATCTAGTTTTGAGAGAACATACTCTCTAATTTTATAA
>JAFHKR010000008.1 GCA_017052515.1 Fictibacillus nanhaiensis
CCCGAAGTCGGTGGGGTAACCCTTTTGGGAGCCAGCCGCCGAAGGTGGGACAGATGATTGGGGTGAAGTCGTAACAAGGTAGCCGTATCGGAAGGTGCGGCTGGATCACCTCCTTTCTATGGAGATTATGAAACACCTTCGAGTGTTTCGTAAGTACGCCTATTCTTCTTTTGTTCAGTTTTGAAGGAACTTATGTTCTTTCAAGATGTTCTTTGAAAACTAGATATCGACATCCAAACAATATGCAAGGCAGATAGATTTATCTAATCTGCGCCAAGCAATA
>JAFHKR010000009.1 GCA_017052515.1 Fictibacillus nanhaiensis
GGGGGGGGGGGGGGGGGGGGGGGGGGGGTGGGGGGGGGTGGGTGTGGGGGGGGGGGGGGGTGGGGGGGGGTGGTGGTGTGGGAGTGGGTGGTGGGTTTTATTGGTTGTAGGGTGTGGATTGTGTAGGTTTTGGTGGTTTTTTTTAATTTAAAATTTATTTAATTATAAAAAGGAAGAAGGTGGGATTTTTGGGATGCGGATACTAATTTTTTAAAAAAAGAGGAAACAAAAAAAAAAAAAAAAAAAAAAAACAAAAAATAAAAAAAAAAAAAAAAAAAAAAAAACAAAAAAAAAAAAAAAAAAAAAAAAAAAAAAAAAAAAAAAAAAAAAAAAAAAAAAAAAAAAAAAAAAAAAAAAAAAAAAAAAAAAAAAAAAAAAAAAAAAAAAAAAAAAAAAAAAAAAAAAAAAAAAAAAAAAAAAA
>JAFHKR010000010.1 GCA_017052515.1 Fictibacillus nanhaiensis
GTTCCCCCATTCGGAAATCCCCGGATCAATGCTTACTTACAGCTCCCCGAGGCATATCGGTGTTCGTCCCGTCCTTCTTCGGCTCCTAGTGCCAAGGCATCCACCGTGCGCCCTTTCTAGCTTAACCTTATATGATGTTTGCACATCAAAGATTCTTGCTTGGCGCAGATTAGATAAATCTATCTGCCTTGCATATTGTTTGGATGTCGATATCTAGTTTTCAAAGAACATGTTTTGAGAGTTAGTTCTCTCAAAACTGAACAAAAGAAGAATAGGCGTACTTACGAAACACACGAAGGTGTTTCATAATCTCCATAGAAAGGAGGTGATCCAGCCGCACCTTCCGATACGGCTACCTTGTTACGACTTCACCCCAATCATCTGTCCCACCTTCGGCGGCTGGCTCCCAAAAGGGTTA
>JAFHKR010000011.1 GCA_017052515.1 Fictibacillus nanhaiensis
AAAAAGTTCTTTGAAAACTGAACAAAAGAAATAGGTAAGGAATTAAGAATTAATTCCGTCAGTTTTAAAAACGAGCAAGACAAACACTTTTATGGAGAGTTTGATCCTGGCTCAGGATGAACGCTGGCGGCGTGCCTAATACATGCAAGTCGAGCGAATGATGAGGAGCTTGCTCCTCTGATTTAGCGGCGGACGGGTGAGTAACACGTGGGT
>JAFHKR010000012.1 GCA_017052515.1 Fictibacillus nanhaiensis
ACAGTTCTTTGAAAACTGAACAAAAGAAATAGGTAAGGAATTAAGAATTAATTCCGTCAGTTTTAAAACTAGAGCAAGACAAACACTTTTATGGAGAGTTTGATCCTGGCTCAGGATGAACGCTGGCGGCGTGCCTAATACATGCAAGTCGAGCGAATGATGAGGAGCTTGCTCCTCTGATTTAGCGGCGGACGGGTGAGTAACACGTGGGT
>JAFHKR010000013.1 GCA_017052515.1 Fictibacillus nanhaiensis
GGTGGGACAGATGATTGGGGTGAAGTCGTAACAAGGTAGCCGTATCGGAAGGTGCGGCTGGATCACCTCCTTTCTATGGAGATTATGAAACACCTTCGTGTGTTTCGTAAGTACACCTATTCTTCTTTTGTTCAGTTTTGAAGGAACTTAACTTCCTTTAGGGGCCTATAGCTCAGCTGGTTAGAGCGCACGCCTGATAAGCGTGAGGTCGATGGTTCGAGTCCATTTAGGCCCACCA
>JAFHKR010000014.1 GCA_017052515.1 Fictibacillus nanhaiensis
GTGTTTCGTAAGTACGCCTATTCTTCTTTTGTTCAGTTTTGAAGGAACTTATGTTCTTTCAAGATGTTCTTTGAAAACTAGATATCGACATCCAAACAATATGCAAGGCAGATAGATTTATCTAATCTGCGCCAAGCAATAACTTTTTTAATAAGGTTAAGCTAGAAAGGGCGCACGGTGGATGCCTTGGCACTAGGAGCCGAA
>JAFHKR010000015.1 GCA_017052515.1 Fictibacillus nanhaiensis
GGTGGGACAGATGATTGGGGTGAAGTCGTAACAAGGTAGCCGTATCGGAAGGTGCGGCTGGATCACCTCCTTTCTATGGAGATTATGAAACACCTTCGTGTGTTTCGTAAGTACACCTATTCTTCTTTTGTTCAGTTTTGAGAGAACTAACTCTCAAAACATGTTCTTTGAAAACTAGATATCGACATCCAAACAATATGCAAGGCAGATAGATTTATCTAATCTGCGCCAAGCAATAACTTTTTTAATAAGGTTAAGCTAGAAAGGGCGCACGGTGGATGCCTTGGCACTAGGAGCCGAA
>JAFHKR010000016.1 GCA_017052515.1 Fictibacillus nanhaiensis
GTACGAGAGGACCGGGATGGACACACCGCTGGTGTACCAGTTGTTCCGCCAGGGGCATAGCTGGGTAGCTACGTGTGGACGGGATAAGTGCTGAAAGCATCTAAGCATGAAGCCCCCCTCAAGATGAGATTTCCCATCACGTCAAGTGAGTAAGACCCCTTAGAGATGATGAGGTTGATAGGTCTGGTGTGGAAGCGTGGTGACACGTGGAGCTGACAGATACTAATCGGTCGAGGGCTTATCCTTAAAA
>JAFHKR010000017.1 GCA_017052515.1 Fictibacillus nanhaiensis
TGAGGTTGATAGGTCTGGTGTGGAAGCGTGGTGACACGTGGAGCTGACAGATACTAATCGGTCGAGGGCTTATCCTTAAAAAGCATAACGTTTGGAAACGTCGTATCTAGTTTTGAGAGAACATACTCTCTAATTTTATAAATCATGGTTAACGTCATGATAGGTCTAGTGATGATGGCAAAGAGGTCACACCCGTTCCCATACCGAACACGGAAGTTAAGCTCTTTAGCGCCGATGGTAGTTGGGGGTTTCCCCCTGTTAGAGTAGGACGTCGCTAGGCAATGAGGAAGATGGATGAAAA
>JAFHKR010000018.1 GCA_017052515.1 Fictibacillus nanhaiensis
AACCCTTTTGGGAGCCAGCCGCCGAAGGTGGGACAGATGATTGGGGTGAAGTCGTAACAAGGTAGCCGTATCGGAAGGTGCGGCTGGATCACCTCCTTTCTATGGAGATTATGAAACACCTTCTGTGTGTTTCGTAAGTACACCTATTCTTCTTTTGTTCAGTTTTGAAGGAACTTAACTTCCTTTAGGGGCCTATAGCTCAGCTGGTTAGAGCGCACGCCTGATAAGCGTGAGGTCGATGGTTCGAGTCCATTTAGGCCCACCA
>JAFHKR010000019.1 GCA_017052515.1 Fictibacillus nanhaiensis
AACCCTTTTGGGAGCCAGCCGCCGAAGGTGGGACAGATGATTGGGGTGAAGTCGTAACAAGGTAGCCGTATCGGAAGGTGCGGCTGGATCACCTCCTTTCTATGGAGATTATGAAACACCTTCTGTGTGTTTCGTAAGTACGCCTATTCTTCTTTTGTTCAGTTTTGAAGGAACTTATGTTCTTTCAAGATGTTCTTTGAAAACTAGATATCGACATCCAAACAATATGCAAGGCAGATAGATTTATCTAATCTGCGCCAAGCAATA
>JAFHKR010000020.1 GCA_017052515.1 Fictibacillus nanhaiensis
CGGATGGTGGGTTCCCCCATTCGGAAATCCCCGGATCAATGCTTACTTACAGCTCCCCGAGGCATATCGGTGTTCGTCCCGTCCTTCTTCGGCTCCTAGTGCCAAGGCATCCACCGTGCGCCCTTTCTAGCTTAACCTTATATGATGTTTACACATCAAAGATTCTTGCTTGGCGCAGATTAGATAAATCTATCTGCCTTGCATATTGTTTGGATGTCGATATCTAGTTTTCAAAGAACATAATTTAAAAATGCATCATCGTAAGATGTGCAATGGTGGAGCTTAGCGGGATCGAACCGCTGACCTCCTGCGTGCAAGGCAGGCGCTCTCCCAGCTGAGCTAAAGCCCCATAATGGGAATGAAATTTATGAAAATGGTGGGCCTAAATGGACTCGAACCATCGACCTCACGCTTATCAGGCGTGCGCTCTAACCAGCTGAGCTATAGGCCCCTAAAGGAAGTTAAGTTCCTTCAAAACTGAACAAAAGAAGAATAGGTGTACTTACGAAACACAC
>JAFHKR010000021.1 GCA_017052515.1 Fictibacillus nanhaiensis
GACCCCCTGCTTGTAAGGCAGGTGCTCTCCCAGCTGAGCTAATCCTCCAAAGTATTTATAAGAAATGGTGACCCGTACGGGATTCGAACCCGTGTTACCGCCGTGAAAGGGCGGTGTCTTAACCGCTTGACCAACGGGCCAGTTGTTTTTATTTAGAGAGTATGTATCTGGCGGAGAGCAAGGGATTCGAACCCTTGATACGGGGTTGACCGTATACACGATTTCCAATCGTGCTCCTTCGACCTCTCGGACAGCTCTCCAATATGGCTCCACAGGTAGGACTCGAACCTACGACCGATCGGTTAACAGCCGATAGCTCTACCACTGAGCTACTGTGGAATATGTATTGGCTCAGCGACGTCCTACTCTAACAGGGGGAAACCCCCAACTACCATCGGCGCTAAAGAGCTTAACTTCCGTGTTCGGTATGGGAACGGGTGTGACCTCTTTGCCATCATCACTGAACCAAATTATATTGAGAGATGTTCTCTCAAAACTAGATACGACGTTTCCAAACGTTATGCTTTTTTAAGGATAAGCCCTCGACCGATTAGTATCTGTCAGCTCCACGTGTCACCACGCTTCCACACCAGACCTATCAACCTCATCATCTCTAAGGGGTC
>JAFHKR010000022.1 GCA_017052515.1 Fictibacillus nanhaiensis
GACCCCCTGCTTGTAAGGCAGGTGCTCTCCCAGCTGAGCTAATCCTCCAAAGTATTTATAAGAAATGGTGACCCGTACGGGATTCGAACCCGTGTTACCGCCGTGAAAGGGCGGTGTCTTAACCGCTTGACCAACGGGCCATAACTGTTTGTTTAGTTTATGATATGGAGCTTCCAACCGGGCTCGAACCGGTGACCTCTTCCTTACCATGGAAGCACTCTACCTGCTGAGCTATGGAAGCAAGTAAAAATGGCTCCACAGGCAGGACTCGAACCTGCGACCGATCGGTTAACAGCCGATAGCTCTACCACTGAGCTACTGTGGAATAATGTAATGAAAATCCACAACTAAGTTGGAATTTTGAGAATATAGCCCAGCGACGTCCTACTCTAACAGGGGGAAACCCCCAACTACCATCGGCGCTGAAGAGCTTAACTTCCGTGTTCGGTATGGGAACGGGTGTGACCTCTTCGCCATCATCACTGGACCTAGTTACTTATGTAACACTCTCAAAATCATTTATCCTGTTGGGACAAGATAAATTTTATTATATTTTAAAGCATTTTGCAAGAGAATTTTTAATGATTTTCATCATTTTTTTATGTTCTCTCAAAACTAGATACGACGTTTCCAAACGTTATGCTTTTTTAAGGATAAGCCCTCGACCGATTAGTATCTGTCAGCTCCACGTGTCACCACGCTTCCACACCAGACCTATCAACCTCATCATCTCTAAGGGGTC
>JAFHKR010000023.1 GCA_017052515.1 Fictibacillus nanhaiensis
AAGACCCCTTAGAGATGATGAGGTTGATAGGTCTGGTGTGGAAGCGTGGTGACACGTGGAGCTGACAGATACTAATCGGTCGAGGGCTTATCCTTAAAATGCATAACGTTTGGAAACGTCGTATCTAGTTTTGAGAGAACAAAAAAATGATGAAAATCATTAAAAATTTCTCTTGCTTTTACGAATTACATAGAGTATAATTTTATCTTGTCGAGATAAAAATAACTCGCTAATCTGGTCTAGTGATGATGGCAAAGAGGTCACACCCGTTCCCATACCGAACACGGAAGTTAAGCTCTTTAGCGCCGATGGTAGTTGGGGGTTTCCCCCTGTTAGAGTAGGACGTCGCTAGGCTAGATATAAAATGGAGGATTAGCTCAGCTGGGAGAGCACCTGCCTTACAAGCAGGGGGTCGGCGGTTCGAACCCGTCATCCTCCACCATTTATTCTTACTTGCCGGTTTAGCTCAATTGGTAGAGCAACTGACTTGTAATCAGTAGGTTGGGGGTTCAAGTCCTCTAGCCGGCACCATTTTGCACGAGCCATTAGCTCAGTTGGTAGAGCATCTGACTTTTAATCAGAGGGTCGAAGGTTCGAGTCCTTCATGGCTCACCATTTATACACGCGGGTGTGGCGGAATTGGCAGACGCGCTAGACTTAGGATCTAGTGTCTTTGACGTGGGGGTTCGAGTCCCTTCACCCGCACCAATTTCCATTTGATAAATAAATAAGTTTGCGGAAGTAGTTCAGTGGTAGAATACAACCTTGCCAAGGTTGGGGTCGCGGGTTCGAATCCCGTCTTCCGCTCCAAAGTTATTGTATGTGCCGGGGTGGCGGAACTGGCAGACGCACAGGACTTAAAATCCTGCGGTAGGTGACTACCGTACCGGTTCGATTCCGGTCCTCGGCACCACATACATGCGCCCTTAGCTCAGCTGGATAGAGTGTTTGACTACGAATCAAAAGGTCGGGAGTTCGAATCTCTCAGGGCGCGCCATGTTTTTTACGGGAAGTGGCTCAGCTTGGTAGAGCACCTGGTTTGGGACCAGGGGGTCGCAGGTTCAAATCCTGTCTTCCCGACCATTATAACGAATATGTTATTTGGGGCTTTAGCTCAGCTGGGAGAGCGCCTGCCTTGCACGCAGGAGGTCAGCGGTTCGATCCCGCTAAGCTCCACCATTTTCAGAAAATGTTTCTGACATTTTCTTTTTTATTGCAAAAAAGTTCTTTGAAAACTGAACAAAAGAAATAGGTAAGGAATTAAGAATTAATTCCGTCAGTTTTAAAAACGAGCAAGACAAACACTTTTATGGAGAGTTTGATCCTGGCTCAGGATGAACGCTGGCGGCGTGCCTAAT
>JAFHKR010000024.1 GCA_017052515.1 Fictibacillus nanhaiensis
TAGACTAACCTAGGTAGATGGGACACAATAAAACACCTTCGAAATGATACACTTATTAAAAGTGAAAAATCGGAGGTGTTTTTGCATGGGCAAAAACGTTTATTCAAAAGAAACAAAGTGGGCTGTTGTTAAAGATAAAATGAGTGGTCAATTCTCCAACGAAGAAATCATGGATAAGTACGGAATCAAAAATGTGTCCCAAATTAAAACGTGGATGAGATGGTATCGAGATAATGAAGTACATCGGTTCAATCAACCTATTGGTAAGCAATACTCTTACGGTCTTGGACCTGATTCCCTTAGTGAAGAGGAAAAGAAAGAACGTCAATTTAATCACTACAAACAGGAGAATGAAATCTTAAAAAAGTATTTGGAGATCGAAAAGGAGCTGAAAAAGAAGTAGTTCTCCGTTTGGTAAAGAGATTAAGAAAAAAGTACACCGTTACGGCTATTCTATCTGCGTTAAGTGTTCCAAGATCCACCTACTATCGTTGGTTAGCAGCTCCATCTAAAGAGTTGTCTGAATCCGAGAAGGCTATTATCTCTCTTTGTGAAGAGACGAAATATCGGTATGGTCATCGGAAAATTAAGCATCTACTAAAGCGTCGATATCAAATTAGTTTGAATCGTAATTCTGTCCAACGTATTATGCAAAAGCATCATCTACAGTGCCGTGTAAAGCCAAAGAGGAAGTGGAAATCTCAAGGGCAAACCATCATTGTCGCACCAAATCTTTTACAGAGAGATTTTTCAGCCGTTTTGCCCAATCAAAAATGGGTGACCGATATTACGTATATTCAATATGGTTCAAGCACATTGTATCTTTCAACCATTATGGATCTATTCAATAATCAAATTGTGGCGTACAAGCTCTATACGCATCAACAAACGCCTCTGGTGACAGATACTTTAAAAGCTGCGTTAAAATCACGAGGAAACCCCAAAGGGGTTATTGTTCACAGTGATCAAGGAAGTGTGTATACATCTTATGCGTATCAGCAGTTAATACAAGAAAGTAAATTAGTCAGCAGTATGTCGAGAAGGGGAAATTGTTGGGATAACGCCGTTGTTGAGTCTTTCCATTCAAATCTAAAATCTGAAGAGTTCCAATATGTGAAGTTTAATTCTATAACCGTAGATAAAGTAAAGGAAAAAGTAGATCAATACATGAAGTATTACAATGAGGAGCGAATTCAAGAAAAATTAGGCTACCACACCCCTATTGAAATGGGGAGTATGGCAGCCTAACAGGTGTTTTATTAATGTCCCAATTGACTATGTCAGTCTA
>JAFHKR010000025.1 GCA_017052515.1 Fictibacillus nanhaiensis
GAAGGTGTTTCATAATCTCCATAGAAAGGAGGTGATCCAGCCGCACCTTCCGATACGGCTACCTTGTTACGACTTCACCCCAATCATCTGTCCCACCTTCGGCGGCTGGCTCCCAAAAGGGTTACCCCACCGACTTCGGGTGTTACAAACTCTCGTGGTGTGACGGGCGGTGTGTACAAGGCCCGGGAACGTATTCACCGCGGCATGCTGATCCGCGATTACTAGCAATTCCGGCTTCATGTAGGCGAGTTGCAGCCTACAATCCGAACTGAGAATGACTTTTTGGGATTGGCTTGGCCTCGCGGCTTCGCAACCCTTTGTATCATCCATTGTAGCACGTGTGTAGCCCAGGTCATAAGGGGCATGATGATTTGACGTCATCCCCACCTTCCTCCGGTTTGTCACCGGCAGTCACCTTAGAGTGCCCAACTGAATGCTGGCAACTAAGGTCAAGGGTTGCGCTCGTTGCGGGACTTAACCCAACATCTCACGACACGAGCTGACGACAACCATGCACCACCTGTCACTTTGTCCCCCGAAGGGGAAAGCTCTATCTCTAGAGTGGTCAAAGGATGTCAAGACCTGGTAAGGTTCTTCGCGTTGCTTCGAATTAAACCACATGCTCCACTGCTTGTGCGGGCCCCCGTCAATTCCTTTGAGTTTCAACCTTGCGGTCGTACTCCCCAGGCGGAGTGCTTAATGTGTTAACTTCAGCACTGAGGGTGGAACCCCCCAACACCTAGCACTCATCGTTTACGGCGTGGACTACCAGGGTATCTAATCCTGTTTGCTCCCCACGCTTTCGCGCCTCAGCGTCAGTTACAGGCCAAAAAGCCGCCTTCGCCACTGGTGTTCCTCCACATCTCTACGCATTTCACCGCTACACGTGGAATTCCACTTTTCTCTCCTGCACTCAAGTCTCCCAGTTTCCAATGACCCTCCACGGTTGAGCCGTGGGCTTTCACATCAGACTTAAGAGACCGCCTGCGCGCGCTTTACGCCCAATAATTCCGGATAACGCTTGCCACCTACGTATTACCGCGGCTGCTGGCACGTAGTTAGCCGTGGCTTTCTGGTTAGGTACCGTCAAGGTACGAGCAGTTACTCTCGTACTTGTTCTTCTCTAACAACAGAGCTTTACGACCCGAAGGCCTTCATCGCTCACGCGGCGTTGCTCGGTCAGGCTTTCGCCCATTGCCGAAGATTCCCTACTGCTGCCTCCCGTAGGAGTCTGGGCCGTGTCTCAGTCCCAGTGTGGCCGATCACCCTCTCAGGTCGGCTACGCATCGTCGCCTTGGTGAGCCGTTACCTCACCAACTAGCTAATGCGCCGCGGGCTCATCTGTAAGTGTCAGCCGAAACCGACTTTCAAAAAGAAGAAATGCTTCTTCTCTTATTATCCGGTATTAGCCCCGGTTTCCCGGAGTTATCCCCGTCTTACAGGCAGATTACCCACGTGTTACTCACCCGTCCGCCGCTAAATCAGAGGAGCAAGCTCCTC
>JAFHKR010000026.1 GCA_017052515.1 Fictibacillus nanhaiensis
ATAAGGTTAAGCTAGAAAGGGCGCACGGTGGATGCCTTGGCACTAGGAGCCGAAGAAGGACGGGACGAACACCGATATGCCTCGGGGAGCTGTAAGTAAGCATTGATCCGGGGATTTCCGAATGGGGGAACCCACCATCCGTAATGGGATGGTATCCATATCTGAATACATAGGGTATGAGAAGGCAGACCCGGGGAACTGAAACATCTAAGTACCCGGAGGAAGAGAAAGCAAATGCGATTTCCTGAGTAGCGGCGAGCGAAACGGAATCAGCCCAAACCAGAGAGCTTGCTCTCTGGGGTTGTAGGACACTCTATACGGAGTTACAAAGGAACGAAGTAGGTGAAGTGGTCTGGAAAGGCCAGCCGAAGAAGGTAACAGCCCTGTAGCTGAAACTTCGTTCCCTCCTGAGTGGATCCTGAGTACGGCGGGACACGTGAAACCCCGTCGGAATCCGGGAGGACCATCTCCCAAGGCTAAATACTCCCTAGTGACCGATAGTGAACCAGTACCGTGAGGGAAAGGTGAAAAGCACCCCGGAAGGGGAGTGAAACAGATCCTGAAACCGTGTGCCTACAAGTAGTCGGAGCCCATTAACGGGTGACGGCGTGCCTTTTGTAGAATGAACCGGCGAGTTACGATCCCGTGCAAGGTTAAGTTGATAAGACGGAGCCGCAGCGAAAGCGAGTCTGAATAGGGCGACATAGTACGTGGTCGTAGACCCGAAACCGTGTGATCTACCCATGTCCAGGGTGAAGTTCAGGTAACACTGAATGGAGGCCCGAACCCACGCACGTTGAAAAGTGCGGGGATGAGGTGTGGGTAGGGGTGAAATGCCAATCGAACACGGAGATAGCTGGTTCTCCCCGAAATAGCTTTAGGGCTAGCCTCGCGGCAAGATTCCTGGAGGTAGAGCACTGATTGGACTAGGGGCCCCCACAGGGTTACCGAATTCAGTCAAACTCCGAATGCCAGAGAATTATCCGCGGGAGTCAGACTGCGAGTGATAAGATCCGTAGTCAAAAGGGAAACAGCCCAGACCATCAGCTAAGGTCCCAAAGTATACGTTAAGTGGCAAAGGATGTGGAGTTGCCCAGACAACCAGGATGTTGGCTTAGAAGCAGCCACCATTTAAAGAGTGCGTAATAGCTCACTGGTCGAGTGACTCTGCGCCGAAAATGTAACGGGGCTAAACGTATCACCGAAGCTATGGCTTGTACCGTATGGTACAGGGGTAGGGGAGCGTTCGAAGTGCAGCGAAGTCAGACCGGAAGGACTGGTGGAGCGCTTTGAAGTGAGAATGCCGGTATGAGTAGCGAAAGACAAGTGAGAATCTTGTCCATCGAAAGCCTAAGGTTTCCTGAGGAAGGCTCGTCCGCTCAGGGTTAGTCGGGGCCTAAGCCGAGGCTGAAAAGCGTAGGCGATGGATAACAGGTTGATATTCCTGTACCACCTCCTTTCCGTTTGAACAATGGGGGGACGCAGTAAGGTAGGGTGAGCGCACTGATGGAATAGTGCGTCTAAGCAGTTAGGCTGTTGGGTAGGCAAATCCGCCCAACGTGAAGGCTGAGCTGTGATGGCGAGGGAAATTTTAGTACCGAAGTCCCTGATCCTACACTGCCAAGAAAAGCCTCTAGTGAGGAAAGAGGTGCCCGTA
Source organism: Fictibacillus nanhaiensis (assembly GCA_017052515.1). GTDB lineage: Bacteria > Bacillota > Bacilli > Bacillales > Fictibacillaceae > Fictibacillus > Fictibacillus nanhaiensis. The sequence continues at coordinate 1,658 of JAFHKR010000026.1, forward strand.
CCGCAAACCGACACAGGTAGGCGAGGAGAGAATCCTAAGATGATCGGGAGAACTCTCGTTAAGGAACTCGGCAAAATGACCCCGTAACTTCGGGAGAAGGGGTGCTCTGATAGGGTTTATCGCCCGAGAGAGCCGCAGTGAATAGATCCAAGCGACTGTTTAGCAAAAACACAGGTCTCTGCGAAACCGCAAGGTGAAGTATAGGGGCTGACACCTGCCCGGTGCTGGAAGGTTAAGAGGAGGGGTTATCCTTTGGGAGAAGCTCTGAATTGAAGCCCCAGTAAACGGCGGCCGTAACTATAACGGTCCTAAGGTAGCGAAATTCCTTGTCGGGTAAGTTCCGACCCGCACGAAAGGTGTAACGACTTGGATACTGTCTCAACGAGAGACCCGGTGAAATTATAGTACCTGTGAAGATGCAGGTTACCCGCGACAGGACGGAAAGACCCCATGGAGCTTTACTGCAACTTGATATTGGATTTTGGTACAGCTTGTACAGGATAGGTAGGAGCCTGAGAAGCCGGAGCGCCAGCTTCGGTGGAGGCGTCGGTGGGATACTACCCTGGCTGTATTGAAATTCTAACCTTGGACCGTAATCCGGTTCGGAGACAGTGTCAGGTGGGCAGTTTGACTGGGGCGGTCGCCTCCTAAACAGTAACGGAGGCGCCCAAAGGTTCCCTCAGAATGGTTGGAAATCATTCGCAGAGTGTAAAGGCACAAGGGAGCTTGACTGCGAGACCTACAAGTCGAGCAGGGACGAAAGTCGGGCTTAGTGATCCGGTGGTTCCGCATGGAAGGGCCATCGCTCAACGGATAAAAGCTACCCTGGGGATAACAGGCTTATCTCCCCCAAGAGTCCACATCGACGGGGAGGTTTGGCACCTCGATGTCGGCTCATCGCATCCTGGGGCTGAAGTAGGTCCCAAGGGTTGGGCTGTTCGCCCATTAAAGCGGTACGCGAGCTGGGTTCAGAACGTCGTGAGACAGTTCGGTCCCTATCCGTCGCGGGCGCAGGAAATTTGAGAGGAGCTGTCCTTAGTACGAGAGGACCGGGATGGACACACCGCTGGTGTACCAGTTGTTCCGCCAGGGGCATAGCTGGGTAGCTACGTGTGGACGGGATAAGTGCTGAAAGCATCTAAGCATGAAGCCCCCCTCAAGATGAGATTTCCCATCACG
>JAFHKR010000027.1 GCA_017052515.1 Fictibacillus nanhaiensis
CATGTATTAGGCACGCCGCCAGCGTTCATCCTGAGCCAGGATCAAACTCTCCATAAAAGTGTTTGTCTTGCTCGATTTTAAAACTGACGGAATTAATTCTTAATTCCTTACCTATTTCTTTTGTTCAGTTTTCAAAGAACTTTTTTGTTAGCCGCTCGTTTTAGCGACTTTATTAGGATAACATCTTTATAATAAGAAGTCAACCGTTTTTTAAAATTTGTTTCCCGCCTGCAACAATGTTTCATGTGTTGCGGCGACAAGAACTAATATATCACGTATGGTGAATGAAGGTCAATAGTTATTTTGAAATTACTTTAAATAAATGAAAAAAGGTATAGAAAGCTTATAATCGCTCTCTACACCTTCTCTTAAACGTACATTTGAATCCCTTAGTTCAAGATAAAGAATTCAATAGCTACTAGTGAAGCTATGCCGGGTAATCCAGCGATTCCTGAGATCAGCGCCGTAAACGCATTAATCGGAATATGAATATCATATGAGTTTCCGATCGCATTTAATAAGAATAGCAACAGTGCACCAATACAAAAACGTGTAATACCGAATCCGATCCAGCGTATCGGCCTCATTGGAGCACCTACTAGAAGCAGGACAAAGATGATAGTTCCAAGAATAGCGATTACCGTTATTGGCTCCATTCTCGATTCCTCCTATACAACATCCAAGTTATTACTAGTCATTGTATGGGAGTTGTCCAAAAAAAAGACCAGCAGTTATTTTAACTTGCTGGTCGTCACGTTTCTTTTTTTCGCTTCTTTTAATAAGAAGAAGTATTTTGATTCTGCTAGTTGAAGCTTAAAGATAACCTCTTCAGATGGTTCTACACTGCGTTCCACCATTTCTTTTTGATGCATCCAGTCTATCTTTAGCTCATCAAGACTTTGAAGCAGCTCTTCATCTCCGGATCGCTTCAATCGCCCTTTTCGGGAAAAAAACATGCAAGCAACCCCTTTAGTTAGATTTCTCTTCTTCCTTCAAGCGCTTTGGAAAGCGTTACTTCATCCGCATACTCCAAGTCTCCGCCTACAGGCAGTCCATGGGCAATACGAGTAATCTTGATACCCGTCGGTTTTAGAAGTCTTGCGATATACATGGCAGTGGCTTCTCCTTCGATGTTCGGATCTGTAGCCATGATAATTTCTTGAATCCCTTCATCTGTTAGGCGCTTCAACAGTTCTGCGACTTTAATATCCTCTGGTCCTACACCATCCATGGGTGAGATCGCCCCGTGAAGGACATGATAGAGTCCGCGGTACTCTTTCATTTTTTCCATCGCAATAACATCCTTGGAATCATGAACAACACAGATCGTCGTTCGGTCTCTGCTTGAATCATCGCAGATCATACAAGGATCACGGTCAGTAATATGAAAGCAGTTGGAACAATAGATAAGCTGACGTTTCGCGTTAACGAGTGCTCGTCCAAAATCGAGCACGTCATCTTCTTTCATTTCCAATACGAAAAATGCCAGGCGAACCGCCGTTTTCGGTCCGATGCCCGGCAATTTCATAAAGCTTTCAATCAGCTTTGAGATCGGTTCAGGATAATGCATAGCATATTCCTAGAACATTCCAGGAATGTTAAGTCCTTTTGTGAATTTGCCCATGTCTTGTGATACGAGTTCGTCCACTTTCTTAAGTGCATCGTTCGTAGCTGCTAGCACAAGGTCTTGAAGCATGTCGATATCATCTGGATCTACTACTTCTTCTTTAATGATAATGTCGATGATCTCTTTGTGACCATTCGCTTTAACGGTAACCATACCGCCGCCAGCTGAACCTTCGATCACTTTATCTTTTAGTTCCTCTTGAGCTTTTGCCATGTCACGCTGCATTTTTTGCATTTGCTTCATCATATTGTTCATGTTGCCTTTCATCATCGTACAATTCCTCCTTTTAATCTTCCTCTTCTTTTATCTCAATTAAATCATCGCCAACCAATTTGATCGCCTCTGCGATGAGAGGGTCTTCTGTTTTTTCTTTTTCTTCAGAAGATGGTTGGCCTTGCTGTTGTTCTTTAATGAAGTCAGCTTTTAGTTTCTGCCATTCTGGATCCAACATGGATAGCATGGACAGGTTCTTTCCTATTGTACTATAAACTGCGCTTTCTACATAGCTCCTGTTGTTCTCTTGAGATGCCATTTGACGGTGGATTTCATGCTGAAATGAAAGCAAAAAGATTTGATCTGAACAAGCTACCGGCTCTGCACCTGAGAGAAGGGCATAGGCACTCACTTTTTCAGAACGGATCTTATCTAAGATCTCTCCCCACATTCCCTTAAGCTGAACAAGGTTTGGTTTTTTTGCTTTTTTGAGCATCTCTTTTACTTGTGTTTGTGATGCGCCACCTTGTCCTCTGATTACTCTTTTTTCTCTTGGAGCTTCCGCTTCCGTCTGGGAGGATGGTCCGTTAGATGACCAGCCGCTTTCTTTCATCTTTTTAAGTTCTTGTTCTAATTGCTCAATTCTTTGCATTAACGGTTCAACAGAAGGATTCCCCGCTTGCGACGAGATCCCTTCTTGCTTTTGGTAACAAATCTTGATGAAGGTTGTCTCTAAGAAAATCTTAGGATGGTTCGTCCATTTCATCTCTTGTTGTGCAGCATTTAACTGACCGATGATCGCATAGATGTCTTCTGCAGCTGTAGCATCTGCCAATCGTGCAAAGTCTTCGTCTGTTGAGACACGTTCTAACAGCTCTTCTAATTGAGGTGCCGTTTTGTATAGAAGCATATCTCTATAATAGTAGATAAGGTCTCCTAAAAACCGAACAGGATCTTTTCCTTGATGTAATAGTTCTGTCGATAAAGTAAGAGCTTTTGATACATCTTTTTCTAAAAAGGCTTCTGCCATCTCGGAAAGATGCTTTTGTGAGGCAGAGCCGGTTACCGACAAAACATCCTCTACTCTTACTTTCTCATCACTATAGGAGATCGCTTGGTCGAGGAGACTTAACGCATCACGCATTCCACCTTCAGCTGCTCTTGCTAGCAGTTGAAGAGCTTCTTCATCAACTTCGGTACCGTTAGCGTCGACGATCTGCCTCATTCGTCCGATGATCGATTGTGAAGATATCCGCTTGAAATCAAACCGTTGACATCGTGAAACGATCGTTGCCGGAATTTTATGCGGCTCGGTCGTTGCCAGAATAAAAATAACATGGCTTGGCGGTTCTTCTAAAGTTTTTAATAACGCATTAAACGCACCAGTTGAAAGCATATGTACTTCATCTATGATATAGACTTTGTACGTAACAGAGGACGGCGCAAATTTCACTTTGTCCCGGATATCCCTTATATCATCCACACCTGTATTAGACGCGGCATCGATCTCTAGCACATCAGATATCGAACCGTTCGTGATCCCTCTACAAGCGTCACATTCGTTACATGGCTCAGAAACTGGAGCCCGTTCACAGTTAACAGCTTTGGCGATAATCTTCGCCGCACTTGTTTTACCCGTTCCTCTTGGTCCTGAAAACAGGTAGGCATGGGAAAGCTTGTCCTGCATCAAGGCATTTTGAATCGTTTTTGTAATGTGTTCCTGCCCGACCATATCTTCAAAGCTCTGTGGCCTCCATACGCGGTAGAGCGCTTGATAACTCATCCCTTTGCCTCCTTTAATTCACTTCATTCTTTCTATATTATACTGAAACATTACAAAAAACTCACCCCTGAAACAAGGGTGAGTTATTGTTTATATATTAGAATGCCGCGCACCTCTCTTTGGAATAGTCAACCTATGCGTACAAACGCAGTTAGCTCAGTCCAGGTTGCCCCACGGCACACGAAGTGGTCCACTTACTGCTGCTTCCTTCCGGACCTGACAGGGTTCATGGGTCTCCGTTGCGCAGGACCCGGACATCAACACCACTTACGTCCGTCAGACCATACGTTGAACTAGCCGAGGAGAGGAATTCAACCTCGCTACAGCGGATTGCGAGTACAGGGCACCGCTACCTCCCCATCTAGCGCGACAAAGTGTATAACATTGTTAGATGCACAACTAAATGTGCAAGATTTAGTATACTATGTCCTTTTAAAAAAATCAACCGCAGGAGCACTAAAGCTCCTTTCTACGCTCTTCCTTTTCCTTCCTTTTACGATCGCGAAGTTTCTTGAAAAAGCTTGAAAGAATTTCACCGCACTCTTCACCTTTGACACCCGCTACAATCTCACATTGGTGGTTAAACCGCTCTTCTTGTAAAAGGTTCATTAACGTTCCAGCGCAGCCTCCTTTAGGATCTGCCGCTCCGTACACTACACGGCTTACTCTTGAGAGGACAATCGCACCCGAACACATCGCACATGGTTCTAGTGTTACGTATAATGTTGCGCCTTCAAGTCGCCAAGCTTCCTTTTCTCTACAAGCCTGATCAATGGCTAAGAGCTCTGCATGAGCGATCGCTCTTTGTTCGGCTTCACGCAGATTATGAGCTCTTGCGACAATTTCATCCTCTATTACTAGAATAGCTCCAATCGGTACCTCGCCGATATCTGCTGCTTTTTGTGCTTCTTGTAGAGCAAGCTCCATGTAATATTCGTCTTTTTCTAAGATCTCCATACTTTTTCGCTCCAAAGTTTTAGTTGTAAGAAATTATACAAGAGGTTTTGCTAATAATAAAGAAAGGAATGGTTGTATAGACCAAAATCGTTACTTCTTTTATATAGATGAAATTAACTTACTAATAAAAGAACTTAAACGAAAGAGAGGATTCGTTATGGAAAAACAACATCCGCACGGAAACGATAAAATACCGGTCGCACTGCTTATTATTGACGTGATCAACGACTTTAATTTTCCCGAAGCGCCACTTTTGTTAAAAACGTCTGCACCGATTGCCGATAAAATTTATGATCTGAAAAAGCGAGCAAAAAATGAAAAGATTCCTGTTATTTATGTAAATGATAACTTTGGACAATGGCAATCAGATAAACACAAGCTTGTTGATTATTGCTCCACACAATCCGGTGGTGATTTCGTAAAAAGATTGCAGCCAGATGATGATGATTTCTTTGTCGTCAAACCAAAGCATTCTGGATTTTTCTCAACACCCTTATCTACTTTATTAAATGAGCTTGGTATCCAAACTTTAATCCTTTGCGGTGTAGCAGGTAATATATGTGTTCTCTTTACAGCAAACGATGCTTATATGAGAGGTTTTACACTTTATGCACCAGCTGATTGTTCCGCGTCTAATATAGAAGAAGATAACGAAAGAGCCTTAATTTTAATGGAAAAGACATTGAATGCTGATATCAGTAAGAGTGAAGACTTAAATTTAAGAGCAATCATCGATCAGGCAAATGAAAACAAACATAAAACGATGTATTAAATCGCATATTTACCATTAACTTTTTACCGATAATCTCACCACCTTTTCCAAACGTATGCTACAATATTCTTTGTCTGTAATTTTTCGTTTGTTATTTATAAGGGAGGAAAAGGAAGATGAGTTCAACCCCCTTTATCGCAGTTGAAGGGCCGATTGGCGTAGGGAAAACATCGCTCGCAAAAGCTATTGCTGAGCACTATAACTTTCAATTATTGAAAGAGATTGTAGAGGAGAATCCTTTTCTCGGAAAATTTTACGACAACATCGATGAGTGGAGTTTTCAAACCGAGATGTTCTTTCTTTGCAACAGGTATAAACAGCTTGAAGAGATTCAAGGACAGTATCTATCTAAACAGATTCCTGTCGTTTCTGATTATCATATCTTTAAGAACCGTATTTTTGCGGGTCGAACGCTAAAAGACGGTAATCTTCATAAATACATGCAGTGCTTTGACATCCTTACTGAGGATATGCCTGTACCGAACGTGATCATCTATTTAAACGCTAGCCTCGATACGTTGCTGGACCGCGTGCGTAAGCGTGGACGTTTTATCGAGCAAAATATGGAGCCTGCGTACTTAGAACAGTTAGCTGAGGATTACGAGACGTTCATGACTGCCTTTAAAAAGCAGCACCCCGAAATTCCTGTACTCTCTTTTAACGGAGATGACTTAGATTTTGTTGCGTATGAAGCGGATAAAGAAAAGATCTTTTCCCTAATTGATGCAACTCTTAAAAAAGGAGAAGTTGCGCGATGAGTAAACTCATACAATACGGAATCCCAAACGATGCTGTCATTACAGTGGCAGGTATGGTAGGTGCGGGGAAATCTACATTTACGAATGCACTTGCAGAAAAACTAAAGTTTCGTACATCCATGGAAAAAGTGGATAACAACCCATACTTAGAAAACTTTTATCATGATTTTAAGCGTTGGAGCTTCCACCTGCAGATTTTCTTTTTAGCAGAACGCTTCAAAGAGCAAAAAAGAATGTTCGACTATGGCGGAGGATTTGTGCAAGATCGATCGATCTATGAAGACACGGGTATATTCGCTCGTATGCACTTTGATAAAGGCAACATGTCTGATGTAGATTACGAAACGTATACTCACCTGTTTGAAGCCATGGTCATGACACCATACTTCCCGCAGCCTGATTGCTTGATATACTTAGAAGGCTCTCTTGATGATATCTTAGCTCGTATCCAGAAACGCGGACGTAAGATGGAGCAAGAAACACCGGTCTCTTATTGGGAAGAGATGTACGATCGCTATGAAAAGTGGATCGCTTCTTTCAATTCTTGCCCTGTGCTTCGTGTGAACATCAATGATTACGATCTTCGCGATAATCCAGAGTCCATCGATCATATCGTAGAAAAGATCGCACAAAAGATTGAGGCGAAACGAGAAGTTCGCTTATAAACATAAAAAACCCCGGTTCTCATCCTTATGAGCTCCGGGGTTTTATTTTAATTTATTTCTTCATCCATTCTGGTTTTCCGAAGCCTTCGAATTCCTTATCGATCACTTCTTCAAACTCCTTCGATTCCACTACCTTCTTAATATCTTTGGCAAATGCAGAATCTACATCCTTCGTGTTCACCACAACACGGTTACGGTATGTGTCCGGCATGTTCTCTAGTTGAATCGCATCCAATAAGTCCATCTTTGCTGCGAGTGCAAAGTTACCAGGTACAGCTGCAACATCTGCACTTTGAACAGCACGTGGAAGCTGTGCCGCTTCTAATGGTTTGAACACGAGTTTCTTCGGATTGTCTTTCACATCTTTTTCAGATGCTGTTAGTTCGTTGATTCCTTCTTTGATGGTGATCAGTTTTGCATCTTCAAGCATGAGCAACGTGCGCGCTAAGTTGACCGGATCGTTCGGAATAGCGACAGTGCTGCCTTCTTTTATGTCCTTAACTGATTTGAATTTCTCAGAATAGAGGCCCATCGGTGCTGTTGGAACGATGATGACTTCTGACAGCTTTAAGTTCTTTTCTTTTGCGAAATTCTCCATGTACACTTTGTGCTGAAAAAGGTTAGCGTCTAGATCGCCTTTTGATAATGCCATGTTGGGTTGAATATAATCGCTGAATTCAATGACTTTTACTTTGTATCCTTTTTTCTCTAGTGAGGGTTTGATCGCTTTGTTGACCATGTCTGTGTATGGTCCTGCTGTTGCGCCTAATGTTACTTCTTTTTCTTTTGACGCATCTGATGAAGATGAGCATCCTGCTAAGCCAAAAGCGAGCAGAGCTGTTAGTAGTGTAAGTATGATTTTTTTCATGATGATCCCCTTTTTAAAATTGTTTTTGCAAATACATGATGTTTTTGTGAGTGGTTGATTTACGTTCCAGATGCTCCCTTTCCGGGGGGCGTGCGGTGAGCCTCCCTAGCGCTTTGCGCTGGCGGGGTCTCACCTGTCCCCCTGATCCCCCAGGAGTCTCGCATCTTACACTCCAATCAACTTGCCCTTGAAGTCTTTTAAACCTAAACCTTTAAAGATGAATCTTTTCTCGTCTACCCTTTAGAAAAAAAATTATCTTTTATTTACAGCCTTTGCTGCACCGTCTCCGATGACTTGCATGAGCTGGACGATTACGATTAGTAGTATGACGGTTGTTAGCATGATCGTGTTGTCATAGCGATAGTAACCGAAGCGGATGGCGAAATCGCCGATTCCTCCTCCGCCGACGATGCCGGCCATGGCTGAATAGCCTAGCAAGCTGATGGCTGTGACTGTTATCGCTTGAACGATTCCTGGCTTCGCTTCTGGTAGAAGCACTTCACGGATGATCATCCATGGCGTAGCGCCTACTGCAACGGCCGCTTCAATCACGCCTTTATCGATCTCTCGTAATGACGTTTCTACGAGCCTTGCAAAGAATGGTATGGCTGCGACAGACAGTGAGACAGATGCTGCTGTTGGTCCGATCGTCGTTCCTGTGATCAGCTGAGTTAACGGTAATAAAGCGACTAATAAAATGATGAATGGCACAGAGCGGATCAAGTTCACAAGAATGCCCGCGATCTGTTTGATCCACGCATTCTCAAACAACAATCCTTTGTCGGTTATAAATAGGATGATTCCAAGCGGTAGGCCAACCACTAATGATACACCGAGTGATATAGCGACCATATATAGCGTTTCAAAGAATGCCTTATTCAGGTCTGGAAGGATGTTTAAAATAGAATCAAGCAACTTGTTTCACCACCTCAAGATTTTCTATGCGACTCTCAATATACGAGATCGCTCGCTTCACTTCAGCTTCTTCACCAACAAGTTCCATGATGAAGATACCAAGCGGTGTTTCCTGAATGTATTCGATCTTACCGTGAAGGATATTCCCTTTTACACGATAGTTTTGGAAAAGCTCAGAAACTACAGCTTCTTCTGCAATGGCTCCTTTAAACTGAATCTTGATCACTGTTCCTTTTCTGTTCTTAAGAAGAGGTTCTGGTAGATCCATCTGGATAACAGAGCTGATGAACGTTTTTGTGAGCTCTTTTTCTGGATTAGCAAATATGTTATACACATCACCCGACTCGATGATCTCTCCGTCCTGCATGATCGCCATTCGGTGGCAGATCTCTTTTACTACTTCCATCTCATGCGTAATCAGCACGATCGTAATGCCTAACTTTTTATTGATGGACTTTAGCAAGGAAAGAATCGATTTCGTCGTGTTCGGATCAAGAGCTGAAGTCGCTTCATCACAAAGCAATACCTTCGGATCGTTCGCAAGAGCTCTCGCAATACCAACACGCTGTTTCTGGCCACCACTCAGCTGTGAAGGGTACTGATCTTTTTGCTCCTCTAATCCCACCATTTTTAAAAGCTCATTTGTTTTCTCGTTGATTTCTTCTTTCGTTTTTCCTGCTGCTTTTAAAGCGAATGCGATGTTCTCAAAAACGGTCTTCGCACTGATCAAATAAAAATGCTGAAAGATCATGCCGATCTTCAGACGCTCCTCGCGCAACTCCTTTTTACCTAGTTTCGTAATCGGGATTCCATCAATTCTGATTTCTCCTGATGTTGGTTTTTCTAATAAGTTCAGACAGCGCAACAACGAACTCTTTCCAGCCCCGCTATATCCGACAATGCCAAAGATTTCGCCTTTATCGATCGTCAGTGAAACATTCTTTACCCCGACGATCTCTTTACCTTTTACTTTATATATTTTCGTAACGTCCTTGATTTTGATCATATGTCCTCCCCCTTACCATATAAAAAAGCCCTCTTCATTCCATGGAAGAGGGCGAATAAGTAAACATCGACTTATCTTCCAGAATGACTCACCATTCTGCAGGAAGTAGCACCGTTCCATTATGGAGGTTGCCGGACGTCATAGGGCCTGATCCCTCGGTCTCTCTGAATAAGCATTGCATTATTGAATTAAGTTATAGTTGTCATCATACGCCCTGTCTAAAAGTTCTGTCAATACTAAATTTTATTACTTTAAAGTGTTAGCGCTTACATACAATGAATGGTTAAAATACTTTAGGGTTTTCTATCGGTGTTTTTGAAAGTTTTTGAAAAAGAAAAAAACAACAACAAAAAACCTCATCTGAGTAACTCAGATGAGGTTGAATATGTATATGGAGGAGGTAGAGGGATTCGAACCCCCGCGGGTCGTTAAACCCCTGTCGGTTTTCAAGACCGATCCCTTCAGCCGGACTTGGGTATACCTCCGTGTGACTGACAAGAACTATAATAACATGCTGTTAAATAAAGTGTCAACGGTTTTCAAAAACTTTTTTAATTTTTTATATGAAAGTTTGTTTGTCTTTTTTGTAGGTACGATTTTACGGTACGTGTTCTTATATTTATTACACGTTCACCGCTAAAACTGTGTTTTCCACCTGAAACCTAAAGTTTTTCACCTATAAATCCTACTTTATCACCGGTAATCACCATCTTACCACCTGAAATCTTCTTACCACCACCGATACTAATACTTTTACACCCCAAAACATATAAAAGCTGACTCTAAAGGTCCTTTTGGAACCATTTTTGAGTCAGCTTCTTCATTTGTTTACTTAATTACTTCTTTGTTGCCCATATAAGGACGCAGAACTTCTGGAATGACAACAGTACCATCTTCTTGTTGGTAGTTCTCTAAGATAGCGGCTACTGTACGACCGATCGCAAGTCCAGATCCATTTAGCGTGTGTACGAATTCTGGCTTCCCTTTTGCATCACGACGGAAACGAATTTGTGCACGGCGCGCTTGGAAATCTTCAAAGTTAGAGCAAGAAGAAATCTCGCGGTACTCACCGTAGCTTGGAAGGTATACTTCAATATCATATTTCTTCGCTGCTGTGAAGCCTAGATCAGCTGTACACATGCTCAGCAAGCGGTAAGGAAGGTTGAGTAACTGAAGTACTTTTTCAGCGTGTCCTGTAAGCTTCTCGAGCTCCTCATAAGAATCCTCAGGTTTAACGAAGCGAACAAGTTCTACTTTGTTAAACTGATGCTGACGGATCAATCCTCGCGTGTCGCGTCCTGCAGATCCCGCTTCAGAACGGAAACAAGCGCTGTACGCTGCATACGTGATCGGAAGTTCATCAGCTGTTAGAATCTCTTCTCGGTGCATGTTCGTTACAGGAACTTCAGAAGTTGGAATCAAGAAATAGTCTTCTTCGCGAATTTTGAACGCGTCTTCTTCAAACTTTGGAAGTTGACCTGTGCCTGTCATGCTTTGACGGTTAACCATGTATGGAGGTAGCACCTCTGTATAGCCATGCTCATCTTCGTGCAGATCCATCATGAAGTTAATAAGAGCACGCTCAAGGCGAGCACCTAAACCTTTATAAAAAGCGAAACGGCTGCCTGTCACTTTTGCTCCACGTTCAAAATCAACGATGTTCAGATCAGTCGCGATATCCCAGTGAGGTTTTGCTTCAAAAGCAAATTCAGGAACATCTCCCCAGTGACGTACAGGTACGTTATCGTCTTCTGTCTCACCGACAGGAACACTTTCATGCGGTATGTTAGGTAACGTCAGCATGATAGCGTGAAGGTCTTCTTCTACTTGACGAAGCTCATCGTCCATCGTCTTAATCTTATCCCCTACTTCACGCATCTCTGTGATGAGGTGATCAGCATCTTTTTTCTCACGCTTGAACTCTGCTACTTGTTTAGATACTTCATTACGCTTAGATTTTAGTGCTTCCGTTTCACCGATTAACTCACGGCGGCGCTGATCTAATGCTTCGAACTTATCTAAACCAGAGAGGTCTTCTCCACGTGCAGATAACTTTTCTTTTACTTCTTCAAAATTGGCACGAACAAATTTTAAGTCTAACATGTTTATGTCCTCCTTTAGTTTATAAAAAATCACGGTTTTCGCTTACATGGTCACTCATGTTAGTAGTTGATTTCCGCTCCAGATTGCTCGCTTTCCACGTGGCGTGCGGTGAGCCTCCTAGCGCTTGGCGCCATTAGGAGTCTCGCACCTTGCGCTCCAATCAAAATGCATGGAAGGGAATTAAAAGACAACATCAACATCAAAAAACTCCCGCCCGCTATCTCTAAAAAAAATTAGAAATAGGGACGAGAGTTAACCCGCGTTGCCACCCTAATTGCAATAGAATTTCTATTGCCGGCTCGATTACATGTAACGGTTCTTCACCGGAAAAGCTTACTGAACGTTCAGCTCTTCACTCGAGGATGGATTCACAAAACACTTTGATCGGTTTTCACCAGCCACCGACTCTCTAAACAAAGTAATTTTTGCTACTAGTTCCTGTCATTGATTTTTTATAATGATTTTATAGTAATGTACAGCATTTTTGTATTTTATGCAACTACTTCTTTCGCCGATTGTACCATTTTTACAAAATATTGATGAAGTCTGTAGTCGTCAGTTAGCTCTGGATGGAAGGCTGCACAGAGGAAATGTCCTTGTTTAGCCGCTACGATTCGATCATTATGCTTCGATAGAATCTCTACTTCTGGCCCGACTTCAACGATAAACGGTGCTCGAATAAATACGCCTGTATAATCTTCTCCTACACCATGGATCATGAGATCTGCTTCAAAACTGTCCACCTGGCGTCCGAACGCATTACGCTCAACTGTCATATCGATTAGTTCAAGGTGTGCTGAATCTTGTCCTTGGATGCGTTTCGCCATCAAGATCAATCCTGCACACGTACCGAAGACTGGTTTATTTTGAGCAAACTTCTTTAACGGTTCTAGAAAATCATATTTATCGATCAATCGTCTCATCGCTGTACTCTCGCCGCCTGGTATCACTAAACCATCTAAGTCTGATAGTTCATCGATACGCTTTACCGCTACGGCTTCTGCTCCGCTTGCTTCAATCGCTGCTACATGCTCCCGTACCGCACCTTGTAAGGCTAATACTCCGATTTTCAGCATGGATTTACCAGCCTCGCTCCTGCATACGCTCACCGTGAGCTAGCGTTGAGATGTCGATCCCTTTCATTGCAGTTCCGAGACCTTTAGATAGTTCAGCGATTAGTTTGTAGTCTTGGTAGTGAGTTGTCGCTTCAACGATCGCACGAGCAAACTTTTCTGGGTTCTCAGACTTGAAGATTCCTGATCCGACGAATACGCCGTCAGCGCCAAGTTCCATCATAAGCGCTGCATCTGCTGGTGTTGCGATTCCGCCTGCTGCAAAGTTAACGACAGGCAGCTTGCCCGCTTTTTTAATTTGAAGAAGAACTTCGAATGGTGCACCTAAGTTCTTAGCTTCTGTCATCAACTCATCTTCGCTCATAGCAACTACTTTGCGAATCTGACCTTGAATCATTCTCATGTGGCGTACCGCCTCAACGATGTTACCTGTACCAGGCTCACCTTTTGTACGAAGCATGGATGCACCTTCAGCGATACGGCGTGACGCTTCTCCAAGATCTCGTGCTCCGCATACGAAAGGAACTGTGTAATCGCTTTTCAATAAGTGGAAAACTTCATCCGCTGGAGTCAGTACTTCACTCTCATCGATATAGTCAACACCCATCGCTTCAAGAACACGCGCTTCAACGATATGTCCGATACGCGCCTTCGCCATTACGGGAATAGAAACAGCATTCAAAACTTCTTCTGTGATTGTAGGATCAGCCATACGCGCTACTCCACCTGCAGCACGAATATCTGAAGGAACACGCTCAAGTGCCATTACGGCTACCGCTCCTGCAGCTTCTGCTATACGAGCTTGCTCTGCGTTAACAACGTCCATGATGACGCCGCCTTTTTGCATTTCAGCCATTCCTCTTTTAACACGTTCAGTACCTGTTTTTAACATGCTTACTACCCCCTGAATTATATGTGTTATAACAACAATTTTCGGTTGTTTTAAGATAAAACTAGTATTCTCATCTATTTTATCGCAAATCAAAAAAAGCGCAAGCTCTCTATATTTTCAGAAAAAAAGAAGCTCCTCAGCAAATTGCTAAAGAACTTCTTGAAATCATACGATTAGAACCAGCCTTTAACCATGTCAACGGCACCAGACCAAAGTCCGCCAAAGAATCCGCCAACACCGCGTAAAGCAAGAACGAACCAGTTCGCTTTTTCAACGGATTGAGTCGTTACTACTTCTGTCTTACCTTTTGTTTCTCCATTGAGTAGGTAGCCATAGTCTTCGCCGCTGCCTGTATACTCAACATTGATATGACCGACAACTTCACCTTTTTTAACAGGAGCTGTCAGTTCGCCTTCTTTTGTCATCTTCTTCTTATCCATAACAAATTTAGGCTTGTAGTTTTCTTTCTCTCCTCTTTTGATCACCATAGAAAGAGGTTCTTTCGTAGCAACTTTCACTTCTTTTTCCTTACCTTTTACGACAGGAACTGTTTTGTTGCCTTTTACTTGATAGTTATCCGGTAAGATCTGCTCTTTTTCAAAGTTTGCAAATCCAAAATCAAATAGTTTCTTAGTTTCTTTAAATCGATCTAAACGAGTTCCTGTTTTCATAACAACTGAAATAAGGCGAGTATCTCCTTTTTTCACTGTCCCTGTAAAACAGTTACCTGCGATATCTGTAGATCCTGTTTTTAATCCGTCTACTCCCTCGTAGCCACTGTTAAGCTCAGGAAGCATCCAGTTCCAGTTCTCCATCTGAATTTCGTCATCTGTACCTTCACGGAATTTCAAGCGTGGAACACTTGCCGTTTCTAATACTTCTGGATGATCGTTAAGTAAGCTGAACGCTAGAATAGCAGTAGCACGAGGACTCATCATGTTCTCGTCTGTTTCACTGCCAGAATTATGATTACCAAACAAGTCTTTATTGTTAAGGCCTGTTGAGTTTACGAAGTTGAAATCTTTCATGCCAAGTTCTTTAGCTTTGGCATTCATCTTTTTAACGAACTCACCTTCAGAGCCCGCAATTAGTTCTGATAATGCGATCGTTGCTCCATTAGCAGAATAGATCGCCATCGCTTGGTATAACTCACGAACTGTATATTTTTCATCTACACGTAATGGTACGTTTGATAACGTTCGGTTTTGAGAAATCTTATGGGCATATTCAGAAATACTTGTTTTCTGATCCCAAGATATCTTTTTCTTGTCAATGGCTTCTAGTAATAGGTATTCGGTCATCATCTTACTCATACTTGCAGGAGCGAGTAACTTATCAGCATTTTTCTGATATAATATTTTCCCCGTTTCTGCATCCACAAGTATAGCCCCTTCAGCTGCTACATCTAGAGACGGTGCCGCACTTGCTGACTTAGAAAATCCTAATAAACTCGTCGTAAAAAATGAAAAAATCAGTGTCACCACTAAAAGTTGTTTTATCTTGCTGTTCAAAAAACTGCACCTCCAAACCCATTTACACACAAAAGTTATTGTACCATACACATTTTCAAAAAAATAGACAGAGGTTATACCTCTGTCCTAAAAATGTGTCTTTAGACTGAATAATTTGGTGCTTCTTTAGTAATTTGAACTTGGTGCGGATGACTTTCACGAAGTCCAGCACCCGTAATTTTTACAAAACGGGAATCATTTTGAAGCTCATCGATCGTTGCTGTTCCACAATAACCCATACCTGAACGGATACCGCCTACTAACTGATAGATCGTATCAGCCAATGGTCCTTTGTAAGGTAGTCGTCCTTCGATACCTTCTGGAACAAGCTTCTTATTATTTTCCTGGAAATAGCGGTCGCTGCTTCCTCGCTCCATCGCACCGACTGAACCCATACCGCGATACACTTTAAATTGACGTCCTTGGAAGATTTCACGCTCTCCTGGACTCTCAGATACACCAGCAAGCATACTGCCTAGCATAACAGCATGTCCGCCTGCTGCGATCGCTTTAACGATGTCTCCAGAGTATTTGATACCACCATCAGCGATGATTGGTACTCCATACTTCTTCGCTTCTGTAGCACAATCATAAACAGCCGTTACTTGTGGTACACCTACACCAGCAACAACACGTGTTGTACAGATCGAACCAGGTCCGATTCCTACTTTTACAACGCTTGCTCCTGCTTCGATCAGATCGCGAGTCGCCTCTGCCGTAGCAACGTTACCTGCAATGATTGTTAATTTCGGATATGCATCTCGTACTTCACGAACTTTTTGAAGAACTCCTTCAGAATGTCCATGAGCCGTGTCGATAACAATCGCATCTACACCTGCTTGTACTAACTTCTCTACACGAAGAAGCGCATCCTTCGTAACACCTACTGCAGCTCCTACTAACAAACGTCCTTGTGAGTCTTTTGCAGAGTTCGGGAACTCAATCACTTTTTCGATATCTTTAATGGTGATCAAGCCTTGTAGCGTACCTTCATCATCCACGAGTGGAAGCTTTTCGATCTTATATTGCTGAAGTGTTTTTTCAGCTTCTTTTAACGTAGTACCAACTGGTGCAGTCACTAAGTTTTCTTTCGTCATCACATCTGAGATTTTGATGGAATAGTCCTGAACAAAACGAAGATCACGGTTCGTTAGGATACCTACTAATTTTTTATCTGCATCAACGATCGGTACACCACTGATACGATATTTACCCATCAAATGTTCAGCGTCAAATACTTGATGCTCAGGTGTTAGGTAGAACGGGTCTGTGATTACGCCACTTTCAGAACGTTTAACACGGTCGATCTGTTCTGCTTGTTCTTCAATAGACATGTTCTTGTGTACAATTCCTAAACCGCCTTGTCGTGCCATTGCGATTGCCATGTTTGCTTCTGTTACTGTGTCCATACCAGCACTGATAATCGGAATGTTCAATTGAACCGTATCAGATAACCTCGTTTTAATTGAAACATCACCAGGTAAAACTGACGATTTTGCTGGAATTAATAACACGTCATCAAAGGTTAAACCTTCTTTTGCAAACTTATCTTGCCACATACCTTAACCACCCCTTCAAATTTATCTTCCTGAAAAATATTATTTGTAGATTATCAACTGGGTAAACTAGTGTCAAGGAATACAAAATATGTTCGATTTTTCAAATAATTTACGAAGAGAGGAATGACGGAGAAATGATGACGCAACATGACCCTTGGGCTTTATTCGATATGTTCTTTTCCTCTCAAAAATCGCAGCAATTCTTGAGTAAACAATATCATCAACTAAACATGGATGACAGCAACGGCAAAAGCTTTGATAATACATATGGGTTTATTTACTATATCGAGCATGGAAAGAAATATTATAAACTCGCTGATCAAGCTCCTGTAGAGCTAAAGCCTGTACTCCTCTTTTACGGGATGACTCAGCTTATGAAAGCATGCATACTCTGTAGTGATCCTGGCTATCCCGATTCAAGCGCCGTTCTTGCACACGGACTCTCTACACGAAAAAGAAAGAAAAGAAGTTACGAGTTTCTTTATGATGAAGTTAAAGTACAACGAACAGGTCTATTTAATCATTTTTGTGAAAAAGTGTTTCACATGAAACATATTGAAGGAGAAAAGTTTACGATGGCGTCTCTTCTCCAAACAGTGCCAGAATTAAGTTCATTGTTTAAGCAAATGAACGGTGAGGTCCACCTTGTTAAGATGCATAAGGAAAATGAGTCAATCTTTCATCTTCCCAAGCATATTAACAATCATCTACATATGTCGTTAGAACGATTTAGTGAATATATGAACAGTTTGTTTCCTTCGAAGTTTTCTTTCGTTTTGAGTGGTAGTGACGATGAGATGCAGCTTGTCTTTGAGGCGAAGGAATCCTTACGACCGTTTGATTGCTTTCCGTTATCGTATCATCTTCAAGATAAGACCTATTACCTGCCTGTAAACCGAGATCTTCTACAATCTCCTACGCTTAACGAATTTATGGTTCACTATGTGATTCTTTACAACTTAAGTATGTTAAGCAGATACGACACAGAATGGTGGAGCGAGCTTTTTCATACGTATTCATCAGAAGAATTACCCTATATCCAACAGTTCCTAAACATTACAGCTCAAAAGATTCCTTACCTTTTTGGTGTGATGCTGCAGATGAGGAATTGAGTGGCGGGTTTAGTTGTGAGGAATTGGCTGATAGTTGATAGGGTGTTAGTAATAGTGTGTCGGTGTCGAAAATTCGATAAATAATTTTATCCGTGAAATTATGATGCTTATCTGTGAATATATAGAGAATTACCATGAATAAAATCACGATTACCGTGAAATTATGTGGGGTTGGGTTGATGAGGAGAACTGATTAGTGGTTTTCAAGTGGAGATCAAGGGTGTTTTTTTGCGTTTTTGGCTTGGGTGATGGTTGATGGGAGGGCTTTTGGGATAATTTTTGGAGCTTTTGCTGAAGAATATCGCGTGTTGGAAGATGGCTGTGGCCATCTTCTTCCTGTTTTGAGGGTTTGAGATGAATTCGTAGATCAAACTGTTCTTTGAAGCATACGGTGTGGGGTGTCTCCTGGCCCTAATTAAGTCTGAATGAAAAAAATTAAGTCGAAACGAGTGCCAATTAAGTCGGAACGAGCCTCAATTAAGTCAAAAACCGAAAATAAAGGCCATTCGCTAAATCTCGACAACCACTCCCCGTCTGAACTAATCTCTATCCCCCCCCGAGCCTTCCTCACCTCAATCATTCATAAATCAGAAGTTTGGCAGCCGCCAAACCTCCTTATTTCTTTTTTAAAACACAAAAAAAGAAGATGGATTTTCATCCATCTTCCTCATTGCCTAGCGACGTCCTACTCTAACAGGGGGAAACCCCCAACTACCATCGGCGCTAAAGAGCTTAACTTCCGTGTTCGGTATGGGAACGGGTGTGACCTCTTTGCCATCATCAC
>JAFHKR010000028.1 GCA_017052515.1 Fictibacillus nanhaiensis
AGGAAAAAGTA
This sequence comes from Fictibacillus nanhaiensis, assembly GCA_017052515.1. Classification (GTDB taxonomy): domain Bacteria; phylum Bacillota; class Bacilli; order Bacillales; family Fictibacillaceae; genus Fictibacillus; species Fictibacillus nanhaiensis. Next base: position 12 of record JAFHKR010000028.1, read on the forward strand.
GATCAATACATGAAGTATTACAATGAGGAGCGAATTCAAGAAAAATTAGGCTACCACACCCCTATTGAAATGGGGAGTATGGCAGCCTAACAGGTGTTTTATTAATGTCCCAATTGACTATGTCAGTCTAATTTTGACGGTTTTTTTATTTGTTTAAGTTATAATGGCTGCGAAGATGCTTTAATTACCGACAAACTATAGGATTAAAAGACTTCATAGTATATAATTACATTAAATTACAAAATTCGACAATCGGAGTTTCGTTTATGATACGTAATATAAAGCTAGCACAGTTATTTATTGTAGGGAGTGCCTTTATTCAGGCCCTCCATCATTTTTTTATTGAGCCATTAGAAAATCTTTACCCCTTTCTAATCTTATTTTTGATTGGGTTCCTTCCTGCTTGGGGAGTCAACCGTATACAAGAACAATACACAAAATTAGCTTTCGTTTTGTGCAGTATATATGTCGTTTCGATCTCCTACTTTTTCGTTACATATCCTATCGTACAGGCAGCTTACTTCTTTTTGCCTGTATCTGCACTTCTTTTAAATGATAAGAGACTATATTATGTGTCAAGTATAGGTGGATTGATTTCATATCTCTTGTTATCAAATGAACCATTGAAAGACTATTTGGCGTTTATCTCGATCTATGTGATTTTCTGTTCCCTATTGTTCATGGCTCAACGAATTGTTTATCAATCCGTTGCAGAAAAGGAAGCAATTCAACAAGGTGTAAAAGCGTTCTCGTTAGCTGTTGAAGCGAAAGACGTATACACGCAGGGACATTCGAAAAGGGTAGCACTTTATGCCATGATTCTTGCCAAACATGGTCAATTCAAAAATGTAGAATCGGAAGAGCTTGAGTTGACAGCACTTATTCATGATATCGGAAAGATTTCAACCCCAGATGCAGTATTGTTAAAAAACGGCCGATTAACAGAAGAAGAGTATGAAATTATGAAGAAGCATCCTGTTGAGGGGATGAAGTTAGCCAAGTCTTTTGGATACTCAGACCGTGTATTAACAGGAATTCTTCATCATCACGAAAGATACGATGGTTTAGGCTATCCACACCGTTTAAAAGGAAAAGATATACCGATTTACTCTCGTATTTTAGCTGTTGCCGATTCATTTGACGCCATGACGAGTAACCGTGCCTATCGTCAGGGGATGACACCTTGGGAAGCCAAGAAAGAAATTGAGAACCAATCTGGTAAAATGTACGATCCATTTATCGTAGAAGTATTTATACGCGCTTATTATGACATGCTTTTGATCTGTGAAGACCACTCAGAGATTATTTTGATGAGAAATTCTGCACACCAAGAGATTGCTTCTGGATTAAACGAAGGAAAAAACGACTGAGACGAAGAAGATTATACAGGCAGCCAATATACATAGCAGGAGGAAAGAAGATATGAATGCGACAGCTTCCTTGACAGAGACGTTGCTTGAAGAATTATATGTTGTGGTTCGAACGACCAATGGATTATTAAAAAAAGCAGATCCTTCCGTTTACAATTATCGACCGGTTGAAAACATGCGTTCTTTTTTAGAGCTAGCTAATCATTTGGTCCAGATTCCTCATATCGACTTAGCGATCTTACAGGAGAAATCAGAACAAGAAATTCGTCAGCTCGAAAAGAAGTTATCTGCAGAAAATGTGACAGAATTAACTCATGTGTTAGAAGAAGGCTATCATTTAATTAAATCCTATTTTTTATCTCTTTCTGAGGAAGATTTTTTAAAGAAAGAAACGAAGGCGTTTTATGCTGAGAAAGGTGCTACACAAGCAAAATGGCTAGTGGAAATCGTGACGCATAGCTATCATCACCGTGGACAGCTGTTTACTTATCTAAAGCAGACCAAGCATGATGTGCATATGTTTGATCTTTACTAAAGGAAAGGATAGAGCTCTCAAAGGGAGTTCTATCCTTTTTGTCTGTGGTAAAAGCTTACTAAATCATCAAAAATTTGATAAATAGAATGTTATTCTTTCTACCAAATATTTTTACTTAAATTCGACTTCTACAGCTTTTTCCTGTATCATGGGTGGTTACATCTAAAAGATGCTGTTAGCCAGATTAGCTAGCAGGAAAAATAGAGCCTTTATTGAATCTTTTATGAGATAAACATTTTGTCGTTTAAATACATCCAAGAGGTGATGTTTCATGTATACCGTCTTTTCAACGTTCGATGTTCCAAATGAAAAAGCAGATGAAGTAATAAATATATATAAGAACCGTTCAAGGTCAGTAGATCACGCTGATGGTTTTGTTGACTTTCTATTGCTTCAAAACGATAAGCGGGCGGGTGAGCTGACCGTTCAACTCATTTTCACTTCAAAAGAAGCCTATCTAAAGTGGGTAAGAAGTGAAGAGTTTAAGAAAATCCATGATCTAGAAAAGAAATATCCTGATCAAGAATTAGCAGCTGTCATACCTACTGTAAAGCAGTATAAGGTGGTTGCCAAATGACGGAATTTAACATAAATGTTATGGTAGAAAGAGTAACAGAAAAAATTTACCAGAAAGATCCCTCGCTTGTCGAAAGATATGGTGACAAGGGGAGAGCAAAGTGCATAGAAGATAACCATCATCATTTTAAACACCTTGAAACGGCATATGAACTCGATAATAAAGCGTTCTTTATCGACTATGCGATCTGGTTAGATGGTATCTTACAAAAGTTTGGAATGAGTACACAGCTTTTAATGGATAACTTTGATTTTATAATAGAAGTTTTATTAGAAGAACAGGAAAAGCAAAGAATAGAAAATACCCGTGTTGGTATTTATGTCGATTATTTGAAACAAGCGAACGATGTTTTAAGCAATAAAGTAAAATCACACTAGAACAAAGGAGAGGTCCCATCCATGGCTATTTCAGAAGCTGAAAAACTGGCTCGTCTGTTTTTAGAAGGCAATCATGCTGAGGCATTACGTTTCATTAAACAGCAGCCAGATCAAAATCGAATGGTTTTGTTTCGAGACCTGTTTACTCCTGCAATGTATATGATTGGAGACCTTTGGGAGAATAATGAGATTTCAGTCGCTGATGAACATCTGGCAACGGGAGTTTGTGACTTTGTTCTTTCTAGGCTGTTTCAAGTATCAGCAGATGAAACAACACATAAAAAGAAAGCTATGTTTTTGTGCTTGCAGGGAGAACAGCATTATCTCGGAATTAAGATGATCAATAGCCTTTTTGAAGAAAAAGGCTGGGAAACTAAATATTATGGAGCGAGTCTTCCGTTAGAATATGCATTGAAATCAGCGTTGCAATGGAAGCCTGAGGTCATCGGGTTATCCGTTTCCATCGTTTATAATCTACCGGTGCTTAAAAACTATGTTCACGCATTAGCGGCACTGCCGAATAAACCTGATATCTTAGTAGGCGGAAGACTAACTGAAAAATATGATCTAGAACCGTATGTGAATAAACAAGGAATCATTATAAAAAATCTCCAACAGGTAGAAAAATGGCTGGATGAATATACCGAAGAGAGGATTAACGCCTACAAATGAGCAGTGTCCTACCCGTACCATACGTAAAGATAGATAAAGATGGAATGATCTTGAATAGATCCTTAAAAGCTATTGAATTGTTGGGCATGCAGGCTGAAACGATTCGGGACTGTTTTGATGAAGAGAGCCGTAACAAGCTAATGAAGTTTATGATGCCTTTTGATGGAGAAAAGACGTTTGAAGCGAACATAAAGGCAAGGAACCAGCCGTTTTTGATATGTGATATCTCTATATGTTGGGAAGGAGAGGTTGCTCATATTGTCTTTATCCCCATCGGAAAACACGTTCAAGGGCTTGAGGACAAGCTTTTAGAGCTTAGACTGCGACTATCTTCTACAGATTTTGAACTGTTTGAGAAGAAGGAAGCTTTAGAAGATGCGATGAAACGTCTTGATGAATTGTCGGGACCGTTCATACCGATCTCTGAAAAAATGGCGTTTGTTCCTTTATTTGGTGATGTGAACGAGAGCAAGATGATCACCGTTACAGGAAATGCATTGAAAGCCGCGTACGAAGGTCAATTTGAAGAAATTTTCTTTGACCTTTCTGCTACAGGAGAAATTGATGAAGGTGGCGTTCAAAAGTTGAGCGAACTGTTCCGCATGCTTCAATATATGAACGGAAAACCAGTGAAAATCATCGGAGTGAAGCCGAAACATGCTAGACAGTTGACTGCTTTAGACGTGGATTGGCCGGTCTATTTTGAAACATCATTAAAAGATGTATTAATTGAACATCTTCAAATAGGAAAAGCACCTCAAGCGTGAGGTGCTTTTTGTTTACCATCGTTTTTTCTTGCGATGAAGGGAAGCAAATATGATTGGAGCAAGAGCGGCACCACCAATCAATCCGAACAAATGTCCCATCACGTTGATTCGTGCATTCATAAACGTGGTTACTAGACTTATTCCTAATACAACAAGAAGAATCTGTGTGTTGGCTTGGTCGATATATTGACGGTGGTTATACAGCATATAAACATAGATCCCGAACAGACCAAAAATAGCTCCTGATGCACCAATATGAGCGTATGAAAGGGGCAGCAATAATAAGGTAGCTATGTTTGCAATCAAACCAGCACCTATATACCCGATAATAAATCTTACCTTTCCAAGGATTCCTTCGAGTGCGGGACCGAACAAGACAAGTGAGAACGAGTTGAAGATCAGATGACCTGCAGCCTCATGCGTAACAATGGGAGTGAATAAACGCCAGTACTCTCCAGCAGTGATGTAATAATTAGACCCGACCATAAAATGATACAAAGAAGTAGAAAAAGGGGTAAAATTAATAAGAAGAAACACGATGATGTGTGCAGCAACTAAAAAAGTAACAATAGGATAACGCCTAATAAAGGTCTGAAAGCTTTCATCTCTTATAAACATGGAATAGTATCACCCTTTTTATATAAAGTGTAGACTGCTTTTTCTTTCTCTTGTTGATTGGAGTGCAAAGTGCGTGCCTCAAGATACTTGAAATGGAAATCAACTTCAAACACGAGTGTCAAAGTTAAAAAACAGTCAAAATCTTAAACGATGTCAATCCTTCTTCCTTAAGTTTACCATGTGAGGATAGATAGGGCGAAAGATATAGCTGTAAAGGAGCTTTTATATATGATTGTAGGAACAGGTATCGATATGATCGAGCTAAAACGAATCAAACAGGTTGTGTCCAATCAACCTCGATTTCTAGAGCGGGTGTTAACGCCGTTCGAACAAAAAAGATTTTCTTCTTTAAATGGGAACAGAAGATTTGAATATCTTGCAGGCCGTTTTGCTGCAAAAGAAGCAATGGCGAAAGCGCTCGGTGTAGGAATCGGCGCTGAGCTTTCATGGCAGGACATGGAGATTAAATCAGATGAAAAGGGTAAGCCGTTCCTTACTTCTCCTTATCCATATTTATGCCATCTTTCTATCTCTCATACGAAAGAATACGCGATCGCACAAGTAGTTTTAGAAAGCTCGTCAAGCTAGTCTGCATATTGTCCAGGGTTGTCTCATATATTGTAATGCGGTAGAAGGGGTAGTCCTTTGCAAGATGCAGAGAGTTGGTCCCCCTTCAATGTCGAAATTACTTTGGGACAAAGGGGATGGCAAAAAATGAAGAAAACACTGTCAATGATGTTGACGGCGTTCATGATCGTATTGGTTCTGTCGGCATGTGGTGCACAAAGCCAGAACGATGTTTTGGATTCGTTAGAAGAAAGAATGGAATCCATGACGGGTTACAAAGCGGAAGCCAAGATGACATTGAGCACAGGAGAGAAGCCACTGACTTATGATCTGGAAATTTGGCATAAGAAGCCGGATTTTTACCGAGTCAGCTTAAAAAATGCTGAAAAAGATCAAAGTCAGATGATACTGCGTAACAAAGATGGAGTTTTCGTTCTTACGCCAGCTCTGAATAAAAGTTTTCGTTTCCAAAGTGACTGGCCAGAAAACAACAGCCAAGTTTATTTGTTCCAATCACTTATTTCGGACATCTTAAATGATACGGACAGAGGATTTAAATCAAAAGAGAAAAGCTATGTTTTCCACACAAAAACAAATTATCAAAACAAAAACTTATATCAGCAAGAGATCACGTTAAATAAAGATCTTGACCCGCAACAAGTACGAATCATGGATCAAGACCAAAAAGAGCTAGTCAGGCTAGATTTTTCAAAGGTTAAGTTCAATGCGAAATTTGATAAGAACTCTTTCGATATGGAATCAAACATGAGTAGTGCTCAATTTGAAGTTCCTACTTTCTCAGGTGGTGGAGAAGAATTCGAAGTTCTGTATCCGACTTATACAGCGAACTTAAACATCGTCAATGAAAGAGAAGTAGCACAAGGAGAAGATGACTCCAAAGTGGTATTGAATTATGCGGACGAGGATAAATCATTCACACTGATGCAGCAGAAGAACACAGCTGTTGAAACAGCTTCGCGCTTAACGATGTCGAGCGGAGAACCGGTTGATCTTGGCTTTACTGTAGGTGCGATGACAGATCAATCAATCACTTGGAATTTTAATGGTGTCGATTACTTGCTTGTCTCTAATAACCTTGGTCAAGATGAGTTGATGGCGATCGCACGCTCAGTGAGCGGAGAGGCGATTAAATAATTTCTACATTATATATGGATTTGATCGGAACAGGCTGGCAATCATGCTAGCCTGTTTTTATTTGATTGTAGGATATTAGAGGTCTGTAAATTGTCGAGGTTTGTAGACTCGTGGATAAAGTGGCAAAACTTTAGGATTGAGAACGAAAACTCGTGGATAGACTCTCAAAACTTTTGGATTGCACTCACATAATTATGGAATACAACGTTAGAATGCTTACATAAAACGAGCTAAGAGGGTAAAATAGAAGGCAGTAATCTAAACGGGGAGGCCAACACCATGGATAAACATCATTATTATCGAGACACTTGGGCGGAAATCGACCTAGATAAGATCAGTCAAAATATAAAATCTTTTAAGACACATCTCCCTGAACAAAAAATTATGGCTGTCGTAAAAGCGAACGGGTACGGCCATGGAGCACTTCAAGTGGCAGAAGAGGCATTGAGATCGGGAGCTGAGTTTCTAGCTGTTGCGTTGCTCGATGAAGGGTTAGCTTTGCGTAAACAAGGAATCACGGCACCGATTTTAGTTATGAACCGTGTACGTCCGGAATATGCTAGTCTTGCGGCTGAAAATGAAATAAGCCTTACAGTCTTTCAAAAAGAATGGCTGACAGAGGCCCATTCGTATGTGAAAGAAACGAAATATCAAATAAAGATACATCTGAAGATCGATACGGGTATGGGGCGAGTTGGATTTAGAGAAGAAAGTGAGCTGCTAGAAGCAGCGCGCCTCATCAACCAATCTCAGGCCTTTAAAGCAGAAGGGGTGTTTACTCATTTTGCAACAGCTGATGAATGGGAATCAGAGCTTTTTGAACAACAAAGGAAGAAGTTTATTGAATATATAGACTTGCTGAAATCATGGGGATTGAATCCACCCCTTGTTCACAGTGCAAATAGTGCAGCAGCTCTTAGAAAAGTCGAAGGACCTTTCAATCTTGTTCGACTGGGGATCAGTATGTATGGTTTAGCGCCATCTAACGAACTAAAACAAGATTTGCCGTTTCCACTAGAAGAGGCATTCAGTCTTCATTCCCGACTCATTCATGTTAAAAAACTGATGCCGGGGGATACTGTAAGTTATGGAGCGACTTATACAGCAACAAAAGAAGAGTGGGTAGGTACACTACCAATCGGCTATGCAGATGGCTGGCAAAGAAGATTATCCCCAGGAGCTTCAGTTCTTATAAAGGGAGAACGAATGCCGATCATCGGCAGGATCTGTATGGATCAGTGTATGGTGAGACTTCCAAAGAGAATAGATGTTGGTGAACTTGCCACTTTAATAGGAAGTCAGCAAGCAGAAAAAATAGAGATGGATGAGATTGCACGTATCGCAGAAACGATAAATTATGAAATTCCATGCCTCATTTCTGCTCGAGTGCCGAGAGTTTACACGAAAAAGGGTCGAATTTTAGAAAATATGAATGTAATTCTAAATTTTTAGCAGAATATTAGAAGGACTATTGAAAATTTTGTAGAATAAATACTTTGAAATCGCTTTGCAAATGGATTATTGAAGTGATAAGATTAAATGTGGTTAAAAGGAATTTGATCGTAGTATAGCTTTGCGCTGGAGGTGTATGTTGTGTCCGAATTGAACACAAAACGAATAGTGATTAGTCTTCCTCAAAAATTACTAAGTGAGGTAGATCGCGTCATAAAAAAAGAGAATTTGGACCGCAGCGAATTTATCCATCAAGCTACTGAGATGTTTCTTCGTGAGCGGAAGAATAAGCGTCAGTTTCGTGATGAGATGAAACAGGGTTACATGGAAATGGCTAAGATCAATCTAACGATTGCTTCAGAAGCATTTATGTTAGAGGAGGAAGCCGATCATACCTTGGACCGCTTAGTTAGCGGGGTGTAGTCCTTGATAGTCAAACGCGGAGACGTTTACTTTGCAGATCTTTCACCGGTAGTTGGATCAGAACAAGGTGGAATACGGCCTGTACTGATCATTCAGAATGATATCGGGAACCGTTTTAGCCCTACTGTTATCGTAGCAGCAATCACAGCTCAAATACAGAAAGCAAAACTTCCAACACACGTTGAAATAGATTCGAAAAAATACGGCTTTGAACGGGATTCAGTTATTTTGCTTGAACAGATCAGGACGATTGACAAGCAAAGATTAACAGATAAAATAACACAACTGGATGAAGACATGATGCGCAGGGTAGACGACGCATTGCAGATCAGCACTGGTCTGGTTGATTTTTAATTTTATAACATCATTTAGGAAACTGTCTGACGGGGATGTCTGGCGGTTTTTTATTTTATTTCATGGCGTTACGCATATAGCTGGAAGAATAGCAATGGTTTACCTCTATTTAGGAAAAGGAATCAGTTTTTAAATATTATATAAAAGAAATAAATTTTTCAGTTTTAAACTGCTTATTACCCATTCTGCCACTTAGCGAGGAAATGAACCCCTTCTAATGGAAGTAAGTATACGAATACTATTTAAACATTTTTGTAAAAAAAATACATGTTTATCATTTTGAATCTTGGGTTATATATCCAAAGTTAGTAAAAGAGTAAACATTGCACAATATATTCAGAAGTGAAATAATAGAAATTGAGACTACATGTAGTGGGGGTGCAAGAAAAATTGGACAACTTGATTGTACAGATGATTAATGAAAATCAAGAAACCCTAAAAAATAATTGGCTTAAAGAAGTTGAGTTTTTTAAAGAAAAAGAACTGATTGGAACATCTTTAAAGTTTAGTGAAGAAACAGACCAACAGTTTTTTGCTATGTTAATTAAGCACATCAATTTTCATGATATTTCTAAAGACGGAACACTTGATGATTTTTTTGATCAAGTTCTTCATACAGGTTTACCATTAAGCTATTTAACGCAAGGGCTTCAAGCAGCTCGGCGCGTTGTTTTAAATCTTTTAGTTGAGACAGAAAACGACAAAGAGAAAGTAGCGGCTGTATACCGCGAAATCGATCGCTGGTTAGACCCGATTCTAAATCGCGTTGTCGAAAACTCCTCTCAAATTTGGGAAAGAACCGTTTCCGTGCAAAAGACGGCATTATTAGAGCTTTCTGCTCCACTGATCCCAGTTTTCAAAAACATCAGTGTGATGCCTCTTATCGGATCGATTGATACGGAACGCGCGAAGTTGATTATGGAAAACCTGCTAAACGGTGTGATTAAATATCGTTCAGAAGTGGTGCTCATCGATATTACAGGTGTACCTGTCGTTGATACGATGGTTGCCCATCATATTATTCAAGCAGCAGATGCCGTGCGTTTATTAGGTTCTACATGTATTCTAGTTGGAATACGTCCTGAAATCGCACAGACGATCGTCAGCTTAGGAATCGATCTTAGCTTGTTCCCAACGAAAAGTACGCTACAAAAGGGTATGGAAAACGCTCTAGAAATTACAAATCAGCAGTTAATTAGCAATAAATAGGGAGTGAGAGTAAAAAAATGAGAATTCCTATTTTAAAATTGCACGAATATTTATTGATCACCATTCAAGTAGAAATGGATGATCAGACAGCTCTTCAATTTCAAGAAGACTTGCTTAATAAAATTCACGATACAGGTGCGAAAGGAGTGGTTATTGACCTAACGTCAGTAGACATGATCGACTCCTTTATAGCTAAAGTTCTTGGAGATGTAGTGAGGATGTCAAAATTAATGGGAGCTCAAGTTGTATTAACAGGAATACAACCAGCAGTTGCTATTACTCTAATTGACCTTGGAATTTCAATGAGGGAAGTTTCGACAGCACTTGACTTAGAACAGGGGCTTGATAAATTGCGTCTGGAACTGGAGGGATGACTATGGACATCCAATCCTGTGTGGAAGTACGCAACGAGTGGGACATCGTAAGTGCCCGTCAACTCGGAAGAAATATGGCTAAGGAGCTAGGTTTCGGAAATGTTGATCAAGCAAGAATAACAACAGCCATATCTGAACTCGCCCGTAACATCTACTTATATGCAGGACGAGGAAAGATTTGTATCGAACCGATCGATCAATTAGGAAGAAAAGGACTACGGATTGTAGCATTAGATAATGGACCTGGAATTCGAGAGATCCGAAAAGTTATGGAGGATGGATATACCACTTCGGGCGGACTAGGAGCTGGATTACCAGGCGTGAAGCGTTTAATGGATGAATTCTCAATTGAATCCACGGTTGATGTGGGGACGGAGATATCAGCTACTAAATGGCTTCGTTAGGAGGAGAGCTCTTGACCGCAAAAGACGCACTAACGGAACGTTACCAAGATTTATTATCGGTCTATCTAAAAGCCAAAACAGAGACGACCCTCTACAAAGGGCAGCAATTCAGCAGAAAGTTATTAGAACAACAGATCTCACCAGAAGATCTTGTCAGCTTACACATCCAAGTGATGGATGAGCTGTTTCCGGATATGTCTGAAGAAATGAGAGATTCTTTTGACTTTCTTCTCGAAGCGATGATCGGCTACGGTTTTGCTTATCGTGAGCATCAAAGTTTGCGTGATAAGCAACAACAGCTTGAATCAGAGATCGAAGTTGCCGCAAGTATGCAGCAGACGTTATTGCTCAGTGATGTCCCAGAGTTCGAACAACTCGACATCGGTGTAGTGAGTGTTCCTGCGAAAAAAATGAACGGCGATTATTATAATTTTGTAAAGAGCGGCAATAGTTTAAGTGTCGCGGTAGCAGATATCATTGGTAAAGGCATACCTGCTGCACTATGTATGTCTATGATCAAATATGCGATGGACAGTTTGCCTGAAGAACAGATGAAGCCTCATCTGCTATTAGAGAACTTAAACCGTGTAGTTGAACAAAACGTTCATAGCAACATGTTCATCACGATGTTTCATGGAGTTTATGAACCTGAAAGCCATAAGTTTTACTATGCGGGTGCTGGTCATGAACCAGGCTTTTTCTATCACGCAAAGGAAGACGAGTTTCAAGATTTGATCGCAAAAGGTCTTGTTCTTGGTGTTTCCAGAACAACTACCTACCATCCTTATGAAAAGATGATAGAAGTGGGAGACATGGTGATCCTTCTATCAGACGGAGTGACCGAGTGCAGAACAAGCAAAGGATTCATTGAAAGAGAAGAAGTTGTATCTCTTATTCGTAAGTATATGGATCTGCCCTCTCAAAAGATTGTTGAAAATGTATTTCAAGAGCTTGATCGCCTACAAGGCTTTGAGCTCAGAGATGATTTTACCTTAATTATTTTGAAAAGACTGGTTTAAACAGTATTTGATTAGGGTAAAGGTACCTTATATGGTTCCATACAAAGCTTGGGGGGAAATGAAATGAATTTGCAAATAAATCAAGAACAAATAAATGAAACATACGAGTTAAACCTTACTGGAGAAGTTGATGCTTATACAGCTCCTAAATTAAAAGAAGTGATGCTTCCTTTAACAGAAAAAGAAGGAAACATCGTAATCGTCAATCTTTCTGGTATTGAATATATGGATAGCACAGGGCTAGGTATTTTCGTGGGAGCTTTAAAATCTTCCAAAGCGAATAATAGCTCTTTAAAATTAAGAGGTATGACAGAACGCGTTAAACGTATTTTCGAAATTACTGGATTAACAGAAGTTATGGATATTGAAAGTGGAGTAAAGGGGGAGGCGCTATGAGAACAGCGTCCGACTATATTGAAATGAAGGTCCCTGCAAAACCGGATTATGTAGGCGTCGTCAGGCTAACGATCTCAGGCCTGGCAAACCGCATGGGTTTTGCGTTTGACGAAATTGAAGATATCAAGATTGCTGTATCAGAAGCTGTAACGAACGTTGTTAACCATGCCTATTCCGATACTGAAGAAAAAGGTCAAGTTCGCATTGGCTGTAATATATTTGATGATCGTATGGAAATTACGGTTGTCGACCAAGGAAAAAGTTTTGACGTCGAATCTATCTCAAAAAATCTTGGCCCTGTAGATGGTAAATCAGTTGATCAACTGCATGAGGGAGGTTTAGGCCTCTTTCTAATAGATACATTAATGGACAAGGTAGAAATAAGCAGTGAAGCCGGTGTCGTTGTAATGATGACGAAGTATCTTCACAGAGATGAGGTGGAGGAACATGTCGACAGAATCTCACCAGCGCCTTCACAGTAAAGAACAAGTCTATGCTTGGATCGATGAACTGCAGCAAGACCCAAAGAATGAAGAGATTCAGACAAACCTCGTTTTGCAGTATCAAGATTTGGTTCATTCATTAGCTCGTAAGTTTTCTAAAGGAAAAAGCATTCATGACGATTTAGTACAAGTTGGTATGATTGGACTGCTTGCTGCTTTTAGAAGATATGACAAAACGTTTGGAAGATCATTTGAATCTTTCGCTGTTCCAACTATCGTCGGTGAGATCAAACGTTTTATCCGTGATAAAACATGGAGTGTTCACGTCCCTCGTCGAATTAAGGAACTAGGTCCAAGAATTAAGAAAGCGGTCGAAGAACTCACTACACGTTTACAAAGATCACCGAAGATCTTTGAAATCGCAGAGTACCTAGAAGTTTCTGAGGAAGAAGTTCTAGAGACGATGGAAATGGGCAAAAGTTATCAAGCTCTATCCGTGGATAGTTCGATTGAAGCTGACCAAGAAGGAAGTACAGTTACACTACTTGATCTAGTCGGATCCGATGATGTTGGATTTGATCAGATTGATAAAAGAATGCTTTTGGAAAAAGCTTTTGCTGTTCTTTCTGAACGTGAACGCGAAATTCTTCAATGTACGTATTTTGAGAATTTAAGCCAAAAGGAAACGGGAGAACGTTTAGATATCTCTCAAATGCATGTTTCTCGACTTCAGCGACGAGCACTTGAAAAGCTAAAAGAAGCGTTGCGTGTATCCCCTTCGGAGGCTCTTAAATGATCGAACACTATCAGTTTAGCAAGGCATCGGTTTCCTCTTATCAAAAACCAAAAAAGGGAAATGATCTTTGCGGAGATAGTTTTTATGTGAAAGAAACGGAAGATTATTTGATTTGTGCAGTAGCAGATGGTCTAGGAAGCGGTAAGATGGCGAAAGAAGCTTCTGGGGCCGCTACTGATATTATCGATCAAAATCATCATGAAACGGTTGAGAGGTTAATGTCCCTTTGTAATGAAGGGTTAAGACATACCCGTGGTGCCGTGATAGCCATTGTCAAAGTCGATTATCATAATCATACAGCTACTTATTCAGGAATTGGCAACATCCGTTTTATGATCTCTGCTGAAAGACAAAAAGCCATTCACCCTTTGCCGAAAGTTGGTTTTCTCGCAGGAAAGCCTGAAAAATTTAAAGTACAAGACTTTAGGTTTGAAAAAGAGTTAACTCTGATGCTTTATTCCGATGGTATGGACATTCATACGCAGAGTCGCTCGTTGTTAACGAAAATGATTTCACCTAAAGAATCTGTCCTCTTTATTAGTGGATTGCCTCAAGATATCAATGACGATGCAACATGCTTAGTCGGACAAGTAAATTTAATTTCGTAAAACATCACCTTCATCAGTTTGTAGGGTGGTGTTTTTTGTTTTATATTAGTCGCTTCTATAGGATTGGGTTATTATCCACTTCTTTGACAAGTTGATTGAAGTGAAAGATGCGAGACTCCTACGGGACGAGCGGTCAGGTGGAGACTCCTAATGGCGCATAGCGGCAGTCCGAAAAGTGGAAGTGACTCGTTCAGCCCCGACAAGCAAAAGTTGAATGGGCATGAAGGCGTACTTTGCCTTCCTGACTGTTTAACTTTTGACCTCGAGGGGCTAGTCACTGCAACTAGACAAGAGGCTCACCGCATGCCCCGTGGAACGTAAATCAACTACTCACAAGAGTGCAATTTTTACGCCACCACTTCCTTGGTTTATAATAGTACTAATTGATTGAAAAAGGAGTGTTCTTATTGGGACAACCTATTAGTGAACAAGCACTGAGAACAATGGAATCCGAGTTAAACGTAAAAGGAAAACAAATTAACCAAGTTATTGCTCTTTTAGAAGAAGGAAATACGGTCCCGTTTATCGCGCGTTATCGAAAAGAATTAACGGGTGGCTTAGATGAAGTACAGATCAAAGACATCATGGACCGATGGACCTATCTGCAAAACTTAGCTTCCCGAAAAGAAGAAATTCTTCGTTTAATCGAAGAACAAGGGAAATTAACAGAAGAGTTAAAGGCAGCAATTGCAAAAACACAAAAGCTTCAAGATCTAGAAGACATTTACCGTCCATACAAACAAAAGAGAAGAACGAAAGCGACTGTAGCGAAAGAAAAGGGTCTCGAACCACTTGCTTTATGGTTGCTAGAACAAAGAAATGACGATCCATTAGAGGAAGCGGCATCTTACATAAATGAAGAAAAAGAAGTGAACACTGCTGAAGATGCATTGTCTGGAGCGAAAGACATTATCGCTGAAATGCTTTCTGACGATGCAGATCTGCGAAAATGGATTCGAGAAGATACGTTTTCAAAAGGCGAGATCAAAACCGATGGAAAAAATGCAGAATTAGACGAGAAAAAAGTATTCGAAATGTACTATGACTATCAAGAACCGATCCGTAAGATTGTTCCACATCGTGTTTTAGCGGTGAATCGTGGAGAAAAAGAAAATATATTAAGAGTTGGTATCGCTGCACCTTCAGAACTGATCGTATCAAAAATGGAGAGAAAAGTAGTGAAGCGCTCGAGCTCCCCTGCTGTATCATATCTCTCTGAAGCGATTGAAGATGCGTATAAACGATTGATCGCCCCTTCTATCGAACGAGAAATTCGAGCTGCTCTAACAGAACAAGCGGAAGAGCGTGCGATTCATATCTTTTCTGAAAATGTAAGAAGTCTTCTCTTACAAGCACCACTAAAAGGAAAGGTTGTTCTAGGAGTTGACCCTGCTTATAGAACGGGTTGCAAACTAGGAGTAGTGGATGAAACGGGTAAAGTGCTGCATATCCAGACGATCTACCCGACACCACCGCGATCAGAGGTGGAAAAATCAGCAGCGGTTGTAAAAAAACTGATCGATCAGTATGATATCGAAATTGCTGCGATCGGCAATGGGACAGCGTCGCGCGAAACCGAACAATTTATTGCTGAAACGTTAAAAGATCTAGATAAATCGGTAGCATATGTGATTGTTAACGAAGCGGGAGCGAGTGTGTATTCGGCTTCTACAGTCGCGCGAGAGGAATTCCCTGACCTTCAAGTTGAAGAAAGAAGTGCGGTATCCATTGCGCGAAGACTTCAAGACCCGTTGGCTGAGCTCGTAAAAATCGATCCGAAGTCTATTGGAGTAGGTCAGTATCAGCATGATGTTTCACAAAAAAGACTCGGTGAAGAAATTTCTTTTGTTGTTGAGACAGCAGTAAACCAAGTTGGTGTGAACGTAAATACGGCTTCGTCGTCTCTTCTTCAATATGTATCGGGGTTGTCCAAAACCGTTGCGCAGAACATTATCGTCAAACGAAACGAGGTAGGGAAGTTTAAAAATAGAACAGAACTTAAGAAGATTCCTCGTCTTGGTGCAAAAACGTATGAGCAATGTATCGGATTTTTACGTGTAGTAGACGGAGATCAACCACTTGATCAGACCGGTATCCACCCAGAAAGCTATCCAGCAACAAAAGCTCTTTTAAAAGAACTCGGATTCAAACCTGCTGATATCGGTTCAGACGCTCTTGCAGAAAAGTTAAAATCACTTTCTCTTGAAGCAACTTCAGAGAAATTAGATATCGGCGTTCCAACCTTAAAGGATATAATTGAAGGGCTTATGAAACCAGGGCGAGATCCACGTGATGCTTTTTCAGGGCCAGTCCTTAAAACAGATGTTCTGAAGATGGAGGACTTGTCACAAGGAATGGAACTTCAAGGAACAGTCCGAAACGTTGTAGATTTTGGAGCGTTTGTAGATATCGGCGTAAAACAAGACGGGCTTGTTCATATTTCTAAGCTTACGGATCGATTCGTAAAGAATCCGATGGATGTCGTTAGCGTAGGGCAAGTTGTTACGGTATGGGTCGATTCAGTAGATGTAGCAAAACATCGAATCGCTCTAACCATGATCGCTCCAAAGTAAAATAAGATAAAGCACTTCTCCAGTGGACTATTCTTCACTGGAGGAGTGTTTTTTGTTATAAAAGAACCAGCATTGATTAAGTAAGCGGATTTGGTAACGGTCTTTTTGATAATAAGCACGACGGAGCTGTCTTTTAAACCATGTTGGCATATAGAGAACCTCCTTGAACTTCCCAATCCGTTATTTGTGTATTAGTCTATGTATAGGAGCTTGTTAATGTGAACTTGAAATGTAAGGGGCTTGACCATGACCAATGAAGAATTGCAGAAGCTAACAGAGGAGATCTCGATTCAGTTCTTCAATAAACCGTTTCGCCACCAAGCGCGATTCAATAGAAGGCTGCGAACAACAGGAGGACGTTATCTGTTACGATCTCACGATATAGAAATGAACCCACATCTTTATGAGGCGTTCGGTATGGAAGAATTGATCGGTGTTATTAAGCATGAGCTCGTGCACTATCATATGCATATTGAGGGCAGGGGCTATAAACATGGTGACGATGACTTTAAATATTGGCTTCATAAAGTAGGTGGGTCTCGTTTCTGCCAATCCATCCCGGAAAAAAGAAGAACAGAGAGTTATAAATACGCTTATATGTGTACAGACTGTATGCAGTCTTATAAAAGAAAAAGGAAAATCGACACGAGAAGATACGTTTGTGGAAAGTGCAGAGGGAAATTAAAACAGGTTTCTTTAAAATAGGGTGTTGACTTCGAATATAGGTATGTGGTAATTTAATAAAGTCGCTGTTAGACATACCTATTACATAGCTTTTAAAAGCAGGTATCGTAAAGCGAATGCGGCTCAGAAAAAACTTATAAAACTAGTTGACATCTGAAGCCGAAACGATTATGATATTAATTGTCCTTAAAAGACATTCCACAGTAGCTCAGTGGTAGAGCTATCGGCTGTTAACCGATCGGTCGTAGGTTCGAGTCCTACCTGTGGAGCCATACAGAGAAGTACCCAAGTGGCTCAAGGGGCTCCCCTGCTAAGGGAGTAGATCGCTAACGCGGTGCGAGGGTTCGAATCCCTTCTTCTCTGCCATCTGGCCCGTTGGTCAAGCGGTTAAGACACCGCCCTTTCACGGCGGTAACACGGGTTCGAATCCCGTACGGGTCACCATATACTTTCATAAAAGTAATACCTATAGATTGATGGACTCGTGGTGTAGTGGTTAACATGCCTGCCTGTCACGCAGGAGATCGCCGGTTCGACCCCGGTCGGGTCCGCCATTATTTCTAAGGTGTTGGGCTATAGCCAAGCGGTAAGGCATCGCACTTTGACTGCGACATGCGTTGGTTCGAATCCAGCTAGCCCAGCCATTTTTTCTTTTTAAGATAAGTGTTTAAAAACACTTCGAGTGAGAGCCATTAGCTCAGTTGGTAGAGCATCTGACTTTTAATCAGAGGGTCGAAGGTTCGAGTCCTTCATGGCTCACCATTTTCAAATTAATATGCGGGTGTGGCGGAATTGGCAGACGCGCTAGACTTAGGATCTAGTGTCTTTGACGTGGGGGTTCGAGTCCCTTCACCCGCACCATATTAATTTTTCAGAATAAGTTGCAGTGCTCATGCGCTGGCATCTAGCCGCGCGGTCGTGGCGGAATGGCAGACGCGCTAGCTTGAGGGGCTAGTGGGGGTATCCCCGTGGAGGTTCGAGTCCTCTCGACCGCACCAACTTTAATTCATAACCTAACATACATTTAAAATACGCGCCCTTAGCTCAGCTGGATAGAGTGTTTGACTACGAATCAAAAGGTCGGGAGTTCGAATCTCTCAGGGCGCGCCATGTTTTTACGGGAAGTGGCTCAGCTTGGTAGAGCACCTGGTTTGGGACCAGGGGGTCGCAGGTTCAAATCCTGTCTTCCCGACCATACTTATGCGGGTGTAGTTTAGTGGTAAAACAAGAGCCTTCCAAGCTCTGGTCGTGAGTTCGATTCTCATCACCCGCTCCATTACTTTTTACGGGCCTATAGCTCAGCTGGTTAGAGCGCACGCCTGATAAGCGTGAGGTCGATGGTTCGAGTCCATTTAGGCCCACCATATGATCGTAAAAAAATGATCAAAAAAAGATTTTAAAAAAGTGCTTGACTTTATGACTTCCATTCGGTAAGATAATAAAGCTGTCTCGGAAAAAGACAAGCCAAACAGTTCTTTGAAAACTGAACAAAAGAAATAGGTAAGGAATTAAGAATTAATTCCGTCAGTTTTAAAACTAGAGCAAGACAAACACTTTTATGGAGAGTTTGATCCTGGCTCAGGATGAACGCTGGCGGCGTGCCTAATAC
>JAFHKR010000029.1 GCA_017052515.1 Fictibacillus nanhaiensis
TGAGGTTGATAGGTCTGGTGTGGAAGCGTGGTGACACGTGGAGCTGACAGATACTAATCGGTCGAGGGCTTATCCTTAAAAAGCATAACGTTTGGAAACGTCGTATCTAGTTTTGAGAGAACATACTCTCTAATTTTATAATTCATGGTTAACGTCATGATAGGTCTAGTGATGATGGCAAAGAGGTCACACCCGTTCCCATACCGAACACGGAAGTTAAGCTCTTTAGCGCCGATGGTAGTTGGGGGTTTCCCCCTGTTAGAGTAGGACGTTGCTAGGCAAAGAAGGTGGGACGAACTTTATGTTCGTTCCATCTTTTTTTGTATTTAAAAAACTGCTTTTCTTTACCTTTTTATAATTAAATAGCTAGAAAAGTAAACTTTGGAATCATTTAAAAGTTGAAAACAGCGCATTCGGGATATAAATAAAGAGTTTTTATGAAAGAAATAAAGTCTAACTTAACTTGCCTTAACATTTATAAGTCCTCAAATGAATTTATAAGTCTTCAAAAAAATTTATAAGTCTTCATCAGAGTTTATAAGTCCTCAAAAATATTTATAAGTCTTCACCATATTCCCACCCCTAACCCTGAGCTTAAAACCATCAAAAGGAAACTTGGCATCTGCCATGCTTTCATTCAGTCTATATAGTAAACTCGGCATTACGCCGAGCCCTGTATTCAAATCCCAAACCCAAAAAGGATACTTTGGCATCCGCCAAACTTCCTACTAAACTCCTCTAAAAACGTCAACTGCATTTGCATCAATTCTCCAGTTTCCAACTTGTCCAAAAAGTGTTATCCTTAACGAAGTATTTTTCACCTTGGGAGGCTTGCCATCATGTTAGATAATGCGTTCGTCATGGTTGGGATCATTTTATTGATCAATATTGTATATGTATCGTTTTTTACGATCAGGATGATCCTGACGTTGAAAGGACAAAGGTACTTGGCTGCCTTTATTAGTGTGTTCGAGGTTATTATCTATGTGGTCGGCCTCGGGCTTGTACTTGATAACTTGAATGAGATTCAAAACTTAATTGCGTATGCGGTTGGTTATGGAATTGGTGTTTTAGTAGGAATGAAGATTGAAGAAAAGCTTGCACTTGGATATACTACTGTTAACGTAATTACGACAAATCTCGAAGGCGGCTTGCCGAACGAGCTTCGCAACAAAGGCTATGGGGTTACAAACTGGCTGGCAGAAGGTCGTGAAGGACAGCGTTTGATGATGGAGATCTTAACATCACGTAAATCAGAAATGAACCTATATAATACGGTAAAGGATTTAGATCCGAAGGCGTTTATTATTTCACATGAACCAAAAGCGTTTCATGGTGGATTTTGGGTTAAGGGTATCAGGAGGTAACAGATGGAGAAGAAACCTTCTAAAAAGAAGTTTGCTGTTGAAGCAGGAGAAACGATTTCTGATTGTCTGGATCGTATGGCTGTAGAAGGCTATACGCCAGTGAGAAGAATGGAAGAGCCCGTTTTCCATGAAGTGAAACGCAACGGCAGAATGGAACCAGAAGTAAAGGAACAACGAATTGTATTTGAAGGGAAACTCCTTCAATAATGACCAAAACACGAACATTAAATGTGATATACAACTTAATGTTCGATTTTTGTTGACAAAACAAAACAATCATTGCTACAATAAAATCAGAAGAATAAAGCCCTCATATAATTTCGGGAATATGGCCCGTAAGTCTCTACCTGATGACCGTTATTTCATCAGACTATGAGGGAAAGCATCTTTCTGTCTATTTTTATCGGATACGTATGTCCAGTTGGCTGCTTTCTCTCATATTAGGGAGAAGCATACTAACTGGACTTTTTTATTTTTTCTGACAATAAGGAGGCTGCCATGGCTAAAGTTGGCGTAATCATGGGAAGTGTTTCAGATTGGGAAACAATGAAAGAAGCGTGTGACCTATTAGATGAACTAGAAGTAGCTTACGAGAAGAAGGTGGTTTCGGCACACCGTACACCGGATCTCATGTTTCAATACGCAGAAGAAGCAGAGCATAGAGGGATTGAAGTAATCATTGCTGGAGCAGGCGGAGCAGCTCACTTGCCAGGTATGGTCGCAGCAAAAACGATCCTGCCTGTAATCGGTGTTCCGGTTCAATCCAAAGCGCTAAACGGTATGGACTCACTATTATCCATCGTTCAGATGCCAAAGGGTGTTCCTGTCGCGACAGTTGCGATCGGGAAAGCGGGTGCAGCGAATGCGGGACTTCTAGCCGCACAGATGGTGGCTGTACATGATGAAGGAGTCAAACAACGTTTAAAACAACGCCGTGCTACTGCACAACAACAGGCGATCGAAAGTAGTGAGCTTCTTGTTTAAAACGATAAAACCACAACAAACACTAGGTATACTTGGCGGAGGTCAGCTCGGCCGCATGATGGCGTTGAGCGCTCGTGAGATGGGATTGAACGTTGTTGTTTTAGAACCAGGTGAGAACTCACCATGCGCGCAAGTTGCGGATCAACAGATCACAACAGCTTATGATGACCGAGAAGGCATCAAGAAGCTTGCAGAACAAAGCGATGTCGTCACATACGAGTTTGAAAACATAGATGCAGAGAGTGCGAACTGGTTAGAAGAGAACGGAAACTTACCGCAGGGAAGCCGTCTTCTCTCCGTCACTCAGCACCGTTTGAAAGAGAAAGAAACGCTTCAAAAAGCAGGTGTCCCTGTTGCACCATATCGTCCAGTGACCGATTTTCGTTCACTACAACGTGCGGTGGAAGAACTTGGTTATCCTTCTGTACTCAAAACGTGCAGAGGCGGTTATGACGGAAAAGGGCAGTTTGTGATCAAGCAAGAAAGTGATCTTGAGATCGCAGCAACACTTTTAGAAAAAGAGACAGATTGTGTGCTGGAAGCTTGGGTTCCTTTTGAAAAAGAAATATCCGTGATCATCACGAGAAGTGTGAGCGGTGAGGTTAAATCGTTTCCGATCGCAGAGAATATACACAAAGAGAATATCCTGCATCAAACGATCGCGCCAGCACGCATCACGAACAAAACAGCGGATCAAGCAAAGCTCCTAGCGGGGTCAATCGCAACGGAATTAGAGCTTGTTGGTACGCTTGCCGTAGAGATGTTCGTCGCAAAGGACGGTACGATTTATGTGAACGAACTAGCGCCACGCCCGCATAACTCCGGACATTACACGATCGAGGCGTGTGAGACTTCACAGTTCGATCAGCATGTCCGTGCCGTATGCAACTGGCCGCTTGGCAATACAGAATTAATAAAACCAGCCGTGATGATCAACATATTAGGTGAACATCATGAGACTGTGTTACGCGAGATAGGAAATTTAGGAGAAGCGAAACTTCATCTGTACGGAAAGAAAGAAGCGAAAGCGAAACGAAAGATGGGGCATATCACGGTTTTAGGTGATACGATTGAACAGGCACTAGAAAAAGCAGAAAGAGTGTCCGCACTATTTTTAAGTGATAACAAAACGGAGGTAACACAATGATTGAACGCTATACACGCCCTGAAATGGGAGCGATCTGGACGGACGAAAACAAATATCAAGCGTGGCTTGAAGTAGAGATCTTAGCTTGTGAAGCTTGGGCAGAACTAGGAGATATTCCGAAAGAGGACGTGAAGAAGCTTCGCGAAAATGCGTCATTTGATATCAACCGCATCCTAGAGATCGAAGAAGAAACACGCCACGATGTTGTTGCGTTTACACGAGCAGTATCTGAAACACTTGGTGAAGAGCGTAAATGGGTACATTATGGACTAACTTCAACGGATGTTGTTGATACAGCTCTTTCCTACCTACTTAAACAAGCAAACGATATCTTAGCAAAAGATCTAGATCGTTTCGTTGAGATTCTTGCTGAAAAAGCAAAAGAACATAAATATACCGTGATGATGGGTCGTACGCATGGTGTACATGCTGAGCCGACAACGTTCGGATTGAAGCTTGCTCTTTGGTACGAAGAGATGAAGCGTAACGTGGAGCGCTTCAAGCAAGCGTCTGATACGGTTCGTTTCGGAAAAATTTCTGGAGCCGTTGGAACGTATGCGAACATCGATCCGTTCGTTGAAAAATATGTGTGTGAAAAGCTTGGACTAGAAGCTTCACCGATCTCAACGCAAACATTGCAGCGTGACCGTCATGCTCATTACATGTCAACGTTGGCACTCATCGCAACGAGCATCGAGAAGTTCGCAACTGAAGTTCGCGGTCTTCAAAAGAGTGAAACGCGTGAAGTAGAAGAGTTCTTTGCAAAAGGTCAAAAAGGGTCATCAGCAATGCCGCATAAACGTAATCCGATCGGATCTGAAAACATGACAGGTCTTGCTCGTGTAATCCGCGGTTACATGATGACAGCGTATGAGAACGTATCCCTATGGCATGAGCGTGATATCTCTCATTCATCAGCTGAACGTGTGATTCTACCAGATGCAACGATCGCACTGAACTACATGCTGAACCGTTTTGGCAACATCATCAAGAACTTAACCGTGTTCCCAGAGAACATGAAACGCAACATGGAGCGCACATACGGATTAATCTACTCACAACGCGTACTTCTAAAATTGATCGACAAAGGAATGGCACGTGAAGAAGCATATGACACTGTCCAGCCAAAAGCGATGCAAGCATGGGAAGAAGGCGTACAGTTCAGAACATTAGTAGAAGCTGAACAAAAAATTACTGAAAAATTAACACCTGAAGAAATCTCTGAATGCTTTGACTACAGTTATCATCTGTCACACGTAGACACAATCTTCGACAGATTAGGGCTTTAAAGGGTTTTATTAAAAGGATCTTTTAAGATTGTTGTTTTAGGAACGCTTCATTGACAAGTTGATTGGAGTGCAAGGTGCGAGACTCCTGCGGGATCAGTGGGGCAGGTGAGACTCCTAAGGACGCGAAGCGTCGAGGAGGCTCACCGCACACCCCGCGGAAAGCGAGCACCTGGAACGGAAATCAACCTCTCTCAACGACAACAATGTCATACTAAAAAGCTTTTAAGAAGTACTTCAACTAAAAAGAGAGTGATCTATTGAACTCTCTTTCTCTTTGCCTTTTTTAAAAGATTGAATATTGGGAATCTTCACTTAACGGAGGGGTCGCGATGGAGAAGTTAGAGCAGCTATACGAAGGAAAAGCAAAACGCATCTACCGCACAACAGACGAAGAAGTCGTCTGGGTCAGCTACAAAGATTCAGCAACAGCGTTCAACGGCGAGAAAAAAGCCGAGATCGCAGGAAAAGGAAGACTGAACAACGAGATCTCTTCTATCCTTTTTGAACTGCTTAAAGAGAAGGGAATTCACTCCCACTTCGTAAAACGAGTATCCGAAACTGAACAGCTCGTGAAGAAGGTGACCATCATCCCCTTAGAGGTGGTTGTCCGCAACATCGCGGCTGGTTCTTTATCAAAGCGTACCGGAATTCCTGAAGGTCAGATCCTTCCACGCACGATCGTCGAATTTTATTACAAAAACGATGACCTTGGTGATCCGCTTATTACGGAAGAACATATCGACATCATGAACTTGGCAACGCGAGAACAGCTCAGTCAGATTTCAGAACAAGCGATTCAGATCAACGAAGTGCTCACTTCTTATTTTGTTCAAAAGAATGTAAAGCTCGTCGACTTTAAGCTAGAGTTCGGAACAGATGCTAACGGAAACCTTATGCTCGCTGATGAAATTTCTCCTGATACATGCCGTTTATGGGATGCAGAAACGAACGAGAAACTCGATAAAGATGTATTTCGCCGGGGATTAGGAAGTTTAACAGATGCTTATGAAAAAATACTACAACGTCTAGGAGGCCTATCATGTACAAAGTAAAGGTGTATGTAACATTAAGAGAGAGTGTATTAGATCCACAAGGTAAGGCAGTAATGAGCTCGCTTCACAAAATGGGACAGTCAGAGGTTGAAGATGTACGTATTGGTAAGTATCTGGAGTTAACGCTTCAAAAAGGCGATTACGATCTAGATGAGAAAATCGTGAACATGTGCTCGAAACTTTTATCGAACCCGGTGATCGAAGACTACCGCTACGAGGTGGAGGAGGTTGTCGCACAGTGAAGTTTGCTGTAATCGTTTTTCCAGGATCAAACTGTGACACAGACATGTATCATGCTGTAAAAGATGAGCTCGGCGCTGAAGTTGAGTACGTCTGGCACGATGCAACGAACTTAAATCAATTTGACGGTATTTTATTACCTGGTGGTTTCTCTTATGGAGATTACCTCCGCTCTGGCGCTATCGCACAATTCTCGAACGTGATGACTGAAGTTGTAAAAACAGCAAACGAAGGAAAACCGGTTCTTGGCGTTTGTAACGGATTTCAGATTTTACTAGAAACAGGACTTCTGCCAGGAGCGATGCGTCGCAATGAATCATTGAAATTCATCTGCCAGCCAGAAGAGCTAGTCGTTGAGAATACATCGACGATCTTCACGACTCAGTACGAAAAAGGAGAAGTGATCTCAGTTCCAGTAGCGCATGGTGAAGGCAACTATTATTGCGATCAAAACACGCTGCAACAGCTTAAGGCAAACAACCAGATCGTATTCACATATAAAAACAATCCGAACGGATCAGTTGAAAACATTGCCGGTATCACGAACGAAGAAGGCAACGTGCTTGGTATGATGCCGCATCCGGAACGCGCGGTCGATGAGCTGTTAGGCAGCAAAGATGGTCTTAAATTATTTCAATCTATTGTGAAGAGCTGGAGGGAACGTTATGTCGCTGCAACATGAACCAACAAGTTCACAAATTAAAGAGCAAAAATTATACCGTGAGATGGGTTTAAGTGATTCAGAGTTTGAACTCGTAGAAAAGATTATCGGCAGATCTCCTAACTGGACAGAAACAGGACTGTTCTCTGTTATGTGGAGTGAGCACTGTTCTTATAAAAATTCAAAGCCTGTTCTAAGCAAGTTCCCTACAAAAGGTGAGCGCGTACTTCAAGGTCCTGGTGAAGGTGCTGGAATCGTGGATATTGGTGACGGTCAAGCGGTTGTTTTCAAGATTGAATCTCATAACCACCCTTCAGCGATCGAGCCTTATCAAGGAGCTGCAACAGGTGTCGGTGGAATCATCCGTGACGTTTTCTCGATGGGAGCGCGTCCGATCGCGATGCTGAACTCGCTTCGTTTTGGTGAATTAGAATCACCGCGTGTAAAGTATTTGTTCGAGCAAGTGGTAGCGGGGATCGCAGGCTATGGCAACTGCATCGGAATTCCGACGGTTGGTGGAGAAGTTCAATTCGATCCATCGTACGAAGGAAATCCGCTCGTTAACGCGATGTGTGTCGGTCTAATCGATCATAAAGACATTAAAAAGGGTCAAGCGAAAGGTGCTGGAAACTCTGTCATGTACGTTGGGGCGAAAACAGGCCGTGACGGCATTCACGGTGCAACGTTTGCATCAGAAGAGCTTTCTGAAGCGTCAGAAGAAAAGCGTCCAGCGGTTCAAGTTGGAGATCCTTTTATGGAAAAACTCGTTATGGAAGCGTGCCTCGAGCTTATTCATAACTGTGATGCGCTTGTTGGAATTCAAGATATGGGTGCGGCAGGTCTTACAAGTTCGTCCGCTGAGATGGCAAGTAAAGCGGGCATGGGCATCGAGATGAACCTTGATCTTATTCCACAGCGTGAAACAGGTATGACGGCATACGAGATGATGCTTTCAGAATCTCAAGAGCGCATGTTGTTAGTTGTTGAACTAGGTCGTGAGCATGAAGTAGAAAAGATTTTTGCCAAATGGGATCTAGATTGCGTAACGGTTGGAACGGTTATCGAAGAACAAGTACTTCGTCTGACTCACCAAGGTGAGATCGTAGCAGATGTACCGGTAGATGCTCTTGCAGAAGATGCACCGGTTTATCATAAGCCATCAAAAGAACCTGCATATTACGGTGAGTTCCAAGCGCAAGCAGACTACTTCCCAGAGATTACTAGCTTCAAATCTACGTTGCTCTCTCTTTTGAAGCAACCAACGATCGCGAGTAAAGAATGGGTTTACAACCAGTACGACTACATGGTGCGTACGAATACCGTTGTAGCACCTGGTTCGGATGCGGCAGTTGTAAGAATAAGAGGAACGAAAAAAGCGTTAGCGATGACAACAGACTGTAATTCTCGCTATCTCTATCTCGATCCAGAAGTAGGCGGCATGATCGCTGTTGCTGAAGCAGCTCGTAATCTTGTATGTTCAGGAGCGCAGCCTCTTGCGGTGACAGATTGCTTAAACTACGGAAATCCTGAAAAGCCAGAGATCTTCTGGCAGTTAGAGAAATCAGCTGACGGTATGAGTGCGGCATGTAACAAACTCGCAACGCCAGTCATCGGTGGTAACGTATCTCTTTATAACGAAACAAACGGTGTAGCGGTTTACCCGACGCCCGTCATCGGTATGGTTGGGCTTATTGAAGACACGAAGCACATCGTGACTCAGAGCTTTAAAGAAGCGGGCGACATCATCTATGTAATCGGTGAGAGCAAAGCTGAATTTGGAGGAAGTGAGCTTCAGAAGATGAAAGAAGGACGCATTTTTGGTAAAGCGCCTCACATCGATCTAGAAGTGGAAGAAACAAGACAGCGTGAGCTTTTAGCAGCGATTCAAAAAGGGTTAATCCAATCTGCGCATGATGTTGCAGAAGGCGGACTGTCTGTTGCACTTGCTGAGTCTGTGATGGACGGAAAAGTAGGAGCGAGCGTGACGCTAACAGATGAGCCGATCGGAAGTCTTTTCGGAGAATCTCAATCCCGTTTCTTAGTTACAGTAAAACCTGAACATCAAGATGAGTTCCAACAGCTTGTAAAAGACGCAAAAATCATAGGTTTTGTTCGTTCTGAGAGCGGTCTAGCGATCGATAATGAGCAGGGTGAAGAGTTGTTATCCTGCACGCTCCAGGAGATGCAAGACGCCTGGAAAGGAGCTATTCCATGCTTGCTGACATCAAAGGCTTAAACGAAGAATGTGGTGTGTTCGGGATCTGGGGTCACCCGGATGCTGCGCAATTAACGTATTACGGGCTCCACAGTCTGCAGCACCGCGGACAAGAAGGAGCAGGAATCGTTGTAACAGACGGAGAGCGTTTACGCATTCATAAAGGAAGCGGTCTCGTAAACGATGTGTTCAGCAAAGGTGAACTAGAAGGATTGATCGGACATGGTGCAATCGGCCATGTTCGGTATTCCACTGCAGGAGGCAATGAGCTTGCGAACGTTCAGCCCTTATTGTTTCGTTCACAAACAAGCTCGCTTGCTCTTGCTCATAACGGGAATTTGGTGAATGCCAACGCGCTAAAGCATCAGCTAGAATCGCAAGGAAGTATCTTTCAAACAACTTCAGATACAGAGGTGCTTGCTCATCTGATCAAGCGCAGCGGTTATTTTACACTGAAAGAAAAAGTACAAAACGCTTTAACGATGCTAAAAGGTGCGTATGCGTTCTTAGTGATGACAGAGAACGAGATGATGGTAGCGCTCGATCCGAACGGATTACGCCCATTGTCACTCGGTATGCTAGGTGATGCGTATGTGGTCGCATCTGAAACGTGTGCGTTCGACGTAGTTGGTGCCACATACGTGCGTGACGTGCAGCCGGGAGAACTTTTGATTATTAATGAAGATGGATTAACGGTCGATACGTTCTCGACTTCTGTTCAACGCTCGATGTGTTCGATGGAATATATTTATTTTTCACGACCAGACAGCAACATTGAAGGAATCAACGTTCATGCGGCTCGTAAAAGCCTTGGGAAAAAGATGTATGAAGAAGCTCCGATTGAAGCGGATGTTGTAACAGGTGTGCCTGATTCAAGTATCTCAGCTGCGATCGGTTATGCAGAAGCATCAGGTATTCCGTATGAGATCGGTTTGATTAAAAATCGCTATGTCGGACGCACGTTCATCCAGCCTTCTCAAGAGCTTCGTGAACTTGGGGTGAAGATGAAGCTTTCGCCGGTTCGAGGAATCGTAGAAGGCAAGCGTGTTGTGATGGTGGACGATTCAATCGTACGCGGAACGACGAGCCGCCGAATCGTGAAGATGCTGCGTGCTGCGGGCGCTACAGAAGTTCACGTACGCATTACAGCTCCACCGATCGCGCATCCATGCTATTACGGCATCGATACGTCAGAACGTGCGGAACTGATTGCATCTAAGCACTCTGTTGATGAGATCCGTGAGATTATTGGTGCGGATTCCTTATCGTTTATTTCCGTAGAAGGATTGATGGAAGGTATCGGACGTTCGAATGCCGAGCCGAACTGCGGTCAATGTTTAGCTTGTTTTACAGGACGATATCCAACAGAAATTTATCCAGATACTGTTTTACCATATGAAAAAGAGCTTGTTTAAAGGGGGAGAAGACGATGGCAGAAGCATATAAGCAAGCAGGCGTAAACATCGAAGCAGGATATGAAGCGGTCGATCGTATCAAGAAACATGCACAGAGAACGAAACGTCCGGAAGTATTAGCAGGTCTTGGTGGATTTGGGGCGATGTTCGATCTATCAGGATTTTCACATAAAGAGCCTGTGCTGATTTCCGGAACAGACGGAGTAGGCACGAAACTGATGCTTGCGTTCATGGCGGATAAGCATGACACGATCGGTGTAGATGCAGTTGCGATGTGTGTGAACGATATCGTAGCGCAAGGCGCTGAGCCACTTTATTTCCTGGACTATATTGCTTGCGGCACGCTTCACCCTGAAAAGATCGAACAGATCGTTAGTGGGATCGCGGATGGCTGTGAACAAGCAGGCTGTGCGCTCATCGGCGGAGAAACAGCAGAGATGCCTGGCATGTATAACAGTGAGGAGTATGATCTAGCTGGGTTTACGGTTGGAATCGCAGAGAAATCGAAGCTGATCAACGGCGCTGCTATATCCGAGAACGATGTATTGATCGGTCTTGCTTCAAACGGTCTTCATTCCAACGGTTTTTCACTCGTTCGTAAAGTTTTATTAGAAAACGCAGGGCTTGATCTAAGCCAACACATTGAAAGCTTATCTAAACCATTAGGTGAAGAGCTGTTAACACCGACTCGCATCTATGTAAAACCGTTACTTGAAGTGTTCAATCAGTTTGATGTGAACGGTGTTGCTCATATTACAGGCGGCGGATTCATTGAAAACATCCCACGCATGCTGCCAGAAGGTCTGGCGGCAGAAGTAGATTATGGTTCATGGCCGGTACCTGCAATCTTTGATCTGATCGAAGAAAAAGGAAACCTGACACGGAAAGAGATGTTCACAACGTTTAACATGGGAATTGGAATGGTGCTCTCGGTTTCAGAAGAAAATATGCTTCCGATCATCCGCCTTTTAGAAGAAACAGGCGAGAAGCCTTACATCATCGGCCGCGTGAAGCAAGGTGAAGGCGTGATCTTTGGTGGAGGAAACATCGAATGAGAAAAATAGCTGTATTTGCTTCTGGAAGCGGAAGTAACTTTCAAGCCATCGTAGACGCGGTTGAATCAGGTGAGCTTCAAGCGGATATCGAGCTTTTAGTATGTGATAAACCGGGGGCGAAAGTGATCGATCGTGCGCGTCACTTCGGGATTCCAACGTATTCGTTCTTGCCAAAAACATTTGCATCAAAAGCTGATTTTGAAAAAGAAATCGTTTCTGAACTTCAATCCTATGGAGTAGAATTTATCGTTCTCGCAGGATACATGAGGCTGGTCGGTGAGGTATTATTAAAAGCATATGAAGGCTGTATCATCAATATCCACCCGTCTTATCTGCCAGCCTTTCCTGGTAAGGATGCGGTCGGACAAGCTCTGAAAGCGAACGTTGCTGAAACAGGTGTAACGGTTCATTATGTAGACAGTGGCATGGATACAGGACCGATCATCGAACAGGTAAGAATCCCTGTATTGCCTGGCGATACAGAGGATACCCTGCAGCAACGCATCCAAAAAGCAGAACACCAATTGTACCCAGCCATCATCAATAAACTATTACAAAAAGACACCGTAGGAGGCTTCTTACATTGACGATCAAACGTGCACTCATAAGCGTTTCAAATAAAGAAGGATTGCTTCATTTTACAGAAAAACTAACTCAACACGGCGTAGAGATCATCTCTACAGGCGGAACAAAAAAGGCGTTACAAGACGCAGGAATACCTGTAATCGGTATCTCTGAAGTGACTGGTTTTCCTGAGATCATGGACGGGCGTGTCAAAACGCTTCATCCAAAAATTCATGGCGGTTTACTCGCTGTTCGAGATAATGAGACACATCAAACAGCGATGCAAGAAAATGAAATTTCGCCGATCGATCTTGTTGTCGTAAACCTTTATCCGTTCAAAGAGACGATCGCCAAAGAAGGAACCACATTCGCTGACGCGATCGAGAACATCGACATCGGCGGACCGAGCATGCTTCGTTCAGCAGCAAAAAATCACGCCTACGTAACTGTCGTTGTAGATCCGGCAGACTATGAGACAGTAGCGGGTGAGCTTGATGGTGCAGGAGCGGTAAGTGAAGAGACACGCCGCAGACTTGCTGCGAAGACGTTCCGTCATACAGCGGCTTATGATGCGTTGATCGCTGAGTATTTAACAGCAGCTGTAGAAGAGGAGCACCCAGAATCCTACACGGTAACATATGAAAAGAAACAGGACCTTCGTTATGGTGAGAACCCTCATCAAAAAGCCGCGTTTTATTCGACGCCACTGAAGAACACGCTCTCTTTAACAGACGCTGAACAGCTTCACGGAAAAGAGCTTTCGTACAACAACATCAACGACGCAGATGCAGCACTTTCAATCGTAAAAGAGTTCGTTGATCCAGCGGTGGTTGCGGTTAAGCACATGAATCCATGTGGCGTTGGAACAGGTTCAACGATCCTTGAAGCGTACACCCGTGCGTTTGAAGCTGACCCTGTATCGATCTTCGGCGGCATCATCGCTGCTAACACAGAAATTGATGAAGAAACGGCTCAAAAGTTGAGTGAGATTTTCCTTGAGATCATCATCGCTCCATCTTTTACACAGAAAGCCTTAGAGATCCTAACGAAAAAGAAAAACATCCGTTTATTAAAATTAGATTTCTCAGCAGGTAAAGGGATCGCGAAAAAAATCACGACCGTTTCAGGCGGAATGTTAGTTCAAGAGGAAGACGTTTTCGGGTTAGATGATGCGAACGTGACGATTCCTACAAAACGCCAGCCGACTGAGCAAGAGTGGAAAGATTTGAAGCTTGCTTGGAAAGTGGTAAAACACGTGAAATCAAATGCGATCGTCTTAGCGAAAGACGAAATGACAGTAGGTGTTGGTGCGGGTCAGATGAACCGCGTTGGCGCAGCGAAAATCGCGATTGAGCAAGCAGGTGAACGTGCACAAGGTTCTGCTCTTGGATCAGATGCGTTCTTCCCAATGGATGACACCGTAGAAGCTGCGGCACGCGCTGGTGTTACAGCGATCATCCAACCAGGTGGATCGATAAAAGATGAAGATTCGATCAAAAAAGCAGACGAGCACGGGATCACGATGGTGTTCACAGGCGTAAGACACTTTAAGCATTAATTCTTTTCTGAAGATTGTTTAGCTGTTTTCCTGAAAGTAGTTGATTTCCGCTCCAGGTTGCACGCTTTCCATGGGGCGAACGGTGAGCCTCCTGTCTAGTTGCAGTGACTAGCCCCTCGAGGTCAAAAGTTAAACGGTCAAGAAGGCAAAGTGCACCTTCCAAGCCCATTTCCCTTTTGCTTGTCGGGGCTGAACAGTCACTTCCACTTTTCGGACTGACCGCTTCAAGGTTGTCGCTCTGCTCCTGCGTCTACAAGTTCATGCTGACGAAGTGAACCTCCTCGTCGCATGCCTTGCAAGAAGCTCCTCATGTGGCAGGCAACCTTACGCTACAATCAACATGCTGTAGGAAGAAAAAAAGAAAACTTCTTAAAGCGACAACCTTAAAGTCTTTTCTTCAAAGATGAGTTGATAGGAGTGCAAGGTGCGAGACTCCTGCGGGACAGGTGGGCAGGTGAGACACTTATACGTGAAACGTACGAATGTGGCTCACCGCCTGCCCCGCGGAAAGCGAGTACCTGGAACGGAGATCAACAGCTTTCAAAAACTTCAAAGCTAAAAAAAGGAGGTAGCAACCATGAACGTTCTTGTAATCGGCAAAGGTGGACGTGAACATGCGCTCGTGTGGAAGTTTGCCAACAGCCCGAGTGTCACAAAAGTGTTTGCTGCACCAGGAAACCCAGGCATGGAACAACAAGCAACATGTGTTTCCATCAAAGAAACCAACATCGACGAGCTTGTCACTTTTGCAAAAGCAAACGAAGTCGGTTTAACATTCGTTGGCCCTGAAGTGCCTCTATTAGGAGGCATAGTAGACCGTTTCACAGAAGAAGGCCTTGTTATCTTTGGCCCGTCTAAAACGGCAGCAGAGATCGAAGGCTCAAAATCGTTCGCGAAGAATCTCATGAAAAAGTATGACATCCCAACAGCAGCTTCTGAAACGTTTACGAATCACGATGAAGCTCTAGCATATGTTCGGGAAAAAGGGGCGCCGATCGTGTTAAAAGCGGACGGGCTTGCGGCAGGTAAAGGTGTCATTGTGGCGATGACCTTAGAAGAAGCAGAAGAAGGCTTACACGAACTGATGGTGGACAAACGCTTTGGTTCTGCGAGTGAAACGGTGGTTGTTGAAGAATTCTTGGAAGGAGAAGAATTTTCGTTAATGTCTTTCGTGCATGACGAGATTGTCCTTCCGATGGAGATTGCTCAAGATCATAAACGTGCCTATGATGGAGATAAAGGTCCGAACACAGGTGGGATGGGAGCTTACTCACCCGTTCCTCAAATTTCTGACGCAGACATCCAAAAAGCGATAAAAGAGATCGTTCAGCCAACCGTTTCTGCGATGAAACAAGAAGGCACTCCTTTTACAGGGATTCTTTATGCGGGCTTAATCTTAACAAAGAATGGTCCGAAAGTGATCGAGTTTAACGCGCGATTCGGTGACCCGGAAACACAAGTGATTCTGCCGCGCTTGCAAAACGATCTAGCTGATCTGCTTCTATCCCTTTTAAACGGCAAAAAGCCGGAACTTCAATGGTCAGAAGAATCCGTACTTGGTGTGGTGCTTGCGTCAGATGGTTATCCTGTTTCTTCCTCAGAAGCTCAAGTGATTCAGGGGCTAGAAAACATTTCAGGTGGTTCTAACGTATTTCACGCGGGAACGAAAAGAGAAGGTGAATCTCTTTTAACAGATGGTGGCCGGGTATTATTGGTAGCCTCTAAAGGACGTTCATTAAGTGAAGCTCAGGAAAACGTGTATAAAGAAATGAAGAAAATCACGTGCGAAGGGTCATTCTATCGCAAAGATATCGGTTTTCGAGCTATTTCGCACGTCTCTTCTTAATAAACACAAACGAGATGGCGATGATTCCGCCGATAAGCAAGATATAAAGAAAAGCCGTATCCATTAAGTATTCGTAACTCATATGGCTTACCTCCTATATTGAAATTGAGGGCTGACGGACATGGTTGATGACCTTGTTCGTCAGCCTTCATTTATTGGATTGGGATGAGATGTGGCTGAGTCTGTATTCGGAGCTGCAGTTGGCATGGATTTCGGTGGCTGTATAATAGATAACGGCTTCCAACGACGTAAGAGCTGCATCCCAATAAAGATAACAAAACCTGCTATCACGTACGTGACATAAGGAACAGTGCTTTGTCCGCCATCCGCCACTTCAAACAAACGTCCTCCGATTGAATTTCCGATCGCTTCCCCAATCCCTGTAAAGACGCTTGCTAATCCAAAGAACATGCCAAGAAACCTAGCAGCTGCAAGCTGTGAGATCGACGTATCCAACGTGGGCATGATCAACATCTCACCTGTGATAAAGATGATTCCGGTAAAAACAAAGAAAAATAAAGTGTTCGCGAAATACAAACTTCCGAGTGCAGATCCGATACAGATCGCACCAATGCCAACAGAAGTCAGTGGATGAATGTTTCGGATAATATTTTTTGTGATGAGCGTTTGAGCTATTATGACCGTGATGCTGTTGATGGTCCAGATGATGCTAATGTCTTTTCCGTTGGACAGAACACTTTCAGCTCGAAGCGGGAGTACGAGTGCAAACTGTACGTAAAGTGCCCAAACAAAGATGGTGGCGATCACAAAAACAAGGAAGGGAATGTTTTTTAACGCCTGTCGATATTCACTCCACTTAACTTCTCGGCAGTTTTCGTCTCCACAGCCTGCAGGTAAGAAGAACCAGCTGATCACGCTTGCTCCTAAATAAATAACAGCAGCGGTGATAAAGATAAGTTTCGAACTTCCGGTAAATAAAGCGAAGACGGTCAATCCAGCGATCGCCATCCCAATGTTGGCAAAGATTCCGCGCAAAGAAAAAGCAGTAGATCTCATGTCAGCTTTAACGAGCGATGAAATAAATGCTTTTGTGGACGGTGCATTAAGCCCAAGACCGAGCCCGCTGATCGCAGCAGTTAACAATATGAGTGAATAGGTTGAAAAATAAGCGAAACCTATTAGCCCGCCTGCCCGTATTAAAGCACCAAGTGCGATGATAAAACGTCTGCCTGTACGGTCAGCGAATACGCCTCCGACCACACTTCCTACTTGCATGAAGATCGAGATAACAGCGAGAGTAAAACCAATCTGTGCCGCTGTTAGTCCGGTTTCCACTTTTAAGAGGATAGGAAGGACAGGCAAGACAAGATACGAGCCAAGATGGGTAATAAAGACAACGACCAATAGACTGAACAATGGTCTGTTGCCTTTTAATAAAGAATGAGTGGGCATAGTGCTGCCTCCTTCTTATTATGAAGGGTTGAACGGCGAACCTTCTTCCGCGATGTTACCAAGATCCATGTCGTTCATTTCTTTGCTTTTGTGAAGAAGGTCAGTCACTGGGCAGTAGCGAACGATTCCTTCTGCTACTTTCATCGCACCCATTAAGATCATAAGGATGTATGACTCTTTGTAAGGCTTTCTTGTCAGCTTTGCTGTATAAACAGAAAGCAGTGTTAGACCTGCAATAATACGAATCATGCTATTAACTAAACCAATATTTTGTCTCATTGTGATACTCCTTTCAATTTTCACCAATTTGCTTGATGAATATGGTATTCTTGAAAAAACGAAATTTTCAGAGAGAAGACAGGTGATCCAACATGAACCAACACATTGCTTTTTGGACAAAAGCGCAAATGCGCAAACAAGTGACCGTCATTCAAGGTGAATTGGCACCGTCGCTTGTCTTAACAAACGCTACTTATTTGAACACAGCTCTTAAAAAATGGGTAAAAGCAAACATCTGGATCCTTCAAGACCGCATCGTTTATGTAGGCGAAAAGATGCCTGAACATACAACAGGAACGGAAATCACAGATCTAAAAGGTAAGTTTGTTGTGCCGGGATATATTGAACCTCATTGTCATCCATTTCAACTTTATAATCCCCAGTCGCTCTCGCGATATGCATTGCAGCGTGGAACGTCCGTATTTTTAGCCGATAACTTTATGCTGCTTTTTGAAATGAATATTTCGAAAGCGCTTTCTTTTATGGAAGACGTGAACGATCTGCCTTCTAATTTCTTTTGGTGGTGCCGTTATGACGCACAGACAGAACTTCTAGAAGAAGAAAATTATTTTTCAGAAAAAAGTGTGAGGCAGCTGCTCGAGAGCCCGTATGTTCTTCAAGGTGGCGAGTTAACGAGCTGGCCGCGCGTGCTACATGGTGATGATACGCTGTTGCATTGGATGCTGAAGACGAAGAAAGCGGGTAAAAAGATTGAGGGACATCTGCCAGGAGCTTCTGAAAAGACCCTAACTGCGATGACGTTGCTCGGAGTGGATTGCGATCATGAAGCGATGACAGGGACAGAAGTAATGGACCGATTGAATGCCGGTCTGCAAGTGTCGCTTCGTTATTCTTCGATTCGTCCAGATCTTCCGAAATTATTGCGTCAGATGAAAGAAGAAGGCATCACGAATTATGAACGAATTTTTTTGACGACAGACGGTTCCACACCTGCTTTTTATGAAGAAGGGGTTACCGATAAGATGCTGCAGATCGCGCTTGAAGCAGAGCTTGATCCAGTGGATGCGTATATGATGGTCTCTTATAACGTGGCTCGATATTACGGTCTGGATCACCTCTTTGGTATGGTTGCGGCAGGGCGAGTCGCCCATCTAAATATTTTAGATGACGTAACAAAT
Source organism: Fictibacillus nanhaiensis (assembly GCA_017052515.1). Lineage (GTDB taxonomy): Bacteria > Bacillota > Bacilli > Bacillales > Fictibacillaceae > Fictibacillus > Fictibacillus nanhaiensis. The sequence goes on from JAFHKR010000029.1 coordinate 18,225, forward strand.
CCTCTGCCTGAATCTGTGTTGGCAAAAGGAAAATGGATGAAACGTGACGGTAAGGATGTTAGTGACGATCGTGACTTTCAATTTGATTGGGAAGGTCATGGCATCAAAAAAAGAGAGATCAAATGGGACCTCCAAGACGAAGATTTTCAGTTTTCTGGTCTCGTTGGAATAGAAATGTACAATAGTGTGATCACACGGCCATATAATGTATCGATCAATCCTTTTTCTGAAGAGATTAACGGAGAATCAGACGAGTGTTTCTTAATGCTGATCGATAAAGAAGGAAAGTGGAGAATCAATACGGTCGTAAAGGGTTTTGCGAAAAATCTGTATGGCTTTGCGAGCTCGTATTCCAATACGGGAGATCTTTTGATCATCGGAAAAAGCAAAAAAGATATGGCTGTAGCGTTCGAACGCTTGAAAGAAGTCGGCGGAGGAATCGTTCTTGCGGAGAGAGGCGAGATCGTCGCTGAGATAAAACTTCCTTTAGCGGGAGGAATGTCGAATCTTAGTATAGAAGAACTAGTGGTAGAAGAGAAAAGATTAACGAACGCACTAAGAGAACGAGGCTACCAATATGAAGATCCGATCTATTCGCTTTTGTTTTTCTCTTCCACACACTTGCCATACATCCGCATTACGCAAAGAGGCATTTACGATGTTAAAAAGAAAGGGTTACTCTTTCCTTCGATTATGCGTTAATATAGAAAAGGATTGGGCAAAATAATACGATACAAAGGTAGTGAGCCCAATGAAAAAGTGGTACGTCATCTTGATTTCGATCATGATGGTATTAACGCTGTCTGCATGTAAGGACGCAAGAGATAAAGTTTTAGAAGACGGTAAAGTAGATAAAGCGGAAGCGACGGATTCAAAAAAAGAGGAGTTTTCTTCTGTTTATCCCCTCACTGGCTTGGGAACGAATGAAGAGGTAGATCATCGCGCGGTTTCAGTCATGGTGAACAACCACCCGAAAGCACGACCGCAATCTGGACTTCATAAAGCTGATATTGTTTACGAAGTATTAGCTGAGGGAGAACTTACACGCTTTTTGGCGATTTTCCAAAGTGAGATGCCTGAAGTAGTAGGACCGGTTCGCAGTGCGAGAGATTATTACATCGAACTCTCACGGGGCTACGATGCTTTATTCGTGGCACATGGATTCAGTCCTGAAGCGAAAGAGATTCTCGATAGTGGGACGATCGATCACTTGAACGGAATGGATTATGATGGAATTCTTTTCAATCGGGCTGATTTTAGAAAAGCGCCGCACAACTCTTATATCACCTATGAAAATATTCAAAAAGGGATGGAGAAGATCGGCGCCGAGCAATCAGACGATCTGGATATGCTTTCATTTTTAACTAGTGAGAGTGCTAAAAATATAGAAGGTGCACCTGCAAAAGAGGTTAAGATCTCTTATCCAGGCGGAGAAACAGTAGGATTCACGTACTCTACTAAGAAGAAGACGTACGCGAGAAGTAGCAACAATGAACCAACGATAGATCGTGAGACCGAAACACCCATTACGGTTAACAATGTATTCATTGTTGAAGCAGCGCACCGTGTAATCGATGATGCCGGCAGACGAGAGATCAACTTAACGTCAGGCGGAGATGCGATTCTGATTCAGAATGGTGTCGCACAAAACATTTCGTGGAAAAACGAAAACGGAAGAATCGTTCCGGACGGTGGAGCGTTTGTTCCAGGAAAGACATGGATTAACATTGTACCGAGTGGAATGACAGATTCGGTTAAGATGCAATAAAAAGGAGTGCATGTTTCATGCAAATTGATAAATTACGAGGAAAAGCATTAGATCAGCTTTTTGAATCGGTTTTATCGCTAAAGGATATGGAAGAATGCTATCGATTCTTTGATGACCTTTGTACGATGAACGAAATTCAATCTTTGGCGCAGCGACTGGAAGTAGCCCGCATGCTTCGTGAAGGAAAAACCTATCACAAGATCGAGAGTGAAACAGGAGCGAGCACGGCAACGATCTCACGTGTAAAACGTTGTTTGAACTTTGGAAACGACGCATATGCGATGGTACTCGACCGCGTTCATGAAGAGGAAGAAGCAAAATAATGAGAAGAAAACCTGCCTGTAGACTAACCTAGGTAGATGGGACACAATAAAACACCTTCGAAATGATACACTTATTAAAAGTGAAAAATCGGAGGTGTTTTTGCATGGGCAAAAACGTTTATTCAAAAGAAACAAAGTGGGCTGTTGTTAAAGATAAA
>JAFHKR010000030.1 GCA_017052515.1 Fictibacillus nanhaiensis
GGCACGCCGCCAGCGTTCATCCTGAGCCAGGATCAAACTCTCCATAAAAGTGTTTGTCTTGCTCTAGTTTTAAAACTGACGGAATTAATTCTTAATTCCTTACCTATTTCTTTTGTTCAGTTTTCAAAGAACTGTGTGTTTTGTGTGTCGCTCGTTTTGGCGACTTTATTAGGATATCATCTTAAAAACAAGATGTCAACCTGTTTTTTTATCATGTTTCCCGACTGCAACAATGTTTCCGTGTGTCGCAGCGACAAGAAATAATATAGCACGATATAGATAAACAGGTCAACACCTTTTTAGAAAAAACTTTATTCTTTTATTGAGTAGTAACGGTGATACAGGTTTTTGCTCTTTGTTTCCCGCTTGATTGCCTTAATATAACCCTTGTCTTTTAAGTGCGTAAGAATCATTGGAAGGTCGATCGCATAGTCTTGAACCTCTTCGTGCTCCATCAATTCATGATAAGCCCACTCATCTTTTTGTTTAATAATACCTAACAGATGATGCGCACCTAGTTTTGTTTTAGAAGAAAGGGAGAACTCTGATGCTAATAATAGAAGTTCGATTCTTTTATCAATCGTTTCTTCTCCTGTTACAAGCTCTTCATACAACTTAAAGATTTCAGGCTGAATCATCTTCACCTGGTTCCAAACTGTAACTTCTGGATAGTATCCATGCTCAATAACAGATAAACGCGCAAGGTGATGAAGAGCGTGCATGATGTTATTGAATGCATCTAAATAATGGCCGGAGTGAAAAAGTTCTTTTCCATCGTTATAACGGCGAAGTAGTTTTGCAAACTCAAGACCAATCTTATGAGTTCTCTCTTCAGCCGGAAACTCGTGAAGTCGGTCTCTTAATCTTGTTATGTACTCATTACGATTAAATAGAACTTTACCGTTCATTACCCAATCAACCGCTCTTCTGTTCGTTCCAAGCATCAACCAAGAGTTAAGCAGTTGTTCTGTCACAATGTGAAGCGCAGCTGAAGTAGACTCAGACTCGTAGTGTTTGATCATCAAAGGCTGATCGGATTCTTTTACTATAATAAGAAGTATCGAATCAAAGTGATCCGTGCCAGGGCTGAATGGTTTATTTTTCTCAACAAAAAGCACACCTAATGTGTTTTCGTTGCTTGCTCTCTCTTGATACAGCGGGCGTAAAATATCTTCCATGAAGGTCATCTCCCATTTTAACAAAATCCTGTTTGTTACTTTCAACACCAAATAAAGAAATCCTTTTTCTTTTCCTAAGAGTTCATATGTTATACTAATGAACGGAGGAGGGACAGGTATGATAAAGTATACGAGCAAAATTAATAAAATACGTACGTTCGCATTAAGCCTTGTATTTATAGGTATTATCATCATGTATGCAGGCCTGTTTTTCAAGACAAGTTTTGTCGTTATGTCTATTTTTATGGTGATTGGGTTTATCGCAACGATCGCCAGTGCTGGTGTTTACTTCTGGATCGGTATGATCTCTACTCAGGCTGTGCAGGTTGTTTGCCCGAACTGTGGAAAAGTAACGAAAGTACTAGGTCGTGTAGATGCATGTATGTCGTGTAACCAACCACTTACGATGGATAAAGGTCTTGAGGGCGAAGAATTTGATGAAAAATACAACTCTAAACGCCAAATGCGCAAAGAGAATAGATAAAGCTGACTTACCATAATGGAAAGTCAGCTTTTTTTTAATGTTTTCTTTTGCAATCCGGGCATACTCCGTAAATTTCCATACGGTGCCGTCCTACATCAAAGCCTGTTACAGATTCTGCAAGACTCTCAACTTCATCTAAACCTGGATAATGAAAATCCACGATCTTCCCGCATGAGTCACAGATGATATGATAATGATCTGTCGTCACACAATCAAATCGGCTTGATGAATCCCCATAAGTGAGTTCTTTTACAAGACCCGCTTCTTTAAATACTCTAAGGTTATTGTAGACAGTTGCTACACTCATATTTGGAAACTTTCCCTCCAGCGCTTTGTAAATCTCATCAGCAGTGGGATGGGACATTGATTGGATAAGATGCTCTAAGATAGCATGACGCTGAGGTGTAATGCGTACACCCACTGATTTTAAGTTGTCGATTGCCGCATTTATTTTAGCGCTTGACATCGTCATGCACCCCATTTCTTTAAGAATTCTTACTTTATAATCGTTATAATTAGTCTACTGCTATTCTACAGGTTTTGTCAATTGAAGTGTATGTAAGACCTGCTCTATTATGAATGATCTTCGTGTAGAACTGGTTCGTTCACGTTCATTTGTTGGTTTACGTAACGTGCAGCAACGAAAAGGAAATCAGATAGTCTGTTCAGATAAGACAACACAAGAGGATTCACACCTTCAATCTCTACAGCAATACGTTCTGCTCGCCTCGCAATTGTTCTTGCCGTATGGAGTGCACTTGCAGATGAAGAGCCTCCGGGAAGTATGAACTGCTTTAAAGGTTTCAGTTCTGCTTGCCATTCATCAATCGTCTCTTCAAGAAATGAGATATCTTCTTCTTTTAATTTCCAAGCTACTTCTTTCCCTGCTGGCGTCGCTAGTTCAGCTCCAACATGAAAAAGAACAGTCTGGACTTTTTGCATAACCGTCGCAGCGTTCTCTGCCCATTCTTCTTTAGGGAGTAAACTTACGCCAAATCCAATCATGCTATTTGCTTCATCGCACGTACCATATGCGTCTACGCGCACATCATTTTTAGAAACGCGTTCACCAAAGATTAAGGATGTTGTTCCTTTATCTCCAGTCTTTGTATATATTTTCATATTAGTACCCCCGGTCATATGGAATGATATTGATCATCTCTTTATGCTTATTTTTTCTGTATGATGTTAAATTATCACAAAAAATTTCGATCGCTCTTTCTTGGTATTGAGGTGAAATCCCTGAAAGGTGCGGCGTAACGGTTACGTTCTGCAAATCCCATAATGGGCTTTCTTCTCTTAATGGCTCTTTTTCAAATACATCTAGAACGGCGTGGCCAATCTTCACGTCCTGTAATACTTGTATCAACTCTTCTTCATCTACTGTTTTCCCTCTCCCGATATTAATGAATACGGCGTTTGATTTCATTAAAGAAAAGGCATTCTTACCAACGAATTGATAAGTCTGTGGTGTTGATGGGAGGACATTGACGATAAAATCACTTTCTTCATAAAGCGTAGAGATTCCTTCTTTATCCACAATAACATCACAGTTTTCAGCCGGATGCCCGCTTCTGTTAAATCCGATGGTTTTCATGTTAAAAGCTTTCGAAAGTCTTGCTATCTCGCATCCGATTGCTCCTGTACCTAAAATACCAAGCGTCTTTCCAGAAATCTCAGTCATCGGAACTTTCCGATCCCAGATATGCTGTTTTTGATTTTCTAAAAGTATATTTGCTTTACGTGACACTTGCAGCATCATAGAGATCGTATATTCTGCCATAGGGGTTTTGTGGATGCCCCTTGCGTTGGTGATCAAAATATCCTTTTCCTTAAGAGCTTTAAACGGCATTTTATCAAGTCCAGCTGAAATGACCATGATCCATTTTAGATCTTTTGCTTCAGCAACCAACTCATCAGTAAGATCTTCTCCATAGGATACTAAGATTTCTGCTTGATCAAGATACGCCTTAGCTTCTTTCATATTGTTATAAAAATGAAAATCTTCATTCGGGAACTTGTTCTTTAATCCGTCTTTTATATCATCTCGTAATCGTGCGCTTGAAAGAATCATAAGAAACACCTTCTTTTCGTGTAATAGAAAAAGCGGGAACGTGCTCCCCGCTTTTTAAGTTGTTGCTGTTTTGTTTGTGTTGTTTCCTAATGGAATTACTTTGAGTCTGTTTGTTCTTTATCTTCATGGAAATTGATTGGAGTGAAAGGTGCGAGACTCCTGGGGGATCAGCGGGACAGGTGAGACTCCTAATAGTGCAGAGCACTAGGAGGCTCACCGCACGCCCCCCGGAAAGCGAGCAACCTGTAACGGAAATCATCAACCCTCAAAGAGCAACAAAGCTATCCAAAACAGTTCTTACTTAAGGTTCTCAGGATTCAGCCCTTGAAGTTCTGGCAGTACGAACAAACCGTCTTTTCTGATTAATACATCGTCAAAGTAAATTTCCCCACCGCCATACTCTGGACGCTGGATCAATACCATATCCCAGTGGATGCCTGATTCGTTTCCGTTGTATGCATCTTGATACGCTCTTCCAGGTGTGAAGTGAATGCTGCCACCTATCTTTTCATCAAATAAGATATCTCCCATCGGATGCTGGATCAGAGGGTTTACACCGATTGCAAATTCTCCGATATAACGAGCACCTTCATCTGTATTAAAGATCTCATTTAATTTTTCAGTATTGTCAGAAGTGGCTTCCACGATTTTTCCATCTTTGAAAGTAAGTTTTACGTTGTTAAACGTTGTACCGTGATAAGGACAAGGCGTGTTATATGTAATGGTTCCATTCACACTGTCTTTTACAGGTGCCGTAAATACTTCTCCGTCAGGAATGTTGTTTTCACCTGCACACATAACCGCTGGAATTCCTTTGATCGAGAACGTTAAATCTGTTCCTGGAGCTGTGATGCGAACTTTATCTGTTCTTTCCATCAAGGCATGAAGTGGTTTTTGCGCTTCAGCCATCGCTTTATAATCGACGTTACACACATCAAGCACAAAATCAGTGAACTTTTCTAAGCTCATTTTTGCCATTTGCGCGAGACCTGTTGTTGGGTAGTTTAATAATACCCATTGGCGATCGTTGATGATCATATTTTGAACAGGCTTATTAATCTCCGCTTTCATCTGGAAGATCTCGCTTGGCACTTCTGAGAACTCTGCATCATTATTTCTACATTGAATCGAAATATACGCATCGATATCCTCAATACGTGTCAGATCCCATTTCAACTGTGCCTCAGAATGTTCTCTTGTTGACCCCATCATTAAAGCACGTGAAATCTCTTCGTCTGCAAGTTGTACGTAAGGAAAAGCACCTAGTTTATATGTTTCTTGAACAAGTTCTTTTACGAGTGGTTTCCCAGCTAAGAATGAAGTTATAAGTACTTTTTGCCCTTTTTCTACCTTTAATGAATGTGTTAACAATGTTCTTGCCAGCGTCGTTAAGCGTTCGTCTCTCATTATGTATACCCCCGAATTTATCTGTTATAAAATTCACACTATTTCATTTTATCACGCATAAGCCATCATGCCTATTTATTAAGAAGCAAAAGCATAGTCTAACAGTCTCTGTTGCATACTATTTTCCGTGGAGGTGAATGAAATCATGAACGTATCACGTGCTCAACAAATCATTGAGTCTGAAAAAGAGATCCTAGTGCTTCACAACGGAACCCCTGTATGGCTACAATCTGTTGATGAAGACAATCAAACCGCTAGAGCTTACACAAGAGAACAGCCGGATCACGAAATGGACATACCGGTTAACGAACTTCAGGAAAGTTAAAAAGCCCCGATTTCTCAGGGCTTTTTTCTATGACAGATTTTCTTCTATAAATTTCAATGCTTCTTCAACATGATCCTTCACTTTAACTTTTCGATATTCTTTCGCGATGTTTCCTTCTCCATCGATAATAAACGTCGAACGTTCGATTCCCATGTATTCTTTTCCGAAATTCTTTTTCAGTTTCCACACATCGTAAAGCTCAGCTACTTTGTGCTCCTCATCAGCTAAAAGGATGAACGGCAGACCATGTTTTTCGATGAATTTGTCATGTCGGGCTAGAGGGTCAGGACTAACACCTAGAATAACGGTATTCTGTTTCTTAAAATCTTCGTGACGATCTCTAAAATCACATGCTTGCGTCGTACAGCCTGGCGTCATGTCTTTTGGATAAAAGTAGAGGACCACATTTTTTCCTTTAAAATCTGTTAATGCCACTTCTTCTCCATTACTTGCCGGTAATTTAAAGTCTGGTGCTTTACTTCCTGTTTTTATCGTCATAGAGTTTAGACCTCCTTAAAGTTTTCCTTCTTCAAGGGTAGCCTATTTCGTTATTTTTCAACAACTATTTTGCTGTTCTGTTATGGTGAACAACAGAAGATAGTACGAAAGCAATCGGGAGCAAGTACCCGATTAATGCTTGAAGAGCGGCTATCCACCTTCCTGCTCCAACAGGTACGATGTCTCCATAACCTACGGACAGAATCGTCGTACTACTAAAATAGATACAAGCTTCTATAAAAGAGAAAAAGTCACTCTGATTCAGCTCTAGTTTGATGACGGGATAGCCCATTAAAGAGATAAGGGCATAAATGAGTCCAAATCCTGAGATGATCGTTCCGTACACGATGAACAAAATCAGCAGATGACTCGCTGGCATGAGATGTTCTTTAATTCCAGGATGTTTAAAGAGCATCCATATGCTCCTGATAATGAGAACAGCAGTTGTTATGAGTAAGATTATTAATATGGCATTTTCCATTCTGTCCACCTCTCTTTATCTTATGAAAAAAAGGAGTTGAATAGGACAGCCTGATGATGAAAAAAGACAGTCTGCTAAATACAGACTGTCTTTCGGGTTTATTACTTTGCTTGTTTTACTGAGATCGCTTCTGTTAATTCTTTTAACTGAACTGTTAACTCACGAACGCGCGTTTGTGCCAATTCATCAACGAGTACGTTACCTTCATCAAAATTAACCGGATCTGCAACAAATTGATCAGGCAGTACTAAGCTGTAAACGCCACGAAGCACGGTACGAAGGTTAGTCAATGCGTTCATGCCGCCTTTACCGCCGCCTGCAGCAACAGCAATCGCTGATGGTTTGTTCTTAAAATGCTTTCCTCCTAAGAAATCAAGCGCATTTTTTAACGCTCCGCTTATTCCGCTATGATACTCTGGGCTCGTTACAAAGAACCCATCCGCTTGTTCTGCATATTCAGCAAGCTTTTTTACCGTTTCATTTTGAGCTGTTGTAGCATCTCCTGTAAATAGAGGCAATTTATCCATTCCTACATCAAAATATAATACTTCCACATTCATCTGTTTCAACGATTCAGCAGCGAACTGCGCAATTCCTCTTGTTCTTGATTCTGCTGTCGGACTTCCTGCGATCACCATGATTTTCATATGTATTCCTCATTTCTGGGTGCATTATTTTGTATGGTTCATATTTTACAAGATTACATTCGTTATATATAGCATAAGAAATTTCTTCATAAAAAACAGGTCTAAAGTCAGGGTGGTCATATTATACGAAAAAAGAAGTGGAACCCTTATTAGGAATCCACTTCTAAATTGACATTTAACATTCTTACTTACTAGTTACCAGCGCCTCTATACTTTGTCACCCCAACATTCCATAACGTTACAGCGATCAAGAAAAATACGAGTCCTACTACTGGTGTTAAGAAGGCATACGTATACCACTCTTCCCTTTTTAAAAAATAGGAAGATGGATATACACCGACGAACGCGAACGGAAGGATCCACGTTAACACATACTTGATCACTTTGTTATAAATATCAACCGGATATCTTCCATAGTTTCCGATATTGTACATCATCGGCATAATATCAGTTCGGGAATCTGACCAGAATCCGATCGTTGCAAGAGCAATAAAAATCCCTGCATAGACGAGTGCTCCACCTATTACTAACAAGATGAAGATAAACGGATCGTACCAGCTGATCTCAAGACCCAACTTATCACCTGCATAGAACATGACAACTAATCCTGTCACTACACCAAAAAGCGACTCGAGCTCCATTCGTTCGAGTACAATTTGAAAAAGACTGTGAACCGGTCTTGTTAAGATGCGGTCCATCTCACCTTTTACAATGTATCTATCTGTAAAATCCCAAATGTTAAAGAATGATGCAAAGATTGAAAATGGAACTAAGAAGAATCCGTAAATAAAGATCATCTCATCCTTACTCCATCCTGCAAGTAGGTTTGTATGGCCGAATACGACGAGGATAAAAACTAAATTTACTGCTTGAAATAATAGATCTGAAAAGATTTCGACGATCATATCGGCACGATACGTAAGTCTTGTTTTTAAATATTGTCCAACGTATTGAAAAAAGATTGAAATATACTCCATCTGCTTCTAACCCCCTTGAACCACAAGCTGTCGCTTCGCCAGAATCCAAAGACCATACACAGGAATGATTAAGAGAAGCGACCAGATCGCTTGGTTAAGAAGGGCTTCATAAATTTGTGAGCCTTTAAACCCCTCGGTAAAAATCATACTTGGGATATAGCTGATCCCTTGAAACGGTAAATAGCTCATCACGTTCTGAGCCCACATCGGATAGAAACTGAGCGGTAAGATAAGTCCTGAAAACAGATCGATCACGACTCGTTTCGCACGGATCAAGCCATCATTGTTAAATAAGAAGAAAGTTGCGATTCCAGCTAATAGATTGATCTGAGTGTTGATGATAAAACTAAACGTTATCGATAGGAAGAAAAACAACCATGTACTTGCATTCGTGGACAATTCAATAGGAAACACGAGCGCAACGATGATCATTCCTGGAACAGAGAAGAATAAGAGTCGGAAGATCCCTTCTCCGAGTCCCTGCATCATCTTCATGTTTAAATACGGATAAGGACGGACCATCTCAACAGCTACTTTTCCTTCTTTAATCTCCATCGCAATCTCTCGGTCGATGTTGTTAAAATAAAAGGCTCGCGCCATCCAAGCAACAGCTATATACGTTGTCATCTGGGTGATAGAAAGACCTTGTATGTTCTCTTTCCCACCATAGATGGCACTCCATAGAAAGTAATACGCTCCAATATTGATGCTATAGATAAGAATTCCACTGTAGTAGTTCGTTCGGTATGCGAGCATCATTAAAAAACGGATGCGAATCATCTCAATATACTTACCCATGACGAACAGCACCTTCAACATAAATATTTCGGATGATCTCTTCTGTTGAGATCTCAAGAATCTTCAAGTCAGCAATCTTTTTAGCCGCTGTCACTTTACCGATGACTCCGGAGATGACAGTTTCTTCGGCTTCAACAGATGCCACCCAAACAAGATCACTCTCGCCTTTTTCCCAAACCACGAGATGTTCTTGCGTAAGATGCTGCAACTCTTCCAACGTCGCTTCTTCACTAAACTGAAACTGAATCTGTTTTCCTTCTGCCCAATTTTCACGAAGCTCTTTTAGCGGTCCATCATAGATGATTTTACCTTCATCGAGCATAACCACTCGTTCACAAAGGGCTTCAATATCAGAAAGGTCATGCGTTGTTAAAAGAATCGTCGTACCGTATTTCTCGTTGATTCTTTTTAGAAACTCACGAATCTTCAGTTTTACGAGCACATCCAGTCCGATCGTCGGCTCGTCCAGAAACAATAAAGGCGGATTATGAATAAGGGCTGCAGCCAGTTCACAGCGCATTCTTTGTCCAAGTGAAAGCTTGCGGACAGGCTTGTCGAGCAACGGCCCGATATCAAGCGTCTCAATCACGTCTTTCATATGTTCTTCATATTGCTGATCTGGCACATTGTAGATTTTCTTTAACAGTCTGAACGATTCCTGAACGGCAATGTCCCACCATAACTGTGATCTTTGGCCAAAGACGACGCCAATTGTTTTTACGAACTTCTCCCGCTCTTTATGCGGATTCATACCGTTAACGACAATTTTTCCGTCAGTCGGTGTGAGGATCCCTGTCAGCATTTTGATGGAAGTCGACTTACCCGCACCGTTCTCTCCGATATAACCGACCATCTCTCCTTTTTTTATCGTAAAAGAGATGTCATCCACTGCTGTCTTGATCGTATAGTTTCGTGTGAAAAGATCACGAAACGCCCCCTTCAGACCTGATCGGCTGGAGAAGGATTTAAATTCTTTTTTTAAACCTTGTACATCTATAATGTTCTGCATAGAAATGCCTCCGTAATTTTTTTCGCGATAAATGTTGTTCAAATAGTAGTTAATTTCCGCTCCAGGTTGCTTCGCTTTCCGCGGGGCGACCGGTGAGCCCCTTGCCGCTATGCGCCATTAAGGGTCTCACCTGACCGCTCGTCCCGCAGGAGTCTCGCACCTTGCACTTCAATTAACTTGTCAAAGAAGAGAATGAAAAGAACTAAAAGTAACTTATCTTTAGAAAAGAGCTTTGAACAAAAACTGGAAAGCCCTCAATTCTGCTAACGTAAAATTTAAAGTTTCCTAATAAAGAAACTCAAGGCACTCGAATAGTTTACTCCAATCCCGTTCATAAACTCAAATAGTTGAGACTACTCTGTCATAGATTCCCATCCCTGTCGCCCGCGCTTATTCATGCTACAATATGAATTGAACTTAACTGACATATCGTTTACAGGAGGTATTTATAGATGAATCACACGAAATCTGAAGCTCTATATGATGAAGCGCTTCTACATATTGTTGGGGGTGTAAACAGCCCATCCCGATCATTTAAAGCAGTCGGTGGCGGTGCACCCGTTTTTATGGAACGCGCACAAGGTGCATATTTTTGGGATGAAGACGGCAATCGTTACATCGATTATCTAGCTGCTTATGGTCCTATTATTACCGGACATGCTCACCCTCATATCACAAAGGCGATCGTAAAAGCCGCAGAAAACGGTGTTTTATATGGAACGCCTACTTCTCTTGAGGTGAAATTCGCGAAGATGTTAAAAGAAGCGATGCCTGCCATGGATAAAGTTCGTTTCGTAAACTCTGGAACAGAAGCGGTTATGACAACAATCCGTGTTGCTCGTGCTTACACAGGGCGCGATAAGATCATCAAGTTTGCTGGCTGCTATCATGGTCATTCCGATTTAGTCTTAGTCGCAGCGGGCTCTGGTCCATCTACATTAGGTACCCCAGACTCAGCTGGTGTTCCGAAATCTATCGCACAAGAAGTGATCACCGTTCCATTTAATGATGTTGATGCTTATCGATCTGCGATGGATAAATGGGGAGATCAGATCGCTGCCGTTTTAGTAGAACCGATCGTTGGAAACTTCGGGATCGTTGAACCGAAAGAAGGCTTTTTACAAGCGGTTAACGACATTACTCATGAGCATGGTGCACTTGTAATCTATGATGAAGTCATTACTGCTTTCCGTTTTATGTATGGCGGTGCGCAAGATCTTTTAGGGGTAAAACCTGACATGACAGCCCTTGGAAAGATTATCGGTGGTGGTCTGCCAATCGGGGCTTACGGTGGTAAAAAAGAAATCATGGAAAAAGTAGCACCACTTGGACCCGCGTATCAAGCAGGAACGATGGCAGGAAACCCAGCATCAATCTCAGCAGGAATTGCTTGTTTAGAAGTTCTAAAGCAAGAAGGCGTTTACGAAGAAATGGACCGCTTGGGTGCGATCCTTGAAAAAGGTTTGCTTGAACAAGCTGAGAAACATGGTGTATCTGTAACGATCAATCGCTTGAAAGGTGCTCTAACGCTCTACTTTTCAGACGAAAAGATTGAGAACTATGTACAAGCAGAAGCAACAGATGGTGAGATTTTCGGAAGATACTTCAAACATATGCTTCATGAAGGAATCAATCTCGCTCCATCAAAATATGAAGCGATGTTCTTAACTACTGCACATACCGAAGAAGATGTTCGTGCTACGATTGAAGCTGCCGGGAGAGCATTCAGCTCACTATAAGGTTTTATAAGTATAAGAAAGAATCCGTCATCGTGCGGATTCTTTTTTTGATTTAAGGGAAAACCTGTAATAGAGGGTATATGATTTTCATAAGGTATATAGGTCTGTTACTTTTCACAATTTGTTAACAGATATTTACTTGATTAAAAGGACGAAACAGTTTATAGTGTTTGAGATTATTAACATTTTTTATGAGAAAGGAATTATTGCAGTTATGAAACTAGGAGCCCGAATGATTAAAACGGGTTTAGCCATTTCTTTATCGATCTACTTAGCGATGTTGTTTCAATTGGATCAGCCAGCTTTTGCCGCGATTGCCGCTACATTTGCGATCCAACCATCCATCTATAGATCATATCAAACCATTTTAGAACAAGTTCAAGGTAACGTGGTTGGTGCCCTTTTTGCTATTATTTTTGTTATTTTATTAGGCAATAACCCATTTGTTATCGGATTCGTTGTTGTACTTGTTATCGCAGCGAACTTAAAAATGAAGATTGCGAAAACGATACCGTTATCCATCGTTACCGTAATCGTAATCATGGAAAGCCATACGGAGAACTTTATCGGTTTTGCGATCGATCGTTTCTTATTGATCATGCTCGGCGTATTATCAGCGTTCTTAGTAAACCTTGTTTTCATGCCGCCTAAATACGAAACGAAGCTGTATTATAAAATATCCGATCACACAGACGAAATTATAAAATGGATTCGCATGATTACCCGTCATGCTACAGAACATAGCGCCATAAAAGAAGATCTGACCCATCTAAAAGAAAATCGCTTTAAGATGGATCAATATTATTTGTTGTATAAAGAAGAACGTACCTATTTTAGAAGCAACAAGTATACCAAAACACGTAAACTGGTTCTTTACCGCCAGATGATCCAAACGACAAACAAAGCACTTGAACTGTTGAAGAGCCTTCACCGTCATGAAAATGAGTTGAACAACATGCCTGAACCTCTTCAAGAACTGATTCAATTAAAACTGGATGGCTTGACCAACTTCCACGAACAGATGCTGTTGAAGTACACGGACAAAATCCGCGCACAGCATACACTCGATATGGATGAAGCCATCAACAAAAAAGCACTCATGACCTGTATCATGAGCTATTACAAAAACCCAGAGAACGAAGACTGGATCGAACTGTTCCCCGTCTTCGCCCTGATCATAGATTACGCAGACCAATTGGAACACTTGAACACCCTGGTAGAAAGCTTTAAGAACTACCACCAGGAAGATAGCGAGGTTCAGCTGGATCAGCGGCTTGAAGATTGATATTGTGTATTGGAAGCCAGCCAAACCAGTCCTTTGAGGGCTGGTTTTTTTGTTGTGTGTGGACACTTTGCTTAAGGTGTCGTGTCGAAATACGTCTATAATTGTAATCTCGTCAATATATGCTTAGATTTGGTCAAATTAGGTATTTAATTATTCAAATTATAGTTGTTTTCTTCTAAATTAAGTATTAAATATTTCAAATTAGTAAATTTCCATACTCAAAATAGTAATCTTAGCTTTTGATTACTGCATATAAAAGATTCAAAATGAAAATGCACACACAAAAAATGTGATTTTGGAGGAGTATTTATTAATAAACATAGAAAGATTCCTATTTATATAACGAAATTATCAAAATTAATTAAACGTATGCCTCAAACACATCATAAGTTGCTTGAACTTCAACATAAATTGAAAAGCCACACCGCTGGTTATAAAGGTGAACTATCACTTGAATTTTTTTATCAAGATATCTACCTAAAGATGTTTATTTCCTACATAATATACGTATTCTTCAGGATGATTATTATTTTCAAATGGACACCGTAATTCTCTCTCCTAGCTTCATTACAATTCTTGAAATTAAGTATTTAGTCGGCCATCTATACTTTGATGATCAGTTTTCCCAACTTATTCGGACTTATGAAGGTAAAAAAGAAGCGTTCCCGAATCCTATAGAACAAGTTGAACGCCAAAAGTTACATTTATTTAAAATACTAAATCAATATAAATTCACGTCACTTCCCATTGAAGCCCTTGTAGTCATTACTAACCCTTCATCAATTATTGAAGCTTCTCCAACTTATCAAGAAGCTTCCGAAAAAGTAATTAGAAGCTCGAGCCTACAACAAAAATACGAGTATCTATCTCGAAAGCATCCCAATATATTGTATACACATAAAGAAATTAAGAAGTTAAGTAAAATACTTTCCAAAGTAAGTTCTTCTTACGATCCCGATGTTTGTAATTTATATAAAATAAATAAACATGAGCTAATCCGAGGTGTATTCTGCTCAAAATGTGATCATTCTTCAATGAATTATGATTGGGGAAATTGGTATTGCTCTACTTGTTCATATTCATCTAAAACGGCTCATATAACGGCATTACAAGATTATGCTCTATTAATTTCTCATACCATCACAACAAGTGAATGTAGTGATTATTTAAACTTATCCTCCAAAAAACAAGCATATAATCTTTTACGGTTATTAGACCTTCCTTTTACAGGGAATAGAAAATCCCGCAAATACAACCTAGAACCCCTCCTAGAAAAAACAACATAAAAAAAGAAGCTTAGCCAAAGCCAAGCCTCCTTACTTACCATTAATCTCTAACTCTTCATCCGTGGATCTAATGCGTCACGCAGACCGTCACCCATCAGGTTGAATCCGAGTACCGTCAGCATGATCGCTAAACCTGGGAACAATACTGTCCATGGTGCTTGAATGATAAAGTCCTTTGAATCTGCAAGCATCTTACCCCACTCTGGAGTTGGTGGCTGTGCACCCATTCCTAGGAATCCAAGTGCAGCTGCTTCAATAATCGCCGTTGCGATCGCTAGCGTCCCTTGAACGATGATTGGAGCAAGACTGTTCGGCAGGATGTGGTGGATCAGAATCCTGAAGTCGCTCATTCCAATCGCACGAGCTGCTGTAATGTATTCTTCTTCTTTTACACTAAGCACTCTCGAGCGCAGCAAGCGACCAAACGTTGGAATATTGATAATCGCGATTGCGATCAACGCATTTTTTAGTGATGGTCCAAGTACAGATACTACCGCAATGGCAAGCAAGATACTTGGAAACGCCAGCAAAATATCAAAAATGCGAGATATGATGCCGTCTATCCATCTTCCATAATACCCTGCGATGATCCCCAGCAAAGAACCTACGATAACCGATCCAGCCACTGAGAAAAAACCGACCCACAGGGAGATGCGAGCACCGTGGATGACACGGCTCAAGATATCACGGCCAAATTCATCTGTTCCGAACCAGTGTTCAGCTGATGGAGCTATGTGCTTGTCCTTTAATTCAACATCACTGTAGCTATAAGGTGCGATCAGGTCTGCAAATATCGCAATCAAGATAAATAACGATACAATCGATAAACCGACAAGAGCGATCTTGTTCTTTTTGAAGCTTCTCCAAGCATCTTTCCAAGGAGAGATTACTTTGTCTTCCACCGGTTCCACGGGCATATGCTGTGGCTGCGGAACTACGGGAGGTGTTGATCTTGTTAGTTCTGACATGCTAATCCCTCCTACTTGAATTTAATTCTCGGGTCAATTGCTGCGTACAGCAAATCAACGAGTAGATTGATTAATACGAAAATCGTTGCGACCACTAAGATACCAGATTGGATAACCGGATAATCACGATACGAGATCGCATCATAGATGTATGTACCAATGCCTGGCCATCCAAAGATCGTCTCAGTCAGAATCGCACCACCCAATAGCAGTCCCGTCTGAAGACCGATAACGGTTACTACTGGAATCAAAGCGTTTTTCAATGAGTGCTTGTAAACGACCCAGAACATTTTCATGCCCTTAGCACGAGCCGTTCGGATGTAGTCTGAGCGCATTACTTCAAGCATGCTTGAGCGAGTCATACGCGCGATGATCGCCATCGGAATCGTAGCAAGTGCAACTCCTGGCAAGATGAGATGTTTTACCACCTCAGCAAACTGATCCATTCTTCCTTGAATCAATGTGTCGATCAAATACAGATGCGTGATCGGATCTACCGGGACACGTATGTTGTCACGACCCGTAGTCGGCAAAAGATCAAGGTGGATGGAAAATACATATTGCTCCATAAGGCCAAGCCAGAAGATCGGCATAGAAACACCAACGAGCGCAAGAACCATAGCCGTATAATCGAACCAAGAGTTTTGGAACCACGCGGAAATGATACCTGCGTTAACTCCGATCACAATCGCAATAACCATTGCAACAAACGCGAGTTCCATCGTAGCAGCTAGATATGGCCAAACCTCTTCTGCGATCGGAACGTTCGTTTTTAATGAAACACCAAGGTCCCCTGTAAAAAGACCCGTCAAATAATCAATAAATTGCGTATACCACGGTTGGTCTAACCCAAGTCGCTGAGTTAATGCAGCTACAGCTTCCTTTGTGGCCTGTTGCCCTAAGATTAATTGTGCTGGATTACCCGGGATAGCGCGAATCATCATGAACACGATAAATGTCATCCCTAAAAGTACAGGAACGAGTGTTGCTAACCTTCTGATCGTATAGGCAAACATAGGGTCACCTCTTTCTTAAGAAGAATTACAAGTATGTTAGGTTAAGAGTTGTTATTCTTGAAAGGCGTTGCTTTCCACTCCAGGATGCTCGCTTTCCGGGGGGCGTGCGGTGAGCCTCTTAGCGCTAGGCGCTATTAAGAGTCTCTCCTGTCCCGCTGGTCCCCCAGGAGTCTCGCACCTTACTTTCCAATCAACGTAACAAAGGGGTAATGAAAGACTACCTTCTAGAGAATCATTTTCCAAAAAAAGAGGAGCAGGCTATTTTAGGCCATACTCCCCGCCATACACTATTCGAAAGATACGTCCGCGAAAGATTGAGAACCTGTAGGATGTGGAACGAATCCTTTGATCTTGCTTGCTCCAGCTAATTGTGGCTTAGAGTGAACAAGTGGTACCCATGGAGCATCTTCATGGATGATAACTTGCGCTTTTTTGTAAAGCTCTTCACGTTTCGCTTCATCAGCTGTTGTTTGAGCTTCAACTAAAAGCTTATGAACGTCTTCGTTCGCATAACGAGCGTAGTTGTTAGAGTCGATCGTGTCTTTGTCAAGAAGCGTATAAAGGAAGTTATCCGCGTCTCCATTGTCACCTGTCCAACCTAACATGAACATTGGTGCTTCACCTTTTTGAACTTTCTCAAGGTAAGTACCCCACTCGAATGTAACGATGTTCGCTTTAATATTCACTTTTGCAAGTTTCGCTTGAATCGCTTCAGCTACTTTTTGACCGTTCGGCATGTATGGACGTGCTACAGGCATTGCCCAAAGATCCATTGTAAATCCTTTTTCCATACCAACGCTCTTTAATAGTTCTTTTGCTTTTGCTTCGTCATATTCACGATCTTGAATCTCATCGTTGTACCCAGCGATTGAAGGAGGCATTGGGTTTTTAGCCGGTTCAGCTGTTCCTTCATAGAAGTTGTCGATGATCGCTTGTTTGTCGATCAAGTGGCTGATCGCCTGACGTACTTCTTTTTTATCGAATGGAGCTTTTTCAACGTTAAATCCTAGGTAACCAACGTTCATGGAAGGACGTTCGAACAATTGAAGCTTGCTGTTATCTGAAACTTTTTTCATATCAGATGGATTAAGAGCATCCATTAAGTCGATTTCGCCTTTTGTTAATGCGTTTAGACGAGAAGAGTTGTCTTTGATTACTTTAAACGTTACGCCATCAAGTTTCGGCATATCTTTTACCCAATAGTCAGCATTCTTTTCAAGAACGATCGTATCGTTTGGCTTCCAGCTCTTGAATTTGAAAGGACCTGTACCAACTGGCTCTTTGCTTAGCTTGTCGCCGTCTAATGATTTAGGGCTCGCGATTGCGAACGGGCTCATCGCTACGTTCTTTAAGAATGGAGCTTGTGGCTTGTTCAACGTAATAACTACTGTGTAGTCGCCTTCTGCTTTAACATCTTTAATGACGTGGCCTTCGTCACCTTCAAATCCACCAAACATAGATCCGTAGTATGCGAATTTCTCGCCATCTTTACTTTGTGCCCAACGATCAAAGTTCTTAACAACGGCATCAGCGTTGAACTTCTCGCCATCGTGGAACTTAACACCTTCTTCAAGCTCGAATGTATACGTCAAGCCATCTTCAGAAATTTCCCATTTCTTTGCAAGACCTGGAACGATATCTGTATTATCTTTTCCGTAGTTTACTAGTGGCTCATAGATTTGCTCCGTTACGATGAAAGATTCACCGTCAGTAACAACAGCTGGATCAAGTGCAACAGAGTCACCGCCACGACCGTAGATCATGACATTGTTCGGATCGACTTTGCCGTCGTCTCCACCTTTGCTGCTATCCCCACCTGATGAACACCCTGCCAACGCTAGAGATAAAGCAAGCATTAAAGCAAATAAAGTTAATAAACTTTTCTTCATCTTTTTTCCCCCAGTTCTCATTTTAGTTGTGCCTTTGTTTATATGTACGTGTCTGCCGTTATTCGTAAAGATGGCAGGCAGCGTAGTGGCCTTCAGCAACTTCTTTTAAAACAGGCTTTACGGTTCCGCAATGATCCATCGCTGCAGGGCAACGTGTGTGGAATGGACAACCAGCAGGAGGATTTGAAGGACTCGGTACATCTCCTTGCAGGATGACACGGTCTTTCCGGTGCTCCACATCTGGAATTGGAACGGCTGATAAAAGAGCTTGTGTATATGGATGTTTCGGATCATCATAAAGCTTCTCACTATCCGCAAGCTCTACGATATGACCCAAATACATAACTCCCACTCGGTCACTGATATGGCGGACTACACCAAGATCATGCGCGATAAACAAATACGTTAGGTCAAACTCTTTTTGAAGATCTTGTAAAAGGTTCAATACTTGAGATTGAATGGAAACATCGAGTGCAGAAACAGGCTCGTCCGCGATAATAAGCTTCGGATTCACGGCAAGTGCTCGTGCGATTCCGATCCGCTGTCTTTGTCCTCCTGAAAATTGATGAGGATATCGCTTCGCATGCCAACTTGAGAGTCCTACGACTTCAAGTAGTTCCTTAACTCTTCTTTTTCGTTCTGCTTTATCTTTTACACCATGAACGATTAATGGCTCTTCTAAAATCTTCTCAACCGTATGACGCGGGTTGAGTGAAGCAAAGGGATCTTGAAACACCATCTGCATCTCGCGGCGTTTCTTTCTCATCTCACTCGAAGATAGTTTCGTTATATCCTCGCCTTCAAAGTAGATCTTTCCTTCAGTAGGTTCTAAAAGTCTAAGGAGCATTCGTCCTGTCGTGGACTTACCGCACCCGCTCTCTCCTACGAGGCCGAGTGTTTCTCCTTTTTTTATGTAAAAAGAGATTCCGTCTACTGCCTTTACTTCGCCAACGGTCTTGCTTAATATTCCGCCTTTAATCGGAAAATGCATCTTTAGATTTTCAACTTTAACTAATGGCTGTGTCTGATTCATGTAGATTCACTCCTTTCCCGTCCTCGTAAAGCCAGCATCTGACTTGATGACTGCCTTCTTGAGTTTTAAGATGAGGAGTTTCGGATATACACCTTGTTCCTGCATGCTCACAACGCGGTGCGAAGGAACAACCAGTAGTGATCGAACCGGGTTTTGGTACGTTTCCTGGAATAGAATATAGACGGCCAACCTTCTCCCTCATGTCTGGTACGGATTTGATCAAACCAACCGTATAAGGGTGCTTCGGATTTTGGAAGATGGTCTTCACTTCCCCTTCTTCGACCACTTTTCCAGCGTACATAACAACGACGCGTTCACACATCTCTGCCACGACACCTAGATCATGTGTAATCATCATGATGGCGGTGTCTGTTTCTTTGTTTAATCGTTTCATTAAGTCTAAGATTTGGGCTTGAATCGTAACATCCAAAGCGGTAGTAGGCTCGTCCGCTATCAAAAGTTTAGGGTCGCAGATCATGGCCATGGCGATCATGACACGCTGACGCATACCTCCTGATAATTGATGAGGATATTCTTTTACAAGCTCTTCTGCTCGTGGAAGTCCCACTAGCTTAAGCATCTCGATGGCTTTACCCATCGCTTCTTTTTTGGACCATTTTCTATGTATGCGCAGTGATTCAATAAGCTGTTCACCGATCGTGATAACCGGATTCAAGCTTGTCATCGGCTCTTGAAATATCATCCCGATTTCATTGCCTCTAATTTGCCGCATCCTTCTTTCTGGTGCTGAAGCAAGATTTTCACCTTTAAAGAGAATCTCTCCTTCAATTTTCCCAGGCGGTGTAGGCACTAGTCCCATTACGGATAGGGACGTCACACTTTTACCGCAACCTGATTCTCCTACGATCCCGAGCACTTCGCCAGGATTCACGTGGAAATCAACACCGTCAACTGCAGGGATTGCGCCATCTTCTGTAAGGAAAGAAGTTCTTAAGTTCTTCACTTCTAGAACTGGATTTCCCATGAGATCTCACTCCTTTCTCTAAGCTGCCAAAATTCCTAGAATATTACTTCTCTGTTGAGAATTATGACACTACTCTGACAATTTGACAATATTTAATTTTCAGAATAATCGACAAATATGTCTTATGTTGTAGTTCTTTCGTAGTGTGTTTAACTCCATTAACATAAAAAAAGACCAGCATCTCTGCCGGTCTTAAAAGATCTAATTTAATTGTTGAACCATGAAAAGGTCGTAATAAGCACCTTGCTTTTTCATCAATTCTTTATGGTTGCCGATCTCTACGATTCTGCCGTGGTCGATAACGATAATACGGTCAGCATGCGTGATTGTGGAAAGTCGGTGAGCCACAATAAACGTTGTCCGGTCTTTTGCGAGTTTTTCTAAAGCCTCTTGAATCAGATGTTCACTCTCAAGATCCAGTGCGGAAGTTGCTTCATCTAGGATAAGAAGCGGTGGGTTCTTTAGAAAAACACGTGATATCGCCACACGCTGCTTCTGACCGCCAGATAGCTTGACCCCACGTTCACCGATCTTCGTGTCATATCCTTCAGGAAGGCTCATGATGAACTCATGTGCATTAGCTGCTTTTGCAGCCGCAATCATCTCTTCATCAGATGCCTCTGGGTTCCCCATAAGAATATTCGCTCGAACGGATTCACTAAATAGAATATTATCTTGAAGAACCATCCCAATATTATCTCTTAGAGAACGCACTTTAAAATCACGGATATCTGTTCCATCCAGCTTGATGCTTCCCTTTGATACGTCGTAAAAGCGGGGGATTAAACTGATCAACGAGGATTTACCGCCTCCGCTCATCCCCACTAAAGCAATCGTTTCTCCTGCTTCGACCGATAAGGAAACATTATGTAACACATCAGCTTCTTCTTCGTTATAAGTGAACGAAACATTCTCGAAATCAAGCTTCCCTTTTACCGATTCTAACGGTTTGGCATGAGGAGAGTCTTCAATATCATAGGACTCATCTAAAAACTCAAACATCCGGTCCATAGAAGCGATCGATTGAGTGAGTGTTGTCGATGAATTTACTAGTCGTCTCAGTGGATTATAAAGTCTATCCATATAGGCAACAAAAGCGACTAGTGCTCCAATCGTAATGTTCCCCTGAATTCCTTGATACGCTGCAAACCCAATAACAAGAAGCGGGGCAATATCCGTTACGGTATTTACGACCGAGAATGTTTTCGCGTTCCATTTTGTGTGATCCATTGCACGGTCTAAGAAATTTCGGTTTCGTTTATCAAACTGAACCTGCTCATGATCTTCAAGTGCAAAACTGCGAATCACGGACATTCCTTGAACGCGTTCGTGCAGATGGCCTTGTACTTCAGCTAGAGCTTGTGAACGGTCTTTCGTTAGTTGACGAAGTCGGGCATAGAAGAATTTTACCGAGAACCCGTAGACCGGAAGCATGGATAAGGCAACGACCGTTAGCCAGAAATCCATAGAGAACATGATAGCGGCTGCAATAATAATCGTCGCCATATCTAGCCATACATTCATAAGGCCTGTTATGACAAACGTTTTGGTTTGCTCAACATCATGGATGACTCTTGAAATTACTTCACCCGATTTGTTGTTGGAATAAAAACGAAGACTCAGGCGTTGAATATGATCAAACATCTTATCACGGATGTCATATAAAACCTTTGTTCCTACCCATTGTGCATAATATTGTCTCCAATACTCAATCGGTGGACGAAGCACTACAAATATGAGGGCAGCTCCTGCCATGAGCCAGTATAGCTTGTTTAATTTTTCATCTACCGGCAATGAAACTTGAATGATGTCATCGACAACATATTTTAAAATAAGTGGTGTTAATAACGGAATACCGAATTTAGCTAATCCGATTACGATCGTCCAAAAAATTTGCCACTTGTATGGCTTTACAAAAATCAAATACCGTTTAATACTATCCATTTTATTTCACCATTCTTTCCTTCATAAAAAGAAAACTTGGCAAGCGCCAAGTTAACCAAGATAAAAAAAGGATAACCTGTTGACTCTTCAACAGGTTTTCCTTTTTATCGGAATTCTAAATATCTTTCATACCATTGTTCCACAAATCCAGGTTCGAACGGTCCCTTTTTTTGTGTGACCATCAAGATTAACTCTTGAAGGTTTTTCTTTATAATCGTATCGAGCTGACTCGGATACCTCATCATTCTTTTATGCAGCTCATATTCATCTTCATCTAATAAGATATAAGTTCCATCTGGAAATACCTTGATATCAAGATCATAATCAATATACTTTAAGGCTTCCTTGTCCCACATAAATGGTGAGCCTAGGTTGCAATAGTAATAAATCCCGTCTTCTCGTATCATTCCGATCACGTTAAACCATTGCTTCGCATTAAAATAGCAAATGGCTGGTTCCCTCGTGCGCCATTGACGCCCATCAGATTCAGTAACAAGAATCCGGTCGTTACCGCAAATCACCTGACTAGGAGTCCCTTTCAAAATAACCGTATCTTCCCAGTTTCTATGAAGATAACCGTTATGCTTATAGCTTTGGATATTGATTATACTTCCGGTTGCAGGAAAACTCATCTCTCTCTCCTTTCTGCCCGAGTTCCGGAAGCTAATGTTACCTATTGAATTGTTAATTCTCCTTCCTCTTTAACCAATTGTCGGTAATTCACCAGCTCCATTAATAAACCTCGTTCTTCAATTTTTCAACGTTTTGATTCCCGATCATTACTTTCTTTCATTACACACGCTTTTTTTCTCTTCTTTATTATATCGTTTTAAGAATAGTTTGGAAATGTACTTGTCCCTGTTTTTTTCAATAAAGCGCCTTTTTTCAAATAATTCCACTCGTCACTAGTATTCCCATCGGACTTGTTTAGAAAACGTATGTAATTCATGTGAGGGTTAGATAAAAAAATGAAGAGAAACCAAAAAATGCTCCCTAGTGATTAGGGAGCATTCCTGGATAGAGGTTATTTTTGTTGTTGGTTCTTACCTTGTTGAGACTGTTGGTTTTGTTGGCGAACTTCTTGAGCGTTAGTTTCGCTAGCAAATTCAGTCCCGTAAGATTGACCAGCTTGTTGTTGAGCGTTTTGTTGCTTTTGACGAGCTTGTTGTTGTTGTTGTTGTTTTTGTTGTTTGTCCATGTTTTTCACCTCCACGAAATATAATTTACCCGGGGTCATGCTTTTTTATAAGTACTTTTTTTATTAGATATTTCCAGTATTAAAACATTGGGATATAGGGGATAAATGAAACCATAACGAATTCTTGATAAAGGAGGAACGACTCATGTATGTAGGAAGAGATATGACAGAACTAAGTATGACAAGTAAGACCGATTGGAAGGATGCAGAGCTCGCTTATTTCCATCACTCCTTGCAGCAGGTGGCTCCTTATTTAAACGAAGAAGGGACTAGCATGCACCGCGAGATCATTAAAGAGATCGAAGCAAGAGGCGGAATGCAACGCGACGAAGCTGACTGGACGCATGGAACTGAGGTCAAGTACGATTAGTTTCCTGATTGCCTGGGAATCGCTCATAAACCCTGGGAATCGCTCATAAACCCTGGGAATCGCTCATAAACCCTGGGAATCGCTCAT
Organism: Fictibacillus nanhaiensis; assembly: GCA_017052515.1. Classification (GTDB taxonomy): domain Bacteria; phylum Bacillota; class Bacilli; order Bacillales; family Fictibacillaceae; genus Fictibacillus; species Fictibacillus nanhaiensis. The sequence goes on from JAFHKR010000030.1 coordinate 23,679, forward strand.
AAACCCTGGGAATCGCTCATAAACCCTGGGAATCGCTCATAAACCCTGGGAATCGCTCATAAACC
>JAFHKR010000031.1 GCA_017052515.1 Fictibacillus nanhaiensis
ATTTTATCTTTAACAACAGCCCACTTTGTTTCTTTTGAATAAACGTTTTTGCCCATGCAAAAACACCTCCGATTTTTCACTTTTAATAAGTGTATCATTTCGAAGGTGTTTTATTGTGTCCCATCTACCTAGGTTAGTCTAAAATAGACGGTTTTATTTCACATAACTGCGAGCAACATGCCGCATTTTTTTATGTTTGTGTCTTTGACTTCTCATTCTTAAAATTACGAGAAATGCGAGCAACAGAAGTAATCCACTGTATAAGAAGATACCCGTCTTCACGAAAGATTGCATGAAAGTTGCTTCTTTCTCTGATGATTCGTTATCGACTGTTACGGAAGCTTCTTTTTCCTTTTCTTTCTCTTTAAATAGGGTATAAGAGAGTAACACATTCCCATTAGCATCCTTTAGTTGAAGCTCTCCATCAGAGCTCACTTCCTGAACCGGTTCTTCTCCTTTAGGCAAAGTAACAGCCAAGTCTTTTTTTAACGGGTAGGTTTTACCGTTTAACGCTTCAATCTTCGTACCAGCAGACATTGTTTGTCTTTCATAGTTTGCAAAACCATAATCCCCTAATGCCATCGTATCCCAATAAGCTGCTCGACTCGTAGGAGCTTTCATTGTTACGATGATCACATCAAGATTATCGCGTGAAACAGCCGTAACTAGAGTGTGTTTTGACTCATCCACATAGCCGTTCTTTACACCTATCGTTCCCGGGTAATCCCACAAAAGCTGATGGTGATTTCGTAATGTTGTTTCCCAGCCTTCTCCTACCCAAGGCAATTCTTTTGTTGATACGATCTCACGAAATTCTTCATTCTGCATCGCGTATTGAGTAACTTTCGCCATATCTTCTGCTGTTGTATAATGTTCTTCATCAAATAGTCCGTTTGGGTTCACAAAGTGAGTGTTGTCAGCTCCTACTTTTTTCGCAAACGCGTTCATTTGATCAGCGAATGAGTCGACATCCCCTGCCAAATATTCTGCAATCGCAACAGCTGCATCATTACCTGAGTTGATCAGAAGGCCTTGTACAAGCTTTTTTAAAGGTACTTGCTCGTCTTCCATTAAATAGACGCGTGTCCCCTCAGCTCTAACAGCGTCACTGCTAACGACAACAGTATCGTCCAACTTGCCTGATTCTATAGCCAGAATCCCTGTAACGATCTTTGTAATACTAGCTGGATACATTTGTTCTGAGCTATTTTTTTGGTATAAAATATCTCCTGTTTTCGCATCAATCATTACAGCGCTTTCGCTTTTAATTTCTGGTGTGTTCTCCCCCGTCGCTTGAACAAACTGCGTGTTCAAAAGCATAACCAGTGAAAAAACAAGAATTAGGCTAAGTTTTTTCATTTATTTCCGCTCCCGTTAGTCATTTAATCTTCATATCTCTTCGTTGTATGTTTTCATTCTTTTATGGTTGAAATCAAAATGAAATCTAGTAATATTCGCCATAAAAAAACAAGCGTTTCATCAATTTGTACCGTTCGACAAAATCCGCCTGTTTCCTTTATATATATCGTTCATTTTTGTAGTTTATTTAGTCAAAATGTTTTCTACTTTTCTTGCCTCGTAATAAATCTCCTGTCCACCCCTTCATTCTTAACCATATATAAACGCCTATTGTAGAGAATATAATTAAGAGCATGGCATAAAGATAACCCAACTTCCAATCAAGTTCTGGCATGTTCTTAAAGTTCATTCCCCAGATTGCCCCGAGACCCATTGCCGGTGTGAAGATAACCGTAAACACAGTTAATGTTTTCATGATTTCATTACCACGATGAGAAGAAAGTACCTCTTCAAGATTTAACAATGTATCGATATCTTGCCTGTAATGGGAAAGTAGGGAGGTTGTTCGATCAATTCTTGTTTCAATTCGCCTATAGGCTCTCGTTTCCGTAATCTCATCAAGGAACGCTTCCTTAATAGCCATCTGTGTTTCATGAACAGGTAGAGTCAAATCACTCCAGTTGATGAGCTCGATTCGTCGATCATAGATGCTGTTTAATAAATTTGTATGATTGTTTCTTTGCACATCCCGTTGAAGCTCTTTGAGCTTTATTTCTAATGCATCAATACCATCTAAGAAATAATTAATTAACTCACCCAATAAAATTAGAAAGCCTTCAACTGGCGACTTTTCTTCTAAGATCAGATGGTCACAGGCTGTACGGTAGTCACCTTGAATAAGTGATAAATCTAATCCGACCGTGATTAAAGACTTCGGTCGAATATAAAAATGGAATACCTTAAAATCAGATTGATTCTCGGGATCTTGTTTATACGTAAGTGATCCGCGAACAATTTGATCACCGTCACTGTCTCTTTCAATCCTTAAGTAGTTGACTTTATCCTCTTTAATGTTACTTAGCCAATTTTTGCAGCCTTTCGTATCTGCGATTAAATCATGAATCGTTTCCTCATGACAATCATGGCGGTGCCACTTCCAGCCATAAACACTCATTTCCTCCATAGAATTATCCATCCTTTGTATAATAATCGTTTTAGATAACGGTATATTCTTTCGCACCTTGTTTTCTTAACCATCTTAATGAGAATTGCATAATTTCCAGGTGATTCTGATACTTTTTATGCTTGGCGTACATCCAGATATACCCGTGCTTTTCTGATTCCTGTACTTTTAATAAGGCGACTGCCATAATCTCGTGTTCTTCTTCAACAACTACAACGGCTGTATCGTCACGATCTTCTAGATATGAAGAGAGTTTCTTTTGATATTCTGGAGCGTCACTACACCATTTCAATAATTGGTTAAGATCTTCTTTTTCTGCGAATACCACTTTCAACTGTCTTCCTCCTCAATTAGAGTTCCCTTCTAAAAATAGTAGCAAACCCTAGATTGTTTTTTCTTATGATAATAAATAGCTTTGTAAAAGCTCTCGGTCTTCTGGAAAGGATAACGTTAACGTCTCTAACTCTTTCAAGGATACCCACCTTATGTCGTGAATTAAACCATCCGGATCTTGGATGACAGAAGAACCGCTTATTAATTTTGTGAGATAATAGTGGACCTTAAAATGTATGTTCTGTGTGATTCCTTCTTTAATATGTAGTTTTTTAATAACTTTTACGGTATAACCCGTTTCTTCCCATACTTCTCGAATGCCACATTCCTCAAGACTCTCGTTTCCTTCTCTGCCTCCAGAAGGAACACTCCACTTCTTCTCCTCAGCGGCTGTTCCTTGTAAAACCATCAATAACTTTCCTTCATTCACACAAATACAACTAGTACCTTCCCACTCCATAGCCATGGTATCCCTTCCCCCTTTATTTCTTACTTTCTGGACATGAAAAAAAAGTCCTGCGCAAAAACACAGGACTTTTCTACAATTATATGACTTTATCTTTTAAAACTAGATGACTTGAGTTTGATCGGCTACTTTTTGCGTATTTACGATTCTGCATTTGCAATGATCCCACGTATAGAGCGTCTTGCTGTTTTGTTCTAATAAAGACAGAGAGTCATCGGTACATTCTACGATCTTCGAGTGAGGGATCTCATGCTCTTTTTGTTCGCCACTCTTCATATCAATGTAAACAATACGTTCGCTCTTTCCCGTTGCAAGATCTAGCTCATAGACGAGCAGTTGATCGTCTACTTGATAGAGAGCACGGGGAGAGATGGAAAGCTTATATTCTGTAACTACTTTATCTTTATCATTCAACACCATGATTTTCTTTGGATCACCGTTAAGGACTGGCGCACCTGATACGTACACAAGATCTTCATGACATAAAATATCAGTAGGTGCCATGTTGCTTCCCAGGTTCACACGCTTTTTCTTACCGTTACGGATAATGTAGAGTACCGCTTGATCCTCTTCAACGATATAAGAAGAAATATAGAGAACATCTTGGTTCATCTCTACTTCCCATAGAAAGCCATTCACTTTCCACTCTTTTATGAGTTCCGGACCATCCTTTGAAAAAATCAAGACTGAGCCTTTTGAACCATCACCCTCACAAGCGACTACAACACTGGATTCAAATTCATAAAAGTTGGGTTGTCCCTTAATAACCTGAGATTTTAAGCAGCCATTTTTATGGTCAAAGATGAAGAGCTTGTGGTCTCTTGATTGATCATCCATTTTCTTAGAGAACCAGTAATTCTTCTGTTTGTCCATGAATACTTCGGAGTAGGTAAAAGCGCCTTCCTCATTTCTTACTATACTTCCGGCCACTTCAGGATCACGTGAGACATACAGCGATTGATTCTTCTCTGCAGTTCGTGATGATAATTGATACATTTTAGCCATAGTACTCTCTCCCTTCAAATTTGACGCCGGCTCGGTGCTGACATAGGATTTATGTAAAACGTTCTTTTCAAAATTATCAATTTCTAGCAAAAACTTTGTATTTTCTGTTATATTTATCTTATCAAACAATCCATTTATTCTGTATTGGGAAAAATAGTAGGATAGATACTTGTTTAGTGGGGGTTCTGCATGACAATTTTCCCAAGTTCTGAAAGGGGGATTTTATGGTCGGTCAACGAATAAGATATTATAGAAAAACCAAAGGCCTAACCCAGGAAGAGCTGGCACAGGGAATTTGTTCTGTCTCATACTTGAGTAAGATTGAGAAAGGGGACGCCAAATCAAGCGAAGAAGTCATTAATCTGCTTTGCGAACGTCTAGGTATTTCGCCGGAGGAAGTTGATAATAATGAAATACTTGAGATGTTAAACGAGTGGAACATGATGATGGTTCATCGAAAATTTAAAGATGCTGATAGTTTTTTTCCTGTACTAAACGGAAAAATGAAACTTGTATTCGAACCCGAATTACTGGTTAAATTTGAACTGTTTAAAGCCCGCTATCTGTTAATAAATGATAAGATTCCTGAAGCAGAAGAAATTTTAGCTAAAGTAAATACCTACCATTTAGAATTATCTAAAGTAAATCAGTTTTACTATTACTCTTTCAACGCTTTCTATTATATTTTTATTAAAGACTATAAATCAGCCCTGAGAGATATTAAGAAAGCAGAAGACTTATATAGTTTTATTGATTTAACAGTTACAGAAATAGGGTATTTATTTTACTTGATTGCAGTTACCTATAGCAACCTTTATAGGATCTCCACTGTAAATCAATACGCTTATAAGGCTATAGAAATATTTGATAAAGAGTACAACTACAGTCGTAGTGCTGATTGTCAAATTTTACTTGGTATTTCTAGTCGAAGAGTAAGAAACTACGAGCAAGCTATTTATCACTTTAATCAAGCTCTTAAATATTCAAAACCTTTTAAAGATGATTATACTACGGGAGTTATTTACCATAATCTAGGCTTTGTTTTTTCCTGTCAGAAGGAGCATAAAAAGGCTATAGAATATCTTTTAAAAGGGCTGGATTACAAAGGCTCTGACTCAGAAAATGTAATAAATACCTACTACCTCTTATCCAAAGAATATTATAATATTAAAGACTACAAAAACTCAAAAAAGTATTTAGACCAGGGAATTGGTCTAATAAAGCAAAAAGATGAGTATTATTTCCACTTTAAAATGCTTGACTATATACTCACTGATAAAGACATTAAAGATATTGAAGAGTTTTTATCAAAGGATGTTATTCCGTATTTTGAAAAGCAAAACATTTGGGAGTACTTATCCAGCTACTCTGAGAGATTGGCAGATATTTACTTTGACCAATCGCTTTATAAAAGAGCTAGCATTTATTACAGAAAAGCAAATAATTCTAGAAAAAAAATATTTTAGGAGGTATTTTATGTATAAAAAATTACTCTACTCACTACTTACCGTTTCGCTTCTAGCAGTAATAACCTTTAGTTTTTCAAAATCTAACATTACATTTGACCATACACCAGGTCCTAAAGCTACTTCATTTAAGTCAGCTTTTGACCATACTCCGGGTCCTAAAGCTGCATCTTTTAAGTTAGCTTTTGATCATACTCCGGGTCCTAAAGCTGCATCTTTTAAGTTAGCTTTTGATCATACTCCCGGTCCTAAAGCTGCATTAATTGACTTGGCTTTTGATCATACTCCAGGCCCTAAGGCTGCATCAGTTGAATTGGCTTTTGACCATACTCCAGGTCCTAAGGCTGCGTCAGTTGAATTGGCTTTTGACCATACTCCAGGTCCTAAAGCTGCATCAATTGACTTGGCTTTTGACCATACTCCAGGCCCTAAAGCTGCATCAATTGACTTAGCTTTCGATCATACTCCAGGTCCTAAAGCTATGATAAAAGCATAAAAAAACCCTTTTAAGGGTTTTTTTTATGCCCTGATCAACACCTTCGTCCCAATAGGCACAATCTGCGATAATTCCAAAACATGATTATTTTGCATCCGCACACAACCTTTGGATACATATTTGCCTATGGATGATGGTGTATCTGTGCCATGTATGCCGTAGTGTGGACGAGAGAGTCCCATCCACATGACACCGAACGGTCCGCCTGGATTTGGAGCTTTATTTATTATCGTATACGTTCCGGTTGGTGTAGGTGTTAGCATTTTTCCGACACCTATCGGATAGCGTTTGATTACTTTCCCATCTTTTACGAGGGCTAGTCTTTTTCTTGTTGTTGAAATATAAATCTCATAAGGCATCGTCATACCTCCCGCTTTAGCTTATGCAGGATAAATAGGAAATGACTCTATTTGGATGCCATGAAGCATTGATCACTATGTGAAGCTGGTATTCGACCAGTTGCTTCTAAAAAGCTCTCTGCCGTTGTTAAACCGACGTGCTTGAATGTCTTTCTTAATACTTTTTGTTTTTCCTCTTTTTCAGGTGGCAGTTGTTTTAGAAACGCTTCAAAGCTACCAAACTTCTTTACAAGTTCGTGGACTCTCTTTGCATTTTCAATCGTCGCTTCAATTTTTTTTCTATGTCTGACGATTCCAGCATCCTCTAGTAAAATTTCTATCTCTTTTTCACCAAACTGCATAACCTTTTCTATCTCAAACTGCGCAAATGCATTTCTAAAGTTCTCTCTTTTGTGTAGTATGGTCTTCCAGCTTAAACCTGATTGAAACAGTTCTAGTGTTAAGCACTCGAACAACGCATTGTCTCCCTCTACATACTGACCCCATTCGTTATCATGATACTGCTGCAGCATCTCACTCTCTTCACTCCACTTGCATCGGTTCATCTCACATACTCCTTTTAAAAAAATAAAAAGCGCAGCCGGGCTGCACTTTTGTTATTGGGTTGCACGCATTTCAGAAAATGGATAGATGACGACTTCTGAACGACCTTCAATTGCTTTCGTTTCGATCAACCCTAATCCGTTTCGTGAATCCATGCTATTTAGACGGTTGTCGCCCATTACGAAAACTTTCCCTTTTGGAACTTTAAGTGGTCCGAAGTCTTCCGTCAGATATACGCCTAAGCTTTTCGCTTCCGATTTGTTTTCTTGTAGATAAGATTCTCTCACCTTTTTATTGTTTACATACAGGTCGTCACTCTTCATTTGAATAACGTCCCCTTCTAATCCTATCACTCGTTTTACATATCGTTTATCGTCACCTTTAATAATGACGATATCGCCTTTTTGGGGCTCAGAAAACGCATAAACGATTTTATTCACATATAACTTTTCTTGATCATGAAGAGTAGGTGACATGGATGCACCTTCTACCATATATGGAGCAAAGAAATAGGCTTTAGTAATAAATACAAAAACTAAAGCAAAGACGATCGCCTTTAGCCAGCTTACCCATTCATTTTTTTGCTTTGTTTCTTTTTCTTGTTCTATCATATCTTCATTCACCTCGGCGCAACGATTTCAATTTTTAATCGATCTGGATCTTCAAAGAATAAAGCATAATGATTTTCTCCTCCTGCAAAAGGAAACTTGTCCTCATACAAAAAGGAAATATTTTTCTTCTTCAATTGTACACGAAGGTGCTCTATTTGCGCACGTGATTTAGCCCAAAAGGCCAGGTGATTTAGTCCTGAACGCTTTCGGTGAAATGGTATGTCCTTATACAAGTCCTCTGTTTGTACAAAAACAAGATACAGTGATTCCATTTTGTAACTAAAACCTTTTTCCCATTCCTGAAAAAGAGAAAAGCCTAACTCTGGCAGCAGCCATCCATAAAAAGCTTTCGTTTTGCCCAGATTCTGCACGTTTATTTCTATGTGATGTAAACCTTGTGGTATTGTCATGGTTTCTCTATTTCTCCCTCTACTTAAAAAAAGGTCCTCTATCACTTTTAATCTTTTGAGAAATAGCCTACAATGGTAAAGATTTCCGTTTTCCTACAGGAGGGTTAGACCTATGAACGCTAAAACAAAACACGCAGCAATCTTCCTGGCTATTTCACTGCTTTGGTTGAAAACATATATTGTTTATAAAGTTTCATTTACGCTGCCTATCGATCATTTCCTGCAAGAAATTTTATTATTTTTAAATCCATTAAGTTTTCTCGTACTCTATTTTTGTTTAGCGAACCTTGCTCCACCTGCTAAAAGAAGACGAGTCATTCTATGGCTTTCCTTCATTTATAGCTTTATCTTGTATGCGAACGTCGTCTATTATCGATTCTTTACCGACTTCCTTACGATTCCGGTATTGTTTCAAACAAAGAATGTTGGTGATATCGGAAACAGTGTGTACGAACTAATCTATATCACCGACATTTTCTTTTTTGTTGATCTGCTTCTATTAGCTTATCTCTTAAAGCAGACGAGATGGAAGTCTAATCATCTATTAAAGCCGGTAGACCGAAGAAAATTATTTTTATGCGGTGTTGCCATATTGTCTGTTCATTTAATCCTTGCAGAAATAAACCGCCCTCAGCTCTTGACCCGTACATTTGACAGGGAAATTCTTGTGAAAAGCTTAGGAACGTTCAATTATCATCTGTACGACATCATGCTTCAATCCAAGTCTTCTATGCAAAAAGCACTAGCAAGCAATATGGATGCAGAGGAAATTCTAAAGGATATAAAAAAAGAAACCGTTAACAACCCAGAGCTCTATGGAATTGCAAAAGGGAAAAACTTAATCATGGTATCCCTAGAATCTACCCAAAATTTTGTACTGAATTACAAAATCAACGGGGAAGAAGTTACACCTTTCTTAAACGAACTTGCTGAATCTAGCTATTATTTCAATAACTTTTATCATCAAACCGGACAGGGAAAGACATCCGATTCTGAGTTTTTAATCGATAATTCCCTATATCCACTACCAAGAGGTGCTGTTTTTCAAACACATCCATTGAACGAATACAATGCTATGCCTGAAATTTTAAAATCAAACGGCTATTATTCTGCTGTTTTTCACGGTAATAATAAAAGCTTTTGGAACCGCGACGTCATCTATAAAACGATGGGCTATGATAAGTTTTATAGTGAAGAATATTATAACGTAACAGAAGAAAACTCAATTAACTATGGACTTAAAGATATACCTTTCTTTGAGCAGTCCATGCCGTATTTAACGAAGCTACCTCAGCCGTTTTACGCCCGGTTTATTACCTTGACGAACCATCATCCTTATTTGATCAATGAAAAAGAACAGTGGGTTGAGCCTTATCCTGTAGAAGACGGTACGGTTAGTCGCTATTTTACAACCGTTCGCTATGCGGATGAAGCATTGCGCCAGTTTTTTGAAGAACTGAAGAGCTCTGGATTATATGAGAACTCAGTGGTAGTCGTTTATGGGGACCATTACGGCATATCAGAACGGCATCAAGAAGCGATGGCCGATGTGTTAAGCAAAGCAACGCTTACTGCTTACAATCAAGTGGAACTGCAGCAAGTACCCTTATTCATTCACGTTCCAGGAAAAAAAGGAAAGCAACTTGATACCGTGGGTGGACAGATTGATTTAAAACCTACTCTTTTGCATTTGCTTGGGATTGAATCAAAGGATGACGTTCATTTTGGAACGGATCTTTTTTCAAAAGAACACCATGAATTAACCGTTTTGCGTAACGGTTCTTTCGTAACAGAGGATTATATATATACCAATGAGACGTGTTATGTAAAACCTTTTGGAGCACCTGTAGAAGAGGAAAAGTGTAAGCCATACATCGAGCAAGCAAAAAAAGAACTCGATCAGTCAGATCGAATCATCTATGGTGATTTGCTGCGATTTTTAAAGTAATTATAGCCCCCTCGTCAGGGGCTATGTTTTTTTGTATCTATAATGATTTTTTTAAACGCGTCTATTACTTCTTTTGATATTCTGATTATAGAGTTTAGTCCTATAATTAAGGATGAAATAAAATAAATGCTATTTCATTCACCTACGAAGATAACGTATAAAATGCTTAAAAAAGCAGCTAAAACAAAGCCTATCTTTTTTCTCAACTTCTAATCCCCCTAAGATTGGGCTTTATTTTATTATAGAAGATGACTAGTTAAAGGTGGGGAAAATTTGAAAGCTCTATTTGCTTATTTTACAGATGTTCATGGAAATTCGGATGCGCTACAAGCAGTAATTGATGACGCTACAGGCAGAGGAATCTCCCGGTTTATTAGCGGCGGTGACATGATTGGGATTGGTCCTTTTACAAATGAGGTACTTGAACGGTTATTTAACTTACCGTCTATTATGATGGTTACGGGAAATCATGATGAAGCAGTCCTTGCATTAAAATATGGTTTGTCTCACCCTAAGAGTCACAGTCATGCGAAGCAACATCATCAATGGATTGCTGACCAGCTAAAAGATGCATATGCTCATACATTGAGTACACTTCCAAGAGAGCTGACATTTGAGGAAGATGGTTTCCGCTTTCTCATCACACACTATCCCTTCAAGGAAGGAAAAAAGGAATCTTCAATATCTGAAGATCCCTTTATGCCGATTATAAGTGAACCGGATTCTATAGCGATGAAAGAGCTTTTTAAAGAGTCACTTGTCAATGATTTTATAGGATTTGGGCATCATCATATCGTTCATGACTATAAGATAAATCAAACTCATTTAGTGAATCCTGGTGCACTAGGATGTAATAAAGTGGCTGAAGCACGCTATGCTATTGTCTATAAGACGGATGAACAGGAACTTAGTATTGATTATAAATCGGTACCGTACGACCAGACGCGTTTATTTAAAGCATACAATGAACTTGAAGTTCCAGATGGTCCGTTCCTGATGAAAGCTTTTCATAGTTAAAGGTTTAGCTCTTTCTTTGTAAGAGAGTAGATGATGTATTTGGAAAAACCCAATTTATTTTGTTTTATTCCATTCATCTAATGTCATCATCTGAAATTCTTCTTCAAAATCCAGTCTTAACGGAGCAATTAACTCAATGCTATTTCCATCAGGATCTTTGAAATATACGGCTGCGTGAGCTTGTGGATTATTAGGTAGCACTAAAGGTTGTTTTTCAGGCGGAAATCCAAAATTAGTAGAGACTTCTATATCTCTTTCCTCTAACCATTCTTTAATGGTTAACATATTATCTCTATCAATTTGAAAAGCGATGTGTCTTAACGATGGGTGATAGGGTGTTTTAGCCTTGTCTGTTTCCCATAATCCCAACCAACTTTTCCCTTTCTCAATCCAGAAAAACACTAAATTTTCTTGTTGATACGCGATTTCTAAATCCAGTCTACTATAAAACTCAATAGAATTTTTAAGATTACTTACGGGCAAGTGTGCTTCGTATAGTCCTTTAATCATTGGATTTCTCCTTTTATCTGTTCTTTATATTATCAGTTAGAGATCTACGTCTGTATAAATTCAATCTCTTCTCCGTCTGGACCATCATAAAAAACTGTTTTCCACCCGTTCGGAAGGTCATACGGTCCTTTTGTTAAAAAGATATCCTTACGAGAGAGTTCCTTTATTTTTTCCGTCACAGAGGTCACGCTAAATGCGATATGACTTCGTGCAGCGTTACTCCTAGAATTAGGAATCAATTCAAGCTGGTATCCTTCTCCTACTAAAAAAAAGAGCTCTGTATCGTTCCATATGAAACTTTCTTTCCTTTCAATAGGAAGAATCTTTTCATAGAAGTCACAAGACGTTTTCATATCACTTACATAGAGACCGATATGATGCAGCATCTTATTCTCCTACCTTACAGAATGAGGTTCATATCGCCAAACTCGTGCCAGAGGTAGCGCTTCTGAATCGCATCGTTATAAGCGTTATACAATTTGGTTCGATCTACGAATGCAGAAAGCAGTTGCAGATGACTCGCCTCCGGTTCATGCATCCCTGTAATTAGTCCATCACATACTACGAGTTTCGTATTTTCCGTAATATATAGATTCGTCCAGCCACTAGCTTCCTGGACCCTTCCGTTTTGCTGGGCGACTGTTTCTAGCGTCCTTACCACTGTCGTACCCACTGCGATGACTCGACCTCCACTATTTTTCGTTTCATAAATGAGGTCAGCGGTTTCTTTCGGTAAATGGTAATTTTCGAAGTTTTTGTCTGGTCCTTTGTGCCACTTATCATCCAGCAAATAACTTAATCCCGTATGAAGCGTAATATAAGCGATTCTAACGCCTTTTTTCTGAAGTCGGAACAGAAGCTCCCAACTGAACGCCCTTCCTGCAGAGGGCATCTCTACAGACCCTGGAATGGTTGCGAAAACCGTTTGATAGTAATCCAGATTCCAAGGTTTCTGGATGTATTCGTACCTGACAGGCTCTCCAAGATCATAGATTTGGTTAAACAGCGAAGAGCAGCATAGATTAAAGGCTAATGATACAAAAGGTGTATCTTGTGACTGTTCGATAATTGTAGCTGTTAATGTCGGCGAAAAACGGATGATATCACCCTCTTTTACAGTTCCGCTAACGGGAAGTGCTTCCCATACTGATTCATTCTTCCTGTGAGCAAGGCGAATTTCAACCTCAGTCCCATCTGCTTCTTTATGACTCTTTAATACTGCTGGAACGGTTCGGCTCGCGTTAAGTACAAGCAAGTCACCTTTTTTCAAATACTTATCTAGTTGATAGAACTGAGTGTGTTTAGTCATTCCAGTGTCTTTATCGAGCACCATCATTTTTACATAATCTCTGCGTAACCCTCTTCGTTCTGGTGGTTCTTTTGCATTTAGTTCCTGTGGCACCTCAAACTTCATCGCTGTTTCCATTAGAACTCACTCCCCTCAAGCTGAAACGTTTGTGCTTCAAATCGCTTTCCGGTGATGAGTGAAGATGCATCTGACGCTAAGTATCCAAAGACTGCCGTCAGATCCTCAGGTTTTGCAAGCTCATAATCACAGTCTGGTACAGCACGTGCATGCATTTCTGTATCCATCTCGCCTGGATCAACCATGTTCACACGTACACCAGATTCGCTTACTTCGTCTGCCCACGTTTCGGTTAGTCCTTCAAGTGCAAATTTTGAGATGCCATATGCTCCCCAGCCCGCATAACCCGTTGCGCCCGCTTCTGATGTGATATTAATGATGCTTCCTTTTTGTTTCTGAAGCATGAGGGGTAAGACCCTTCTTGTAACTAAAAATGGTCCGATCGTATTGACACGTAGAACTTCTTCAAAATCTTGTTCTGGATAATCAAGCAAATAAGGGATCGGGCTAGGACCGATGATGGATGCGTTGTTGATTAACACATCTATTCGTCCAAAATGCTCTTCTGTCAAAGCTACAAATCGCTCTACATCTTTTGACTTTGACATGTCTGCTTCTATCGCGAGAACACCTGCTCCAAGCCCAACCGCCTCTTTCCTTACACTTTGAAGGGCATCTACGTTTCTTGCACATATCGCCAAGTTATAACCTTCCCGGGCAAAATATAGAGAAAGCGCTTTACCTAAACCTTTTGAAGCTCCTGTTATCATAACTACTTTTTTCATGATTTGTTCCTCCTGAATTTATATTTTATACTTTTTATACATTTATGTTTACTAAGTATTTTTATTATAGTTAAAGTTCTTTTCATTCGTCAACGATAAAGTTTACAAATTTTTCGACAAATTTCCCGGAAAATAAAAAAAACCCTGCAATAGCAAAGGTTTTACTTCAACCGAAACGATGCTCCATCTAGGATTTCAACATCGTTTCTTTCTTTTATTTCTCTCATCAGTTGAAAAAGGGCCAAATCTTTTTTCTTTGATTCAATCATACAGTCGATTTCTTCCACACTACCTTTTACTTCTTTTAAAAAGTCAAAAAACATATTCACATCCACATAGTCTGCATGATTTCTAAATTGCTTCTCGTTTTTCGGACTTGAGATATGCATCTTCAGTGGTAACGATGATGTTTTCCAAGACTCTACTACTCGTGGCCAATGTTGAGTCCAGTTCTCGTCATGATGGTAAGCAAGGTGATGGTGATAATCAAACACGAGAGGAATCTGCAGCTTTTCACAAAGATATAGTGCATCTGCCATAGTAAAAGAAGTGTCGTCGTTCTCAAGCATTATCATTCTTTGTATCGACAATGGAACGCTTCCCCAATTCTGCACAAATCGCTCAAGTGCAACATCTGTCTCTTTATAGTTTCCACCTACATGCATCACGCATCGATGTTCAGTATCGATCCCCATGTTTTTAAGTAACTTGTAATGCATCTGTAGCGTCTTCAGAGAGTTTTTAAGAATCTCTTTTTTGGGTGAATTAATCAGAACAAAATGGTCTGGATGAAAGTCTAGCCTCATATTATGCTGTTTGGCATACTGTCCCATCTCATGGAGTGCATCACGTAAAGGACTCATATAATCCCAATCTAAGAGTTCACTGTGATTGGCTAGCGGAATGATTCTGGAGGTCATTCGATAGAACCTTACCTCATTGGCCACAGCATGCTTTAACACTCTTAGCGTATTGGTTATATTGGCATGCGATATGCGCTCCAATTTCCTCAAACCCGCTTCTCTATTCTGCAGCTGGCTGAATTGTTTATAGGTCATCGTTTTGGATGGGGAAGCATTCTTCAATTCCATGCTCATCGCTACAAAACCAAGCTTAATTATGGTCATCTGTCACACCTCTTTTTCATCACTAACAGTATGACCCTATTGCATTCTCTTTTAATCGCATGTGATTTTGTGCTTAACTAGTTTTCACTAAAAAAACTGCCCTAACCTTTAGGACAGTTCATGTTATCTATTATGGTAAATATCTTTTCGCACCTACATAGGTACTCTTCCAGTATTTAGCGTCCAATGACTGGATACGTACTCCTTTTGAGGTAGCGGCAATAAATTCTCGATTGCCCATATAGATGCCTACAAACGAAACACTTTTGCCATTTGTTTTAAAGAATACAAGATCACCTAGTTTTTCTTTTCCTTTTGAAATGGGTGTGCCGCCTTTATATTGATCAGCAGACGATCTTGGCAAATTTTTGTTTACTACTGTTGTTTTGAATATATATGTGGTAAATCCTGATGCATCAAACCCTTTTGGTGCTGTGCCACCCCATTTAAATGGAGCACCTTTGTAGAGTTTTGCCGTTTCTGTCACTTCTTGATCATAAGATGGAGATGCTTTTGCTGTGGATACTCCGCTTAAGATCAACAGAGCTGCGAATCCTAATGAAACTACTGCGACGAGTAAACGTTTCATGTTCAACACCCTCTCTTTAATAAACTCTTACACTCTATTAGTCGCAGAATACAGTAATAAAGTTACTTTCATTCCATAGAAAAAAGACTGCAAATTGCAGCCTTTTTCGACACCTTCTTCATTAGATCATTGATAGAAGTTAGTACCAGTCACTCCTTCAATCTCCTCATCAAGCTGATAAGGACCGATTGAATCAAGTTTCGTATTATTAAACTTTACAGACTCAAACCCGTAGCTTTCAGCTGTTAAAAGAATAGCATCGATCATCATCAGATCTTCCGTATCATCAGCAGATAACTTTATAGAATCAGGAAAGGTAATCTCTACATCATCCTTGTTCAATACTTTTACACCTAGTACCGTGTTTTTCGGTAGTAACGGTTTAAGTCCACGCTCTTGTTCATCATCCATCATCTCAAGAGCATCCTCAAACTCCTTTGGCATCGATTTCGTGTCTACTCCCGTTGCATACAGACTTACGATAAAAGCATCTGTGGACGGAGCGTCATAACGAAAGTGAGGGGCTCCTGGAACTTTAAGGTCCCACTCCGGAACTGTTCCAAAGCGCGGGAATTCGTATCCTTTTTCACCATCCATACGCAGTTCTACTTTCGCCTTCTGACCTTCATTAGCAAAGGTCATCGTAATCAATGCTTGAAGAAGTGGTTCTTCTGCTTCCTTAATGGCACCAGCTGGCAGATCAACGATTACGGTCTCTTCTTCTTCTGTTATTTTGGCTTTTTCTAGGGGACTGTTCATTAAGCCAACATCGCTCGGGTTAAAGGCTTTAAGTTCTTTATTCACTTTATTGACGTAATAATCTTGGTCGGTTAAGAAACTGACAGGTATGACAAGCTGTGCTTGATCATCCAAATAACCTACTGTCACCCAGTCTTTCTTCATAGCTTTCAGGTCCTTATCTAAATAAGGAGCATGATACGCAACAGATGGTTCAGCTTTCATGATCCCGACGGAGTTTTGATCTTTATCCGCAGAGTCATCTAACGCTTTTTTTTCTATCATATCCGATTTCTCAGCAACCTTGGAGTTCTGTATCTGTACCCCATTCTGCATCAGATCGGGAGCGAAAACACCAAAGATGACAAGCGCGCAAGCTGTAGCGAGTGCCGGGAGACTCCATGAAGGAAGCCTCTTCCATTTATTATCCTTATAATTAATATTTGCCTGAACCTTTAAGAAAAGCTCCTGCTTGGATTGGCGGTCTCTTATCGGGGGCAAATGTTTAAGATGCTGTTCAATTTTTTCATCATTCCACTTAATTGGTTCCATCTTTCAATTCCTCCTCCAGGCCCGGTTGCTGATCCAGCCATTTGCGCAATTCTTTTATAGCCCGGTGCTGGGTGGTCTTTACTTTACTTTCGGTCCAACTTAGTATTTGCGCAGTTTCTGAGATCGATAATGATTGGATGTACCGAAGTACAAGCACTTGCTGCTGATCAAGTGAACAACGTTTCATCATAGTATATAAATCTAGGTAAGATTCTTTTTTTGCAACTAATTCTTCTGGAAGGGGATCTCCATCACGTAATACACTTTCACTTTCTTTTATATCAAAGAACAGGAACCGTTTGTTGCGTCTGGATTGTTTTCTAAGCCAGTCAATGGCCACGTGCCTGGCAATGGAATACAACCATGTTTTCTCTGAACTCTTGCCTTCGAAACTCTCGTAGGCGTTTAATACCCGGATATAAACTTCTTGCACAAGATCTTCTGCCGATTCCCGATTTCGTACCATATAGAAGATAAATTGAAATAGCGCCGTATGATACTCATCGTACAATCGGTCGAACGTTTCCTTCACTTCGGATGGCCCCCTATCTCTATGTATTTATGTAGTCGAATTTACTTATAAAAAGTTACATTACAAATATGTTACTTCTAAGTCTACTCTTTTTTATAGCATCTTGATAGGACCATTTGGTCGATAATTCCCAACAAAAGTGTAACTCCTTAGACAAAACCAGTCAGTAAATATATCTTGAGCAGGACAAGCGCTGTTTGGGCTAAAGAATGTCGGCAATATTCAATACCTCGAAGGGTATTACCCTTTTTTATTCAAGAAATTTTCAGGATAATCCCTTAAAATTCGAATGTATACCCGCGAGTTGGGAGCATAATTCCGCGAATTTTGCTCATATATCCGTGAGTCTACTTATTTCGACATGTACAAATATTCATATACCCTCACTAACAAAGAATCTACTAACACAAATAAAAAAGACACCAAACTTGGTGCCTTTACGTTAATTCGTTATAACATAGGTTAAAAACATTTCTTCGATGGTATCCCAGGCAATTCGATACTGCTCTTCTTCTCCTAGAAAAGAATAATGAAGCACGTTACCATCACGAAGTGCCCAAAAGATTCGTGAGATGTTTTGCGGATCTAACTCTTTTTTAATTTCCCCTGATTCCTGACCTTCTTTAATGATCTTCACAATATAATCAATAAATCGGTTATATCGCGCTGCAAGAATCGTTCGTAGATCATCTTGCCTTGATCCATAGAGCCAGAATTCAATATATACACGCATCGTCTGCTGATCATCTTCTTTTAACTCTTGTTTTTTCCAACGTTTGAATAGATTCTCAAGCTTTTTACTAGCACTTGTAAGAGAAGCGTTCTCTTGTTCCATATCTTCAAAGAATTCATCTGTTCGCTTCTTTAATAGTTGAAGATAGATTTCTTCTTTACTAGCAAAATAGTTATAGATGGCACCTTTACTAATGTTAGAATCTTTAACGATGTCGTCTATAATCGTAGCTTGGTATCCCTTTTCACTAAAGCATTTTAAGGCGCTCTCAAGAATGTGGTTGCGTTTCTCTTCTTTATACTCAGCTGAAACTTTAGGCATGATGCTTCCTCCATTTATGACACGTCTTCTATAAGTATAACAGAGTTTTCAGTCTATTTCGGAAAAAGTTTTCACGGTGCGTGAGTCATTAGTCTGTTCGATTAGCCGTTCCATATGTACTTGTTCAACATACGTCGTAAATCCTGTTTCACGCAACAGTTGGTTTAGATAATCCTCTTTTTTC
The DNA here is from genome assembly GCA_017052515.1 of Fictibacillus nanhaiensis. GTDB lineage: Bacteria > Bacillota > Bacilli > Bacillales > Fictibacillaceae > Fictibacillus > Fictibacillus nanhaiensis. The sequence goes on from JAFHKR010000031.1 coordinate 18,574, forward strand.
GGAATGTTGATCGTTATCCTTTTTACGGATTCCTCGGCTGGCGCGAATGCGGTTATTACTAATTCTCTCACCGTCTGCTCTTGGAAGTCATTCTGTTCGTCGGTTACACATTGATAGAGTAAGATTGTGGATAGCTTCCCTGTTTCATTATAGACTTTTTTATACACAGCATATCCGAGTGGAATTTCGTCTTTCATTCCTATCACACAAATACAGTCTCTTAAGCTCTGAAATTGAGTCTGCCATGCGGTACTATGTTTGAAAAAGGACAATCGTTGTATATCAAATAGAGATACTTCTTTGATCTGTATCTCTGAACTTGCTCTTTCCCAAGTAGTAATGACCCCTTCATGTTGAAGATATGTCAGTTCTTCAAACGTCTCATAACCCATGCTTTTATATAGGTTGATAGCAGCTGTATTTTCTTTTACCGCTTCGAGTCTTGCAATTTCAACTTTCTCTTCTGCATATATGTTTAAGCAGACGGATATGAGCTTCTTACCAATACCCATTCCTCTATAATCTGGAGCGATTGCGGTTCCTCCGTTCCATACGTATCGCTTACCGTTAATCGTTCGAAAACCGTTTAGTACGAATCCTGCTAACTTGCCATCGTAAACAGCCACGACTGATTTCTCAAGCGAGATTCCTTCACCAGCAATCCTTTGTATGAATCGATCAAGGTCCACGGTCATATCAAAGAAATAATGCTTCCACGAGTCATTCCATAACAGCATTGCCTCATTAAAAGTTAACTCACTAAATCGTTTAATGACTAACACCACAATCTCTCCTCATTATTTTTAAAACGACTGGTCGTTTTATTAAATTTTATAAAATAATGAATCGTATGACCAATACATTCGTTCGACAAATAGCATTCCTATGACTAAAATATAAAAAAACTGATATCAAGAGGGCAGGTCCTCATCGATATCAGCTTCTTAAACTATATTATCTCTTTAGATCAAATAACATCTTAAAGTGATCATAATACTCTTCTACTTTTCGATCTTCTTGCTTCAAAAAATCATTTAGTTGTTGTTCTGATGATAATTGAAGAGCCTTCTCTCCAAATTCACTCATATCATCTAAAACACCAGAAGTTTTCTCTCCGATTTCAACATCTTCTTTTAATAGTTGAGCGACTTCCGTTAATTTATTTAGCTGTTCTTCACTTACGCTTTTATTTTGATGAATATCTTCCAACATGGAGTAAATGATCTGCGCTCTTTCTTTCGTCTGTGTTTTCATTAAATCACTCCTCTAAATTAACCTTCCCCCATCCAGTCTCTTTATAAACTGTTTTATATTTACAAGTATTGGGTAAATCAGGAGTAGTAACTTAGAGAAAGGAAGAGTGCTGTGGCGAAAAGGTCTGTACTTCGTCAGAAGAGAAAACGATCACTTTGGATTCGGCGGACAGCAATTATAACGTTAATTCTTTTCTTATCCAGCGTAACATTTGGAGGAGCGATGATCTATGCATATGTAAACGGTACTCCAAAGCTTACAGCTGACGACTTGAAAGATCCCCAATCATCGATGATCTATGACATGAACGATGAGTTCATCACGTATGTAACAAGCTCAGAACGACGAGAATATGTCAAGATTGATGATATACCAGAACTCGTCCAACAAGCATTTATCTCTACAGAAGACGTTAGGTTCAGAGAACATATGGGAATCGACATGAAGCGAATTGTCGGGGCAGCCGTTGCGAATGTTCAAGATGGATTCGGCGCTGAAGGGGCAAGCACTATCACTCAGCAAGTGGTTAAAAACTCAGTTCTATCGTCAGACAAAACACTCGAACGAAAAGTGCAAGAAGCCTACCTGGCTATTCAATTAGAACAAAAGTATTCAAAAGATCAGATCTTAGAGATGTACCTGAACAAAATATACTTTGGGAGCGGTGCATATGGGGTAGCGACGGCTTCGAAAACGTATTTTAATAAACCTCTAAAAGAACTATCTCCAGCAGAAGCTGCTCTTTTAGCTGGTCTGCCTCAAAGACCGAGCAGTTATGACCCTTTCCTTCACCCTAAAGTAGCAGAGGAAAGACGCAATACTGTATTGCATCTCATGTACAAGAATGGTGCCATTACAAAACAACAAAAAGAAGAAGCCATGAAATCAGCTGTAACGGAATCTCTATCAAAAGAAAAAACAAAACGATTAAAGTACGATGCTTTTATTCAGCAAGTGATTAAAGAATTAAAAGAAAAAGGAGTATCTGAACGGGCGATTTATGAGGGTGGATTAAAGATCTATACAACACTTGATCCTAAAGCTCAAGCTCATACGGAAAAGGTGCTATCCACTGAAGAATATGTCAACTATCCAAACGACAAATTTAAAGCGGGTGTCGCGTTGCTCGATACAAAGACCGGTGTTATTCGTGCGTTAGGCGGTAACCGAACAAGTGATGATCAAAACATCGAGAAAGGTTTCAACTATGCGACTGATATTACTCGCCAACCCGGTTCCACCATCAAACCCATCTTAGATTATGGACCAGCTATAGAAAAGTTTAAATGGTCTACGTATAAACAGATCAAAGATGAAGAGTTAGAGATTGACGGTTGGGAAGCCGGAAACTGGGACGATGATTTTCATGGAGATGTTTCTATGCGGGAAGCACTCGTCCATTCTTATAATATTCCTGCCATCAAAACCTTTATGGAAGTTGGCTCTGAAGATGCTGTAAGCTTCGCTAAACAGCTAGGTATACCTATTAAGACCGCTCATCCTGCCTATGCCATCGGTGGATTTGGTAAGGGTCCATCACCATTAGAACTAGCAGGTGCATACACAGCATTCGGAAACCAGGGTGTCTACCATAAACCAACAACTCTTCGTAGTGTGAAATATCCCGATGGCTATGAAACAAAGTATGAATCCAAACCTGTTGCAGCCATGCATGATTACACGGCTTATATGATTACAGATATGCTAAAAGATGTTGTTAATAAAGGAACAGGAACTCTAGCTGCTATTCCTGGATTAGAAGTGGCCGGCAAAACGGGAACGACGAATATGCCAGACGGGCTTGATCATATTAAAAAGGGCTCAAGTGACTCGTGGTTTGCAGGCTATACAACAAACTATACAGCCGCAGTATGGACAGGATATGACAAAACAACGGCAGAGAGTTATCTGACGCCTGAAGACCAAAAAATTGCTAAATACATTTTCAAGTCTATCGTCTCTGAAGTGTCAAAGAATAAAAAGACAGCCGGGTTTTCTAAGCCAAAATCAGTTGAGGAAGTATACATCAATAAAGACACTGGATATGTAACAAAAGACGAAAATGGCTCTAATGTGACGAAAGAGCTTATCGTAAAAGGCACATCCCTTAAAGAGATGACTGCTCCAGTTAAAACAAAGAAAGTCGATAAAAAAGAACGAACGAGAAGCAACACAAACAATGAAGAGAAAAACAATGAAGAGAAAAACAAGGATGACAAAAAGAAAGATTCCGCTAAGACTAAAGAAGAAGACAAAAAGAAAGAAGATGAAAAACAAACCGAGCCGCCACCAACAAAGCCAGAGGATAAGGCTGATCCGCCACCACCACAAGATGACAACCCGGATGATCCTGGTACAACACCTGAACCTGAAGATCCACCAACAGTGCCAGATCCACCTCCAACAGAACCTCCTCCGACAACAGATCCGCCACCGACTGAACCACCACCAGCGGATGGTGGAACGGGAACGGGAACAGGAGCAGGTGCTGGTACATCTGGAACAACAACTACACCATAATCAAAAAAGTAACCCGCTAATATTAGCGGGTTACTTTTCTATGAACTCATACAAAAAGGATTCTCCATTACGATAAAACCGAGGATCATAGATCCCTAGCTTTTCTTCTTCTTCAACCACAACCACGAATGGAGACCAGTCGTAAAGGGTTTTTGCACGTGGGTTCTCTTCAAAAAGTGGCTCTAAATTAGCTTCATCGCTTGAAACCAAAACATGCTCAACTTTTGGCTTCATAAATATACTATCTTTTACAATCTCTACTTTGCTATCTTTTTTTCCGATCACTTGAAATTGGGTTGGAACAAATCCTGCAGCTAATGCGACTTCATCATATTTTTCTTTTGCTTCACTATAGATCACATAACCTTGTAACGATTGTACCCCAACATGAGCAATCATCAAGATCCATACTACACGGAAAACTTTAAAACGGTTTGATGGTTCCTTTTTTCTTGAAACGATAAAACCCGTGAGCATCAAGAACCAAAATACAAAATCAACGATTGAAATCGTTCCAAATGTGACTCGATAGCTTGTGAATGGTTCTAAGTACCCTGTTCCCCATGTGTTAAAGAGGTCACTCGTATTATGAATAAATACAGCTAAGAGCGCCCAGTAGAACAGCCTTCGATCGTTCACCTTAAATAAAATACTGCTAAGAAGATATATGATGATTCCCCAAACTGGAACGAGGAAAAAAGAATGAGTTAATCCTCTATGCCACATCTGCTGCATGATGCGACCTGTTTCTGTAAGGTTTACAACCACATCAATATCAGGAATCTGACTGCCGACCACTGTCGTAAACAACAAAGCTCTCTTATGTGACTTGTCCATATTCATTTTATTTGCTGCGCCATACAACGTTAAACCAAACAATGTGTGAGTTACTGTATCCATAAGTCCTCTTTAATTCGTTTTTCTTTTATGTTAACGAAAAAAAGAACTTCTGTCTTGATAGAAGCTCTTTGAAAGGTTTCCATTATTTCCTAAGATAATTTCCGGGGAAATTCGACTTTATTTCCTACACGTTTATACTTCTTGTTTTAAGAGCTCAACCCCTTTGTTTAAGAGGTATTTTTCAATTTGCTGTTTATGATGATTATCGTGTTCCACCATACCCTTGATATATTCACATAATGTAATCCAGGAATCTCCTATTTGGATTTTCTCCTCCCAAATAGCAACTGGCAGCTCTTGAAGCTTTCTAGATAAGACAAGTCGACACTCAATCACTTCATCAATTAAAGCATTCTTGGATATCCCACATCTTGCTTCGTGAGCGGCATTTCCATTTATTTCTTCTACATCCCTATTTTAGGTGTTGTGTTAGATCTCTTTATAAAATAAGAAAACCTTTCATCCCAAACAAACATATCCCATGCCTTAATATGGGCAATGATTTCACCTGTAGACCACTTATCTTCTTGAATAGGCTCTAGCCAATATTCTTCAGGTATTCTTTTTAACTCTTCCAGCCATTTTACTAAACAGCTATATGAATGAATCACTTCGCTCATTAACTTGTCCTCCTAGCATTCCATCAAACTTTTAAACTTTTTCAAATTTATTAGGATTTTGTCCATGTCACTCCTTCTTCTGGGACATACACTAAGATGAAAGCATAAGGCACAAGAAAGAAGGAGGACTTACAGCATGTTTGGAAAAAGACAGAAACAAGAACGTAACTGGGGTTATCCAGGTTACGGATATGGTTGCTACACCCCATGCGGCTACGGATATGGCGGTTACGGCGGCGGAGGCGGCGTTTTCGCTTTAATTGTCGTGCTATTTATCCTTCTCATCATCATCGGTGCGTCGTGGAGATAGTAGTTTGTTAAAAAGGCAAGAGTCTATGCTCTTTGCCTTTTTAATTTGAAGTCATATGCTGGTTCAACCTGTCTTCTTTTGTGATAAAAATACAAATGACTTATTTTCTACTAAGCTAATGTTTGGCTTTCGTTCACCCTTGCTTTTCACCGTTTTGGGGATAGGCAGCTTGTTCGCCGATCGTTTGATGCCCTCTGCCATAAAATTAAAGGCTAAAATGACAGCGGCAAAACTGAACACTGGAAAGAACACAAGCCATGGCGCAAGACGTAGTTGATAATAGTAGCCTCCAATTAGCCCTGACCATTCATTAGAATCTGATACTGGTATTTCATATTCATTTGTAAATTCTCTCATCGTTGTTCCACCAAAGAATACGCCTAATATTCCAAGGTGAGCTAACAGTAAAAGGACGGCAATCACTTGTTGTACATAGACCAATAATAGCTTTGGCCATAGATGTGGGAGTATGTGTTTCGCTAGAATTCTTAATCTTGAACCTCCCATTAATTTAGCACTTGTAATAAACTCTTCTTTTTCGATCAGGTTGATCTCTTCTTTTATAAGAATAGAAGTGTTCGGCACCGCTATAGCAATGATCAGTAACATCTCAAAAAATGCTTTTTCCCAAAATGTGTAGTTCTCTAATTGTATAATCGGTCCTACAACAAAAAAGATTAGAAGCGCTGACGGGATGTAATAGAACGATTGAGATAATCCTTTTATAAAAGGCATCACTCTTCCAGCTCTCCACAATAGAAACGATCCTATGAATGATAGACCGACCCTCAGCAAGCTGACGACTAGCGCGAAACCAAGCGTGTATTTGGCTCCAGATATAATTTGAGAGAACAAATCTGCTCCCATACGGTCACTGCCAAACCAGTAATGACTCGACGGTTCAAATGGCGCTTTTTCTTTCGGCATTCCCTCTTCATCGTATATATACTGTTCTTCATATATTTCATTATCAAGAACGATTTGATGATAAAAACTAGCCATAAGAAGACCAAACACAAACAAAAATCCTACAATAAAGAAGCGATCTTTCCATATGTTCTTAATCATTTTTCACCAACCCATTTAAACGTAATCACTCTTAACAATGTGAAAAAAAGAAACATCGGAACAAATAGCAACAGCATGGAAATCGTAAAAACTGCCGGATTTCCACTAGTCCGGATAAGTGATGTAATACCATAAATATTAAACAAGAATTCGATCATTAACAGGTTAGATAGCATGAACCATAATATATTTCGTGACTGGTGAAATACGCTTAACAACGTATTTGGCAGGACATGGCGCCATAAGATTCGAAAGCGTCCCATTCCTTTACTTCTCGCCGTATCTACATAAAGCTTTTCGTACTCTTCTTCGATATTTAATAGTAAGATGCGAAGAATAAGAAAGGTAGGTAAAATCGATAAGCATAAAATGGGAACAAAGTACGTTTTCTGGTCATACAGAGATACAATCTGAAATAACAAGATGTTCGTTTTCTTAAAGAACCATACGATAAAGAATTGTATACCGATTGCGATTAATACATCTGGAATCGATTCAAAAACAAAAGAAAATACTCTTATCCTATTCTTTAAGCCTGATGGAAGCATGAATATGAATAGAGCAAACATTAACGCTACGATAATCGCTATAAAGAATGCAGCAAACAAAATGGTGACCGAGTAACCATAGATTCCCCACATGCTTGGAAAGAGCGGGTATGGACCGCTTTCTGCAAAGTACATGATTTCTTCAGGGTTCAACATGACTCTGAACATTTCAGTGATTCCATCCAAATAACCGCTTGTGTTAAATGTCATCCCACTGAACATATAGGGAACAGACCCTAGCAGAATAATTCCAATAATAGACAAAATCATTGAGAGGAAACTATCTTTTAAAATATATGGCATGATATACCCCTATTCCTTACTTTTATATTCTGCTTTTGCTAGGTTAAAATCTCTTGGTCCAAATGGAGCGACTAATAGAGTAGATACTTCTCCGCTGCATCCATCTACCATTAGGTTTTGGTAAGAATCTATAATATACCTACATTTAATTTCACCAGTAGGCATACCGAATGTTTTGTTGTTGTTCTTAAAGATTGTTTTATCTTTATTCACATAGTGTAATTCACTTGTTGTAGGTATCTCTAGCTTGCTTTCTTTGTCTGCTTTTACATCATCTAAAAAAGTGAACATTGGAACAAGATGCTCGGTTTTGGTCGCCCCTGTCATTAGTTCTATTTCTTTTTCAGATAGGTTTTGAATGACCACATGATCCTTTTTAATTGCATCTTTAACCGTGAATTTCGATTCCTTTCCTGCTTCTTTATCAGAGCAGGCCGTAAGCAGAACCCCTGCAATAAATAAAGCACCCCATTTTTTCAAGCTATAATCCCCCTTTTTATTTATCGAATATTCTATCTTCTTAAGATAATTTTTTTCCTTAATATTACAATTATTACAATTAAATTAATCCTTAAGAATATAGACGTACAAAGGCCCCTCTTTTATTCAAAAGAGGGGCCTTTTTTTTATAATTCTAAAGTTTGGGGCTCGTGTTCGCCGTCGTTCATAAGTCGAATTAAGCTTGGTTTGATCTCAAGTAAGATATAGTTAGGATCATTCGGACCTTCAAAATAGTGTTTCATTTGTTCGTTCCAAAACTTTTCTTTTAATCCTTGATCATCTCGAATAGTGGCTGTACCTTCGATTTCAAGATAAGGATCGTTGTACCCTTCACAATCATAGCCGACTAGTACGTGAACATTCGGGTTCTCTTGAATTTCATCGGCTTTATGAGTCTCTATACTTGTTGGTGTATAAAAGGTTAACTCGTCGTGGAAGAAGGTCATGTAGCGAGAATGTGGTTTATTCTTCTTAACCGTTGCCAGCACGCCTGTCTGTTTTTTGTCTACTACTTCAAATACTTTATTTTTCATCTGCTCTTTATCCATGTCATCCACTCCTTAAAAGTTTGGCTCTATTATATCTACCTTTTAGGATGGAAAATAAAACATCTTGTTATACATGGAATCAGACAAAGTGTTTACTATTTCACTGTGTTATTATGTTAGATATCCCTGTGGTTTTAAAAAATCTCATTCAAACTGCGCTGCATGCAACCGGCTATAGATTCCTTTTGAAGCTAACAAATCTTGATGACTGCCTTCTTCTGCAATTCCTTCATTCGTTACTACCATTATGCGGTCCGCATTTTTTATCGTTGCAAGTCGATGGGCAATAACGAGCGTTGTTCTTCCTTCTGTTAATTCTTCTAATGCTTTTTGAATCGCAACTTCTGTTTCTGTATCTAAAGCAGATGTGGCCTCGTCCAGGATCAAAATTGGAGGATTCTTTAAGAACATACGAGCAATGGCTAGTCTTTGTTTCTGACCTCCAGAAAGTTTTACGCCTCTTTCGCCGATCACGGCCTCTAGTCCTGCAGGTTGATCCTGAATAAAGTCGTCCAGTCGAGCCCTCTTAGCCGCTTCCATAATTTCAGCATCCGTCGCGTCTAAGTTACCGTACGCTATATTTTCTTTGATCGTGCCTGAAAAAAGAAAAACATCTTGTTGCACGATACCAATCTGCTTTCGTAATGATTCTAGCTTCATCTCTTGGATATTGATACCGTCAATTGTGATCGATCCACTTTGAACATCATAAAAGCGGGGCAACAAACTGCATAGCGTAGTCTTACCCGCGCCAGATGGACCTACAAATGCGACAGTCTCACCAGAACGAATGGATAGATCGATATTATTCAAAACGGTTCGATGACCTTCATAACCAAATGTCACGCCTTGATAGCGAATCGCCCCTTTTAGATCAACCTCGATAGCATCTTCTGAATCTGCTATATCTGGCTCTGTGTCCATGATTTCAACGAACCGTTTAAAACCAGCGATGCCTTTAGGATAGCTTTCAATCACAGCGTTTATTTTTTGGATAGGTCCGATTAAAATATTCGATAACAGAATAAAAGCAACAAACTGTCCATACGTTAGTTCACCTGAAATGACAAAATACGTACCAAATAATAAGGTGAAAAGCGTAACTAACCTCATTAACACATAGTTTGACATAACATTTTGAGCCATGATCTTATAGGATTGAAGCTTTGTAAGACGATAATTCTTATTGTTTTCTCTAAACTTTTCCTGCTCATATCTTTCGTTCGCGAATGCTTGAACAACACGTATCCCACCGATACTGTCCTCTACTCTGGCATTGATCTCCGCTACATCCTGAAACATTTTTCTAAACGTGAGCGTCATTTTTTTATTAAAGTAAATTGCTAGGATGATCAATAAAGGAATGACGATAAAAGACAAAACTGCGAGTTTCCAATTGATCGTCAACATTAATCCAAATGACCCAATCAACGTCATAACAGCCACAAACACATCTTCAGGTCCGTGGTGAGCGACTTCTCCGATCTCTTCCAAGTCTTTCGTAAGTCGAGAGATACTATGACCCGTCTTATTGTTGTCATAATAACCAAATGAGAGTTTCTGCATATGAGTGAACAACTGCTGCCGCATATCTGTTTCAATATTGATCCCAAGCTTGTGTCCCCAATACGTGACAACGAAATGAAGGAACGTATTTAAAAGGTAGACGAGTAACAATCCGAGACAAGCTAAAGAGATAATCTCCCAGTTCCCATCAGGAAGAAGTTTATCAATCACTTGGTTTACAGCTAACGGAAAGGCCAATTCCAAAATTCCAACCAGAATGGCACAAGAAAAATCAAGTATGAACAACCATCTATAGGGTCTGTAATAAGCAAAAAAGCGAGCTAACACGTATAGACCTCCTTTTCTGTATAATTAAAATATAACTAATTGAAATCCATTCTCAATTATACAGAATAAAGGATTTTCTTACAATTTAAAATTTATCCTGTAGACGCAGGAGCAAGGATACAGCCTTGAAGCGGTCAGTCCAAAAAAGGAAGTCGCTCGTTCAGCCCTGCGATGACAAGGAAGAAGCTTTTCGCCTTTATGTGCTAGTCACTGCAACCAGAACGGTAATCAGCACTTACAAAAGCAACAAAGTTTACGAAAACAGCCTTTTCTAAAAAATGATTGCTAATGAATTTCTTTGCACTCCTTATGCAAGTTGATTGTAGCGTAAGGTTGCCGACTCCTATGGGACGAGCGGTCAGGTGGAGACTCCTAAAGGCGCAGAGCGGCAGGAGGCTCACCGTTCGCCCCATGGAAAGCGAGCAACCTGGAGCGGAAATCAACCACTTTCAAAGAGCATTAATGTTTTTAAGCATGAAAAAACCTCCCGTATCGCTACAGGAGGTTTTGTGAATTTTAAAATCTATTCTACTGTTACTGACTTCGCAAGGTTACGCGGCTTATCTACGTCACAGTCGCGGTGAAGCGCTGCGTAGTAAGAGATCAGCTGCATTGGAAGTACAGATACTAACGGCGTCAAGTAAGGGTGGATCTTCGGAAGAACGACGCGGTCGCCTTCTTCTTGCAGACCATCCATAGAGATTACACATGTGTAAGCGCCACGTGCCGCTACTTCTTTCACGTTACCACGGATGCTTAAGTTAACATGCTCTTGAGTCGCAAGAGCGATAACTGGTGTACCGTCTTCGATCAATGCGATCGTACCGTGCTTCAATTCTCCTCCAGCAAAACCTTCTGCTTGGATGTAAGAGATTTCTTTTAATTTTAGTGCAGCTTCTAAACATACGTAGAAGTCAGCAGCACGGCCGATGAAGAATGCGTTACGAGTTACAGCTAAGAACTCACGTGCGATCTTCTCCATCTCTTCTTTTTGGTCACAAAGAACTTCCATCGCGTTTGCAACGATCGCAAGCTCTTGTAGCGGATTGAAGTCTAACTCGATGCCTTTTGCACGAGCAGAGTCAACTGCTAGAATTGCCAGTACGGCGATTTGAGCTGTGTATGCTTTCGTTGATGCTACTGCGATCTCAGGACCAGCATACAAGTTAAGCGTGTAGTTCGCTTCACGAGAAAGTGTCGATCCTGGAACGTTCGTGATTGTTAATGCTTTATGTCCAAGTCTCTTCACTTCAACCAATACGGCACGGCTGTCTGCAGTCTCACCGGATTGTGAGATGAAGATGAACAACGGCTTTTCAGATAAAAGCGGCATGTTGTAAACAAACTCACTCGCGATGTGTGCTTCAACCGGAATGTTAGCGATGTTTTCAATCAGCTGTTTCCCAACAAGACCTGCATGGTAGCTCGTTCCGCAAGCGATGATATATACGCGGTCCGCTTCTTTCATCGCGGCACGGATATCATCATCCAGCTTAAGATCACCATTTTCATTTTGGTATTGATTGATGATGTTACGCATGACGAAAGGCTGCTCATCGATTTCTTTTAACATGAAATGAGGGTATGTGCCTTTTTCGATGTCGCTTGCATCTAATTCAGCTGTATATGGTGCACGCTCTACTGCTGTACCGTCAAGAGTCTTGATCGTATAGCTGTCACGTGTCACGATTACGATTTCTTTATCCATTAATTCAACGTATTGATCTGTTTGAGAAAGCATAGCCATTGCGTCACTTGCAATAACGTTAAAGCCTTCACCTTTACCTACCAATAACGGGCTCTTGTTCTTACCAACATAGATGGTTTCAGGGTTTTGGTTGTCGATTAATCCGATCGCATAAGAACCTTTTAACTCAGACAACGTACGGCGGAATGCTTCTTCCACTTCCATGCCCTCGTTCACAAAGTATTCTACAAGCTGAACGATAACTTCTGTATCTGTTTCAGACAACAATTCAACACCTGAGATGTATTGTTTCTTCACCTGTTCATAGTTCTCGATTACACCGTTGTGTACAAGTGTAAAACGCTCTGTTGAACTTTGGTGTGGATGAGAGTTAACTCTGCTCGGAACTCCGTGTGTTGCCCAGCGTGTATGTCCGATTCCAACGGATGCTTCTACTCCAAGATCTACGTTTTCACGCAGATTTGCAATACGTCCTTTTTCTTTGAACACGTGAACTCCGTCTTCATTCAGTACAGCGATACCAGCTGAGTCATATCCGCGGTATTCTAATTTTTCTAATCCGCGTAAAAGGATTTCTTTCGCGTCATTATTCCCAATATATCCAACGATTCCACACATAAATAAACGTCCTCCTTAAAGCCATCACACTCTGCTGACGGCTTTCACAAGGGGGCCGTGAGCGGGGCTCACAACCCCACCTATGTTCTCTATTTTTTATTTTTTTCACTTGCTTTCGTCTTTGTACAGGAAGTCACCTTACCTGGTTTGAACAAAAGCTTACGGAAGTGATGTTCCGAGAGGCATCCGCCGAAATATCGATGAACCTCTTCCTCGTCAACTGCTTTTTTCCCGGTCAGCAGTTCAGGCGCTTTGGATGAATGATTAACTGTTAACTCCTTCCTTTTATTTGAAGTAAACAAAAATAATCATACACGGGTTTTTCAAAACCGTCAATTCTTATTCTTTCCCGATTTTAGAAAAACTTGAAACATAATGTTCCATATTATAAAAATATGCATACACAGCTCTTCCAGTGAGCCGCATATGCATATGTTTCGTGCCCTTTTTTATTTTATGAGGGACCGTTTCTTATTAATTTATACGAGTTCAGCCTTTACTACTTCTACGATTTTATCCGCGTGCTCTTGGCAGAGTTCTTCTGTTGGAGCTTCAACCATTACACGAACGAGTGGCTCTGTTCCAGAAGGACGTACAAGTACACGGCCGTTTCCTTCAAGCTCTGTTTCTACCTTATCGATCGCCGCTTTGATCGCATCGTTACCATTCAATTTAGACTTATCCGCTACTTTCACATTGATAAGAAGTTGAGGGAACTTAGCCATCTCACCTGCAAGCTCTGATAATGGTTTTCCGGTTGCTTTTAAGATCGAAGCAAGCTGGATTCCTGATAGTAGTCCGTCTCCAGTTGTCGTGTAATCTAAGAAGATGATGTGACCAGACTGCTCTCCACCAAGGTTAAAGTCATTCTTACGCATCTCTTCCATGACATAACGGTCGCCAACAGCAGTTTGTGCCGATTTCATCTCGTTAGCTTCTACAGCTTTATAGAAACCTAAATTACTCATTACTGTTGAAACGACTGTATCTTGCTTCAAACGTCCTTGTTCCTTCAGGTGCTTCGCACAGATGAACATGATTTGATCTCCATCGACAATGTTTCCTTTTTCATCGATCGCGATCAAACGGTCTCCATCACCGTCAAATGCTAGGCCCATGTCGCAGCCTTTTTCTTTAACAAGCTCAGCAAGCTTCTCAGGATGTGTACTCCCTACACCTTCATTGATGTTTAAGCCGTTCGGACTTGTGCCCATCGTTGAGATGTCTGCTTCAAGATCAGCAAAGAGATGTGGTGCATGCGACGATGTTGCTCCGTGCGCGCAATCTAAAGCGATATGAAGACCAGAAAAATCTCCAGGAATCGTTTGTTTCAGATAATGCATATACTTTTGTCCACCTTCAAAATAATCGCTGACTGAACCTAAATCGCCACCTACAGGACGAGGAAGTTCATCTTTTTCATTATCTAAAAGTGCTTCAATCTCATTTTCTTGTTCATCTAAAAGTTTGAAGCCATCCGCTCCAAAGAATTTGATGCCGTTATCCGCTACTGGGTTATGTGACGCTGAAATCATCACACCCGCTTGTGCGCCTAATGCTTTTGTTAAGAAAGCAACTCCAGGAGTAGAGATCACACCTAGACGCATCACTTCCGCACCGATCGATAGAAGACCCGCTACAAGAGCCCCTTCTAACATCTGACCAGAAATACGTGTGTCACGTCCAATTAAGATTTTAGGTCTTTCTGTATTTTTTGTTAGAACATATCCTCCAAAACGCCCTAGTTTGAATGCTAATTCAGGCGTAAGTTCTGTATTTGCAACTCCTCTAACTCCGTCGGTACCAAAATATTTTCCCATTATTGCTCTCTCCTTCAACTATTGACTGCTAGTTTCTGTTTGAATTTCCACACTGGCTTCCTGAACTGTACCTGTCAGTTCAACATCCCCTGGATTTTTCCAATCTATCTTCACTTTATGTGTTCCTTGATCGAGTGCACTCACATCTACAATTCCTTGCAGATCTGACTTTTTAAGAGAGTTAAGCACACTCTTCTTTCCTCTTACTGTTACATCGACAACGCCATCTGCTGGATCTAATATCGTTGCTTGTTTGTCAGCGTCACTTCCGAGCAGTGTCAATGGAACATCACTAAACGTTCTTGTCGTCTCTTGGTCAACTGCTGGTTCTGCTTCTGTTTCAATATCTGCTTCTGTTTCGGCGTCCGTACCCGTTTTTTCTACATTAACATCAACGGTTACTTCTTTTAGTGAAACGCTGTCGATCCCATCTGGTATAGGAACATCAACGCTTAGTGTTGTATCTTTTTTGATCTCACTTAAATCTATCGTAATCTCTTTAAAAGAATCGATCTTATTCAACGAAGTTGTTGTACCCGTTAATGTAATCTCGCTAGGATTTGATGTGATGGATTGAAGAGAAAGTCCCTCATCTAATTTCCCTTCTGTTTCGATAGAGATCGGTACCGTTTTCTTAGGTTTCTCAATGGGTACGGATACTTCAGCTACGCCTGGGTTGATCTGAACATCGATTAAATCTCCTTGTTGATTGTATGCACGCAGAGGAACTTTTGTTTGAATCTCTTCGTCTGCATCCGTAACATCAACAAACCCTGTGATGAATGAGATCTGATCGACCATCCCTTCAGCACCTGTTACATCAACCGTTCTTGGTGAGAACTCAACTTCACCTGTCGTGTAGCCTTCAGGCATTTTTCTTTTGTTCTTTAAGTCCACGTTTACATTCATCTTTTTTGTTACTTTGTTATGAAGGATAACATCCACATAATCAGGATTAATCTTTGCTTTAACACCTTCAGGCAGACCTTGGACTTGTACTTTTACCCGTTTGTTCCCAGGTTTCATGTTGGTTAGATCAATATAAACTTCGAATTCCTTATCCACTTTTGTCGCTTTTGTAATCAAACGGCTGGATCCAGTTAATGTTAGATCAACCGATGATGGCATATCAGTAAGTACATATTGATTGTCGTCAAAGTAAGGTTTGATCTGTACGTTTTCGATCGTCTCACTTTCGGTATACATTTTAGAGAATATCGAATTGTTTGCTGCTTCTTCCTGCGTCTCCATCGTTACGATCGTATACATCATAAGGGCTAGGAGGAAAGCAATAATTTTTACAAACCATGAACTACTAAGGAGTTTGTCCATTTTTCTTTCCCCTCCAATTCCAGCGAGTTGAGGAAGTGGACTTGTTGGCAATAATCAATTCTGCGTTTAACAAATTTCTTAAAGACTCTTCGTCCAGGTTACGATAGATTTCTCCGTTCTTCGTAAGAGAGATCGTACCTGTTTCCTCAGAAACGATAACCGTTATAGCATCTGTTACTTCACTGATCCCTAATGCAGCTCTATGTCTTGTTCCAAGTTCTTTTGAAACAAACGGACTTTCTGTTAAGGGTAGATAGCAACCTGCTGCATAGATCTGACTTTGTTTAATGATGACAGCTCCATCATGTAAAGGCGTGTTTGGCACAAAAATATTCGTCAATAACTCAGAAGATAGATGCGCTTTAATGGGTATCCCCGTTTCCACGTATTCACTCAATCCTGTTTCACGTTCGATTGACATGATTGCTCCTATACGTCGCTTTGACATATAGTTCGTCGATTTACAGATCGCAGCAATGGCTTTTTCTGTCTCTTCTTCCTCAGGCAGTCCTGTACGAGAAAAGAACTTTCCACGCCCAAGCTGCTCTAGTGCCCGTCTTAATTCTGGTTGGAAAATAATGATGATGGCAAGAAGACCATATGTAATCACTTTGTCCATCAGCCATGACATCGTTCTAAGATCGAACGAACTACTTAGGAACCATACCACGATGATTACGGTTATCCCTTTTAACAATTGAACAGCTTTCGTTCCACGGATCAGCATGATTAGCTTATAGATCACATACGTCACTAATAAGATATCTATAATCTGTGTAATGTAATTGAATATATTAAAATCTGCGATTGGTAACATAAATTCCCTCCCAACCCGGTTTGTTTTCCAAGTCGAAGTATTTAGTGGTTATAAACGTTATTAAAGTCCTTAAAAAAGTTATATTTTCTATACACTCTAAAATATTTTTAACCTACTTATTATAGCATACCTCAATGTAAAGAAAACTTGGCATGACCTACACATGTTTTACTCATGATGGTTAGATGATGTTTTTGGTATAGTGAATTTGACCAAGAAAAAAAGCCGTATGGAAACGGCTTTCCTTATGAGTATCAATCATGGCTTCATCATTTGTACTAACTAAAGATTTCAACTTATACCATACCCATTCGACCACTTGACCAATTTCCTGACTGTGGCCCGTTACTTCCCCAGCCGAAGCAAGATATTTATCGCCTTTTATGACCGTAACGTCACCTTCGACTCGGCCCTCTATTCTGACGTCTGCGTTCTCTACAACTAAATCGCCTTTAATCGTTTCGCCCGCAGGAACGACGACGACTCCCTCAGATTTATCAATTTGAAGGTTACCTTCCCCTTTTACAACGGCGAGGTCTTGTTGATTATAGCTCGTGAACACAGATGCTGCCATAAAGAACACAAAGATCGCTGCAGCCGTTAGAGCAGGATGGCTCTTCATCCAGCGCATCCACTTTACTTGCTGCTTCTCTTTAGGTAATTTTGCCATCACAGCCTCTGTAAAGCCCTCTGGCGCCTTCATATGAGTTTGTAACTGCAATTCTTTCAATGTAACCGTCAGCAGCTCAAATTCTTCTCTGCACGTCTCACAATCTTTTAGATGATCGTGAAAGTTTTGTTCTTCTTCTTTTGTCGCATCACCATCAAGTACTCTATTCATTAATTCATCATATAAGGATGCTTCACAATGCATTTTTATCACCTCGTTTTTACAACCATTTGAAATACCTTCTTCAACGCTTCCCGACCTCGATGTATACGAGTTTTTACTGTTGGAACAGGTATGTCCATAATCTTGCTGATTTCTTCTAATGAGAGATCTTCAACGTATTTTAAAAGAATTGCTGTCCTGTATTTTTCAGGAAGCTTCATGATTTCTGCCTGGAGTTCATTCCACTCTTCATTCTCTGTAACCACTTCTTCAGGTAAAGGCTCTTCACTAGATAGCTGACTATACATCGTAGCACCATCTGTTCCTGGTACTTCTGCATCCAGATAATAATCTGGCTTCTTCTTCCTTAACCTGTCGATACATAGATTTGTAGCGATCCGAAAAATCCAGGTTGAAAACTTATATTCACTGTTGTACTTACCTATATTACGGTAAGCTCTCAAAAAAGTTTCTTGTGCTAAATCTTCTGCTTCATGTCCATTGCCGACCATCCGGAAACAATGCCGGTATATTTTATCTTTAAACAGGTCCACAATGCCTTCAAACGCTTCTTGGTCCCCTTTTTTTACTTGGGTCACCATATTCGCTATTAAGGCGTCCATTATTTTATCACCACTCGGATTTTATTTACGTACCAGCATTCCATAAGTTTCAAATCTTTTCATATTTTTTATTTTATCATGTTGCAGAATTTGACGAAATAAAAAGGTATTTTTTTCTAAATAATGTGTTTTAAATAAATCAGACCTGGGAATATTAAGCATATAAAATATTATGCTGAGGCAGAAAGGGGTAGTTTGTATGCATAGAGATTTATTAATCGAACAGATCGAACACTCCAGACAGCAAATGAATGAACTCTCAAAACACCTTCCACTAATCGCACAAGAAGTAGTTGAACTCTCACAAGAGATTGATCACCTGCTTAACCAATATCAACGTATAAATGAAAAAGAACAGTTGCATCTATAAAGAGGCAACTGTTTTTATTTTGTCTTCTTCTATTATAATAGTTTCTCTCCAAATAAAGAACCCATTAATGCTACGGCAACCGTTGCTGTTTTGTTCTTTTCATCTAAGATCGGATTAACTTCTACGAATTCCGCTGAAGTAATGATTTCTGCCTCAGCAAGCATTTCCATCGCTAAGTGACTCTCTCTATAGCTGATTCCTCCAAGTACCGGAGTTCCAACACCAGGTGCATCATGTGGATCAAGTCCATCTAGATCTAGACTCAAGTGAACACCATCTGTGTGTGCTAAGTATTCAATCGTCTCTTCCATAACTTTCGCCATCCCTAGACGATCAACTTCATGCATCGTGTATACTTTAATCCCTTTTTCTTTGATCAGCTCACGTTCTCCCTCATCTAAAGAACGCGCTCCGATAATCACAATATTTTCTGGTTTGATCTTTGGAGTGTAGTCGCTTATGTTTGTAAGCCTTTCATGACCGATCCCAATACTTACAGCAAGAGGCATCCCATGAATGTTTCCGCTTGGAGATGTATCCGCTGTATTCAGGTCTCCATGCGCATCATACCAAATGACACCTAAATTCTCATAGTGCTTAGAAACCCCAGCTAGTGTTCCAATCGCGATACTATGGTCTCCGCCTAATACAAGTGGAAACTTCTTATTCGAGATTACAGTTGATACTGTTTGTGAGAGCTTTTCACTCGCTTCAATGACACCTTTTAAATTTTTTAGATTACCTTCGTTTTCTATACTTTGTTTTTCTGGACGAGCAATATCTATATCACCAAAATCTTCTACACGATAATCCAGGTTTTCAAGGCGTTCAACAACCCCGGCATATCGAATCGCACTCGGCCCCATATCCACACCGCGGCGCATTTGTCCTAAATCCATCGGTACACCGATTACTGTAATATCTTTTAACATTTTTCTTCCTCCCTTATGAAAAACACAAAAACTTGAAAATCTATCTCTATTGTAGCTGTAAGGGATTTCATGGTTCAACTGGACAAAATCTTGCATAGATATACCAAAAAGAAAGCGCTTTCTGTTATTAGATACATATTTATGAGGTTTTGGATAAAAAGCCGACAAAAAGAAGATGACTTCGAGCCATCTTCTTTCCTTTTGCTTAATGAGCAGCAATTGGTTTTAACTTGTCATTACTGATATAAGTGTTTTTTTTGAAGACACCGTTTTATGAGTTGAAAATTAGAGAGCTAAAACAAATACCAACTCGGGTATTTGTGATGCTAATTCTAGAAGTATCAGCAATAATTCTAGATATTTCTTAGATAATACGGCGAATTTGGTCTATAATCCAGCGAGTTTTGCTCTTATATCGGCGAGTCGGCATAATTGGACAATTTTAATGAGCGACATACCTTAACCTTACTTCGTATTAAAGTATTTTAAACAACAAAAAAACTTCAGGCATCGCCTGAAGTAAAATAATTATGTATATGGTGGAGCTTAGCGGGATCGAACCGCTGACCTCCTGCGTGCAAGGCAGGCGCTCTCCCAGCTGAGCTAAAGCCCCGAAGAAATAAATGGAGCGGGTGATGAGAATCGAACTCACGACCAGAGCTTGGAAGGCTCTTGTTTTACCACTAAACTACACCCGCATATTCTATTAGTATCGTCTAACTTTTGTATCGTTAAACATAAGATGGTGGAGGGGGACGGATTCGAACCGCCGAACCCGGAGGGAGCGGATTTACAGTCCGCCGCGTTTAGCCACTTCGCTACCCCTCCACATAAAAAAAGAGAGTTACTCTTCAAGCACTTCTATGTGCTCTGCGTCTACTTATCATAGAAAGTAAACATGGTGCCGGCTAGAGGACTTGAACCCCCAACCTACTGATTACAAGTCAGTTGCTCTACCAATTGAGCTAAACCGGCAAGCAAAAAAATGGTGGAGGATGACGGGTTCGAACCGCCGACCCCCTGCTTGTAAGGCAGGTGCTCTCCCAGCTGAGCTAATCCTCCAAAGTATTTATAAGAAATGGTGACCCGTACGGGATTCGAACCCGTGTTACCGCCGTGAAAGGG
>JAFHKR010000032.1 GCA_017052515.1 Fictibacillus nanhaiensis
AAAAAGTAGATCAATACATGAAGTATTACAATGAGGAGCGAATTCAAGAAAAATTAGGCTACCACACCCCTATTGAAATGGGGAGTATGGCAGCCTAACAGGTGTTTTATTAATGTCCCAATTGACTATGTCAGTCTACTGTCCGGTTTTCTTTAGTATCCTCGATACACGTATTCTTCTTTTGGTTTTTCGATCTCTTTCCAATCCTTCACCTTTACATAAGGAATATCGGCTTTGAATGGCTGATAATATTGGGTCTCGATACTACCTTTAATCTCAATCCATTTGTCGTTAGGAAATGATGTACCTTTTGGGAATTCAACCATCATGCCAAAAACGCCAGAATCGGCAATACAGTGGATGATACCAAAACGTAGAAGAAAGAGTTCGTTCGATTTTGAAGTTTGATCTTCTGCGTTGTACGTGAACCCTTTAAACTGAACCTGTTTTCCGAGGAAAATACCAGGTTTATAATAGATACTCTCCATGCCTTTGAGATAGTTCTTGTCGTTTAACTCTACTTGGTTTCCTTTTGTAAAGGGCTTCAGTTCTTGATCCATAATAGAATTGTAGCTTTCTTTTCCATAATAGACACTTGTATCTGGCTTTAAAAATTGGTGCTCACCAAAATCGCCTTCGTTCTCAAGGCCTTTAAAGTGGAACCCTTTTGTTTTTACGGTTTCAGAATCAAGAGAAGCGATAGGAAAGAATAAACCGGAAATGATCGGGAAAATGAGTATGCTGTTTACCGTTACATTTTTTAATCGAGAAGGTTTCTTATGATGATCGTGTCCACAATCAGGTGTGCATGAATCATCGTGTTCATGTTCGCCATCATCACTCTTTCCATAAATATAGAACTGAACGAGCGTTAAAAACCCTAGAATGAATATGGCAGAAAACGAGATATAGGAATACTTCATATTGATGTATTTGCTAATGTCACCTGTAGCATGCAGATGCATGAACAAAAAGGTAAATCCGATTAAGATTAAGATTCGAATCATAGAGATACACCTCCTCTAAAGAAATAGAGATCCGACTAGAACAAGGATCGTGATATAACCAACAAGACTAACCACAAGTTTTTTCTTAAACGCAGCTAGCATCATAAGAACGTTCTTCACATCTAACATCGGACCATAGACAAGGAACGCAACGATCGAACCAATTGTAAATGTACTTTGAAACGAAGACGCGATGAAAGCATCAGCTTCTGAACAAAGTGAGAGTATAAAAGCCAATCCCATCATCACAAGTGAAGAGGATACTTCACCTTGTCCAATCTCTAGAAGTGTTGATGTTTTTACGTACGTTTGCATACTCGCAGCAATCAAAGCACCGATCACCAAGTATTTTCCGACAGAGAAGAATTCTTCTACCGCATGCACAAACGTACCTTTCAATTTGTTGTAAAAAGAAACCTTTGGAAGTGAGACCGTTGCAGCTATTTCGTTGTTGGACGGTGATAGGGAAACAGCACCTAACTCGTTTTTAAGTACTTTTGAATTTTTAAATTGGACGACAAGGATAAATCCTAATAAGATAGCTACAATCATAGCAAGTCCGCCTCGATAGATCATGACTTCCCATCTGTTACCGAACGCTACATACGTTGAAAATAAGACGACAGGATTGATGATCGGACCTGTAAGCATAAAGGGGATCGCAGCAAAAACAGGAACGCCTTTTTCGATCAGCTTTCTTGTGATCGGTACGATTCCGCACTCACACGCAGGAAAAATGGCACCTAAAATTGCCCCAAACAAAACCGCACCTATCTTATTCTTAGGCATGATTCGTGCCACCATCTCCTCAGTGACAAACATCTGTATGAAACCTGCAATGAGCACTCCAATTAGAACGAACGGCAGTGCTTCGATGAGGATGCTTATAAATACGGTATTCATCTGTAAAAACGATTTGTCGAGCATCCGATAATTCCTCCAACTCTATAAACTACCTATCATCATAAAATATAAACTTTATGAAGTAAATTTTTATTTTGCAATATCCCCACTATAACGTATGGGCCGAAGGAAAATAAATAGCTAATGAAGAATTAGAAGATAATGGGAAATGGGGTCTGACCCCAAACCATTTATTTCCCATCATGATATTGAGCAAAAGGGGTAAGCAAATGAACCATTTTGACCTGCGTCCGAAGCGGCGATCGCCTTTACGAATCTCGTTAGGGAAAAAGTATTATACGTTTAGAAGATATATTGAATGGTTTACAGATGAAAAGACTTATGCCAAAACCAGAAAGAGTGAACAACTCCCTTTTGTACATTCTTCGCATCAGACGATTCTTCTTCGTAAATTAAAAGATGTAGAGATGTGGTATCAGCATAATAAAGTGAAAAACCTCCGAATTGCTATCAAACAATTAAACGGAATCGTAGTCCAGCCAGGGGAAACTTTTTCGTATTGGAAGAGCATCGGAACCACTACACGCTCGAAAGGGTATGTGGATGGTATGGTCTTGTTTTATGGAAAGTTTAAGAAGGGAACAGGTGGTGGGCTCTGTCAGCTCTCAAACCTGATCTATTGGTTGACGTTGCATACTCCGCTTTCTGTAACCGAACGTCATCGTCACAGTTATGATGTGTTTCCGGACTCTAAGCGTACACAGCCATTTGGAAGCGGGGCAACTTGTGCTTATAACTATCTGGACTTGCAGATTAAGAACACGACGAATCAGGCCTACCAGCTTCACTTATACGTAACAGATACCCATCTTGTAGGAGAATGGCGAACAGATCAAGAACCATTACAATCGTATGAAGTGTATGAAAAGGAACATTGGATCACGCCTGCTTATTGGGGTGGATATTTAAGGCATAACTTAATCCATCGAAAAGTATTTAATCGCCAAAGAAAACAAATCGATGATGAATATGTCACGGAGAATCATGCCATCATGATGTATGAGCCACTGCTTGAAGCTAGTCAAAAGAACGCATAGATAAAAACCCTTGGCCCATTTTACGGCTGAGGGTTTGTTTAAATCGATTGAATCATTACCTTTCCTGTAAGTGAGTCAAGCCTAAAAGTTCCAACAAAGCCTCAGGTTTCATCTGTTTTCGTTCATCGGCTGTTTTTAACGTAAAAGAGGGTAGAAGGGGATCATAATGAATCTCAATCTTTTCCCCGTTCACATCAACAATTCCAAATTCCTTTTGTAAAGGAGCATCGTCTTTATTTACAGCGTCTTCGTCGACCATTTTTATAAACTGTTCTATCTTATTTTGATCGGTAATCTTATTGCAGTTAACTGCGTTTTTATTAAGGTAAACGCAAATGCTTCTGGGTTTCTGATCAATCCACATCGTCTTATGCAAAACGGGGTTTAGGTCAAAAGTAGTCTCAGTTTCGTTAGCATAAGGGTTCCAGCCACCACCAATATGTAGTTCTTTATCCTTTTTTTGAAATCTCAACATAAAGCCTCCCGAATCTTCTATAGAAGCTTGTTTAAAAACGAGCTTCCAGCCATGATTCGGAAGAGTGTCTCTATAAAATTTATAGATATCATACCAATGATTTCCCTTTATCAAGTAATGATGTTCTTGAAATTCTAATCCATCGTATAGGGGGAGGTCGTTGCGATTCTCAGGAACTATGGAAACTGATGAGTAACGATTTTCTTCTAGCACGTACTTATATATTGCGACACTTGAGATGATCAATAAAATGAAAACAAAAGAAATTACGATTCTTTTTTTCAATACTTCATTCCACCTTTCATAACTACATTATATTTTAACAGATTAAGGAAATATGAAGGTTATTTATCCATCACTAGGTACCGTTTATTCATTGTCAAAATAAAAAGCATAGCTTATTGTAGATAAATGCTGTATTCCTATAAAATGTTTCAAACCACTGAAAAAAGTTAAAGAAATTAGGGAAATGATAATAAATGAAAGAAGGTGTAATCATGGTCCGCACAATCGCTATCATCGATCATAAAGTAATCATTAATCCACCGTTTCGACAGATCAATGAAATGAAACCTGATTGGTTCTGGGTTGACTTTGACTGTCCGACATCAGGTGAAACCAATTTATTGCGCACTTTTTTTGACTTCCATCCCCTTGCTGTTGAGGACTGTGTGAATGCCTTGCAACGTCCAAAAGTAGAATTTTATGAAGGTCATCTGTTTTATGTGGTGCACGCTCTCGACAAAAAGACACTTGAAGCAACTGAAGTTGATATCTTTACAACAAAAAACTGTGTGGTTACGTATCATAAAACAAACGTTCCAGAGATTGATTTTGTGTGGAATTATTTAAGTGGACTAGAGACTGTTCCGCCTGAACTTGGTAAAAATGAGCTTCTTCATAAGTTGATGGATAAACTAGTAGATATGTATTTCCCCATTATGCATGAACTAGAAGAACGAGTCATTTCTATCGAAAGCAATGAAGATGATGAAGCACCTAAAATCATTAATCAGATCTTTGATATTAGAGGAGATCTCTTAACATTAAGAAAAACGGTCGTACCTATGCGGGAGCTTTTGTATCGGATGCTCGAGTCAAAACGAGTGGGTTTAGATGCAGAAGAAAGGTCCTACTTTCATGATATTTACGATCATCTCCTGAGGTTAACAGATATGATGACTTCAGCCAGAGAGATGACATCGGATATTCGTGATAATTATATTTCTCTTAACTCTTACCGTATGAACAATATCATGAAAACATTAACCGTCATCACAACAATTTTTATGCCGCTAACGTTTATCGCAGGTCTTTACGGGATGAACTTTGCAAACATGCCAGAGCTTCAAACAAAAAATGGCTATTTCTATGTATTAGGTTTTATGGTCTTATTAGGCGCGGTTATGTCCATTTGGTTTAAGAAAAAAGGTTGGTTCGAGCAAGACTGAGTACCGTTTAAAAAATGCTTAACAGGGGAACCTACTTGTAAAGAACCGTTTGGAGGGAAACCAAATGAAAAAAGATATAATCGGTACATATACCAAAGAAGAAGAAGCGGTTGGCGCAATCAAAGCATTGGTCGAAAAAGGATATCATCCATCTGATATTTCAATCGTTGCGAAAGATGATGAGATGGTTGACCAAGTTGCAGATGAAACTCATGTAAATGAAAGAAAAATTACGGAAGATGATGCAGACAGTGCTACATATGGCACAATCGCAGGTTTTCTAACAGGTATTGGAGGAGGAATTGCCGTCCCTGGCCTCGGAGTACCAGGAGTCGGACCACTTCTTGCAGCTGGACCTTTTGCTTCAATGTTTGATCACGATGAAGCGGATATGAAAGAAATCCTGCAAAACATGGACGTTTCGGAAAGTGATGCAGAGCGTTATATGCAGGATCTACAAGATGGGAAGATCTTAGTTATGGTTGAAAGAAAATAAAATCAGAAGGGCACCTTTAATAGGTGTCTTTTATACTTTTTTGAAACTCTTTCCATTGTTTATTCGTAATACTGTATATAAGATACGTGGGGTGTTTAAACATGGAACTCTTTTTGAATGTGTTTTTTGGAATCTTAATCGTATTAGGAATCTTGGCAGCCGTTTATTACCTTTTAAAAAATGTAAAAGACAAAAAAAGAGCAGTTCCGGTCTATGGACTTTCTTATAGTGGAGAATATACACAGAAGAATTTTTGGACACATGAGATTATGATTGTGGTCATCATTACACAAGGCTTTGGTCTGCTGAAACTTTCGATGCCTGTAAATGTTTTAATGATTTGTTTATTGGTGTTTCTTACACTTCTCTATTTTACTCAAATTTGGCGAGGTGCGATCGGGAAAAAAGGCGTTGTATCGGCTACTAAATTTTATGATTGGAACCAGATTGAATCAGTGGATTGGATCACTGGACTTCAAGCAGAAAATCCAGGATATCCAAGTTGGGGTTTAGTTCGGTTTCATACAGGTGAACGATATGTCGAATTTGTAATCAAGAAAAAAGCTGAAGAGGAAGTGCGTTCTTTCGTTGAAGAAAGGATGAATCTTGCAAAAGCCAATTCGTTAGCTAAAATTGTTTTTAAATAAAGGTATTCTATCTTTTCCTAAGAATAAGATATATGTAAAAGGGAAAAGGGTGGTTTTTCCATGAGGCCATATGTGAAGGCTGGACTCATTACTGCTGGGATAATCGTTCTGATCAGTACTTATCTGCTTGGAATGTATGTAGAGAAGTTAAATGTTCAAAGGGAGTCTCTTAATATGGATCCGATCCATATCATAAGTGTATTATTGGGAGCTTCACTCATCCTGATCGGATTAAGAATAAAAACGAAAAAAGATAGAGAAGCAACAGAGAACAGTGCAAAATAAGCACTGTTCTTTTACGTATTTTGTAGAGAGTTCCAATCTTTTGTATAATACATATAGAATATCCAATACATGTGCTAGAGGAGACAATCATGAAATACGAAGATTTTAAAGAAATCGTGCACGGCAGAAGAAGTGTCCGAAAGTTTACGGATCAAACAATTGCTGAAGAAGACATTTATGAAATCATGGATTGCGCTCGTTATGCTCCGAGCGACACAAACTCACAAACATGGGAATTTATCGTGATTCGAAACAAAGATAAAGTAAAGAAAATCGAAGAGATGACGTGGGATGCTATTCATAAATTGGCTGCAAGGGCCGAAGAAAACGGAAAAACGAAGGAAGCAAAATTGCTGACGCGCTCTTTTGGTCCATACGCGACGGCGTTCTCTGGAGCACCCGTATTGATCATCTGTTTAGCCACTCCTTACGAATCTAAGTTTCGAGAAAAGATCTTTGATCCGATTGAACTTGCTGAAGAGTCAGTTTGGGAAGAGGAAGGAATCAAGAGTAGCTGTTTAGCGATCCAAAACTTGATGCTTGCAGCCCATGCGCGTGGACTTGGTACTTGCCCGATGACTGGACCAGTACTGCTGGCACAAGATGCGATTCGTGACTTTTTAGATATTCCATCTAAGAAGCAGATCAACATGGTTATTTCGCTCGGGCATCCACAAGATCAACCGAAAAAACTCGCAAGAAAAGCAGTAGAAGACATCGTCACATATGTAGATTGATGGTGATTGGGACTTTGTAAGTTCCTTGAAAAGCTCGTCCAGCGGCTGAAAAGCATGCTGGACGAGCGCCATATGAAAAATACGAGCGCCATATGAAAATGCTAGGCCAACTCGTGCCATCCCTCTTAAACTCCTCATCCTCTTACCTCTTCTTAAGACTTCAGACCTACAAGAAAACCTAAGAAAAAAGGATTTTTTTCGACATATACCGAATATATGTTTCTTGAAACGTATTTTCAATTTTAGAAAGAGGAACTTCTTATGAAAGAGACATTTGACTTGATTGATTATGCATTGCAACAAAGTGGGTTAGAAGAACTTAAAGATCCGACTCAGGTTCAATATTTAGGTGAAGGAGCTTGGCATCTTGCGTATCTCGTTCAACTACGCACCGGCGATGCTGTGGTAGTAAGATTTCCAAAAGCGGAGGCGTATGGTAGGAACATAGAGTTTGACGAAGAGGCCATTCACTCAGAATATGCAGGAACGAAAGCATACTATGAGTTAGCGAACCAAGTTAAACCAGGGATCTGCCCTGATTTTTTCAACTATCATGTAGAAAAAGATAGAACGTTTACCGTGGAATCATATGCGGGAAAAGCAATAAAGCTAGATCAACTAACGGTTGTAGAAGCGTTTCATATCGGAGCGGAACTTGGGGAGTTCTTTCGCAAGATGAATGCTGTAGATCATGGTTTAAAAGGATTCGGTTATCTCTCATGGAACGGAAAACATATTGAAGGAAAGTTTCATTCCGATGTATCAGAATCTATGAAAGAAGAAAACAAGGAGTACATAGATGATTTTAAGAAATTTATAGATACATATGATGGGTCCATATCTCCAGCTGCTTTGATTGACCTTCAAAACTGTTTGGATGATAGAGAGATAGAGAATCAAACGGTTGTACTTACTAACCAAGATACATCTCCAGAGAATATATTGCTACATTCAGATGGTACTGTCAGTTTAATCGATCCTGTACCCATCTTATATAGCGGGGATTCACTTGCTGGGAATTTTCTTAATAATTACAGGACATTGTTCCCGACATTTTTTAATGCACCACGTTATGCGCGACATGAATTTGATCGGTATGAAGATCGATTGAAACGGATCGCTGACGGATTTTTAGAAGGATATTCTCAAGGAGATCTAGCTGTAAAGCGTCGAGTGAAACAAGAGGAGTTTATTCAACTTACTGATTTAACTGTGATTCATTGGCAACTACTTCAGACGGATGAGTTATCTAACGAACAGAAAATTCGTTACGGTGAGAGAGATGCAATTGCCAATCGGATAACGGTCCTTGTAAAAAAAATTGAAGAGTTTCAATGGTTGGATGAAAAAAGTGGAACAAAGTTAGCATAACCGGCATAGCATGGGCATAATCTTAATTCAAAGCTGACAGTTGAACACTCATTTCTTTTGTATAACTTTTATGATTTTTCAAAAAACGGTTGACTTTCTAAAACATCATACTCTATAATCCTATTCAAGAACTAAATAAACATCAGCACGTTAATGTGTTAAACATAATTTGAATATCTCTTATCCAGAGAGGCGGAGGGACTAGGCCCGATGAAGCCCGGCAACCAACAAACCACATTTGGTTTGGAAAGGTGCCAATTCCTACAGATCTTTTTTGATCTGAAAGATAAGAGGAGGACCAAAACCCTCTTCTTAGGAAGGGGGTTTTTCTTTTTCCCCTTATCATACTTCACACACAAACATCACTTAGTCACTTATTTCATTTTAAAAATTGAATATAGCAAAAGGGATAAGCACTAATCTTTATTCCTAGTTTTCCTATAGATTTTATTTGAATTAATAATAAGAAGGAGAGATTTTTTATGACAAAATCATTTGATGGATACGATATTGAAACATTACTACTACACGGGGGTCAAGCGCCTGACCCAACAACAGGTTCACGTGCAGTGCCTGTCTACCAAACTACATCCTATGTTTTTTCTGATACAGATCACGCACAGAGCTTATTTTCACTCGATGAGCCAGGGAATATCTATAGCCGGATCGGGAATCCAACAGTCGATGTTTTTGAGAAAAGAGTCGCCCTTTTAGAAGATGGTGTAGCAGCAGTTGCAACGTCTTCTGGTATGTCAGCGATTGCGCTAGCTATCTTAAATATCGCACATGCAGGAGATGAGATTATTGCAGCTACCAATCTATATGGAGGAACGTACAACTTATTTTCTACTACTCTCCCGAAATATGGAATCAACGTAAAGTTTGTAGATGCAGAAGACCCTGAGAACTTCAGAAAAGCGATTACTCCAAACACGAAAGGATTTTTTGCTGAAACGATCGGCAACCCGAGTCTTAACGTTCTAGATATTGAGGCAGTAGCAGATATTGCGCATGAGAACGGTGTACCTTTAATCATGGATAATACGTTTGCAACCCCATATGTAACAAAGCCGTTAAGTTTTGGAGCTGACATCGTCATTCATTCAGCCACAAAGTGGATCGGTGGACATGGAACAGCCATTGGCGGTGTTGTGGTAGACGGAGGACGCTTTAATTGGAACTCAGAGAAGTATCCAGGATTTACGGAGCCAGATAACAGCTATAACGGATTAAGATACGCGAATGACTTTGGAACATTGGCTTTTGCGACTAAATTACGCGTTCAGCTTTTACGAGATTTCGGAGCATGTTTAAGTCCACACAATGCATTCCTCCTTTTACAAGGTTTAGAAACACTGCATCTACGAGTGGAAAAACATGCGAAGAACGCACAAGAAGTAGCGGAGTATCTGGAAAAACATCCAGCTGTAGATTGGGTTTCATACCCTGGCCTTTCTTCGCACAGAAGTCATGAGCTTGCTAAGAAATATTTAAGCAATGGTTTTGGTTCGATCGTAAACTTTGGAATCAAGGGCGGACGTGATGCTGGGCGTAAGGTTATCAACAACATCTCATTGTGGTCACACGTTGCGAATGTTGGGGATGCAAAATCATTGATCATCCACCCTGCTTCTACCACTCATCAGCAACTGAGTGGAGAAGAATTAGTAGCAACAGGCGTAACAGAAGAACTTATTCGATTATCGGTCGGACTTGAGTCCGTAAAAGATCTTACGAATGATCTTGATCGCGCGATACAAACGGCAACTGGGATAGGGACGGATAACACGGAGATCACGATAAATGATGAGGGTGTTATTCGTTGGGCGTTGCAATCATCACTGTATCGAGCAGTTGAGAATGATCAGGAAATTCAACGTCCTAAGACGCTTGCGATCGTGGGACTCAGTTCCAATCCTGCAAGACCCAGCCATAGATTAGCCAGAAAAATGCAGCGACTTGGCTATAAAATTGTTCCGGTTAATCCAAGAGAAACAGAAGTGCTTGATGAAAAAGCGTATCCAGATTTAAAATCTATTCCGTTTCCCATCGATGTGGTTCAAGTATTTAGAAGTCCAGAAGCAGCGATTGAGCTCGCAAAGGAAGCAGCGATCACACAGCCAAAAGTGTTCTGGCTACAAGAAGGTGTCATCTCGCCAGAAGCAGCAAAAATTGCGAAAGAAGCTGGGATCGATGTGGTGCATAACAGATGTACGTATAAAGAAGCACAACGTCTAAGAGGAACTATTTCAACGTATGCGTGTGAACTTTAAAAATAGAAATCGGTAAGCCGGGAACGGAAGTCAACGACTTTCAAGAATAACTCAAAAAAATAGCCATATAAAAAGAGAGAAACGTGGAGGGAAATACATGTTGAAGATTTGGCAGAAAGCAACACTGGCTTTAAGCATAGCTGGCGCTTTGGTTTTATCAGGCTGTTCTAGCAGTGCGAAAGAGGGAGAGAAACCAGAGAAGATCCGACTCGATTACGCGTTTTACTCTCCGACTAGTTTAGCGCTTAAAAAGTTCGGATGGGCAGAAGAAGCATTTAAAAAAGAAGGGATAGAAGTAGAGTGGATTCAAAGTCAAGGAAGCAACAAAGCGCTTGAGTTTTTGAATTCAGATAGCGTTGATTTTGGATCAACAGCTGGTGCTGCAGCACTGATCGCAAAAGACAAAGGAGCACCGATCGAATCAGTCTATATTTACTCCCAGCCTGAATGGACGGCTCTTGTCGCAAAAGACGGTTCACCGATTAAAGATGTAAAGGATCTTAAAGGAAAAAAAGTAGCAGCAACGTTTGGAACGGACCCACATATCTTTTTACTCCGTGCACTTGCAGATGCTGGCCTGTCTGCAAAGGATGTACAGATTGTAAATCTACAACATGCTGATGGTGCGAATGCCCTTTTAAAAGGGCAAGTGGATGCTTGGGCTGGGTTAGATCCGCACATGGCGAGAACTGAAGTAGAATCCGGTGCGAAGTACATTTATCGTAATCCAGACT
Organism: Fictibacillus nanhaiensis; assembly: GCA_017052515.1. Lineage (GTDB taxonomy): Bacteria > Bacillota > Bacilli > Bacillales > Fictibacillaceae > Fictibacillus > Fictibacillus nanhaiensis. Next base: position 11,438 of record JAFHKR010000032.1, read on the forward strand.
TTAATACGTATGGAACGTTAAACGTACGCTCTGAATTTGCGAAAAACCATCCAAAGCAAGTCGAACAAGTGATTGAACTTTATGAGAAAGCAAGAAAGTGGACGATTGAACATCCAGAGGAAGCAGCAAAACTTTTATCAGAAGAAGCGGGGATTAAAGAAGATGTCGCAAAAAAACAACTGCAACGAAACAACTTCGAGGAACCTGTTCCAGGATCACAGCATGAAAAAGCTATATCGGCTGCAGGCGAAGTACTCCAAAAAGAAGAGATTGTCAAAAAAGATACGAACATCGAAGATCTTGTAAAGAAACTGATCAATCCGAAATTTGCAGAAAAAGTGATTAACCAATAAGGAGAGAGAGGAGGAAGTGTCGATGATTTCTGAAACACACAAGTGGAAAGTAGCACAGAGAGCTTCCCCTCAGAAGCTCTCATCATCTAGAGGATTCTTTCAAATCGGTAAAGGTGTTCTTATAGGTTCTATCCTGCCTATTATTCTATTAGTAATTTGGGAAATCGCGGCTAGAACGGGACTTTTGGCTGCACACCTGTTGCCTGCACCAACCATCATTTTAGAAAAAATTATCAGTATGTATCAAGATGGATCGCTGTTCGGACATATCTCAATTACACTGACCCGCGTATTCTTAGGGTTTGCAATCGGGACCGTAGCGGCGGTTGTGATTGGTGCGATCGTTGGATATGCAAAAACAGCAGAACGTCTTTTAGATCCGTTGTTTCAGGCTATTCGTTCCATCCCTTCTCTGGCGTGGGTACCGCTATTTATCCTTTGGATGGGAATCGGAGAACCTTCGAAGATTTCGTTAATCGCAGTCGGTGTGTTTTTTCCGGTCTATCTAAATATTGTAGCAGGGATCCAAGGTGTAGACCGTAAGCTCATTGAGGTCGGAAGAATCTATCAACTATCCCCTTATCAACTAACCAAGCGCATCATATTGCCGGCTGCATTACCCTCATTTATTACGGGTATGCGCAGCGGGTTAGGGCTGGGTTGGATGTTTGTAGTAGCGGCAGAGCTCATGGGGGCGAGTGAAGGGCTAGGCTATCTGCTCGTGGTAGGTCAGAACACGTACTCACCTGATACGGTTATTGCAAGCATCTTGCTATTTGCAGTCTTAGGAAAGATAACGGATGCCGTTTTGAAATGGATCGAACATCGTTCATTAAAATGGCAAGACAGTATAACTAATCAAGGATAGAAGGAGGGGAAACAAATGCTGAAAGTGAAACGGTTAAAACGAACATTTAACCAAGATACTGCAGGATTTCAAGATATCAACCTTTCTGTAAAGGAAGGAGAAATCATAGGGATTCTAGGTACGAGTGGCTGTGGGAAAAGCACATTACTTCGCGTATTATCAGGGCTCGATCAACAGTATGAAGGTACAATTTCAATAGAAAATGGATCGAATAATCAGATTGGTATGATGTTTCAGGAACCCCGCCTTCTGCCGTGGTTGTCTGTAAAAAAGAACATTTCATTCGGACTGGAAAAAGAAGAGAGGAATACGGAAAAATATAAAACGTATCTGGATCTGGTAGGATTAACGGGTTTTGAGAACCATTTCCCGAAAGATTTATCAGGTGGTATGGCACAGCGTACAGCAATAGCAAGAGCGCTGATTACGGAACCGGAAATTCTATTATTAGACGAACCGTTCAGTGCGTTAGATGCTTTTACCAAAATGCAACTTCAAGATCTTCTATTATCCATATGGCAAAAAAAGAAAACGACGATGATTTTAGTGACCCATGATATTGATGAAGCGCTCTATCTTTGTGATCGAATATTCATCTTAAAAGGTCAGCCAGGTGAAGTATATAGCGAGATTGCAGTAGAGAAAGAAAAGCCGAGAACACGGGGAGACGGTTATCTCTCTAAACTAAAAGCTCACATCTTACATCTATTAAACGTTGAAAAGAAAGCAGCAGGTGAACAGCAATGACAAAACTAGCCACCATTCATCCATTCGGAGGCACACATAATATTTCAGAAGACCAGAGCGTTACAAGCTTTTCTTGGGATACTTTTATTAAAAGATTCGATAGACGAAGTGATGGGAAGACAAATATGGCTTATGAGTGTGTAGATCGTCATGTTGAAGAAGGGAGAGGAAAAAAAACAGCTCTTCATTATATAGACGATTCACAAGAAATAAAAATGAATTATAACGAGCTTAAGGACACGACAGATCAGTGGGCGGCAGTTTTGAAGAAGCATGGTGTTCAGAGTGGAGATTTCGTTTTTGTCTTCTTACCCAAACACCATCATTGTCATATCGCGATGTTAGCTGCTATTAAACTAGGAGCAATCGTGGGTCCTTTATTTGAAGCATTCATGTCGGACGCAATAAGAGACCGTATTAGTGACTGTAATGGAACGTTCTTAATTACAGATAAAGAGTTGTATAAGCGAGTACCAAGAGAAGAACTGCCAAGTCTTCACACGGTCTTTTTAACAGATGGTGAAGGAGAAAAGGGAGAAATCTCTATTCAAAAAGAGTTAAAGAATGTAGGAAACATTGAAAATCAGATTGAGTGGGTTGAACCTGAACATGGACTGAACATCCACTACACATCAGGTTCTACCGGAAAACCTAAAGGAATCATTCATGCTCATCGAGCGATGGTGCAGCAATATCTTACAGGCAGATGGGTGTTGGATATTCAAGAAGATGATGTGTATTGGTGCACGGCGCATCCGGGTTGGGTGACAGGGACGGTGTATGGCGTTTTTGCTCCATTACTAAACGGAGCTACCGTTGTTGTTCATGGCGGCCGATTTAAAGCAGAAACGTGGTATGACACTCTGCAAAAAACAGGTGTAACAGTTTGGTATAGCGCTCCAACAGCCTTTCGCATGTTGATGGCAAAAGGGAATCAGCTTCCAGAACACTATGATCTCTCTAAGCTTCGCCATATTTTAAGTGTAGGTGAACCATTGAACCCTGAAGTGATCTATTGGGGACAGAACGTGCTTGGAAAAAGAATTCATGATACGTGGTGGATGACGGAAACCGGGGCACAGCTTATTGTGAATCTTCCAACAGAGCCGATCAAGCCTGGTTCGATGGGAAAAGCATTTCCTGGCATAACCGCAACCGTGTTGGATGAAGAAGGGAATGAACTGCCTCCTTATGCTGTGGGTCATTTGGCAATCAAAGCACCATGGCCGGCAATCATGAAGGAAGTTTGGCAGAATCCTGAAAAATATAATTCGTATTTTAGCTGGGGTGAGTGGTACGTATCTGGTGACCTCGCTATAAAAGACGAGGATGGTTATATCTTTTTCCAAGGACGTTCAGATGACATGATTAATTCTTCCGGAGAACGGATCGGCCCATTTGAAGTTGAGAGCAAACTAATTGAACACAAGGCAGTTGCAGAAGCAGGAGTCATTGGCAAACCAGATCCCATTAGAGGGGAGATCGTGAAAGCGTTCATCGTTCTAAAAGATGGATATAGCGAAAGTAAAGAGCTTTTGGATGAAATCCGAATCTTTGTTCGAGGAGAACTAGCTGCACATGCGGCTCCTCGTGAGATCGAAATCGTAGAAGAACTTCCAAAAACAAAGATCAGCGGAAAAATATTGCGAAGAGAGCTGAAAGCCCGTGAGTTACAAAAACTTGCTTGAAACCTCTAGAAAGATAGGGAAGATCAGGATCGGTGATTTTGCTCTAGAGTCAGGAAAAGTAATTCCAAATGCGGAATTAGCTTTTGAGAAAACAGGCAACGCTAAAGGTCCTGTTGTCTTACTCTGCCACGCGTTAACTGGAAATCAGTATGCTTACGGATCAGAAGAAGATCCAGGTTGGTGGCGTGGATTAGTTGGTCCTGATCGATATGTGGATACAAACCAATTTCAAGTAATCACATTTAACGTACTTGGAGGATGCAACGGTTCAACTGGTCCAGCAAAGACGAATCCTGAAACGGGTGAAAACTATGGTAGATCATTTCCTTTTGTAACGGTAAGAGACATGGTTCGCGCTCAGCGTCAGGCACTTTGTATTTTAGGAATTCCAAGAGTTTATGCCGTTATGGGAGGATCACTTGGCGGTATGCAGGCACTAGAATGGGCTGTGCAGTTTCCGTACTTTTTAGAAAAAGTATTTATTTTTGCAGCAACTCCTTTCTTAAGTGATTATGGAGTCGCATTTAATAGACTCGCCCTTCACGCGATCGAAAACGATCCTGTCTATAAGAGTGGTAACTATAAAAGTGATGATAGACTTGTAGGTTTGGAGATCGCACGGATGGCAGGGCTATTAACGTACCGGCAACCTAAGCTATTTAATGAGAGATTCAATCGAGAGATCAAAGAAAAAGACGACGAAGGTAAGCCGTTCTTTCAAGTAGATTCATATCTTACGTATCAAGGAGAAAAGTTGACTAAGAGGTTTGATGTGGAGAGCTATGTTTCCCTTCTATACGCGATGAACGCCTTTGATATCGGGGATAAGCTAGGTGGATGGGAGCGGGCAGCATCACAAATTCAAGCTGAAGTATATGCGTTTGGTTATGAAGGAGATCTTCTATATCCACCAGAAGTGATTGAGAATTTCATAAAACATACTAGATTCGGAACCTACTATTCTATAGAAACAGACTTCGGTCATGATGGATTTTTAGTTGAATTTGATAAATGGGGACCACATGTGAGAGAAGCATTGAGACAAGAAGGGAGGCTGCAATATGGCACCTATTAAAGCAGCACTGCTAGGTTTTGGTACAGTTGGCCAAGGTGTATATGAAGCACTAAAAACACATAGAGAACAACTTCAAAATGTGCTTGGTAAAGAGGTAGTGATCGAAGGGATCTTAGTGAAGGATAGATCAAAAAAACGTGAATTGGATGAACATGTTTTAATAACGACTGATTTTGATGAGATCCTCAATATCGATGGATTAGAGGTTGTATTTGAAGCGATCGTAGGAGAAGAGCCAGGATTTACTTACTTAAGCCGTGCTCTTGATAAAGGCTGTCATGTGATCACCGCTAATAAAGTCATGTTTGCAAAACACGGAAGATCATTGCTTGATAAAGCGGAAGCGCTAGGTCGTTATGTTGGTTATGAAGCGACAACAGCAGGTGGAACACCGATCATTCGGAGCATCTCTCAGCTTCTTCAAGTAAATGAGATTCATGCAGTTGAAGCGATACTAAACGGCACATCCAACTATATTTTAACGAATATGAGGGAGAAAGGTCTTCCGTTTCATGACGTGTTAGTATCTGCGCAAGAATTGGGTTATGCAGAAGCTGACCCAGCAAGTGATATAGAAGGTCATGATGCATTTTACAAGCTAATGATTCTCAGCGAGTTATCGTTTGGTGAGACACCAAAATGGGAGGATGTAGAACGAAAAGGTATTACAGAAGTGACGAGGGAGCAAATTTCTGTATTTAAAGACTGGGGATATAAGGTGAAGCATTTGGCGCGGATCCGTCGTGACCGCGACCAATTCATTTCATCTGTAAAACCTGTATTAGTTGATGCAGATCATCCATTATATGGTGTGGAAGATGTTCAGAATGCGATTACGGTCGAAACGAGTCTCGCTGGAAAAGTTACGGTTCAAGGAGCAGGAGCAGGCAGACTTCCAACAGCAAGCGCTATGGTGGAGGACTTGACTTATGTGCTGCAACCTCAGCCTGTAACTCGAAAGAAAAAAACAGAACAACATGCTGATAACAATAGTGAAAGCACAGACTTTACTACAGTCGGAGAATATGTTGTCATCGGTTCATCTGTAAGCTTTCATGGAACAGATGACGTACAAATTTTAAAACAAGAAATAAAAGAAGAGCATGTTTTTCTTCTGATCGAGTGTCAAGTGAGTACAGCCACTTTATTAAAAGAAAATCCAGAGCTGGCTGTTTATGAGGTGGCGGGAAAGGAGAAAAACAAAAAGGTTGAACAAGAACAAAAGGATGTATTGTTGAAGAAAGTCACTAATTTATAGGATGAATGAAGTTTCTTCATCAAGTAGAATAGAGGAACATTGCAGACTGGGTCCTGCAATGTTTTTTAGTGGGCGGGTTTTATTATCGGTTATGTTGGTTTATAACGATTAATAATAAACCTTTATATAATAAGTAAATGCACTTAGATAGGAGCGATTAAACGTTTTCTTTAACATCATTAAATGTAATAAAAAATATTTCAAATTTAAACATTTATTTACAAATATCGTGTATAATCATTTTGTAACAATAACTTAATAAAGGGGTAATTGAAATGTCGATATTACAAAAACAAGGGATGACATCTGAGGAACTTCAACTTTTAAGTTCTGAAATGACTAAAAGACAAAAATCGAGTGGGACAACTTGGTTATTATGGTTATTTACGGGTGGTGTTGGTGGGCACCGATTCTACTTAGGGAAAACGGGAACTGCTGTAGCTATGCTTTTTACTTTAGGTGGGTTAGGGATATGGGCATTTATTGATTTGTTTTTAATTAATGGAATGGTTAAATCCACAAATGAAAAAATAGAAAATGAAATTCTTTCTGAAATTCGTTTATATAAACAAGCTCAAAAGAACTCTGAAGTTGCAGCTGCCAAAAACTAATTAAGCAGGTGGAAGTAATGCATACACAATTGGTTAAGAGTGAATTGACACTTGAAGAGTTAGCTTATTTAGAGTCAGAGATGTTAAAGAAATCTAAAAGTAAAGAAGCAGCTTGGGGACTGTGGGCAGGTCTTTCTTTCTTTGGTGGCCATCGATTTTTCACGGAAGATTACAAATATGCATCTGCAATGTTAACAACTACATTTATTCCGTTTATAGTTTTAATTTATATGATTTTTAATTCTTATTATAATGAGCCATTATTTTATATTTCTTTATTCTTATTAATTGGTTCTGTGATTTGGAGCTGGATTGATGCATTCTTTTTAAATAAAAGAGTAATTCAGTTAAATGATGGAATTGAACAAAACATACTAGATCAAATACAGCTTAATAGAACACGTAGTATTAGGCAGAAACTCTAGGATTCTATTTTAAAATATATAAAGACCTGCACTCAGAAGAGCGCAGGTCTTTTCTCTCTCTAATTTTTCTCTCTCTAGGTTCTCTCTCTGTTTTCATACGAGGGGTTGTTAAAGCAAAAGGTTTTAACGCAATTGATTACATCTGATGGTTCAGAACCGTTTCCACTCAGGAAACGAACTGATTAGCACCAGCCGTGTCCGCCGCCATAACCGCCACCGTAACCACCGCACCAACAGCACCCAACGATGATTAACAAGATAAATAGAACTACGATTAGAGCGAAGCTATTTCCGTAAGACTGATATCCCATTTAACCCACCTCCTTCTTTACAATGACAGAATATTAGAGGTACAAGTTAAAGGTTTGGGCGGAATTAGCCCATTTTTTCGGGACAAGAGCGGAAGCCTTATTTTTCAGGGGAAATACATTTACCAAAATGTGGTTTGCTGTATAATTACACTAAACTAACTAAGATTATCGACTATTAAACAAAACCATATTTGGAGCTGATAATATGTACGGTGTAATTGCTTATTTAAACAGTGAAACGGAACAAAAGATAGACGATCTAAGGAATGGACTTGAAAAAGAGGGAATAAAGGGTCATGGTATGCGGCCTCATGTAACCCTTGGCACACATCCAGATCTAGAAATTGAGTCTTTTAAAAGTTCGTTTCAGGAATACTTTAAAGATATTTCTACTGTGCCTCTTTTCTTTCCATCTCTAGCCATATTTTTAAAAAGTGGAACATTATATGCAGCTCCGACTAAAAACAGCGTGCTTACAGATTTTCATCAGCGCTATCATGAACAATTTAAGAACGATATAAACCAGCAATCTTTATACATTCCGGCTCACTGGGTGCCTCATTGCACGCTTGTAATGGACCTAACGCAGGATGACTTAGTGAAGGCGTTTGATTATTTTTCAAGAAACTTAGAGCCTTTTCATGCAAAGATTGACAGTGTTGCACTTATTCAACTAACGTATGAAGCAGATGTTTGTACAGATGTGAAAGATATTCTAACTGTGGAACTGAAAAAAGATGATGTGAATTGATATCGGATGACGTTTGAAAGTAGATACTGTATGGTTATACATATACTAGTCATACAGAAAGGAATTAGGGTACATGTGGAAAGAATTCAAAACATTTATTATGCGTGGCAACGTGATCGATCTTGCCATCGGTGTAATTATCGGAGCAGCTTTCAGTAAAATCGTCACTTCACTCGTTGAAGATGTGATTATGCCTCCGATTGGATTATTACTAGGTAAAGTGGATTTCAGCAATCTTTACATAAATTTAGGCAAAGGCGACTATGCCACCTTAGCAGATGCCCAAAAGGCTGGAGCAGCGACACTGAATTATGGATTATTTATTAACACGCTGATCAACTTTTTTATCATTGCGCTAGTCATATTCTTAGTAGTAAAGCAGATCAATCGTCTTAAAAAGAAAGAAGAAGTAAAGGCACCAGATACAAAAGAATGCAAATATTGTTTATCTACGATTCCGTTGAGAGCCGTTAAATGTCAAAACTGTACCGCAGATTTAAATGATGATGCTGTAGTAAGACAGTCCTCTGAGTAAGGGGGCTGTTTTTTGTATCATGATACATCTATTTCTGAAACGAGGTTGTGCTACAATTCTTACATAGAGAATCGTAAGAAATAAGGGTAGGTGAAACATGATGGATGCAGTTAAAATCTCTGTTCGGTCCCTAGTTGAATATGTCTACCGTTCGGGAAGTATCGATTCTGGCTTCAAGTCCACCTCATCCTTAGTGGAAGGAACGAAGGCTCATCAAACGATCCAAAAAACATATGAGGAGACGGATTTCGCAGAAGTATTTCTCCAAACGAGTTACCTTTATAAAAATCTTGAATATTGGATAGAAGGTCGATGTGATGGTCTCCTTTTGCGAAACGATACCGTCACGATCGATGAGATCAAATCCACTGCGCGAAATTTAAGTGAGATAACAGAAGATACATATCCTGTTCATTGGGCACAAGCAAAAGTCTATGCCTATATATACATGGAAAGAGAAGCTATAGATAAAGTTACGGTACAACTTACATATGTACATGTTGATTCTGGTGAGCAGAAGAAATTTCAAAAAGACGTTACGTTTACAGAGCTTGAGGATTTCATGCTCCAACTTGTTGAGTCTTATGCACCATTTGCTGAGCTGCGTCTATCTAACCAACAAAAAAGAAATATCAGTATTCGAGATCTTTCTTTTCCGTTTCCGTCATACCGAGATGGCCAGCGTAACTTTGCTGGTGCTATCTATAAAACAATTATGGATAAGAAGACTTTGTTTGCAAACGCGCCGACTGGAACAGGAAAAACAATCTCTACTCTTTTTCCAGCAGTCAAAGCGATCGGAGAAGAAAAAGCTGAAAAGATTTTTTACTTAACAGCTAAAACACTGAACCGAAAGAATGCAGAAGAAGCGCTCTTCTTGATGAAAGAGAAGGGCTTGTTTTTACAAAGTACGACCATCACAGCTAAAGACAAAGTTTGTTTCAAAGAAGAGACGCGTTGTGAACCCTCTTACTGTGAGTTTGCTGATGGATATTTCGACAGAATCAATGGAGCTGTTCTTGATATTTTGAAAAATGAGACGGTGATGGACCGTGAAGTCATCTCACAATACGCACAAAAGCATAGAGTTTGTCCGTTTGAGTTCTCTGTGGATCTTGCTTATGCATCAGATAGTGTAATCTGTGATTATAATTATGTCTTTGATCCTAGAGTCTCTTTCAAACGTTTATTTGAAGAACAAAAGAAGCGTACGGTGCTACTTATGGATGAGGCGCACAATCTTGTTGACAGAGCACGCGGCATGTATTCAGCTGAGATTTTGAAATCTTCATTCTTACAACTTGCACGTGATTATAAAGGAAAGCATGTTGGGATAGCAGATACGGCAAAGGCCGTTAACCACGAACTTCTTTTGATAAAAAAAGAACATGAAAACAAAGATGTTGCTGTTGTTGAATTGCAAGAAAAGCTTCTGGAGAGTTTAGAAGCTTTTTTAATACAGGCAGAGCAGCTTTTAGCCAGTGGCGATAGTAGTGAACAACTATTAGAGACTTTTTTTGAAGCGCTGCAATGGGTTAAGATTTCACAATTTTATGATGAACGATTCGTTACGTTCATCTCTACGTATAAAAGTGAAGTCAAAGTTCGCCTTTTTTGTATGGACCCTTCTCAGCTTCTTTTTCAAACAGGTAAAAAATACGGCTCACGCATTTATTTTTCAGCAACTCTCTCACCGCTTTCGTACTTTCGCGAGATGCTTGGAGGAGAGGAAGACGATTACACCATCCGGATGCCGTCACCTTACGAAAAAGAGCAGCTCGATGTTTTCGTTCAACCTCTGTCTACACGCTTTCGTGATCGGGAGAAAACGAAAGAACCTATAGTTGGTATGATTAAAGACTTGGTCGTAAACAGACCAGGAAACTATCTTGTTTTCTTTCCCTCCTATCGTTACATGACAGATATCTATGAACGAATGTTAGAAGAAGATCAAGACTTTTCTCTTATCGTTCAACATCCTGCCATGAAGGAAGAAGAGAGAGAGGCATTTTTAACTCATTATGAATCTGTAGGCGAGAAATCGCTTGTCGGGCTTGCCGTCATGGGTGGCATCTTTTCTGAAGGGATCGATCTTAAAGGAGATAAGCTTACAGGTGCTGTTATCATTGGCGTCGGTTTGCCTCAAGTAGGGTTAGAGCGTGATACGATGAAAGATTATTTTCAGCGAGCAGGCAAGAATGGTTACGACTTCGCATATGTGTATCCAGGCATGAATAAAGTGCTGCAGGCAGGTGGGCGTGTGATTCGGTCAGAGGAGGATCGAGGTACGCTTGTTTTAGTGGATGACCGTTTTCTAACAAAAAAGTACGTGGAGATGCTGCCAGAAGAGTGGCGGGATTTTGTGGTGTTGGATCGGTCGTTTAGGTAAGTTGTATCGTGTGTGTTTTGTCGAAAAGTCTATAAAAGAATTTGAAGGACTATAAAGTGATCTGAAGGCCCAAAAATAGATTTGAAGGCCCATAACATTTTCTGAAGGCCCATAAATTAAAAATTAGGGCCTATAAACGACAACCAAACAATCTACACACACACCTTAAGCCATTAAAAAACACTTGGAGATGTGACTCCAAGTGTTTGTCTTTTATTTTCGAAACAAACCTGCATTCAAAAAGGGCAATCCGAATGTATCAGCCGGCTGCGACATTTCCTTCATCTTGCGTAATTCAATCTCTTCAAAAGCAGAGAAGACTTCCCGCATCCGTTCAAACGAGTATCCTAGTCCACCTTGCATCAAACGGTTTTTGTACACATCCATGTCAGGTATATCGAGTCCCATGCCGACTGCATCAAAGCACGTAATCGCGAAATGGCCGCCTTCTTTTAAACAGTTGTTTAAGAGATTTAAATAACTCACACGGCGATGAGGCGGGACATGATGGAAGCAGCCAGAATCATAGATCAGGTCATACTCCATATGTGGTAGATCCATCTCGAAGATACTTCCTTGAATAAATTTCACATCGACGCCTTTCTCCTTAGCGCGTTCACGAGCCCAATCCAATCCTTCGCTTGAGAGATCTACAGCATCAACGTGAAAGCCGAGCTGAGCTAAAAAGATGGCATTACGGCCAGGACCACATCCTAGTTCTAATACACGTCCAGGCTTAATAAAACCACGCTCAATATAGTTCACAAGATTTTCATCGGGTGCGTACACAAAAAAAGGAACCTTCTTCTTTCTGTCTTCATAAAAGGAGTTCCAGAACGCTCCCTCATCACGTAAAAGAGAATCGAGCATGTGATAAACGTGTTCATTTTTTGTAATCAAACTTGTCAAATGACCATCCGCCTTTCTCATTTTAAAATGAGCTATGACTGACTGAGTTGTAAACCTCTATTTTACCAGAAATAGGCTATAATAGGGTTGTTTAGAATAAAAAAGAGGGGTGAAAAGATGGTTAAAACTGTGGTATCAGAAGGTCTAATGCTCAAGAAAGCGGGTCCGGAAGAAGTTAAAGGAATAGCCCGAGTTTGCTCTGAAGGATGGCGGGCAACATATGGGTATTTAGAAGATGATACGTATGTGAATGGTGTAATTGAAGATTATTATAACGAAGACAGAATACTAAAAGAAGTAACTGAGTTCAGCGAAAGCTGGCACGGATACTTTGTGGCGAAAGAAAATGGAGAAGTGGTAGGTGCGATCGGCGGTGGGACGATCAGTGAGCAAACAGGTGAAATTTTTGTGTTTTATATGGATCCAAACAAGAGGAACAAAGGGATTGGAACAAAACTGTTAAACTATTACACAAACTATCAAAAGAATTTAGGTATTAAAGAACAATGGCTATCCGCACAAAAGGATAACGAAAAAGGCATTCCTTTTTATGAAGCAAAAGGGTTTGTAAAACAGTCAGAAAAGAGGAGTGAAGGAAGCGAAAAACACTTGTCTATTCGATATATGCGAGAAATTTAAGAGCCCCTCAAGCAGAGGAGCTTTTTTTGTACGGATTCTCTTTCGAAGCAATGCTGTATTTAATCTACGATCACTTTCTTTCGTAAAAGCAAGGATTGAAAGTTCATACCTATACCTCGTCCAGCTTCTGAAACAATGTGGAAATCGAGTACGTCAAATAGAGGAGCTACCACTTTAAGTAAATCTTCATTTGTATAAAATGAGAAGAAACGCTTTGGAATATACGAATCTTCCTGCCACACGCCCTCAGAATCTTTACCGCCGTAAACACCCATGTAAAACAAACCATCCTCTGATAAAACAGTATGAATGTTTTTAAGAACAGCAGGCAGGCTGACTTTTGGAACGTGAAGAAGCGTGTTCATCGCCCATACGGCATCAAAGGATTCAGCATCAAAATGTAGTGCGTAGTAATCCATTACTTCTGCCTTTAAACCTTTTGCACGGCACGTTTCTACCATGTTAGGAGAGAGGTCGATACACGTCACGTCCAAGTGATGTTGAGATAAGTATTTTCCGTGCTGACCTGATCCTGCTCCAATATCGAGAACAGTATGTTGGTGAGCCTTTGGATTAGATGCAAGAGCCGCAATAAAGGCTTTTAGTTCATCGGTTTTCCAACTCTGAATCACTGATTGATCACGTGAGTCTGCTTGCTCGTTGTAGCTTGCTTTCAGACTTTCTTTTAATAAAAGATCCATGGTGTTCTCTCCCTTATCTTTATCTGAAAAATAGGTACTCTAAGCAAATACTGTATATATTATAGCGAAAGAATGGCAAGAGGTAAATTTAGAAATGCATGAATATTCCGCAAACGAAAGCCCTTACATCACTCTGAGACCTCATAGAATCTAACACATAGTAATAAAGTAGTGTTCTAAATGTCCCCTTGAAACCGATTGGTAGAGAAGGTAGAATGTGAAGAAATTTAAATTTTTCTGAAAATTCATAAAGAAAGGAAGGGTATCCATGGCACGTTCCGCACTAAAAGCAGTACCTTCACCACATTCACCAGATCCACGTAACAAAAACAAAAATATTTTTTATAAAGCGTTGGACTGGGTAGAGAAGAACGGAAATAAACTACCGGATGTTCTTACTTTGTTTGTCATCATCACGGCCGTTATCTTGCTAGGTTCATTCATAGCAGGAGTAGCAGGTTGGAGTGCTGTGAATCCGGCCAATAATGAAAAAATCACAGCAGTCAATCTACTGAACGAAGAAGGAATCATAAGGATGCTGAGTGAACTTGTCAGTAACTTTGTGAACTTCCCACCGCTCGGTCTCGTGCTCGTGGTTATGCTTGGAGTCGGTCTAGCTGAATCAACAGGATTGATCTCAGCCTTTATGCGAAGAGTTGTATTAGCGTCACCTAAAGCACTTATCTTACCGATCATCATTTTCATTGGAATCGTAGGAAACGCAGCTGCTGATGCTGCTTTAATCGTACTTCCTCCTGTTGCAGCCATGGTGTTTCTCACGCTTGGTCGTCATCCGATCGCTGGGCTTGCAGCAGCTTATGCAGCAGTTGCTGGCGGATTCAGTGCAAATATTATTATCAGTATGCTTGATGTGATGCTTGCTGGATTCACAGAATCTGCCGCTCACCTCCAAGATAAAACATATACAGCAAACCCTGCTATGAATTACTACTTCATGCTTGCTTCTACCTTTGTGTTGTTACCAGTAGCCGTTTGGGTAACGACAAAGATCGTAGAACCCCGTCTTGGTGAATACCAAGTTCCTGAAGATCTTGAAGTGAAGAAACAAGCTCTAACTTCTGAAGAGAAAAGGGGGTTAAAATGGGCAACGATCTCACTATTCATCTACACAACTATCATTCTACTCGTGACCATTCCAAAGGGCGCTATGCTTCGCCATGCGAAAACAGGCGAACTTATCGATTCTCCTTTTATGGATTCCTTGGTTCCGATCATGCTCCTTTTCTTCTTCATTCCAGCCATGGCTTATGGATTTGGTTCTAAGGTCTTAAAAAACGATAAAGATGTAGCCAATCATTTAACAAAAGCAATGAGTGGTATGGGGTACTATATTGTGCTTGCTTTTATTGCAGCCCAGATGATCGCCTATTTTAGTTGGAGTAACTTAGGGTCGATCATTGCAATTACGGGAGCTGACTTCTTAAAAGAATCAGGATTTACAGGACTTCCATTATTGATCGCGTTTATTCTTTTTACAGCGCTAGTAAACTTACTCATCGCTAGTTCTTCGGCAAAATGGGCTATATTAGGACCGGTATTTGTTCCGATGTTCGTGGCTTTAGATTATAGTCCAGCTTTTACACAAATGGCATATAGGATCGGGGATTCGATCACGAATACGATCACTCCGATGCTTGCCTATTTTGCTATTCTGCTAACGTTTGCGAAAAAGTTTGATAAGAGTATGGGGATGGGGACTTTAATATCCTCCTTACTGCCTTACACGATCGCTTATACGATTTTTTGGTGTCTTTTATTTACTGTCTGGTACGTGCTAGGACTTCCGCTAGGACCTGGCGAATATATAAAAATGTAGATGATAAGAGGAGTGAACAGGAATGGAACAATTATTTAGCCGTCTGGCAAACTATCAAGATGAAATGGTGGAGATACGCAGACATCTTCACCAAAATCCAGAACTGTCATTTGAAGAAGTTGAAACACCAGCCTTTATTGCATCGTATCATGAGGCATTAGGTTTAGAGGTGCGAACTGGGGTAGGTGGTCGAGGTGTTGTCGCGAAGTTAAAAGGTGGAAAGCCTGGTAAAACAGTGGCACTTCGAGCTGATTTTGATGCACTTCCGATTCAGGAAGAAAATGATTCTCCATACAAATCGAAAGTGCCTGGTGTTATGCATGCGTGTGGGCATGACGGTCACACAGCATCGCTACTCGTACTCGCAAAAGTTCTAACAGAGCTTAAGGAAGAAGTGGAAGGGACGATCGTATTTATCCATCAGCACGCTGAGGAGCTCGCCCCTGGTGGAGCGATTTCCATGATTGAAGACGGTTGCCTAGATGGCGTGGATGTGATCTATGGAACACATCTTTGGGCAACGATGCCAACTGGAACAATCGGTTATCGAACTGGCCCAGTAATGGCTGCAGCCGATTCGTTCACGATAAAAGTTCAAGGAAAAGGGGGTCACGGTGCACAGCCTCATAAAACAAAAGACAGCATTGTTATTGGAGCCCAGCTTGTTTCAAACCTTCAGCAGATCGTGAGCCGCAGAGTTAATCCACTAGATGCAGCTGTCGTATCGGTAGGTGCGTTTGAAGCGAAGAATGCGTTCAACGTTATCGCTGATACAGCAAAGCTAACAGGAACGGTTCGCACATTTAAGGAAGAAGTACGAGTTGCCATCGAGCAAGAGATCGACCGCATTGCAAAAGGTACGTGTCTTGCATCAGATGCTTCCTATGAGTATGTATTTAAACGAGGATATCCGGCGGTTGTAAACCATAAAGATGACACAGAGTTTGTTGTTGATGTAGCAAGAAAAGTGCCAGGTGTTCTAGAACTTGAAGAAATCGAACCGCAAATGGGTGGAGAAGATTATTCCTACTACTTAGAGAGAGTGCCAGGCACGTTCTTTTTTACAGGAGCTCTAGATGATTCTTGGGAAGAGGTCTATCCACATCATCATCCGAAATTCAAGATCAATGAAGATGCTTTACTGGTTGCAGCAAGTCTATTAGGGGCTGCAACACTTTCCTATCTAAAACAAGATTCTTCAAGAAAAGTTTTGAGCTAACAAAATAAAATCATGAAAAAGCTCCCTTACGCGAGGGAGCTTTTTTATATTTGTGGATTATTCCCAACAGCTGTCAGGAGCAGTTCCACCAGGAATTTCACCAGGATTTCCGCCGGAATCATCTCCATTAGATTTCTTGGATTTCTTACAAGACTTTTTAGACTTTACAGCAGGAGCTTTCTTAGACTTCTTACGTTTAAGACCATCACCTAAAAGAGAGCGTAAAGTTTCAACAGTGCCAGCTTCAGTGCCGTTTTCAGCAGTCACTTCAGCTTCTGTCTCTGTGCCGTTCGCACCTAGAGTATTCAATGCTTCTAATAGTTCTTTTCTTTTTTTACCCAATCGTATCACCCCCACTATTACTATATGAAATGCTAGAAAGAGTGCTTGTACGAAACACTATTTTTAAGAGAAAGAAGCGTCTAAATTCGTTGTATAAAAGTAATAAAGTATTGATATTTGTATGGGTATCATTTTATAATAAATGTGTAAAATTACACTATTATTAGAGGGTGACGGAGTGAAAGGAAAATATTTGTTAATTGGAATTTCATTATATGGGCTCGCTTTTTATGCGAGTACATCTATCCATTCCCATCAACAGAAAACAGTCGTTGTAGAAGACGCCGGAAAGCTTTTGCCTACAAAGATGAAAGAGGTCAAGAGCACGCAATCTACGGAGGAGCTGCAAAATTGGGTGACAAAAGAAAAAACGATCTCAATCGCTGGAATGCAACATAGTCAGGGTGGGCATACGGTCTATCCAAATGGAACGCTGCTTGATATGAAAAGTTATAACGAGATCCTGGACTTCAACCCAAAAGAAAAAACAATAACGGTTCAAAGTGGTGTGACATGGGCTGATATTCAGAAGAAGATTAATCCGTACGGTCTATCCATTCAAGTTATGCAGTCACAAAATATATTTACTGTTGGTGGCGCCCTTAGTGTCAACGTTCACGGACGGGATATCAGATATGGTTCTCTAATCGATACTGTGGATTCTTTTCGCTTGTTAAAACCAGATGGAGAAATCATTTCTGTGAGTCGTGATGAGAACAGTGAATATTTTTCATATGTAATAGGTGGTTACGGTCTTTTTGGGGTCATACTCGATGTCACACTGCAATTGGCTGAAGATGAATTGTACAAACAACGCATTTCCACAATGGATTACAGCGTATATGAAGAACATTTTAAGAATAACGTCGAAAACGA
Source organism: Fictibacillus nanhaiensis (assembly GCA_017052515.1). GTDB lineage: Bacteria > Bacillota > Bacilli > Bacillales > Fictibacillaceae > Fictibacillus > Fictibacillus nanhaiensis. The sequence goes on from JAFHKR010000032.1 coordinate 28,972, forward strand.
TGAGAAGGTGAAGATGCACCTTGCTCGTTTATCTGTTGCACCTAATACCTTTTTAAAAGAAATGTATGTGACGGACTATGTATTAGCGGTTGACCAAAAAAAGTTAACTAGCTATTCGAAGTTAAATGAAGAAGAAAAAGTGGCACTTCCAAAGTTCATGTTAGGCATGTCTCGTTATAGTGACTGGGGAAAAGATGTATTTTGGGAGACGCAAAAGAAACACTTTCAAAATAGCAATGGTAGCTACCAATCAAGAAATAACGTAATGAGATCAGACAGTACGTTTATGGAATATGAAAATGCCAATCGAACAGAAGTGTTACAAGAGTATTTTGTTCCTGTTGATGAGTTTACTACTTATATTGATGATCTTAGAAAGGTGTTAGAAAAAGAGGATCTGAACCTGTTAAACATCACGATTCGGTACGTCGAGCATGATGAGGATGCCGTGTTGTCTTATGCGAAGGATGATATGTTTGCGCTTGTGTTATTGATTAATCAAGGCCGTTCAGAAAAAGAGATAAGAAGAACCGAGAAGATCATTCAGAAGATGATTGACGTAACGCTAGATCACGATGGAAGCTATTACTTACCTTATTATTCATATCCGACAAAGAAACAACTAAAACAAGCATATCCCCGTATCGATGAGTTCTTTCAGAAAAAGCGGGAACTCGATCCCGATGAGCGATTCAAAAATCTTTTCTATGAGGTGTATGCACAATGAATTATCGTACATTTGTAACAGCACAAAGCCTTTTAATGACAGCAAGCTCGATGGTCTTTCCCTTTTACCTGCTTCTCATTCGTAACATCGGTGACAGCTACTCGCAGTTCGGTTTAGCATATGGATTGTTTGCATTGACCGCCGCGCTTGTTCATCCTATCATTGGCAGACTCTCTGATCGACTAGGTGACCGTACCTTCATTCTGATACATACATGGGGTATGGCTGGAATCATGCTGATAATACCGATCATTGAAACCGTATCTGCTCTTTATCTCGTCCAAATTGTAATGGGTATTCTAGGTGCCGTACAAAAAACTTCGGAGAAAACTGTTTTGGCTAGGAAGTCGCATGGTGTGCAGGCTGGCCAAAAGATAGGAAGCTATCACCTTTGGACAAGTGTATGGGGAGCGATTGCGGTCATGTTAACAGGGTATCTTATCGATTTTTTGACGATCGGAAGTTTATTCTATATCGCATCAATTCTATACATGATCTCTGGCTTACTTATTTTAAAGTCAGCAGCCGTGCCACTTAGGGTTCAACGAAAAAAGCCTGTACAGTTCTAGCTGACGGGCTTTATGTGTACATTTGATAAAGAATCCAAGTGATGACCAAACACTGTAGGGCAAGAACGATCATTCTTCTTGCAGGGTATCTAACGCCATTGCTTAGTATTCTAGTAAATAATGCTTCAAATAAGAGAACAATTAAAAATGTATAAATAAAGCCAAGAAGCAGTTCTTCCATTCCTCCACCTACTTTATTCGTTCTGCTGTTAAAGCCAAGTCATCCTTCTTCGTCAAACCATTTAAGATGGGTCCTCGTCTTTTTTGCCTCTTCTCCAATACTTTTGAATGAAGTTTCTTACAATATCTTTTCCTGCTAATAGAGCACCGAGCCAGAAGAAAACTTCTCCGCCGATAAATAATCCACTCACGATGGCTGTTTTAACACCTGCACTAAATGATAAGAAGGGTATGACCGGTATTAGGATCCACAAAACAAACGAAAGTATAATAAAAGTAACGCCGATTTTCTTTTTCAAAGCAATCTCCTCCATAGCTAGTCACACGTAATACGAAAACAACGAGATAAAGTTTCCACCTTATTATTCTACCAAACTATTAGAAAAAAATTCCATATTGTATTTAATTATTAACTGGATGGTATTACCAGTGAACTCATAGTTGAAAATGTTTCCAAGTTTGGATAATGTTAAGGGGAAACTGGTGTAAAAGGGTGGGGGTAATCTTGACAAAAGAACTCGTATATCAGAGCAGAGATAAAGAGGTTGAAGTATTCGAAGATGAATTTGGAAGTATCACGTTAAAAGAGAGCCCTTATGAAGCTGCTGTCATGGTCGCTCTAGAGAACGATTCTCTCATATTGATCAGCCAATATCGACCTGCAGTAGATCAAGTTATCATTCAACTACCAGGTGGTGGAATGAATGAAAATGAAGATGCGATGGAAGCTGCAAAACGAGAGTTGCTTGAAGAAACGGGTATCGTGTGTGGAGAAACGGTTTTCCTAGGAAGTATCCAGCCTAGTGCGTGTTTGAGTAATACGGTTACTCATGTTTATTTTACAAAAGATATTGTGGAATACAGATCTCAAATGCTTGAGAAAAAGGAAGCGACGATTCAAGCCTTTCACATTCCTGTAGATCGAGCATTTCGTAATATTGAGCAAGGGCTTTGGAAAGATAGTGAACTGGCACACGGATTACTATTAGCTAGGTTGAAAGGGTGGATCTAAGGTGGGTTGTTTAGGATGTGAATTGGCGAACAAAGAATTACCGATACATACAGTGTATGAAGATGACTGGGTGACATGTTTTTTAGACATTGATCCTTTTAACGAAGGACACACGTTAATTGTTCCGAAAAGACATGTGAAGGAATTGACTGAGCTAACAAATGAAGAAATGAACGCTGTGATGGATGCTGCAAAATACATATCGAAAAAGCTAGAGAGTTGTTTTAACCCTGATGGGATTACGATCAACCAAAATGGGGGAAAGTTTAGTGATCTTACTCACTTTCACATGCATGTGATTCCAAGGTATGAAAACGATGGATTCACGTGGAGTGAATCTATGATCTTGGATAATGCTCATGAACGTTTAGAAGAAACGGCAGGTAAACTTCAAAGAGTATAATGGTTTTAACTCTTGATGAAATTATGCCAAAATGTGATCAAGGAGGGATTCATTATGCCAAGCAGTATTCATGATCGTGCCGTTCTACATAATGGTGTTCAAATGCCATGGATAGGGCTAGGAGTCTATAAAGCTGAAGATGGTGATGAAGTCATCCAGTCCATAAAGTGGGCGATTGATGCAGGTTATCGAAGCATTGATACAGCAAGCCTTTATAACAATGAAGCGGGCGTGGGTCAGGCAATCGCTGAATCAAATGTTCCAAGAGAAGAACTCTTTATCACAACTAAAGTTTGGAACACTGACCAAGGATACGAAAAAACCTTAGCCGCCTTTGATGCCAGTTTAGAAAGACTAGGCTTAGATTATGTGGATCTATACTTAATTCACTGGCCAGTGCCAGGAAAGTACAAAGAGACATGGAAAGCACTAGAGAAAATCTATAACGATGGACGAGCTAAAGCGATCGGTGTTAGTAATTTCAAACAGCATCATCTTGAAGACTTGATGAATGATGCAGAGATAAAACCGATGGTGAACCAAGTGGAATACCATCCTCGTTTATCTCAAGAAAAATTGTTGGTATTCTGTAAAGATCAAGGCATTCAACTTGAAGCATGGAGACCTCTTTTAAAAGGAGAGATCTTTGAGGAACCAACCTTGGTAGAGCTTGCTGATAAATACAATAAATCAGTTGCTCAGATTATTTTACGCTGGGATCTTCAAAACGGAGTAGTTACGATACCTAAATCGGTAACACAGCATAGGATCGAAGAAAATATCGAACTCTTTGACTTTGAATTATCAAATGAGGATATGACGCGTATCTCTGCGCTTAATCAAGACAAACGTAACGGCGCAGATCCGGATGATCCGGAATTTTATAAACAGTTTGAGTAAAATGAGTGAAAGTCTTCCTGTTGTTAGGAAGGCTTTTTTTGTGGATTAGTACTTATAGGCCGTAAACAAACATTTATAAGCCTTCAAAATAATTTATAGTCCCTAATGATAAATTTATAGTCCTTCAAAAAAATTTATAGGCCATAAAAATCAGTTTATAGGCTTTTCGACAAAATCGACCGTTTCATTTTGACACCTTCATGATTTCATCGTGTTTTAAATCATAAGAATCGGGAAAAATGATAAACGTAATGTAATGAAAGGGAGTGTAACAATGACAAAACGAGTATTGATCGTCGTCACAAATCATCAAAACATCGGTAATAACAAGACAGGGCTATGGTTAGAGGAGTTTGCGGTTCCTTTCAACGAGTTTCGTGACAAAGGATATGATATTACGGTAAAAAGCATTAAAGGTGGAGATGTTCCGCTAGATCCGAACAGTTTAGAAGGTGTGGATAAAGAAACTTATAAGGAAGCACTGGCACAGCTGGAAGGAACTGCAGAACTTACTTCTGAAGATGCGACGAGCTATGATGCGATCTATCTACCGGGCGGTCATGGTACCGTATTTGATTTTCCAAAGAGTGAGGCTTTAAAAGAAGTAGTAAGTCAGATGGCACAAACTAATAAAGTAATCGGTAGTGTTTGTCATGGTCCTGCTGGACTTACAACGGCAACACTTAAAGACGGTACACCAATCGTAAAAGGAAAAACAGTTACAGCCTTTACGGATGAAGAGGAAGAAGAAATGAAGCTAACGAAAGAAGTACCATTCTTACTCGAAACAAAGCTTCGTGAACTTGGCGCAGAGTTTCAACGAGCAGGAAAATGGGAAGATTTCGCGGTAACAGACGGCACACTTGTTACAGGACAGAATCCTCAATCGAGTAGAAGTGTAGCGCTTCGCATGATTGATGTGTTGGACAAACAATAGAAGTTTATTCGAAAGGACCAGCCTAGAGCTGGTCTCAGTTCTGTGAGGACTTCCTTGGTGAAAAGGAAGTCCTTTTTGTGTTTTATGGTGGTGAGAGGCGAGTTATCGGTGAAAAGAGACTTCGTTCAGGTGGTTATTACCATGTTACCGGTCGTCGCGACGTTTTTTCAGGTGGTAAGAAAGCATTTACCGGTGAACGCGTAACAGAAATAAAAACACGTACCGTAAAAGACATGCATTTATTCTGAAACTTCTATTTTTTCACTTTCGTATGTAATATTATGGTAAGTAGGTGATAGGGGGATGAAGTTATGGAGGGTTTTGAAGAACCAGGATTTGGCGGCAGCGGAGATTTGATGTTTGATATCGTTCCCATTTTTATTGGTGCTGTCTTTGTAATCGTTATCAGTGTTTTTGTGATTGTCATCGTAAAAGGAATCAGTCAATGGAGTAGCAATAACAAGCAGCCTGTACGATCCGTCGCGGCAGAAGTAGTTACGAAAAGGAGTGAAGTAAGCGGTGGTTCTAATGATACGTCTGCTTCCACATGGTACTATGTCACGTTTGAGGTAGAGAGCGGGGACCGAATGGAGTTTCATGTTAAGGCACAAGAATATGGCACGTTAGTTGAAGGTGATAAAGGAACACTCACTTTTCAAGGAACACGTTATTTAGGCTTCGAACGGAATAGGCAATCCCACTCTCTATAAGTTGAGGATACAAACATATGAGGAAATTAAATCAAAGTGATCATGAGAACATAATGAAACTTCTGGGCAAGAAGCCCGCAGAGAACCTGTTTACGTTGTGGGGAATAGAATCATATGGGTACGAAGCGGATATCCAGACGCTTTGGGGTCAGTTCGATTCCAAAGGTGATTTAATCGCTGTGCTGTGTAAATTCAAGAACAAATATACACCGTACTGGGAAACGGAATGTAATCTACAGAAGTTTGCGGACATCATCAATACAGATACCAATGAAAAAGAAGTGAATGGAATTGAACGCTTAACAAAAGAGATAGAACCATTCATTACAGACGGTTACGATAAACGCGAAAGTTATTATTATGCAAAATGTGATCCCAAGCCAGATCTCAACCGTTCAGATTCAGTCAGATGTATAAGCAAAGAAGAAATTCCTCAGCTCATCTCTTTTTATCAAGAAGTTCCTGAATTTAAGAGGGAGTATAATCCGGAATCATTTATTGATCAGATGAATAATGGATGGTCTAGGATATTCGTGATTAAAGAAGATAACAAGTTGATCTCATCAGCATCTACCGTTTGTGAGACATCTGTAGCCGCCATGGTATCAGGTGTCTGTACCCTGCCTGAGAAAAAGGGAAAAGGATTGGCAAGCATCTGTATAGAACACTTGATGTATAACCTTTTTCAAGAAAATAAGACACTGTCATTATTTTATGACAACCCAGAAGCTGGTCGTATCTATAAAAGGTTAGGCTTTAAAGACATCGAAAAATGGACAATTAATTTCTGTAAAGAAAGGAACAACCAAAATGACAACTAGTCTAGATAGTTATCAAAAAAGTGTATTGAACGCATTTTTAAACAAAGACGGGCGCTTAAAGAACATCCCTTCTCAAAAGAAAAAGAAATTAGTGGTCTTAGAATACTTCGTTCAGCAATTGAACGACAATCAGTCCTATACGGAACGAGAGATCAATGAATTTATCAAGACGTATCATGAAGATTTTTGTACCATTCGCAGAGAATTTATAGTGAACGGATACATGGACCGAGATGCCGGAAATTACATAAAAAGAGACGAAACACTTTGGACAAAGTGGCAAGAGCTTAAGTAATAGTTAGAAAGAAGTGAATAAAAGTGGAGACTGGGCTATCGAATGAAAGTCTTTGGACTCATTTAAAAGAAGAGGTAGAAACCCGTTTTGATTTTGAAGTATATAAAGGTACACCGATCAATCGTGGGTGGCTCAATCAAAAACGGAAGATCGAAACGAATCAAGGCATTTTCCTAATAAAGCAATACAATAAAGAGCGAATGAAAAAGTACGATCTTCAAACGATACAAACTGCTCTTCGTACACAAAATAGATTGTTCTCACAAGGATTAGCTTGTCCGGAACTCTTGTTATATAAAGGTGATCTTTTACAAAAGTCTTCACAAGGTGAGCTCTTTACTGTTATGGGATTCATGGGAGGAAGCCTAATCTCATCAGGCGATCTTTCGAGTGACCAGATGCAATCTCTTGGTGAGGAAGTTGGAAGGCTTCACACTTTATTGAATGATGGAACATTATCAGCAAAATCAGAAACGATATTCAAAATTCCTTCTATAGAAGAACGTTTGGAGTATTGGCAAAGTGAAATACATAAGTGTGATGAACAAGGATTAGATCATATCCGTTCTTTAATGGAACTTCAAAAGACTGCAACCTTAGCATTGGATATCGAGCAGTTTAATCATCTCACTCCTGGCTGGTGTCATCGCGACCTTTGGGTAGATAACTTGCTCTTTTCCGAAGATCATTTGTCGGCGATTCTCGATTTTGATCGGATGAACTATGACTTTTTAGAATTGGATATCGGGAGATTGATCATCTCAACGTGTCTGAAAAATAATACGCTAAATCGTGAAGCTGTCCAGGCATTTCTTAAGGGATACAATAATACAAATGAATTATCAATTGAAAGATTAGTGATATCTCTACGATTCGTTTGGTACATGGAAAGTACGTGGTGGATCGATGTCGTTCCTCATGAAGGAGAGCCTCCCAAAAGGTTTCAACAAGAAATGGTCTGGTTAGCTCGTCATCTGCAACAATTAGAAAACATGATGAACAGGGAAAAAAGAAATAACATTCATGTTTTAACAAAGTAGCTTAAGGGAAATTCCTCATTAACAGATTAGAGGAGTGGTTGAGTGGAGACGAAACAATTATGTTTGCTGAAAAAAGAAGATATGACGAATCCTGAAAAAGTACCAGCATGGGTTATTGAAGAGTATAAAACCTTTCATGAGACGGTGACAAATAAGACCTTTCCTTGCTATTTTGGAATGGCCGCTGAGAATAAGGGAGAGCTACGTTATGCGTATGTGACGCATGATGATTGGTCGAACCTGCCTGAAGCGATTCGAGAATTCAACAAACTTTTTGACGCACCTAAATTGATTCGTCACGGATTATTTGTGTTTGTTGAGCCGGAAAAAGAAGAGAAAGACATTCCGTATTACCGTGATTATTTTTGGAAGATGCTTCAGTCATTGCACGAAACAGATAATCAACCTTGGCCAGAACATATACCGAAAGATCCGGACCACCACTTATTCGCTTTTTCATTTGATAATGAGCCTTATTTTGTATTCGGGAACGCACCTGCATACAAACAAAGAAAAACAAGAGATCTTGGTAACAGCTTAGTTCTCGGATTCCAGCCTCGACGAATCTTTGAAGGCTTAGAAGGAACATCTCCAGGCGGAGCGATGTCTCGGGAGAAAGTTCGTGAGCGTGTAGAGAAGTGGGATAATCTTCCGAAGCACCCGAACATCAGTCATTATGGAGACCCGGAACACCGTGAATGGAAACAGTATTTTATTGGAGACGACGTTGAACCGATAGCTGGAAAATGTCCGTTTCATCATAAATAAAACGTGAAAAAGGACTCTTATTTGAGTCCTTTTTTATCTGTCCATTCGTGCTCTAACATACTGAATAACAAAGAGTCACGCCAACCGTCTTTAAGTAGGATAGATTCACGTATTACTCCTTCTAACTTCATGTCTAGTTTCTTCAAAACCTTTTCTGAAGCTTTATTTCTAGGATCACATGTTGCAAAGATGCGATGAAGTTGCAGATCATCAAAACCAAACTTCAGCAAAAGCTGCCCTGCTTCCGTTGCAAATCCCTTTCCCCAATAATCCGGATGAAACACATAACCGATCTCACCGACACGATTTGTTAAAGAGGTAATCTGTAATTCTCCAGCTCCGATCAACAGGTTTGCTTGCTTTTCAACGATTGCAAAAGCATACCGTTTTCGAGGATTTCTGTTTGCGTCATTAATCACTTCATTTACATACGCAATAGAGTCATCTTCCTGATTCGGTCCCCAAGGCTGGTATTGAGAGACAATATCTTGCGAGGCATATCGGTGAACCGCCTTCCAATCTTCCACAAGCATCTCTCGAAATCGAATTCTATCTTTTTGTAGCATCTCACCACACCGTCCTTAAATTAGACTCTTCGATAGATTTTACATGAAAAGTTAGCCCACGCTTTTTTGAGTTCATTAATTTGGATCACTTGCCACGGGTTAAACATCGTTTGGCCATGTTTGTTAAAGGCATGTTTTTCACTTAATAGGTAAGCAGCATGTACAGCTAGGTCTTGCTCATTAAACCATACCCATACATCTGTGGCTTGAACAGAAGAAGTAACAATGTGACGATAGTGGTTTTTCTCTAATAGATGGAAAAAGGGTTCAACCTGCATCCAACACATGATGTCATCGGTAGAAGAACGAATAGCTGAAGCGACAGCCGCAAGACAGTTTGGACCGTTTTTTTCTGGAAAAGTGTCCATGTATGGGTATAATTCTGGGTATCGAGTTTGATAGCTTTCACGTATTTCTGGTTCTAAAGCATATTCCGTAATCCAATCATCTGCGTAGTTCATCAGGATAGCATGTTGAACGTCTTTTGATACTTGATCCCAGTTGGACTTTTGAAGAATCACAATATCTTGGAATGAAGCACCTTGTTTTAAAATTTCCAGTTGGTAATCGGTGTCTGGCAAATTTACATTCTTCAATAGATCCTTTAATTCATCTTCTGTAAAAACAAGTCCTCTACTTAGTGCTTTTTGTTCTGCTATTATCTTTTCCTTTTCTAAAGTGGTTAGAGCATGAAAATCTTCATTGGACATCACACTTATAAATTTAGCTTTTTTGTCGATAGACCACGTAAGAAAAGAGGTTCGAACGTCGAGTGTAAACGCAGTTTGGTTTATTTCTGTTATTTTATGAGAAGGAAAATGTTCTGGTTTACTCCTAAAATAAAAAAAATCAAGAACGGGCACAAAAATTCTATTCCACTTTTCCAATGTTTCCTGAGAGATAGCATATCTTTTTATAGTTTTCATCCGTACTCCTAATTAATGATAATTGCTGAAAATATGATAATCTTATAGTATCAGTAATTTACATATGTTAGTAGACTAAGAGAGCAAATTACGTTAGATGAAAGCGGGAGAATTAAAAGTGAAATTAAAAGATATGGCTAGGAAAATGGCAGCTATTTATAAAGAGAATAAAAAAGTGCAGGCTGTATTATTGGCAGGGTCTGTGTCAAGAGGCTGGGAAGACAAGCACTCGGATATCGAACTGAATATTTTCTGGTCTGAGCCTCCGACTGATGAAGATCGAATGTTTCCTATTCACGCGATAGATGGATCGATCATCGAGTTTCATCCATATGAAGAGGAAGAATGGGCAGAAAGCTATTTAACGCCTCAAAATATAAAACTTGAGATTAGCAGTTTCTTAACAACTACAGCGAATACGTGGATAAAAGAAGTAGTAATAGATCATGAAGTGGATTACGGCAAACAGTGCATGGCATCATCTGTATTCTATGGAGTAAGTTTGTACGGAGATCGAGTGATCACAGAACTGAAAAAAGAAGTGGAAGTGTATCCAGATCAATTAGCACAAAACATGATCGAAGAAAATCTAGCTTTATGGAGTAGGTGGAACAACCGTTATGCTCTATTAGATAGGAACGAGTGGATCATGTTGTATGATCTGATGGTGGGTGTACAGAAGAAACTTCTCGGAACATTATTCGGTTTAAATAAATTGTATATTCATCATCCATCCTTTAAGTGGATGCACAAATACAGCGAGATCTTCACAATAAAGCCAGATCATTTAGATGAGCGACTATCCCGTATTCTTATTCAAAATGTTCATGAGAGTATAAAAGAGTTAGAACTGTTGATCGAAGAAGTTTTTAACCTTGTGGAGAAGCATTACCCTGACCTTCCATTTTTAGCAGCTTACAAAGAAAAGATGAGGTTTGTTCGACCGGAAAATAAAGGCTGATTCCAAGTATAAAAAAGTCGTTATTCATACACAATAGGAATAGCCATCCGGGTGGATTCGTCTTCTCGGGTGGTTTTTATTTTTACAGGACGCTCACCGCTGCCCCGCGGAAAGCGAGCAACTTGTAACGGAAATCAACTGCTCTCAAATCTAACAATGAGTACCCGCAACAGCCTTTTTTAAAAATAAAGTTTAATTGTTGACAAAATGAGGTAAATAGAATATAAATAAATTAACAATAAACAATTTGTTAATTAAAAAGGAGGGGCACTATTGTCTAACAAGCAAGCTTTGAAACAATACGACATCAAAAAATATCGTACACCAGATGGTTACACTTCCGATATTTGTGTCTTTACAATAATCTCAGAAAAAAATGAGGCGTATAAACCTCCTACGATGGATCTTATGATCATGTTGATCAAAAGAGCGGCTCTTGATTCAGAAGGAAATATGAACATTGAGGCAAACAAGTGGGCGATTCCTGGAGGTTTTGTGCAAGACAATGAAACCGGCTTTCAAGCAGCTAAACGAGAGCTAGAAGAAGAGACGAATATCTCAGGCATTCATATTAAACAATTTGGCGTTTACGACAAACCAGGCCGCGATCCTAGAGGATGGATCATCTCGAACGCTCATTATGCGATTGTTCCTGATACGTATCTATCGCTAAGAAAAGCACAAGATGATGCAGCTGATATCGAACTGTTTTCTATAAAAGAAGTATTGAACCTGAATCTAGCGTTCGATCATAAACAAATCATTGCAGATGCGATCCAAGTCATCACAAACGATCTGTTGCAAACAACTGTAGCTAAGAATTTCTTGCCTGAAAACTTTACGTATTCTGAACTTCAGGCTGTTTTAAAAACCGTCACGAATGATCCTGCTATTTTAAGTGATCAATCATTTTCAAGAAAGATAAAATCTCTCCCTTTTATTCAAGAAGTGCAAGGAAAAACAACAACAAGAACGTCGAAGAGAGCAACGAAACTTTATAGATTCATTGAGATGGATGTCATAAAGCCGATCTATACTGCACGTTATTAATTGAATTTTTTTAATGATAATAATTAACGAATTGTTAATAGTTAAACAAACACAATTAGGAGGCAATTATTATGAAAAAAGCGTTGATCAATATTGACTACACATTTGATTTTGTGGCAGATGAAGGTGCACTAACTTGTGGGAAACCAGGTCAGGATATTGAAAATGAGATCACTTCTATTACGGAACAATTTATCAATAACGGTGATTTTGTTGTTTTTGCTATTGATCAGCATCATACCGATGATAAGTTTCACCCGGAGAATGAGCTTTTTCCTCCACATAACATTGAAGGTACACCAGGTCGAGAGCTTTATGGAAATCTTCAAAAAGTATATGAAACACATAAAGCGGAATCAAATGTTTATTGGATGGATAAGACCCGATACAGTGCCTTTGCGGGAACAGATTTATTAATGAAGCTTCGTGAACGTGGTATTACAGAGGTTCACATCGTAGGAGTGTGCACAGACATCTGCTGCCTTCATACAGCTGTCGATGCTTACAATGCCGGACTTAAGATCGTTGTTCATGAAAAAGCAGTAGCGAGCTTTAACCAAGCAGGGCATGAGTGGGCATTAGGACATTTTAAGAGCTGTTTGAACGCAAAAGTTATCTAAATCACTCTCTTGGAGGTAATGAAAATGAACAATAAATATGCTGATGATAGTTTAGCGCTGCACACAGATCTTTACCAGATTAATATGGCTGAAACATACTGGGAGGACAATATTCATAATAAAAAGGCTGTATTTGAAGTCTTCTTTCGTAAACTTCCTTTCGGGAACGGATATGCTGTATTTGCTGGATTAGAGAGAATCATAGATTATCTGAAGAATTTTAAGTTTACAACAAGCGATATCGATTACCTTCGGGAGAAACTAGGGTACGAAGAAGATTATTTGGAGTATCTGCAGCGAATAAAATTTACGGGAACTGTTCGCTCTATGGTGGAGGGAGAACTGGTTTTTGCAAACGAACCGATCATACGAATAGAAGCACCATTAGCAGAAGCTCAGCTTATTGAAACGGCTATTTTAAATATCGTAAACTACCAGACACTTATTGCTACAAAAGCATCCCGCATTAAACAAGTGGTTGGAGAAGAACGAGTGATGGAATTTGGAACACGCAGAGCACAAGAGATGGATGCAGCGATTTGGGGAACAAGAGCCGCGTTTATCGGTGGATTTGAAGCAACGTCTAATGTAAGAGCAGGAAAGCGATTCGGCATACCAGTCGCAGGTACCCACGCGCATGCTCTCGTCCAAACGTATCGCGATGAATATACGGCATTTCATAAATATGCCCGCCGTCACAAAGACTGTGTGTTCTTAGTCGATACGTATGATACGTTGCGCTCTGGAGTGCCTACAGCGATAAAGGTCGCTAAAGAACTAGGAAACAAGATCAACTTTAAAGGGATTCGCTTAGATAGTGGAGATCTTGCTTACCTTTCAAAAGAAGCGAGAAAGATGCTTGATGAGGCAGGATTCACAGATACAAAGATTATTGCTTCAAATGATTTAGATGAGAATACGATCATCAATCTAAAAGCGCAAGGTGCAAAAATAGATTCGTGGGGAATCGGTACAAAATTGATCACCGCTTATGATCAGCCAGCCCTAGGAGCGGTCTACAAACTTGTCTCTATTGAAGACGATCAAGGGAATATGGTAGACACGATCAAAATCAGCGGAAATCCTGAAAAGGTAACGACTCCTGGTTTGAAAAAAGTGTATCGAATCATCAATACACAGAATAACAAATCTGAAGGTGACTACATTGCGCTGGACAACGAAAAGCCCGAAGAAGAAGCTAGACTAAAAATGTTTCATCCTGTGCATACGTTTGTCAGTAAATTTGTTACAAACTTTAAAGCGAAAGAGCTTCATCAAGATATTTTTGTAGAAGGTAATGTTGTCTATGAAAGTCCTACTCTTAAAGAGATACAGATCTTTGCCAAAGAGAATTTAGAAGTATTATGGGATGAATACAAACGTACGATGTATCCCGAGGAGTATCCAGTTGATCTTAGTCAGGCGTGCTGGGACAACAAGATGAAGAACATTCAAGACGTGCAAACAAAAGTACTTTCATTAATCGGGGAAGGAGAATCTCACAATGGGTAAGATTGGAATCTATGGCTCATCTTTTGACCCGATAACGAATGTCCATCTATGGACCGCTAGTACCGTTGCACACCGCTGTAAACTAGACAAAGTGATCTTCCTTCCATGTTCAAGTAAACGAAAAGATAAAACGATGAAAACGTCTGATACCCATCGTTGGGAGATGCTCCAACTTGCAATCTCAAATAATCATACATTTATAGCCGATGATCATGAGATGCTTCAAGAAGCTTGGGAAGTATATACGTATTACACGATGGAACATTTCAAACAAAAATATCCTGATGATGACGTGTATTTCATTATGGGAGCAGATCTGCTGGTTGATATTGCTGATGGTAAGTGGAAGTATGATGAGAAGTTAATCTCAAGCAATAAATTTATTGTGATGGCAAGGGATGAAATTAATATGGTTAAAACGATCTCGCGTTCACCCATCCTAAGAAATCATGATAATGGAACAAGATTTCATCTGATCGATAAAGGGCTATCTATGGAAATTAGCAGCACTTATATCCGTGATGAATTTGCTAAGGGTGGGGAGCCAAGGTATCTGTTGCCTGATGCTTGTTATGAATATATAAAAAAACACGAACTGTACTCTTCTTGATGAGTGGTGCAATCCTAACAACAGCTGCCTCTAAGGTACTCTGAGAAGTACCTTAGAGGCAGCTGTTTTTTGCATTTTCCTAAATATTTTTAAAAGAAGTTAACTTTCAGCCATTTTTGGAAAAAATAGAAATAAACTAGTGAAAGATGCAAAAAACGTTTACGGGACTATTGATTTAGGGAAGAGCCTTATAAATACCTTATGAGCGTATGGAGGATTATAGATGGCTACCGTAATTAAAGGAGAATACAAACACGTGAACTGTGATAGTGAATATGGCACATTAAAGAAAGTGATTGTGTGTGAACCAAGATATATGAAGATCGATGAAATAATTAATGAAACACAGCGCCATTTTGCAAAAGACAACATCAACATGAAACGAGCGATGAAACAGCATCAACACTTCGTGGACACGATGAAAGCACACGGTGTAGACGTTTATAAACTTCCTGCGATGGAAAAATTTCCCGAACAAGTTTTCACGCGTGACATTGGATTTACAATCGGTGAGACGGTATTCGTATCACGTATGGGGAGCAATATACGCGATGGAGAAGAGAAAGTATTAAGAAACTGGTTATTAGAACATCAGATTAATCTATCTTTGATCGAAGGTGACCGAATTGAAGGCGGAGATGTAATCGTTCATGGCGATACCGTTTATATCGGAGTGAGTGGCAGAACCTCTGAGGAGACCATTCAAGAACTTCAATCACAGCTGCCTCATATGAATGTCGTTGCTGTACCATTCGATCCTATTTATCTGCATCTCGATTGTGTCTTTAACATTTTGTCTGAAAAAGATGCGTTAATCTATAAACATGCTTTTGAGGAAAAAGACTATCAGTTTTTAGCCTCAAAATTTAATGTGATTGAAGTGGAAAAAGAAGAACAATTCACGATGGGGACGAATGTTTTATCCATTGGAAACAAAAAGGTTTTAAGCCTTCCTGTAAATAAAAATGTTAATGCAGCACTGCGAGAGAGAGGGTACGAAGTTTTAGAAGTGGACATTTCTGAGATCATAAAATCAGGTGGTTCGTTCCGCTGCTGTTCGATGCCGTTATATCGAGAAGAGATGCATTAAATCGTTACCAAGTAGTCTTTGCCGGTGGGTAGACTGACATAGTCAATTGGGACATTAATAAAACACCTGTTAGGCTGCCATACTCCCCATTTCAATAGGGGTGTGGTAGCCTAATTTTTCTTGAATTCGCTCCTCATTGTAATACTTCATGTATTGATCTACTTTTTCC
>JAFHKR010000033.1 GCA_017052515.1 Fictibacillus nanhaiensis
AGGTCACACCCGTTCCCATACCGAACACGGAAGTTAAGCTCTTTAGCGCCGATGGTAGTTGGGGGTTTCCCCCTGTTAGAGTAGGACGTTGCTAGGCAATGAGGAAGATGGATGAAAATCCATCTTCTTTTTTTGTGTTTTAAAAAGGAAATAAGGAGGTTTGGCGGCTGCCAAACCTCCTTATTTATGGATGATTGAGGCGAGGAAGGCTCGGGGGGTATAGAGCTTGGATCGTGCCGAGAGCGGTTGTCGAGATTTAGCGAATGGCCTTTATTTTTGATTTTTGGCTTAATTGAGGCTCGTTCCGACTTAATTCACTCTTCTTACGACTTAATTTTGTGCATTCAGACTTAATTAGACTGCGGAGATACCCCACTCCGTATGTTTCGTAGATCAGTTTCACTCATGAAACCCTCCTAAAATCCTCGAAATAGGAAGAAGATGGCCAGAGCCATCTTCCGCAACGCGATATTCTTCAGCAAAAGCTCCAAAATCTATTCAAAAGTAACGCTAGCAGCCGCTTCACCCCTCATCAAAGCAAAAAACGCACCTAAACACCCCTGATTTCCGCTCACAAGCCCCAAATGAGATCTGCTCTTCCACCCAAAGCAACATAATTTCACGGTAATTGAGATTTTATTCACGGTAATTCTCCATATATTCACGGATAAGCTTCATAATTTCACGGATAAAAATTTTTATCGAATTTTCGACACCGGCCATCACTACCGACTACCGACCACCGACTTATCGAACTCATCTTAACTTTACCCACCTATCTATCCTCCTCCAAAAGCATCATCTTTTCGACAGAATCATACAGGTTAAGAAGATAACCATGAGGCAATAATGGTGGATAGAGATTTGCATTTTCGGAAAAAGGCAGGCTATAATATAACTATAGTCAAAGTTAGTCAAAGTCAGAAGGGGGAGGGGAAATGAGGAATATTTCAGATGTAATTGAAAATTACTTAAAGCAAATTCTCTCGAGCTCTAATGATCCGTCTATTGAAATTAAACGAACGGATATTGCTGAACGATTTCAATGCGTGCCTTCTCAAATAAACTACGTGATAAACACGAGATTTACGATTGAAAAAGGGTTTGTAGTGGAAAGTAAAAGAGGTGGAGGAGGTTATATTCGGATCATGAAGGTCCGTACCGAAAGCTCTGCACACTTAATTGATCACTTAACCACCTTGATTGGTGAGAGGATATCGCAAGGCAACGCAGAAAATGTAATAAAGAGACTTATGGAAGAGACGATCGTTTCAGAACGAGAAGCAAGACTTATGCTAAGCGTGATGGACAGGTCTATTTTAAAGCTTAATCTTCCGGAACGAGATGAATTACGAGCAGAATTATTAAAAGCTATGATAAAAACGTTAAAATATCGAACCACATAGCCCTTTTTTTCATTCTATATAAAGGGAGGGAGCAGAATGAATTGTGAAGAGTGCCATGAACGAGAAGCGTCTTTACATTTTACAAAGATCATAAATGGGGAGAAAACAGAATTTCACATTTGTGAACATTGTGCTAAAGAAAAAGGAGAATTCTTGCCGGGGTCGAATTCTTTTTCCATTCACCAATTGCTTTCTGGGCTTTTACACGGCGATGGACATGTCCCGAACACGCCATCATCCAACTTCATTCCGCCCTCATTAAGCTGTGAAAAATGCGGGATGAGTTATTATCAGTTTGCGAAGATCGGTCGCTTTGGGTGTGATAATTGCTACAAAGCGTTTGAATCGAAACTTAATCCTATTTTTAAGAGAGTTCATGGTGGTAACACTTTGCATGCGGGAAAGATTCCACTCCGTGCAGGAAGCAGTATTCAAGAAAAAAAGCAGCTTCAGCAATTAAAGCAAGCTTTGCAGCAGTATATATTAAATGAGGAATTTGAAAAAGCTGCTGAAACAAGGGATGTCATCAGGGAGATCGAGCACCGCTTGCAACAGGGGAGGGATACGTAACCGATGTCTTTAGAACGATTTATCAGTGACGCGATCAGTCCCTGGATGAAACGGGAGGGGCCAGAATCGGATATAGTTCTATCGAGCCGTGTCCGACTTGCAAGGAATATTCATCAATATGTTTTTCCCATCGCAGCAGATAAAGAGTCAGCTCATGAAGTCATTTCAGCGATCTCGACTTGTATGAGCGAAGAAAATGAAGAAGCAGAAAAGCTTGAAATGCTGATGATGGAGACGTTAAAACCTGTTCAAAAACGGGTACTTGTAGAGAAACATTTGATCAGTCCCAATTTAGCAGAGCAAGCGAAATACGGTGCTGTTCTCATGAATGCAGATGAATCAGTCAGCATCATGGTGAACGAAGAAGATCATATACGCATCCAATGTTTAGCACCGGGGTTTCAATTAGAAGAAGTGCTTCATCGGGCGAATGAGATCGATGATTTTATCGAAAAAAACGTTGATTATGCGTTTGATGAAAGACGAGGATATTTAACAAGCTGTCCGACGAATGTAGGGACTGGACTTCGAGCCTCTGTCATGATGCATCTTCCAGCGCTCGTACTCTCAAAAAAGATGAGCCGCATTATCCCAGCGATCAATCAGCTAGGGTTAGCGGTAAGAGGAATCTACGGCGAAGGTACTGAGGCGCAAGGAAACATTTTTCAAATTTCAAATCAGATGACACTAGGCAAGTCGGAAGAGGATATAATGGAAGACCTCGCAGGTGTTGTCACGCAGGTCATCCAACAAGAACGAGCAGCTCGTCAACAGCTGCAGGATGGATTGAAATTACAGCTTGAAGACAAGTTATTCCGTTCATTGGGAACGTTAGAGAATTGCCGGATCATCCAATCAAAAGAAGCTGCCAAGTGTTTATCAGATGTGCGGCTAGGCATTGATTTAGAGATCTTACCTGGGATTTCAAAAACGATCCTCAATGAGCTTATGATACTTACACAACCAGGTTTTCTTCAACAATATGCAGGTGAAGTTCTAACTCCAGAAGAACGTGACATAAGAAGAGCCACATTAATCAGAGAAAGAATAAAATTGGAAAACCGATAAGGAGCGTGACGAGTATGATGTTTGGTCGTTTTACTGAGAGAGCACAAAAAGTTTTAGCTTTAGCACAAGAAGAAGCGATTCGTTTAGGTCATAATAATGTGGGAACTGAGCATATCCTGCTTGGACTGATCCGTGAAGGAGAAGGAATTGCAGCAAAAGCCCTTCAAGTTCTTGGTCTAGGACCAGAAAAGATTCAAAAAGAAGTGGAAACATTGATCGGCCGCGGTCAGGAAGCTGTTCAAACGATCCACTATACACCTCGTGCTAAAAAAGTGATTGAACTTTCCATGGATGAAGCTCGTAAACTCGGACATTCATACGTGGGAACGGAACACATTCTATTAGGATTGATCCGTGAAGGAGAAGGCGTTGCGGCTCGTGTTCTCAATAACCTTGGTGTCAGCCTTAACAAAGCGCGTCAACAAGTGCTGCAGTTACTAGGAAGCAATGAATCTTCTTCTAGTCATAGAGGTTCATCAGCTAGTGCCAACACACCGACGTTAGACAGCTTAGCGCGTGATTTAACAGCCATTGCTCGTGAAGGTACACTAGACCCAGTAATCGGGCGTGCGAAAGAAATTCAGCGTGTAATCGAGGTTCTGAGCCGCCGTACAAAGAACAACCCTGTATTGATCGGTGAGCCAGGTGTAGGTAAAACGGCTATCGCTGAAGGTTTAGCGCAGCAGATCATCAATAACGAAGTGCCAGAAACCCTTCGTGATAAGCGTGTTATGACGCTTGATATGGGTACAGTTGTAGCTGGAACGAAGTACAGAGGTGAATTTGAAGACCGTCTGAAAAAAGTAATGGATGAGATACGCCAAGCTGGGAACATCATTCTATTCATCGACGAACTTCATACGCTGATCGGTGCAGGTGGAGCAGAAGGTGCGATTGATGCATCCAACATTCTGAAGCCAGCTCTTGCTCGCGGTGAACTTCAATGTATTGGTGCTACAACCCTTGATGAGTATAGAAAATATATTGAAAAAGATGCAGCGCTTGAGCGCCGTTTCCAACCGATCACAGTTAACGAGCCAACGAAGGATGAAAGTATTCAAATTCTTCAAGGACTTCGCGACCGTTATGAAGCTCACCACCGTGTGACGATTACGGATGACGCGATTGAAGCCTCTGTTCAGTTGTCAGATCGTTACATTTCAGATCGTTTCTTACCGGATAAAGCGATCGATCTTATTGATGAAGCGGCGTCAAAAGTTCGTCTACGTTCCTATACAGCTCCACCGAACTTAAAAGAGCTTGAACAAAAGCTAGAGGAAGTTCGTAAGGAGAAGGATGCGGCTGTTCAAAGTCAAGAATTTGAAAAAGCAGCTTCATTACGAGATTCTGAACAACGCCTTCGCGAAGAGTTAGAGAAAACGAAGGACGTATGGAAAGAAAAGCAAGGAAAAGAAAACACAGAAGTAACGCCAGAAGATATTGCGCAAGTAGTATCGTCTTGGACGGGAGTTCCGGTTTCTAAGCTTGCGGAAGAGGAAACAGAACGTCTTCTGAAGATGGAAGAGATTCTGCATGATCGCGTTATCGGTCAGTCTGAGGCAGTTACAGCCATCTCGAAAGCGATCCGAAGAGCACGTGCTGGACTTAAAGATCCGAAACGTCCGATCGGCTCGTTCATCTTCTTAGGGCCAACAGGCGTTGGTAAAACGGAACTTGCAAGAGCAGTTGCCGAAACACTATTTGGTGATGAAGATGCGATTATCCGTATTGATATGTCCGAGTACATGGAGAAGCATACAACATCCCGTCTCGTTGGATCACCTCCAGGATATGTTGGACACGAAGAAGGCGGCCAGTTGACTGAAAAAGTGAGAAGAAAGCCTTACTCGGTAATCTTGCTTGATGAGATCGAAAAAGCACATCCTGAAGTGTTCAACATCTTACTTCAAGTGTTAGAAGATGGTCGTCTAACAGATTCTAAAGGACGTACAGTCGATTTCCGAAACACGGTTGTGATCATGACTTCAAACGTAGGGGCGAGCACGCTTAAGCGTAACCGTTCACTCGGATTTGCTGTCCACAACGAAGGTCAGAAGTACAACGATATGAAATCGAAAGTGATGGATGAACTAAAACGTGCGTTCCGTCCAGAGTTCTTGAACCGTATCGATGAGATCATTGTGTTCCACTCACTTGAAAAAGAACACTTGCTCAGAATTGTCAGCTTGATGGCTGAATCACTGAAAAAACGCTTAAGTGATCAAGGAATCGAGATCGAGTTGACTCAAGCCGCTCTTGAAAAGATCACAGAAGAAGGATACGATCCAGATTACGGAGCTCGTCCACTGCGTCGTGCCTTACAGCGTAAGATTGAAGATCGATTATCTGAAGAGCTTCTACGAGGAAACATCAACAAAGGGCAGACCGTTAAGATTGATGTTGAAGAGAACGATTTTGTCGTTCAAACGGTCTAACTTTTACCACATATGAGAATATCCTACAAAAGACCCGGAAGACAGACATGTCCTCCGGGTTTTTGTCGAAATAATCTTAGCTGTTCGCCTTTTTTTGCAGAGCTCAAATGGAAGTGGTTGTGAGGTTTTATGTTATGATAATAGTGAATAAATCTTGATATTTTCAGTAATTAACCCTATTTTTGATAAACAATGATGCCATGTAAGTGGTTGAATTCCGTTACAGGATGCTCGCTTTCCAGGGGGCGTGCGGTGAGCCTCTTAGCGCTCTGCGCTGTTAAGAGTCTCACCTGTCCCGCTGATCCCCTAGGAGTCTCGCACCTTTCACTCCAATCAACTATCAATGAAGTCTTTGAAGGATATTCATACAGTTTTATTCAAGCATGAAGTTTAACGGGGCAAATCACGTTTTAATCAAAGTGAAATTGAATACTTGTTCGAAAATAGATAATTAGTAAAGCGTTAAGTTCGGAAGAGGAGTTTTTATAGATGGCTAAAGTAAAATCAATCTTTCTTTGCCAAGATTGCGGTTACGAATCACCGAAATGGATGGGGAAATGTCCAGGGTGCCATGCGTGGAACACGATGGTGGAGGAAACGATCCGACCTGAAAAAAATATAAGAGGATTAACCTCTGGTGGGGATAAGAACGTAAAGCAAAAACCTCAGTCGATCGCAGATGTGAAAAGCGAGCAAGAGCCGCGTATACCGACAAACTACCAGGAGTTCAACCGTGTGCTAGGCGGAGGGATCGTTCCAGGCTCAATGGTTTTAGTGGGTGGAGACCCTGGAATCGGTAAGTCCACATTGTTGTTGCAAACATCCGCACAGCTTGCCAAAAAAGGTGAGCGCGTTCTATACATATCTGGTGAGGAATCTGTAAAGCAGACAAAGCTTCGTGCCGATCGGTTAGATATCGACGCGAAGGACTTGTTTGTACTGGCAGAAACAGATTTGGAACTGATCGAACAGGCGATGTCTGATGTGATGCCTTCTGTGATGATCATCGATTCGATTCAAACCGTCTATCGAGCTGAAGTCACTTCTGCTCCTGGGAGTGTATCGCAAGTACGAGAGTGTACAGCACATTTGATGCGAATGGCAAAAACAAAAGGTATCGCTGTATTTATCGTAGGACATGTTACAAAAGAAGGAAATATAGCCGGCCCGCGTCTATTAGAGCATATGGTAGATGCCGTATTGTATTTTGAAGGAGAACGTCATCATACTTTCCGAATCTTACGTGCCGTTAAGAACCGTTTTGGGTCTACCAATGAAATTGGTGTCTTTGAAATGAAAGAAGTAGGACTGGAAGAAGTATTGAATCCTTCTGAAATCTTTTTAGAAGAACGTTCGAAAGGGGCAGCGGGTTCAACCGTAGTTGCTTCTCTAGAAGGAACGCGACCGATGCTAGTAGAGCTGCAGGCTTTAATATCGCCGACAAGCTTTGGTAATCCTAGAAGGATGGCTACTGGGATCGATCACAACCGTGTATCACTGCTCATGGCCGTTTTAGAAAAGAGAGTCGGGTTGCTTCTTCAGAACCAAGATGCTTATCTGAATGTTGCAGGTGGTGTGCGCTTGGATGAGCCAGCGATCGATCTTGCTGTTGCGATCAGCATCGCTTCAAGCTTTCGCGATTCACCAACCAAGCCAACAGATGTTATGATTGGAGAGATAGGATTAACGGGAGAGGTTAGAAGAGTTTCCCGTATTGAGCAGCGTGTTCATGAAGCTGCAAAGTTAGGTTTTACGCGAGCTATTATACCTGATAAAAATATCGGTGGCTGGACGGTTCCAAAAGGAATTCAAGTCGTCGGCGTATCGACCGTTTATGAGGCATTACAAGCAGCGTTAGGAGGGTAATGTAAATTATGGATCATGCGATAAAAGAAGCAATCATAAGCCAAATGCTACAGCTAGTTGCTCCCGGAACACCATTACGAGAAGGGATCGACAACGTATTGCGAGCGAACACAGGTGGACTGATCGTTGTTGGATATAACGATAAAGTAAAAGAAATCGTTGATGGAGGTTTCTCTATTAACTGCAAATACTCACCAGCATCTCTATACGAACTTGCCAAGATGGATGGGGCAATCATTTTAAACGAAGATGCTGTTAAGATTCTGTATGCGAACACACAACTGATTCCGGATACGGTTATTCCGTCAACAGAAACGGGGATCCGTCACAGAACGGCAGAGCGCGTTGCGCGTCAAACAGGCAATCTTGTGATCTCCATCTCTCAAAGACGTAACGTTATCACTCTATATCAGGGGATGATCCGTTATTCGTTAAAAGAGATCGGTGTGATCTTGACGAAAGCGAATCAGGCGATTCAAACGCTTGAGAAATATAAAGTGGTTTTCGACCAAAGTGTTACGAACCTTGGTGCACTAGAATTTGAAGAATTAGTGACTTTCCAAGAAGTTACACAAGTTATTCACAGAATTGAGATGGTTTTACGCATAAAAAATGAGATTATTAAATATGTTAATGAACTTGGTGTTGAAGGCAGGCTGATTCGAATCCAGATGGAGGAGCTTGTTTCTAACATCGAGGAAGAAGCACTGCTTTTAATCAAGGACTATATGAAAGATCGTGAAAGTGATCCTTATGCGATTCTTCGCCAATTAAACAAACTATCATCTGAAGAATTGTTCGATGAATCCGTAATTATGAAACTTTTAGGCTTCTCAGCCGGTATGAATATGCAGGATGAGACGATTCATCCGCGCGGATACCGCATTCTTGGTAAGATTCCAAGACTTCCAGCGGTTATTATCGAGAACTTAACAGATGCATTTGAAAACCTTCCGCAAATTTTGCGCGCATCTATTGATGAATTGGACGAGGTAGAAGGTATCGGTGAGATTCGTGCCAAAAAAGTAAAAGAAGGTCTAAAACGCATTCAGGAACAGCTTTTCGTTGATCGTCATATCTAAAGAAAACTTCCTACG
This sequence comes from Fictibacillus nanhaiensis, assembly GCA_017052515.1. Taxonomy (GTDB): domain Bacteria; phylum Bacillota; class Bacilli; order Bacillales; family Fictibacillaceae; genus Fictibacillus; species Fictibacillus nanhaiensis. The sequence goes on from JAFHKR010000033.1 coordinate 8,443, forward strand.
TAAAAAAAGGAATTTTCTATCTTTTACACGTTTTTAATACGGTCATTTTGTAAATAATGATTAGGGGAGGTGAATCAGGCATGCTAAAAAGAATTGTTCAGCTATTTTTCATTGTAATAGGTGGCATGCTCGGCTATCTATATATACCAGATCTCATTCGTGTACTTAACTTCGGTGATCTTCCGAATCAAGTAACATCCCCGTATGTCGGGGCAGTGATTGGTGCACTTATACTTTTTTTATCTACATTTTGGCTGTCAGATTACGTAGTAGGATTAATCCGCTGGGCTGAGGAAACAGTTGTAAAAGCTCCGGCAACTGACCTTTTATCTGGAACGATGGGGCTGATCATCGGACTGATCGTCGCATTTTTGATCCAGTCACCGTTAAGTTCTATGGATATTGTTGTGGTCAGCTCCATACTGCCGATCGCTATTACATTCCTGCTCGGTTATTTGGGCTTTCAGGTAGGGTTTAAAAAGAGAGATGAGTTGATTCAGCTGTTCTCTTTGAAGAGCCAAGGTAAAGAACGTAAAAAAGAAGCAGAGATCGAAAAGCCGAGTGGTAAGTATAAGATTTTAGATACGAGCGTCATCATTGATGGTCGAGTAGCTGATATCTGTCAGACTGGTTTTTTAGAAGGTCCACTCATTATTCCTCGTTTTGTTTTAGAAGAACTGCAGTATATTGCCGATTCTTCAGATGTTCTAAAGCGTAACAGAGGGCGCCGAGGTCTTGATATCCTAAATCGAATTCAAAAAGAGCTTTCTATGAAAGTTGAAATCTATGAAGGTGACTTTGAAGAGGTTACAGAAGTGGATAGCAAGCTAGTGAAACTCGCTCAGCTGTTATCCGGTGTTGTCGTAACAAACGATTTTAACTTGAACAAAGTATGTGAGCTACAAAACGTGGCAGTACTAAATATTAATGACCTTGCCAATGCGGTCAAACCAGTTGTTCTTCCGGGTGAGGAGCTTGTTGTACAAGTGATCAAAGACGGTAAAGAACAGAGTCAAGGTGTAGGTTATCTGGACGATGGAACGATGATCGTCGTAGAAGACGGTCGTGATTATGTTGGTAAGACGATTGATGTTGTGGTCACTTCAGTACTCCAAACATCAGCGGGCAGAATGATCTTTGCTAAAAAGAAACTATTAGAAAAAGCATTGTAACGAACGGTGGGGAAGCACGTGAATTATTGGACAGTCATTCCTGCTGCTGGACAAGGTAAGCGAATGAATGCTGGTATCTCTAAGCAGTGGATCGAACTCTTAGGAAAACCAGTACTCGCACACACACTTGATGTGTTTGAAAAAGATTCAAATTGCGAGGGAGTCATCTTGGTCGGTAGTGAAAAGGAATTGCAGCAGATGCAAGATTTTGTAGAGTCGTTCCAATATCAAAAAGTGCGTAAAATCGTTCCAGGCGGAAAAGAGCGTCAGCAAAGTGTTTATGAGGGTTTGAAGGTCGTGCCTACTGAAGCAGACCTCGTTCTCATTCATGATGCAGCACGACCTTTCATCACACAAGATTCTATTTTACAACTTCTTAACACGGCACGAGATACAGGCTCTGCCGTGTTAGCTGTTCCGGTAAAGGACACGGTTAAGCGGGTAATCGAGAATCAAGTGGAAGAAACGATCGACCGTTCCAGCTTGTGGGCTGTTCAAACCCCGCAAGCTTTTCGTCTTTCTATCGTAATGGATGCACACAGGAAGGCAGACGAAGAAGGCTATATTGAAACGGATGATGCGAGCCTCGTGGAACGAATTGGACAAACAGTGGCTATTGTAATGGGAGACTATCATAATATAAAATTAACTACGTCTGATGACTTGTTATTTGGACAAGCCATTTTGTTAGAGAGACAGGGGGAAAAAGCATGATACGCATCGGACAGGGTTTTGATGTACATGCCTTTAGTGAGGGTCGTCCGTTAATCATTGGCGGTGTAACGATTCCTTATGAGAAGGGACTTTTAGGGCATTCTGATGCTGACGTTCTTTTGCATGCGATCACAGATGCATTGCTAGGTGCAGCGGGTGAAGGAGATATCGGCAAACACTTTCCAGATACAGATCCAGCGTACAAAGGCGCAGATTCGAAGCGTTTGTTGCTCGATTCTTGGAAATTGGTTGAGAAAAAAGGTTATTCTTTAGGTAATATAGATTGTACGATCATTGCTCAAAAACCAAAGATGCTTCCGTACATTGAAGAGATGCGCGGAGTGATCGCCGGTATTTTTGGGGTTGAAGTAGAGAGAATCAACGTGAAGGCAACAACGACTGAAAAGCTAGGATTTCCTGGACGCGAAGAGGGAATCGCAGCTCAAGCGGTTGTTTTGATAGAAAAGGCACTTTAAAAAATGTTGCTTTGGGAGCATTCCGTTCATTATCTTCTCTGATAAAGTTGATTGGAGTGGAAGATGCGAGACTCCTGTGGGACAGGCGGTTAGGTGAGACACTTAAGAGTGAAACGTACGAATGTGGCTCACCGACTGCCCCACGGAAAGCGAGCATCTGGAACGGAAATTAACTACTTTCAAAGGCATCATCGTTAAGTAAAAAATATTTTTAGAGGTGAAACATGATGGCAAACGAAGTTCGAGTGCGTTATGCACCAAGTCCAACGGGACACTTACATATAGGGAATGCACGTGCAGCTCTATTCAACTATTTATACGCTCGCCACTCTGGCGGAAAGTTTATTATCCGTATTGAAGATACGGATCAAAAGCGTAACATTCAAGGCGGAGAAGAGAGTCAGCTGGATCACTTAAAATGGCTCGGTATGGATTGGGATGAAAGTGTTGATATCGGAGGAGATTACGGTCCGTATCGTCAGATGGAACGTTTAGAACTATACGAGAAGTATACAGATGAACTACTTTCAAAAGGTCTTGCATACACTTGTTATTGTACAGAAGAAGAGCTTGAGGCTTCTCGTGAAGAGCAGATGGCAAAAGGGGATACTCCTGTTTATGATGGACGCTGTCTAAACTTATCAGTGGAAGAAAAAGCGGCATTAGAAGAAGAAGGTCGCCGTCCGAGCATTCGTTTTAAGGTTCCACAAGACCGTACGATCACGTTTGATGACATGGTAAAAGGTGAAGTTTCGTTTGAATCAAGCGGCTTTGGTGACTTTGTTATCGTGAAAAAAGATGGAATTCCAACCTACAACTATGCGGTTGTTATCGATGACCACGAAATGGCGATCACTCACGTACTGCGTGGAGATGATCACATCTCAAACACACCGAAGCAGTTATTGATCTATGATGCGTTAGGATTTTCGCATCCGAAGTTTGGTCATACAACATTAATCGTGAATGAAAACCGTAAAAAGTTAAGTAAACGTGACGAGTCGATCGTTCAGTTTATTGAGCAGTACAAAGATCTAGGATATTTGCCAGAAGCGCTGTTTAATTTTATTGCGTTATTAGGTTGGTCTCCGGGTGGAGAAGAAGAGATCTTCAGTCGAGAGCAGTTTATTGAGATCTTTGACCCGAACCGTTTATCTAAAGCACCTGCTGTTTTTGATACACAAAAGTTAGAGTGGCTGAACAACCAATATATGAAGCAGCAAGACGTAGCTCGTATTGTTGAGTTATGTATGCCTCACCTTGTTAAAGCGGGTAGAGTTTCTGAGAACCCAAGTCCTGAAGAACAAGAGTGGATCACAAAGCTTGTCGCTCTTCATCAGGAAAAAATGAGCTATGGTGCTGAAATCGTAGACTTAACAGAACTGTTCTTCAAAGAAGAGATCGAATATGAAGGAGAAGCACTGGAAGTACTGCAAGGTGAAGGTGTTCCTTCTGTTATGGAATCATTCTTAATTCAGATCGAAAACAGTGATTCTTTTGAAGCGGAAGACATCAAAGCGATGATGAAAGCTGTTCAAAAGGAAACGGGCCAAAAAGGAAAGAACTTGTTCATGCCGATCCGTGTTGCGACAACTGGTCAACAACATGGTCCAGATCTGCCTGCTGCTGTTTCTCTTTTAGGTAAAGATGTGATTATCAAGCGCGTAAATGCTGTACTGACTCAAATTAAAAAGTAATAAAAGTACACATTTTGCAAAGATTATAATATAGTAAAAGAAACTTATAATAATCGTGTAAAACGTAGATGAGGAAAGTAGGCTAGCGCCTTTTCATAGTAGAGAGAACCATCACCGGCTGAAAGTGGTTCATGAAAATGCTTGCTGAAGTGCCCCTCGGAGTCCCATGCCGAAAATTTTAGTAGGTTTGGGCGGCAACTCCCCGTTATGGAGCTTAAGGGAACAGGTGAGTTTTTATAAAACCTGTTAAACAGAGTGGAACCGCGTCTATCCGTACGTCTCTGTGTCATATTTGGCACAGGGACGTTTTTTATTTTCTAATGTCTGGTATATTTCTAAACTGTTGTTGCTTATGAATCACTTTTTTTCAACTTTGCCTAGTTGATTGTAGTGGAAGGTGCGAGACTCCTGCGGGACGAGTGGGCAGGAGAGACCCCTAAAGGCGCAAAGCGGCAGGGGGCTCACCGCACGCCCCCCGGAAAGCGAGCATCCTGAAACGGAAATCAACAACTTTCAAGAGCAGCATAGTTTACTACAACAGCTTTTAATTTTTTATGCAAGGAGGTTGGAAAACATGTTTTCAGCCATGAAAGAAGATATTCAGGTTGTTTTTGAGAAAGACCCAGCGGCTAGAAGTTCATTCGAAGTATTCTTAACATACTCTGGACTGCACGCGATTTGGGCCCATAGATTAGCACATAAGCTATTCAAACGAAACTGGCTGTTTTTAGCCCGCTTGATCTCACAGATCAGCCGCTTTTTCACCGGCATCGAAATACACCCGGGCGCACAGATCGGACGACGCTTTTTTATCGATCACGGAATGGGTGTGGTGATCGGCGAAACGTGTATCATCGGTAATGATGTGACACTCTACCAAGGTGTAACGCTCGGAGGTACGGGAAAAGAAAAAGGAAAAAGGCATCCCACGCTTGAAGATCACGTTCTTGTTGCTACAGGAGCCAAGGTGTTAGGGAACATTACGATCGGAAAGAATTCAAAAGTTGGGGCAGGATCGGTTGTTCTTCAACATGTTCCGCCCGATGCGACCGTAGTTGGAATCCCAGGAAGAGTCGTGATTAAAGATGGCATTAAAGTTGGATGCGAACTTGATCATCGCGATCTGCCTGACCCAGTAGCTGATAAATTTAGAGAAATGCATAACGAGATGAAACGAATGCGTGAAGAACTGGAAACATTGAAAAAAGGGAGTGAAGTATAGATGGGTATTAAAATCTATAATACGATGACACGTCAAAAAGAGACTTTCGTTCCGTTAGAAGAAGGAAAAGTGAAGATGTATGTGTGCGGACCGACTGTATATAACTATATCCATATCGGTAACGCAAGACCGGCTATTGTTTTCGATACAGTGAGAAAGTACTTGGAGTATAGAGATTATGATGTACAGTTCATCTCCAATTTTACGGATGTTGATGATAAGCTCATCAAAGCGGCTAACGAGATGGGAAGCGATGTTCCGACGATTGCCGAGAAGTTCATCAATGCCTATCACGAGGATACTTGCGCACTAGGCGTACAAAAAGCGGACGCACACCCGCGTGTAACAGAAACGATGCCAGAGATCATTGATTTTATCGAGAACCTTATCAAAAAAGGTTTTGCTTATGAAGCAGCGGGAGATGTTTATTTCAAAACGCGTTCGTTCAACGGTTATGGCAAACTATCTCATCAGTCGATCGATGACTTAAGATCTGGTGCGAGAATTGAAGTCGGAGAGAAAAAAGAAGATCCTCTTGATTTTGCGCTATGGAAAGCAGCAAAAGATGGAGAGATCTATTGGGAGAGTCCTTGGGGTAAAGGTCGTCCTGGCTGGCATATCGAATGCTCGGCGATGGCAAAAAAATACTTAGGTGATTCGATCGACATTCATGGTGGCGGTCAAGATTTAGCTTTTCCGCATCATGAGAATGAAATCGCGCAATCTGAAGCATTAAATGAAGCTCCGATGGCTAAGTATTGGATGCATAATGGGTATATTAATATTGATAACGAAAAAATGTCGAAATCACTTGGGAACTTCGTGCTGGTTCATGACCTTGTACAACAGCAGGATCCGCAAGTTATCCGATTCTTTATGCTAGCTGTACACTACCGCAATCCAATCAACTTCAGTCAGGAGTTGTTGGAAGCGGCGGAGGCAGGATTGAATAGAATCCGTACGTCTTATGAAAACTTGAAACACCGCTTGAGTGTATCGGCAGATCTATCTATAGATACAGAAAAATGGACTCAGCTTGTTAAAGAAACAAGAGAGAAATTCATCACGGATATGGACGATGATTTCAACACAGCGAACGCGATCTCTCATCTTTTTGATTTTTCGCGAGAAGCGAACGTATACCTGCAAGAGAAGAACACTTCTAAAGCGGTTATTACAGAGTTTATCGCTCTGTTCGATGAGCTTGCTGGTGTGCTTGGGCTAACTCTTCATAAAGAAGAGGAATTGTTAGATGAAGAGATTGACGCTCTCATTCAAGAACGTAATCAAGCACGTAAAGAAAAGAACTTTGCTCGCGCTGACGAAATTCGTGATCAGTTAAAAGAACAGAACATCATTTTGGAAGATACTGCACAGGGTGTTCGGTGGAAAAGAGATAAGTAAATGAAGATAACGGACTCAGATATTAAACAACTGAACGGAACCACGCTTGCTTATATGGGAGATGCAGTAATGGAGCAATTCGTGCGTGAACACCTTATCCGTAACGGACAGGTGAAGCCGAATAAGCTCCATGTATCGGCCACGAAGTTTGTTTCAGCAAAAGCTCAAGCAAGCATGGTCGTTCAGCTGCTTGAAGAAAACTATTTTACAGAAGAAGAGGTCGCTGTGATTAAGCGTGGCCGCAATGCGAACCAGGGAACTGTACCAAAAAATACGGATGTTCAAACGTATCGGCATGCCACAAGCTTCGAAGCAATCATCGGTTATCTTTATCTGTTAAATAACCACGAACGTCTAACGAACATGATGGAATATGTGTTATCAGAAAATAAAAAGGGGGAGGTCTAAAGATGAGTGAAGCAAAAGAACAAAAAGAACAAGAACTGATCATTGGCCGAAATCCGGTTATGGAAGTTCTGCGCTCCGGCCGTGATATTAATAAAATTTTTGTAGGTGAAGGTTCGCAAAAAGGACCAGTAAGTACGATCGTCTCTATGGCAAAAAAGCAAAATGTACTTGTGCAATATGTACCGAAACAAAAGCTCGACTCATTAAGCGGAGGAGGCAATCACCAAGGCGTGATCGCGGGTGTTGCAGCCTATTCTTACGCAGACATCGATGATCTGTTTAAAATTGCTGAAGAGCGTGGGGAAGAGCCGTTCTTTATTTTATTGGACGAGCTTGAAGATCCTCATAACCTAGGTTCGATCATGCGTACGGCAGATGCAGTCGGGGCACATGGCATCATCATTCCGAAAAGACGCTCGGTAGGATTAACAGCTACGGTAGCAAAGGCTTCAACAGGTGCGATCGAGTACATTCCTGTTGTTCGTGTAACGAATCTTGTCCAAACGATGAAAGAGTTAAGGGATCGTGGTATGTGGTTTGCCGGCGCTGACATGAAAGGCAAAGATGACTACAGACAAGCGAAGTGGGACATGCCTTTAGGTCTTGTAATTGGAAGCGAAGGAAAAGGGATGGGAAGACTCGTATCAGAAACGTGCGATTTCCTTGTTCAGCTTCCGATGAAAGGGAAGGTTACCTCGCTTAATGCATCGGTTGCAGCTAGTCTTTTGATGTATGAAGTGTACCGTAACCGCAATCCGTTAGAAGCGCGAAAATGAAAACTCGCCACTATTTGATTGTTGATGGCTACAACATCATTGGCGCTTGGCCCGAACTACGGAGCTTAAAAACATCGGATTTTGCCAAAGCAAGAGACCTGCTGATCGAATATATGGCAGAATACCAGGGAACGACTGGGTATCAAGTGATCGTCGTGTTTGATGCCCATCTCACACCTGGCATAGAGAAGAAAACAAAAAACCACCGCGTTGAAGTCATTTTTACAAGAGAGAACGAAACGGCAGATGAACGGATCGAACGTCTAGTCGGAGAGTTAAAATCAATTGATACGCGCATTTATGTCGCAACTTCAGATTCAACAGAACAGTGGCAGATTTTCGGTAAAGGCGCATTGCGAAAATCTGCGAGAGAATTAAAGAATGAGATGGATGAGATCGAAAAGCATATTCATGTGTCCGTTGGCGAGCGGAAAAGGAAGCAAACCTCCTCCTCTATCCTTCTTTCAGACGAAATTGCCGAAATATTTGAAAGATGGAGAAGAGGGCAAAAATAAGGAATCTTGACGCTTTTGTGAACTATGAGCTATAATATTGCTATATTTTGCCGGTAAAAACCTGGTGGGGGGATTTGTCGTGAACATAGATCTCAAGGAACGGTCAGTAAGCGATTACGAGCTCATGGAAGATGAAAGCCTTGTGGAACTGGTTCATGAGGGGGACAGCGCAGCACTTGAATATTTGATCAACAAATATAAAAACTTTGTTCGTGCGAAAGCAAGATCATACTTTTTGATCGGTGCAGACCGTGAAGATATCATTCAAGAAGGTATGATCGGGCTGTATAAAGCCATTCGCGATTTTAAAGAGGACAAGCTGTCGTCCTTTAAAGCTTTTGCCGAACTATGTATAACAAGGCAAATGATTACCGCTATCAAAACGGCAACTAGACAAAAGCACATTCCGTTAAATTCATACGTGTCGTTGGACAAGCCGATCTATGACGAGGAGTCTGACCGTACACTAATGGATGTAATATGCGGTACAAAAGTCACTGATCCAGAAGAACTGATTATCAATCAAGAAGAATTTGATGATATTGAAGTGAAGATGGGGGAAATATTAAGTGACCTGGAACGTAAAGTTCTGATGCTGTACCTTGACGGAAGATCATACCAGGAAATCTCAGTGGATCTCGACAGACACGTGAAGTCGATCGACAACGCGCTTCAGCGAGTGAAACGTAAATTAGAGCGTTATTTAGAGCTAAGAGAAATATCATCTTAAGAGCGGGGAGTGTTCCTGCTCTTTTTCTTTTGGTTTTAAGTGGTTGTATGAGCTAGTATGCGTGTGGGTGGGGGTATTGGACGGGGTGATGACAGTCGAATTTTGTCAACTCGCGGATATATGGGCAAAACTCGCGGGATTATAGCCCTAACTTGCGGGATTAACAGGATAATTTCTAGGATTAATGCAAAAATTTTAGGATTAGCATCTTGAATACTGTGGTGGGTATACGTTTATTGCCTAATTTGAGTAAAAAATCTCATGAAATATTGTATTCATGAGAACAAAAATAGGCCAGGTGATCATTTTCGGCTGGTTTTTCCCCCTATCTTCTCAACTAAAGAGCCTTTTTGGAGTCTTTTTGTTTAGTTACTCGCTCACTGCTTACCCGGCAATTTTAAGAAGCAACTCACATCACACGATTCCTTCACTAACAAAACGAAGCATCTAAAACGTTAATCAACCACTTACATCTCCAACACATTTAGCGCTCAAAACGTCATTTTCCCTTTATTGACAAGCGTATACCCCTATGTTAAGGTTTTAAAAGTAACATTGTAACGTGGATGAGTGGCTTTGTCGCACGAAAGGTGTTTATTTAGCATGAGAAAAAAAGTTTTTTTAGCCTGTAAACAATGCTCAAAACGAAATTATACAACGATGAAGAACCAGCAAAACAATCCTGAACGAGTCGAGGTTAAAAAGTTTTGCAGCTACTGCAATGCTCATACCATTCACCAGGAAACGAAGTAAGCGAAACAAGCTTTTTTTATAAATGTTAATTGATCAAAAGGCATGGGGGTTTATGAAGATGGCGGATGTTGCAGAAAAGACAAAAAAATCACCAGCAAAGTTTCTTTCCGATGTAAATAAGGAGATGAAGCGTGTAAGCTGGCCTACGCGAAAAGAATTATTTCGCTATACGGGGATTGTACTGTCAACTGTAGTGATTATGGCTTTGTTCTTCTGGGTTGTGGATCTAGGGATTTCACAATTAGTTGAGCTTATTTTAGGGTAGATTAGATATAGCTTCTTTTGGATAGAATGCTAGAGTATATCCATTTTAGGAGGGAAAGGACACGGGTCCCATCGTATGGAAAAAAATTGGTACGTAGTTCATACCTATTCAGGTTATGAAAACAAAGTAAAAGCAAACTTGGAAAAGCGTTTGGAATCTATGGGGATGACAGATAAGATTTTCCGTGTACTTGTACCTGTAGAAGAAGAGACCGAAACAAAGAACGGTAAGACAAAAACAAGCATGAAGAAAGTTTTCCCTGGTTATGTATTAACGGAGATGATCATGACAGATGATTCTTGGTACGTTGTGCGTAATACACCTGGGGTAACAGGATTTGTCGGTTCTGCTGGAGCGGGCTCAAAGCCAACGGCACTTTTGCCTGAGGAAGTAGAACATATTCTTAAAGGTATGGGTATGGAAGCTCCGCGCGTTGAAGTTGATTTCGAAATCAAGGAATCTGTAAAAGTAAAAGAAGGTCCTTTTGCTGACTTTGTTGGTACGATCGAAGAGATCGACGCAACAAAACAGAAGCTGAAAGTTCACGTCAACATGTTTGGTCGTGAAACACCAGTCGAACTTGAGTTTACCCAAGTTAGCAAGTTATAATGGAAAAAGACTTGTAATCACTTCAAAAAGGTGATAGAATTTTTTATGTTTGATATTACTAATCAACTGCTTCCTCTCTTTTAGGAGGGGAAGCGTATTTTTGAGTGGGAGGGTTTCGGCCCATAATACCACATCACGGACTTAAGGAGGTGTGTCGCGTGGCTAAAAAGGTTATTAAGATGGTAAAATTGCAAATCCCTGCTGGTAAAGCAAACCCGGCACCGCCAGTTGGACCTGCACTAGGACAAGCTGGGGTAAACATCATGGGATTCTGTAAAGAATTCAACGCTCGTACTGCTGATCAAGCTGGTTTAATCATTCCGGTAGAAATCACGGTTTTCGAAGACCGTTCATTTACATTCATCACTAAAACTCCTCCGGCTGCTGTTCTTTTAAAGAAAGCTGCAGGAATCGAGTCAGGTTCTGGTGAGCCTAACAAGAAAAAAGTTGCGACTGTAAAGCGTGATAAAGTTCGCGAAATCGCAGAATCAAAAATGCCTGACCTAAACGCTGCTAGTGTTGAAGCTGCAATGCGTATGGTTGAAGGTACAGCACGCAGCATGGGAATTGTTATCGAAGACTAATCCCTGTGTTTGATGTCTATTAGGTTGCGAGTAAATGGATTAATATCCTGCCCGTCAAACGGTTCGCAACCTTTATTCATGCAATGCGTTCGATTGCACTTGATGGTAAGTGCAATAAGTGGGAGGAATATCCGCTAAACCACATAAGGAGGACAATACAATGGCAAACAAAGGTAAGAAGTACCAAGAAGCGGCTAAATTAGTAGACCGCACAAAAGCATATGACGCTGCAGAAGCGATCGAGCTAGTTAAAAAAGCTGCTCCTGCAAAATTTGACGAGTCTGTAGAAGTTGCAGTTCGTTTAGGTGTAGACACGAAGAAAGCTGACCAACAAGTTCGTGGAGCAGTAGTGCTTCCAAACGGAACTGGTAAGACTCAACGTGTATTAGTATTCGCAAAAGGTGAAAAAGCAAAAGAAGCTGAAGCTGCTGGAGCAGATCACGTTGGCGATTCTGACTACATCAACAAAATCCAACAAGGTTGGTTCGAGTTCGACGTAATCGTTGCTACTCCGGACATGATGGCTGAAGTTGGTAAACTTGGACGTGTTCTAGGGCCTAAAGGATTAATGCCTAACCCTAAAACAGGAACAGTTACATTTGAAGTTGAAAAAGCGATTAACGAAATCAAAGCTGGTAAAGTAGAATACCGTGTCGACAAGACTGGTAACGTTCACGTTCCAATCGGTAAAGTATCTTTCGAAGCTGAGAAGCTTGCAGAAAACCTTAACACAATCATCGAAACATTGTTGAAAGTTAAGCCTGCAGCTGCAAAGGGAACTTACATGAAGAACGTTGCTGTTTCTTCAACTATGGGACCTGGGATCAAAGTTAATCCATCTTCATTCGCTGTAAAACGATAGTTGACAAACGGGTTTCGACCCGTTATATTATATACTGTTAAACACAAACGCATCAGATGAATGCCGTAGACAGCAGGAGCCAACTGGCTTAAATCTTCCTGCCGAGGTGAAGCATCGATAAGCTCATTAGTTAATTACTTATGACTTTAGATACTCACGCCTCCATGTCTCGACATGGAGGCTTTGTTTTTGGACAAAACCTGCGGTGATGCAATCATTTTACAGGAGGTGTAATAATGAGCAGCATTTTAGAAACAAAAAAGCAGTTAGTATCCACTATTTCTGAGAAAATCAAAAATAGCCAATCAACAATCCTTGTTGACTACCGTGGTCTTACTGTTTCTGAGGTTACTGAACTTCGTAAGTCTTTACGTGATGCTGGCATCGAGTTTAAAGTTTACAAAAACTCAATGGTAGTTCGCGCTGCTGAAGAGAATGACCTTAAAGAATTAGCTGAACACTTAACTGGTCCTACAGCGATCGCATTTTCAAATGAAGATGTTGTAGCTCCGGCTAAGATCCTTAACGACTTCGCTAAGAAACACGAAGCGCTTGAAATTAAAGCTGGTGTAATCGAAGGACGCATTGCGTCTCTAGAAGAAGTGAAAGCTCTTGCTGAACTTCCATCAAGAGATGGTCTTCTTTCAATGGTACTCAGCGTGCTTCAAGCACCTATCCGCAACTTTGCGTTGGCTACTAAGGCTGTTGCAGAACAAAAAGAAGAGCAAGGCGCTTAAGTCTTACTTTCAACCAATAACTTACATTCCATAAGGAGGAAATTATAATGTCTAAAGAGCAAATCATTGAAAGCTTAAAAACAATGACTGTTTTAGAGCTTAACGACCTAGTAAAAGCAATCGAAGAAGAGTTTGGTGTAACTGCTGCTGCTCCTGTAGCTGTAGCTGGTGGAGCTGCTGGTGGAGACGCTGCTGCTGAAAAAACTGAATTCGACGTAATTCTTGCAAGCGGTGGAGCTTCAAAAATTAAAGTTATCAAAGTTGTTCGTGAACTTACAGGTCTTGGACTTAAAGAAGCGAAAGAACTTGTTGACGGTGCTCCTAAGCCAGTTAAAGAAGGCGTATCTAAAGACGAAGCTGAAGAAATCAAAGCTAAGCTTGAAGAAGTTGGAGCTTCTGTTGAAGTTAAGTAATTCAAAAGAAAAGGTTCGCCCGATGGCGGACCTTTTTGTTTGTTTCGCTTGATTTTTTTAGAAGGCTTTCTTCTAGAAGGGTGTTGCTATTCTCATCATATGCAAGTTGATTGGAATGCAAGGTGCGAGACTCCTACGGGACGAGTGGTCAGGTGGAGACTCCTAATGGCGCAAAGCGGCAGGAGGCTCACCAAACGCCCCGTGGAAAGCGAGCAACCTGAAACGGAAATCAACACTTACAAAGGCGACATTGTTAAAGCATCTTTATAGATAGACCGTTAAAGAAATTTGGAACGGGAATACTGTCTTTATCAGAAGGTAAGGAGAGTTTGAAAACAATGAAGAACCATTATTACTCTGAAACACCTGGTACAGAAAGCAAAAGAGAAACATGGGATTTTTTATTAAACGGCGAAAAATTTCGTTTTACGACAGATGCTGGTGTCTTTTCGAAGAAAGAAGTAGATTTTGGCAGTCGCGTTTTAATAGAGTCCTTTGTACCTCCAGAGGTATCTGGTGATTATATAGATGTAGGATGTGGATACGGACCGATCGGACTTTCACTTGCTAGAGCGGAACAAGATCGTGTTGTTCAAATGGTGGATATCAATGAACGAGCAGTTGAGCTTGCTAAACTGAACGCTGATAAGAACAAGGTAGATAACGTTAAGATCTACAAAAGTTATTTGTTTGCGGAAGTGAAGGATGAAGGGTTCGCTGCTGTTATCACAAATCCGCCGATTCGTGCAGGTAAGTCAGTTGTTCATCAAATTTTTGAAGAAGCTTATCACAAACTTTGCGTTGGTGGCGAGTTGTGGGTAGTTATTCAAAAGAAACAAGGTGCACCATCTGCTATGGATAAAATGGAACAATTATTCGGTCAAGTTGAAACGGTTGCTAAGAAAAAAGGCTACTTTATTTTACGTGCAATAAAAGTTTGACTTGATAAATTCCGTATGTTAGTATTATAAAATGCCAATGGATTCGCATTTTGCTGCTTATTTTTCGTGGTAAGCGAAAAAACGTTGATAAATCAACGTTTTTTACTCATGTTTAGACGTATAGAATGCGAAAAAGTTGGACAAAATTATATAATAGCTTTTATCAAAATAGGAAAACTGCGGTTTTAAAAATATGAAACCCTTTTTCTTTTTGTTTTCTAACCTTCTTAATAGAATGTTAGATAGAAATATGATACACGAAAAAAACGCTGGATTTGAGGGGTGAAGCAGTTGACAGGTCAACTAGTTCAGTTTGGACGCCACCGCCAACGAAGAAGTTATGCAAGGATTAGCGAAGTGCTTGAATTACCAAACTTAATTGAAATTCAAACCGCTTCCTATCAATGGTTTCTTGATGAGGGGTTACGTGAAATGTTCCGAGACATTTCGCCGATTGAAGATTTTACAGGGAACCTCGTTTTAGAGTTTATTGATTATAACTTAGGTGAGCCGAAGTATCCTGTAGATGAATCAAAAGAGCGCGATGTTACTTACGCTGCTCCGCTTCGTGTGAAAGTGCGTCTGATCAATAAAGAGACGGGCGAAGTAAAAGAGCAGGAAGTATTTATGGGAGATTTCCCGTTAATGACAGATACGGGAACCTTTGTGATCAACGGGGCAGAGCGTGTAATTGTATCACAGCTCGTTCGTTCACCAAGTGTTTACTATAGTGAGAAAATCGACAAAAACGGTAAAAAAGGTTTTACCGCTACTGTCATTCCAAACCGCGGTGCTTGGCTGGAGTTCGAAACAGATGCTAAGGACGTAGTTTATGTGCGTATTGACCGCACAAGAAAAATCCCTATTACCGTATTGCTTCGTGCTTTAGGGTTTGGGTCTGATCAAGAAATCATTGATTTGCTTGGAGAAGACGAGTATCTTCGCAACACGCTAGATAAGGATAATACAGAAGGAACAGAAAAAGCCCTTCTCGAAATCTATGAGCGTCTTCGTCCGGGAGAGCCTCCAACAGTAGATAATGCAAAAAGTTTATTAGATTCTAGGTTCTTTGATCCTAAACGCTATGACTTAGCTAACGTTGGACGCTATAAAATCAATAAAAAGCTTCATATAAAGAATCGTCTCTTCAACCAAAAACTAGCTGAAACGCTTGTGGATGCTGAAACTGGTGAAGTGATCGCTGAAGAAGGTACGCTTCTTGACCGTAGAACGCTAGATAAGATTATCCCTGCTCTTGAGAGTGGTGTAGGCTTTAAAACCGTAACACCAGCAGGAGGAGTGGCTGAAGATCAGGATATCGCTCTTCAATCTATCAAAATCTATGCGCCTGATGATCAAGAGGGTGAAAGAATCATTAATGTTATCGGAAACGGACTTGTTGATAAAGAAGTTAAAAACATCACGGTTTCTGACATTATTGCTTCTATTAACTACTTCTTCAACTTGTTGCATCAAGTAGGTACTACAGATGATATTGACCATCTTGGAAACCGTCGTCTGCGTTCTGTTGGTGAGCTTCTTCAAAACCAATTCAGAATCGGACTTTCCAGAATGGAGCGTGTTGTGCGTGAGCGTATGTCAATCCAAGACACAAACGCGATCACACCACAAGCATTGATCAATATTCGTCCTGTAATTGCATCTATTAAAGAGTTCTTCGGAAGCTCTCAGCTTTCACAGTTCATGGATCAAACGAACCCACTAGCAGAATTGACGCACAAACGTCGTCTATCTGCACTAGGGCCAGGTGGTCTTACACGTGAACGTGCAGGCTTTGAAGTTCGTGACGTTCACTACTCTCACTACGGTCGTATGTGTCCGATTGAGACGCCAGAGGGTCCGAACATCGGTTTGATCAACTCACTTTCTTCTTACGCAAAAGTGAACCAATATGGATTTATCGAAACACCGTACCGTCGGGTTGATCCTGAAACAGGTCGTGTAACGAGCCGCATTGATTACTTGACTGCTGATGAAGAAGATTTATACGTAGTTGCACAGGCGAACTCGATCTTAGGTGATAACGGAGAGTTCATGAACGAAGACGTAATTGCACGTTTCCGCGGAGATAACACTGTTGTTAAACGCGAACGCATCGATTATATGGATGTATCGCCGAAACAGGTAGTATCTGCTGCGACAGCTTGTATTCCGTTCTTAGAGAATGATGACTCCAACCGTGCCCTAATGGGAGCGAACATGCAACGTCAGGCTGTACCTCTACTTGTTCCTGAATCACCAATCGTCGGTACAGGAATGGAGCACGTATCAGCAAAAGACTCCGGAGCTGCAGTTATCTGTAAGCACGAAGGAATTGTTGAACGCGTAACGGCTAAACAAGTTCAAGTACGCCGCATTAAAGAAGTAGATGGCAAGGAAGTTTCAGGCGACCTTGACACTTACAACATGCTTAAGTTTATTCGTTCCAACCAAGGAACGTGTTATAACCAGCGTCCGATCGTAAGCACAGGAAACCGCGTGACAAAAGGAGAAATCTTAGCGGATGGACCTTCAATGGAACTAGGTGAACTTGCATTAGGTCGTAACGTTCTTGTTGCCTTCATGACTTGGGAAGGTTACAACTACGAGGATGCTGTTATCATGAGTGAGCGTCTTGTTAAAGACGACGTTTATACTTCGATCCATATTGAAGAATATGAATCCGAAGCGCGTGATACAAAACTTGGACCGGAAGAAATCACTCGTGATATTCCAAACGTCGGAGAAGATGCATTGCGCAACCTGGACGAACGCGGAATCATCCGTGTTGGTGCGGAAGTTAAAGATGGAGATATCTTAGTTGGTAAAGTAACGCCTAAGGGTGTAACTGAACTAACAGCTGAAGAACGTCTATTACATGCGATCTTCGGTGAAAAAGCTCGTGAAGTCCGCGATACATCATTGCGTGTACCTCACGGTGGAGATGGAATCATCCTTGACGTTAAAGTATTTAACCGTGAAGATGGCGATGAACTACCTCCAGGTGTGAATCAACTCGTTCGTGCATATATCGTGCAAAAACGTAAGATTCATGAAGGAGATAAGATGGCCGGCCGTCACGGAAACAAGGGTGTAATTTCTAAGATTATGCCTGAAGAAGATATGCCTTATCTTCCAGATGGAACACCAGTTGACATCATGTTAAACCCACTAGGGGTACCTTCTCGTATGAACATCGGGCAGGTATTGGAGCTTCACCTTGGAATGGCTGCTCGTCAGCTAGGCATTCATGTCGCTACACCGGTATTCGATGGAGCGCGTGAGGAAGATGTTTGGTCTACGATCGAAGAAGCCGGAATGGCTCGCGATGGTAAAACGGTACTTTATGATGGACGTACAGGTGCTGCGTTTGATAACCGTGTATCAGTTGGGGTTATGTATATGATCAAACTGGCTCACATGGTCGATGACAAGCTACATGCTCGTTCAACTGGTCCTTACTCACTTGTTACACAACAGCCTCTAGGTGGTAAAGCTCAATTTGGAGGTCAGCGTTTCGGTGAGATGGAAGTATGGGCGCTTGAAGCATATGGCGCGGCATACACACTACAGGAAATTCTTACGGTTAAATCCGATGATGTTGTCGGTCGTGTGAAAACGTATGAAGCCATCGTTAAAGGTGAAAACGTTCCTGAACCAGGTGTTCCAGAATCATTTAAAGTATTGATCAAAGAACTTCAATCTCTTGGAATGGACGTTAAGATCTGTTCTGGAGATGACAAGGAAATTGAAATGAGAGAGCTTGATGATGAAGACGATCAGGCAAGCGAGAAATTAAATCTAAATCTTGAGTCTTACACTTCGAATGACTAAAACAGGATATCAAAAGGGAGGTACGCTCCTTGATAGACGTAAATAATTTTGAATATATGAAAATTGGTCTTGCTTCACCGGACAAAATCCGGTCGTGGTCAAGAGGGGAAGTAAAAAAACCTGAAACAATCAACTACCGTACACTTAAGCCTGAAAAAGACGGCTTGTTCTGTGAAAGAATTTTCGGTCCTACAAAAGACTGGGAATGTCATTGCGGAAAGTATAAGCGCGTCCGTTATAAAGGCGTGGTTTGTGACCGTTGTGGTGTTGAAGTAACAAGAGCTAAAGTTCGACGTGACCGTATGGGTCACATCGAGCTTGCTGCTCCTGTATCTCACATTTGGTACTTCAAGGGTATCCCAAGCCGTATGGGTCTTGTTTTGGATATGTCTCCAAGAGCATTAGAAGAAGTAATCTATTTTGCTTCATACGTTGTTACTGATACAGGAGATACTCCTCTTGAGAAGAAACAACTGCTTTCAGAGAAGGAATACCGCACATACCGTGAAAAGTATGGAAAAGGTTTCACTGCACAAATGGGTGCAGAAGCGATCAAGCGTCTTTTAGAAGACATCGATGCTGAAAAAGAAGTTGAGATGTTAAAAGAAGAGCTTAAAACAGCACAAGGTCAACGCCGTACACGTGCGATTAAGCGTTTAGAAGTACTAGAAGCATTCCGTCACTCGGGCAACCATGCTGATTGGATGATTCTAGAAGTACTTCCGGTTATTCCACCGGAATTGCGTCCGATGGTTCAGCTTGATGGTGGACGTTTTGCCACATCTGACCTTAACGACCTTTACCGTCGTGTTATCAACCGTAACAACCGTTTGAAGCGTCTATTAGACTTAGGTGCTCCTAACATTATCGTTCAAAATGAAAAACGTATGCTTCAAGAAGCAGTCGATGCATTAATCGATAATGGTCGTCGTGGCCGTCCGGTTACTGGACCAGGAAATCGTCCGTTAAAATCACTTTCACACATGCTGAAAGGGAAACAAGGTCGTTTCCGTCAAAACTTGTTAGGTAAACGTGTTGACTACTCTGGACGTTCGGTTATCGTAGTAGGTCCGAACTTAAAGATGTACCAATGTGGTCTTCCTAAAGAGATGGCACTTGAGCTCTTTAAACCATTTGTTATGAAAGAGCTAGTTTCAAAAGGTCTTGCACACAACATTAAGAGTGCAAAACGCAAAGTAGAGCGCGTTCAGCCAGAAGTTTGGGATGTTTTAGAAGAAGTTATTCGTGAACACCCAGTTCTACTAAACCGTGCACCTACACTACACAGACTTGGTATCCAAGCATTCGAACCAACGCTTGTAGAAGGCCGTGCAATCCGTCTTCACCCGCTCGTATGTACAGCTTACAACGCTGACTTTGACGGTGACCAAATGGCGGTCCACGTTCCTCTATCTGCTGAAGCGCAAGCAGAGGCTCGTATCTTAATGCTAGCTGCTCAAAACATCTTGAACCCGAAAGATGGTAAGCCAGTAGTTACACCATCACAGGATATGGTTTTAGGTAACTATTACCTAACTCTTGAACGTGAAGGAGCTATTGGTGAAGGGTCTGTATTTAAAGACATCAACGAAGCGATCATCGCTTATGAAAATGGATTCGTGCACTTGCATTCTCGTATTGCAGTACCTGTATCCAGCTTAAATAAAGAAACTTTCACAGAAGAACAGCAATCTAAGCTTCTTATGACGACAGTAGGTAAGTTGTTATTCAACGAGATCCTGCCTCCGTCATTCCCTTACATTAACGAACCGACTACGACGAACCTTCAAGTGGAAACACCTGAAAAGTACTTCTTAGATCCGGCTGCTAATGTAAAAGAAGAAATTCAGAAGCATGAGGAAATTGTTCCATTCAAGAAAGGTATCCTAGGTAAGATTATCGCGGAAGTATTCAAACGCTTTAAGATTACTGAAACGTCTAAGATGCTTGACCGCATGAAGGACTTAGGATTTAAATATTCTACGCGCGCTGGTATCACGATCGGTGTATCCGATATCGTTGTATTACCTGAGAAGCAAGAGATTCTTGCTGTAGCCGAAGAAAAAGTAGTTAACGTTACAAAGCAATTCAGACGTGGTCTAATCACGGAAGAAGAGCGCTATGAGCGTGTAATTAATGTTTGGAGTTTGGCTAAAGACGAAATCCAAAATAAATTGATGGGTACACTTGATAAGCGAAACCCAATCTTTATGATGAGTGACTCCGGTGCCCGTGGTAACGCATCTAACTTTACACAGCTAGCTGGTATGCGTGGTCTGATGGCCAACCCGGCTGGTAAAATCATCGAGCTTCCAATCAAATCAAGTTTCCGTGAAGGTCTAACAGTACTCGAGTACTTTATCTCTACTCACGGAGCACGTAAAGGTCTTGCCGATACAGCCCTTAAAACCGCTGACTCCGGTTACCTTACTCGTCGTTTGGTTGACGTTGCTCAAGATGTTATCGTACGTGAAGATGACTGTGGAACCGACCGTGGCTTAGAAGTTGCAGCTATTAAAGAAGGCAACGAAGTAATCGAACCTCTTCATGAGCGTTTGATCGGTCGTACTGCTTATAAAAAGGTATACCATCCAGAAACAAAAGAACTCCTTGCAGACGTTAATCAGCTGATCACTGAAGACATGGCCGCTCATATTGAAGAAGTGGGCGTGAAAGCAGTAACGATCCGTTCTGTATTTACTTGTGACACACGTCACGGTGTTTGTAAGAAATGTTACGGACGCAACCTTGCAACAGGCTCTGACGTTGAAGTTGGGGAAGCTGTTGGAATTATCGCTGCTCAATCCATCGGTGAGCCAGGTACACAGCTTACAATGCGTACCTTCCATACAGGTGGGGTAGCAGGAGATGATATCACACAAGGTCTTCCGCGTATCCAAGAATTGTTTGAAGCACGTAACCCGAAAGGTCAAGCGGTTATCTCTGAGCTTGAAGGTACGGTAGTTGGTGTGAACGACAATAAAGATAAGCGTGAAGTAGTCGTTCAAGGTGAAATCGAATCTAGATCTTACGCAATTCCTTTCGGAGCACGTATTAAAGTTGTCGAAGGTGATAAAGTAAGTGCTGGTCAAGTATTGACAGAAGGTTCGATCGACCCTAAAGAGTTAATTAAAGTTCGTGGTGCAGAAGGCGTTCAAGAATACCTATTGCGTGAGGTTCAGAAAGTTTACCGTATGCAAGGGGTAGAAATCGGAGATAAGCACGTTGAAGTTATGGTTCGCCAGATGCTTCGTAAAGTGCGTATCATCGATTCTGGTGATTCTCAAGTACTTCCAGGAGCTCTTATGGACATCCATAACTTTACGGATGTTAACCGTAGTGTACTTCTTGAAGGCGGAACTCCTGCTACAGGTCGTCCGGTGCTTCTTGGTATTACAAAAGCATCTCTTGAGACAGAATCATTCTTATCTGCTGCATCATTCCAAGAGACAACTCGAGTTCTTACGGATGCTGCCATCAAAGGTAAGCGTGACGAGTTACTCGGACTTAAGGAAAATGTTATTATTGGTAAGCTGATTCCAGCTGGAACGGGTATGAACCGTTACAGAAACATCGGAATCAACTCTCCAGTAGTTGAAGATGAGAACAGCGAAGAGGCAGAACTGCCTACTGAACTTGTTTCTCAAGATTAATAAATGAAATGTTGACATCGGGAGCGCATCGGTGATATGATTACGGATGTGCTCCTAAGATTTGTTACTTTGGAGGATATTCGTATGTCTTATGAAAAAGTGACACAGGCTTCTGAAATTATCGTAGGTACTAAGCAAACAATCAAAGCTTTACAGAACGGCGAGGTCAAAGAGCTGGTCGTTGCGGAAGACGCAGATTTTCGAGTAACGAGCAAAGTATTGCAGATTGCCGAAGAGAAGCACGTACCGATCGTAAAGGTTGATTCCATGAAAAAGCTTGGAAAAGCATGCGGTATAGATGTCGGGGCCGCAACTGTTGCGATAAAAGGATAAAATTCATGTTTTTGCGATGGGCATCAATATCGCTCCTCTCGCAAAAACTTTCTTTTGTCCTAAAATGAACCACCTGGGTCGGTGGTATTACGAAAAAAGAGAGGAGGAAATACAAAATGCCTACAATTAACCAATTAGTTCGCAAAGGTCGTGTTTCTAAATCAAAGAAATCTGACTCTCCTGCGTTAAACAAAGGTTACAACAGCTTCAAAAAGTCCCAAACTAACGTTTCATCTCCGCAAAAGCGTGGAGTTTGTACTCGTGTTGGTACTATGACTCCTAAGAAGCCGAACTCGGCGCTTCGTAAATATGCGCGTGTTCGTCTAACTAACGGAATCGAAGTTACAGCTTACATTCCTGGTATCGGCCACAACCTTCAAGAGCACAGTGTTGTTCTTATCCGTGGAGGACGTGTAAAAGACTTACCGGGGGTACGTTACCACATCGTTCGTGGTGCTCTTGATACGGCTGGTGTTAACAACCGTATGCAAGGTCGTTCTAAATACGGAACGAAGCGTCCAAAAGAAGCTAAGAAGTAATATTTTTTAAAATAAACTAAACAACTATCAGAAAGGAGGGGACCACATGCCACGTAAAGGACCTGTTGCTCGTCGTGATGTGTTACCTGATCCAATTTACAAGTCTAAGCTTGTAACTCGTCTAATCAATAAAATTATGATTGACGGTAAGAGAGGGGTAGCTCAAACAATCTTGTACAATGCGTTCGATCTTATTAAAGAACGTACAAACCAAGATCCTATGGAAGTGTTTGAACAAGCTCTTAAAAATATCATGCCAGTCCTTGAAGTTCGTGCTCGCCGTGTTGGTGGAGCTAACTACCAAGTACCAGTTGAAGTTCGCCCAGAGCGTCGTACAACACTAGGACTTCGTTACCTAACGAACTACTCTCGTCTACGCGGAGAAAAGACAATGGAAGAACGTCTTGCGTATGAGATCATGGATGCTGCAAATAACACTGGTGCTTCAGTTAAGAAGCGCGAAGATATGCACAAAATGGCAGAAGCAAACAAAGCGTTTGCTCACTACCGTTGGTAAAATCATAATAGAGACAGTTCTCGGACTGTCTCTAAAACACTATAAAAATTCCTTTTAAAAAGGGAAGGAGAGAAATTCATGGCTAGAGAATTCTCCTTAAAAAATACTCGTAATATCGGTATCATGGCTCACATCGATGCTGGTAAAACAACGACTACTGAACGTGTTCTTTACTATACTGGCCGTATCCACAAAATCGGTGAAACTCATGAAGGAGCTTCACAAATGGACTGGATGGAGCAGGAACAAGAGCGTGGAATCACGATTACTTCCGCTGCTACTACTGCTCAATGGAAAGGTCACCGTGTCAACATCATTGATACACCAGGACACGTAGACTTTACAGTTGAAGTAGAACGTTCATTACGTGTATTAGACGGAGCGGTTGCATTACTTGATGCTCAATCAGGTGTTGAACCACAAACAGAAACAGTTTGGCGTCAAGCGACTACTTACGGGGTGCCTCGTGTAGTATTCGTAAACAAAATGGACAAAATCGGTGCGGATTTCTTATACTCCGTAAAAACGATTCATGACCGCCTTGGTGCTAACGCTCACCCGATCCAATTACCGATCGGTGCGGAAGACCAATTCGAAGCAATCATCGACCTTATCGAAATGAAAGCTGTATTCTACGGAAACGACCTTGGTACTGATATCGAAGTTCGTGATATTCCGGAAGAGCACATGCCTTTAGCTGAAGAATACCGTGGAAAACTTATCGAAGCGGTTGCTGAGCTAGATGAAGAAATGATGATGAAGTACTTAGAAGGCGAAGAAATTACGAACGAAGAACTTAAAGCAGGTATCCGTCAAGGAACTTGTAACGTTGAGTTCTACCCAGTAATGTGTGGTTCGGCATTTAAGAACAAAGGTGTTCAGCTTATGCTAGACGCGGTTCTTGATTACCTTCCATCGCCAATCGATGTACCAGCAATCAAAGGTGTACTTCCTGACTCTGAAGAAGAAGTAACTCGTGAATCAAGTGACGAAGCACCATTCTCTGCACTTGCATTTAAAGTTATGACTGACCCTTATGTTGGTAAGTTAACATTCTTCCGTGTGTACTCTGGTACACTAAACTCTGGATCATACGTACAGAACTCTACTAAAGGAAAGCGCGAGCGTGTTGGACGTATCCTTCAAATGCACGCAAACTCCCGTGAAGAGATCTCTATCGTATACGCTGGAGATATCGCAGCTGCTGTAGGTCTTAAAGACACTACAACTGGTGATACACTTTGTGATGAAAAGAACCTTGTTATCTTAGAATCCATGGTATTCCCAGAGCCAGTTATCTCACTATCTATCGAGCCGAAGTCTAAAGCAGACCAAGACAAGATGGGTATGGCGCTTGCTAAGCTAGCTGAAGAAGATCCAACATTCCGTACTGAAACAAACGAAGAAACTGGACAAACGATCATCGCAGGTATGGGTGAGCTTCACCTTGATATCCTAGTTGACCGTATGCGCCGTGAATTCAAGGTAGAAGCAAACGTGGGTGCTCCTCAGGTTGCTTACCGTGAAACAATTCGCCAAGCTGCTAAAGTCGAAGGTAAATTCGTTCGTCAGTCCGGTGGTCGTGGACAATACGGTCACGTTTGGATCGAATTCGAGCCAGGTGATGAAGGATCTGGATTCGTATTTGAAAACAAAATCGTTGGTGGGGCAGTTCCTCGTGAATACATCCCTGCAGTTCAAGCTGGTATTGAAGAATCAATGAAAAACGGAATGCTTGCTGGTTTCCCATTACTTGACCTTAAAGCTCGTATCGTTGATGGTTCATACCATGATGTTGACTCCAACGAAATGGCGTTTAAGATTGCCGGTTCAATGGCACTTAAGAACGCTAAATCAAAGTGTGACCCTGCAATTCTAGAGCCGATCATGAAAGTTGAAGTAACGGTTCCTGAAGAGTACATGGGTGATATCATGGGTGACGTAACTTCTCGTCGTGGACGTGTTGAAGGTATGGAAGCTCGTGGTAACGCACAAATCGTTAAAGCGATGGTTCCACTTGCTGAGATGTTCGGATATGCAACTAGCTTGCGTTCTCGTACACAAGGCCGCGGTACTTACTCAATGCACTTCGATCACTACGAAGAAGTACCTAAGTCAATCTCTGAAGAAATCATCAAAAAATCAACTGGAGCTTAATCTCTTCGGTTGTAAGAAACAACATTTTCATGTAATCTAAAATGGGCAGTACAATCTGTCTGTTTTAAATAAAAAATCTACTATATGTAAACATATTTAAGGAGGAATCTTTCTCATGGGTAAAGAGAAATTTGATCGTTCCAAAACGCATGCTAACATTGGTACTATCGGTCACGTTGACCATGGTAAAACAACTTTAACAGCTGCTATCACTACTGTTCTTGCTAAGAAAAACGGTAAGGGTGTAGCAATGGCTTATGACCAAATCGACGGTGCTCCAGAAGAGCGCGAACGTGGAATCACAATCTCAACTGCACACGTTGAGTATGAAACTGATTCTCGTCACTATGCACACGTAGACTGCCCAGGACATGCTGACTATGTTAAGAACATGATCACTGGTGCAGCACAAATGGATGGTGGGATCCTAGTAGTATCTGCTGCTGACGGCCCAATGCCACAAACTCGTGAGCACATCCTTCTTTCTCGTCAAGTAGGTGTACCTTACCTTGTTGTATTCATGAACAAGTGTGACATGGTAGACGACGAAGAACTTCTTGAGCTAGTAGAAATGGAAGTTCGTGACCTTCTTTCTGAGTATGACTTCCCAGGAGATGACATTCCTGTAATCAAAGGTTCTGCTCTTAAAGCTCTTGAAGGAGACGCTGATTGGGAAGCTAAAATCTACGAGCTAATGGACGCTGTAGATTCTTATATCCCAACTCCTCCACGTGACACTGAAAAGCCATTCATGATGCCAGTTGAGGATGTATTCTCAATCACTGGTCGTGGTACAGTTGCTACTGGACGTGTTGAGCGTGGTGTAGTAAAAGTTGGTGACGTAGTTGAGATCCTTGGTCTTACTGAAGAGCCAAAATCAACAACTGTAACAGGTGTTGAAATGTTCCGTAAGCTTCTTGACTATGCTGAAGCTGGTGACAACATTGGTGCACTTCTTCGTGGGGTTTCCCGTGACGATGTTGAGCGCGGACAAGTTCTTGCTAAGCCAGGTACTGTTAAAGCTCACACTAAGTTCAAATCAGAAGTTTATGTTCTTTCAAAAGAAGAGGGTGGACGTCACACTCCATTCTTCTCTAACTACCGTCCTCAGTTCTACTTCCGTACAACTGACGTAACTGGTATCATCCAACTTCCTGAAGGCGTAGAAATGGTTATGCCTGGAGATAACGTTGAGATGACTGTAGAACTAATCGCTCCAATCGCTATCGAAGAAGGAACTAAGTTCTCTATTCGTGAAGGTGGACGTACAGTTGGTGCAGGCGTAGTTGCAACAATCACTGAGTAATCTTATTACTCTTTTATAAAAACACTCTCCTTTTGGAGGGTGTTTTTTTATTTTGGATTCGTTTTTAGTAAAGGAAGTCTTCATAAGCTTTGTTGATTGTGAAAGTAGTTGATTTCCGTTCCAGTGCTTCGCTTTCCGCGGGGCATGCGATGAGCCACATTCGTACGTTTCACGTATAAGTGTCTCACCTGCCCGCCTGTCCCGCAGGAGTCTCGCAACTTCCACTCCAATCAACTGTCAAAGTAGACAAGGATTTGAAAGGATCATTCTTATAGAAAAAAGTATTAATACAACATATAAAATTGTTTTAAAAAACAATTAAGGAAAAGGAAAATAGATATAGGATCAATTTGAACGATGTATCAAACCGTAATTCCCTGAAATTTGAAGCATAATCCCGCAAATTTTACACATATTCCCGCCGGTTTCATCATTAATCCCGCGAGTTCACACCATAAATCCGCGAGTTGTAAAATCAACTATATGCGCGCCGCTGTGCAACTAAATTCACCACCACCAATCGCATCTCTTCTATATATAGAAGAAACACATTCAAATAGGTAAAAGAAGAAAAAGGAAGTTGAAATCCGTGAATAAAGTCTCTATAATAGAAAAAGTGCGATTAGCAATAAATAAATGCAAATAACACTTGCATTGGGCGTTGCTTTTCTCTATAATAAGTAATGTTGGTCATTCACTGCGATGATCCGGAAGGTTGCTGACACACTAGGCCCCTTTGCCATGGCTGGTGATATCAGGTTGAATTTCCGCGGAGCAATGTCTGTTTATCAAAATAGGCGAATAAAGGAGGGAAAAAAATGGCAAAGCAAAAGATTCGTATCCGTTTAAAGGCGTATGATCACAGAATTCTTGATCAATCAGCTGAAAAAATCGTAGAAACTGCTAAGCGTTCAGGAGCAAAGGTATCAGGTCCTATCCCGCTACCTACTGAGAAAGCGATCTACACGATCCTTCGTGCGGTTCATAAGTACAAGGACTCTCGTGAGCAGTTCGAAATGCGTACTCATAAGCGCTTGATCGATATTATCGAGCCAACACCACAAACAGTTGATTCGTTAATGCGTTTGGATCTACCGTCTGGTGTAGACATCGAAATTAAACTATAATTTCACGTTTGCTTATAAATATTTTACTTATTAATAGGAGGTGTGACGAATGACCAAAGGAATCTTAGGTAGAAAAATTGGTATGACTCAAGTTTTCGCAGAAAACGGAGATCTAATTCCAGTTACTGTAGTAGAAGTAACTCCTAACGTTGTTCTTCAAAAGAAATCCGTTGAGAATGATGGCTACGAAGCTATCCAACTTGGATTTGATGATAAAAAAGACTCTCGTTCTAACAAGCCACAAGCAGGACATGCGGCTAAAGCTAGCACGAGCCCTAAGCGCTACGTTAAAGAATTCCGTAATGTTGATGTTGCGGGATACGAAGTTGGTCAGGAAGTCAAAGCTGACATTTTTGCAGAAGGTGACGCTGTAGACGTTACTGGTACATCTAAAGGAAAAGGATTCCAAGGTGTTATCAAACGTCACGGGCAATCACGCGGGCCAATGAGCCACGGTTCCCGTTACCACCGTCGTCCTGGTTCAATGGGTGCAGTTGACCCTAACCGTGTTTTCAAAGGGAAAGCATTACCTGGTCGTACTGGCGGAGATACAGTAACTGTACAAAACTTAGAAGTTGTAAGAGTTGATGCAGAACGTAATCTTCTACTAATCAAAGGTAACGTACCTGGAGCGAAAAAGAGCTACGTTACAATTAACTCTGCTGTTAAAGCAAAGGATGCTAAATAAGGAAGGAGGACAATCTGATGCCAAAAGTAGCATTATTTAAACAAGATGGTACTCAAGCTGGCGATATCGAATTAAACGATTCCGTTTTCGGTATTGAACCAAATAAAAGCGTGCTTTTCGACGCTGTTATTATGCAGCAAGCATCACAGCGCCAAGGAACGCACGATGTAAAGAACCGTTCTGAAGTTGCTGGTGGTGGACGCAAGCCTTGGAAACAGAAAGGTACTGGACGTGCTCGTCAAGGATCTATCCGTTCTCCACAATGGGTTGGCGGTGGAGTGGTTTTCGGACCAACACCAAGAAGCTATTCTTACAAATTACCTAAGAAGGTTCGTCGCTTAGCTATTAAATCAGCGCTATCTTCTAAGGTTCTAGATAACGACTTGATCGTTTTAGAAGGACTTGCATTCGAAGCTCCTAAAACAAAGGAAATGATGCAAGTACTTGCAAATCTATCCGCAGATCGTAAAGCATTAGTTGTAACTGCTGATTACAATGACGCTGTTGCATTGTCTGCACGTAACATCCCTGGCGTAACAGTTGTTACGGCTAACGGCGTTAGTGTTCTTGACGTGTTAAACCACGACAAGCTTCTTATGACTAAAGACGCTGTGGAAAAAGTAGGGGAGGTGCTCGCATAATGGAAGCTCGTGATGTGATTAAGCGCCCCGTTATTACAGAGCGTTCTACTGAAATAATGGCTGACAAAAAATACACGTTCGAAGTTAACCCTCGTGCAACTAAGACTCAAATCAAAGGCGCACTAGAAGAAATCTTTGGCGTGAAAATTCAATCTGTTAACACTGCTAACTACAAAGGTAAGTTTAAGCGTGTAGGCCGTCATACTGGTTACACTTCTAAACGTAAAAAAGCTGTAGTTACATTAACTCCAGAAAGCAAAGAACTCGACTTTTTTGAAGGAGTTTAAAAAGAACTCGTAAAGGAGGGAAATTACAATGGGTATCAAAAAGTTTAAACCGACAACTAACGGTCGTCGTAACATGTCTCAGCTTGACTTTGCTGAAATTACAACTGACCAACCAGAAAAATCCTTGCTTGCTCCTCTTAGCAAAAAAGCTGGGCGTAACAACCAAGGTAAACTAACTGTTCGTCACCAAGGTGGAGGACACAAGCGTAAGTATCGTATCATCGATTTCAAACGTAACAAAGACGGAATACCAGGTCGCGTTGCTACAATCGAGTACGATCCAAACCGTACGGCTAACATCGCGCTAATCCACTATGCAGATGGTGAGAAGCGTTATATCTTAGCTCCAAAAGGAATTAAAGTAGGGCAAGAAATCATGTCCGGTACTGAAGCTGATATTAAAGTAGGTAACTCACTTCCATTAGCTAACATTCCTGTAGGTTCTACAATTCACAACATCGAACTTAAGCCTGGTAAAGGTGGACAATTGGCTCGTTCAGCTGGTGCTGAAGCTCAACTTCTTGGTAAAGAAGAAAAGTATGCGCTAGTTCGTCTTGGTTCTGGTGAAGTTCGTATGATCCTTCTTACTTGCCGCGCAACAATCGGTCAAGTTGGAAACTTAGAGCATGAACTTGTAAACGTTGGTAAAGCAGGTCGTTCTCGTTGGAAGGGTATCCGCCCAACAGTTCGTGGTTCTGTAATGAACCCTAACGATCACCCACACGGTGGTGGTGAAGGACGCGCTCCAATCGGACGTAAATCACCAATGTCTCCATGGGGTAAACCAACTCTTGGATATAAAACTCGTAAGAAAAATAGCCAAACTGACAAGTACATTGTACGTCGTCGCAAAAAATAATGTGATTGTACTACGGTTCAATCGAGCCGTAGCGCAAACACAAAGGGAGGTTCTCAAATGGGTCGCAGTTTGAAAAAAGGGCCTTTTGTAGATGACCACTTGATGAAAAAGGTCGAGGCACTTAATGAATCTAACGACAAGAAAGTAGTTAAAACTTGGTCTCGTCGTTCTACGATTTTCCCTGACTTCATCGGTCACACAATCGCTGTTTATGATGGTCGTAAACACGTGCCGGTTTATTGCACAGAAGATATGGTCGGTCACAAGTTAGGTGAGTTTGCACCTACTCGTACTTACAAAGGCCATGCAGCTGATGATAAGAAAACAAGACGTTAATTGAGGGGAGGTACACAAAATGGAAGCAAAAGCAATTGCTAAACAAGTGCGTATTGCTCCTCGTAAAGCTCGCATCGTAATCGATTTGATTCGAGGCAAGCAAGTAGGTGAGGCACTTGCGATTCTACGTTTGACGCCTAAAGCAGCTTCTCCTGTAATTGAAAAGGTGCTTAAGTCTGCTATCGCAAACGCAGAACACAACTATGAAATGGAACCGAACAACTTGGTGATTAAGCAAGCGTTCGTTGATGAAGGTATTACTCTTAAGCGTTTCCGTCCTCGTGCGATGGGTCGCGCAAGCCGTATCAACAAACGTACTAGCCACATCACAATCGTTGTTTCTGAAAAGAAGGAGGGTTAAGACGTGGGTCAAAAAGTAAATCCAATAGGTCTACGTATTGGCGTCATCCGTGACTGGGATTCAAAATGGTACGCTGAAAAGGATTACGCTAATCTTTTACATGAAGACCTTAAGATCCGTTCTTATATTGAAAAGCGTTTAAAAGACGCTGCTGTATCAGGTGTTGAAATCGAACGTGCAGCTAACCGTGTGAATATCACAATCAAAACTGCTAAACCAGGAATGGTTATCGGTAAAGGTGGATCTGAAGTTGAAGCACTTCGTAAAGCCCTTAACGACATCACTGGTAAAAGAGTTCACGTAAACATCTTTGAAATTAAACAAGCTGACGTTGATGCTAAGCTAGTTGCTGAAAACATCGCTCGTCAACTTGAAAACCGTGTATCTTTCCGTCGTGCTATGAAGCAAGCGATCCAACGTGCAATGCGTATGGGTGCGAAAGGTATCAAAACACAAGTGTCAGGCCGTCTTGGCGGAGCTGATATCGCTCGTGCTGAACATTATAGTGAAGGTACAGTTCCTCTTCACACACTTCGTGCAGACATCGATTACGGTACTGCTGAAGCAGACACAACTTACGGTAAGCTTGGAGTTAAAATCTGGATTTATCGTGGTGAGGTCCTTCCAACAAGAGGAACGAAAAAAGAGGAAGGAGGCAAATAATTATGTTATTGCCAAAACGTGTTAAATATCGTCGTGAACACCGCGGTAAAATGCGTGGGAACGCAAAAGGCGGTACTGAAGTTCATTTCGGAGAATTCGGTTTGCAAGCTCTTGAAGCTAGCTGGATTACTAACCGTCAGATCGAAGCAGCTCGTATTGCGATGACTCGTTATATGAAGCGTGGCGGTAAAGTATGGATCAAAATTTTCCCGTCTAAGCCTTACACTGCAAAGCCTCTAGAAGTCCGAATGGGATCTGGTAAAGGTGCTCCTGAAGGATGGGTAGCTGTAGTTAAGCCAGGAAAAGTTATGTTTGAAATCGCAGGTGTCTCTGAAGAAGTGGCACGCGAAGCGTTGCGTCTTGCAGCACACAAACTTCCTGTAAAATGTAAGTTTGTTAAACGCGAAGAAGTGGGTGGTGACACAAATGAAGGCTAATGATATTCGTAACCTGACCACTGCAGAAGTTGAACAAAAAGCAAAAGCACTTAAAGAAGAGCTTTTTAACCTTCGTTTCCAACTAGCGACAGGTCAACTTGAAAACCCGGCCCGCATTCGTGAAGTTCGTAAAGCAATTGCCCGTGCAAAAACGGTTTTACGTGAAAGAGAGCTTGGGATTACTAACGGTTAAATCTTGAGAGGAGGTTCGCACAATGAGTGAACGTAACCAGCGCAAGGTGTACACTGGTCGTGTTGTTTCTGACAAGATGGACAAAACGATTACAGTGCTTGTAGAAACTTACAAGACTCACACTTTATATAACAAGCGCGTTAAATACTCTAAAAAGTTAAAAGCGCATGATGAAAACAACACTGCTAAAATTGGCGATATCGTAAAGGTTATGGAAACGCGTCCGCTTTCTAAAGACAAGCGATTCCGTCTAGTTGAAGTAGTACAAGAAGCAGTAATTATTTAATAAATTGTTCGGATTATACTCATATCCGAAAGGAGGTCCATTCGCATGATTCAACAAGAATCCCGTTTAAGAGTAGCTGATAACTCCGGTGCGAAAGAGTTACTTTGCATTAAAGTTCTTGGTGGTTCTGGTCGTAAGTACGCTAACGTTGGTGACATTATCGTTTGTTCGGTTAAGTCCGCAACACCAGGTGGCGTTGTTAAGAAAGGTGACGTTGTTAAAGCGGTAGTGGTACGTTCTAAGCGTGGTATGCGCCGTAACGACGGATCTTACATCCGCTTTGATGAGAACGCGGCTGTAATCGTTAAGGATGATAAAGGTCCTCGAGGAACTCGTATCTTCGGACCAGTAGCACGTGAACTTCGTGACAAGCAATTTATGAAAATCGTATCTCTTGCTCCAGAAGTTCTTTAATATATTTACTAGCAAGGCGTTTATTGTCTTGTAAGGAGGTGCAACATCACAATGCCATTGCATGTGAAAAAAGGCGATAAAGTACAAGTTATTTCCGGCAAGGATAAAGGTAAACAAGGTGTGATCCTTGAAGCTTATCCGAAGCTAAACAGAGTGCTTGTTGAAGGCGTGAACGTTGTTAAGAAACACGCAAAACCTTCTCAAGCTAATCCACAAGGTGGAATCCTTAGCCAAGAAGCACCAATTCATGCTTCTAACGTAATGCCTCTTGACCCTAAAACTGGTGCTCCTACTCGTGTAGGCTACAATGTAGTTGATGGGAAAAAAGTTCGTGTGGCCAAAAAATCTGGTGAAACCCTAGATAAATAAGTCTCAGAGTGAAAGGAGGACACATAATGAACCGTCTACAAGAGCGATATAAAGCAGAGATCTTACCATCTCTAATGGAAAAGTTTAATTACACTTCAGTAATGCAAGCACCAAAGATCGAAAAAATCGTTATCAACATGGGTGTTGGTGAAGCAGTATCCAACTCTAAAGTGTTAGATACAGCAGTAGAGGAACTTACAGCAATCGCTGGTCAAAAGCCTGTGATCACGCGTGCTAAGAAATCTATCGCTGGATTCAAACTTCGTGAAGGTATGCCGATCGGATCAAAAGTTACACTTCGCGGAGAGCGCATGTATGACTTCCTTGATAAGTTAATCAGCGTTTCCCTTCCACGTGTACGTGACTTCCGCGGGGTTTCCAAGAAGTCTTTCGACGGCCGCGGTAACTACACGCTTGGAGTTAAAGAGCAATTGATCTTCCCAGAGATCGACTATGATAAAGTAAACAAAGTTCGCGGAATGGACATCGTTATCGTAACGACTGCGAACACTGACGAAGAAGCACGTGAGCTTCTTACACAAGTCGGAATGCCGTTCCAAAAATAACCTTTAGCCAAAGGAGGTTTACCCGTGGCAAAGAAATCCATGATTGCTAAGCAACAACGCAAGCAAAAGTTCGGAGTGCAAGAATATACGCGCTGTGAACGTTGCGGGCGTCCTCATTCAGTAATCCGCAAGTTCAAACTGTGCCGTATTTGTTTCAGAGAACTTGCTTACAAAGGTCAAATTCCTGGCGTTAAAAAAGCCAGCTGGTAATACCCTGAAAAAAGGGAAGGAGGTAACTAGTAATGGTTATGACAGATCCAATTGCAGATATGCTTACTCGTATCCGCAACGCAAACACTGTTCGTCACGATAAATTGGAGCTTCCTGCTTCTAATATGAAAAAAGAAATCGCAGAAATCCTAAAGCGTGAAGGTTTTGTTCGCGATGTGGAATATGTAGAGGATAGCAAACAAGGAATGATTCGCATCTTCCTTAAGTACGGTTCTAACAATGAGCGTGTAATCTCAGGTCTTAAGCGTATCTCTAAGCCTGGTCTACGTGTTTATGCAAAATCAACTGATCTTCCACGTGTACTTGGAGGACTTGGTATTGCGATCGTATCTACTTCTAAAGGCATTATGACTGATAAAGAAGCTCGCCAATCACAAATGGGTGGCGAAGTACTAGCGTACGTTTGGTAATAAATAGCGAATGGAGGTGTCAACATGTCTCGCGTAGGTAACAAACCGATTGAAGTTCCAGGTGGCGTTACGATCGATGTTGCAACTGACAACACGGTTTCTGTAAAAGGCCCTAAAGGTGAACTTTCTCGCAAATTCAATGCTGACATTAAGATTAATGTTCAAGATAACGAAATTACTGTGGAACGCCCGAGCGACCACAAAGAGCACCGTGCATTGCATGGTACAACTCGTAGCGTACTAAACAACATGGTTATCGGTGTAACTAACGGTTATGAAAGAGCTCTAGAAATTATCGGGGTTGGATATCGTGCTTCCAAAGCTGGTAACAAGCTTGTACTTAACGTAGGTTACTCTCATCCTGTTGAAATCGTTCCTGAGCAAGGAATCGACATCGAAGTACCTTCTAACACGAAGGTAATCGTTAAGGGTATTGACAAGCAACGTGTTGGTGAAGTTGCTGCAAACATCCGTTCAGTTCGTTCACCTGAGCCTTACAAAGGTAAAGGTATTCGTTACGAAGGTGAATTCGTTCGCCGTAAAGAAGGTAAAACTGGTAAATAAAGCCGTTAGGTAGCGGAAAGGAGTGCAAAGGATGATCACGAAAGCAGATAAGAATGTCGCTCGTAAGAAAAGACATGCTCGTGTTCGCCGCGTTGTAAGCGGAACAGCACAACGTCCTCGTTTGAACGTATTCCGTTCTACAAAGCACATCTATGCTCAATTGATCGATGATCAAGCAGGTGTAACAATTGTATCTGCATCTTCCCTTGATAAAGGTGTAAGTGTAGAAAACGGTGGAAACGTAGATGCTGCTAAAGCGATTGGTCAAGAAATCGCTAAGCGCGCAGTTGAAAAAGGAATCAAATCGGTAGTATTTGACCGAGGCGGATATTTATATCACGGACGTATTAAAGCATTAGCAGACGCAGCTCGTGAAGCTGGGTTAGAATTTTAATCGAAGGAGGGAACCTGATGCGTATCGACCCTAACAAACTTGAACTTGAAGAACGCGTCGTTACCGTTAACCGTGTAGCTAAGGTAGTAAAAGGTGGACGTCGTTTCCGCTTTGCTGCAGTAGTTGTAGTTGGTGACAAAAACGGTCACGTTGGATTCGGTACTGGTAAAGCCCAAGAGGTACCAGAAGCGATCCGTAAGGCGATTGAAGATGCTAAGAAGAACTTAGTAACTGTACCGATCGTAAAAACAACAATTCCTCACCAAGTAATTGGACGCTTTGGAGCAGGTAACGTACTTCTTAAGCCTGCATCTGAAGGTACTGGGGTAATTGCTGGTGGACCTGTACGTGCAGTATTGGAGCTTGCTGGTGTAGGTGACATCCTTTCTAAGTCACTTGGATCTAACAACCCAATCAACATGGTTCGTGCAACTATCGAAGGTTTGAAAAATTTAAAGCGTGCTGAAGACGTTGCGAAACTTCGCGGTAAATCAGTACAAGAGCTTTTAGGTTAAGGAGGGAACTTTAGATGGCTAAGAAATTAGAAATCACCCTCACTCGTAGTGTTATCGGCCGTCCTGAAAACCAACGTATCGTTGTTAAGACACTTGGTTTGCGCAAAATGCACCAGACGGTTGTACACGAAGATAACGCGGCTATCCGCGGTATGGTTAACAAGGTGTCTCACCTTTTAACAGTGAAAGAATTAGAAGCTTAATAAGATAAATAAATCATGAGGAGGTGCTCAGATGAAACTTCATGAGTTGAAGCCATCAGAAGGATCCCGTAAAGTTCGCAACCGTGTAGGTCGCGGTATCGGATCAGGCAATGGTAAAACAAGTGGTCGTGGTCATAAAGGTCAAAACTCTCGTTCAGGCGGTGGTGTTAGACCTGGATTCGAAGGTGGACAAAATCCACTAGCACGTCGTTTACCGAAACGCGGATTCACAAACCCTACTCGTAAAGAGTATGCAGTTGTAAATCTTGAGAAGCTAGTTCGTTTTGAAGAGGGCACAGTAGTTACTCCTGAACTTCTTATCGAAACAGGAGTAGTTAGCAGTCTTAAAAACGGAATCAAAGTTCTAGGAAATGGCAAGTTAGAAGCTAAGCTTACAGTTAAGGCGCACAAATTCTCTGTTTCTGCTAAAGAAGCAATTGAAGCAGCGGGCGGAACTACTGAGGTGATCTAATGTTCCAGACAATCTCCAACATTATGCGTGTGGGTGATCTGAGAAACAAGATATTGTTTACACTTGCTATGCTGGTAGTGTTCCGTCTAGGAACATTTATCCCAGTACCAGGCGTAAATCGCGATGT
This sequence comes from Fictibacillus nanhaiensis, assembly GCA_017052515.1. GTDB lineage: Bacteria > Bacillota > Bacilli > Bacillales > Fictibacillaceae > Fictibacillus > Fictibacillus nanhaiensis. Next base: position 45,203 of record JAFHKR010000033.1, read on the forward strand.
ACTGAAATTCAGTACAGGCGACAGTGCTAACATTTTTGGTTTTTTGAATACGTTTGGCGGTGGAGCTTTACAGAACTTCTCCATTTTCGCTATGGGTATCATGCCGTATATTACAGCATCGATCATCGTGCAGCTTCTGCAGATGGACGTTGTTCCTAAATTTACGGAGTGGAGTAAGCAAGGTGAAGTTGGGCGTAAGAAGTTAGCTCAATTCACTCGTTATGGAACTATTGTTCTTGGTTTTATCCAGGCAATCGGTATGTCTATCGGTTTTAACAATCTTTTCCCAGGACTTATTCAAAACCCTAGTATGTCTACGTATCTTTTTATCGCGTTAGTTTTAACTGCAGGTACTGCATTCTTAATGTGGTTAGGTGAGCAGATTACCCTTAAGGGGATTGGAAACGGAATTTCAGTTCTGATTTTTGCGGGGATTGCCGCAGCTATTCCTACAGCAGTTAACCAGCTTTTCACAACGCAATTTGAAGGTGGTAACGATCAGTTATTCATGCATATTGTAACGATCGTACTGCTTGCTCTTGCGATTGTACTCATTATTATGGGTGTTATCTTTATTCAACAAGGTGTTCGGAAAATCCCGATTCAGTATGCAAAGCGAGTCGTTGGAACAAAGCCTGTTGGCGGCCAGTCCACTCATCTTCCGATTAAAGTTAATGCAGCAGGTGTTATCCCGGTTATCTTCGCGATTTCCTTGATCATCACGCCAAGAACTGTTGCTGGCTTCTTCGGACAGAATGATGTTACGACTTGGATTATCAACACGTTTGACTACACGAAACCAGTCGGAATGATTATATATGCGCTCCTTATTATTGGATTCTCGTATTTCTATACGTTCATCCAAGTAAATCCGGAGCAAATGGCGGAAAACTTAAAGAAGCAGGGTGGATACATTCCTGGCATTCGTCCAGGAGCTAACACTCAAACTTATATAACAAGAATTCTGTATCGATTAACATTTGTTGGATCTCTATTCCTGGCTGCAATTGCAGTCCTGCCAGTTGTCTTTACAGCAATTCCAGGTTTGAACCTTCCGCCAGCCATTCAAATTGGTGGAACAAGCTTGCTGATTGTTGTAGGTGTGGCACTAGACACCATGAAGCAAATTGAGAGTCAGCTGATCAAGCGACACTACAAAGGCTTCATAAAATAAGAGCACGGGAAGATTCATCTTCCCATATGCTCTTAAAAAAAGACGATTGTGATTTATGGAGGGATTAGATGTATCTAGTCTTAATGGGATTGCCCGGAGCAGGTAAGGGTACTCAAGCAGAAAGAATTGTTGAGAAATACGGAATACCTCATATCTCTACTGGAGATATGTTCCGAGCAGCAATTAAAGAGGAGACTCCTCTTGGACTTGAGGCAAAATCGTACATGGATGCGGGTAACCTCGTTCCTGACGAAGTTACAATCGGTATCGTACGTGACCGACTTTCTAAAAAAGACTGCGAAAAAGGATTTTTACTTGATGGATTCCCTCGGACAGTTGCCCAAGCGGAAGCATTAGAAGAAATCACAACAGAGCTTGGAAGAACGATTGATTATGTGTTAAACATTTCAGTAGATTCTGATCAGCTTATGCAGCGATTAACAGGTCGTCGGATTTGCCAAACATGCGGAAGCACGTATCATGTAATATTCAACCCGCCAAAGGTTGAAGGAGTATGTGATAAAGACGGCGGTACGCTTATCCAACGTCAAGATGATAATGAAGAGACCGTTCGAAACCGTTTAAATGTAAACATGAAGCAGGCTAAACCACTGCTTGATTTTTATGGTGAAAAAGGTTACCTGAAAAACATGAATGGTGATCAGGATATCGACAAAGTCTTTCAAGACATTGACCAACTTATTGGGGGATTGGCGAAATGATAATCTGCAAAACACCGCGAGAGATTGAAATCATGCGGGAGGCAGGTCGCATTGTTGCCTTAACTCATCAAGAGTTAAAAAAACACATTAAGCCTGGCATAACTACTAAGGAACTGGATAAAATTGCTGATACGTTTATCCGCAGCCAAGGTGCAATTCCTTCATTTAAAAACTATAATGGTTTTAGTGGAAGCATCTGTGCTTCTGTAAATGAAGAACTTGTGCACGGAATTCCAGGTAAACGCGTACTCAACCATGGCGACATTATCTCTATAGATATTGGGGCGAAGTACAAAGGATACCACGGTGACTCCGCTTGGACGTATGGAGTTGGCGAGATTTCAGATGAAGCTCAAAAACTTCTGGATGTAACCGAAGAGTCTTTATATAAAGGACTTGAAAAAGCAAAAGCCGGTGCCCGGTTAACTGACATTTCTCATGAGATACAAAAGTATGCTGAGAGTGAAGGGTTTTCTGTTGTTCGCGAATACGTCGGACACGGAATAGGCCAGGACTTACATGAGGACCCGCAAATTCCTCATTATGGACCGCCTGGTAAAGGGCCGGTGCTGAAAAAGGGCATGGTTCTAGCAATAGAGCCTATGATTAATGCGGGAACTCGCTATGTTCGAACATTATCCGATAACTGGACGGTTGTCACAACGGATGGCAAATGGTGTGCTCACTTTGAACACACGGTTGTCATTACGGAAGAAGGCTTTGAAATCTTAACAAAGATCTAAGTGAAGGTGATGAGATGGTAAGCGAATCTGATTCGGTACCGAACATAGGTCAACTGGTTCGGATACTAAAAGGAAGAGACGCAGATCGGTTAGGTGTGATTGTCGGTATTCTCGATGGGCGTTTCGTCCTTGTAGCAGATGGTGACAAAAGAAAGTTTGATCGAGCCAAACGCAAGAACCTAAACCACTTAGAACTGCTGGATTTTACTTCTCCGGAAGTTGTTAAAAGCATTCTTGAAACAGGTCGTGTAACCAATGGCAAATTGCGTTATGCAGTAGCGAAGTTTTCCGACGAGAAAGTCATTGCTCTGAAGAAGGGAGATCAAGTCGATGGCTAAAGATGATGTTATTGAGGTCGAAGGTACAGTAATTGAGCCTCTTCCGAACGCCATGTTTCGTGTTGAACTAGAAAACGGACACAAAGTTCTAGCGCACGTTTCTGGAAAGATTCGTATGCACTACATTCGAATTCTTCCAGGGGATAAAGTAACCGTAGAATTGTCTCCGTATGACTTATCACGTGGTCGTATAACGTATCGTTTTAAATAATCAATGTACTCCGTGACATAAGGAGGTTATAAAAAATGAAGGTAAGACCATCAGTCAAGCCAATATGTGAAAAATGTAAAGTGATTCGCCGCAGAGGCACTGTAATGGTGATCTGTGAAAATCCGAAACATAAACAAAAACAAGGTTAATATACAGGAGGTGCAAAAATTATGGCACGTGTTGCAGGTGTAGATATTCCTCGTGATAAGCGAGTAGTAATCTCTTTAACATACATCTTCGGTATCGGTAAAACAAAAGCACAGCAAATTCTTGCTGCAGCTGGAGTTTCTGAAGATACACGCGTTCGTGATCTTACTGAAGATGAATTAAATAAAATCCGCGAAGTCATCGATGGACACAAAGTGGAAGGTGACCTTCGTCGTGAAGTATCACTAAACATCAAGCGTCTAATCGAGATCGGAGCATATCGTGGTGTTCGTCATCGTCGTGGATTACCAGTACGTGGTCAAAACACGAAGAACAACTCCCGTACTCGTAAAGGACCTCGTCGTACAGTAGCGAATAAGAAAAAGTAAGTAAAGGAGGTAAACTCTAAATGGCAAAAGCACGTAAGACTAATACACGTAAACGTCGTGTCAAAAAGAATGTTGAAGTCGGCGTAGCACATATCCGTTCTACATTCAACAACACGATCATTACGATCACTGACACGCACGGGAACGCAATCTCTTGGGCGACTGCTGGTCACCTAGGATTTAAAGGTTCTCGTAAGTCTACTCCGTTCGCAGCACAAATGGCAGCTGAAACAGCTGGTAAAACTGCAATGGAACATGGTATGAAAACGTTGGAAGTATCCGTTAAAGGACCTGGTGCTGGACGTGAAGCAGCAATCCGTGCCCTTCAAGCGGTAGGCTTAGAAGTAACAGCTATTCGTGACGTTACTCCTGTACCTCACAACGGTTGCCGCCCGCCAAAACGCCGTCGCGTGTAACAATATACACGGTATATATTTCTATAACTTGTCTATAATGGTTATAGTGAAAGTTTTGGTAAATGATAAGTCGGAATGCCTATGGGGAATTTCGGCTGGAAACCTCCAGCCGAGATTCGACGTTTGAAGGAGGGTTCAGTTGAATGATCGAAATCGAAAAGCCAAGAATTGAGACGGTTGAAATCAGCGACGATGCCACATACGGAAAGTTTGTTGTTGAACCACTTGAACGTGGATACGGGACTACACTAGGCAACTCCTTGCGTCGTATCTTGTTGTCCTCACTACCTGGTGCAGCAGTTACATCTATTCAGATCAATGGCGTATTGCATGAGTTCTCTACAGTTGAAGGTGTAGTTGAAGATGTTACAACCATCATCTTAAACTTAAAGAAACTTGCAATGAAGATTTACTCTGATGAAGAGAAGACACTTGAAATCGATGTACAAGGTGACGGTGTTGTAACAGCTGGCGACATTACGCATGACAGCGATGTTGAAGTCCTTAACCCGGATCTTCATATCGCAACACTAGCAAAAGGAGCTCATTTCCAAATGAAGCTTCATGCAAAACGTGGTCGTGGTTATGTACAGGCAGAAGGCAATAAACGCGAAGACCTGCCGATCGGAGTAATTCCTGTTGATTCCATTTACACGCCAATTTCGCGTGTGAACTATCAAGTGGAAAACACTCGTGTAGGACAAGTAACAAACTATGATAAGCTAACGCTTGATGTATGGACAGATGGGAGCATTCGTCCAGAGGAAGCAGTTTCTCTTGGTGCGAAGATCATTAGCGAACATTTAAACATTTTTGTTGGCTTAACAGATCAAGCTCAGAACGCTGAGATTATGGTAGAAAAAGAAGAAGACCAAAAAGAAAAAGTACTTGAGATGACGATCGAAGAACTTGATCTTTCTGTTCGTTCTTATAACTGCCTAAAGCGTGCTGGCATTAATACAGTTCAAGAACTTGCGAATAAGTCTGAAGAAGACATGATGAAAGTACGCAACCTTGGAAAGAAATCTCTTGAAGAAGTTCAAGAGAAACTTGAAGAGCTGGGTCTTTCATTACGCGCTGACGATTAATTCGTAATACGCGCTTTTTCAAGACGAGAGAGAAACGCGCAGAGGAGGGAATACAAGCATGGGATACCAAAAGTTAGGTCGTGTATCTGCGGTTCGTAAAGCAATGCTTCGTGATTTAGCTACTGATTTAATCATCAACGAGCGTATTGAAACTACAGAAGCACGTGCAAAAGAAGTTCGTAAATTTGCTGAGAAAATGATTACGCTTGGTAAGCGTGGAGACCTTCATGCTCGCCGTCAAGCTGCATCGTTCCTTCGTAACGAAGTAGCAGACGCTGAGTCTGGACAAAGATCTCTACAAAAGCTTTTCAGTGATCTTGCACCTCGCTATGCAGAGCGTAACGGTGGTTACACTCGCATCGCAAAAATCGGCCCTCGCCGTGGTGATGGTGCACCAATGGTTATCATTGAATTAGTTTAATAAAACGTATGAAAGGGCGGGATCAAGTCTTCAATGACAATCTTGCCCTTTTTTATTTTTATTGAAAAATCTAGTAGTATTTGTGAGAGTTGATTTGCGCTCCAGGTGCTCGCTTTCCGCGGGGCAGGCGGTGAGCCCCTTGCCGCTTTGCGCCTTAAGGGTCTCACCTGTCAAGTTGCAGTGGCTAGCCCCTCGAGGTCAAAAGGTAAATAGCTCAGAAGGCAGAGTGCGCCTTCAAACCCATTTACCTTTTGCTAGTCGGGGCTGAACGAGCCACTTCCACTCTTCGGACTGACCGCTTGTCCTAGCCGAGAGTCTCACACCATGCGCTCCAATCAACTTTTCAATGAAGGGGCAAACAATTCCAAAGAAAAAACCTTTAGAAAAGTTATTGAAAGTTCGCCGCCCATCATTGTTGAAAATAATTTATATAAACTACTACGAGCAGAGAGCAGCTTAGAATGAGCAGCAGTTAAGAGGAGGATGTCACATGGAAAACATCATTACCGTTAAAGATGTGACCTTTAATTATCCGGGAGAAGAGACACCTACACTTAAAGGTGTAACGCTAGACGTGCATAAAGGGGAATGGCTTTCAATCGTGGGCCATAACGGCTCTGGGAAGTCCACATTGGCAAAAATGCTCAACGGACTGTTGTTGCCTAGTGAAGGTGCTGTATATGTCTCACAGTACACGACAGGCCGTCCTGACGACATTTGGGAAGTAAGAAGACTTGTAGGGATGGTCTTTCAAAATCCTGATAATCAGTTCGTAGGCACAAGCGTACAAGATGATATTGCGTTTGGGCTTGAAAATTTCGGCGTACCGCGTGAAGAGATGGTTAAGCGTATCAATGAAAGTGTAGCAAGAGTGGGAATGGAAGCTTTCTTAAACCAGGAACCTCATCAGTTATCCGGTGGTCAGAAGCAAAGAGTCGCGATTGCTGGAATATTGGCGCAGAAACCTTCTGTTATCGTTTTGGATGAGGCGACATCGATGCTTGATCCGATCGGTAGAATTGAAGTGATCGATACCGTGCGCGAACTGAATAAAAAAGAAGGCATCACTGTCATTTCCATCACTCATGATTTAGAGGAAGCGCTAAGTGCAGACAGAGTTGTCGTCATGAAAATGGGAGAGAAGGCAGCTGAGGGGATACCTGAAGACATTTTTCAGCAGCGTGAACTGTTGAAATCGGCCGGTCTGGATTTACCGTTTTCACTAAAGTTAAGTGAGGCTCTTCGCCAACAAGGTGTGGAGCTTGATAAAAGCTATTTAACGCAGGAAGAGCTGGTGAATGCATTATGGAAATTAGCATAAACCGTTTAGAGCATCGATATATGGAGGGAACTCCGTTCGAGAGACGGGCCCTGCACGATATTAACCTCGACATCGCGGATGGTACATTCCTTGCGTTGATCGGGCACACTGGCTCTGGAAAGTCTACGCTTATCCAACATCTTAACGGATTGTTAAAGCCTTCAGCGGGCTCGATAAAGATGGGCAGTACTGAACTCAAAGCTGGCGGTAAGAAGCAAGATTTGAAATCCCTTCGAAAAAAGGCAGGAATTGTTTTTCAGTATCCTGAACATCAGCTTTTTGAAGAAACGGTAGAAAAAGATATTATGTTTGGGCCGCGGAATTTTGGTATGTCAGAAGAGAGCGCGAAGCTAACAGCTGCTAAAGTGATCGAGATGGTAGGACTACCAGAAAGTGTTCTAACGAAGTCTCCTTTTGACTTAAGCGGCGGCCAGATGCGCCGTGTGGCGATTGCAGGTGTCCTTGCTATGAATCCCGAAGTGCTGATCTTGGACGAGCCTACAGCAGGTCTAGATCCAGCTGGGCGTGTAGAGATCATGGAATTGTTCTATTCTCTGCATGAGAGAAACAACCTTACTACGATACTTGTTACTCACAGTATGGAGGATGCGTCGAGATACGCAGATGAGATCGCTGTGATGCATAAAGGTGAACTGTATCTCCATGGTAAGCCGACGGATATCTTTAATGAGCGAGAAGCACTAAAGAAAGCGGGATTAGATGTACCAGAGACCGTTCAATTTTTACAAAAGTGGAACGAGAAGTCTGGTCTTCATCTTGCTTTAACGAAATTTACAGTAGAAGAGCTGGCTAAACAAGTTAGTCAGAGTCTGAAGAAGAGGGGGAACTAGTATGCTGCAGAATGTAATCATCGGGCAGTATTATCCAGCTTCCTCTCCACTTCATCGAATGGATTCACGTTCGAAGCTTATTGCTGCCTTCTTCTATTTGTTTATCGTCTTTCTGGCGAACAACTGGGTGACTTACGGAGTACTGATCGCTTTTACAGTCGTAACGATCAGTCTGTCAAAAGTTCCATTCCGTTTTTTATATAAAGGATTAAAGCCGATTCTTTTGCTCGTCGTGTTTACGATGCTTTTGCATATCTTCTTAACAAAAGAAGGGGATCTGCTCTATAAAGCAGGCTTTCTTGAAATTTACGAAGGCGGAGTGATTCAAGGGATATTCATCGCACTAAGACTTTTGCTTCTTGTTATGATGACGTCACTTTTGACCTTAACCACAACACCGATCGACATTACAGATGGATTAGAACACTTGTTAGGTCCATTAAAAAAGTGGAAACTGCCTGTTCATGAATTCGCGTTAATGATGTCGATCTCACTCCGGTTTATTCCAACGCTTTTACAAGAGACGGAAAAGATCATGAAAGCGCAGATGGCACGTGGAGCTGATTTCACGAGCGGACCGATCAAAGAACGAGCAAAGGCTTTTGTACCGCTCTTGGTACCGTTATTTGTTTCATCGTTCAAGCGGGCTGAAGAACTCGCTCTAGCGATGGAGGCAAGAGGATATCGTGGTGGTGAAGGCAGAACTCGACTTCGTGCGCTAGCGTGGCATCAGCGTGATACGTTTGCTCTGCTGCTATTAGCCTTGCTGACCCTTTCGCTATTCTTATTACGCAATTAAAAGGAGATTGAACATGGCTCGTATGAAAGTAACCGTAGCTTATGACGGTACTGAGTTTGCTGGATACCAAATACAGCCTAGCGGCAGAACGGTTCAAGGGACGATACAGGCCGTCCTGCAAAAGATGCACAAAGGGGAACCTGTAGGGATCTTTGCCTCAGGGCGCACGGATGCAGGGGTTCATGCCATCGGTCAAGTGTTTCATTTTGATACACATATGGAGATTCCATCAGAAGCTTGGGGGAAAGCATTGAATGCGATGCTCCCGAATGATATTCTGATTAAAGACGTCGAGATGGTAAGCGATGCGTTTCATTCTCGTTTCTCTGCAACAGGTAAAGAGTATCACTATAAAATTTTAAGAAGTAATCAACCAGATGTGTTCCAAAGAAATCATATGTTCCATTTTCCTTACTCCTTAAACGTAGAGGATATGAAACAAGCTGCATCGTTATTTTTAGGTACACATGACTTTACCTCTTTTTCATCTGCAAAGTCGGAAGTGGAAGATAAAATTCGTACGATCTTTGCTTTAGATGTTTTAGAAGAAGGGAACGTCTTAACGCTAAAGGTAAGAGGTAGTGGATTCTTATATAACATGGTTCGGATTCTGGTTGGTACCCTATTAGAAGTTGGACAAGGGAAACTCAAACCGGAAGAGATTTCTGCGATTATAAAAGGCAAGGACCGTGCGCTAGCTGGAAAAACAGCTCCGGCAAACGGACTCTATCTCTTTCGTGTAGATTATGCAGATAAAACGGAATAATATTTAGGATACGCTTGACATCGTTGTTTATATATTATAAGATATTATTTGGTATTTCTACAGATATCGTCCACATGCCCCGTGTAGATATCTCGGGAAATGTTCACATGAATATAATGAATTTGATTGAAGATACAGGAGGGAAAACACATGCGTACGACTTTCATGGCGAAAGCTTCTGAAGTAGAACGTAAATGGTTTGTGATCGACGCTGAAGGCAAAACACTTGGACGTCTATCCAGTGAAGTTGCATCTATCCTTCGCGGTAAGCATAAGCCTATTTATACACCACACGTTGACACTGGTGATCACGTAATCATCATCAACGCTGAGAAGATTGAATTAACAGGTAAGAAATTAACAGACAAAATTTACTACCGCCACACTGGTCACCCAGGTGGACTGCGTACGAGAACTGCATTAGAAATGCGTACAACTCGTCCAGTTCAAATGCTTGAGCTAGCAATCAAAGGTATGCTTCCAAAGAACAGCCTTGGTCGCCAAATGTTCAAAAAGCTTCACGTTTACGCTGGAGCTGAGCACAACAACCAAGCACAAAAACCTGAAAACTACGAGTTACGCGGATAAAAAGGAGGGTATTTACGTGGCACAAGTACAATATTATGGCACTGGACGTCGTAAGCACTCCGTAGCGCGTGTACGATTAGTTCCTGGTGAAGGCCGTATCGTAATCAACGGACGTGACATTGACGAATTTTTCGGATTAGAAACTTTAAAGCTTATCGTTAAGCAACCACTTAACACAACTGAAACAACTGACAAGTATGACGTATTAGTTACTGTTCATGGCGGTGGATACACTGGACAAGCAGGAGCTATCCGTCACGGTATCTCTCGTGCGCTTCTAGAAGCAGATCCTGAGTACCGCGGTTCTCTTAAAGCAGCTGGATTCCTTACTCGTGACGCTCGTATGAAAGAGCGTAAGAAGTATGGACTTAAAGGCGCTCGTCGTGCACCTCAGTTCTCAAAACGTTAATTTCTATTACGTTTATCAAAACCCTGTTCTCTTTTCGAGAGCGGGGTTTTTTGTTTGTAATGAATCGCGTCTGATTAGGAAAGATTGGGTCTAATTCCGGAACTATTAAGCCTGATCGAGGAAAATTGAGTCTTAATCCAAATAATTAAGTCTAAATTAAAAATAATTAAGTCGAAATCAGAAAAATTAAGTCTAACGGCTGATCCAATTTGGTTCTACATATATCCCCGCCACAAGCAGTAAGGTTATTCCCATCTTTTATGAAGTGTCGTGTAGACATCTCTGGAGAAAATAATGATATGGAAAACACAACACGATGAAAGGGGAGGTAATCATGGCAATCGTTTTAAACAACTTTAAAGAAAAGCAGCGCTTCAAAAAAGAAACGTTCGAGCGAAAGGTACTTCGGGACTTATCCTTGGCAACTATAAAAAAAGAATTTCAGCGTTTGTTTCAACCATTTTTTCAATACTCGCTTCTTTATCAGAACGATATTGAGGATGCGTGCATCGACATGGCGATCGATTCTTATCTTTTAGGAGCAGGTTATAGCCGGTTTGCGTATCACGGGGAAACGTTGGAAAAGATTAAAGAACGGGCATATGCTAAACAAAAGGCAATCGCAGACGGTCTTTTTGAATATTGGCAGTTCTGGTGCTGGGGAACAGAGATGATGATGGAATCTCTTCATCTTTGCTGTGAGGCATTCGTTCATATCTGGTGGATGGAAGGCTATAAAAACGGTGAAAAACGCTACCGCATGAAGCTACAATAATCAGTTATAAATTTCTTCTTGTCCCATATACATAATGTTATATGGCTTGTATAGGGGGACGAAACATGAAGAAGTGGGTGAAGGGAGCCGCATTTGCACTTGGATGCGCAGTCCTTATCTTTATTTTCACCTATCATTTTTTAGATGATGATTCGTGGCGATCGTGGAACATGCCACTCTCTGGGAAGATTATCGTTCTCGACCCAGGTCATGGGGGAGCTGACGGTGGTGCGGTTGGTGATGGAGAAGTTCTTGAAAAGGAAATCGCGTTAAACATTTCCGTTCTGCTTCGAGATTATTTACAAGAAGCGGGAGCACTCGTTATCATGACACGAGAGACGGACACTGATCTCGCAAACGAGGGAACAAAAAAATTACGTCATCGCAAGTATGAAGATTTAAAAGAACGAAAACGAATTATTAACGAAAATCATGCGGACTTATTCATTTCGATTCATCTCAATTCTTTGCCTTCATCCCGGTGGAGAGGCGCTCAAGTCTTTTATCATCCTGGAAAAGAAGACGGCGAAGCGGTATCTAAATTTATTCAAGATGAAATCAAGAGAAATTTAAACAATACGAACCGATTCGCAAAATCCATAGAAGGTCTATACTTGCTTCGAACGGCCGAAGTACCTGGAGCGCTAGTCGAAGTCGGCTTCTTATCCAATCCATCAGAACGTGAGCTGTTAAAAACAGAGTCGTACCAGAAAAGTATAGCGGCATCGATCTACCAAGGGATGCTGCGCTTTTATACAAATGAAACCCCACCAGCATCTCCTCTTGATTAGAGGGGGTGTTTTTTATTGCGTTTTAGCTGCTCGCTTTCGGGGCGGAAAACCTGGAGTGGACAGTAAAAATACCGAAGTGGACAGTAAAAGTGTAAAAGTGGACAGTAAAATTCGAAAAGTGGACAGTAAAATTCGAAAAGTGGACAGTATTTTCATAAAAGTCTACAGTTAGTGCTCATACCTACCGTAGCGGGCCTCCTCGCTTGAGCAAAATTACACATCTAAAAAACCGCTTACATGATTGTCGGTGGGGGTTGTGATATACTGAAAAGGAATTTTACAGGTAAAGGATGTGTCTATGTGCTTACAGAAGAAAAAGTCATCGAGCTGTTAGGTCCTATTCAAGACCCTTATTTACATAAAAGCATGGTCGACTCTGGAAGTATCCGTGAGTTGAAGATCAAAGAAGGATATGTGGGGCTGAAGATCGGCTTAGCACATACAGGAACACCGGAACAAATGCAGCTGCAGCAGCAGATCGTTCAAGTGTTGAAAAACGCAGGAGTGGAATCTGTCGGACTTCGTTTTGAGAAAAGAGACGACATTACGGCTGTGAACCCTAGTGAAGCGGGAGCGCAGAGTGCACCAACGACTCTTCTTTCCGAAAACAGCAAGACACAATTTATCGCGATCGCTAGTGGTAAAGGCGGAGTTGGAAAATCAACGGTATCTGTCAACTTAGCTGTTGCTCTTGCAAGGCTTGGAAAAAAGGTCGGATTGATCGATGCTGATATTTACGGATTTAGTGTCCCAGATATGATGGGAATTACTGAGCGTCCGAAAGTAAAAGGCGATCGCATCTTTCCTGTTGAACGTTTTGATGTAAAAGTCATATCCATGGCATTTTTCGTTGAAGATAACGCACCTGTTATCTGGCGCGGGCCGATGCTCGGGAAGATGCTTATGAATTTTTTTAGCGAAGTAGAATGGGGAGATCTAGATTATGTTCTTCTAGACTTACCACCAGGTACAGGTGACGTGGCTTTGGATGTTCACAAGATGCTTCCGAAGTGTAAAGAAGTAATCGTAACAACACCTCATGCTACAGCAGCTTTCGTAGCAGCACGTGCAGGAACGATGGCAATCAAGACCAACCATGAAGTTCTTGGTATCGTAGAGAACATGTCCTACTTCCAAAGCGGGTCTACAGGTGAGAAGGAATACGTATTCGGTAAAGACGGCGGAAAACGTTTAGCGGAAGAGTTGAATGTGCCGTTGCTCGGCCAAATACCGCTTGGTCAACCTGAGATAAAAGAAGATGATTTTGCGCCGAGTGTGTATGAACAAACACATCCGATCGGTGAACATTATATTCAGATGGCAAAGAAAATCATTGATAAAACAAACTAAAGAAAAAAGCCTTCCGAGTGTCGGGAGGCTTTTATTGTGGGCTCGTTGAATCTTGTTGTTGTTGTCCACCGCCGGATGAAGCTTCTTTTCCTTTTTTAGAAATGGATTGATCAATTTCTTCATGAGCCACTTTCTTTAACATTTCTTGAATCTGTGCTTGTACGATTGGACTCTCGAACGTTTCAAGCATCACTTTTTTCATTTCTTTTCTAACAGGCTGTGTATCCACAAGAGATAATAACTTCTCTGCAATTTGTGGATTTTGCATGATTTTCATCACTTCTGCTTGATACTGTGGGTCTTTCATAAGATCCTTCATCAACTTCTCGTGTTCTTTTCGCATACTTTTTGCAAAAGCTACTGAGAACTTCGGATCTTTAAAAAGGGTCTGCCAAAACTTCTGACCTTTTTCAGAAAGAAGCTGCTTTTCAATCGTCTGTTTGATGACTTCTTGATCAATAAGTATGTCTTGTTGAATTTCTTTATCAGATAACACTTCTTTGATGGCTTTCTTTCCTTCATCTGTCTTCAATAGATCGACAAGCATCTTTTTTGTTGCTTCGTAATCGACCTGAGAACTGCCTTGGGCTTCTTGAGCACAGCCCGAAAGAGCAGCAAGAGAGATACAAAAGAGAAAAATGTATATTTTTTTCAAAGTAATTCCTCCTCCTTTCAAGTTGAGCTCGATACTAATAGGATTGATTTTTAGCACGTATTTATACTGGTTATTTAAAGGAAAACTGGCAATTTAAAAAAGACATTGGTACAATCGTTACGGAGCATGTTAGAGGGGGAAAACAAGCGTGAAAATTAGAAGTTGGATCTTTTTATTTTTTACCACATTGTTAATTGGGATTGTTAGTGCAATCACAGTTGGTCTTATATTAAAGTTTCCGGAAGACAGCAGTGCTTTAGAAGTTCTTCTATATATTTTTGGATTGATCGGTTTCGGTGCGTTGTTCAGTGTATTTAGTCAGATGGGCTTTTTTGCATATTTAACCGTTCATCGCTTTGGACTTGGTATCTTTAAAAGTCATCGTCTTTGGAATGGTGTACAACTTGTATTGATTGCAGTCGTTCTGTTCGATCTGTTCTATTTACGATATACATCCTTTCACAAAGAAGGCGACAGCCTCATTAACTACATTCTTATTCCGTTAGCGATTTTAATCTACGGATTGATCATTGCATATGTAAAAGTAAAACAAACATCGAATGTAGCATTCATACCAACGCTTTTCTTTATCACAGTCGTCACCATTTTAGAGTGGGTGCCGGTGTTAAAAGAAAACAATACTCTTTCGCTTTGGATGGGCTTTGTTCCGATCATGCTTTGTAATACGTATCAAATTTTAATGCTGCACCGACTTTTGCAGTCTAACCAATCTAAATCGTCTAAACAAACAAAGCCCACTGCCTTATAGGCAGGGGCTTTTTTATATCAGTTAACCTCTTTACTGTTAGCTTCCGTGTTCGCGATCATCTCACTTACACTTACAAATTTAAATCCATCGTCACGTAGTTTATCGATAATCGTAGGAAGTGCTTTGTGCGTTTGCTTAACAGAATCAGATGCATGGAGTAAGATAATGTCGCCAGCTTTCGTCTTATCGGTAGCTGTCGTCACAATACGATCTACGCCAGGATTTTTCCAATCTTTCGTATCGATGCTCCAATGAACGACCGTATGGTTGAGATCCTCAGAGATGTTCAGGACACGCTCATCAAAATTCCCATTAGGCGGACGGATAAGAGAAGTCATTTTTCCAGATACCTTTTTAATCTTTTCCTGAGCTAAAAGAATATCTCTTTTGATCTGTTTGTCTTCCCAATCGGTATAACTTTTGTATTGATACCCAAGACTTGCTACTTCATGACCATCTTTTACAATTCGTTCAACGATCTCAGGGTGTCGTTCAGCCCAAGCGGCGGATATGAAAAAAGTGCAATTTTTGACGCCTTTGTCCTTTAAGACATCCAAGATTGGTGTAACACGCTTATCGCCCCAGCTGATATCAAACGTAAGAGAGACTTTGTTTCCTTGGTCTTCTCCCTTATAAATTGCTCGTGGTCCATCTTTAGATGAAAATACAGATAATTGCTGCTGCCCTACAAAAGCAAGTGAAGCAGCAAAGAAAGCAGCAAATACAACAACCATGTATTGTTTTACTTTCTTGCCGTTAATAACAAAGAAAAATTTCATAATATCATCTACCCCCTGTCCATCTTCCTTACAAAATATCTATGATAAAAGGGACAAGATATACCGAAAATTTAGACATTCGTAAAAAATAATAACTCCTACTTTTCATGGCCATAATGGTAAAAGAAAAAAACTTAGCGGGGTGTCGTCCATTGTCTTTGGTAGGAGTGCTATTGAATCACCAAGAACTTCATGAATTTGAGTATGTGTTAAAAAAGGAGATGGAGGAACTAAGGTTTGATCTAGAAGATCAAAAGATAGATGCTATCGTTAAATCCGTTTTAGAAGAGAGATATCAGATCATTTACCGTTTATTCTGTAGGTTCGCTAAGCCTTCAGATTGCAGAAGGTATTTGAGGCGAAAACAAAGAAATTAACTTTTTTTCAAAAAACTATTGACCATATTATCTAGAAGATGGTATATTACTTCTTGTCGCTTTTACAGCGGCTCAAACAAACGAAATAAACAAAATAAGAATCACTAAAAAAAGCGGTTGACATCAACTAGGCAACGGTGGTATCTTATAAAAGTCGCCAAAACGAGCGACACACGAAACACACAGTTCTTTGAAAACTGAACAAAAGAAATAGGTAAGGAATTAAGAATTAATTCCGTCAGTTTTAAAACTAGAGCAAGACAAACACTTTTATGGAGAGTTTGATCCTGGCTCAGGATGAACGCTGGCGGCGTGCC
>JAFHKR010000034.1 GCA_017052515.1 Fictibacillus nanhaiensis
GTGATGATGGCAAAGAGGTCACACCCGTTCCCATACCGAACACGGAAGTTAAGCTCTTTAGCGCCGATGGTAGTTGGGGGTTTCCCCCTGTTAGAGTAGGACGTCGCTAGGCAATGAGGAAGATGGATGAAAATCCATCTTTTTTTTTTGTGTTTTTAAAAAAGAAATAAGGTGGTTTGGTGGATACCGAACTTTTGATTATGGGTGACTGGGGTGTGAAAGTTGGAGGGTATAGAGCTTTGATCAAGCTGAGAACGATTGTCGAGATTTAGCGAACGGCCTTTATTTTTGAATTTAGACTTAATTGAGGCTCATTCCGACTTAATTGGCTCTCATTTCGACTTAATTTTTCTATTTTAGACTTAATTAAGGCTGGAAGATACCCAGCATGGTATTCACGATACTCCAGCTTAAAACTTTAAACGATCTCAAACCCTCAAAATAGGAAGAAGATGGCCACAACCATCTTCCAACACCCAATATTCTTCAGCAAAAACAGCAAAACCTATCCCAAAAGAACCTCTACAGCTCCACCAACCAACACCCAAACCAAAACCCCACAAATATACCTCTGATCACCCCTCAAAAACCACTAATCAATCCCCACCAACCCAACCCCACACATTTACGAGGTAATCTTCTTTTTATACGAGGTAATCCTGAATATATCCGTAAAACTTCATCACAATTCCGCAGATAAAAATTTTTATCCGATTTTCGACAAAGTTAATCCCCTCATTTAGTACTACTACTCCACACTTTAACTTTACAAATACCAACCAACCTCCTCAAAACCTTCAAAAAAGCAACTTATATGCCTATCTAGCACATCAATTGGTTTTAAACCGCGCTACAGCGGGGATTAAGGACCATGAAGACGCGAACTTGGTTTATTTTTATGAATCGAATGAAGACAGACACAACGAAGCCTAGAGATTCATACATTTTATAGAGTATCCAAAATAATCTGAATTAACGTATATGATTAAATTAATCTGGCAACAATGGCAATTATGGAGGTGGAAGAATGAAAGCGACACGACAGTACGGGGAAATTTGTATGGTATGTGAAGAGAAGAAAGATCGAGGATTACACATTCTTCATCAGTTTATTTGCCAAGAGTGTGAACATAAGATCCTAACTGCGAAAACCAATGATGAATATTATAAACATTATCTATCCCAACTAAGAAAATTAAAATTAGTAAACGCGTCTTCCTAAGATAACAGGCTATCAAACAGCCTGTTTTTTTGTTGCTGTAAATTCGTAGAAAGCCAATCTATGATAGAATAAGAATATCAAATAAGCTTAAAAACGTTTAAAAACAAAGGGATTTTGTAATGAAACATGCACCGCTATACGAGGCGTTAATCAATCATAGTCATACAAATAAATGGTCATTTCATGTGCCGGGCCATAAGAACGGACACATCTTTGAAGAGAGGGCAGTAGCTCATTTCCGATCCGTTTTACCGTTCGATGTAACTGAGCTCTCAGGACTTGATGACCTGCACCATCCAGAGGGTGTGATCTTAGAAGCACAGCATCTTTTGGCTAACTATTACAAAGTGAAGCAAAGCTTTTTTTTAGTAAATGGAAGCACGTGTGGGAATCACGCCATGATCCTTGCGTCGTTTAACCCTGAAGATATCGTACTCGTCCAACGGAATTGTCATAAGTCTGTGTTAAATGGTTTAGAGTTGGCTGGTGTTACTCCAGTTTTTCTTCATACCGAAATGGATGAAGAGGGTGGATATCCATTAGGTGTACCTCTTCAAACGGTGAAAGAAGCGGTTGAGCGTTATCCTCATATGAAAGGGATTATTCTAACGAACCCTACGTATTATGGCATGCAGCAAGATATTCAAGACATTGCTGATTTGATTCATAGTCTGGGTGGTGTTGTCTTAGTCGATGAAGCACACGGAGCACATTTCGGATTAAAGGATATGCCGATCAGTTCGATACATAAAGGGGCAGACATGGTTGTGCAATCTGCGCATAAGACTCTACCGGCTCTAACGATGGGTGCATACCTACATGTGAATAGCGAACGAGTAAATATCCACCGTTTAAAGCATGCTCTACAGTTGGTACAGTCTAGCTCTCCTTCCTATCTGATCATGGCTTCACTTGATCTTAGCCGGCTTTATCTTGAAAATTTGAGCAATGATGACATCAATCGTATCTTGTCTCAAGCTGAAGGTATGAGAAAGTATATGGATTCACTTCCGCATCTAAAAGTAATGAAAGCTTCAGATCGGTATCAGATTGATCCATTAAAGATTACGGTTCAGTCTGATAGGGAATTATCAGGGTATGAGCTTCAGGTTCTATTTGAAAAAGAAGGATTGTTTACAGAGTTATCAGATGATAGGAATGTTTTGTTCGTTTTGCCGCTTGGTCCGCTAAACGATTCTACCGACTTACAAAGGGTATTGAAAAAAGTATCCGATCAACTTTCTCAATATAATAGCAGAAAACAAACAGAACAATCCTTAACAGATGTTTTACAAGTGAGTCGTTTATCACTATCGTATAGAGAAATGAGGGGTTTACAGTCAAAACCTCTGTCGATGATGGAATCTGATGGACAGATCGCAGCAGAAGCTGTGATTCCTTATCCTCCAGGAATTCCGCTCGTCGCAAAAGGAGAACAAATTACTTCGAAACATATAGATGAGTATTCTACATTGAAACAGAAGGGTGCTCGGTTCCAAGGAATTACCGAAAACCATATGATATATGTTTTTGATCAAAGGTAAGGGGCAGGAATTGTGAAAGGTTTATTTATTACACTAGAAGGGCCGGACGGGTCAGGAAAAACAACACAAATTGCGAGGGTTGCTGAGTATTTACGAAAGCACGACGTGAACTTTATCCAAACGCGTGAACCAGGTGGTACAAATATCAGCGATAAGATACGAGCGCTTGTGTTAGATCCAGAGCATAAAGAAATGCATGATCTGACAGAAGTTCTACTCTATGCCGCTTCGCGTGCACAGCATGTACATGAAAAGATCCTTCCTGCATTAGAAGAAGGAAAAGTCGTACTCTGTGATCGATTTGTTGATGCATCGCTTGCCTACCAAGGGTTTGGTCTTGGAGTAGGTGAAGAACGCGTGCTAAAAGTGAACAATATTGCAACCAGTGGACTTGTACCTGACCGCAGTTATTTTGTAGATGTTTCGCCGCAAGTTGGAAAAGAACGAATGAAGGCTCGCTACGGAACAGAGAATCTAGATCGAATCGAACAGAAAGACCTTTCTTATCATGAACGTGTGAGAGAAGGGTTTGCTCAAATCTTTTCAAGACAAGCTGATCGAATCGTTCGAATCAATGGTGAACAGAGCCCTGATGCTGTGTTTGAAGAAATCGTAAAGGATTTAGATCAACTTTTATCGAATCATAAGAAAAAGTAGAGAGGGGCATTTGCCATGAAAATGATTATAGCCGTTGTTCAAGATAAAGACAGCAACCGATTGCAAGATGCGCTTGTTGATAAAAACTACCGTGCTACAAAACTCGCGACAACAGGAGGATTTTTGAAAGCAGGGAACACAACGTTTATGATTGGTGTGGAAGATGCTCAAATCGATGATGTTATGGAGATTATTCGGGAGAACTGCAAGAGCCGTAATCAGATGGTGGCGCCCGTTTCCCCGATGGGAGGCAATGCAGATGCTTATGTGCCATACCCGGTTGAAGTTGAAGTAGGCGGCGCGACTGTATTTGTTCTGCCGGTTGAAAGCTTTCAGCAATTTTAAATAAAATTGAGGGGTTATTATGAAAATTGGCCAAGAGATAAGACCCATTCTGGATACTAAGCAGAACGATGGAAAGATGGGTAAAAAAACGTCTATTTCCTTTGGTGAAGCTGTGTCCAAACAAAATGAGAAATTACATTCCGAACAGTTAACAAGACTGCTAGGTGATATAGAAAACCAAGGCAAGAGACTGCTTCAATCACAAACGGTACGAGATCTGCAGTTGTATAAAAACTTGGTTCAACGCTTCGTAAAAGAAGCTGTTGATTTCGGTATGCAGCTTAAGCAGAATAAAAGCTGGAACGAGCAAGGTAGATCGCGCACACTTAAACTCGTAAAAGAAGTAGATGAACATCTGATCGAGCTGACTGAGGCTGTTCTTAGCCAAGAGAAGGATTCGATCACTTTGCTAGATAGAATCGGAGAAATTAAAGGTTTGTTAGTTAATTTATATACGTAGTAGGTGAGTAAGATATGGTGAGCTGGGAAGAGTGCAGCAAAACACAGCCTCGTGTTGTGAGATTATTAAAAAACAGTATACGAAAACAGCGCCTTGCTCATGCATATATTTTTGAAGGGGCTCATGGAACTGGAAAGATGGCGACTGCGACGGTTCTTGCTAAAACGTTCCTTTGCAGAAACAGTGAGGATGGAAACCCTTGTGAAAGCTGTTCGAACTGCAAGAGGATTACATCTGGCAACCATCCCGATGTACATATCATCATACCAGATGGCCAAAACATTAAGATCGATCAGATAAGAGGGCTTCAAAAAGAGTTTGCTTATAGTGGGATGGAGTCGTCCAAAAAGGTATACATTATTGAGCATGCCGATAAGATGACCGTTCAGGCGGCAAACAGTCTTTTAAAGTTTTTAGAAGAGCCAGGAAACGATACGATCGCTCTCCTTTTGACAGAACAGGTTCATCGTTTGCTCGATACGATCCGTTCAAGAGCACAGACATTAACCTTTTCACCCCTTCCCCCGCAAGGGATTTTAGAAAAATTACTACAAGACGATATACCAAAGCCAGTAGCAATGTTAGCGTCCTCGTTGACGTCAGATTATGCAGAAGCACTCGAAATTTGTAGGGAAGAGTGGTTTGCACAAGCAAGAGCCAAAGTGATACAATTAACGGAGGACTTGAGGCTCCGGCCTGATTACTGTCTTGTTGTACTGCAAGATCAGTATTTAAGTTTTTTTAAAGAAAAAGATCAGTTACGTTTAGCTTTAAACTTACTTTTGATCTGGTATCGAGATCTTTTATCTATACATTTATCAAACTCGGAAAACGTTGTGTTTTTCGATCAGCTTCAAGCATTAGAGCAGCAGGCTCTTCACACTTCGCAAAAAAAGACGGGTGAAGCCCTGCAAGCGATACTGACTGCTCAAGCTAGACTCAGGAGCAACGTCAGCCCCTTGATGGTGATGGAGCAGTTGGTTTTACGATTACGGGAGGGATAAAACCTTGTATGAGGTAGTGGGAATCCGCTTTAAAAAAGCGGGTAAAGTATATTATTTCGACCCCGGCGACCTTGAAGTGAAAAAAGACGCGTTCGTCATTGTGGAAACGGCGCGTGGAATAGAATATGGCAAGGTAGTTATCGATAAGAAACTAGTCGGGGAGAATGATGTTGTTCTTCCTTTAAAAAAGGTCGTTCGGCTCGCGACACAGAAAGACATTTTGTCTGTAGAAGAAAATAAAGCAGCCGCTAAGGAAGCGTTCCAAAGTTGTGAGGAAAAAATCATCGAACATAAGCTGGACATGAAGCTTGTCGATGTCGAATATACGTTTGATCGAAATAAGATTATCTTCTATTTCACAGCAGACGGAAGAATCGATTTCCGGGAGTTGGTCAAAGACCTAGCTTCTATCTTCCGTACTAGAATTGAACTCAGGCAGATCGGTGTTAGGGACGAGGCGAAGATGCTGGGCGGAATTGGTCCGTGTGGACGAATGCTTTGCTGTTCAACATTCCTCGGAGATTTTGAGCCCGTCTCGATCAAGATGGCGAAAGATCAGAACCTTTCTTTAAATCCTGCTAAAATTTCAGGGCTTTGCGGCCGTTTGATGTGTTGTTTGAAGTATGAGAACGACTATTATGAAGAAGCTAAAGAAGAAATGCCTGATGTTGGTGAAGAGATTATGACCCCTCATGGTGTTGGTCGCGTTGTCGGCTTGAACTTGCTAGAGAAAATCATTCAAGTGAACATTCCATCTATGGAAAGAACGACAGAGTTCACTTTGGACGAGCTTGCTGGTAAGAGAGAGGAATTATTCAGTCAGGCCACAGAGTAAAAAGAGGTGGAATTCGTGGAAAAGAAAACAATATTTTCCCGCGTAGTACAGATGGAAGAGCAAATCACGGTGCTGTCAAAGCAACTGGAAGATTTCAAGACTCATTTGGCTGCACTCATTGAAGAAAACCACCATCTCGTGATGGAAAATGAAAATCTGCGAAACAAGCTGAATGCCGATCAAAAGCGGAGTTCTGTTAAAAAGTCTGTAGCCTCTAAAGCCAAGAAAGAACCTACCGATATCGGTGAAGGTTACGACAACCTTGCACGTCTCTACCAAGAAGGATTCCACATCTGCAACCTTCATTATGGAAGTGTACGTTCAGAGGGAGATTGTTTGTTTTGTCTTTCATTTTTAAATAAGAAATAAACGCCTTTCCAAATGGGAAGGCTTCTTTTTATATGGCAGTGTTTGTGGTAACTAAGGTTAATTGCAGGGTAAGCGTTAGCTAGGATATGTGAGGGGTAGTAGCTGGCGGAATTTGTCGACGAATGTAGACTCGTGGATAAACAGCAAAAACTTTTGGATTGAGAGCCAAAACTCGTGGATAAACGGTCGAAACTTCTGGATTAGGTCCGAAAATTTCTGAATTGGACGAGCGGAATGCCTCCTAAGTATATAAACATGATCAGTTTCGGGACCCGAAACTGTCCCATATCCTGTGAAGTGGAACATCCAATGAATAATCAGTCAAAAGCCAATAAAAACTTAACTTATTTATATAGAAGAAAGAGAGGGAAGAGCTGTGAGTGATCTAATACAAGATGAACGGATTGATTATTTAGTACATGAAGATTTGAAAATCATACAAAGTCCCTCTGTTTTTTCTTTTTCACTAGATGCTGTGTTATTAAGTCGTTTCGCGTGGGTACCGATTCAAAAAGGTAAGATCATCGATCTGTGCAGCGGCAATGGTGCTGTTGCGCTTTTGTTAAGCAAGCGGTCACAGGCAAAGATAACAGGAGTTGAATTTCAAGAAAGATTGCACAGTATGGCCTCGAGGAGTGTAGCGTTAAATCATCTAGAAGAACAGGTCCAGATGGATTTAGCAGACATTAAAGACGCCCCCACTACATATGGCCATGGTTCATTTGATGCCCTTACTTGTAATCCACCTTATTTTGCATCTGTACATGAAGAAGATTTTAACCAGAACGAACACCTTGCTATCGCGCGTCACGAGATTCACTGTTCGCTAGAAGATGTGATTCGAGTGAGCAGTCAGCTCGTGAAACAAGGTGGGAAAGTAGCCATGGTTCATCGGCCGAATCGTCTTATGGAGATATTAGCCTATATGAGAGAGTATAAGCTTGAACCAAAAAAACTGCAGCTGATCTATCCGAAAGCTGGCAGTGAAGCCAACATGCTTTTAATAGAAGGAATGAAGAACGGGAAACCCGATCTGCACATACTGCCTCCCATAACGGTGTATGGGGAAGACGGTCAATACACGGAACAGTTAAAGAGGATGTTCTATGGCGAAGATGGAAAATAATACGCACTTTCTATATATTCTCGAATGTAAGGACGGAAGTTATTATACGGGGTATACGAATGATTTAGAAAAACGCCTTAAAAAGCATGAAGAAGGAAAAGGCGCGAAGTATACGAGGGGTAGAGGACCATTAAAGCTTGTCTTTCAAGCAGCTTTTCCTACCAAACAAGAAGCGATGCGTATGGAGTTTGCAGTGAAAAAGCTTAAGCGTGCTCAAAAAGAAAGAATGATAAAAGAGGGAAGTGTTTTGTATGTGGCAGCAAAAGAGTTACAGCAGTGATATAGAAAGCGGCATGCTGTACTTAGTTCCAACACCGATCGGAAACTTGGAAGATATGACATATCGCGCAATTCGTATACTAAAAGAATCCGATGTGATCGCAGCAGAAGATACAAGACAAACAAAAAAACTATGCAACCACTTTGAAATCAGCACACCCTTAACAAGCTATCATGACCATAATAAACAGCAGAGCGGTAAGAAGCTGTTAGAAGAATTAAAACAAGGAAAACAGGTTGCGCTTGTTACTGATGCAGGAATGCCAGGTGTTTCTGATCCAGGTTATGAGTTAGTCGTTCAGTGCGTTGAAGAAAAGATACCCGTTATTCCGTTGCCAGGCGCAAACGCTGCCTTACCAGCGCTTGTGGCATCAGGACTCAATACCGAATTGTTTACGTTCTACGGTTTTTTACCACGTGGAAAAAAAGAAAAAAAGCTGGAACTTGAAAATCTAAAACGATTTCCATCTACGCTTCTTTTCTATGAAGCACCACACCGACTAAAAGAAACACTTCAAGCCATGAGCAGTGTACTAGAAAATCGAAACATCGCTGTCGTTCGTGAACTCACAAAAAAATACGAGGAGATCACTCGTGGAACCTTACAAGAAGTATCGGAGTTCTTCAGCCAAGGAGACACAGAAATCCGAGGCGAGTTCTGCTTAGTTGTTGAAGGCAGTGGAAATAAAGAATTCGAGGCAGAAGAAGAAGAACAATGGTGGGAATCGTTATCTGTCAAAGATCATGTCGAACACTATGTCGAAAAAGGCGAAAAACCAAAAGAAGCCATAAAATTAGCAGCAGTAGACCGAAACGTTCCAAAGCGTGAAGTCTACCAAGAATATCACGGGTTGTAGGCTATAGGGGTAGAGGATGAGAAGAAGCTGATCTTACAGTCATCACTCACAGCTTTAAAACTCCTTATCTTTTTATAGTTTCGATTTGTTTGTTCATTATCTTCATTGATTAAGTTGATTGAAGTGAAAGGTGCGAGACTCCTGGGGGACGAGTGGGCCAGGTGAGACACTCAATGGCGCGTAGCGGCGAGGGGCTCACCGCACGCCCCCCGGAAAGCGAAGCACCTGAAACGGAAATCAACCTCTCTTAAGAGCAACGAAGATGAAACTTAAACAAAGGAAAAGAGCCTTCTAAAGCGAAGGCTCTTGTTTTTTAGGCTTATTTTGAAGTTTGAAGTTGCTTTTGAAGTTCTTCCATTACTTCTTTAGCACCTTCACGGCTAAGGATGATCTTCCCGCCTGCAACTGTGTAGTTATCATCAGAAACTTCACCAGTTACTGCACAAGTCATGTTTGGCTTGTATTTCTTAAGGATGATACGGTCATCATCAACATAAATTTCTAAAGCATCTTTCTCTGCAATTCCTAAAGTACGGCGTAATTCGATTGGAATAACGACACGTCCTAGTTCGTCCACCTTACGTACAATTCCTGTAGATTTCATAATAAAATCTCTCCTCTCAAATATATAAAAGATTTCCCTATCTATTTAAATCGTCAGAATTCGACAAAATCCTACGAGAACATCTTACCAAGATTTCCAATTGTCGTCAATAGTTTTGACTTAAACATTTTATCGTCTTTTACCATTGATTTTACTAGACTATACCCATATTATAATACTTCCGAAACACTGAATTGGAAGATAAATTCATATATTGTCATAAAAAATTCAAGAATGTGTAAAAGATGAAAATTTTTAACTGGAAATATTGCTAAAATAATACGTCAAATTTCGACAAAACTAACAACGAAAAAATACTATCCATTTTTCCTTTTCGTCCATTAACTAGTATGCCTTGACACGCTTTCCATGCATTAGGTATATTTTGAAGGAAGAAAAGAGAATAATGAAAGTATTTACATAGAAATCTTTCGCTTACTTTTTTACTTTTATGTCCTAATGCAAACAGTTTCTTATAATATTGTAAAAAGATACATTTTCCGTTACAGTAATTTTCTTCCTAATTCTAAAGAACAATAGTCCCTAAATGGAGGGGCTTTTTTTCCACTATTAGAAAGTGTAACTTGTTAGCACGGTATTTCGATAGGGTGAAACAAGTATATTTAAATAGTATAAGCGCAACGAGGGCTGACGCGATAGATTTAGCGTCAGCCAAGTTTTCTTTACTATAAGGTTATTATTTTGAGGAGGCGGCTAGAATGGCGAAACCAACATTCTATATTACAACACCAATTTATTACCCAAGTGGCAAACTTCATATTGGACATGCATACACAACAACAGCTGGAGATGCGATGGCTCGTTACAAGCGTCTTAAAGGTTTTGATGTTATGTATCTAACAGGAACGGATGAGCATGGTGAAAAGATCCAAAAGAAAGCAAACGAACAAGGCCTTCATCCTCTCAAATACGTAGACGGTATTGTGGATGATATTAAAGCACTGTGGAAAAAGATGGACATCTCTTATGATGATTACATCCGTACAACAGAGGAAAGACATAAGAAATCTGTCGAAAAGATTTTTCAACAGCTTCTTGATCAAGATGATATCTATTTAAGTGAATATGAAGGTTGGTATTGTACGGATTGTGAATCCTTCTTTACAGAGCGTCAGCTTGAAGATGGAAAGTGTCCAGATTGTGGCCGTGAAGTGAAGAAAGTTAAAGAAGAAAGTTACTTCTTCCGCATGAGTAAATATGCAGATCGCTTATTAGCTTATTATGAAGAAAATCCTTCATTCATCTTCCCAGAGTCACGAAAGCGTGAGATGATCAATAACTTTATCAAGCCTGGTCTAGAAGATCTTGCTGTATCACGTACTTCTTTCGATTGGGGAGTAAAAGTGCCAGGTAATCCAAAGCATGTGATCTACGTATGGATCGATGCATTGTCTAACTATATTACGGCACTAGGATATGGAAGTGAGAACGAAGAGAAATTCAAACAATATTGGCCGGCTGATGTTCACTTGATGAGTAAAGAGATCGTTCGTTTCCACACGATCTATTGGCCGATCATGTTGATGGCGTTAGATCTACCTCTACCGAAACAAGTTATCGCACACGGATGGCTCTTGATGAAAGATGGCAAGATGTCTAAGTCCAAAGGAAATGTAGTGGACCCTAATGTTCTTATCGACCGTTATGGATTAGATCCACTTCGATACTACTTGCTTCGTGAAGTTCCTTTTGGTTCAGATGGTGTGTTCACGCCAGAGAGCTTCGTAGATCGAGTAAATGCTGATCTAGCAAACGACCTTGGTAACTTGCTCAACCGTACAATTGCAATGATCGGTAAATATTTCAATGGTGAGATCCCTTCATATGAAGGAAAAGTGACTGAGTTTGACGGAACACTTCAAGAGTTTGCGCTAGAGACAGTTAGAAAAACAGAAGAAGCCATGGAAAAACTAGAGTTCTCCATCGCACTTTCAACGATCTGGCAGTTAGTCAGCCGTACGAACAAATATATTGATGAAACTCAGCCGTGGGTATTGGCGAAAGATGAGGCTAAAAAAGCCGAGCTCGGAAGTGTTATGTATCATTTAGCAGAGTCAATTCGTATTGTTTCTGTGTTGATCCAGCCATTCATGACAGAAACACCAGCGAAAATCTGGAGCCAGTTAGGTCTTGCTGACAAGAGTCTTACTGAGTGGGATTCCCTAAAAGAGTTCGGTGCGATTCCTGCAAAGACGAAGGTTGAAAAGGGTGACCCGATCTTCCCTCGTTTAGAAACCGAAGTAGAAGTGGAATTCATCAAGAATTCAATGGGTGGCTCTTCAGCTCCTGTAGCAGAAGAACCAAAGAAAGAAGAACTGCCAGCTAGTGACGAGAAACCAGAAATCTCAATCGATGACTTCATGAAAGTGGATCTTCGTGTGGCAACGGTTCTCGAAGCAGAACCGGTAAAGAAAGCAGATAAATTACTGAAGCTTCAATTAGACTTAGGCTATGAAAAACGTCAAGTCGTGTCTGGCATTGCGCAGTATTACAAGCCAGAAGACCTTGTTGGTCAAAAAGTGATCTGCGTAACAAACTTGAAACCCGTTAAATTACGGGGCGAGCTTTCACAAGGAATGATTCTAGCTGGATCTTCGGATGGTCAGTTAACTTTAGCAACGGTTGATCCGTCACTTCCAAACGGTTCAAAAGTAAAATAAACACAAAAAGCGGGGAGCAATTCCCCGCTTTTTTGTCATTTTTAGTTCATTTGGGCAGTGATTTCCTGAAATTCCACTGTCAAAGATAGGACTTTTAACCTACGTTGTAACTAACTTGTAATGCTACTGTTACCCGAATGAATGGAAAATGTGATAAGATTTGTAAAGTTGAAAGGATGTACACTATGTTTGACACACATGCTCATTTAAATGCAACACAGTTTGAAGAAGATCGCGAAGCAGTCATTCAGCGAGCGTTGGATGAAGGCGTAACACATATTGTTGTAGTCGGTTTTGATCGTGAAACCATTAAAGGTGCGATGGAGCTGGCAGAGCAATACGATTTTATCTATGCTTGTGTTGGTTGGCATCCAGTAGATGCGATCGACATGACGGATGAAGATCTGGATTGGATCGAAGAACTAGCAGCACACCCAAAAGTTGTTGCACTTGGCGAGATGGGACTCGATTATCATTGGGACAAGTCACCAGCCGATGTTCAGAAAGAAGTTTTCCGACGCCAGATTCGACTCGCTAAAAAGGTAAAGCTTCCGATTGTTATTCATAACCGTGAAGCAACGCAAGATGTTGTAGACATATTGAAAGAGGAAGAAGCCCATGAAGTTGGCGGTATCATGCACTGCTATAGCGGTAGCATTGAAGTGGCACGTCAATGCATGGATATGAATTTTTACATAAGCTTTGGTGGACCAGTAACGTTCAAGAATGCAAAAAAGGTGAAGGAAGTCGCTGCTGAAATTCCGATGGACCGGCTCTTGATTGAAACAGATTGTCCGTATTTAAGCCCTCATCCGTTAAGAGGGAAAAGAAACGAACCATCTTATGTAAAGTATGTTGCAGAAACACTTTCTGAATTAAAAGATCTTCCACTTGAAGACATCATAGAGAAAACGTCCGACAACGCGTTCCGAATTTTTAACATGAACCGATAGGGAATGTTGTCGTAAACGATCAAAGCATGAGAAATATCGCGTTAATCTTTCAAGAATTGACAAAAGAGAAAGGAAATTTGTCAAACGGTTTTCCTTTCTTTTTTTCTTCTTTTCCGCTCATAATGGCCTTGGGTCAATTCATGGCGAAAAGGAGGGTGATTTGACAGAGAGAAAAAAGATATTTATAATGCAGTCCTTGTAGGGGAGGAAATTGAATGAATAGGAAAATTTTAGCTTTGTTCTCACGTTTCACGAACAAGAAAGTTTATCTTTCCATCGTTGCTCTTTTCGTTTTAGCCGTAACTTGTGGGTTCGTAGGTTATGAAACTACGAAAGCAAATGTGACGCTGATTCATGACGGAAAGAAAACAGAAGTGAATACGCATGCTAACACAGTTAGAGAGCTATTAAGCGAACAAAACATAAACATAAATCAGCATGATTCAGTTAAACCGGGTCTTGACGCCAAGGTGACTGACAACATGAAGATTGATTATTTACAAGCAAAAGAAATCAACCTTACCGTGAACGGGAAGGAACAAACGATATGGACGACAGCGAAGACTGTTGAACAATTCGTTAAAGAACAGCAGCTAACGTTAAAAGAGCATGATTCTATTAAGCCAAATCTGACTGCTGACATTAAGGATCAAGGTAAGATCCAAATCGAATCAGCATTCCCGGTTAAGCTTGTTGTAGGCGGAAAAGCGCAACAAGTTTGGACCACTTCGACTACCGTCGCTGACCTTTTGAAGCAACAAAAGGTATCTTTAGGAGAAATTGATCGAGTATCACCTGCTAAATCAGATAAAATCACTGGCAAAACGCAGGTTGAAGTCATCCGAGTAGAAAAGGTCACCGATGTAGTGGAAGAAGAAACACCGTTTGCTGTTGTTAACCGTAAAGATAGCGGGTTAACAAAAGGTAAAGAGCGTGTCGTGCAAGATGGAAAAAAAGGTAAACGTGAAAAGCGCTTTGAAGTTGTTATGGAAAACGGAAAAGAGATTTCCAGAAAACTGATCAGTGAAAAAACGTTATCCGATAGCTCGGATAAAATTGTTGCTGTTGGAACTAAAGCAAAGCCACAGCCAAAACCACAGCCAGTTGTATCTCGTAGCCAATCTGCATCAAGCAGTTCGGGCGGTCGAGAAATAACGGTAACGAGTACAGCTTATACAGCTAATTGTGCTGGTTGTTCCGGCATAACAGCTACTGGTTTTAATTTAAAATCAAACCCAAATGCGAAAGTTATCGCAGTCGATCCTAGTGTGATTCCGCTTGGTTCAAAAGTGTATGTTGAAGGATATGGATATGCCATTGCTTCAGACACTGGGGGAGCGATTAAGGGTAATAAGATTGACGTATTCTTTTCTTCACAATCACAAGCAGAGTCTTGGGGAAGAAAATCAGTTAAAATTCGCATCATTAATTAATGTAAGAGCATGGGGAAAAAATCCCTGTGCTTTTTTTGTGCGCGGGGACAACGAGTTCACAAAACGACTCTCGTTACTCTGTAGACCTAGACTTTCTTGACGCCTGGGGTATACTAGTAAAAGATGTTTTGTCGTTCAATATATTAGACGTTGCAATACCTAAAAAGGTTTCACCGTTTTGGAGGAAATCATGAAAAAAATTAAAGAAATTATTGTAGTAGAAGGAAAAAGCGATACGCTTGCTATAAAACGATCTGTATTAGCAGATACAATAGAAACAAATGGTTCGGAGATTAGCAACGATACGTTAAACCGAATCAAAAGAGCACACGAGACCCGAGGGATTATCGTTTTCACCGATCCAGATTTTCCGGGCAAAAGAATTCGTGAGATCATTTCGGAGTATGTGCCGGGCTGTAAGCACGCTTACTTAGAAAAAGCCGATGCCATCGCAAAGGGTGACAAGGGGGTCGGTGTGGAACACGCTTCACGAGAATCCATAATCGATGCGCTTGAGCACGTTAGAGAAGAATTATTAGAAACAGAAGACGAGTTGATCTCATGGGACGATCTGATGGCTGCGGGATTAACGGGCGGATCAGATTCGAAACATAGACGTGAAGTGATCGGGAGAGAGCTGCGCTTAGGTTATATGAATGCGAAACAACTACATAAACGTCTTAATATGTTCAGAGTCACACCAGAGGAATTTGAGCAGGCGTTAAAGGCGCTTTATAGCAATGAGGAGGAATAAAAGCATATGAGAAAAGATATATCGACTCCACAATCGACAAAAGCCATTCTAGAGAAGCATGGCTTTACGTTTAAGAAGAGTCTAGGTCAGAACTTCTTGATCGATCGTAATATTTTAAACAATATCGTCCATGCAGCCGATTTAACGGAGGATTCAGGAGTCATCGAAATTGGTCCTGGAATCGGAGCATTAACCGAGTTTATCGCAAGATCTTCCAAAAAAGCAGTGGCGTTTGAGATCGACCAACGCCTTCTACCTATATTAGAAGAAACACTAGCTCCTTATCCACATGTAGATGTCATCCATAGTGATGTGTTAAAAGCGGACATCCATGCTGTTATAAAAGAACACTTTGAAGAAGGACAAGATCTCATGGTTGTTGCGAACTTGCCGTATTACGTCACAACACCGATCATTATGAAACTTCTTCAAGACAAGCTACCGATTCGAGGAATCGTCTGTATGATACAAAAAGAGGTTGCAGACCGTCTTGCAGCTTCCCCTGGTACGAAGGATTATAACTCGTTATCGATCGCGATCCAATATTACGCAACAGCTGAGACGATGATTAAAGTACCTAAGACTGTTTTTGTTCCAGCTCCAAATGTCGATTCATCCGTCATTAAGCTGACACTTCGAAAAGAACCAGCCGTATCTGTTAAAGATGAAGAGTTCTTCTTCCATGTAGTGAGATCATCATTTGCACAAAGAAGAAAGACGTTATGGAACAACCTGACAAGCCAGCTCGTTCCAAAAGACAAGAAAGAAGAGCTTCAAGAGATCCTAGAATCGATCAATATCGATCCTAAGCGTCGCGGAGAAACCCTTTCTATCGAGGAATTCGGCAAATTAGCTGATGCTCTTTTAACTCTTGTAAAATAAATCTCATTTTTCCCCTGTCTCTCACATAACCTTATAAAAGGAACAGTGGTAGTTATGGAGCTTGTTACTCCGAATAGGGGGAGTAAAATGAAACTAGAGATTGGATCAATTGTAAGCCGAAACTCTTACAAACGAGATTTATTATTTCGAGTTGTAGGATTCAGCGAGGATCGGACGATTGCCGAACTTGCTGGAGAAGAGCTCAGACTCTGGGCAGATGCTCCTGTCGATGACTTATTCGTCGTGGATGACAAACATATGTCTGAACATAGGCAAGTTGAAAAAGAAAAAGAAGAGTCTTCCTTAAAACTATTCAGGCAGGATTATTATCTATTACGGCAAAAGCGCGAATATTTATCAACGAACGGATATCAATATGATCAATCCTACTTTGAGCTTCCAGGTAGAGTACTTCATATTGACGGAGACCCTTTATACTTAAATAAATGTTTGGAGCTTTATAAGAAGCTAGGAGTTCCTGTGTATGGCATTCATATGAAGGAATCGGAAATGCCTGAGAAAGTCCCTGCCCTCGTGGATGAGGTAAGACCGGACATTCTTGTGATAACGGGACACGATGCGTATATGAAGTCTAAGGGCGATGTGTCAGATGTGAACGCGTATCGTCATACGAAATATTTTGTTAGAACTGTTCGTGAAGTGAGAAGAAAATATACGCACCTTGATCATTTGATGATATTTGCGGGTGCCTGTCAGTCCCATTTTGAATCGTTGATTAAAGTAGGCTCTAATTTTGCCAGCTCCCCAGCTCGTATAAATATTCATGCGCTCGATCCCGTCTATATCGTTTCTAAGATCAGCCTGACATCTTTTATGGACCGAGTAAATGTTATGGACGTTCTCCGCAACACCTTAACTGGAAAAGAAGGGTTAGGCGGTGTTGAGACAAAGGGCTTCTTAAGAACAGGGATGCCGATCAAATCAAAACCATAATCAAACTCCGAAGAATTTCGGAGTTTTTTTGCGTTGCGTTTTCCTCTGAAACAAGCAAGAAAGAACCTTTAAATTGGACGCGCTTTTTGTCGTGCCAAAAAAGAAAAACAAAAGAAATTTATATCAAAAGTGCCCGAATTAAACAATTATTTGTAAGAAATATTCATTTTATACATATTGTACAGAAAAATTGGCATACTAAAAAAAGCAAAAAAAGGATATTTGGTCATTGACATGAAAATGCTTTGCTTGCTATAATGAAAATTTTAATTTGACAAAAAAACACGATTTGTGTTACAATTTGTCTAAGTGAGGTGGAGCCTAAAATGGGTAAAACAATAGTGGACATTAGACGCTCTTTAGAGTCCAACGTGGGTAGAAGACTTTCTTTACGTGCGAACGGCGGTCGACGTAAAACGATCGAACGACTTGGAACACTGGAAGAAACATACCCGGCAGTTTTTATTATCAAATTAGATCAGGACACCAACGCTTTTGAACGTGTTTCTTATAGTTACGCGGATGTACTCACAGAAACAGTAGAACTTACATTCTTAGAAGATACACAAGCAGCAATCGGGCAGTAAGAGTCTTTACTGCTATTTTTTTTACTTGCTGGTTGTGGTCGACATAATAAATACATATAATCAGCAACACCACGTAAGATAAAACCCCTTTTGGAGATACTATGATGTATCGCATATGAAAGGGGTTTTTCTTATGGGACGAAGAAAAAATGGAATGATGTCTGAAGGGTTAAAAACAGAGATCGCCAAAGAACTTGGCTTTTACGATACTGTCCAGCGCGAAGGCTGGGGCGGAATTCGCTCTAAAGACGCAGGAAACATGGTTAAACGCGCTTTAGAGATTGCTGAACAACGCTATAACAACGAAAACAGATAAATATGCGGTAATTCTAACCGGAGACCAAACGTGTCTCCGGTTTTCCTCTACAGTGAAGGTTGGATTTTATCTATATTTCACGCCTCATACTGTGTTACTATTAAAAATATCAAAATTGTGCAAGATGGTAGGCAGGGATAATGATGACAATTAATAAAGTATCCATTAAAGCTCCAGCAAAAATTAATCTGTCTCTCGATGCATTGCGTAAAAGAGAAGACGGATTTCATGAAGTGGCTATGGTAATGACTACGGTAGATCTAGCTGACCGGATCGAACTCACTTTATTAGAGGCAGACGAAATTAAAATCGAAAGCTCAGGCGGCTTTGTTCCGCTTGATGAGCGAAATCTTGCCTTTCAGGCAGCACTGCTTTTAAAGAAAACATTTAACATAAAAAAAGGTGTTTATATACATATATCCAAACACATTCCTGTTGCAGCTGGATTAGCTGGTGGTAGCAGTGATGCGGCAGCTACACTAAAAGGACTCAATGAACTCTGGGGACTTGAACTGTCATTGGACGAATTGGCTGAGCTTGGTGCGAAGATTGGTTCAGACGTTTCTTTTTGTGTGTACGGAGGAACAGCATTAGCGACGGGTAGAGGTGAAAAGATCCACCATATTTCCTCACCACCTCCTTGTTGGGTACTATTAGCTAAGCCGCCGATCGGCGTTTCGACTGGTGAAGTGTATCGTAACTTAAGACTTCAAGGTATCAAGCATCCGGATGTAGAAGGGATGGTCAAAGCCATCGAGGAAAAAGATTACGATAAGATCTGCAGCCTTCTAGGAAATGTATTAGAATCCGTAACGCTCAAGATGTATCCCGAGGTTAAACACATTAAAGAGCAGATGATGCGCCTTGGAGCAGATGCTGTGCTAATGAGTGGAAGCGGACCAACTGTTTTCGGTCTGTTTCAGCATGAATCCCGACTTCAAAGAGTGTATAACGGTTTGAGAGGCTTTTGTCATGAAGTTTATGCGGTTCGTTTATTAGGGGAATGATTGATAAAATCCGTATAAAAATGGTATATTATCTTCAAACATTCGGTTTTGGAGGATAATATGAAATTAAAAAGAAGCGGAAGAATGGTAGATCTAACAGGTTACCTTCTTCACCATCCCCATCAACTCATCCCTTTATCTTATTTTGTAGAACGGTACGAATCGGCTAAATCATCGATAAGTGAAGATCTTGCTATTATTAAAGAACATTTTGAACAGCACGGTTTAGGCCATGTTCAAACGGTTCCAGGTGCAGCAGGCGGCGTTAAATATATTCCAGGCATA
Organism: Fictibacillus nanhaiensis; assembly: GCA_017052515.1. GTDB lineage: Bacteria > Bacillota > Bacilli > Bacillales > Fictibacillaceae > Fictibacillus > Fictibacillus nanhaiensis. The sequence continues at coordinate 19,155 of JAFHKR010000034.1, forward strand.
GATCAAGCAGAAGCGGAAGAAACGGTAAAAGAACTCGTTGAGCTACTCGAAGACCCTAGCCGTATCTTACCTGGAGGGTATTTGTACGTTACAGATATCATCGGCAACCCAAGATTGGTGAACCAGATCGGCAGACTTTTTGCATCAATCTTTTCATCACGAAAAATAGATGTAGTCATGACGATCGCAACGAAGGGTATCCCGCTAGCTTACGCAGTAGCTACACACCTGAATGTTCCTGTCGTCGTTGTACGAAGCAACAGCAGAGTAACAGAAGGGTCTACCGTGAGTATCAATTATGTTTCGGGTTCAACCAAACGAATTCAGACGATGGCTCTTGCGCGAAGAAGCATCAAACAGGGGTCACGTGTACTCATCATCGATGACTTCATGAAAGCGGGCGGAACGATCAAGGGAATGATCAGCTTGATCGAAGAGTTTCAAGCACACATTGAAGGTATCGGTGTTCTCGTTGAGGCTCAAGAAGTTTCAGAAAGACTTGTAGATGATTATGTTTCCATTGCACGACTTGCACAAGTGAACGAAAAAGAAAATCGCATCGAAGTGGAAAAAGGTAATTACTTTCTAAACGGAGGTCAAGCATGATGAAAAAAATTCATACAGAAGAAGCACCGGCAGCAATCGGCCCTTATTCCCAAGGGATCATAATCGACAAGTTGTTCTTCAGTTCAGGTCAGATTCCTCTTACGAAAGAAGGCATCATGATCGATGGGGATGTAAAAGAACAAACTCATCAGGTTTTTCAAAATCTGAAAGCAGTTTTGAAAGAAGCGGGTTCTTCTCTTGATCAAGTCGTGAAAGCAACGATTTTTATTAGCGACATGAACGAGTTTGCTGATATTAATGAAGTGTACGCTGAATATTTCAACGAACATAAGCCAGCTCGCTCTTGTGTAGAAGTTGCAAGGCTACCAAAAGACGCAAAAGTAGAAATAGAAGTTATAGCACTTACAAAATAAGTCCTCATGAGGGCTTATTTTTTTCGCCTGTTCTACGGAATGCGAGTACCTGGAATGGAAATCAACTACACGCCTAAACAACAAATCACTGCTAAATCAGTCAATGAAAGCAAGGTAGACAAAGGCGCCACAAATTTTTTAAAAATTTTTATTATTCCAAGAAGGATTTTGTAAAAAGCTGCAGAATTGTAATATTACGTTCTTATTTTGGAAAAAGGTGGTGTTTGTGAATGGAAGTGACTGACGTAAGATTACGCCGTGTAAATACAGAAGGCCGTATGAAAGCGATTGCCTCCATTACAATCGATCATGAATTTGTTATTCATGATATTAGGGTAATTGATGGCAATAATGGAATGTTCGTAGCTATGCCAAGCAAACGAACACCAGATGGAGAGTTCCGTGATATCGCGCATCCAATCACGTCTAGTACACGTGAGAAGATCCAAAACGCGGTGTTAACAGAATATCACCGTATGGGAGAGATGGAGTCTGCTTTAGAAGAAGCAGGAGCTTCTTAATATCTCAATAAGAATTTAGAGCCTGGTCAGAATGATTAGGTTCTTTTTATTTGCTCTTTTTTCCTCATAAGAGAGAACCTTCCTATATATACCCCATACCTATTAAAAAATCACCTCATTTTTCAATAAAATTTATCAAACCATTGACAATCCCACGTCACTTCTTGAAATGACTACGTGTTTAAGATATATTCGTAATGGTATGTTAAGAAATATTTAAGATTTAGGAAAATGGATGGAGGTTCACAATGACAAATCGCTATGCGGTCATTCTTGCTGCGGGTCAAGGAACAAGGATGAAATCCAAGTTATATAAAGTGTTGCATCCTGTTTGTGGGAAACCGATGGTTCAACATGTGGTTGATCAGATCAACTCTCTTCAAATGAAACAGTTGGTGGCTGTTGTCGGCCATGGTGCTGAAAAAGTTCAAGATCAATTGGGCTCAGACGTTCAGTACGTGCTTCAAGAAGAGCAGCTTGGTACAGCACATGCTGTTATGCAAGCTGAAAACGCCCTAGCAAATAAAGAAGGAATCACACTTGTTGTTTGTGGTGATACACCTCTTATTACATCGGAAACAATGGAAAAGCTTATTGCAGAACATGAGTCTCTTGGTGCAAAAGCTACGATTCTTACAGCTAAGGCTGAAGATCCAACTGGATACGGACGTATTATCCGTAACAGTGAAGGAACAGTTGAGCGCAATGTAGAGCACAAAGATGCGTCTGAAGAAGAGCGTAAAGTGACTGAGATCAATACAGGAACTTACTGCTTCGATAATAAGGCGTTGTTTGATGCGCTTAAACAAGTTAATAACGAAAACGTACAAGGCGAATATTATTTGCCTGATGTTATAGAGATCTTAAAAAATGCAGGCGAAGTAGTAGCTGCTTATCAAACACCTGATTTCAATGAAACATTAGGTGTAAATGACCGAGTAGCCTTATCGCAAGCTGAACGTTATATGAAGAAACGAATCAATGAACGCCATATGAGAAATGGTGTTACGTTGATCGACCCTGATCAAACCTATATTTCAGATGATGCAGAAATCGGTAGCGATACGGTCATCTATCCTGGGACTGTCATCTTAGGGCAAACAAAAATAGGGGAAGAGAACATTATCGGACCTCAATCTGAGATCAAAGATAGTGTTATCGGAAATGGAAATACGATTCGTCAATCTGTTATTCACGACAGTGAAGTTGGAGATCTCACGGCAATCGGTCCATTTGCTCACATCCGTCCGAAGTCCGTTCTTGAGAACAACGTAAAGATCGGAAACTTTGTAGAAATAAAAAAATCTGTGATGAGTTCAGGTAGTAAAGCGTCTCATCTTAGCTATATCGGTGATGCTGAGATCGGAAAAGACGTAAACCTTGGCTGCGGGTCTATTACAGTGAATTACGATGGTAAGAACAAGTTTTTAACAAAGGTAGAAGATGGTGCGTTTATTGGGTGTAACTCTAACTTAGTTGCTCCGGTAACCGTTGGCAAGAATGCCTATGTTGCAGCTGGTTCAACAATAACAGATGATGTACCTGCTGAGTCATTATCCATCGCAAGATCGCGTCAAACTGTTAAAGAAAACTACGTTCAAAAGTTAAACGAAAAACAAAACCAAAACCAATAATTTTAAGAGTGGGGAAGGATGGAGCCATCAATGAGTACGTATGTAGATCCTACATTGAAAGTTTTCACGTTAAATTCTAACAAGGAATTATCAAAGGAGATTGCTCAGCACATTGGAATTGAGCTTGGGGAAAGTTCAGTAACAAAGTTTAGTGACGGGGAAATTCAGATTAACATTGAAGAAAGTATTCGTGGCTGTGAAGTTTACGTTATTCAATCTACAAGTGATCCAGTTAACCAACACTTAATGGAACTTTTAATCATGATTGATGCTTTAAAGCGTGCTTCTGCAAAAACGATTAACGTAGTAATGCCTTACTATGGCTATGCACGTCAAGACCGTAAAGCACGCGCACGTGAGCCGATCACGGCTAAACTTGTAGCTAACCTGCTTGAAACTGCTGGTGCAACTCGTGTTATTGCAATCGATCTTCATGCGACTCAAATTCAAGGCTTCTTCGACATCCCAGTTGATCAATTACTTGGTGTGCCGATCTTAGCAAATTATTTTGCAAACAAAGAATTAGATGATATCGTAATCGTATCGCCAGATCATGGCGGAGTTACTAGAGCAAGAAAGATGGCTGATCGCTTAAAAGCACCTATCGCTATCATTGATAAGCGTCGCCCTCGCCCGAACGTATCTGAAGTTATGAACATCGTTGGTAACATCGAAGGAAAAACAGCGATCTTAATCGATGATATTATTGATACGGCTGGAACGATCACACTAGCAGCTAATGCACTAGTAGAAAACGGCGCGAAAGAAGTTTATGCATGCTGTACGCACCCTGTTCTTTCAGGACCTGCGATGGATCGTATCCAGAACTCTTCTATTAAAGAGCTAGTTGTTACAAACACGATCGTTCTTCCTGAAGAGAAGAAGATTGACAAAGTAACACAGCTTTCTGTAGCTCCTTTATTAGGAGAAGCAATCATTCGCGTTCACGAGCAACTTTCTGTATCTAAATTGTTTGATTAAGATCTTATAAAGCTCTTCTATAGAGATTGTTGCATTTGAGATTTTTTTATTCTCATCTTTGAAAAGTTGATTGAAGTGGAAGGTGCGAGACTCCTGGGGGATCAGCGGGACAGGTGAGACTCTTAATAGCGCAGAGCGCTAAGAGGCTCACCGCACGCCCCCCGGAAAGCGAGCATCCTGAAACGGAAATCAACCACTTTGAAGAGCAACAAGTAAAACATTAATCACTTTCGCTTAAGAAGTGCTTGCTTAATCGATTTCTAACTTCACGTTTTAAAATCTTTCAGTTCGGGTAATGCTTTAAAGAGACTCGAAATAGGAAAGGTGGATCTCATTATGGCAACGAATCTAACAGTCGAAAAAAGAAATACAGACAAACGTTCGATCTTAACGGAATTAAGAAGTAAAGGACAGTTCCCGGCGAACCTTTATGGTTATGGAACAAAAGCTGTTTCTTTATCCGTTGATGAGCCTGAATTTATTAAAGCTTACAGAGAAGTAGGCAAGAATGGCGTACTCAAATTAAAAGTAGATGGAAAAGATTATTCTGTCATGGTACAGGATATGCAAGTTCATCCTCTAAAAAATTCTGTTACGCACGTAGATTTTCTAGCAATTGACTTAAATAAAGAAACAGAAGCAGAGGTACCGGTTGTACTAACGGGTGAATCTGCTGGTGTTAAAGAAGGCGGCGTATTGCAACGTGTACTTGCAACAGTAAACGTTAAAGCATTACCTGCTGACTTCCCAGAACAACTTGAAGCTTCTGTTGAAGATTTAAATATAGGTGACTCTTTATCTGTGAAGGACTTGCCAACAGGTAAAAAATACGAAATTCTTCATGAAGAAGACGAAGTGGTTGCGAGTGTAACACCTCCAAAACTTCAAGATGAAGAAACGGATGAAGAAACAGAAGAAGCGGATGCAGAAGGAGATGCTCCAGAATCCTCTGAATCTGTTGCTGATGACAGTCAAGAAGAAGAAAAGAAAGACGAATAGAATGATTGAAGATAAAAACGCAGCGGCCGCTGCGTTTTTATTCTGTTATCCCAATTGTGTATAATGTTTATAAGACAATTGAAGGTAAGGTGAACATAAAGTGAAATTGTTTATTGGGCTCGGGAACCCCGGATCTCGTTTTGATGGCACCCGGCATAATATAGGTTTTGAAGTAATAGATACATTATCAGACTCCTTAAATATCCCCCTGCAACAAACCAAGTTCAAAGGAATTTACGGAACAGGTGTGGTTGGAGGAGAAAAAGTATTCTTATTAAAGCCGCTAACGTATATGAATTTATCTGGAGAATGTATAGGTCCCTTCATGGATTATTTTCAGATTCCATTAGAAGATATGGTCGTCGTGTACGATGATCTCGACACGGTTCCAGGAAAACTAAGACTTCGTACAAAGGGAAGCGCAGGCGGGCACAACGGTATTAAATCTATGATTGCTCACCTTGGCACGCAAGAATTTAAAAGAATTCGATTTGGAATCGGACGCCCTACGAACCAACAGCCCGTTCCAGACTTCGTATTAAATCGTTTTTCAAAAGAGGAATCCGTAGATATCGAACATGGTATTGATCGATCTGTGAAAGCATGTGAAGCTTTTCTAGACACATCATTTGATAAAGTTATGAATAAGTTTAACGGCTAAAGAATAGATTACACATGTTCCGCTCATAATGGTTAGTATAATGCTAACCGAAAGGGGACTGTGCATGGCTATTCATTACCGGTGCAGGCATTGTAAAACACATGTGGGTACGATTGATCACCATACTGTGAATGCAGCACATCTTGGATTTGAAACATTAAGTAACGAAGAACGGCAGGAATTACTCTCCTATAAAGAGAATGGAGATATAGAAGTTACAACGACATGTGAGGATTGTCAGGATACGCTAGAACGTAATCCTGAGTATCATACGCTGAAATCCTTTATTCAATAAGGTAATGCTTTGGCCACAGCCTATCTAAGCGGGCCAAAGCCTTTTTCTGTTTAAAATAGCTGTTTTTGTATTCCTTTGATGTTTTTGAAAGTAGTTGATTTCCGTTTCAGATGCTCGCTTTCCGCGGGGCAGGCGGTGAGCCCCTTGCCGCGTTGCGCCTTTAAGGGTCTCACCTGACCGCTTGTCCCGCAGGAGTCTCGCATCTTACTCTACAATCAACTTATCAATGAAGGGGTTTCTACAGAAACATCCGAAAGCCAAAATTTTAAAGATCACTGTTTATAGAACCATGACTAGCTCTTGTGAGAGGGGGAGTAAGAAATGCTTGGATTGAAGAAATATTTTAGTCAGGGAGAAGACTTTAAATCCATAATGGATGGCATCAACGGAGGACTGAAAGAACAACTCGTCGCTGGTCTTTCAGGCTCTGCTCGAACGATGCTGATCAGTAGTCTTCACGAGAATACAGGTAAACCTCAACTCGTTGTCACTCATAATCTTTTTCAAGCACAAAAACTTTATGAGGATCTAACTTCTCTTTTATCTGAAGATGAAGTTTATTTATATCCTGTCAATGATCTCATTTCATCTGAGATGGCTATATCGAGTCCTGAATTAAAAAGCCAAAGAATTGAGGCTTTAAATCAGCTGAGTCGATCTTTTAAAGGTGTCATCATCACGCCGGTTGCAGGGCTAAGACGATATTTGCCACCCGTTGATGTGTGGAAAAAAGCAGGCCTTGCTTTTCAAGTAGGAGAAGATATCGATTCGGATGAAATCTTGAAAAAATTAGTTGCGATGGGTTATGAACGTTCATCGATGGTTCAAACACCAGGAGAATTCAGTGTGCGCGGTGGCATTATAGATATTTATCCGCTTACTGAAAAGAACCCTGTTCGAATCGAGCTTTTTGACACAGAGATCGATTCTATTCGATACTTTGAAGCGGAAACACAGCGTTCACAGGATAAAGTAAAGGCTATTTCTATTGCACCAGCCGAAGAACTTATTCTTTTTGATGAACATTATAACAATGCTGCAGACCGAATAGATGCGAAGTTGGCATCAACTTTAAAAAATCTTAAAGATGATGCATTGAAAGAAACACTCGTTGAAAATATCAGCTATGAAACGGGCCGATTACGTGAAAAGCAACAGTTTCAAAGCATGTATAAATACGCATCTCTCTTTTACGATGAACCGGCGAGCCTTTTGCAATACATATCACCTAACAGTCTAGTGGTTATGGATGAGATCGGCCGCATTCAAGAAACGAGTCAGCAGCTTGATAAAGAAGAGGCGGAATGGCAGACGGCACTACTTGAGCATGGAGAGCTGGTACAGGACCTTACGATTTCGCCTGATACGAGTGGTTTGCTTGGTGATAAAAAAGCGTTCCCTATTATCTATTTATCCTTGTTCTTAAGACATGTTCCTCATACACAGCCTCAAAATATTTTGAACGTAGAATGTAAGAGCATGCAGAATTTCCACGGTCAGATGAATGTTTTAAAAGGTGAGATGGACCGCTGGAAGAAGCTTGGATTTGCGATCGTTTTTGTAGCGATGAACAAAGAGCGAGCGAACCGATTAGAACGTGTACTTGCAGATTATGAGATGGATGCAGGTATCATTGCGGCGGATCAGAACATTCAGCCGAAAACGAGCCAGATCTTACTTGGAGATCTTGGAAGCGGATTTGAATCTGTGAAGCAAAAGCTTGTTGTTATCACAGAAGAAGAAGTGTTTACGAAAAAAGCAAAACGTCCTGCACGAAAACAGAAGATGACGAACGCAGAGCGCATCAAGAGCTATTCCGAACTAAAAGTAGGCGATTATGTCGTTCACGTGAATCACGGGATCGGTAAGTACTTAGGGATTGAAACGCTTGAGATCAAAGGCGTTCATAAAGATTACCTGCATATTAAATATTCCGGAAACGACAAGCTGTATGTTCCAGTTGAACAGATCGACCAAGTTCAAAAATATGTAGGATCTGAAGGCAAAGAACCTAAGATCTATTCTCTAGGCGGCAGTGATTGGAAGAAAGTGAAGAGCCGGGTCAAATCTTCTGTTCAAGATATTGCAGATGATCTCATCAAGCTTTATGCAGAGCGTGAAGCGAGCAGAGGATATGCTTTTGCTGAAGATGGTGCAGAACAGAGTGAGTTTGAGGGAAGCTTTCCTTATCAAGAAACAGATGATCAGCTTCGTGCCATTGAAGAGATCAAAAAAGACATGGAGAGCGTCCGTCCGATGGATCGTCTTCTATGTGGAGATGTTGGTTACGGTAAAACGGAAGTGGCGATCCGTGCTGCGTTTAAAGCCATCATGGATGGTAAGCAAGTAGCGTTCCTTGTTCCTACTACAATCTTAGCTCAGCAGCATTTTGAAACGTTTCGTGAGCGTTTTTCCGAATTTCCGATCACGATCGGAAGCATAAGTCGTTTTCGATCTAAAAAAGAGCAAAATGAAGTACTGAAAGGCTTAAAAGCTGGCACGGTCGATATCGCGATCGGAACACATCGTCTACTTTCTAAAGATGTTCAATATAAAGACCTAGGCTTGCTCATCATCGATGAAGAACAGCGTTTTGGTGTTACTCATAAAGAAAAAATCAAAACGCTAAAATCTAATGTGGATGTACTTACGTTAACGGCAACACCTATTCCGCGTACACTTCATATGTCGATGCTCGGTGTTCGTGATCTATCTGTAATTGAAACACCGCCTGAGAATCGTTTCCCGGTACAGACGTATGTAATGGACTATAATGGTTCTCTCGTTCGAGAAGCGATCGAACGAGAGATGGGTCGCGGCGGGCAAGTGTATTTCTTATACAACCGAGTCGATTCGATCGAACGAATGGCAGAGCAAATCTCGATGCTTGTTCCGGATTGTCGTGTCGCCTATGCTCACGGTCAGATGTCTGAGAATGAGCTTGAAAGTGTCATGCTGGAGTTTTTAGAAGGAAACTATGATGTATTAGTATCTACGACGATCATCGAGACGGGTGTAGACATTCCTAATGTAAACACATTAATCGTGTACGATGCGGATAAGATGGGACTCTCCCAGCTTTACCAGTTAAGAGGACGTGTTGGTCGTTCAAACCGTGTCGCTTATGCGTATTTCACGTATCAACGAGATAAAGTTTTAACAGAAGTTGCGGAGAAACGTCTTCAGGCGATAAAAGAATTTACGGAGTTAGGATCAGGCTTTAAGATCGCGATGCGAGATCTTTCTATTCGTGGTGCGGGTAATCTCTTAGGTGCTCAGCAACATGGATTTATCGACTCTGTCGGGTTTGATCTATACTCGCAGATGCTTGAAGAAGCGATACAAGAAAGAAAAGGTAACAAACCGAAAGAAGTGGAAGAAGACGTTGACCTTAACATAGAGGTAGACGCTTATATTCCGACCAATTATATCGGTGACGAAAAGCAAAAGATCGAGATGTACAAACACGTACGTGCGGCAAAAGCTTTAAAAGACATATCCGACTTACAAGAGGAATTTGTTGATCGCTTCGGTGACTACCCAGTAGAAGTGGAATGTTTACTTTTAGTAGCAGGCATTAAACTCCGCGCGAAACGAGAAGGCGTTAAGTTGATCGAACAGAAGCAGGATACGGTGAACATGATTCTAAACGAGAAGACGACTTCATCGCTTGATGGAGGAAAGATGTTCGAGATCGCCAATAAGATTGGCCGTCATGTGAATCTGGGCATGCAGGGTAATCTGATGAAAGTGGTTATTAATCGTAAACGAGTTAAAGATCTGGATTTGTTGAAACAGATTGATCTTTTCCTAAAAGAAATGAAGCATGCTAGGAAAGAAAAGACAACAAATACACCATAAATTTTAATAACCCTCTCTTTCGTGAATAGAACAGGAGATGTAACAAATAATAAACCTAGGAAATGGAACATTCTTTCTGTGAAGGAACCATTTTGTTACATCAATGATTCATCAACATCCGAAAGAGAGGGCATTATTTATATGAAAGCAACTGGTATTGTTCGACGTATTGATGACCTCGGGCGCGTAGTTATTCCAAAAGAAATCCGCAGAACACTTCGGATTCGTGAGGGAGACCCGCTTGAGATCTTTGTAGACCGTGATGGAGAGGTCATTTTAAAGAAATATTCTCCAATCAACGAGCTTGGTGATTTTGCAAAGGAATATGCAGAAAGCCTTGCAGACAGTACAGGTCATGTTGTGTTAATTGCTGACCGTGATACATACATTGCGGTAGCTGGCGGATCCAAGAAAGATTATCACAATAAAAGCATCGGTAAAGTAGTAGAAGCTTCCATGAGTGACAGAAAGACGTTAGTAGAACCGAACGGAACGGAAGCGGAGCTGATCGATGGGATCAAAGAAAACACTTCTCACGTGATCGCGCCGATCATCGCAGGTGGAGATCCGATCGGAGCAGTCGTTATGATTGGTAAAGAAGGTAAGAAGCTTACTGAACTTGAGCAAAAACTTGCTGAAACTGCAGCGGGATTCTTAGCAAGACAGATGGAACAATAAGAAAGGGCGATCCATGCTCTTTCTTTTTTTTGTCCGAATTTTGATGGCGTTGATCGTTTTAGAGGAGCGCTTTCCGGGACAATAACCAGTTACGAATCGTATATCGCCGGGCGATATAGAGTGACTATGGTATAATATCTTGAATTATGTTCAATGAGGACAAGAAGTGTCGACTTCTGTCGTCCCGGGAAATATATATGTTATAAATATTGAGGTTATTTTATGAAAACAAAGAACTATTCCGTGTGGGAAGGGGCTATGCTGCTGACTGCAGCAGCCATTATCGTAAAATTACTCAGCGTAGTATACCGAATTCCCTATCAGAACATGACGGGTGATTTTGGTTTTTATGTGTTTCAGCAAGCCTATCCGTTTTATGCGATAGCCGTTGCTATTGCTTTTACAGGTTTTCCGATGGCTCTGTCAAAAATGATCGTGTCTGAGAAAAACAATGACGATCATTTAATTAAAACTGCGGCATGGACTTCCGTTATGTTAGGTTTAGTATCCTTCCTATTCTTATTTTTAGCGGCGCCATTTATCGCTGAATGGATGGGAGACAGGCATCTAGAACTGCCGATTAAAGTCATATCTGTTCTTTTTCTGTTTATTCCGCTTTCTGCCTTTTTTAGGGGAACCTATCAGGGTTTCGGTGACATGCAACTGACTGCTGTTTCGCAGTTGATCGAACAGACGATACGAGTTTCAGGCATCTTACTTTTATCCTATTATTTTGTCTCAAAAGGATATTCCAGCTATGAAACAGGAGCAGCAGCACTCTCAGGATCGGTTGCGGGTACAATCGCATCAGGTTTGTTTCTTCTTTACTTTTGGAAAAAAGGGGTAGCGAACCGATATAGCTCTCAAGCAAAATTTAGGTTTTTATATGCTGCAGAGCTGTTAAAAACGAGCATCTACCTGTCATTAAGCGCACTGATTTTAGCGTTGATGCAGCTGGTTGATGCGTTTCTTTTCGTTAATGTTTGGATAGAAAGCGGCATGGAGGCTTATGATGCGAAACTATTGAAAGGTGTGTTTGACCGTGGTCAACCCCTACTTCAGTTAGGAACAGTGCTAGCCGCATCTGTAGCACTTGCTGTTGTGCCGGAGATGGCATCACTTGTTGCAGAAAAGAAACAAAAAGAGATTCGAATGCTTGCTAAGCTCTCCGTGAAAATTTCTATCGTTTTTGGCGGGGCAGCGGCAATCGGGCTTATCTTTATTATGAAACACCTCAATGTTATGCTGTTTAAAAATGATGATGGATCGCTTGCTCTTGCTATCCTCTGTATTTCAATTATTTTCGTATCCATCATCTATACGACCACAGGACTTCTACAAGGAATCGGTCATGGTCGGTTTGCGGCATATACCGTTCTTATCGCGGTATTGATAAAAATTCTTGGCAACTTGGTGCTCATTCCTTCTTTCGGGATGGAAGGAGCAGCCGGATCTACCGTTCTGGCCACAATGGCTGCGGCGATCGCACAACTAATGAAGCTTCAGACCATTACGAAGTTTCTAACCGGAAGCAGAAAAACAACACTCCTTACACTAATCATCTCTCTGATTTTGATGGGTGCTGGTGTATGGACATGGATCTATATGACGAAAAACTATTTATTCACGGCAGATACTCGCTTTGAAGCTATGCTGATCAGTATCAGTGCTTCATGTATTGGTGCAGTGATCTATATTCTCTGTATCTTAGTATTTAAAATATTTTCTCAAAATGAATGGAACTCCGTCTTTCATTCTATTGGTTTTATTCAGAAGGTGTTTAAACGTCTTAAAAAAAGGAGACCATGATGACGAAGAAGATAACAATTATAGGGTTAGGTGCAGGAGATTTAGACCAGATGACACTGGGCATCTATCGCGTGTTAGAGTCAGCTGAAAAAGTTTACGTACGTACGATTCATCACCCCGCGATTGAAGAATTAATGAAACAAGGAAAGCAATTCGTCGCGTTTGATGAAGTCTATGAAAAACATGATCAGTTTGAGCCAGTGTACGAAGAAATTGCCGAAACCCTATTTAAACAAGCTGAGGTAGAAGGTCATGTCCTTTATGCTGTGCCAGGTCACCCGTTAGTTGCGGAGCAAGTGGTGCAGATTCTTCTTCATAAGAGTGAGAGTAAAGGTATCGAGGTTTCGGTAGCAGGCGGAAAGAGTTTCCTTGATGAAATGTATACAGCACTCAAGATTGATCCGATTGAAGGCTGCCAGATCCTAGATGGAACTTCTTTGAAAAAAGATGAGGTTCAGATCAGACATCACCTTGTTATCGTGCAAGTATACGACAACTTTATCGCTTCAGAAGTAAAGCTGACTTTGATGGATAAGTATCCAGACGATTATGAAGTAACGATCGTAACAGCAGCAGGAAGTGCTGAGGAATCTATTAAAGTAGTACCACTATACGAGCTAGATCAGTCTGTAACATTGAATAACTTAACCGCTGTGTATGTTCCCCCCGTAAAAGAAGAGGAGCTGCTATACAGAGACTTTGCTTTCTTAAAAAACGTTATTGCTCGATTACGCGGTCCAGGAGGCTGCCCGTGGGATCAGAAGCAAACACATGTAACGTTAAAGAAGTATTTGATCGAAGAAGCTTACGAAGTGTTAGAAGCGATTGATGAAGAAGACGATGATGCTCTAGCTGAAGAATTAGGAGATGTGCTGCTTCAAGTTCTACTTCACGCACAAATTGGCGAGGATGAAGGCTTCTTTGTTTTAGAAGACGTGATTGAAACGTTAACCGGAAAGATGATTCGTCGTCATCCACACGTTTTTAGTGATGTTTCTGCAGAGGATGCAGATCAGGTTGTAGCGAACTGGGATGCGATCAAATCACAAGAAGCAGGAAAAGAAGATCGTGATTCATTACTAGATGGTGTGCCAAAGGGAATTCCAGCTATCCAAAAAGCGTTTCTTTATCAAAAAAAGGCGGCAAAAGTTGGCTTCGACTGGAAAGAAGTTGAACCGGTGGTCGATAAGATCTTAGAAGAACTAAAAGAGTTTCAAGAAGCGGAAGGCGATGAACAGCAAAGAGAATTAGGTGATCTGTTGTTCTCTGTTGTGAATCTAGCCCGTTTTTACAAGATAGACCCTGAAGAAGCTCTCAATGAAACAAACCGTAAATTTAAGAAGCGATTCAACTACATCGAGCAGGAACTGAAGAAGCAAAACCTTTCGTTTGAGGACGTCACTCTAGAAGAAATGGACCGTCTTTGGAACGAGGCAAAATAATTTTTTTTTCAACAAAGAAGGATTATAGTGAAAAATAGAGAATATTTTCTCGAGAAATATCATGAAACCCTTAATTATAGGGGGTTTCTAGCGAAATCTTTGATAGAAACTTTAGGAGGTAATTAAAATGAACAAAAATGAATTGGTAACAAATATCTCAGAAAAGTCAGGACTTACTAAGAAAGACGTAGAAACAGTCGTTAATGGCGTAATCGATGAAATCACTTCTGCTCTAAAAGACGGAGACAAAGTACAATTTGTTGGATTCGGAACTTTCGAAACTCGCGAGCGTTCTAGCCGTACTGGCCGCAACCCTCAAACAGGTAAAGAAATTCAAATTCCAGCAGCAACTGTTCCGGCATTTAAAGCAGGAAACAAGCTGAAAGAAGCTGTTAAGTAAGCATGCGCTTAGATAAATTTCTGAAAGTCTCGCGCCTGATCAAACGGAGAACCGTGGCGAAAGAGATTTCAGATCAAGGGCGTATCTCCATTAACGGATTGCAGGCGAAGGCTTCCTCTGATGTAAAAGTGGGGGACGAGCTTGCGATACGTTTTGGTCAAAAGCTTGTTAAGGTTAAGATCAATGAGCTTAAAGATACGACCAAAAAAGAGGACGCGGATAACATGTACACCGTCCTCGAAGAAAACCGCATCGAAACGACTGAGTAAAGAACCTGATTTTTTCAGGTTCTTTTCTTTTTGCTGTTTTCGCAATCTTTGTTGCTCCTGTAGGTGGTTGATTTCCGTTTCAGGGTGCTCGCTTTCCGCGGGGCAGGCGGTGAGCCACATTCGTACATTTCAGGTATAAGTGTCTCACCTGTCTAGTTGCAGTGGCTAGCCCCTCGAGGTCAAAAGTTAAATGGCTAAGAAGGCAAAGTGCGCATTCAAACCCATTCATCTTTTGCTTGTCGGGGCTGTACGAGCCACTTCCACTTTAAGGACTGCCGGCCAGTCCTAGCCGAGAGTCTCGCACCTTACACTCCAATCAACTTGCAATGAAGTGAATGAAACAAGACCCAAAGGTAACAACCTTTTAGAAAAACACCTTGGGTTGCTCCAAAACATTCAGCAATTCGTACAGCTTGTTCTATTCTCTTTTAATGTTTCATACATTTGTATGGAATAGAGGAGGGGAATGTATGGACCAACGATATGATCTGAATGGATATAATCAAAAAGTGAGCACACCAAACCACGATGTAAGAATGATAGGAAGAAAGAATTTAGAGATCACGGGTGTGAAGCAAGTAGAAAGTTTTGATAATGAAGAGTTCTTGCTTGAGACAACGATGGGCTTTTTAGCGATCCGCGGGACCAACTTGAAGATGAAAAATCTTGATGTGGAATCAGGTGTTGTGAATATTGAAGGAAAAGTATTCGATCTCGTTTACCTCGACCAGCAGACCGGTGAAAAGACTAAAGGCTTCTTCGGCAAACTGTTCAAATGACCTTAACCGTACAGTTTGAAACGATGCTCTCTATGGTCCTCATGGGTATATGGATCGGAATGGCTGTCGATACGTACAGCCGATTCATTCATGAGAAGCGAAAGTGGCATTGGCTCCATTTCTTAAACGATCTGATGTTTTGGTTGGTACAGGCTTTGCTGGTCTTTTATGTTCTTCTACACGTGAATCACGCAGAGATTCGTTTTTATATTTTTATTGCTCTCATTTGCGGATATGCGGCGTACCGAGCACTCTTTGAACGAATCTATAAAAAGATACTTGAGTGGATGGTATCAGCGGTCACCTCACTTTTCCGTTTCTTATACCGTTTACTTAACTCTTTAATCGTTATGCCGATAAAATGGTTAGTTATGCTCATATCCGCTATTCTTTTATATGTACTTAACATCTTGCGGAAAATTATTATGGTACTATTCATGATTCTTTTTTCTCCTTTTAAATGGGTTGGAAGACTCATATGGCGTTTCATACCTAAGCAAAAATGGTATAATTTAAAAGAGAAATATTCAAAATTAGCAGGGTTTTTCATTTCTGCGAAGAATAAAGTCAGCAATTGGAAGGGAAAAAAGAAGTAAAGGAGGGGAACAGCGAACAAATGCGCCAGAAAAAAATAACAGAGATTCACTCACAATACATCCAGAATAAAGAGCGTCATGAGCAAGTGATCGCTAAACGTAAGCGTGGTTTATACAGGCGCTTGACGGGGGCTTTTATCGTATTTTCCTTTTTTGCTTTTTTAATTATTACGGGTATTGCAGAACAGCTCTCCCTTTTAAATGAAAAACAGACGGAACAAAAAGAATTAAGCGACGAATATAAAGCTCTTCTAGAAGAAAAGGCACAACTTAAAGATGAAGTGAATAAACTAAAAGACGAAGAATACATTGGAGAAATCGCCAGACGTGACTTTTTTATGTCAAAACCTGGTGAAACAATCTTTAAACTTCCAGAATAAAGCATTAAGCGTAGATTGACACGCAGATTTTTTCGATTGTATAATAAGTAATGATATCTTAGGAGATTTTTTAAGGAGGAGCATTTTTTGCATGTCAATTGAAGTAGGCAGCAAGTTGCAAGGTAAAGTTACTGGGATTACTCATTTTGGAGCGTTTGTAGAGCTGCCAGGGGGTACAACAGGACTCGTGCATATTAGCGAAGTTGCGGATAATTACGTAAAGGACATCAACGAATTTCTTAAAGTTGGTGATCAAGTCGAAGTTAAGGTTATGAGCGTCGAAAAGGACGGGAAGATCGGTTTATCTATCAAGAAAGCAAAAGAAAATGTTGCATCTGCTAGTAGACCAGCTCCTGCAAGAGGCGGATTTAACAAATCGCGCAAAGGTCCTAACCGAGGCGGTAACAACCATTCAACGGCATTATCTTTTGAGGATAAGATGAACAAATTCCTTAAAGATAGTGAAGATCGACTCACTACTTTAAAGCGTAGTACTGAATCAAAAAGAGGTGGCCGCGGCGGCCGAAGAGGATAATTGTTGCATTTTTAATGCTCATTCATCTATATATGGCTAGCACTCTATTCTTAAAAGAATAGGGTGCTTTTTTGTTTTTATCATTCAATCAAATTACTGTCTTTTATTTTGCATTGCTAAAGAACAAAAGTTTTTTCGGAAATCTGTTGCTAAAAATATCTTGTCATCTTTGAAAATTGACTGGAGTGTAAGGTGCGAGACTCCTGCGGGACGAGCGGTCAGGTGGAGACTCCTAATGGCGCAAAGCGGCAGGAGGCTCACCGCACGCCCCGTGGAAAGCGAGCAACCTGGAGCGGAAATCAACTCCTTTCAAGAGTAATACAAAAATCTTTTTCGACAAATTTTTAAAGAACCGTTGACAGAGTGGCAGGATAGATGTAATATACTACTTGTGTCTTTTACAAATGGCGGTGTAGCTCAGCTGGCTAGAGCGTACGGTTCATACCCGTGAGGTCGTGGGTTCGACTCCCTCCGCCGCTACCATTTTTAATTTGGACATCTACATACAAACGTACAAGAGCATCCGTCAGCGGTTGCTCTTTTTTATTTCTTTTTCTGTCATTCCATCAAACTATTTTTAAACATCAATCCCTTTATATTTTTCTTCATAATTCTCCTTAATAACTTTAAAAATGAAACTTCCTTTTCTCTTTTTGTAAGAATGTTGTCCGCTTTTGCTCTTCTTTCGTGAATTAGTGGAGAAGTCCGTCGATAAGTTTTTAAATCTTAAACTGCTCTTTTGACAAAATCTTTGTTCTAAACCTGTTTATAATGGTTACACAAATTGGAAACGGGTGGTGTATGGGATGTGGCAGAAGGTAGAACAAGAGGTACTCGAACCGATCAGAGGAATGGTCTGGGTAGAAAAGAGTCAGCAGGCAGTAACGAAGACGAGTAAGAGATGGCTTCAGATTTTGAACCAGAGCATTTTTAACTGGAGAATGCTGTTGTTTGGAATTGGTTTTTTGTTAGGACGAGCTATGATTCTGGCTGAGATGTCTCCCTTTGCTTTACCTTTTGTAGCCAGTGTATTCGTTTTGAGAAAAGAGCGGACAGGCATTGCTGTTTTTGCGATCTTGGCAGGAGCGATGTCGCATCAACCAATGAACGCTTTATTTTTTATCAGTGCCTTACTCGTTTATGCCAGTCTTCAAAAAGGAGCGGATCTGTTCATAAAGAATCGCATGCAAAGTCTTCCGCTCTTGGTTTTCGGTTCCTCCTTAATCACGCGAACCGTGTTCTCTATGTTCGGCGAAGGAGGCTTAGAGCGGGTAGATACGATGCTTGCGTTAGTGGAAGGAGGACTAAGCTTAGTTCTTACGTTAATCTTTCTTCAAAGCATACCGCTTTTAACGAATAAAAAAATACCACAATCGTTAAAAAACGAAGAGATTGTTTGCTTGATGATCCTTCTAGCTTCTGTCATGACCGGTACGATCGGCTGGCAGATCAATGATGTAGCGGTAGAACATGTTGTTTCACGTTACTTAGTCTTGTTGTTTGCTTTTGTGGGAGGAGCTGCGATTGGTTCTACAGTGGGTGTTGTGACAGGTCTGATCCTCAGCCTCGCGCAAGTAGCAAGCCTTTCTCAAATGAGCTTATTAGCTTTCTCAGGACTACTCGGTGGCCTTTTAAAAGAGGGTAAACGATTCGGTGTAAGTCTTGGGCTTATCATCGGAACCGTCATGATCGGTTTATATGGTGAGGGCAGATCCGAAATCACATCTACCTTGATGGAATCAGGGTTTGCTGTTCTACTTTTTCTTCTAACGCCAAAAATGGCAATCAGCAACATTTCAAAATATGTACCAGGCACAAGAGAGCATTCGATGCATCAGCAGCAATATTTAAAGAAGATCCGCGACGTGACCGCGAGTCGCGTTGAACGATTCTCAAGTCTCTTCCAAGCGTTATCACATTCGTTTCAATCGGTAGGTTCCTCTTTAAATGAGGAAGAGAGCACACGTGAAGTGGATCTTTTCTTGAGCAACATTACAGAAAAAACGTGCCAGACTTGTTTTAAGAAAGAACAGTGTTGGGCGCAGAACTTCACAACAACTTACGACCTGATGACTAGGCTGATGGTCGAGCAAGAAGATTATAGTGATATTAAGGATCGAAAATTAAAACGAGAATGGGAAAAGCATTGCATCAAGCCTGAAAAGATAACAGATCTTATGAATAAAGAACTAACGCAATATCGAGCTTCTCAAAAATTAAAGATACAAGTGCAAGAAAGCCGTCGTTTAGTAGCTGACCAATTGATGGGTGTTTCACAAGTGATGGGCGATTTTGCAAAAGAGATACAACGGGAACAAGAGAACCACCAAATTCAAGAAGAGCAGATCAAAGACTCTCTTGCTCAAGCAGGAATTGATGTTGGCCACGTAGATATTTATAGTTTAGAAACGTCCAACGTAGATATTGAAATGACCATTCCTTCTTGCAACGGTTCAGGAATCGCTGAGAAGCTGATCGCGCCGATCTTATCCGACATATTGGAAGAGACGATTCTCGTGACACATGAAGATTGTGAGAACTATCCGAGTGGGTTCTGTCATCTCTCTTTTCATTCAGCACGAGAATATGTGGTTGAAACAGGTATTGCCTCAGCAGCTAAAGGAGGAGCATGGCTTTCGGGGGATAGCCATTCAACGATAGAGATTGGTGCTGGGAAGTTTGCTGTTGCGATCGCAGATGGAATGGGTAACGGAGAACGAGCGTTCATCGAAAGCAATGAAACGCTTCAGCTACTGCAAAAAATTCTTCAGTCTGGTATTGAAGAAGAAGTGGCCATTAAGTCAGTCAACTCTGTGCTCTCGTTACGTACAACAGATGAAATTTTTTCTACGCTAGACCTTGCGATGATCGATCTGCAAGATGCATCTGCTAAGTTCTTAAAGATTGGTTCAACCCCGAGTTTTATTAAACGAGGAGACCAGATCAAAACGGTAGAAGCAAGCAATCTTCCGATGGGAATCATTCGGGACTTTGATGTGGACGTAGTGGATGAACAGCTGAAAGCAGGAGATATTCTCATCATGATGAGTGATGGGATCTATGAAGCTCCACGTCATATCGAAAATATCGATGCGTGGCTAAAGCGTAAGATCAGAGAGATCGATACAGAGGATCCACAAGAGATAGCTGATCTGATCATGGAAGAAGTGATTCGTTCAGGAAATAACGGGATCGAGGATGATATGACGGTCGCTGTTACTAAGATTGAGAAAAATATTCCTAAGTGGGCAACTGTTCCTCAATATCCGAAAGTCGCGATCAACCGAAAGAAAGCTCAATAGTTTATAAGAATAAGAGGCCGTTCTTTTTTTGAAAAAAGAGCGGTCTTTTTATTTGTAGTCTTTTCGTGATGCGCGCTCGCTTTTGTAAGTGGACAGTATTTTGGCAGAAGTGGACAGTAAAATTTAAAAAGTGGACAGTAAATAGTGAAAACTGGACAGTATTTATGTATAAGTGGACAGTATTCCCGCTCCGACTTCATTTAGCGATCATGTATTGCGGTCTTTTCTGCGTATAAACCACCGCTTTCTTGACGAAGATGGTAATAGTTAAAATTCGTACTTGAGAGGGGTTAGCGTTATGCGAAACAAAGGAACGCTGCGTCAAATTTTACTGATTACAGATGGGTGCTCGAACCAAGGTGAAGATCCGATTGCGATGGCGGCACTTGCTAACGAACAAGGAATAGCTGTAAATGTCATTGGCGTACTGAATGAGAATGCACCTGAGTATCATAGACAAGGTCTAAAAGAAGTGGAAGAGATCGCGATGGCCGGCGGTGGTATAAGTCAGGTTGTTTATACGAAACAACTCGCACAAACGGTGAAGATGGTCACTCAAAAAGCGATGGCTCAAACGATAAAAGGCGTTGTGAATGCTGAGCTGCAACAGATACTCGGAAGTCAGTCTTCGATGGAAGATCTTCCGCCCGACAAACGAGGAGAAGTGATTGAAGTTGTCGATGAGATGGGAGAGACCATGAACCTCGAGATCTTAGTCTTGATTGACGCTTCAGGATCCATGGAAGACAAGATGCTGACGGTTCAAGAGTCTCTGCTTGATCTCTCTATCTCGTTGAATTCAAGAATTGGAGATAACGAGTTTGCACTCTATGTTTTTCCGGGCAAGAGAACAGAGGCAGAAGAACTTTTAAGCTGGTCTTCTAAACTAGAATCGATCGGTAAAACCTTTTCAAAGATATCACTTGGCGGGATCACACCAACAGGTCCTGCAATAAAAGAAGCTATTGCGGCTTTTGGTCGTAAACGATCGTCAAAAAGGAGATTCTTGTCCGATGATGCCCCAGGATATTCGAACGAGTCCGGTATGTAACTTAGTAGTTGGCAATGAAATACGCGGTAAGTGGAATCATTCCAGATATCGGATTCGTCGCCGTCTAGGATATGGAGCAACGGGTGCTGTCTATCTGGCTGATTCGGATCGAGGAGTGGTCGCACTTAAGATCGGACATGATCAGATGTCGATCACATCTGAAGTCAATGTGCTGAAGCGTTTTTCTAAGGTCCAGGGGAAAATCCTTGGACCTTCTTTAATCGATGTGGATGATTGGGTGACGCAGACTGCCACATATCCCTTTTATGCGATGGAATATTTAAAAGGAGAGACGCTCTTTGACTTTATGAAGACTAAATCTCCAGAATGGGCTGGAATCCTGCTTGTACAACTTCTTACGGACCTGCATACGCTTCATCAGGCGGGCTGGGCGTTCGGTGATTTAAAGCCAGATAATCTGCTCGTAACTGGTCCTCCGTATCGAATACGTTGGATAGACGTTGGAGGAACGACTGTGATGGACAGATCGATTAAAGAATACACCGAATTCTATGACCGAGGCTATTGGGGGAAGGGAACGAGAAAGGCCGAGCCATCGTATGATCTGTTTTCAGCGGGAATGGTGATGGTGAATCTTGCTTATCCATCTCGTTTCACGAAAAATGGAGATCCTGATAAACAGTTTCAATCTAAAATAGCGGGCAGTCCGATGCTTAAGCCGTACGCTCCTATCTTACAAAAAGCATGGAACGGCAAATATCGAAATGCAGAAGAGATGAGAAACGAGCTTGTCCTTTTGTTGAACGCCAACGATAAAGCAAAATCACCTCAAACACAGAGGAATTCAACGCAAAAACCAGCATCAAGACAAGCGCAAAAGAAAAAGAAAAGCAGCTTTATCGTAGAAACATTTTTAGTCTTCACGTTTGTTTTCGTTGTGTACTTTTTTTACATGCTCGGTCAAACGATGTAAATAGTGTTCGTTCCTGCAATTCTTTGTTATGATTTTAAAAGGCATTTTCGTAAAACTTCGTTGTTCTTGAAAGTAGTTGCTTTCTGTTACAGGTTGCTCGCTTTCCGGGGGCGTGAACAAGTCCAACGAAAACAAGCCTACTATTAAACGAAAAATGAAGGAGCGGTTTGCGTTGCAGGAAGTGGAGAATTTTATTAAAAGACACAAGCTTCTCTCAGCGGGCCAAACTGTAGTAATCGGTGTTTCCGGAGGACCAGATTCTTTAGCGTTGCTGCATTTTTTGTGGAGAAGGTCTTCTTATTACAAAATTAAGATTGTTGCAGCCTCATTCGACCATCGCTTAAGGGGCGAAGAGTCGGCATCAGAACTTGCATTTGTTAAGAACTTTTGTGACGAGCGGGACATTACTTTTGAAGGGGATAGTGCAGATGTTGCCAGCTATCAAGGAGAACATAACTTGTCTCTACAAACCGCTGCTAGAATCTGCCGATACAATTTCTTTGAAAAAGTCATGAAAAAACATCGTGCAGAGAGGCTCGCGTTGGCGCATCATGGTGACGATCAAGTGGAAACGATGCTCATGAGAATGACGAGGGGCAGCGAAGGGTTTAGTTCTGCTGGCATTCCGGTTAAACGACCTTTTGCTACCGGAAAAATAATTCGTCCTTTTTTAGGAATAACAAAAGACCAAATCGAGCATTATTGTAAAGTAGAAAACCTGTTTCCCGTTTATGATTCAAGCAATGAAAGTGATAAATATGTTCGAAATCGCTTCAGAAAAAAAATTCTGCCTTTTTTAAAACAAGAAAACCCTAACGTACATGAAAGATTTCAGTATTTAAGTGAAACTATTTCAGAAGATGAAACGTATATATTGAAACTGGCTGAAATAGAGTTAGAAAAGGTTTTAATCAGGCGAACAGAGGGGAAAATAGAGTTATCTGTATCCGCTTTTAACAAGATGCCTATTCCTTTACAAAAAAGAGGGATTACACTAATATTGAACTATCTGTATAAAATTAATCCTTCATCTCTTTCCTCTGTACATAAGGAAAACTTTCTTAGTTTGCTCGGAAGTGAGCATCCATCCGGAATGTTGCATTTTCCGTCAGGTTTAGTAGTTAGCCGAACTTATGACAGATGTTTGTTAAGTTTTGAGCATATCGTCAAAAATGAGGAAGGGTCTTATGACTTTTCGTTAGAGCTGCCTGGTTATGTAGAATTGCCGAATGGACGTATAACTGCTGAAATAACAGATTGTGAACCCGCTTTACAAAGAGGAAAAGATGTTTTTGTGTTTTCAATGAAAGAAGTTGATCTCCCGTTACGAGTTCGTACCCGAAAACCAGGTGACCGGATGGCGATTGCCGGCGTCGGTTCTCGGAAATTAAAAGATATATTTATTGATGCTAAAGTGCCGCAGGAAGAAAGAAACGTTTGGCCGGTTGTTGTTGATTCAAACGGTAAGATTATTTGGCTTCCAGGGCTAAAACACGTTAGATGTCATCAAATACATCCATCAGAACTTTGGGTTATCCTACGCTTTCATAAAAATCGCCATGACGTCTAGGAGGCTTGTTGAACATGCATGATGAAATTTTAGAAACACTTATTTCCGAAGAAGCTATTCAAAACAAGATCAAAGAACTTGGAAAAGAGCTATCTGTGGAATATAAGGAACGCTTTCCATTGGTGGTCGGGGTTTTAAAAGGTGCTCTACCTTTTATGGCAGACTTGATCAAACGTATGGATATCCATCTTGAGATCGATTTAATGGCAGTGTCCAGCTATGGTGCATCTACCGTTTCTTCTGGTCAAGTTAAAATTGTTAAAGATTTAGATACTTCCTTAGAAGGTCGAGACGTTATCATTGTAGAAGATATTATTGACAGTGGTTTAACGCTCAGCTATCTCGTTCAACTGTTTAAGGCACGTAAAGCAAAATCGGTTAAGATCGTCACTTTGCTGGATAAGCCTACAGGACGTAAGGTTGATATCGCACCAGATCTTGCCGGCTTCATCGTTCCAGATGCTTTTGTTGTTGGTTATGGATTGGACTACATCGAGAGATACCGTAACTTGCCTTACATTGGCGTTTTAAAGCCAGAGATCTACGAAAAGAAAGAATAGAAAACCGCATAAGATTTGATTGTTCGCCTAAGGAGGTAAGGAATGAATCGCATCTTCCGTAATACTATATTTTATTTATTAATCTTTTTAGTTGTGGTTGGAGTTGTCAGCTTTTTTAACGGCAACAACAACGAAGTCAAAGAAATTCGTTATGACCAGCTGACTAAGTACATCGAATCAGGCAAAGTGGAAAGCATCGTTTACCAGCCTGAAGGTGGCGTATACGTTGTCCGTGGACAGCTTGAAGGAGCTAAAGAAGGAGAAGTATTCCAAACGAATGCTCCCCT
Organism: Fictibacillus nanhaiensis; assembly: GCA_017052515.1. Lineage (GTDB taxonomy): Bacteria > Bacillota > Bacilli > Bacillales > Fictibacillaceae > Fictibacillus > Fictibacillus nanhaiensis. The sequence goes on from JAFHKR010000034.1 coordinate 43,679, forward strand.
AACTGGCAACACATTGGCTGAGATTGAAAAACTGGCTAAATCTTCAAACGTTGAATTTAAACAGCAAGAGCAGACGAGTGGCTGGGTGACGTTCTTCACCTCAATAATTCCGTTTGTCATTATCTTTATCTTATTCTTCTTCTTGCTTAACCAAGCGCAAGGCGGCGGAAGCCGAGTAATGAACTTTGGTAAGAGTAAAGCCAAACTTTACAACGAAGAAAAGAAAAAGGTTACGTTTAAGGACGTAGCTGGTGCTGATGAAGAGAAACAAGAGCTTGTTGAAGTAGTTGAATTCTTAAAAGATCCACGTAAGTTTTCTGCTCTAGGTGCACGTATTCCAAAAGGTGTTCTTTTAGTAGGACCTCCGGGTACTGGTAAAACACTTCTTGCGCGTGCAGTAGCAGGAGAAGCTGGCGTTCCGTTCTTCTCGATCTCAGGTTCTGATTTCGTTGAGATGTTCGTCGGTGTCGGTGCATCACGTGTTCGTGACTTGTTTGAAAATGCTAAGAAAAACGCACCTTGTATCATTTTCATCGATGAGATTGATGCAGTAGGTCGTCAGCGTGGAGCTGGTCTTGGCGGAGGTCATGACGAGCGTGAGCAAACACTTAACCAATTGCTAGTTGAGATGGATGGTTTCGGTGCTAATGAAGGGATTATCATTATCGCGGCTACCAACCGTGCAGATATTCTAGATCCAGCTCTTCTTCGTCCGGGACGTTTTGACCGTCAAATTCCGGTTAACCGCCCAGATGTAAAAGGACGTGAAGAAGTACTTCAAGTGCATGCGCGCAACAAGCCGCTTGCAGAAGACGTTAACTTGAAAACGATCGCGATGCGTACTCCAGGTTTCTCTGGTGCGGATCTTGAGAACTTATTGAATGAAGCGGCGTTAGTTGCTGCCCGTTCAGATAAGAAAAAGATCGATATGGATGACGTTGATGAAGCGATCGACCGTGTCATTGCAGGACCTGCGAAAAAGAGCCGTGTCATTTCTGAAAAAGAAAAGAACATTGTGGCTTACCATGAAGCAGGTCACACCGTTATCGGTCTAGTTCTAGAAGGAGCTGACACTGTTCATAAAGTTACCGTTGTCCCTCGTGGTCAAGCAGGTGGTTACACAGTAATGCTTCCGAAAGAAGATCGTTACTTTATGACAAAACCTGAACTAGAAGATAAGATCGTTGGACTTCTTGGAGGCCGCGTGGCTGAAGAGATCACATTCCAAGAAGTTAGTACGGGAGCTCATAATGACTTCCAGCGTGCGACTGGAATCGCTCGCCGCATGGTTACAGAGTTTGGTATGAGTGAACGTCTAGGACCGATGCAATTCGGTTCATCACAAGGCGGTCAAGTCTTCTTAGGAAGAGACTTCAATAACGAGCAAAACTATAGTGATGCAATCGCGCATGAGATCGATTTAGAAGTTCAACGTATCATAAAAGAATCTTACGAGCGTTGTCGCCAGATTCTTACGGAGCACAATTCTAAGTTAGAGATCATCGCACAAACGTTGTTATCTGTAGAAACGCTTGACGAAGAACAAATCAAAGAACTCGTTAAAACAGGTAAACTACCTGACAGAAAAACGATTTCTAATCCATCTGATGATGTTAAAGTAACACTTAACAAAAAAGATGAAGAGCCAAAACAAGATTAATTTTTAAAAGGACACCTCAGAGATGAGGTGTCCTTTTTTGATGTGCTTTGCTATTTTTTTGGGAGAGAGGCTAATTTCCGCTGCAGGACTCGCTTTCCGCAGGGTGTGCGGTGAGCCCATTCGCCGCTTTGCGTCATTGAATGGTCTCACCTGTCCCACTCATCCTGCAGGAGTCTCGCCCTTCCGCTCCAATTAGCTATTGGATGAAGGTTTTGTAGGTATCCTCTGTGTAACACTTCTTTTTGAATGAAAGTTGTGAAACTCTCCTGAAAGAGCAATAGAATTTACCCTTATCTTTTAGTATTCTTTTTGTTCATTTTTCTTCACCGACAAGTTGATTGGAGTGAAAGGTGCGAGACTCCTGCGGGACAGGTGGGCGGGTGAGACACTTATACGTGAAACGTACGAATGTGGCTCACCGCCTGCCCCGCGGAATGCGAGTATCTGTAACGGAAATCAACCACTTTCACTGACCACTAGAATAAGCGAAAAATTCCCAGTAAGCCGCCTTGCTTTACTCCTATACGTTTTATGTTATAACTATTATAGAAACTTAAGATAAGAAGCGGGGACAAATTCCATGATTTTTGTGTTTGATGTCGGAAATACGAATATTGTTTTAGGACTCTACGAGAATGATGAACTGAAACATCATTGGAGAATTCATACATCACGTGAAAAAACAGAAGATGAGTATGGCATGCTGATACTCGATCTGTTCCGCCACGTTAATATTCATAAAGAGCAGATTGAAGGTATCATCATATCTTCGGTTGTTCCACCAATCATGTTTGCCTTAGAGCGCATGTGTGTGAAATATTTTAACCAACGCCCGATAGTAGTGGGGCCAGGGATCAAAACAGGTCTAAATATTAAATACGAAAACCCAAGAGAAGTCGGAGCAGACCGAATTGTAAATGCGGTTGCTGCAATTCATGAATATGATGCACCATTGATCATCGTTGATTTTGGTACAGCCACTACGTATTGTTACATCAATGAAAACAAACAGTATATGGGTGGGGCCATCGCGCCGGGTATCAATATCTCTACAGAGGCTCTTTATACGAAAGCGGCCAAATTACCGCGTATTGAGATCGCTAAGCCTGAGGGTGTGATCGGGAAGAATACGGTTAATGCCATGCAAGCGGGTATTCTCTATGGATATGTAGGACAAGTAGAGGGTATTGTAAAAAGGATGAAAGAACAGTCTGAGGTTGAACCGAAAGTGATTGCGACCGGCGGACTTGCGAATTTAATTGCTGCGGAAAGCAACGTAATCGATCATGTTGATCCGTTTTTAACATTAAAAGGTCTATTGTTGATATACGATAAAAATAAGAATGATTAAAGGATGAGTTTTAATGAATGATTATTTAATAAAGGCCCTTGCTTGTGATGGGCAGATCCGCGCTTATGCGATCTCTTCTACTGAGATGGTAAGTGAAGGACAGAGAAGACATGACACATGGCCAACTGCTTCAGCTGCATTAGGAAGAGCGATGACTGCATCAACCATGATGGGTATGATGCTAAAAGGTGAAAACAACAGTATAACGGTGAAGATTGAAGGCGGCGGTCCAATCGGAGTGATCATCGTAGATAGCAACACAAAAGGTGAGACACGTGGTTATGTAACGAACCCACATACTCATTTTGAGCTGAACAGCAAAGGAAAACTGGATGTAGCAAGAGCGGTAGGTAAAGATGGATACTTATCCGTTTTAAAAGATATCGGAATGCGTGAAAAATTCACAGGACAAGTACCGATGGTTTCAGGGGAATTAGGAGAGGACTTCACGTATTACTTTGCTTCTTCTGAACAGGTGCCTTCTGCAGTAGGTGTTGGCGTTCTAGTGAATCCGGATAATTCGATCAAAGCGTCAGGCGGTTTTATCGTACAAGTGATGCCGAATGCTTCGGATGCAATCGTTGATTTACTTGAAGAAAGAATAAACGCGATTCCTCCGATTTCTCGATTGATCGAAAAAGGAATGACACCAGAAGAAATCTTATTTGAGCTTTTAGGGGAAGACCAAGTCCAAATCCTTGAGAAATCTCCTGTACGTTTTCAGTGCACGTGCTCACATGAGCGTTTTGGACAGGCGATCGTAAGTCTAGGAGAACAAGAAATCTCAGATATTATAGAAGAAGATGGCCAAGCTGAAACGAACTGTCAATTCTGCAACGCCACTTATATCTTTACAAAAGAAGAACTTCAAACCTTGCTTGATCAAGCAAAAGCGTAAACCCGGACTTTTCTCCGGGTTTTGTTTTATACATGAAATAAAAGTATCTGCGTACCATGGTAATAGTTGACTTTCGTATGCAATAAAATTGACAGAGTATTTCCAGTGTTGCTACAATTAATCCAATAAAAATACTCGGTTTTAGGAGTGATGGCAAATGGCAAGAGTGGCACAATCGATCACAGATCTGATCGGTCAAACCCCTGTAGTGAAACTAAATCGCATCACATCAGAAGATATGGCAGATGTTTACCTGAAGTTAGAGTTCATGAACCCGGGAAGCAGTGTAAAAGATCGCATCGCATTAGCGATGATTGAAGATGCAGAGAAAAGCGGAAAATTAAAAGCAGAAGATACGATCGTTGAACCGACTAGTGGTAACACAGGAATAGGTTTAGCGATGGTGGCTGCAGCAAAAGGATACAAAACAGTCCTTGTCATGCCTGAAACGATGAGTTTAGAAAGAAGAAATCTACTGAGAGCTTATGGAGCTGATCTTGTACTCACTCCTGGACCAGAGGGAATGGGCGGAGCGATTAGAAAAGCTGAAGAGCTAGCAAAAGAAAAAGGCTACTTCATGCCACAACAGTTTAAAAACGAAGCGAACTCTGCCATCCATCGAAACACGACAGGTCAGGAGATTGTCTCACAATTCCCAGATGGACTTGATGCATTTGTTTCTGGAATCGGCACGGGCGGAACCATTACAGGTGCAGGTCAGGTCTTAAAAGAAAAATATCCAGAGATCAAGATTTACGCGGTTGAACCGACTGATTCTCCTGTATTATCTGGTGGAAAACCAGGACCGCACAAGATACAAGGAATCGGAGCAGGTTTTGTTCCCGATATCTTAAAAACAGACATCTACGATGAAGTGTTGACCATCTTAAACGATGAAGCTTTCGAATGGGCAAGAAAAGCAGCACGTGAGGAAGGACTTTTAGGCGGAATCTCATCAGGTGCAGCGATCTCAGCAGCATTAAAAGTCGCTAAGAAGCTAGGCAAAGGCAAAAAGGTGCTAGCGATTATTCCAAGTAACGGTGAACGCTATTTGAGTACACCGTTGTATCAATTTGAAGACTAATCATTTTGCGGGCTCCCTATTGGGGGCTTTTTCTTTTCTCTAAATGCTATGTATGTACTCATAAAAACACCGTTGACTAGTTGATTGGAGTGAAAGGTGCGAGACTCCTGCGGGACAAGCGGTCAGGTGAGACACTTAAGAGTGAAACGTTCGAATGTGGCTCACCGCCTGCCCCGTGGAAAGCGAGCACCTGAAACGGAGATCAGCAACAGAGAATCAACTCTAAAAAAGGAGATAAAACCCATGTAAATGCAGGAAATTGGGAGAAAGATGTGCCAAAGTGAAACACCTCATGTACAATGTAAACAGAAGATTTTTGGGAGAGTGACCGTATGGGGATGAACAAAAAATGGCATGTCATGCATTCATGTATACCTCTATCGAAAGAAGAGTGGTTTTATAAGTATAAATCATTAGCGGCAACTGAACCTCGCCACGTTTTGTTGGAGAGCGGAAGAACAGGAAAGTATAGCATCATCGGACTTTCTCCGTTTGCCGAAGTCACTGGAAAACAAGATGTTTTAACAATAAAAACAGATGAAGGCTCGACTGTTTTAAAAGGACCTATATATGAGCAGTTTCAGAACTGGTTCAAAGATTTTGAAGTGGAGCGGATTGAAGGATTGCCGGACTTTACGGGTGGAGCGATCGGGTACTTAAGCTATGATTTAACGCGCGAGTTTGAAAAGCTGCCAGTTACTTCAGAAGATGATCTAGGTCTTCCGGACTTATACTTTTTGCTGTTTAAAGATGTCTTTGTTTATGAACATGAAACGAGTATGTTATGGATCATAACGTTGACTGAAAATAGGGATGACTCGTATAGCAAAGACAAGCTGCGTGCTTTCAAAGAAATGTGGGAAGCACCACTAACTGCTTCTACAGAAGTGGACCAAGAGAATCAGAACTATTCCATAGAAGATTTTAAACACGTTTCTATGACAGAGGATGTTTTTGTAGAGGCGGTTAAAAAGATTCAAAGTTATATTTCTGATGGTGATGTGTTTCAAGTGAATCTCTCTGTTCGTCAGTCAAAGGCGCTACGAACAACTCCATTAAACGTTTATGAAGAATTAAGAAGAATCAACCCATCTCCATATATGAGTTACTTAGAAACGCCAGACTTTCAGCTTGTTAGTGCTTCACCTGAACTTTTGGTGAAGAAGAAAGGCGACCTGATCAGCACGCGTCCGATCGCGGGAACACGACCGCGAGGCAGAACAGAGGAAGAAGATATCGAGCTTGCAAATACGCTGATTCAAAATGAGAAAGAACGAGCGGAACATGTGATGCTCGTCGATCTTGAACGAAACGATCTTGGTAAAGTTTCGGTATATGGAAGTGTGAATGTGGATGAGTTCATGGTGATCGAAAGGTATTCCCACGTGATGCATATCGTCTCGAATGTAGTGGGCATATTACGTTCAGAATTTGATGCGTTCGATTGCATCAAAGCGACATTCCCAGGTGGTACGATCACGGGCGCTCCTAAAGTGAGAACGATGGAGATCATCGAAGAGCTAGAACCTGTTCGTAGAGGTGTGTACACAGGAAGTATCGGCTGGATTGGTTTTAACGGCGATACAGAAATGAATATCGCAATTCGGACGATGGTATGTCAAAATGAAACTGCACACGTTCAAGCGGGTGCAGGTATCGTTATTGACTCCATACCTGAAAGTGAGTACAAAGAAAGTCTAAAAAAAGCAGAGGCGCTGTGGCGTGCCAAAGAGCAGAGTGAGCTCGGGTCAATTTTGGTGTAAGGCAGCACATGAGAGGAGATGAGACGAGATGATTTTAATGATTGATAACTACGATTCTTTTACGTACAACCTCGTTCAGTATTTAGGTGAGATGGGTGAGGAGCTAGTCGTAAAACGTAACGATGAGATAACGATTCAAGAGATTGAACAACTAAATCCCGATTTCTTAATGATTTCACCAGGACCGTGTTCTCCGAATGAAGCAGGTATCTCGCTAGAAGCGATCTCGCATTTTGCAGGAAAGATACCGATTTTCGGAGTCTGTTTAGGTCATCAGTCGATCGCGCAAGTGTTCGGCGGAGACGTGGTGCGTGCAGAACGATTGATGCATGGTAAAGTGTCACCTGTTCTTCATGATGGAAAGACGGTTTATAACGGACTTCCGCAAGAGTTTCCGGCAACGCGCTATCATTCATTGATCGTAAAAAGAGAAACCCTGCCTGATTGTTTTGAGATTTCTTCTTGGACAAGTGAAGGGGAGATCATGGGAATTCGACATAAAGAGCTTCCAATCGAAGGCGTTCAATATCATCCGGAGTCCATACTAACGGAAGACGGAAAGAAATTGCTAAGAAATTTTATTGATTTTTATAAAGGCAAGGAAGTTACATGTACATCTATTTAAACGGAAAAGTAGTTTCCAAAGATGATGCTATGATCTCGCCTTATGATCATGGCTTCATGTATGGATTAGGGGCGTTTGAAACATTTAGAACGTATGATGGTTTTCCTTTTTTAATTCAGGAACACTTGAACCGGCTGCATGAAGCGTTAGACGAGTTGAATATCGGTCTTGATCTTGATGCAGACACGATTATTGAGAATGTGAGGACACTTCTTGCTAAAAATAACATGAGTGACGCTTATTTTAGACTTAATGTATCTGCTGGCGTAGGTGATATCGGATTGCAGACGGAGCCCTATGTGGAACCTGTTGTTATTTTGTACACAAAGCCCCTCGTTGAAACAAGTTCGGTTTCAGAAAAAGAGTTGGTTCTACTCAAAACGAGACGCAATACGCCAGAAGGTGAGAAGCGGCTTAAATCTCATCACTATTTAAATAGCATCTTAGGCAAGAGAGAACTTGCTTCTATAAATCAAGAAGGTGTTTTCCTGACCCAAGATGGTTATATCAGTGAAGGAACCGTGTCGAACCTCTTTTGGTACAGAGATAACAAGCTCTACACCCCTCACACGTCCACAGGGATTTTAGAGGGGATCACAAGAAAATGGGTCATGCATGCATCAGAACAATTGAACATTCCTCTAAAAACGGGGAATTATAATATAGAGACTTTAACGGAAGCGGATGAAGTTTTTCTGACGAACTCGATACAAGAGCTCGTTCCAGTCAGTCATTTTCAAGACACAACGTTTCTTGGGGCTGAAGGTGGGGTGTATCAGAAGTTTAGAGAGCTCTACAAGAACCATACGAAGAAACAGTTTCGAAGTATTTGATGTTTTTTGAAAGGATAGATTCTCCATGCACGAAATGATGCTAAAGCAGCAAAAAGTGAACTGCGGTGAGTACGTACTTGATTTTTCTAAAAAAACATATGTAATGGGCATTCTTAATGTGACGCCAGATTCGTTTTCGGATGGTGGGCATCACAACAGGATCGAACAGGCAATCTCTCATGCGAAACAGATGGTGGAAGACGGTGCTGATCTCATCGACATCGGTGGAGAGTCTACGAGACCTGGTGCAGAGAAAGTGCCGCTCGAACAAGAGCTGGAACGTGTCATTCCTGTAATAGAGGCATTAAGAAAAGAAGTAAACGTGCCTTTATCGATTGATACGTATAAAGCAGAGACTGCCTATCATGCGATAAAAGCAGGTGCTCATATCATCAACGATGTGTGGGGAGCAAAATTTGATCCAGACATGCCAAGGGTGATGGCCGAGACGAATGTGCCGGTCATTCTCATGCATAACCGGTTTGATAGGAACTACCAAGAATTCATGCCCGATCTGATCGCTGATCTTGAGCATAGTATCGCGATTACCGTTAAGGCAGGTGTTAATCCTGACAACATCATTTTAGATCCAGGTGTTGGTTTTGTTAAATCGTTCGAACAAAACCTTGAAACGATTCGGCGACTGAATGAAATTGTGCAGATGGGCTATCCTGTTTTATTAGGAACTTCGCGTAAATCGATGATCGGTAAGGCACTTGATCTGCCAGTTGAAGAGCGGGTAGAAGGAACGGGTGCGACTGTCTGCCTCGGAATTGAACGCGGTTGTTCGATCGTTCGTGTTCATGATGTAAAAGAAATGAGCAGAATGACAAAGATGATGGACATCATGCTCAAAAAAGGAGCAGTGTCTCATGGATAAAATGTATGTGAACGGTATGAAGTTCTATGGCTATCACGGTGTGTTTAAAGAAGAGCAAAAGCTTGGACAGCGTTTTAATGTAGACGTAGTATTATTCATGGACCTTTCCCAAGCAGGACTTACTGATGAGTTAGATCATACGGTCAATTACGGAGAAGTTTACGGAACGGTTAAAGAGATCGTAGAAGGTGAACCTGTTAAGCTTTTAGAAACCTTGGCTGAAGCCATTTCTGCTTCCATACTTGGAAAGTATACTTTGGTTGATGAAGTGATGGTCAAAGTGATCAAACCAGATCCTCCTATTCCTGGGCATTATGAATCGGTAGCTGTAGAGATCACAAGGGGACGGGTATAGATGGCTGGTAACAATATTGCATATCTATCTGTCGGTTCGAACATGGGTGATCGAGAAGGACTACTCAAGCAAGCGATATTTTTAGTAGAAGAGTTTGCTGACATCAGTATCGAATCGGTTTCATCGATCTATGAGACAGATCCTGTAGGTGTGAAGGATCAGCCATTATTCTTAAATTTAGCATTAAAACTCAAAACCTCTCTTTCTCCACAGGCACTTTTGAGTAAACTGCAAGACGTAGAGTTGAAACTAGACCGGAAAAGGGTTCAAAAATGGGGACCGCGAACAATAGACCTTGACATTTTATTGTATAATAGTGTAAGTATACAGACGGAAGAGTTAACGATTCCGCACCCACGTATGCTTGAAAGGGCGTTTGTTCTCATACCTCTATGTGAAATTGCTCCAGATGATATCTACCCGGATGAAGTAATTTCGTTACATCAAGTCCTTTGCGAACAAAGAGATAAAGAAGGTGTACGCATATGGAAGAAGACCGACTGGGAAGACGCATCCGTGCGTTCAGAAAGTTAAAAGGTTATACCCAAGAACAACTTGCTAAAGACATCGGAATCTCAGTTTCGGTTCTTGGCGAGGTGGAAAGGGGCAGCCGAAAGCCTAAAGGAGATCTGCTTCACAAGATTGCAGATCAATTCAGCATTAACGTAGAAGAATTACAATAAGAGAATCGATATATAAGGCCAGTAAGAGGAACGAGGTGATTGTTAACTTGAAAATCGGTGATATTACATTAAAGAATCCGGTAGTTCTAGCGCCGATGGCTGGTGTGTGTAATCCTGCTTTCCGATTGATCGCAAAAGAGTTCGGAGCCGGGCTCGTCTGTGCAGAGATGGTAAGTGACAAAGGGATTCTGCATGAGAACGAAAGATCTTTAAAGATGCTTTATGTAGATGAACGCGAAAAACCACTCAGTCTTCAAATTTTTGGGGGCGAGCGTGAATCATTAGTGGCTGCTGCTAAATACGTTGATAAGAATACGAACGCAGACATTATTGATATCAATATGGGTTGCCCGGTTCCTAAGATCACAAAATGTGATGCAGGAGCAAAGTGGCTGCTCGATCCAGACAAGATCTACGAGATGGTAGCAGCTACGGTTGATGCGGTCCAAAAACCGGTAACTGTTAAAATGCGTATCGGCTGGGATGAAGATCATATCTATGCTGTGAAGAACGCGCAAGCTGTTGAACGTGCAGGCGGGGCCGCTGTTGCTGTTCACGGCCGTACGCGTGTTCAGATGTATGAAGGAGTAGCGGATTGGGACATCATCGGCGAAGTGAAGAAGAACGTATCGATTCCGGTTATCGGTAATGGTGATGTCTCTTCTCCTCAAGAAGCGAAAGACCGCATGGACCAATACGGAGTAGACGGGGTTATGATCGGAAGAGCAGCACTCGGCAACCCTTGGATGCTTTATCGCACTGTTCAATATCTAGAGAGCGGGATCATCGCGCCAGAACCTACTGCACGAGAAAAGATGAACATCTGCATGCTGCATATGGATCGTTTGATCGACCTAAAAGGTGAAGATGTTGCAGCAAGAGAGATGAGGAAGCATGCCGCTTGGTATCTTAAAGGCTTGCCTCAAACCGGTTCTGTTCGAAACGCGATCAACCAGATGACTACTCGTGAAGGTATGAATAAACTATTGTTTGATTATGTGGATCAATTAGAAGAAGTACAAAAAATCAGCTGACACTAGCAACATACAGCCAGATCATCAGATGACTGGCTGTTGTTTGCTTAAAGACAACAGATTCAGCATCCGGTGTTTTTCTTTATTATAATGGAGGAGGAATAGCTTATGGCTATGCTCAAACTCACCCAAGAAGGCACCAGGAACTTAGAAAAAGAACTACAATACCTATTAAAACGTAAAAAGCAATGCCGAAACACATCAGAAAAGGAATTCATTCATAAGCGGGTATTTGAGATAAAAGATATTTTAGCTCAATCCATCATATGGCCGATGGTCAGAGAAGCGGGTTACTATGTAGAACCCGGTTCTACCGTTACGATTGAAGATACCGTCCATAGAGAGCGGTATACGTATACGATCGTCCATCCATTTGAAGCTGATCCTCGCGAAAACATGATCTCGGTAGAATCTCCCATCGCAAAAGCTGCGATTGGAAAAACGGTTCACTCGACTTTTACTGTTCGTGTTCCTTTCGGCGAAGATTTAACTTATACCATACTTGATATACAAAACTGCTAAAAGCTAGGAGTGTTCCCATGAGCCAAGAAGTAGAATTAAATGACTTGCTTCGTGTTAGAAGAGAAAAGTTAACTGCATTAACGGAAAAAGGAGTAGATCCTTTTGGTACTAAGTTTGACCGTACCCATACAGCAGCGGATCTTGTTTCTGAATACGGAGAAAAAGAAAAAGAAGAACTTGATAATGAAGAGATCTCAGTAACTCTTGCGGGTCGTATCATGACAAAACGCGGAAAAGGGAAAGCTGGATTTGCTCATATTCAAGACTTAACGGGTAAGATCCAAATCTATGTAAGATTAGATGCTGTTGGTGATGAGCAATACGAACTATTCAATACCATTGATATCGGTGACTGGGTAGGGGTAACAGGACTTGTCTTTAAAACGAAAGTAGGAGAACTTTCTATTAAAGCGAAAGATTTTCAACTTCTAACAAAATCACTGCGTCCATTACCTGATAAATTTCACGGACTAAAAGACGTTGAACAGCGTTACCGTCAACGTTATGTGGATCTGATCATGAACCCTGAAGTTAAAGATACGTTTATCTCTCGTTCTAAGATCATCCGTTCCATGCGCCGCTATTTAGATGACAATGGTTATTTAGAAGTAGAAACGCCTACCATGCACTCCATTCCTGGTGGAGCATCTGCTCGTCCGTTCATCACGCACCATAATGCACTAGATATGGAGCTTTATATGCGAATCGCAATCGAGCTTCACCTTAAGCGTCTTATCGTAGGTGGACTTGAGAAGGTATACGAGATCGGCCGCGTATTCCGTAATGAAGGAGTATCAACTCGTCATAACCCGGAATTCACGATGATCGAGCTATATGAAGCATACGCAGATTACCTTGATATCATGGAGTTAACGGAAAATCTGGTCGCTCACATCGCAGAAGATGTATTAGGCACAACTACTGTTACGTACGGAGACTATGAAGTAGATCTTAAGCCGCGTTGGAAAAGAGTACACATGGTCGATGCGATTAAAGAAGCAGCTGGCGTAGACTTCTGGCCTGAAATGACAGATGAAGAGGCTCGTGCTCTAGCTAAAGAACACAATGTACCAGTAAAAGACAACATGTCATATGGTCATGTTGTAAATGAATTCTTTGAACACTTTGTAGAAGAAAAACTGATTCAGCCTACATTTGTGTACGGTCACCCAGTTGCAATCTCACCTTTAGCGAAGAAAAATCCTGAGGACCCTCGTTTTACTGATCGTTTTGAGCTATTTATTGTCGGTCGTGAGCATGCCAATGCATTCTCTGAGCTGAATGACCCAATCGATCAGCGCGAACGTTTTGAAGAGCAACTGAAAGAACGTGCTGAAGGTAATGATGAAGCACATATGATGGATGAAGACTTTGTAGAGGCACTTGAATATGGTATGCCTCCTACAGGTGGACTAGGAATCGGAATCGATCGTCTAGTGATGCTGTTAACAAACTCGCCATCTATCCGTGACGTTCTGTTATTCCCGCAAATGCGTCATTCTGAAAAATAATTTAGAATAAAAAGCCAGCTTCGTGCTGGCTTTTTGATTTTATGGGGATGTAAGTATAGGAATCAATAAAAAGAGTATCATAATGAAGGTGTTATTTATTGATTATCATTTCACTATATCTTGTATAAAACATGACGTGCGATCGCTGTATCTTGTATAAGCTTTAAACACTGTATAAAAGCGTATATAAAAGTTATCTTTTTTTCGTAAAAACTATTGTACAAGAGCGAAAATGATGGTATATTATTCTTCGTCGCAAGGAATACTGACGTGTTGATGAGCTTCACATAAACGATTAAAAGTTTTTGAAAAAAGCTGTTGACAACAAGGGTTGCGACATGGTAATCTAATAAAGTCGCCAAAACGAGCGGCTAACAAAAACGAAACAAAAAGTTCTTTGAAAACTGAACAAAAGAAATAGGTAAGGAATTAAGAATTAATTCCGTCAGTTTTAAAAACGAGCAAGACAAACACTTTTATGGAGAGTTTGATCCTGGCTCAGGATGAACGCTGGCGGCGTGCCTAATA
>JAFHKR010000035.1 GCA_017052515.1 Fictibacillus nanhaiensis
AGGTCACACCCGTTCCCATACCGAACACGGAAGTTAAGCTCTTTAGCGCCGATGGTAGTTGGGGGTTTCCCCCTGTTAGAGTAGGACGTTGCTAGGCAATGAGGAAGATGGATGAAAATCCATCTTCTTTTTTTGTGTTTTCAAAACTGTTTCCATAAACGTTGTTGCTTTTGAAAGTGTTGATTTCCGTTCCAGGCTGCTCGCTTTCAACGGGGCAGGCGGTGAGCCACATTCGGACGTTTCAACTGTCAAAGAAGAACAAGGACTCGAAAGTGGAAGTGATGCCGGAGCCTCGGGGGTATAGAGCTTGGATCAAGCTGAGAACGGTTGTCGAGAATTAGCGAATGGCCTTTATTTTTGATTTTAGACTTAATTGAGGTTCGTTCCGACTTAATTGGCTCTCATTACGACTTAATTTTCTTTTATAGACTTAATTACGGCTGGAAAATACCCAGCATGGTATTCACGATACTCCAGCTTAAAGCTTCAAAACCTCTCAAACCCTCAAAATAGGAAGAAGATGGCCTTAGCCATCTTCCACTTCGCGATATTCTTCAGCAAAAGCTTCAAATTCCATCTCATAAACCCCTCAAGCAGCTCCATCAACCAACACCCAAGCCAAAACCCCACAAAAAACCACTAATCAGCTCGCCCCACCAATCCAACCCCACACATTTACGAGGTAATCTTCTTTTTATACGAGGTAATCCTCCATATATCCGTAAAACTTCATCACAATTCCGCAGATAAAAATTTTCAACAATAACACTATCTTACTAACGCAACTAACAAACCTATCTACTCTAATAAACTAAATCCTCTTTACAGAGAAACAATGAACTAACAAAATCCTAACACCATAATTCCAACCAATTTTATGCTAAACTAAAAGATAAAAAAACAATGGGGAGGCCATATATCATGAAGAAAGTTCATTTTGATACATCCAGCGTACATGCAAGTGGTCATAATAGTGTGAAGTCGGTAAGTAAGATCAATCCGATCTATCAGACGTCAGCTTTTTCATTTAACGATCTAGACGACCTAGAGGATTATTTTAGAGGAAAGAACGATTATTTATATACACGTATGAATAACCCCAATCAGAATGATTTTGCGAGTGGTGTAGCGAATCTTGAACAAGCTCCTGCAGGTGTTGTGACTTCATCGGGGATGTCAGCCATTTTGGTCGGTATCTTGGCCGTTACACAAGTTGGAGATCATATTCTAGCTTGTGATGATTTGTATGGAGGAACCTATCAGCTTCTTTCTGACGATCTTAAAAGTTTTGGGATCGAAACAACATTCGTTTCATTCAAAGACTTAGATGAGATAAAAAGAAACATTCGTAGCAATACGAAGCTCATTTATTCAGAATCTATAACGAATCCTTTATTGCGCGTAGAGGATCTAGAAGGACTTGTTGCGCTTGCAAAAGAACACAATCTTACGACGATGATCGATAATACATTTGCAACACCTTATGTTCTACAGCCTTACACAAAAGGTGTTGATCTTGTTGTTCATAGTGCGACGAAATATTTAAACGGACATAGCGACGTAACAGCAGGTGTGGTAGTAGGGAAAGAAGAATTAATCGCAAAAGCGCAAGCGAAAATGATTCACCTTGGTTGTAATTTAGGACCGTTTGATGCGTGGTTAGCTTCTCGCGGATTAAAAACGTTAAGCGTTCGTATGGATCGTCATATCTCTAACGCCACTGAATTAGCGGACCAGCTTAAACAAACAGATGGAATTAAAACTGTGTACTATCCAGAATACGTGAGTGAAACGGGTAATTCTTCTATTGTTACGATCGAACTCGACGAGAAAAGCAACGTGCACACGTTCTTTAAGTCATTAGATTGGGTTCACATCGTTCCAACCCTTGCAGGTGTAGAAACGACGGTATCTTACCCGTTAGGAACTTCTCACCGTTCTTTACCAGCAGAGACATGTGAAAAATTGGGGATTAATAAGAATGTGATCCGTATTTCGGTTGGGATTGAAAATATTGAGGATATCGTAACTGTTTTTAAAGAAGCTGCCAAAAAAGCCCTGTTACAATAGGGCTTTTGGGCTTTAAATTGTAATAAAATCGAATTGTTCCTTTTTGTCGAAATATGTTATGATACCTGAGTGAAAGCGCTTCATCATATACATCAAGGGAGGCATAAAAATGAAGCCAAAACAAGAATTACAGCGTGGGCTCGAAGAACGACATATCACACTTATGTCACTCGGGGCCGCTATTGGAGTGGGCTTGTTTTTAGGGTCAGCTTCAGCAATTGAAATGGCGGGGCCAGCAATTTTATTCGCATATGCATTAGGCGGAGCCGTAATGTTCATCATTATGAGAGCGTTAGGTGAGATGGCGATCCATCAACCGGTTGCCGGATCGTTTAGCCGTTATGCAAGAAACTATATCGGACCACTAGCTGGTTATTTAACAGGCTGGAACTATTGGTTCTTATGGATCGTAACATGTATGGCTGAGATAACAGCCGTAGGTATTTATATGAAAATGTGGTACCCAGATGTACCTGTTTGGATTTGGGCACTATCAGCACTTGTGATTATGGCGAGCATCAACTTGCTTGCGATCAAAGCTTATGGAGAGTTCGAATTCTGGTTTGCCTTAATCAAGATCGTTGCCATCGTATTGATGATTATTACAGGTTTAGGCATGATACTATTTGGGTTTGGTAACGGTGGAGTAGCAACAGGAATCAGTAACCTTTGGGAAAATGGCGGTTTCGCTCCAAACGGCATACAGGGAATCCTGATGTCTATGCAGATGGTTATGTTTGCATTCTTAGGAATTGAAATGATCGGGGTTACAGCAGGTGAGGTTAAGAACCCTGAAAAATCTTTAGCACGAGCTGTAAACTCTGTATTCTGGCGTATCCTGATTTTCTACGTTGGGGCATTATTCGTTATCATGTCCATCTACCCGTGGGATCAGATCGGTACGCAAGGAAGTCCGTTCGTTCTAACATTCGAAAAAATCGGTATCGGACAAGCTGCTGGTATCATCAACTTTGTCGTCTTAACAGCTGCATTATCTAGCTGTAACAGTGGAATATTCAGTACGGGACGTATGCTATTCAACCTGGCTGAACAAAAACAAGCACCGGCAGGACTTCATAAAGTAAGTAAGACGGGTGTACCGTCTGTAGCCGTATTGGTTTCAGCTGGAGCACTTCTAATTGGAGTCGTATTAAACTATCTTGTTCCTGAGAAAGTATTCGTATGGGTAACAAGTATCTCAACATTCGGAGCAATTTGGACATGGTCCATTATCCTTGTGTCACAGCTTAAGTTCCGTAAAAGCTTAAGTGAAGAAGAAAAGAAAACATTAAAATTCAAAGTGCCGTTCTTTCCTTATGGCTCATATATTGCACTAGCGATTCTAATCTTTGTAGTCGGGATCATGGCATACTTCCCAGACACACGTATCGCCTTGATCGTAGGCCCTTGTTGGTTGATCTTATTAACAGCGATCTACTATTTTAAAGGGTTCAACAAACGCCCTGAGAATAACGATAAAGTAGCATAAAATAGAGGGCACAGGAAATAAATAAAATTTCTTGTGCCTAATATTTTTAAAACACTTGCATCATACTAATAAACGTGATATATTAATAAATGTCCGAAACAAGTTGTTATCTAAACCAGAGAAAACAACATTTTATAACGTCGCGGGGTGGAGCAGTCTGGTAGCTCGTCGGGCTCATAACCCGAAGGTCGCAGGTTCAAATCCTGTCCCCGCAACCAATTATTATCTAAACAATAACTACATCAATTACATACAAGCTGGACCCGTGGTGTAGTGGTTAACATGCCTGCCTGTCACGCAGGAGATCGCCGGTTCGACCCCGGTCGGGTCCGCCACTTTTAAAAACGAAACAAGGTTTCGTGTTTTTTTATGTCTAAAAGTAAGTTAAACTAATATACAACTGTCACCTTAGGAGTTTTATTATAATCCTAAGGCTTTTTTATAATTTGAATTGTCTTTAAGTTTATTCTTAGCTGTTTTTTTGAGCTGTTGATTTCCGCTCCAGGTGCTTCGCTTTCCGCGGGGCGACCGGTGAGCCCCTTGCCGCCATGCGCCCTTAAGGGTCTCACCTGACCGCTCGTCCCGCAGGAGTCTTGCACCTTCCACTACAATCAACTTATCATTGAAGTGAAAAGCTATTTTAAAAACTTTATTTAAAAGCAAAGACCAGAGAGGAGCACATCCATGATTAAAGATGAATTTGAATGGATCAACAGCATCACGCCTCGGCACTTTTTTCAAAAAGAGGTTGTTCAAGGTATCGGTGATGACGCTGCTCTCTGGTCGGTGAACGAAGAGATGGATCAAATCGTTTGTGTGGACACCATGGTAGAAGGCGTTCATTTTACGAGGGATACCTTATCTCCTTATCAAGCGGGATTTAAAGCACTTGCTGTGAACGTGAGTGATATAGCCGCTATGGGTGGTATTCCGCAGTTCTATCTTGTCTCGATCGCGATTCCTTCAGAATGGTCGGAGGATGAGCTTCAAGAGATCTATCGAGGCATGGGAGATCTTGCAGAGAAATACAAAATGGATCTTATGGGCGGCGATACCGTTTCTACAAAAGGACCGTTAGTATTATCGGTGACGGTTATTGGAAAAGTAGAAAAAGGAAGATCTTTATTAAGAAGTAACGCGAAACCTGGAGACATTGTATTTTTAACAGGAACAACGGGAGAATCAGCGGCAGGACTCAACATTCTTCTTGAAAAAACAAGACATGCTGATTTCACGGCAAACGAAGCAAAATGGATAAATCAACATCAGATGCCCGTTCCTCATATCGAACAAGGAAGACTTCTTGCAGGAAGCGGTTTTCGAATTTCCTTGAACGATGTTAGTGACGGAGTGGCTAGCGAATTGAATGAGATCGCTGAAGCGAGTAACGTTTCCATTCATATAGAAAGAAACAGCCTGCCTGTTAGTGAGTCCTTAAGAGATTTACCAGATGCTGACGTGCTCAACCACCAGTTGTTTGGTGGAGAGGACTATGTGCTGGTTGGGACGGCAAGAGAAGAAGACTTTAAGGTGCTGGCAGATACTTTCAAACAACATAGGCTGCCGCTTTATGAAATCGGGAAAGTTGGAGAAGCTGGTAAGGCTGAGGTCTATCTTCATAAACAGGACGAGAAGCCTGAACTTCTCACGAAAAAAGGATTTAATCATTTTAGGGAAAGGTAAGGGGAAGTCATGAGTACTTATCAATACGAAACAAAGTCAGCGGAAGAAACGATGTCTTTTGCCGAAAAGCTGGGCTCTCTTCTTCAAAAAGGAGATGTACTCACACTGGCTGGAGATCTTGGAGCGGGAAAGACGACTTTTACAAAAGGGCTTGCAAAAGGGCTCGGAGTGACCCGTACAGTGAACTCTCCTACTTTTACCATCATTAAAGAATATAGTGGACGACTGCCGCTTTATCATATGGACGTGTATCGATTAGAAGACTCGGACGAAGATTTAGGATTCGAAGAGTACTTTTCAGGAGATGGCGTTTGTGTGGTAGAGTGGGCCGTATTTATAGAAGACTATTTACCAGAGGAAAGACTTGAACTCGTGATCTCACATAAAGGCGACGAAGAGCGCGAGATTCAATTAAGACCTATCGGAAGCAGATACGAAGAACGCGTTAAGGAGATTATGTAATGAAAGTTCTTGCAATAGATACATCCAATCTTGTGATGGGGATCTCAGTATTGGATGAAGGAAAAGTACTCGGTGAGTATATAACGAACTTAAAAAAGAATCATTCGATACGAGTGATGCCTGCGATTGAAGAAGTATTAAAAGAGACTGGGGTAAAGCCTGCAGATCTTGATCGCATCGTGGTTGCGAAAGGGCCAGGATCATACACAGGTGTTAGAATCGGTGTAACGATCGCAAAGACACTCGCGTGGACCCTGAAAAAAGAACTCGTTGGGATCTCAAGCTTGGAAGTACTCGCTCAGAGCGGGAAATACTTTGAGGGCTATACTGTTCCTTTGTTCGATGCGCGTCGCACACAGCTGTTTACGGGCCTATACGGAAGTAATGATTCAGGGGAATTTCAAAATCTTTGGGAAGACCAGATCATCTTATTAAAAGATTGGTTGGAAAAGCTTCAAACGCTAGATAAAAAGATATTATTCGTAGGTAATGATTTGCCTTTGCACCAAGAAACGATTCAGAACGTTTTGGGGGATCAAGCTGTTTTTGGACAAGTATCTGATCACAATCCGCGTCCAAGCGAACTCGGACGTATCGGTATGACGAGCGAACCCGTAGATATCCATTCGTTTACACCAAGCTATCTTCAGTTGGCAGAAGCAGAAGTGAACTGGCTGAAGTCACAGGGGAAGTAGGTGGATCTGATGGGAGAGCCTTATACATTCAGACTGGCAAAAGTAAGCGATATAGATGATATCCTTGGTATTGAGCAAGCATCGTTTGCCGTTCCATGGTCAAGAGAAGCTTTTTATCGAGAGATCGTTGAGAACCAATTCGCTCATTACCTCGTGATCGAAGATTCCTTTCAGCCGGTCGGTTATTGCGGCATCTGGCTCGTTATGGACGAGGCACATGTTACGAACATCGCAATTCTTCCTTCTTATAGAGGAAGAAAGCTAGGAGAGATGCTCATGAGAGAAGCGATCAAACTGGCGAAGATGCACGGCGCTGCAACGATGACGCTAGAGGCACGCGTAAGTAATCATGTGGCACAGAATTTATACAAGAAACTAGGATTCGAAGCAGGCGGTATCCGGAAAAACTATTATAGCGATAATGGTGAAGACGCTTTAGTGATGTGGGTGGAATTATGATAAAAGACGAATTGATATTAGCGATAGAAACAAGCTGTGATGAGACGGCAGTAGCGATTGTAAAGAACGGTACTGAACTGTTGGCAAACGTAGTCGCGTCACAGATTGAGAGTCATAAGCGTTTTGGCGGGGTGGTGCCTGAAGTGGCGTCACGCCATCATGTTGAAGAGATTACGGTCGTGATCGAAGAAGCCTTAACTCAAGCAGGATTAGAGCCAGCAGAACTCACGGCGGTTGCTGTAACAGAAGGACCTGGCCTCGTGGGAGCGCTATTGATCGGTGTTAACGCAGCGAAAGCGTTCGCCTTTGCACATAATCTGCCGCTCGTGCCTGTGCATCATATCGCAGGACATATCTACGCGAACAGACTCGTTAAAGAAATGACGTTTCCACTCTTGTCTCTTATCGTCTCAGGCGGGCATACAGAGCTTGTCCTGATGGAGGAGCACGGCACGTTCAAGGTGATCGGTGAAACAAGAGATGATGCAGCAGGGGAAGCGTATGATAAAGTCGCGCGAACACTGAACATGCCATACCCAGGCGGTCCTCATATCGATAAGCTGGCACAAGAGGGTGAAGCAAACATTGACCTGCCTCGCGCTTGGCTAGAGCCGAACTCGCTTGATTTCAGCTTCAGCGGCTTGAAGTCAGCCGTGATCAACACGGTTCATAATGCAACGCAGCGCGGAGAAGTGATCAAGCCTGAAGATCTAGCTGCAAGCTTCCAAGCGAGTGTTGTGGATGTACTTGTGGAAAAAACATACCGTGCCGCAGAGCAATATAACGTAAAACAAGTCCTCTTGGCCGGTGGGGTAGCAGCGAACAAAGGACTTCGTCACATGCTAGAAAGCCGTTTTAATGGAACAAAGTACGACCTCGTCATTCCTCCGCTTCACTTATGCACAGATAATGCAGCCATGATTGGAGCTGCAGGAAGTGTGGCGTACCAAAAAGGAACGCGTGGAGATATGTCATTAAACGGTGTACCAGGATTAGATTTAGAAGCGCAATAATGTAAAAGCTCTTTTCCTTATATGAGGAGAAGAGCTTTTTTAGCAATCGACTTAATTCGACACAAAAACCCTTCATTTTTGTGGAAAAGTTATACACAGGTTTGTGGATAATGTGGACAATGGTTTTGAAACATTTGAAATAAAGGGTTTGTGTTATACACAATTCACATCATGTATACACATGTTCATGTGGATAAAGTGGATAAGTCGTCAAAAAGTGCAGAATCCACAGGGTGAACTGTGGATAAGAATTTATAGTAGTAACGTTTTTAAGATTTTTTGGGGCTCTTGTTCGTAAAATTGTGTGTAAAATGTATGGAAGTGATGTCGAAATGTGCAAAACCAACTTGGAGATGAATATAAAAAAGCTGACATCCCACTATGTAAGGATATCAGCTTTCAACTTAAGCATTCTGAAGTTCTTCCCATTCTTCCATCAACGTTTCCATCTCTTCATTCAAATCATCTAGCTGAGACTGAAACTCTTGTGTCTTTTCATAATCCTGAAAGACTTCAGGTTTACAAAGTTCAGCTTCTGCCGAAGTGATCTTGCTTTCGAGCCCTTCAAGCAGACCCTCAATCTCCTCGATGCGACGCTGTCTTTTACGATCCAGCTTCTTCGCTTCTTTATCGATCGAGTTCTTCGCACCGTTTCCTTGGTTAGAAGAAGGAGTGTTAACCGCATTTTCTGCTTTCTGGCGCGCGGCGATTTCTTCCCGTGCTTTCATCTCATTTTTCTTTTCCGTGTAATAGTCGTAGTCACCTAGATACTCGGTCATGCCTGTTGGCGCGAGCTCAACGACTTTCGTGGCGATACGGTTTATGAAATAACGGTCATGCGATACGAATAGGATCGTACCAGGATAGTGGATCAGAGCTTGTTCAAGGATCTCTTTGCTGTCAAGATCCAGATGGTTCGTCGGCTCGTCAAGCAGAAGAAGGTTTCCTTTCTCCATCATAAGCTTCGCCAGGGCAAGTCGAGCCTTCTGACCACCGCTCAGCTCTGTTACAAGCTTAAGTACATCGTCACCGCTAAACAGGAACTGTCCGAGGATCGAGCGGATCTCTTTTTCCGTTTTTTCCGGGTAGTCATCCCACAGCTCGTTCAGTAAGGTCTTGCGTGAATGCAGATCCGCTTGTTCCTGATCATAGTGAGAGATCATGAGTCCACTGCCGTAACGTATATCGCCCGATATGAGCGGCAGCTGCTTACGTATCACTTTTAATAAAGTAGATTTGCCGATTCCGTTCGGTCCAACGATCGCGACGCTGTCCTGGCGGTTAATCGCTACCGATACGTTCTTAAATAACGGCTCACCGTCTTCATATCCTGTGCTCACGTTCTCAAGCTTCAGCACATCGTTCCCGCTTTGTCTTTCAATCTCAAAAGAAAAACTAGCAGACTTTTCGGCACCAGCGGGACGCTCTTTCAATTCCATCTTCTCTAACTGTTTGCGACGACTTTGTGCACGTTTCGTAGTGGAAGCACGCACGATGTTGCGCTGAATAAAATCTTCTAACTTCGCAACCTGCTCTTGCTGCTTCTCAAACTCTTTCATCTCTTGAGCGAAACGCTCCGCCTTTTGCTCGAGATAGCTAGAATAGTTACCTGTGAAACGGTAAGAACGTTTTCTCGAAACCTCGTAAACGGTCGTTACGATCTTATCGAGGAAATACCGGTCATGGGAAACAATTAAGATGCCACCAGGATAACTCTGCAAATACTGCTCGAGCCACGTGAGCGTTTTGATGTCTAAATGGTTCGTCGGCTCATCGAGAATGAGTAGATCTGGTTTGGTTAATAGGAGCTTTGCAAGTGCGAGTCTCGTTTTTTGCCCACCACTCAATGTGTTGATCTTCGTATCGCGATCAAAATCGGCAAACTGAAAACCGTGAAGCACCGTACGAATCTCCGCTTCATACTGATAGCCGCCTTCGTCTTTAAACGTAACCTGCAGCGCATCATAATCTTTCAGAAGACGTTCATACTCCGCTTCATTCGCAATCACTTCCGGATCGCCCATACGCGCTTCCATCTCACGCAGCTTTTTCTCTTTTTTACGAAGGTCTTCAAACACCGAGAGCATCTCATTCCAGATTGATTCATCCGAATCTAGCCCTGCATCTTGCGCAAGATAACCAGTCTTCACGTCTTTTGGAATCATGACATGACCAGAATCATAGGAATACTCACCAGTAATCACGCGAAGCAGCGTAGATTTACCCGCACCGTTCCGCCCAACAAGCGCAATTCGCTCACCTTTTTGAACCTCTAGTTTTATATTCGATAAAATAACGTCCGCGCCAAACGACTTCGTAACGTCTTGAACTTGTAAAATAATCATTGTAATTTCACCTCTATGAAAAACGGGTGGTTTTATTTATTGGCTTATTCCCAAAAAGAATTGAGTTAGTGCTTCATTGAATAGTTGATTGAAGTGTAAGGTGAGAGACTCCTGCGGGACGAGCGGTCAGGTGAGACCCTTAAGGGCGCAAAGCGGCAAGGGGCTCACCGGTCGCCCCGCTGAAAGCGAAGCACCTGGAACGGAAATCAACTACATTCAACAATCATGCAATCAGCCTTTATACAAATAACCCTGTCTAACTAGTAGTTTAGCGTAGTTTGGAGATTCGCGCCAACAAAGGGAATGTTCAACATTTTGCAATAATTACAAGTAAAATCTTAACGACAATAAAAGCGGTTTCGTGTATATTCATCATGAGGAGGGGTTTTATGACAGAGTTTACCCATTTTAACGAAGAAGGCCGCGCGCGCATGGTTGATATTTCGGAAAAAGAAACATCTCACCGAACAGCCGTAGCGGTAAGCGGGGTAACGGTTTCTGAAGAAGTCTTACTTAAGATCAAAGAAAACGGATTTAAAAAAGGGGACGTTCTAGCCGTCGCACAGATCGCTGGGATCATGGCTGCGAAAAAAACCTCTGACTGGATTCCGATGTGTCACCCGTTATCACTGACTGGCGTTGATCTGTCTTTTTCATGGGATGAATTAGCGGACAGCATGTATAAATTAAACATCCAAGTTGAAGTGAAAACGAAAGGTAGCACCGGTGTTGAGATGGAGGCGTTAACAGCGGCTTCTGCAGCAGCATTAACCGTCTATGATATGTGTAAAGCAGCGGATAAGGGAATGGTGATCGGGCCTACATACCTCCAATCGAAAACAGGAGGCAAGAATGGGGACTTTCTACGTTCTTCAAGCCCTGACAAAATATGATACAATAGGAATAGATAAGCTTTCTAAACTTGGAGGGCTCCAAATATGAACCAAGACCAGTTAAAAATACCCCACGCAACAGCAAAACGGCTGCCCTTGTATTATCGTTTTTTGAAAAACTTATCATCTTCCGGTAAACAAAGGGTGTCTTCTGCTGAATTAAGCGAAGCCGTAAAAGTAGATTCTGCAACAATCCGCAGAGATTTTTCATACTTTGGCGCATTAGGCAAAAAAGGTTATGGCTACAATGTTAATTATCTGCTGTCGTTCTTCGCAAAGACGTTGAACCAGGATGAAACGACAACCGTAGCGTTAATCGGAGTAGGTAACTTAGGCACGGCCTTTTTACATTACAATTTCACCAAAAATAACAATACCAAAATAGAAGTCGCATTCGATGTAGACCGAGCTAAAATCGGCACCGAAATTGCCGGAGTTCCGATCTATCACACAGAAGACATCGAGCAAGAACTGAAGAATCGAGGCATCGATGTTGCGATCCTGACCGTTCCAGTAGGAGCCGCTCAACCGATCGCCGATCAACTCGAGCGCGCAGGTGTAACAGGCATCTTAAACTTCACACCCGCACGATTGACCGTCTCACCCGAGATTCGTGTTCATCACATCGATCTAGCTGTTGAATTGCAATCGCTTGTTTATTTTATGAAAAACTATTCTTAAAACAAGGAGGTAATCGTTATGTTAGGACCAGGAAGTATCGCGGTAATCGGACTTGCAGCTCTTGTTATGTTTGGACCGAAAAAGTTGCCTGAGCTAGGTAAAGCAGCAGGTAAGACGCTTCGCGAGTTCAAAAATGCAACAAAAGGCATGATGGACGAAGAAGATGAGAAAAAGGAAAGCGAACAACTGAAGAAGTAAGGATGTTTGTCTATGACCTCTGAAAAAAATATGTCGCTATACGGTCACATTGGCGAATTACGAAAGCGCATCATATGGGCGATCCTAGCCTTCTTCCTATTCTTGATCGCTGGATTTTTCTTAGCCAAGCCCGTAATCGTATATCTGCAAAGTGACCCAATCGCAAAGAACATTCAGATGAACGCTTTTCATCTAACCGATCCACTGAACGTGTACATGACATTTGCCTTCTTCATCGGCCTCGTCCTATCCGCACCAGTGGTGTTGTACCAACTCTGGGCATTCATCAGCCCGGGGCTTTATGAGAACGAACGAAAAGTAACGCTCATGTACATCCCGATCGCATTCGTGCTCTTCTTGACGGGACTCGCATTCTCGTACTTTATTCTGTTTCCGTTCGTTGTGAGCTTTATGGGAAATGTCGCCGTGGCACTTAGTGTAGAAGGTGAATACGGAATTCAGGAATACTTCTCATTCCTATTCAACATCACACTGCCGTTCGGATTGTTATTCCAGTTTCCAGTCTTAATTATGTTCTTGACTCGACTTGGAATCGTAACACCTGATTTCCTTAAAAGCATTCGTAAGGTAGCTTACTTTGGGATTTTAGTAGTAGCGGGTCTTATCACACCGCCAGAGCTGCTGTCTCACTTGATGGTTACGTTCCCGCTTATCCTGTTATACGAAATCAGCATCATCATTTCGAAGACCGCTTATAAAAAACGAATGAAAGCCGAAGTCGAAGCACTCGTAAAAGAACGAGAAGCTCAGGCAGAAGCGATGTATCATGATTAAAAAGAGGATGACTCCACGTGGGGAATCCTCTTTTTTGTGTGGTTGGAATGAAGCTGCGGTATGGGAGAGTGGGAGTGGACAGTAAAAATGAGGAAGTAGACAGTAAATATGCAAAAGTGGACAGTATTTCAACGAAAGTGGACAGTAAAACTCAAAAAGTGGACAGTATTTTCGTGAAAGTCGACAGTAAGCATCGTTTGAGGTGACTTGCGGGCTATTTAGGTGCTACCTAAAGTACTGCTCGTGATGATAATCTGTCGGATTCGATGACTAATCTGTCCAATCCCACATCCGCCACTGGCCATCCTCACAAAACACCGCCAAAAAACGAAAAAAACTGCCTCCAATAAGAAGCAGTTCCCGCATATTATTTCTTTCGTTTTCTTTTCAAGTGGTTGTTTAACGCAAAATAGCGGATGGCATTGGCGTAATCGAAGGTTGCAACGACCATCGTGATGATCGTCCAGAAGCTTGTCATACCGTACTCGCTTGCGTAATGAACGGCTAAGTACGTAAAGACGACTCCGATTCCTAGATATAAAAATGCCATAAACAGTGGTGATGTCTTCATAATAGTCCTCCAATAATCAGTTGCGCTGTTTCTAGCTGTTGTTCCATTTCTTTGATTTTATCGGCAAATAATACTTGAACGATCAAAACGAGCGTGTTCATGGCAACGTGTGCCGCGATCGGTACGATAAGACGTTGCGTTTTAACATACAGAAAAGCGAACGTGAAGCCCATTGCCGTGTAGATTAATAAGTGTGTGAAGTCCGCATGAACAGCAGCAAAGATTAAAGAACTGATCAAAGCAGAAATAAAGAAATTAAAGCGTTTATGAAGAGAGCCGAAAATGATCTTTCGGAAGATGATCTCTTCTAGTATTGGCCCAACGATGGCCGTTACAATCATAAAATATTTAACGTTTTTCACGATCTCAACAAGTTGCTTCGTGTTTTCCGATCCAGGCTGGATACCAAACAGGTTCATCTCGATCATGCTCGCGATAATTTGAGCGGCGTACGCCATGAAAATACCGATGATCGACCATAGAATGGCAGATCCTTTTGAGACGCGCTTAGAATTTCGGTGGCGTTCTCTCATTTCAGGGATCAGCATGTAAAGGATGATTACAAGAGCCGCGATAAAGCTGAACGTTCCCCACATTCCAAAAAGTTGATTTTTAGGAACACCAAGTTCATGTAGCAGTGGAACCCCAATGTAACCTGAGAATTGCATCACGATATATATGAAGATGATCCACCAATATTTTTTCTTCAAATTACCTTCTCCTTTACGTACAGCCCTAAAAATAATTACGTTTCATACCTCTTTATATGCTTACCCATTTTAACATAGAATAGGCAGGGCTCGCGAGGATATCGAATTTGCGGGTAATTCGATTTATATTTATATTTCTCACTTGCAAAATTTTTTAGTTTTATTTATTATTAGAAATGGAGTTAGCACTCACTAACAAAGAGTGCTAATAAGAAATCTTTTAACTATTTAAGGAGGGTGTTTCACTTGTTAAAGCCACTAGGTGACCGTATTATTATTGAGCTTGTAGAAGGTGAAGAAAAAACTGCAAGCGGCATTGTATTGCCAGATTCAGCAAAAGAAAAGCCTCAAGAAGGAAAAGTTGTTGCTGTAGGTACGGGCCGTGTAACGGATAACGGCGAGCGTATCTCTTTAGAAGTTTCTGAAGGCAACACGATTATTTTCTCAAAATACGCTGGTACAGAAGTAAAGTACCAAGGTAAAGAATACTTGATTCTTCGTGAGTCTGACGTATTAGCGATCGTAGGCTAATCGTTAGGTAACTTGGAAGCTTCAATATTTTGAAGCTACATAAATCAAACATAAAGCATATGTAAGTCACTAACTTTTAAAATTAATGGGAGGGTTTTTACATGGCTAAAGATATTAAATTTAGTGAAGACGCACGCCGCTCAATGCTTCGTGGTGTTGATGCACTAGCAAACGCTGTAAAAGTAACACTTGGACCAAAAGGACGTAACGTTGTGCTTGAGAAGAAATTTGGTTCTCCTCTAATCACAAACGACGGTGTTACAATTGCAAAAGAAATCGAGCTTGAAGATGCATTCGAAAACATGGGTGCTAAGCTTGTAGCTGAAGTTGCGAGCAAAACGAACGACGTAGCAGGAGACGGAACAACTACTGCAACAGTTCTTGCTCAAGCAATGATTCGTGAAGGATTAAAGAACGTAACAAGCGGTGCAAACCCAATGGTACTTCGCAAAGGGATCGAAAAAGCAACGGCTGCTGCTGTTCAAGAACTAAAAGCGATCTCTAAACCAATCGAAGGCAAAGAGTCTATCGCACAAGTTGCGGCGATCTCTGCAGCTGACGAAGAAGTAGGACAATTGATTGCTGAAGCGATGGAGCGCGTTGGAAACGACGGCGTTATCACGATTGAAGAATCAAAAGGATTCACAACAGAGCTTGAAGTGGTTGAAGGTATGCAGTTCGACCGCGGATACGCATCTCCATACATGGTAACAAACTCTGACAAGATGGAAGCAGAGCTTGAGAACCCGTACATCCTTATCACAGATAAGAAGATTACGAACATCCAAGAAATCCTTCCAGTACTTGAGCAAGTCGTTCAACAAGGAAAATCTCTATTGTTGATCGCTGAAGACGTTGAAGGTGAAGCACTTGCTACATTAGTAGTTAACAAGCTTCGCGGAACATTCAATGCAGTAGCTGTTAAAGCTCCTGGATTCGGTGACCGCCGTAAAGCCATGCTAGAAGACATCGCAGTACTAACTGGCGGTGAAGTGATTACGGAAGAGCTAGGTCTTGACCTTAAGACTGCGAACATCACGCAGCTTGGTACAGCTTCTAAAGTTGTGGTTACAAAAGAAAACACAACTATCGTAGAAGGTGCTGGAGATTCTTCTAAGATCGCAGCTCGTGTTAACCAAATCAAAGCACAACTCGAAGAAACAACTTCTGAGTTCGATAAAGAAAAATTACAAGAGCGCCTAGCGAAATTAGCTGGCGGAGTAGCCGTAATCAAAGTTGGTGCAGCTACAGAAACTGAGCTAAAAGAGCGCAAACTTCGTATCGAAGACGCACTAAACTCTACGCGTGCAGCGGTTGAAGAGGGTATCGTATCCGGTGGTGGTACAGCTCTAGTTAACGTGCTAAAAGCGATCGCTCAAGTAGAAGCGACTGGCGACGAGTTAACAGGTGTGAAACTAGTACTTCGTGCACTAGAAGAGCCAGTTCGTCAAATCGCACACAACGCAGGTCTTGAAGGATCTGTAGTGGTTGAGCGTCTGAAGAACGAAGAAATCGGAGTTGGATTTAACGCTGCAACTGGCGAGTGGGTAAACATGTTCGAATCCGGAATCGTTGACCCAACTAAAGTTACACGTTCAGCGCTACAAAACGCAGCATCCGTATCTGCAATGTTCTTAACAACAGAAGCAGTAATCGCGGATAAGCCAGAAGAAAACGCTGGCGGCGGAATGCCTGACATGTCAGGCATGGGCATGGGCGGAATGGGCGGCATGATGTAAGGATTTTTTAAAAGTAATAAGCATTATAGAAAAATTAGAGACTACTTTCTATTATCAGAAAGTAGTCTCTTAAGTTTTCTGAAATATGGTAAGTTAAAGGTGTATTTCTTAATATGTAAGTAAGGAGACTAATTATGAACTGGTTAACGAATTTAGACACATTATATGCATCTAGTGTTGAAAAAAAAAATAATAAACAATTAATTTATTATCCTCTTGTTAATATCAAATGTGCGACTGAAGGTGTGGAATTCATTTTTAGAAAAAAAAATAGAAAAACACAAATATTGTTTAAAGATGAGTATGGAAGGAGAGTATACTTAACAGATGTAGATATTATAAATATTTTAGTAGAGGCTAAAGATAAAATATTTACTTTAATACATCAAAGTTTGGTGAATTACTTAATTGAGAAACATCAAAATAAATTAATATGGGAAATTGAAAATAAGACTTTTGAATCTGGGTTTGTTATGCCAGAATATTCAGATCAAAATAAAGAAGATCTAGAGTTATTAAAAAAACATACCTTTAATACAGTAGCTGATTTCGAAGTCAGTTATTACGATTTATTGGTACTCATAAGTTTAATAGTTGATAAAGAATATGTAGTCAATGAAGTAGATGCTGAAATTAGAAAAGCAAGACAGCTAAAGAAGTTTATCGTCTTAACAACTTTCTATAGAAATTATCATTACGCACAAGAGCTTGAAGAAAATGGATACAATGTTGGTTTGAAAATTGAACAGGTTTATTATAATAAGAGCATCGCCAAAGAAATAGATAAAGTATTTGATAAAATAAAGTTTTAAATTCATATACTTAGTGGTATATTTAAAATAATGAGCCCTAGTAAAACTGTCATGTACACAGTTACCTTAGCGTCTAAGGTTGAGACAATCACAAAATGTAAAAATATTCAGAACTTGCGTTCATTGTTTTACAAGAATGCAATTAATTTTATAACAACCGCTCGCTTACGCAATCTTTGCTCCAGCTCGGAACGCTATAAAATTAATAACATTTACAATGAAATTCATGAATATTTTTAGTAGGGCTCTTTTTATTTATTTTGGGGGTAAATTTATTGTATGGAGAATTTATCATATTTTAAATTAAATAAAACATTAGACAATCCTTTAAGGATTTTTTTTTTATGTGGTAGTTATTTTAACCCTGGTGAACAAGATAAAGTAGATAAGAGAATAATACTTAAAAAGTATATTGAATCTATTAATTCTAATTTTAAATGTTTAATATTAGAAGAAAACTTTATGTTCAGTAGTAGAAATAATAAATTAAATTATAACGATATTCAATTAAAAAGTTTAAAATCTATTGAGTTAATTACTAGCTTAATGAGTGATAAAGTCATTATATTACATGAAAGTATTTCTACTGCTGCGGAGATAGGGTTATTTTCAAGTGAAAAAATAATAAATGATAAATTAATTGTCCTGGCGCCAGATATCTTTTCTTCTGAAGAAGATTTAATTTCAGGGTTTATGAAATTAGCCTATGCCAATAAATTTTATTCAGCTAATAATCTTAATATCATAAGGTATTTTCCTGGACAGTTTTTCTATGAGATATCTTCTGAGTTAATTAAACCTCATTTTTACTTTGTTAATAATGTTTTAGGTGATAATTTACAAAATAAAATTAATAATTTGATAGATTTTAAATGTAATACAATTAAAATAACTAAACAAAATTACCTTAATGCTAATAATAATAGAGTAAGTAAATACACGGTAGACAATAAAAATATAAATGTGACTTTAACTCTAGATAATTTGGTAACACTTCTAATAAGTCTTTTCACAGTTGATATCATAAAATCAGATTTGCGATCTCCAATAACAAAATTGGAGGGAGATAATATAACAAAAAGAAGAAGAGTTTTTCATAAAACTATAGACATTCTTAAAAAAAACTTCATAAGTTTTATGGCCCGTTCTATAGAAAGTGAAGTCCCACTTAAATCAGAAGAAATCAATGTTAGTACTAATTATTCTGATATTAATATTTCACAAGCAATTGGATACTTTGTGTACGTTATGTATGCTATTGGAATGATAAACATTGGTAGTCAGAATACTAAACTTACTATTTCTAATGAATTTGATTCTGTTCTAACTGAGTATTCTGATTTAATTGTTACACCAAGTGGTGGGCTAACGGAGGTGTTAAACTCTTGAATAAAGTTGACGCAACATGGTATAAAATTAAGTTTATCAGAAGAAAAGGAAAGATAAGAAAAATAATAACATATACAGATCAGTCTGTAATTGAAAAACATACAAGAATAAAAGAATTTTTAGAAGAAAGACTAATTTTTTCGAAATTCACAAAAGCATATGTAAAGAATTCCTCTATATTTAACAATGCAAAGGCTCACATGTATAATGATATTTTTATCAAACTTGATATTAAAGATTTTTTCATAAGTATAAACCATAAAATACTTTTAGATTTATTATTTTCACAATTAAATGTAAACCCTGACCAAACTAAAGTTAGTAAAATGGAAATATCGAGATTAATTAGTATTTGTAGTATAGAAAAAAAAGGTCTTCCTTTAGGCTTAATTACGTCACCAATTTTATCAAATATCTATCTAAAAGAATTTGATAATATCTTGTATGGCAAGTTAAAAAAAATGAATTTTAAAAATATAATTTATACAAGATATGCTGATGATATAACAATCTCTTTTAAATCTGAGGATACAAATGAGTTTATACAAGGGTTAAAAGTGGAAATTCTAAATTTAGTTGAGGTTTTATTAAAAAGGTATAAATTAAAATTAAATAGAGATAAGATATCACTGATAAATTTAAATATATCCAATCATGTAAGAATAACAGGAGTTAGTGTTACAAAAGATTCCAATAATTATAGAAGGATTTCTATTGGTCGTAAAAGAATCAATAAATTATATCACGATGCATTAAATTTATTTATTAAGATTAAAGTGCGTAATATGTCACTTGATAATCATGATTTTCTTAAAATTAGACAAATAAAAGGTATGGAGTCTTTTATTTTTTCAATTGAGAAAAATGGATATGATACTATTTATTCAGAGAAAATGAAACTAAGAATAAATGAACTTGGTTTTGAATCCTTATCTCAATTAATAAAAAATCTACCGGAAAAAAATTTTTAATAATATTTGTTAACTTGAATTAACTATTGTGAAAGTGATTTTAAATGTTCGATTTTTAATTTTTCTCATAATATAGAATTGTAATCCATTGTAACTTAAGCCCTCCCGCAATTGAGGAGGGCTTAAGTCATGTAATTTGTAGATCTATTTTTCCACCTTCTCCCTAAAAGCCTCAGGAATCATCGTAAAGCCTTCAATCACCGTATCTTCCTCAACTTCAATCATAAGATACCGTTTACCACTAAGTTGCACTTGTTTCACATACCTTAAATCCTGAGGACTAATCGATATTTTAGCTACCTTTGTGTCGATCTTAATAGATTTTGAGTTGTATTTCGGTACAACACTGCTTGCTTTTATTTCATATTTATCATCATCGATCACCTTTTGGAAAGCTGATTCAACCTTCTCCACACTGATATCTTCAACACCGCTCGCTTTTAAAACGCGTTCAACGTCTTTGGAATCTAAGCGTGGATGTTCTTCCTCTTCGTTCTCTTCAATCATTCGGTTGATCTCTTCGTACACATTGGAGAGGGTGGATGTGTTCAACTGATCTCGTGTTACGTCTTTAATGATTTCTTCAAACACGATCTTATCGTCTTTTGCCGTCATGATTTCTTCGCCATTTAAAACGTCCACGATGAATTCATAATCAGGCTCATGCACTTTGCCTGCTGAGTACAGGATGTGGTTCACGTCTGCTGCATTATCACTGAAACAAGGGAAGAGAAATCCTCCGATGGGCGCGTTCAGGTTGATGACAGGATTGACCACGAAATTGTACTTGAACTCTTTTTCCACATAGTCAAAGAGAAGTTCTTTCTTTGGTTCTTGTGTATTGTTTATGCTGCACAAAATAAAGGGGAAGGAGTAGACGGCATCTCGTTCACTAATCTCAGCCTCATCATTTTTGCGTTTCGTAGGCTTATAGTATTCCCCCTTAATAAAGGTGATCACGATATCCTTTTCGTACTGACGGTTTAGGAGCATTTTTCCTACCATTTGAAGCATTCGTTCTTTCCAGTCTTCTGTATCGCTTGCGAGTAATCCCTGATGCAGAATAAGCTGGCTATTGTTTTCAGCATTTCTATTAAACTTTAATTCAAATAACTTTTCATCGAGATTTCCACCAAGTAATTTTTTGAAGTTATTAAAAAAGAGCTCTTGTTGTTCAGCGTCTAGCATCTCAAAAGGCTGACTCACGTGATGATAGATCTCGCTGGATTCTTTCGTAATATACACATTAAAGATGCTGGAGATTTTCAGTAGATCGTTCTCTTTCTTGAACTGTTTTCGTATTTGAGCGATATCTTTTTTGTTCATGCTTGTATACACTCCTAAGTTGTTGCGATTTTAAGTCGACACTCTATATGTCTAACAGGGAAGTATTCTTTATTTTAACATTCAGAAGGAGTGAAGTGTGAAGGTGAAGTTTTGTTGGTTCATAGATTGGTTGCATTAGTAGTTTAATATCTTTTTTAATTTAACAACATCAAGTTGCTGCAGGGTATAACCCGTACTTGTATCGTCGACATACATAATCATTCCACTATCACTGTCTTTTCGTAACCAAAGGAAATAGTTCTCCTTATTTCCATTTGAATCAACAAGAGTCATCTCTAAATTATTTCTTGATACATTTAAGATCCCAGGTATTCTTTCGGCAGACTGTATCGCATCTCTAGCAATTCTAACGGCCTTGTCATTTTTAAAGGTCTTCTTCACTTCGCCTGATACGATAAGCGTCTCTTTTGTATCCTGCTTAATGAGGTTTGGAGCGGTCTCCTTACTTTCAGAATAAACACTACACCCAACAAACAAGATACTAAACGTAATAAAAAACAGTTTAAGTAATGATTTCTTCATCTTCACACCCCTGATATCCATTTTATAGTAAGTCGCTTTGTATTCTTAAAAGGTTTCAGGGTACTCCATAAACATAAAAAAACCCCATATCGCATAGCGTTTAAGCCGATACGATACAAGGTCTCTGTTACTAAAGAATTCTTTTCTTAATACGTGCTACGAGTGGAACCACGATTAGTCCAGCAAATCCAACTTGCAGAACGTTTCCTGGAATTGATCCGAATGGTTGAATCCAGTTGCTATAAAGCACAACTTCTGCAAAATAGTAGCCTACCACTTTAATCAGCATAGCTACGACAACTGCCAAGGAATAAACGAGCACACGTTTTCCTGGTACTTTTTCAGATATAGCGCCCGCTACATAGCCCATTGCCCCAACGATGATAAATGTGAACGGAGCCCATATTGTCCATCCAGATAGAAGATCGAATAATCCCATCCCAAAAGCACCTGCAATAGCACCGGTTCTTCTGCCGAAAACAAAAGCCGCTACAAATAAAGGAATGTTACCTAAGTGGATTAGACCACCGTTTCCTGCGATGGGAAGCTTGATGTTGATGAACATTGTTGCAACAAGCGTTAGTGCCACGAATAGTGCGCTGATGACTAACATTCTTGTTTTAGTAGATTGTATTGATGAATAAGTAGTATTCATACCATAACCTCTTTCATAAAAAATGAATGTAAAAAAATGATTGCACTCATTCATTATATATGTCCTTATTCTTTTAGAAAACAGCTATTTTCTGGGTAGGGTGAAGAAATAGAAAAATAAACTAGTGGAATGAGCGAGTTTCTCAAAAGGAAAGAAGGGGAGAACGACACATTTGCCGAAATCTATTTAGTAGAGCATAGACGTATTGATACAGTTTATTGCGAATGCCTATAGTAGAGGAATTAAACGATATGTATCGCATGGCGATATAAGCAATAGATGAAAAGAAATGAAGGAGGCCCGATATGCGACGTGATATACAACCGAATGAACGAGCTTTCTCCTCCAAGGAAGTTGCAGAAGAAGTAGGAATCGCAACACCTACTGTTCGAAAGTATGGACAAATTTTAGAACGAAACGGATACGAGTTTTTAAAGGATGGAGATCGACGTATTTTCGTTCAATCTGACATTAAATCGCTCATAGCGCTACGCGATACAGAAAAGCCTTTAGACGATACAGCTAAAGATATTGTGCTTCAACAAAAAGAAAGACTGAAAGAAACGATTCAAACGGACGTAGCGCTACCCGATACATATGAGAACCTTCCACAAGATCCGAACCAATTACGAGAAGTCTTAATGATGCTAGCGAATGAATTAGCAGCGACACGTGAGATGAATGCCCAGCTGACAAACGATATGTCAGAGCTTAAAGTAACCGTTTCAAGACTTCAGCAAGATCATCACGCCATCAGTGCGAATGTTGGAAACGCAGCTCAGAAAACCAACGCTAAGATTGAGAAGCTGACCAACCAACAGAAAGAACAATACGAAGCATTGCTAGAACAGGAAAAAGAGAAAAGTGAAATTCTGCAACAGGAAATTCAAAAACTAAGAGAAGAACAAGTCAAGGAATGGCGTCTGCAGAACGATTTTAATAGACGACTTGAAATCGTGGTTCAAAGCCGGCCGAAAAGCAAATGGGAAGCCATTCTTTCTTTATTTAAAAAGTAAGGTTGTATGTATCGGTGGGCGATGCGGTCAACTTACGAAGCTCTATTTAACATGGGTATATCGTGACCCGATATGGATTCTATAACGATACAAGATACAATCCTCAACAACAAATCGTCATATTTCTACAATTTCCCGAGAAATATCTACAAAAACAGCAAACTAATTAAGCTTGGGAAATTAGAGTTTAAGGTCTTAAAACAATGTCAGAAAGTACGATTACGGTGCACTGTATAGAGTGCATCTTTTTTTATTTATTTTCCTATATCGAATCTTCTCTTTTTTTGTAAAAAAACAAGGAATATCGTCTGTGTGATTAGAATATTTAAAGGAAAGAAAAAATTAAATAATGTAGAGACAGAAATGTTAGAGGGGAGTCTATCATGAACGCTAGAAATGAAAAGACATTTGAATATCATCCTCAACTTAGAGAGGTTATCGCAAACGTAGAAAAAGTTATGGTAGGTAAGAAAAAGGTCACAGAGCTGACGCTTGTTTCGTTATTAGCAGGTGGACATGTTTTACTTGAAGACGTACCAGGAGTAGGGAAAACAATGATGGTGCGATCTATCGCTAAATCCCTGGGCCTAACCTTTAACCGCATCCAGTTCACACCAGATTTATTGCCGTCTGATATGACGGGAGTATCGATATATAACCAAAAAGATATGAGTTTTGAATTTAGGCCCGGTCCTCTTGTAGGAAACATCATTCTCGCTGATGAGATCAACCGTACATCACCGAAGACACAATCTGCACTTCTTGAATCCATGGAAGAAATGAGCATGACGGTTGATGGGCAGACGCACATATTGCCCGATCCGTTCTTAGTAATGGCCACACAAAATCCGATCGAATACGAAGGAACTTATCCGCTTCCAGAAGCACAGCTTGACCGCTTTTTAATGAAGTTGACGATGGGATATCCGACTCCAGAGGAAGAGTTTAACGTATTGAACGTGATCGGAAACGAACACCCGATCCACCTCCTTAAACCAGCCATCTCACCTGAAGAGATCTCAGAACTGAAAACAGCCGTAAAGAACATCTTTGTATCAGATTCAATCAAGCGATATATCGTCGACCTGATCAACCGTACACGTAATCATAAGTCCATTGCGCTAGGCGTCAGTCCGCGTGGGTCGCTCGCGTTATTAAAAGCAGCACAGGCTTTTGCATTGCTCATGAACCGTGATTTTGTAATCCCTGATGATGTGAAATACTTGGCGCCGTATGTTCTTGTACATCGTGTGCTATTAAAACCGGAAGCTCGTTTTGAAGGAGTTTCAGCTGAAGAAGTAATCAATGAGCTTTTGGCACGTGTGCCTGCACCTATTCATAAGGAACAGCATGCATAATGAAGGCGTTTCTTCATAAATTTCGGGAGCGGTATAAAACACCGATCGGGTTTTCAGGGATCATCTTTTTACTGCTTGTTACCTTCTCTTTTGCCATGTTTCAAGGAGGATTCGTAAGCTGGTTTCTGTTTTACAGTGTACTTCCGCTTGTCATTTATTCCATTACGATGGCTTTTTATCCGATACAACGGTTGAAGGTGGAGCGATATATCTCTAAAAACAAGTTGATGGCAGGCGAAGAAGTAGAAGTTACGATTGTCATCAAACGAAGAAGCAACTTTCCGCTCTTTTACGTTGTGTTAGAGGACGTGCTGCCAGAGGTGCTGCTTCGTGAAACGCGATATGAGGGCAATACGCATCAGATCCAGTCTCGGATTTTGCTGTTTCCGTTGTTCCGCAGGCATCTAGAATATTCATATACGATCAATCCTGCACCGCGTGGGTTATTTAAATTTGATCAGATTCAAATCAGTACAGGAGATATCTTTGGCTTTGTTTTAAAAAGCACGAGTGTCTCCGTTCAAGACCAGATCTTTGTGTACCCGCAATATCAAGATATCGAACGCTGGGAAGCAGGAAAGATGCTGCAATCTGGTATGAAAAAAGTCGGAAAGCGCTCTTTCACAGACTACACTTCAACCGTTAGTGTTCGTGATTATGTGGCTGGCGACCGTATGAACTGGCTGCACTGGAAAGCGAGTGCGAGGTCGAATAAGCTATTAACAAAAGTGTTCGAACAGCAGCGAAATGATGATTTTGTGATCGTGCTTGATCATTGTGAAAAGAGTTACGGCACGCAGGATTGGCTCTTTGAACGCGGCGTTTCACTTGCGGCATCCATCGTCCACTATGCGATCTCAAAAGGTGGTTCGATCGGCTATCATCCTTTATCCGGAAAAGAAATCCCGATGAATATAGGGGTTGAACAAGAGTGGCGGATTCTTCACGAACTGGCAAAAGTAAAATCAGACGTGAAGCTGCCGTTTGAAGAACGATTGAAACAAGAATACATGGCAGGCTTTATGGAAGGTAAAACGGCGCTTATCATTTCGCCGAATCTTTCTGAATACACGATGAAAACGCTCGAACTTATCGCATCGAGACAGCAAACGAACGTAATTTTCTTTTACCTAGCGCTTGATTCTAAACTAAAGAGTCAAGAACTTACGTATATCTCTCGAATCAGACAGTTCGGTGTGCCTGTAACACCGATGATAGGCTCTGACTTTAACGAATCGCTGAAGGCAGGTGGCACATATGCCTCAATCTAATCAGCAACAAGCGTCAACGCTACACGTCTTGGTTCTGTATGGCTTGGGCTTCCTTCTTTTATGGGAGTGGTTAAGACCGCTTAAAGAGCTTACGACGACAAACGATATCCAGATTTTTGTGATGTATACGCTCTTTTTGTTTATTGTAACGTATTTTCAGCTTCCGCTCTGGATATCTTTTCCGGTGAAATTAGGAGCAATGTTATATGCGCTTCATTCCCTTTACTTTTTTGATGTCTTCTTATCCTTTAAATGGATTCCATTCTTATTTGAAGACATTCAATACAATCTAGGGCTGTTTTCGGACCAGAACTGGGATGAGATGACGTCTCTTTCCAGGAGTCTGTTGTTCTTTATTTTACTTTGGCTCGTCAGTTATTTGATGCATTATTGGCTCGTCCAAACGCGAAAAATATTTTTGTTCTTCTTGATCACGGTGATCTACATTTCCATACTCGATACATTTACGGTGTATGATGGGAAATTTGCTATCATCCGTACCGTTTTCATCGGACTGATTTTGGTCGGTATCTTACGAATGATGAAGATAATTGAAACGCAAGGCTTTTCCCTTTTAAAAGGAAAGTTCCCTGTTCTTTGGGTGGCTCCACTATCTGGCGTCATCGCGGTATCGTCAGCTCTAGGCTATGTGGCACCAAAAGCATCCCCGATCTGGCCAGATCCTGTTCCGTTCATTCAGAATCTGTCTGGGAAAGGCGATGAAGAAGGTTTAGGGAA
Source organism: Fictibacillus nanhaiensis (assembly GCA_017052515.1). Taxonomy (GTDB): domain Bacteria; phylum Bacillota; class Bacilli; order Bacillales; family Fictibacillaceae; genus Fictibacillus; species Fictibacillus nanhaiensis. Next base: position 26,414 of record JAFHKR010000035.1, read on the forward strand.
AGGTCCTGGTATCGCAAAGATTGGTTATGGAGAAAACGACAGCCAGCTTGGCGGACCATTCGAGTTCGACTATACGCCAATTTTCACCGCTTATGATAACGGCAGGCATTATTGGCGGATAGAAACAAAAGAATTCTACACCGGTAAAGGGTGGGAGAATGTAACTCCGACTCAGGCAATCGCTTTAGAAGCAAATAATCCTTCAGTGGATACCGATTACACGAGAATCTGGGTAGATGGATTAGAAATGAAAGACCATAAAGCACGCATTGAAGCGGAAAAAAGAAAAGAATACTCATTTTTAATGATTCCAGGAAAACTGACCAACATTCAAGCCGATCCGGATATCAGTTATCAGTTAGATGGTGTGAACGGCAAAATTTCTACCTTTCAAGGTGGAGAAGAAGAGAAGCTTTCTGAATATGAGATGGACTATCAGCTGCCTGTTATCAAAGAAGAGCAGCTAAAAGCTTCAACCAATCAATATCCTGAGGCAATAAGTGAAAATTACCTGCAGCTTCCTACTACTTTACCGGAAAGAGTAAAAAATTTAGCGCGAAACGTTACAGCAAACCAACCAACAATCTACGATAAAGTCAAAACAGTTGAAGGGTATTTTGCAAAGAACGCTTATGGCTATAACACGATCGAAGTTGCTGTTCCAAAGGGCGATGAAGATTACGTCGATCAGTTCCTGTTTAAAACGAAAAAAGGGTATTGCGACAACTTTTCAACGTCGATGGTTGTAATGCTTCGCTCAGTTGGCATACCTGCGCGCTGGGTAAAAGGTTTCACACCAGGAACCTTTGAGGCGCTTGGTGATGATGGCCTTCGCGAATATACTGTAACGAATGCAAATGCCCACTCTTGGGTAGAAGTGTATTTTTCAGGAATCGGATGGGTTCCGTTTGAGCCGACGCGCGGATTCGATAATCCATTCCAGCCTGAAGGCGAAGAAAAAGATTCAACACCAGAAGCACCTGTACCGACTCAACCGGACAAGCCTGAAAAAGAGGTAACGAAGGATGATAGTTCTGCTTCAGGAGAAAAAACAGGTTCAGATTCAATCCTGAAATCTGTTGGAACGTTAGCCGTAATTCTGTTAATCAGCCTTGTTGTGATCGCTGGACTCGCTTATCTGTTCCGCAGAAAATGGCTTCGTCAGTACACTATCTGGCGCTATAAACACAAAAAAGGCTCTGATAGCTTTGAGGAAGCATTCGAACGCTTGATGTGGCTATTAAAGGTATATGGCATAAAAAGAAGACCTGCTTTTACACTGAGAGAGTATGCTCTTTATGTTGACAGAGAGCTCGATTCAAAGGACATGAGAATCCTCGCGAAAGCCTATGAAGGCGTTCAATTCAGTCCGAAAAAGCAGGCAGATCTGTGGAATGATTTCCATAAAGAATTGTGGGAAAATTTAATTAAAAGAATCCGCCCTTGACCGCTATAACAGGCATTGTTAGAATGTCTTTAAGATTATAGTGTCAGATATTATTCTCCTTCGTATATCCTCGATAATAAGGTTCGAGAGTCTCTACCGGGTTGCCGAAAATGACCTGACTATGAAGGCAGGATTCTTTATAGCTACATTTTAAGGAATTCTGCCTTTGTTTTTGTATGTGGAAAACAAGGGTAGAATTCTTTTGTTTTATAAAGAAAGTGTAAAGATAGACAAGCTGACGGATACTATAGCTGATAATAATAGATGGGGTGAAGTACATGAGCGTAACGAATGATTTGCACGTAATGAGTGAAATGATCGTTGTGTTAGATTTCGGTGGACAATATAATCAGTTGATTGCACGTCGTATCCGTGACTTAGGAGTATACAGTGAATTACATCCGCACACGACTACGGCGGAAGATATAAAGAAAATGAATCCAAAAGGAATCATCTTCTCTGGTGGACCTAACTCTGTTTATGCAGAAGGAGCACCGGCTTGTGATCCAGCCATTTTTGATCTGGATATCCCAGTGCTTGGCATCTGTTATGGTATGCAGTTGATGAGCTACCACTTTGGAGGTAAAGTAGAGCGCGCGAGCCACCGTGAATACGGTAAAGCAGAGATCACTGTAACAAACATGAACAAGCTTTATGAAAATCTTCCAGAACAACAAGTGGTTTGGATGAGCCATAGCGACTTAGTTGTTGCACCACCAGAAGGTTTTGTAACGGACGCAACAAGTCTTTCTTGTCCTGTAGCGGCGATGAGTGATGTATCTCGTAAACTTTACGGCGTACAATTCCACCCAGAAGTTCGTCATTCCGAGTACGGTATCGAGTTTCTTGATAACTTCGTAAAATCTGTTTGTGAATGTGAAGGCAACTGGACGATGGAAAACTGGATCGAAGACGAAATTCAAAAGATCCGTGACGTTGTTGGCGACAAAAAAGTCATCTGCGCGATGTCAGGTGGCGTTGACTCATCTGTTGTTGCCGTACTTGTTCATAAAGCGATCGGTGACCAATTAACATGTATTTTCGTTGATCACGGACTTCTTCGTAAAGATGAAGCTGATCAAGTAATGAAAACGTTCAGCGAAGGATTCAACATCAACATCATCAAAGTCGATGCGAAAGACCGTTTCTTAAGCAAGCTTGAAGGTGTATCTGATCCTGAGAAGAAGCGTAAGATCATCGGTAACGAGTTCATCTACGTATTTGATGAAGAAGCGTCAAACCTACAAGGCATCGAATTCCTTGCACAAGGTACGCTTTACACTGATATCGTAGAGAGCGGTACAGCAACTGCACAAACGATCAAGTCTCACCATAACGTTGGCGGACTTCCTGAAGACATGCAGTTCAAATTGATTGAGCCACTTAACACACTCTTTAAAGATGAAGTGCGTAAAGTAGGTACAGAGCTTGGCATTCCTGAACACATCGTTTGGCGTCAGCCGTTCCCAGGCCCAGGTCTAGGAATCCGTGTACTTGGTGCGATTACAGAAGAAAAATTAGAGATCGTTCGTGAGTCTGATTTCATCCTTCGTGAAGAGATCGCAAAAGCAGGTTTAGAGCGTGAAGTGTGGCAATATTTCACAGTCCTACCTGACATCCGTAGTGTCGGTGTTATGGGTGACGCTCGTACGTACGATTACACGATCGGTATTCGTGCCGTAACGTCGATCGACGGAATGACTTCTGACTGGGCACGTATCCCTTGGGACGTATTAGAAAAGATCTCTACTCGTATCGTCAACGAAGTGGATCACATCAACCGCGTGGTGTACGATATTACGTCTAAGCCACCAGCAACAATCGAGTGGGAATAGGTTTGAAGGCGAAAACACGAACGATTATTGTAAAATAACATAAAATCATTCGTAAAAATGCTTGACGTACGACAAAGTTCGACCTATACTCAAGTAGTAATTAAAAATTAAATGTATTTCCTACGTATAAATTCGGGGATATGGCCCGAAAGTTTCTACCAGACTGCCGTAAATGGTCTGACTACGAAGGATTTTTGAAACATGGCGCACATGCTCTCTTTGCATAGCCCTCGTTTCATTAACTCTTACGTATTCAGACCCAAGGGCTTGTCCCTTGGGTCTTTTTGTTAGTTATTTTCTATAGATTGCTGCTAGTCGCAGAATTTTTATGAAGTTCATCTTTGAAAGTTGATTGTAGTGCAAGGTGCGAGACTCCTGCGGGACAGGCGTGCAGGTGAGACACTTATACGTGAAACGTACGAATGTTGCTCACCGCTTGCCCCGCGGAAAGCGAGCACCTGAAACGGAAATCAACCTCATCCAAAAGCGACTTGAAATAGCTATCGTTTTTATACGTAGACAGGGTATAGGGGGACATATAGATGGAAAAGTATTTCGGTTTCAAGGAGTTCAACACTTCTTACAAAAAAGAAGCAACAGCGGGATTAACAACGTTCCTTGCGATGGCTTACATTTTATTCGTTAACCCATCCGTATTAGGTGATGCTGGCATGGATAAAGGTGCCGTGTTCACGGCAACTGCACTTGCAGCGGCGCTTGGAACACTTTTCATGGGGATCGTAGCGAAGTATCCGATCGCACTTGCTCCAGGTATGGGACTTAACGCATTCTTCGCTTACTCAGTAGTCTTGGTCATGGATATCCCGTGGCAAACAGCACTTGCTGGCGTATTGATGTCTGGAATTATCTTTATTTTTATTACATTATTTAAAATTCGCGAAACGATCATAAACGCAATCCCGGAAGATCTTAAATTTGCTGCAGCGTCCGGTATCGGACTGTTCATAGCATTCATCGGATTGAAAAACGCAGGAATCGTCGCGCCAAGTAAAGCAACACTGGTTTCTCTTGGTGACTTAACACAAGGTCCAACACTTCTTGCCATCTTTGGTTTCATCATCACGATTTTAATGATGATCCGAAACGTTCGTGGAGGAATCTTCTACGGAATGGTAATCACAGCTGTAGTAGGTATCTTTACGGGCTTGATCAATAAGCCAGACCAAATTGTAGGGGCGATTCCAAGTCTTGCACCAACATTTGGACAAGCTTTCTCTCACTTTGATCAAATTTTCACCATAGATATGATGATCGTTGTTCTAACGTTCTTTATCGTTGATTTCTTTGATACTGCAGGAACATTGATGGCAGTTGCATCACAAGCAGGAATCATGAAAGACAACAAGCTGCCTCGTGCAGGTAAAGCTTTGCTTGCCGATTCATCAGCGATCGCAGTTGGTGCGATCCTTGGAACATCTTCAACAACAGCTTACATTGAATCAGCTTCCGGTGTAGCAGCGGGTGGACGTACAGGATTCACATCCGTTGTAACAGGTGGGTTGTTCTTATTAGCTCTTTTCTTCTCACCATTATTAGTTGTCGTAACACCATCTGTAACAGCACCAGCACTTATCATCGTCGGTGTGCTGATGGTATCCGTACTAAGTAAGATTAAGTGGGACCGTTTAGAAATCGCAGTACCAGCATTCTTAACGCTGATCGCAATGCCGCTCACATACAGCATCGCAACAGGTATCGCACTAGGATTCGTTATGTACCCACTAACAATGACAGTAAAAGGACGTTTCAAAGAAGTTCACCCGATCATGTGGGTTCTCTTCATCGTCTTTATCAGCTATTTCGTATTCTTAGTCGAATAGTGAAAAACTTTCGTAGGAATGTCCATTTTTGGGCATTCCTTTTTGTATGTGTTGGAAAACATATAAAAAAGATAGCCGATAACTTTAAGGAAGAGAGATGCAAAAAAAAAGTTTCTTCATTATAATAGTGTGCAGGATGAAGATTGAGGGAGAAGTGGGAAATGGAAGCAATGTGGAGCGTTTGGTTTTTTGTAGTAGGAGCCGTCTTAGCCTCGTTTGGTGGAGTGATCGGCTACCGTCTGCCAAAGGGAATGAAGGTAATAGGTGTAGAACGTTCACAATGTGACCATTGCGAAAGGCAATTAAAATGGTACGAGCTGTTTCCCGTCGTTTCGTTTCTAGCTGCGGGTGCAAAGTGTAAATCATGTAAGAAGCAGATCCCCCTTTTATATACGATTGTGGAACTGGCAACTGGAGCTCTTTATAGTTTTTCATACATAAAATACGGCTTCTCTATTGAATTGTTGTTAGCCTGTTCACTCGTATTGTTATGCGCCATCATTACCGTTTCCGATTTGTTGTACTTCATCATCTCGGACAAAGTACTGATCGTATTTTTCGTGTGGTTCTTGGCATTACAAGTGATCTTTGAACCTAGAGGCTGGGTAGACGCGGCAGTTGGAAGTCTTCTCGGATTCTTATTTTTGTTATTGTTAGCCATTCTCTCTAAAGGCGGAATCGGCGGCGGAGATATTAAGCTGATGGGCGTATTAGGACTCGTACTCGGGTTTCAAGGTGCATATCTGACACTAATGGTCGCATCCATCGTCGGGGTATTAGTCGCAATCGTAGGGTTAGTGACGAAGAAATATAACCGTAAGACCGCGATCCCGTTCGGTCCGTATTTAGCGGTAGGCGCGTTAGTAACGTTTTATTATAGTGAGGAGTTGTTGGGGTTGATTTTTTGACCCCGACTTTTTTATGTCGAAACTTTGATTTGGATTGAGCGTAAGTAGGGTATGAAAATTAGAGTAGTTTGAGGATTACGAATACATATAGAAGGGGATTAAGTTAGGAGGTATGGTGGCCAGTGTGGTTAATTATATTTTGGAATCTACTAGCGTTCATTTTAGCATTAATATTTGGAATAGGTTATTACAAAAAGAAAAAGAAAGAAAAAGTTAGTCAAATTAGAGCTGAACTCTGGGGGACAGCAGTCTTTATAGGAATTATGGTTTTTTTTAATGGATTATTTGTATATTCCAATTTTATTAATGACCGTAGAGAAAAAAATGCATTTAATGAAATGGAAGAAAAATATAAAGAAGAAGGAATTCCAGATCAAGAAACCTTCAAAAACTTAAAATTATCCATTAAAAGGTACAATCTAAGTAGTAAAAGATATTATGCAGTTTATGTCGCCAATTTTAATGAAAAAGCAACTTTTACTGGGAACATTCTTATAACAGTAAAAGATGATAACAAAAAAGTTGGGGAAATCAAAACTGAACAGATAACGCTCAAGCCAGGTGAGAAGAGGATGATTGATTCATACAAGGGACCTAAATATTCTGATAAGTACTCCTATAAATGGATTGGAGAACTAAAATAAATATTAAGGTAAGAATGTGTTTCGTTGAAAAGAAAGGAAGATGAAAGTGATCTTTAATTCTATGCATTTTTGGTTTAATATGGGGGCTTTGGCTTTGGGACTTATTTTAGCCATTAGCTCATTCGTTCACTATAAAAAGTTAGGTAGAACGAGAACAGGTGTTTATTGGGCAATTGGCTGTATAGCAACATGTTTACTAGCGATGAATGGAATTATGAAGGTTGCAGATGCAATGGATGAACATATGAAGAAAGAGGCCTTTGAATTACTTGATGAAAGATACGAAGACCGTGGAGACCCGAATAACGAGTCATATAAAAATTTAGAGCTCGTTGTGAACCCTGAAAAAATTAGAAGTTTTACGGCTTATAATTTCTATGTGGCGAATTTCAACAAGAAGTATACATACAAAGGAAAAATTCAAATCACGATTAGGAATAAGAAAGATAAGAAGATTTTCACACATGTTACGAAATCAATCACTATAAAACCTGGTGAAAAAAAGGAAATTAAAAATGCTAACTATGAAACTTGGCACCCAAACTACTCGTGGAGATGGTTAGGTGAGCTTAAGGAATAATAGTACGAAATTAAAACATCACTAACTTAAATATTTACTATCTAAATAGGAGGGGGGATGTGTATGAGTTTTCAATCTTTATATTTTTGGGGTAATATTGTTGGGGTATCTATAGGATTATTTGTAGCCATTAGCACATTTATTCATTATAGGAAGTTAAATCAAACTGGTAGAGCTATTCGTTGGTTTATTGGCTCTTTGACGGTCTGTTTAATTTTTGTGAATGGACTTATTAAGATTGTTGAAATTATGGATGACCATATGAGGAAAGAAGCTTTTGAATTGCTTGACGAAAGTTTTAAAGAACGTGGTGACCCAAATAACGAGTCTTATGATAACTTGGAAATTGTTGTAACTCCAGATAAACAGAGGAGTTCTACTTCATACAATATTTATGTGGCGAATTTTAACAAACAGTATTCATACAAGGGGAAAATTAAAATTACAATTAGGAACAAGAAAGACAAAAAGGTTTTTACTCATGTTACGGAAACGATTACTATAAAACCGGGTGAAAAAAAGGAAATAGAAAATACGCTTTATGATACTTGGCACCCAGGTTATTCGTGGAGATGGCTAGGGGAATTAAAGAAATAAAGCAGAAAGACCATCTAAACACAGTTTAGATGGTCTTTTTTGTATTTGAGTCTTTTTTCCCAGTAATTAAAGATTAGTCCAAAAGTATGAAAACCCTTTGGATACAGCTTTTTAGGTTTTAGATTGTCATTTTAGTGGAAATTAAAATTTAGCATTAATGGTTATTTATGTATTTTAGTTATGATTATATTCCTAGTATAGTTATTTTGTAGGGTTGTCGAAAAAAGTCGAAGATTGAAGGAGGATAGTAAGAAGGTTGTGGATAAGTCCTATAAACCTTTATGAGCCAAGGAATTAGAGGGGTTGACGCTCTTGGAAAATATGTGATAGTTTTGGCATAGAAAATTGGCGAGTTATAAAATTAAACCTAAAATTTTATCGAAATAGCAATTTAGAGAGAGAGGTCAAACACAAGAATGCTTGAGTCCAAAAGAAAAGCCATTATTTTTATTACCTTATCTGTGTTATTAGCTATCCTTGCTGGAGTTATGTTTCTCCAGAAAGTCAAAGCGCTTAATAACCAACTAGGTGATACAACCCCGGTATATGTAGCTAAGACTGAAATTATATCTCGTGAACTGATCAAGCCGAGCCAAGTTAAAACCATAGAAATTCCTAATAAATTTATTACGGATAAACATATTGTCGATAAACGAGAATTGGCTAATATGGTTTCAATCGTTCCATTATCCAAAAATGACATCATAACAACCAGCATGTTAAAAGAAGCTTCAAATGTACAAGATCAAAATAACAGACTAGTTACTATAGTTCCTTCTGAAAAAGTAAGCTTTGATCAAGAGCTGGAAATTTCCGATCGTGTGGATATTATCGTTTCACACAAATTTGAAGAAAAACCAAAAACAGAACTATTTATGAGTGATGTACTTGTTTCAATGGTAGCTAAGAAAGGCGAAAAGTTTCAAGGTGTACGTCTTGAAGTATCTGTAGAAGATGCAGCTAAACTTATCCATATGCAGAATTATGCTGACAGTGTTCGAATATTAAAAGCAAACGTGGGTAAATCTGAATCAACAGATAAAAAAGAGCAGCCAGAAGCACCAAAACCTGAGACTCCAGCACCAGCACCAAAAGCTCCAGAGAAAACACCACCTGCTGAACCTAAGCCAGCAGCAAAACCAGCTCCGGCGCCAGCACCAAAAAAAGAATAGCTTTATTCATCAGAAAAGTAACATGATCTGGAGGTTCATTAAATGAATACGCGTCAAAAAATTGTGGTCATTAGTGAAGATACACTACTAAAAGAGAACATTAGTAACTCTTTACTTGAATATGAAAAGGTAGAACATGTTTTGCCGTTCCAAATGGCGAAAGAGATAGATAGATTGGCACCTGATATTGCGATTGTGGCTAAACTGACGTTGGAACAGAGTGTTGAGATGGTTCAGAGCATACATTCTATCAATCCATCTGTGCAAATTATTTTTGTTTCAGATGTACCTGACTTTGAACTGTTACGAGAAGTTATAAGAGTAGGAGCAGTTGATTTCTTTGTCCTTCCAGAAGAACAGACTCTCATGCATGATTCATTAGAAAAGGTTTGCAAGGTCATCGAACAAAATAAGAAACAAGAAGGAAACGCACAAAGCTTTAAAAAAGGAAAAGGTACTATTATCTCTTTTTATAGCGGAAAAGGCGGTAGTGGAAAGACACTGTTATCCACATCTTTTGCACAAACTTTAAAACTAGATTCAACTGCACAAGTTTTATTTATAGATCTAAATCTTCAATATGGCGGAGCAGAAGCTTTTTTAGGATTGGATGAGAGTAGGTCAATAGTTGATTTAAAGCCTGTTATAGAAGAATTGAATGAGGGACATATCAAAAACGTTACTCAAAAAGAAAAGTTTTCATCATTAGAAGTATTGTTGAGTCCTTGTGACGCAGAATCAGCTGAAATGGTAGACACGGAGTTTATAACTAAACTACTAAGAACTTGTAGAAGAGCTTATGACTATGTAATTGTAGATCTCCCTGCTTATATGAATGAAGTGAACGTAACGGCATTAGAAGAATCAGACTTAATCTATTATGTTATGAATTTAGATACACCATCATTAAGAGTATACAAAAACACAGAAGAGCTATTTAATAGATTGAGTATTAATACAGAAAACCGACTATTCTTTGTTTTTAATCAGGTGGGCAAAGAGAACGAACTTACGATTAAAGATTTTAAGAGCCTTTTAACAAAACCAGTTGTGGCAGAGATTAATCGAGATCTTAAAGGGATACAAACTGCAATAAACAATAGCACTCCACTTAGAAAAGAGCCAAATGAAAAGAAAATCTCGGTTGCTGCTAAAGGCATTAAAAAATGGGTTGCTTCAACACTGAAGTAGAAAGGAGAAACGTATATGTCGCTCTTTAATAGAAAAATTTCTGAAACTATTAACGACAGTTCTAATCAAGAGCAAGGCTTTTCTTCTTATAATAACCCTTTTATTGATGAATTAGTGGAGCACTATAAAAACCGGTTATTGAATGAGTCAAATTTAGATCAGATAACCAATTTGTCTAGAGCAGAAATGAGATCAGCTATTGAACGTGTGGTCACACAGTTTATGCAAGAAGAAAAAGTGGTTATTCCAAGAAGTGATAAAGAAAAATTATTGACTAAGCTAATAGATGAATCTGTAGGATTTGGTCCTTTAGAAGCTTTGTTAAATGACGCGGATATAACAGAGATCCTCATTAATGGTCACGATGAAGTATATATCGAGAAAAAAGGTAGACTCGAGCTTACGAATATGAAATTTAGAGATGAAGCACATGTGCGGCATATCATTGATCGAGTTGTTGCACCTTTAGGACGAAGGATTGATGAAAGTTCTCCAATGGTTGATGCCAGGTTACATGATGGGAGCCGTGTAAATGCGGTAATACCACCAGTTAGCTTAAAAGGCACACTAGTTTCTATTCGTAAATTTAGAAAAGATCCGTTAACGATGGAAGAGTTAATTAAACTTGAATCTTTAAACGAAGAGATGAGTATTTTTCTGCAAGCAATCGTTACAGCAAAAATGAATATTATCATCTCTGGGGGGACAGGTAGTGGTAAGACAACTTTATTGAACGGTGTTGCCCGTTCAATCCCTTTCAATGAACGCGTTATAACAATAGAAGATTCTGCTGAATTACGTTTGAATCGACCAAACGTAGTAGGAATGGAAGCCAGACCTGCTAACGTTGAAGGTTCAGGAGAAATTACGATTCGACAACTTGTAAAAAACTCACTGAGGATGCGTCCTGACCGAATTATCGTCGGTGAGGTTCGGGGACCTGAAGCGTTTGATATGTTGCAAGCCATGAATACAGGTCACGAAGGGTCGTTAACAACAGTCCATGCTAACTCACCTCGTGATGCTCTAGGGCGTGTTGAGGGGATGGTAATCATGTCAGGAATGGACTTGCCTACAAGTGTCATTCGAGAATATATCGTAGGAGCCATTGATTTTATTGTTCAGGGTGAAAGATTAACGGATGGTAAAAGAAAGATTGTATCTATCTCTGAATTAGTAACTAATTCAGAAGGTAAGGTGCAGATTAATGAAATTTTTAAATACAAAAAAACTGGTATGGGAAGTTCAGGAGAGGTGAAAGGGCATTTTACACCTACTGGAATTATCCCTGAATGTCTTGAAAGATTAAAGATTTTTGGATTGGATATAGATGAAGAAATGTTTAAGCCAGTAGGAGGTCAACTCCATGACTATAGCCGTTCTATTTAGTTTAGCAGTACTTTTATTAATATTTGGAATTTATAGCTTGTTAGGTTATAGAGCACAAAAGAAAGAATGGAAAAGAAAAACGGAATCCTGGTACGGAGCAACAGATAAAAGAAAAAGTTATTTAGTCGTATTGGGAGATCGATTCGATCAATCACCTTATGCGGTCAAAATGTATGAAAAGCTCCAACAAGCCAATGTTCCATTAACACCTTCTGAATTTTACTCTATGCTGATTGTTGGTGGAATGGCAATAACCGTTCTTTCAAGCACCATGTTTAATATACACATGCCAATCAATTTGTTAATTGCTATAGCATTAGTTGTAATAACGTACTATTCATTATTTGCTATCCGAAAAAACAAGTATCAACAACGATTCGATTCACAATTAGCTGAAGTTTGTCGCCTACTTGGAAATGCCGCGAGAGCAGGGATGACCATAACGCAAGGTGTAGAGCTTGTTTCAAGAGAAGTGGCAAATCCGGCAGGGGGAGAGTTTAAGAGGCTGGCTAATGAAATTAGACTAGGCGTGGATTTTGATAAGGCCATGGTGAATTTTCAGAAAAGAATTCCTTCTCGTGATTTTAAATTGTTTATTGCAACCCTCCTTATTCAGAAAAGAGCGGGGGGGAATCTTCATTCCATATTAGATGGTATGGCACAAACCCTTGAAGATCGGAAAATATTAAACCAAACCATTCAAACGATGACAGCAGAACAAAGATATATTTCGTATATTTTGCCAATGATACCCATATTCCTCATTTTAATCATGAATACTATTATGGACGATTTCTTGTCACCGTTATCTACCTTACCAGGAATTATTTTACTCGTACTATTTATAGTAGGAACATTCCTAACTTTCTTCCTCGTTAGAAAAGTAACCAATATAAGGGTGTAATTAGATGGATGCCATAATTATTATTTCCGTTTTCTTACTATGGTTTTTACTAATCATAGGTTTGTATAATCTATACGTTTATCAAAAAAAGAAACAAGCTTTAATCACTCACGTTAGGGAAGTAACTGATACTTACCAGTTTAATGTAAGAAAAAGAGAAACACCTAGTTCTAAATTGATTAAAAGAGTTTTAAAATATGCCGATGATTTCTCTTCACTTGGACAACGGATAAACTTTTTTAGTGAACCTCATGATGTAGAAGATTGGTTAAGAAAAGCTGCTTATCCTTATGAATTAACTGTTGAAAGATTTCAAGGTACAAAGATGTTCTTTACAATTGTAGGATTCGGAGCAGGACTGATAGGATTGCTTCTCGGCTTACCATTTTCTCAGTTTGGTGTAATTGTTCTTCCTTTAGCTGGTTACTTTGGTACCATTATGTGGCTGAAGAGCAAAGCAAAGAAAAGACAAGAAGAGTTACGGTATGATTTACCTGATTTTTTAGATACAGTCAGCGTTAGTTTAGAAGCGGGTATTGGTCTTGATAAGACTCTTAATGAAGTCGTTAAATACTTTCAAGGTCCAATCAACGAAGAGTTTTCAAGATTTAACCAAGAAATTAGTCTAGGTGTTCCTAGAGAAGACGCGTATCGTGAGCTTCTTCGCCGAAACGATAATCCTGAGTTTCAGACACTCATTAAATCTTTAATTCAAGGTCAGAAGCTTGGAGTTCCGATTGCTACAACTTTTAAGTCGCAAGCTCTTGATATGAGAGTGATCAGGAGAGAATTAGCAAAAGAAAAGGCTGCGAAAGCCTCACCTAAAGTCACACTAATTACTACTTTTATTGTTGCACCAACCGCAATCATTATGATTGCTGGTTTGATGATATTAAACATGTTTTTTGGAGATGATAGTCTATTTAACTTTCTTTAGTCTTAACGGAGGTGAACTGAATTAACCGGGTCTATCCATTTAACATGTGCAAAGCTAAAAACTTACATTCTTGGGAGGAAACAAAAATGATGAATTTATATGTAAAATTAATGAACCAACTATCTAATCAAAAAGGATCACAATCACTTGAGTGGTTAGGTATTGCTGCTGTAATTGTAATTATCGTAGGAATGATTTCACAAGTATTTGGTGGAGACACTGCTTTTGGAGATGCAATTAAAAAGAAACTGGTAGAAATGGTAGATGATATCGGTTAAGTAATACTTACATCGCTCACTCATAAACCGCACAACTTACAGCATGTATTGCTGTAAGTTGTGCCTTTACATAATACAAGGAGGAGTGTAAATGTTACTCAAACAAACAAGATATTTACTAGTAGTTATTTTTCTATTATTAGTAGTTTTAGTAGTAGGTTGTTCTAATAAAGAAAGCAGCACTAATGGTGATAACCAAGAAAAGGCTCAAAATAATGAGCAAAAAGACAAAGAGCCTCCAAAAAAGGATAAAAGTGAAGAAAAAGAACTAAATACTGACGTAACACCTCTCCCCACTTCTACTAACGAGATCTTTACATACCCAAATGGGGATTTGGCAGGTACATCACTGTATGGCTCTGATGAAACTCAAAAGCAATTATTAAAAACAATGCCAAAGTTACCAAAAAATGCAGATAAGGAAACAGTAGATTTATATTTTAATAATTTAGTAGCACTTTATTGGAGTGGATTTGATGATCCTGCCACTCTTGTTGATAAGTGGGAATTGTATTCTTTTGGTAGCCCTGATATTGAAGATCAAAGGTATCAATTTAAAGAGAACTATAATGTTGAAATAGTCTTAGATGCAAGTGGAAGTATGGCAAAAACGGTAAATGGAAAAACACAGATGGAACTTGCAAAAAGTGCTATAAACAATTTTTTAGGAGCTTTACCGGACAATGCCAAAGTCGGTTTAAGAGTATACGGTCATAAAGGTAGTGGATCAGATTCAGATAAAAAGCTCTCATGCAGTAGTTCAGATCTCGTCTACGAAGTCGCTCAATATGACTCGTCTAAATTTAAACAGGCTTTAGATCCTATTCAACCAGTAGGGTGGACACCTATTACACTTGCATTGGAAGAAGCTCAGAAAGATTTATTAAAATATCCAGCTGAGAATAATAATAATATTGTTTTTCTTGTAAGTGATGGTATTGAAACCTGTGATGGCGATCCGGTTGCTGCTGCAAAAAAACTTTCTGATTCAAACATATCACCAATTTTAAATGTTATAGGGTTTAATGTAGATGCTGAAGGACAAAAGCAATTAAAAGAGGTAGCTAAAGCTGCTGATGGCATCTATTCAGATATTAGCGATCAGAAGCAACTGGACAACGAATTTAAACGGATTGAAGAGATTGCAAAACGCTGGGAACAGTGGAAAAAAGATTCTCTCCGTGAAGCAGATGCTGTAAAAGTGGAACGGTCCTTTGAAGCATTGGGCTTTAAAAATGAGTGGAATGATAAAGAAATTACGTTAACAAATAATTTAGGTGGCTCAATTACTTTCCTTGCTAATAGTGATTATATTACAAAAGAGCAAAGAGAAGCTCTACGAGAAAAGAAAAATGAATTTGAAACATTCTTAGATGAATCAGGCACTGAGGTAGAAGAATATTTAAGTACCATGAACGAAAAATCCTTTGAAGAAATGAAAAAATCAATAAATGAGAAGTATAACAAAAATTAAAAGATAGACTGAAAGGGGATTATGAGGTGAAAACAAGATTAAAACCCTTTTTAGCCGGTTTTGCTGTTTTTACACTACTAATTATTCAATTTACTCCTGTTATTGCATTTGCGTCTATTAATCCTTGGGAAGGTAATCCATGGGAAGGTAAAGAGTTTGAGGGTAATCCGTGGGAAGGAAACACTTGGGAGGGTAATACGTTTGAAAAAGACTCCTTTGAAAAGGATTCTTTTGAAAAGGACTCATTTCAAAAGGATCCAAACAATAGTACAAACCCTAATAACCCAGTAAATCCTAACAATCCGAATAACCCGCTAGACCCAAACAATCCCAACAACCCGAGTAACCCTGGTAATGTAGATCCCAATAATCCACAAGGACCGAGTAATAACACCGATTCGTCAAATCCTGAAAATAATTCATCTGCTGATCCTGAATCGACAGATGAATCATCAGGTAAAGATGAAAGTTCTAAAGATAAAAAGGAAGAGTCAGAAACATGGGATAACATTAAATGGGTAGGTCAGGTTTTTACTGATCAATTTGCATTTGCTAGTAAAATGTTAGAAGATCAAGCTGCTCGTGACTTAATAATTGCTCAAGGTGGAGAAGCGGTTGATACTACAGCAAGTAATCTTAGAAACTTCGGTTTAGGGACAGCCCTTTTATTTGCGAAGAATATATCAAAAGATACTATTTTAGAGACTCCTTTTGATATGGCATACGACGCAAAAGACATATCCAATAATATTGCTCCTGCTGCAAAGGCAATGAAAGATAGTTGGAGTATGATCAGTAATTCTAAATTAGGAGAGTTTTTCACCAGTAGAGGAGTCTTTAATGCAACTCCACCTACTGTTACACCACCAGTTCCTGGAATTGTCTCCAAGCTAAACGTTGGGTTAGCGGCTGTAGGAACGGTTACTTCAGGGATTGATGCAGTTAAGGCATATCAAGACGGAAACACAGTGGATATGGTTGGTAACATAGGAAGTACACTTATGAATGCAGGTGTTGTAGCTGCTGCTATTCCTGGAGCTCAAGCTGCTGCACCATTTATTATTGCTGGGGGCGCTGTCCTATACGGTGGTGCCATGATTGTAAAGCATAGTAAAACAATAGCCAAAGCAGCAAAGAAAACCTACGAATTCGCCAAAGACACTGTCAAATCAGTGGGTGATGGCATAAAGAATATTGCTAAAGGTATAGGGTCGCTATTTGGTTAAGGAGATGAATTATGTCATTAGAAACAAATTTTAAACAGTATAAACGATTCTTAGAAACAATAGATATAGCAAAGTATACAGTTATTTGTAAGGAATCTCGTTTTCGCGTAGCGGCTTATAACAAATTAGGTAGTACAAAAGGTTATTTAGTTTTACGAGAGGATGGAGATGTCGCCTCCAGAGATGAAGCAATTCCTCCGTATAGAATGTTTATGGCATTTAACTCGTATATGTTTGCTCTTCATGAACAAGGACAAGCAGAAAGTAATAAACCGACAGCGATTTTTAAAGATACGATAAATCTTTTAAATGAGATTAAACCGTTTGTTACAACAAGTAAAGATGATATTGAGATTGCTATCAACAATATTCAAGAATTAGATGATGGTTATAAAAGAATTAAAGAAATACAACCAGAAGCTATGAAAATATTTAATGAAATGATGAAAGAAGGCATCTTAGATCAAACTGTGTTAGACAATATAACATCACTAATGAAAGAATTTACACGTCTTCAGTATAAACATCTATATATTCAGATAAAGGCAAAAGAACAATTTGTCCGTATTTCTACAGAACTTAGTACAGTTTTGAATACTTTAAGTGGTGATGAAAGAAAAACAGCATCAAAAGCTGAAGATGTATTTAAATTTTTGACGGAGGAAAAGTATCAATCTGGATTAAGGAAAAGTTTAATAGAATTTGAAAAAGATCCTCAAGGTAACCAAGTTGCTTTTTTTGAACGTTCTAATTGGCAAGAGGCTTTAAGCCAAAATACCGATGATAAAAATGATATTTTGTTCGAAAAAACATTATTGTCACAGCTTAGAAATTAATTAAGAACTAGAAAGAGCTTTAGCTCTTTCTAGTTGTAAAATTAAAAAGAAGGAGGCTTCCGAATGAACTACGCTAAAGAAGGGTTCAAGATTTATGTACAAAATATTGGCCCATTATTACTTCTTTCTTTCTCTATTGTTCTTCCAGTGTTACTGTTACACACCATCTATGTGAATTACATTTATGCCATTACAGTAAATTTTGCCTCGACATATATTGGAGACTTTGTAAACGCATTTCTTGTCATTATGTTAGTCGTTGTAATTCAACTTCCCTTTATACAATATGTACATTCTGATATTGAAGGTGAAGAAAATAAGATAAGGAAAGCCTATGTTGCTTTATTTAAATATGGATTTTCTGTTTATCTATTTGGTCTAGTTTATTCCTTTTTGACAATCATGGGACTTGCATTATTTATTATTCCAGGTGTATTACTTCTTATATTCTTCTTTTTGACACCTTATTTAACAGTTCTACGTCAAGAATCAGCATGGAAAACCTTTAAAATGGCTTTTGAATATGGAAAGAAAAATTTTTTATCTTTATTTGCTATTATTCTATTAACAAGTTTCGGTGAATTTTTAATTAGTATTGTTTCTCTTTACGGAGTGGCTTTAATTACAGCAAACTACTTAGCAATTTTATTTAGTCAACTTTTATTGAACATGCTACTACTCCCCCTTATTGTTTCCATAATTACACTTTATGCTAAGAACCTTGATCAAGGTGTGGTACCTGCTCGTGCGTTTAATAAGTTTGCTGAAAATTAAATTAAACAATAAAAAATGGAGTGAAGAGTGATGTGTCGTATTCCTAAAAAGTTTAAAAGTGAAAAGGGTTCAGCTGCCATTGAATTTTTAGGAATGGTTCCACTTGTGTTGCTTTTAATGGTTGCACTATGGCAGTTTTTTGCTGGAGCTTATGCGTTCATCGTTACACAGTCCGCTGCAAATGAAGCGGCAAAGGTTTATGCGATGACAGAGAATATGGATGAAGCCACTAGTGCAGCTAATAAGGTCGTTTCAGCAGCGGGGGATAGTATTCTTTTTAATGCGTCGAGAACCTCTATAAATGCCTCATCTGAAAAGCAATTTTCAGCAAATGTAGGAGTTGATTTTGAACTCTCATTTTTAAAGAAGTTGTTTAAAGGAAGTACACCTAAGATTCCTTTGGATGCTGAGGTTAGTAGCAGGGTGATCAAATGATAAGTAAAGCGAAGAACGAAAAGGGTAATATTAGCTTACTAGTGATGGGTTTAATGGGTGTAACCATGATCATGTTTCTGGTGGTGTTGAGTTTTTCTAAAGTATTCGCGATTAAAGAGAAAGCCTCTACAGCATCAGAACAAGCTAGTTATGCAGCGACGTCTGTCATTTATGAATTAGCGATAACCGCTGTTGAAGATTACGATAGTTCTTTACCAGGTAAGATCGATGAGATTATTGATAAAACGTTACAAGAGAAGATAGATAAGAAAAAAGAAGAACTAATGACGTTTAATCCTTTCCTATCCGAAAATGAAGCCAAGATTGAGGCGATTGATGCTATCTTAAGCGAAGAATTAAATGGAGCGGGATTAAAAAGTGAGATCTTAAATGAAATGTTACTAGAACAGTTAAATCAAGCTGATCAGCAGATACGAGATGCGGTTTCAGGAGTCATCTTAAGTAATGACGGTATTCTGGAAGGAACAATCGTGACGCTGTTGGATGAAAATCAAGTTAAAGTCGAAACTTCTGCTCGATATGAAGCATTAAAATATGATGAACTTATTCCAGAAGATAAGCGAAAGCTGAAGCAAAAAGCTAAAGGCCCAGAAATTGGTTTCATTAAAGAATTAAAAGGGTGGTCTGATTATCCAATTGAATTTTAAAAGAGGTGATGCATATGTCTAAAAAAGAAAAACGTTGGAGAGTATTTTATAAATTTATGTATATCTTCTTTTATGGGTTTATTTTACCGTTTGCCCTGCTCATGTTTTTTCTGGGTGAAGATAAATTTCCTTACACACTACTGCCAGTTGCATTAGGTCTGCCAGTTATGAAAAGTAATCACATACAAAGAATTAGAGAGAAAGAACAAACCTATTAAAACTTAATGAGGGGAATTGTCACTTCCTCTCTTTTTTTATTTACTTTTATTCTCAGAGAGGAGAGGCAGTGATATGAAAATTAAACTAAGACCATTTCTTGCTAGTTGTGCAGTTATGGTATTGTTATTGATACAATTCACCCCAATGGTTGCTTATGCCACGATCACCCCATGGGAAGGTAATCCATGGGAAGGAAATGAGTGGAATAAGAATTCTTGGGATGGTGTGACTTGGGAAAGTGAGGAATGGGAGAAGGATGGGTTTAGCTCAGATCCAAATACTTCAACAGATTCATCAAGTCCAAAAGATAATGATTCTAAAGAAGTAAATGAAACTAAGAAAATTGATAAAGATGATAAAGGATCTTCCGATTTTAAGATTTATGATGGTCTAAAGTTTGCTGGAACGATGATCAATGAGTCTTTTGTCTTTGCTAAAGATATGTTAAGGTCTCAAGACTTAGGAGAACTTACAGATGTAAAAAGCATTCAAAATATGAAAGTATTCGGTTGGGATGCGGCATTATTAGGTATAAAAACTATTTCTCAAGGTACTTTTATAGAAACACCTAGTGATTTCGCATATGATTCAAGAGATATAATTAAAAATGCCGAGCCAGCTAGGAAAGCATTAATAAATAGTTGGAGTGTAATTACTAATTCAAAAACAATTGAAAAACTTAGTGGGAAGTTCGGTGGACAAATTGCAAGAGTATCACCGATTGAAGAGAAACGCACATCAAAAATTGTTGGCCGACTTAGTTTGGGCACAGCAGCAACAGGTACTGTGTTGTCTAGTATTGATGCTTATAAGTCATTTAAAGGCGGAAAGAATGCAGACGGTGTAATTAATACAGGGAGTGCATTTATGAATGCAGGCATTGTTCTTGCATCAGCGCCTCATCCACTAGTAAAAGCAGCATCACCATTTGTTGGGGCAGTTGGAGTTGGCTTGTATGCAACAGGTATGTTATACAAAAAGTCAAAAACTATTTCTTCAGGATATAAAAAATCAAAAAAACTTTTAAATAAAGCCGGAGGAAAACTAAAGAGGGGTATCAAAAGCCTTGGTGCTATCTTTGGTTAAAAGATAATCTATGCTAATAAAAAACATTAAATTACAAAAAAAAACATTCGAGAAATATGACACTCCAGAGTATAGGGTTATTAATGAAGGTGAGCGTTATATGGTTGCAGGTTATTATTTGTTTGGATTAACTCGAGGGTATTTGCTTTTAGATGACAGCGGTGAAGTGTGTCCTCGTGAAAAGGCCATTGTACCATTTAAAATGTTCATCCAAGTAAACTCTTACATGAATGGTTTCTATAGAGAGGGTCGTGCAGAAATTCAAAAACCCTTACATGCTTTTCAAGATACAATTGAACTTGCAAACAAAGTAGATCTATATCTTTCTAAATCAAAAGAAGAACTTATAAAAATAATGGAAATGATTAATGAGTTAGATCGAGGGTTTAAAAGATTAAAAGAAGTGTATAAAGAAGCTGACGATACTTTTATTGAAATTAACAAAAATGAAGAGTTAACCCAACAAGGTGTTAGCAAGATAATTGAGCTGAAAAATGAATTTACTGTTCTTCAATATAAGCATTTGAACATTCAATTAATGTTTAAGGCCTTACTTGAACCAGTCTTAACAGAATTAAGAAGTATTAATGACACGTTAAATAGAAAAGAAAAGAAAAATGTTACAAAAGCTTATGAGGTGTTTAGCTTCTTAACCAGTGAGAAATTTCAAAAGGGATTAAAAAATAGTCTGAAAAGTTTTGAGACAGATTGTAATGGAGAGCAAATTAACTTTTACTCTATGCCAAATTGGGAACATGAACTAATTACAAATGGAATTGCTCGGAGTGAGAAACAATTTAAGAATGAATTGCTGCCAATGCTCAGAAATTAGAGTAATTCAATATATCCCAGGCACACAGTACGACACAAACTATGAATCTCTTTGAGATTTTAAATAAATACAAAAAAATCTTTTGGAACTGTGAATCTGTTTAATTTCGTTGTTAGCTGCTTGCTAAATTACGGAATTAGAAACTATTTCAAAATAAATTCGTAGTATGTATTAACATATAAGATTTGCATAAGAGATGGAGATCCCATCTCTTTTCTTTTTAAACATGAATGGGAAGAAAGCATTTTATTTAAAAAGGAGTATGAAAAGTGATCAGCAAAGTAGATAGATGGAAAAAGAACTATCTGTATCTCTTTATTGTATTTTATGGCGCAATAGGACCGATTTCCTTTTACCTTTTTAAACAAGGTTATACATCCCTTTTTTATGGTTTGGTACCCATTGCTGTCGCGCTTCCGAGTGTTAGAAGAAACCATTTGGGACTCCTTGAAAGAAAAGAAGAAAGTATGAAACGTATTAGGTGAAATATTTAACAAAGGAGTACAACAAATGAAAAACAAACTAACCAATTCTCTTCTGCTTCTCATGGTTTTGACACTAACCGCCTGTACATCAGACCAAAAACCTTCAGTCCAACCTAAACAAGAAGAGAAAAAAGACAAGTACACGACACTTGCTGAGGAAGCGAACAAAGAGGACACATTAGAGAAGCTAGAACTACTTCCGTATGCAGAAAAAGTGGAAGCGACTTTATCCAGTCCTAAGTACAAAGAGTTTAAGGCAAACTCAACGGTAACGATTAAAGGTAAGGCAAAAAAGTACAACAGTTTCAAGTCAGACCATGTATGGATCAAAGTGAGAAGTGATGAAGAAGGGCCGAACGGTCAGGACTTCAGCTATTACGCTCCTATAAAGGAAGGCAAGTTTGAACAAAAGATCCACCTATTTAATGGGAAGGGAAATTATTCTGTCAAAGTGAGTGTGCCGAGCGATACGGCTGAAGATTACTATTACGATATTGCCTCATTTGATGTAGAAAACGTAAACCCTGAAATTAAAAGAGATATTGCTTATACGAAGAACGCGTTTCAATATGATTTAAAGTTAAAAAATTCCATAAATGGGTATATGGAAAGAGATGGTTCTTTCGAGCTGACGGGTGAGGTTGCTGATTCAAGTGTGGAGCAGCTTATGGTTGAGCTAAAAAAAGAAAGTGAATCTACCAAAATTATGGTCCCAGTTGAAAATGGGAAATTCACGCAAAAAATCCCTCTTTATTATGGCGCGGGTGTTCATGAGGTTCAGATCATGACGCCTAAAGAAGGATCGACCGACTTTTTTTCGGATGCGGCTCACTTATATGTAAAGAATTTATCTAGTGAATCCTTTGAACCTGTAAAATACTCCTCTGCTTATGAGGAAAAAGGCTTTAAGCTTGAGACGCCAGAAGTAGGCGGTGAGAAAGCGGATCTGACCTATAGAATTAAAGGAAGTATTGATTCAAAAGGTGAGGATGCGAACAAGACGACTGTCGTTTTCGTTCAGACTAAAAAGGACGATTTACAAGCGATGTACGCAATCCCAGTTAAGAACAATAAATTTGATGGAGAGTTTTTCCTCCGTTTTGGACCAGGGAAATACGATGTTTCCGTTATGGCACCTGAATTTAATAAAACGAATGGATATATGCAGTTCTTTGTTGGTGTAGCAAATTTCACGGTGGAGAATACAAACACGAGTGATCAAAGATTTACCTTACCATCTAGAGGTATTCAGTCGGATGCACCTGCGATTAAGAATCTAGCTCAACAACTGACAAAAAATAAGAAAACTGATAAAGAAAAAGCGCTAGCGGTATACGAGTATGTTGCAAAAAACGTGAGCTATGACGTAGATAAGCTAAACAATCGAACATTCGAGTTTGACGACAGTGCGGTAAAAACGTTGGACGAGAAAGAAGGCGTTTGTCAGGACTTTGCGTATTTAGCGATTGCTCTATTACGTGCAAGTGGTATGGAAGCGCAGATGGTAACAGGGTTTGCTGGGCAGAATCATGCGTGGGTGGAGACAAAGGTCGACGGACGCTGGTTAACGATGGACCCAACATGGGGTTCAGGTTACCTACAGAACAACAAGTTCGTTCCAAAATTCACCATGGAATATTTTGATCCAAAACCATCAGAGTTTCAGAAAACACATACGAAAAAAGAGGTGGAGTTTTAAAATCAATGATAACCGTTAAAAGTTTGCCGGAGCACATTAAAGAAGTAGCTCGAAGACATCAAAAAAATGATAGACGGTTCCACGTATTCCCCTCAATCTTTGATATAGATGAAAAGAAATTTTATTTAATAATGTACGAACCTACGAAACATCAGATCGTGATTAGCTTAGATGGTAGTGTTATGTCCAGAGAAAAAATAAAGATCCCTTTTTTGTACGCTCTAGCTTATAACGCTTCTATAGAGAATATTTCAAATATAGGTGGTGCTTGGGTAAAGGATATTCCTATTCCAAGATACGAGAAGCTCATTAACATCTTAAATAGATTGCAATCTATTATTTCTAATAAGGCGTCACCACCTATACTAGACAAAATAGAAATTTTAAAAAACATGTCTAACGTTCTTCTTGAAGAGCAAAAAAATATCAATTCTTGTGTAATAAAAGGATTGGAACTGACTATGAAAACGAATGACCTTGAACTTGTAACCATTGAAGATTACAAACAAATGCGAATGTACGTTCATAGCATGGTTCAATCCGCCTACAAACAGAATAAAATACAGTTAGATACAGAACACGAAAGAGCTGAAGTATTAAATTATGTAATGGTAAATATTTTTTCTTACGGATTTAAATTATTGCCGATTTTATTTCATTTGTATTTCTATAAAAAGAATATGAGAACAAGTGAAGCGTATGGGTCAAATGAATTGGATGAAATTAAAAAGACTATTTCAGAAGATGTGAATGTTGAGGAAGATATCGAAGCATTATCCATTGTTAAACAATTAAGAAATCCAATTTAGACTGGGGATTCTTAATATTCCTAGCTAAATTAATATTAATAAAAGTAGAGTACCGAAAACATATACGAAAAAAGAGGTGGAATTTTAAGAATTAATGATAACAATTAAGAGTTTGCCGGACCATATATTAAATATTGCCAAAGGATTTCAGGAGAATAATAAACAAATTCATGTTTTTCCTTCCTTACTAGATATTGAAGGCGATAGATACTTTTATTTTAGATTCTCACCTAAACGAGGACAGTTAATAGTAAGAGAAGATGGAGCGGTTTTACCTATTAATCAAGTAAAAAAAGCTTTTGTATACGGATTGGTTTATAACACTTCATTTGAAAATATAACTAAATTTGGACTTAAATGGGTTGAAAGTGGTACTTTACAACGCTATCAAAAGCTATGCCGAATTTTAACGAAACTGTCTTCAACTATTCATCAACAAGCACCACAAGAGGTTATTAATAGCCTTACCAATTTCAAAGAATGTGCAGATGAGATTATTAAAGAACAGAAAAATATAGAGTTTGTAGTAGGAAAAAGTTTTGAGTTGGCTTCAAAAACGAATGATTTAGAACTTGTCACAATGGATGACTGTATACAAATGCGTATATACAATGAAAGTATGGTTAGGTCTGCTTTTAGACAGAATGAAGTGCAGTTAGAAACAGAAGAAGATAGAGCGCGGGTGTTTAAATATATTTGGACTAAAAAGTTTTCTTATAATTTAAAGTTACTTCCTATCTTCGTCCAACTTTTTCCATATAAGAACCACATGAGAACAAGTCAAACCATTGGATCGGATGAAATGGAGAGTATCAAAATTATGATATCCAAAGATTTAATTATTGAGCAATCCGAAGATGCTCTAGCAGCTTTAAACACTTTAAGAAATCCATCTAATTAGTGAGGTGAATTGTACTTGTCCAAAAAAGAAAGAAGATGGAGACGAGTCTATGTTCTTCTATATCTATTAATCTATGGACTTGTCACACCGTTAAGTTTAATTCTCTTTTTCATTGGAGAAGAATCATTTCCGTTCTTTATTATTCCAGTGGTCCTGGCACTGCCAGCTATGAAGCATAACCATATTCAGAAGATAAGAGAAAAAGAAGAGATGAGAGCTTAAAGAATGATGATTAAGGAAAAGGAGAGAAAAATGAATCGTTTATCTAGTGTAAGGTTATCCCTTATTTTATTATTTGTTCTTTTATTAACAGCATGCTCATCCGAAAAAACAGCATCAGAAACAGAACCGAAGAAAAAAGAACCTAAAAAAGAGACGGTTGAAAAAGCGCCTACTGATCCTGAAGAGATGGTAAAAAGAGGTGCAGGTAAGTATAACGAAGAGGTAAAAGATCTTGAGGGTGATGCCCTTGATAAAGAGATTAACAAAATCACAAAGAACTATCCTAAAGGTATGAAGGCTGAGGAAGCCTATAACCGAATTGTTGCTGCGTTCGCTGCCAATCATCAGCCGGGTTTTCAGGAGTTAGAGAACTTTGACATTTCGTTTGAAGAAGTAGAGGCGTATGAGAAGTATCAAGAAGAAAGTGAAGACGGAGAGGAAACGAAGGAAGGTCCTCTTAATGTTGCCATTCTTCTAGATGCAAGCGGTAGTATGGCAGGAAAGGTTTCAGGAACGGATAAAATGACGGCAGCAAAAGAAGCGTTGAAGAAGTTTGCAGGTGGATTGCCTGATGACGCGAACGTCATGCTGCGCGTCTATGGACATAAAGGAAGCAACGATGATAAAGACAAGAAGGTTTCTTGTGAAAGTACGGAAGTTATGTACCCTTTAGGCGCATATAATGAAGGAACTTTCCAACAATCTCTCTCTAAATTCAATCCAACCGGTTGGACACCGCTCGCAGCTTCTATTGAAGCGGCTGAAAAGGACCTACAAGGAAAAGAAGGAAATAACGTCATTTACATCGTGAGTGATGGAATTGAGACATGTGATGGAAACCCTGTAGAAGCGGCGAAAAAGTTACACGAGTCGAACATCAAGGCAGAAGTCAACATCATCGGATTTGATGTGGATAACGAAGGTCAGCAACAGCTAAAAGCAGTAGCAGAAGCGGGTGGCGGAGAGTTCCAATCGGTTTCTTCTCAAAAAGAATTGTTTGATGAAGTCGATTCTAACTGGTCTGAAGCGATGTATGATGCCAGTATCAACTGGAGTTCATCGATGGATTCATCAAGCGTAAATTGGAGTAGTTCGGGTAAGGGTCATTCTATGGGTAAAGTCCATTCAAAAATACTGGATAGTATCTCTGATGAATTTGAGTTACTCCGTTCTGTAAAGAGAGATCTCTACGATAAAGAAAAGATGTCTAATGAAGAATTTATAAAGTTGGACAAACTCCTTTTAGACAGATATACAACGCTTAGAGAGTACAGCTCTAAAAAACATGATGCTAGACAAGAAGAATTGAATCAAGAAACAGACAGAGTGCTAAAACTAATTGATGAGTACGCTGAAGATGCCAGAGTAGAATAGGGGATTGAATCTTGAGTAAATTAAAGCTTTTATTAATAACTACAAGCATTGCCTTAATGGTTTCGGGGTGTAGTAGTAACGAATCAACAAGCGGTAATAAAGAAAATCAAGAACAAGAGAGTAAAAGTGAAAAAGAATCCGTTAAGGTCACAGATAAAAAAGTAAAAGCTCCTAAAGACCAAGGCGATTACGAAGTTTGGTTTGAAGGAGAGGCAGATCGTAAAGGGAAGCAAATTACGGTTAAAGGGCAAACGAACCTTATTCCAAACACTAACCTATTAGTTACGATGGATAGTGTAGAAGATACTTTAATTGGAGGTTCAGATCGAGTACAGGTTAGTGAGGAAGGGACTTTTGAGACAGATTTACAAATACCAAAAAGCTCTGAAGGATTAATTGAAGTTAAAATAGAGTTTGATCCTCATTCCGACAACCAACCAATCAAAGATCACTATGGAGAAAACGGTGAAAAACTCAAAGGCCCATTTGTCAGATTGCAAGAAGAATCAGATATGAAGCAAAACATCACACTTTTAACCCTTGAAATTCCTCAAGATGAATCGAATGCTTCTGCTAAAATAAAGAAGCCTGAGTGGGACAAGCCTGAAGATTTCGGTTCTCCAACAGTTCGATTAGACGAACCTGACATTCAACAAGATGATAGATATCTTTATATAGAAGGAAAGTCAAATCTGTTAGAGGGAACAAGACTGAAAGGGAGCTTGGATATTCCGAATTATATTGTCTCAGGATTATCGGATGTGGCGGTTGTTAATCCCGACGGATCATACAAATTAATCATTGAAAAAACTTCAAGCATAAACAAATTGAAGGATGTTAAGGAATACGAAGTGGTTCTGAGTGTGAGCCCCGTGGATAATCAGTGGAAATCAAACTTAGAAGTATATGGCGTGAATGGCGAGAAGTTTATGGGTGATTATGTTGTCGATCAAAATGGAGTAAAAGAGATTGAAAAGCGTCTTTCCATCTCAGAATAAGAAGTAGCCCGATGATCTTCTAGGTTATCGGGCCTTTTATTATGTTTAACAACCACCCAAATAGAGAAAAATGAAGAGAGAGAAAGGCGGGACTCATACATGAGCTATGAAGATTTAGCATTACATACAGATAAGTATCAAATTAATATGATGTACGCCCATTGGAAAAACGGAACGCACAACAACATTCGCGTATTTGAAGCGTTCTTTCGAAAGAATCCGTTTAAAAGCGGTTATGCCGTATTCGCGGGACTTGAGCGGATCATTCGTTATTTGGAGCATCTTCATTTTACAGAGGAAGATATCGACTACTTAAGAACACAAGAAGAACACTATGAGGAACCTTTCTTGGAGGAGTTAAAGAACTTTAATTTTTCGGGAGAGTTATTCTCTGTAAAAGAAGGAACGATTGTTTTTCCGAATGAGCCGTTAATTCGTATCAAATGTCGTGTGTTTGAAGCACACTTGTTAGAGACAGCACTTCTTAACTTCATGAACTATCAAACCTTGATCGCAACGAAAGCAGCCCGTATTCGCTATGTCACTCCTGATGATCAGTTGATGGAGTTTGGGACGCGCCGCGCTCAAGAAGCCGATGCCGCAATATGGGGTGCACGTGCCGCATACATTGCTGGCTTTGATGCAACGTCAAATATGCGCGCCGGAAAACTATTCGGTATTCCGACAAAAGGAACGCATGCACACGCGTGGGTTCAAGACCACGATACAGAAGAAGAAGCGTTTGAACGGTTTGCTGAAGCTCTGCCCAATCAAAGCGTTCTGCTTGTAGATACGTATAATACATTAAAAAGTGGAATTCCTAACGCGATAGAAGTTGGGTTAAAGATGAAAGCGGCAGGTAAATCACTTAAAGGCATTCGTCTGGATAGCGGTGATCTCGCGTACCTATCCATTCAAGCTCGTAAAATGTTAGACAAAGCGGGGCTCACAGATGTGGGGATTGTAGCAAGTAATGACTTGGATGACGATGTGATTTCAGATTTAAAAGCACAAGGTGCAAAAATCACTTCTTGGGGAATTGGGACGCAGCTTATTACAGCATCAGATCAGCCTGCACTCGGAGGCGTTTATAAAGTTGTAGCTAAATATGAGAACGGAGAATTCGTACCCACGATCAAAATTTCGTCTAATGTAGAGAAAATCACAACACCTGGATATAAAAAGGTCTACCGGATCATCAACTCAAACGGAAAAGCAGAAGCGGATTACATTGCGATGGATGATGAAGTGCTCCCAGAAAAAGATATTAAACTATTTGATCCGGTGCACACATACAAAAGCAAAGTGGTTTCTTACTTTACTGCCGAAGAACTGCTACAGCCCGTTTATATAGAAGGAAAGCTTGTGTATGACCTTCCGAACCTCGAAGAAATTCGGCGCTATCATCAAGAACAGCTTGGTCTATTCTGGCCTCAGCACTTACGAAGATTGAATCCACAAGAGTATTTTGTCGACCTTTCCGTTCAAGTATGGAAGACGAAAAACGATCTTTTAGAGAAGTATTCTTTATAGAAAGCAAACCTCTTTTCGACACGAAAAGAGGTTTTTTAGTAAAATCTTTAAAAAAGCGTTGACGGGCGTCCGTATCGCTGATATAGTAATAAACGTTGTTGCTTTTCTTACATAACGTTCGACAAAAACAAACATAAACTTTTAAAAAAAGTTGTTGCTTCGAAAGAAGATATGTGGTAAGATAGTTTTTGTCGCTGCTTTAAGAGAGTGACGCGGTAAAAGAAAAAAGTTCTTTGAAAACTGAACAAAAGAAATAGGTAAGGAATTAAGAATTAATTCCGTCAGTTTTAAAAACGAGCAAGACAAACACTTTTATGGAGAGTTTGATCCTGGCTCAGGATGAACGCTGGCGGCGTGCCTAAT
>JAFHKR010000036.1 GCA_017052515.1 Fictibacillus nanhaiensis
AAAAAGTAGATCAATACATGAAGTATTACAATGAGGAGCGAATTCAAGAAAAATTAGGCTACCACACCCCTATTGAAATGGGGAGTATGGCAGCCTAACAGGTGTTTTATTAATGTCCCAATTGACTATGTCAGTCTACTGAGTGGTGGGTTTTTTGTTTTGTGAAGGTTGTGTAGCGGGAGAGGTATTAGTTTGTTGATAGCTCGTCGAAAAATGTCGAGGATTGTAGACTCGTGGATAAACTGTAAAAACTTTTGGATTCAACGCTAAAACTCGTGGATTGAGCACCCAAACTTGTGGATTAAGAGCAAAAACTTTAGGATTAGAACTCAGCACGGTAGTTTTACCACTTTGTAAAACACTAAAATGTAAGCTTGGCGGCAGCCAAGCGCCAGTATATACGCAAAATATTGACAGAAACACCATCACCATTTATATTTGTATGTACAAACAACATTAATGATGCCAAAGAGGTGCTGAAATGCCCGAAAAGTATTTAGAAAACTGCTTATATTTCACGGTAAACAAACTTTCTCGCGTTATTTCCAAAATGGCTGAGGAATCGTTTAGACCAACGGGAATTACGCCTACTCATGGCTTTATGATGATGCTCGTGAGCAACAAACCTGGAATCTCTCAATCGGAATTGGCAGAAGAACTTCACATGACACCAAGTACGATTACAAGGTTTGTGGACAAGCTTGTTGTAAAGGGACTTGCAGAGCGTAAGGTCCAAGGAAAGATGTCGCACATCCATCCGACACAAGCGGGCACTGATATTCAAACAGATCTCGAAAAAGCTTGGAAAGATCTATACCGAACGTACTCCGATCTTTTAGGAGAAGAAGAAGGAAAAGCACTCACAAAAGCCACACATCTAGCAGCAGGACAGCTCGAGTCATAAGAGCTCTCTTCTTTATCGTTTAAGTTGTTTGTACAAGCAAATGTTAATATCACTAAATTATTAATATAAGGCTCTTTTCTGCAGGATATGTTGCTTTTAAATTTTTTATATCTCCCCCATTGCAAGTGGATTGTAGCGCAAGGTGCGAGACTCCTGTGGGACAGGCCGGCAGGTGAGACACTTAAGAGTGAAACGTACGAATGTGGCTCACCGCCTGCCCCGCGGAAAGCGAGCAACCTGGAGCGGAGATCAACTACTTTCAAAAGCACCCCTGTATATGTACACGAAAAAGAGCCTAATAAAAAGGAGATCTATCAATGAAAAAAACACTCGTCATTATCGCACATCCGAATCTACAAAACTCTACAGTAAATAAAAGATGGGCAGAAGAAATAGAAAAACAAGAACACGTTACGGTTCGAAAACTTTACGATCTGTATCCAGACGGTAAAGTGAACGTTGAGGAAGAACAGCGTATGTTGTTGCAGCACGATCGAATCGTTCTTCAATTCCCGTTCTACTGGTACAGTTCACCCTCGCTATTAAAAGAATGGCAAGATAGAGTGCTAGCGTTCGGTTGGGCTTACGGGCCAGGTGGCGATGCACTTCATGGAAAAGAGTTAGTACTTGCGATTTCAACGGGCGGACCAGACTTCTCTTATCAAGCTGGCGGTTACAACCACTATACGATCAGTGAATTGTTGCGTCCGTTCCAAGCGACATCTAATTTAATCGGAACACGTTATATCACGCCGTTCGTCTTCCACAGTGCAATTCGCGCGTCAGAGGAAGCTGTTGAACAAAGCGCGCAGAATTATATCTCATACGTTTTGAATCCTGAAATTTAATGAAATTCATTCTTCATCAAGCTCATCTGGACTTGGTCGCGGCAGTTTCCGCGTATCCATTCTGCCTGTCTGACAACGCCTTCTGCTTGGAAGCCAAGTCGGCGGGCGAGCTTGATGCTTTTTTCGTTTTGAACCGCAGCACGCAGCTCCACGCGATTGAGCATCAGCGTGTAATAAGCATACATAAGCATTCCTTTTACCGCTCGCTGTGCGATTCCATGCCCTTCGAATCCGGATCCTACCCAATAGCCAAGCATACCTGACTGGTTGTGCCACTTAATATCATATAGAGCAACAGATCCTGCTACTTGTCCGCGATACCATATAAAAAGAACAACGTCTGTTTGTTCTTTCATCTTTTTGTTCACCGTTTTAATAAACTGCCGCATCTCACCGCTAGATTGGGTATAATCGACCCAGCTAATCCACGGTCCAAGATAATGACGTGAATTTTCTAACAATCTATAGATGTTATCGGATTCTTTAACGTCTGCTTGTTTTAGCATGATATCGTCGTCAATATGCCACATAAGCATAGCTATTCCTCCCAAAAAGCAGTATGAACTTCACAATCTTTCCACATGATGAATCATAGAGTGAGAACCTTATTTTTGTTATAATGCAGAAGTACAGAACTGGCTTGTTAAAATAGCAGGCACGGGTGTTTCTAAACATGAAAGGAAGAACACAATGTTTGATTATCGAAAATGGAAGCATGTGTTTAAGCTAGACCCAGATAAAGAGATCAGTGACAGTGACCTGGAAAAGATCTGTGAGAGCGGAACGGACGCTGTTATCGTTGGGGGATCTAGTGGCATAACGCTTGATAATACGTTAGACCTTATGTCACGCATCCGCAGATATGCGGTTCCTTGTGTGCTTGAAGTATCTAATATCGAATCACTTACACCAGGATTCGATTTTTACTATATTCCTACCGTGTTAAATGCGAAGGATGCTAATTTCATTACAGGGCTTCATACAGAAGCATTAAAAGAATTTGGTGACATCATGAACTGGGACGAGATTCTTACCGAAGGATATTGCATCTTAAATTCAGGTTGTGAGGCTGCAAAACGGTCGAGTGCCGAAACAGATCTCTCAGCAGATGATGTTGTAGCATATGCCCGCTTGGCCGAAAAAATGTTTAAGCTTCCGATCTTTTACTTGGAATACAGCGGCACTTATGGTGATGTTGATATCGTTCGCCAAGTAAAAAACGTGCTTGAAAACACGATCCTCTATTATGGAGGCGGCATTCATTCGGGAGAACAAGCGAAAGAGATGGCAGAGTTCGCGGATACAGTTGTTGTCGGGAACGTTATTTATGACGACTTAAAAGCTGCTATTGAAACCGTTGAAGCGGTTAAGGGTAAAAGTTGATAAAATCTCAAAAATGAGTGAGAATAAAAAATAAGAATATATGTTCGGGCGGTGAATGAAGAATGAGTATGCATCAAATGATTGAAAAGCTATTATCAGGACTAAATCCTGAGCAGAAAGCAGCAGTAAAACATACAGATGGGCCGTTGTTGTTGATGGCTGGAGCGGGGAGCGGTAAGACGAGAGTGTTAACTCACCGTATCGCTTACTTAATGATGGAAAAAGAAGTGGCACCATGGAACATCCTAGCGATCACGTTTACAAATAAAGCAGCACGAGAGATGAAGGAAAGGGTCGCAAAGATTACAGGACCAGTAGCAGAAGAGATTTGGATCTCTACGTTCCACTCCATGTGCGTACGCATCTTGCGTCGTGATATCGATCGAATCGGAATTAACCGTAACTTTACGATCTTAGATGCGACAGATCAATTATCAGTTGTAAAAGCCGTATTGAAAGATTTGAACTATGATCCAAAAAAATACGAACCTCGTGGAATTTTAAGCGCGATCTCGTCTTTAAAGAACGAACTAAAAACAGCAGCAGATTTTGCAAAAGTGGCGAACGGGCACTTTGAAGGTGTTGTTCAAGAAGTTTATGAAGGCTATGAAAAGCGACTTCGCAAGAACCAGGCGTTAGATTTTGATGATCTGATCATGACAACAATCCAGCTTTTCGCAAAAGTCCCTGAAGTGCTCGAGTTCTATCAACGTAAGTTTCAATATATTCATGTTGATGAGTATCAAGATACGAACAGAGCGCAGTATATGCTCGTGAAGATGCTAGCGGATCGTTTCCGCAACCTTTGTGTGGTAGGAGACTCTGATCAGTCGATCTATGGCTGGCGTGGCGCAGATATCGCGAACATTCTATCGTTTGAAAAAGATTATAACGATGCTGAAGTTATCCTATTAGAGCAAAACTATCGTTCTACGAAAAAGATTCTTCAAGCAGCCAATAAAGTAATCGAAAATAACATGAACCGTAAGCCAAAGAATCTTTGGACAGATAATACGGACGGCGCTAGCATCACGTACTACCAAGGCGATGATGAGCAAGGTGAGAGCTATTACGTAACAGGTAAGATTCGTGAAGCCGTATCATCCGGAAAACGTTCGTATAATGACATCGCGATCCTGTATCGCACGAATGCGCAATCACGTGTGATTGAGGAAGTTTTGATCAAATCGAACATTCCGTACAATATTGTCGGCGGGACAAAGTTCTATGACAGAAAAGAAATCAAAGACATCCTAGCGTACCTTCGCTTGATTTCGAATCCAGACGATGATATTTCTCTACAGCGTATCGTAAACGTTCCGAAACGCGGGATTGGTGCGTCTTCTATGGATAAAGTCGCACAGTATGCAACAAACAATGATCTCTCTATGTATCAAGCGCTTCAAGAAGTAGAGCAGATTGGTCTTAGCGCACGTGCAACGAATGCTTTAAGAGAGTTCTCAGAGTTTGTTACGAACTGGACGCGTCAGCAGGAATTTCTTTCTGTGACCGAACTAACAGAAGAAGTTCTTAGCAAGACAGGCTACCGTGATGCTTTAAAAGCAGAGAAAACGATTGAAGCACAAAGCCGTTTAGAGAATATCGACGAGTTTATTTCTGTTACGCAAGACTTTGAAAAGAAACAAGATGATAAATCATTGATCGCGTTCTTAACTGATCTTGCACTAGTTGCAGATATTGATAAGCTCGATGAAGATGCAGCAGATGATAAGCCGAATGAATCTGTCGTTCTGATGACGCTTCACTCTGCAAAAGGTCTGGAGTTTCCGATGGTCTTTTTAATGGGTCTTGAAGAAGGGGTATTCCCGCATAGCCGTGCTCTTTTTGAAGAGAATGAGATGGAAGAAGAACGTCGTCTCGCATATGTTGGGATTACGCGTGCGGAAGAAGAGTTATTCTTAACGAATGCTAGAATGCGTACCTTGTATGGACGTACGACGACAAATCCGGAATCTCGTTTTATCGCTGAGATTCCTGAAGATCTTATCGAGACAGAAGTAAAAGAAAAACCATCTGTTCCGTGGGGAGCAAGTGCTCGTTCAGGTGGAGGAGCTACGCCATCGTTCATGGCACCGAAAAAGAAAATGGTTACACCTGTCTATCAATCTTCTGGTGGGGAGAAACTGGAATGGAGAGTAGGCGACAAAGTCAAGCACCGTAAATGGGAAACAGGAACCGTTGTAAGCATGCGTGGTTCAGGAGATTCTATGGAACTCGACATCGCGTTTCCACAGCCTGTAGGTGTGAAAAGACTGCTTGCTAAATTTGCCCCGATTGAAAAAGCGTAAGAAAAGAAGGAGTGGAACGGGTTGAACGAAGAACAAGCGAAGGAACGCATCCTGGAACTCCGGGAAATGCTAGAAAAATATAATTACGAATATCACGTACTAGACAAGCCGTCTGTACCTGATGCTGAATATGATCAGCTCATGAAAGAGCTGATCGAACTTGAAAACAATCATCCAGAACTTCATGACGAGCACTCGCCTACTTCACGTGTAGGCGGTGCTGTTTTGGACTTTTTTGAAAAAGTAGAACATACTGTACCGATGCTGAGTCTAGGCAATGCTTTCAATGATCAGGATCTGCGAGATTTTGACCGCCGTGTGAGAGATGGCGTAGGTTCGAATGTAACATATGTAGCTGAACTTAAAATCGACGGTCTAGCTGTATCCCTTACGTATCAAGATGGTCGTTTTGTTCGTGGCGCTACACGTGGTGACGGCACAATCGGTGAGGATATAACGAATAATTTAAAAACGATCCGTTCTATTCCATTCAAATTAAAAGAAGATGTGATGCTTGAAGTACGAGGCGAGGCGTTCATGCCGAAAAAATCTTTTCAAAAGCTGAACGCACATCGAGAAGAAGAAGGACAAGAACTTTTTGCGAATCCACGGAATGCAGCAGCTGGATCTTTACGTCAGCTTGATCCGAAGATTGCAGCCAGTCGTAATCTCGATATTTTTCTTTATGGGGTAGGAAAGCTTGAAGGACATTCCGTTGATTCGCATGACGAAAGCTTAACGTACTTAAGCCATTTAGGTTTTAAGACGAACCCAGAGTGGAAGAAGTGCGCGAACATTGAAGAAGTTATTGAATATGTGAACAGCTGGCAGGAGAAGCGTCCAGACCTTCCATATGAGATCGACGGAATTGTAATTAAGGTAAACTCACTCTATCAACAAGAGGAACTAGGATTCACGGCGAAGAACCCGCGTTGGGCGATTGCGTATAAGTTCCCTGCTGAAGAGGTTGTTACAAAGCTTGAAGGCATCGAGTTGAACGTTGGCCGTACGGGAGTCGTTACACCAACTGCCTTGCTGCAGCCTGTTTTAGTCGCAGGAACGACTGTAAAGCGTGCTTCGTTACATAATGAAGACTTGATCCGCGAAAAAGACATCAAGCTCGGTGATTATGTAGTGGTAAAAAAAGCGGGTGATATCATTCCGGAAGTCGTGAATGTTATCACGGAGCGCCGAACTGGTGATGAGATCGATTTTAATATGCCTACCGAATGCCCGGAGTGCGACAGCAAGCTAGAGCGTTTGGACGGGGAAGTGGCTTTAAGGTGTTTGAACCCACAATGCCCGGCACAGATTCGAGAAGGATTCATTCACTTTGTTTCTCGAAACGCCATGAACATTGATGGACTTGGTGAAAAAGTAGTCGCACAGCTATTCAAGGAAAAATTAATACAAAACTTTGCCGATTTGTTTAAGCTAGAGCGCGAGAAACTGTTAGAATTAGAGCGTATGGGTGAAAAATCAGTAGATAATCTGCTTGCAGCGATTGAAAAGTCGAAAGAAAATTCTTTAGAGCGTCTGCTGTTTGGGCTAGGTATACGTCATGTTGGAGCGAAAGCGGCGAAGACGATTGCGCAGCGCTTTGAATCGATGGATGGTTTGATGAGTGCTTCTAAAGAAGAGCTGTTAGCTGTAGAAGAGATCGGTGAAAAGATGGCTGACTCTATCCTGCTTTATTTTTCAAAGCCCGAAGTGCACGAGCTCGTAGCAGAATTGAAGGCTCTGGGCATGAACATGGAATACAAAGGTCCAAAGCTTGTAAAGGTGGAAGATCTTGATACTCCGTTTGCGGGGAAAACCGTGGTGTTAACAGGCAAACTTTCGATTCTGACTCGTAATGATGCAAAAGAAAAATTAGAACGCCTAGGAGCGAAAGTGACTGGAAGCGTGAGTAAGAATACAGATATGCTAATCGCAGGAGAAGATGCAGGATCTAAGCTTGATAAAGCGAAGACGCTGGGCATTGAGATTTGGGATGAGCAAAAATTGGTGGACGAGCTTAACAAATAAGATTGGCGAGAGCTAACCAACAATACTAGAGGAGTGTCCGTGATGATGAAACGGGTTGGGCTCCTTTTCTTAAGTACTTTACTGCTTTTGACCGGCTGCTGGGGTGGCGATGAGCTGGAAAAAGAAGAAAAGATCGTGCAAGAAAAGGGCAAAAAAGATGAAAAAGCGATTATAACAGGCGAGATTAACACGGGTGAAAAGTACTATCGTAGTATTTTTCCGTTCGAACCAGGTGGAGCTCGTGGTGTAATCCGTTATGGTGTTGATAATCGGCTTGATATCAATGAGTTTGAGATGGGCTTAATGCGCATCGCTCAAGACACATTCAGTACAGACAAGTACTTTTTCCAAGAAGGACAGTTCTTAAATGAGCCTACGGTTACAAACTGGTTAAAAAGAGCAGACGAAGAGCCTGGAAAAAGTAAAAGCAAGCTAGATCAAACAGGGTTGAATCCGAAGCTTGGTGTAAAAGTAGACGAAGGTGACCCAGAATACAAAAATAAGATGCTAGAAGCAAACAAGAACAACCCTAAGTATCTCTCTTATGTTCTTGAACACAACTATCTCGTTCAGAGCGGTGATGGAAAAGTAAAGCTTGGCGGTGTAGTAGTCGGGTTATCCTTTAACTCTACGTATTACTATGATGTTAACCAACAAGGCTTGATCTATCCTGGTGAAGTTAAGCTTGAGCGTGAAAAAGTGAAACAAGAAGCACAGAAAATAGCTGGACAAGTGGCAAGCCGTTTGCGCACAGATCCAAAGCTGAAAGATGTGCCGATCGTATTTGCTCTCTATCAAGAAGAAGAACGTGATTCTGTAACACCCGGAAACTTCTTCGCTTCAGGCGTTGTGAAAAAAGGAAGCAACTCGGTAAGTTCATGGGAAGATGTAGATGAAGATTATGTGCTGTTCCCATCTGACGCTGCATCGAAAAAGAAACGAAGTGACTATGAAAAGTTCACGACCTTTAAATCTAAGGTTCAGGAGTATTTCCCTAACTATATCGGTGTGATCGGAAAAGGCTACTATAAAGACGGTAACCTTGAACGATTGACGATTGAGATTCCGGTTCAGTTCCGCGGTAAAGCAGAAATCATCTCCTTTACCCAGTTCGTAGCAACGTCCGCACTAGGCGAGCTTCCGAATGTACCGATCGAAGTATACATCGGTTCAGCTGTTGATCAGCCAGAGGCACTCATCGTAAAAGACGAAACTACACAAGAAGAACCGTTCGTGCATATTTATCGTAAGTAAGGATTTTTGACAGCCCACTACCGTTATGGTTAGTGGGTTTTTGTTGTGCAAGGTGAGCAGTTCCTGGGGACGCAGTCCTCAAATGCATTATGGTTAGCGATTTTACGGTACGTGTTTTTATATTTATTACACGTTCACCGCTAAATGGGCTGTTTCCACCTGAAAGTGCTTCGTTTTCACCTGAAAAGTGGTTGTGAGCACCGCTAACATACATGTAACCACTTGAGATTGCACTGCGACCACCTGAAGACACCTGTTCAATAGGATCTTTTTAGTGACTTTGGAAAAATATACTTCAAAACGAACAAAACTCATATTTATTCGTATAACACCTGAATCTTCTAAACAAATCAAGGGAAAATTCACTAATCATTCACTACAAAGAAAAAAGATACAAAAATGTACGACATCCCTTTAAAATAAAGAATTCTGACTATTATCAGTTTGTTTGAACAAACCGCTATGTTCATGTAGAATGAACGTGGGAAACCGAATAATGAAAACGCTTTAATAGGAGGGGAATTTATTATGACACGTGAATACCGTCATGAACCATTTATGGATTTTTCAGTTCCTGCAAACAAGGAAGCTTACGAAGCAGGGTTAAAGGTAATTAACTCTAAGCTTGGTACAGAGTTTCCGCTTGTTATCGGCAGTGAAAAGATCACGACAGACGAAAAGATTGTTTCTATAAATCCAGCTAACAAAGAAGAAGTGATTGGATCTGTTTCCAAAGCGACTCAAGATCATGCTGAGCAAGCGATGCAAGCTGCATTAACAGCTTTTGAATCTTGGAAAAAGTGGGATCCTGAACACCGCGCGAACATCTTGTTCCGTGCAGCAGCGATCATCCGCCGCCGTAAATATGAATTCTCCGCTATGCTTACAAAAGAAGCAGGTAAGCCATGGAAAGAAGCTGACGCTGATACAGCTGAAGCGATTGACTTTTTAGAATACTATGCACGCCAAGCGATCAAGCTTAAAGCTGGACAACCAGTTGTAAGCCGTGAAGGCGAAATTAATAAATTTAGCTATATCCCACTTGGAGTAGGTATCGTTATCTCTCCATTCAACTTCCCGTTTGCGATCATGGCAGGTACTGCAGCAGCAGCGTTCGTTACAGGTAACACAGTGTTGTTGAAACCAGCGAACACTACACCAGTTATCGCAGCAATGTTCGTTCAAGTGATGGAAGAAGCAGGACTTCCTGCGGGCGTTCTTAACTTCGTTCCTGGTAGCGGTGCAGAGATCGGTGACTACCTAGTAGACCATCCGAAAACTCGCTTCGTATCGTTCACAGGTTCTCGTGAAGTTGGTTGCCGTATTTATGAGCGTGCAGCAAAAGTACACCCTGGTCAAATTTGGCTGAAGCGTGTAATCGCTGAAATGGGCGGAAAAGACACAGTTGTAGTTGACCGTGATGCTGATCTTGAATTAGCAGCAAGCTCAATCGTTTATTCTGCATTCGGATTCTCTGGACAAAAATGTTCTGCTGGATCTCGTGCCGTTATCCACCAAGACGTTTACGACGAAGTTTTAGAAAAAGCAGTAGCTCTTACGAAAACATTAACGATGGGTAACCCTGAAGAAGTTGGCACTTACATGGGACCAGTAATCGACCAAGCTTCTTTCAACAAAATCATGAAATACATCGAGATCGGAAAAGAAGAAGGTCGTCTGATGACTGGTGGAGAAGGCGACGACTCTAAAGGTTACTTCATCCAGCCTACAATCTTTGCTGATGTAGATGAAAAAGCTCGCTTGATGCAAGAAGAGATCTTCGGACCAGTTGTAGCGGTATGTAAAGCGCGTGATTTCGATCACATGATGGAAATCGCAAACAACACGGAATACGGTCTAACAGGAGCACTTCTTTCTAACAACCGTGAGCACATCGAGCGCGCACGTGAAGAGTTCCACGTAGGTAACTTCTACATCAACCGTGGATGTACAGGCGCAATCGTTGGATACCAACCGTTTGGCGGGTTCAACATGTCTGGTACTGACTCAAAAGCTGGTGGCCCAGACTACCTAACACTTCACATGCAAGCAAAAACAACTTCAGAAACACTATAAATTTTAAAATCGACCCCTTTCTCACCTGAGAAAGGGTTTTTTTATGTGGGTATTTTTCATTTATAAGTCTTCAACAGAACTTATAAGTCTTGAAAAAATTTTATAAGTCTTCAAATTTTTTTATAAGTCCTCAAAAAAGTTTATAAGTCTTCACACAATCTGCAAAGAAAAAAATGGATTGTACACGCTGCTTCAGGAGAAGTTAATCGTATAACGATATGGAAGCAGGTGTGAAGATGTCCAAAGATAAAGAGCCAAAGAAGAATGTTCCTGAAGTCGATCTGGATGAAACGTTGCCTCATCAGATCAGTTCGCCTGATTTTAAAGGTACAGGAATGAAGATGGAAGCGCCTTTTGTAAACGAGCACGGTGTTGTGATCGGAGACAGCTTTTACGATTCAGAGAATTCGCCACTGAATAAATGGAGCACAGACACCGATCCAGAAGTGATGGCAGGCGAAGAGTGGGTGCATCCGACGAATGATATCGGCTGGAACACGAACATAAACCGAGACCTGATCGAAAAGAAAGCACCGCCAAAAGAAGGCATGCTTCGCCATCCCACGAAAGACTCGAGCTACGGAAAAGATTAAAAGCATTCGGTGAAGTAACCGAATGTTTTTCTTTTGCTGTTTCTCAATCTTCGTTGTTATTGGAAGTTGTTGATATCCGTTCCAGGTGCTCGCTTTCCGCGGGGCAGGCGGTGAGCCACATTCATACGTTTCACTTTTAAGTGTCTCACCTGTCCGCTTGTCCCGCAGGAGTCTCCCACCTTGCACTCCAATCAACTTTCATAGAAGAAGATAAAAATTAGGATGATAGCAACAAACTTTTAGAAAAATAGCCTTTTCTTTTGGTGTTCAACACTATGTAGTAAGATAAACATAACAAATAAGGAGGTAACACACATGGCATATTTCGCAGCAATACTACATATGGAAAAACCAGAGCTCAATCAAGAGTTCCGTCAGGCACATCTTGATTACCTAGCAGAGCTTGTGGCACAAGATAAAGTTCATTTGAAAGGACCATTTTTGGACGGAGCAGGCGGTATGGTCGTTTACAAAGCGGAGTCACTAGACGAGGCTAAACAATTAGCCGAAGAAGATCCTTACGTAAAAGAAGGCGTGCGCCGCTTAGAACTTCATGAGTGGGGAATCTAAATCATTTAATATCAATAACGGAGGAATCTACGTAAAAGTAGATTCTTTTTTCTATTTCGAGGGCTATTTATATGGCGTTTCAGGTGGTAGCGGTGCAATTTCAGGTGGTCACATGCTTCACAGCGGTGCTCACAACTCATATACGGGTGGAAACAAAGCCATTACAGGTGAAAACAACCCATTTACCGGTGAACGTGTAATAAATATAAAAACACGTACCGTAAAACGGGTTCACATCCCGCAAACAAACCCACAAAACCCCATAAAAATAACTCAATTTCGTGAATGTTCCGTCCTCAAGTTGCTTATACAGCAAGCTTTTTGTTATCATCAGAATAATACTTTTCGTATAGAAAGTCTTGGAGGTGGCGAGCTTGTCTCGAATTTCGAAAGATCAAGTGAAACACGTGGCGCATTTAGCCAGGTTAGCCGTTACGGAGGAAGAAGCCGAAATGCTGACTGAACAATTAGATAAAATCATCGGGTTTGCTGAAGAACTGAACGAACTCGATACAGATAACGTGGAGCCGACTACACACGTTCTGGAACTGAAGAATATCCTTCGTAAAGACGAAGTGAAAAATTCGGTATCAGTGGATGAGGCGATGAAAAATGCGCCTTCAGAAAGAGATGGCCAGTTTAAAGTTCCGAACATTTTGGAGTAGGAGGAAAGACCACGTATGTCGATTTTAGATAAAAAGATCTCAGAACTGCATCAATTATTACATACAAAAGAATTGAGTGTAACTGACATTGTGGATGCGACGTTTGACCGCATTCATCAAGTAGATGGTAAAGTAAAGGCGTTTTTAACTCTAAATGAAGAATACAGCCGCATTAAGGCTAAACAATTAGATGAGAAGCTCGTTTCCGGTGCTGACAGAGGACTGCTCTTTGGTATGCCGATCGGAATTAAGGATAACATCGTAACTAAAGGGATCCGTACAACTTGTGCGTCTCGCATATTAGAAAACTTCGAACCGATCTATGATGCGACCGTTGTGGAACGCTTGAATCAAGCGGACACGATCACGATCGGAAAATTGAACATGGATGAATTTGCGATGGGCTCATCAAACGAGAACTCCGGATTCCACCCAACTCATAACCCGTGGGATCTTTCTTGTGTACCAGGAGGTTCTTCCGGTGCGTCTGCAGCATCCGTATCAGCGGGAGAAGTTCTTTTCTCACTAGGCTCTGATACAGGTGGCTCGATCCGTCAGCCTGCTGCCTTCTGTGGTGTTGTTGGATTGAAGCCGACTTACGGACTCGTTTCTCGTTACGGTTTAGTCGCGTTTGCGTCCTCACTGGATCAAATCGGTCCTGTAACGCGTAACGTTGAAGACAATGCATACCTACTGCAAGCCATTGCAGGAAACGACCCGATGGATTCTACTTCTGCAAAAGTGGACATCCCAGATTACCTCGCTTCTTTTACAGGTGATGTAAAAGGGCTGAAGATCGCGGTTCCAAAAGAATACCTTGGTGAAGGTGTTGAGCCTGGCGTAAAAGAGCGCGTGATGGAAGCTCTAAAAGTGCTTGAAGGACTTGGAGCGACATGGGAAGAAGTTTCTCTGCCGCATTCTCGTTATGCGCTTGCGACTTACTACTTGCTGTCATCATCTGAAGCATCTGCTAACCTTTCACGCTTTGATGGTGTACGTTACGGACTGCGTTCAGATAACAGCGAGAACTTGATCGAGATGTACAAGCAATCTAGAAGCGAAGGATTTGGTGAGGAAGTAAAACGCCGCATCATGCTAGGGACGTTCGCGCTAAGCTCTGGATATTACGATGCTTATTATAAAAAAGCACAAAAAGTTCGTACGCTGATTAAAGAAGACTTTACGAACATCTTTGAAAAATACGATGTGATCATCGGGCCAACAACGCCATCTGCATCGTTTAAATGTGGATCGATGACGAAAGATCCGCTAACGATGTACATGAACGATATCTTAACGATTCCGGTTAACTTAGCGGGTGTGCCTGCGATCTCTGTACCATGTGGATTCTCAGATGGACTGCCGATCGGACTTCAGATCATCGGTAAACATTTTGACGAGAGCACGATTTATCGCGTAGCACATGCGTTTGAACAAGCAACAGATCATCACACAGAAAAGCCGAAGCTGTAGGGGGTGCAGAAAATGAGCGAATTTGAAACGATAATTGGATTAGAAGTACACGTGGAATTAAAAACGAACACTAAGATTTTCTGCGGCTGTTCTACAAACTTTGGTGCACCGCCAAACACGAATGTGTGTCCGATCTGCTTAGGACATCCTGGCGTGTTGCCTGTTGTGAACCATCAAGCTGTCGATTTTGCGATGCGTGCAGCACTCGCGCTTAACTGTGAAATCAATAGAGAAACAAAATTTGACCGC
Source organism: Fictibacillus nanhaiensis (assembly GCA_017052515.1). GTDB lineage: Bacteria > Bacillota > Bacilli > Bacillales > Fictibacillaceae > Fictibacillus > Fictibacillus nanhaiensis. The sequence continues at coordinate 14,353 of JAFHKR010000036.1, forward strand.
AAGAACTACTTTTATCCAGACAATCCGAAAGCCTATCAGGTGTCACAGTTTGATAAGCCGATCGGTGAACACGGCTGGATCGAGATCGAAGTTGGCGGAAACAAAAAGAAAATCGGCATCACGCGTATCCATATGGAAGAGGATGCAGGTAAGCTGACACATACGGCAGACGGATCACTCGTCGATTTGAACCGTCAAGGAACGCCGCTTGTTGAAATCGTATCTGAGCCGGATATTCGTACACCGGAAGAAGCTTACGCGTATTTAGAAAAGCTTAAAGCGATCATTCAATACACAGGTGTATCTGACTGTAAGATGGAAGAAGGTTCGTTGCGTTGTGACGCGAATATTTCAATTCGTCCGGTTGGTCAAGAGAAGTTCGGAACAAAGGCGGAGCTTAAGAACTTAAACTCGTTTGCTTTCGTTCAAAAAGGGTTAGAGCATGAAGAGAAGCGTCAGCGTGAAGTGGTTTCAGCTGGAGGAGAGATTCTTCAAGAGACTCGCCGATATGATGAAGCGACGAAAACGACGATCCTCATGCGTGTAAAAGAAGGATCTGACGACTATCGTTACTTCCCAGAGCCTGATCTCGTGTCCATTTTTATTGATGAAGAGTGGATGGATCGTGTGAAATCAGACATTCCAGAGCTTCCGGATGCTCGTCAAAAGCGTTATGTGGGTGACTTCGGATTACCTGAATATGATGCGAAAGTATTGACGATGACAAAAGAGATGGCAGATTTCTTTGAAGCGACAATCACAGCTGGTGCAGATGCGAAGCAAGCATCCAACTGGATCATGGGTGAAGTGAGTGCTTACTTAAACAATGAAAGTAAAGAGCTAGACCAAACAGCTCTAACAGCTGAAGGTCTTGCTGGTATGATCAAGCTGATCGCTGACGGGACGATCTCGAACAAAATCGCGAAGACGGTCTTTAAAGAATTGATCGAGAACGGTGGCGACGCAGAGAAAATCGTAAAAGAAAAAGGTCTCGTGCAGATCTCAGACGAAGGAGCAATCCGCGAGATCGTTGTTAAAATCCTTGATGCGAACGAGCAATCTGTTGCGGATTATAAAGACGGAAAAGAAAAAGCCGTCGGATTCCTGGTTGGACAAGTGATGAAAGAAACAAAAGGAAAAGCAAATCCTCCACTTGTAAACAAGCTGATTGTGGAAGAACTGAAAAAAAGATAAATAAGACTTGTTTTGTTTTGCTCTGTTGATTAGGAGGATGGTTGATTTCCGTTTCAGGTGCTCCCTTTCCGGGGGGCGTGCGGTGAGCCTCTTAGCGCTATGCGCTGTTAAGAGTCTCACCTGTCCCACTGATCCCCAGGAGTCTCGCACCTTGCACTTCAATCAACTTGCAACGAAGAAAGTCTAAAACAAAGAAATCCTCCTGTTACTACGGGAGGATTTTTTTGTTTCAATCATTATTCAGAGAATCCTGAATCAAATAAGCAATCTGCTTACATGCAGGATGATTATTCAGGTTTAAGATCAACCCTTTTACAATAGCAGGACTAAGACTTGGCTCAATCATCTGCAGTTTCAGAAGGGTCAATGACTCTTTTAACGTTGAATCCTCCACTTCCTCTATCTTTTGCTCTATCAATTCTAGGAGCTGCTCTTTCGTTATATGCATATGAAATGGTTCATTGATCGTGTGATAAAGCTCTTCTGTGATAAATGTCGTTTCTGAATGCTTGGCGAGCAGTGCTGTTTTCTCTGCAAGTGAGCGACTCAATGTATGAAGATCCAGTGGAACGTCAAAGAAAAGGATCAGGTGTGAATACGTATGAATAAAGCCCTTCACACAATAAATTAAATCATAACGAGTCTGTGAGATTTCTTCCCCATATATGCGGTCTAACATACCTAGAATGATGTTATCGATGAGTTTATCGTATTGATGGATCTTTGAGATAAGCTCTTCGTTCAAGGTTTTGGATTGTTCTTTAATAAAGATCTTGGCGAAATCAGAATGCTTTTGAAATGAATGAAACGCAGCTTGGTAGAATTCGTATAAAAGATTAGCATCCATTTCGTGATTTTTGACTACTTGGTCAATATCTGAGATGAGACTCAGCATAAAGTGGTCGATCAGACCGTTGATCAATTCGTCTTTTGATTTAAAAGATAGATAGAAAGCCCCTTTTGAGATGCCGGCATGTTCTGTGATCTGTTGTACAGAAGTGGCGTCAAACCCTTGCTGTGCAAAAAGTTCGAGTGCACTCTCCATAATTAATTGTTTCTTACTCATTGTATCGCTCCTAAGTAATTCATTGACAAATGACCAATCAGTCATTAGTATAAATAATTGAGTTGGATAAGTCAATTAGGGGTTGGTGGATGAATGAAAGGTTTAGTTAATTTTGTCTTAATGAATAAATTAGCTGTATGGCTGCTTACCATTATTATAACAGTCTCAGGTATTTATTCAGGAACACGCATGAATATGGAAACGATTCCGGATGTTTCAATTCCATACTTGATGGTGATGGACGTTTATCCTGGAGCTACTCCAGAGAAAGTAATGGAAGATGTGTCGATGCCGATCGAGAAAGCGGTAGAAGGACTTGAAGATGTTAAAGCCGTTTATTCAAATTCTTATTCGAACCTGTCTAATCTCCAAGTGGAATACGAATACGGTATAGACATGGACGAAGCAAAGCGTGAGCTACAATCTGCACTAGATGCAGTCGAATTGCCAGAAACGGCTGAAGAGCCGACTGTGACAGCGATCAGCATGAACATGATGCCAGTTGCTGCACTCAGTGTAAGTAGTACGAAAGAGGATATCGTTGAATTAACTTCAACGGTTGAAGAGATTATTCTTCCTAAGATCGAGAAAATTGATGGTGTGGCATCCGCTAAGATTACGGGTCAACATATCGAAGAGGTAGATCTTACATATAAAAAAGATAAGTTGAAACAGTATGATCTAACAGAAGATAAAGTAAAAGAAATGATTCAAGCAAGCAACATGGCCGTTTCATTAGGGCTGTATGAGTTTGAAAAAGGGGAAGAAGCAGTTGCTGTTGATGGAAAATTCATGACTTCAAATGAATTGAAGAACATGATGATACCAGTAACACCTTCTGCAACAAACCCAACACCGTTTGTAAAGCTGAGTGAGATTGCGGATATTAAAACGGTAGGGAAAGTGGAATCCGTCTCTCGAACGAACGGAGATGAAGCGATCGCGATTCAAATCGTAAAAGAGCAGCAAGCGAACACCGTTGATGTCGTGAATGGTGTAAAAGAACTGATTAAAGAAGAAAAATCAAGAGTAGATGGTCTTGTCATTGATGTGTCACTCGACCAAGGAAAACCGATTGAAGATTCAGTGGCAACCATGATCGAAAAAGCATTGTTTGGCGGATTGATCGCCGTATTGATCATCCTTTTATTCCTGCGTGATTTTAAATCGACGATCATTTCAATCATCTCTATTCCGGTTTCTATCTTCATGGCGTTATTGGTGCTTAACTGGATGGATATCACGTTGAACATCATGACACTAGGGGCGATTACGGTTGCGATCGGTCGTGTAATTGATGACTCGATCGTTGTTGTAGAAAATATTTATCGACGTCTGCATTTGAAAGAAGAAAAATTAAATGGGCGTGCGTTAATCCGAGAAGCAACGATTGAGATGTTCAAACCGATCCTTTCTTCCACACTCGTAACGGTTGCGGTTTTCGCTCCGCTTATCTTTGTGGGTGGTATGGTAGGCGAACTGTTCGCGCCTTTCGCGTTAACGATGACATTTGCGCTAGGTGCGTCACTTATTGTTGCCATCACCATCGTTCCAGCATTATCACACTTTTTGTTTAAAAAGAAGCTGTATAGCGAAAAGACAGAAAGCAGTCATAAAGAAACTGGTAAGTTAGCGAACTGGTATAAAGGGATTCTTAACAAATCCCTCAATCATAAAATCATCACTTCTATCCTTGCCGTTCTTTTACTTGCAGGAAGTTTAGCATTAACGCCTATTATCGGTTTCAGCTTCATGGGCAGTGAAGAAGACAAAGTGATGTATTTAACATACACACCGAAAGCCGGGGAGCTTAAAGAAGAAACATTGAAAAACGTTGAAGCTCTAGAAGAGAAGATGCTAAAACGTGATGATATTGATATCGTTCAAATCTCTGTTTCAGATAACGCAGATCCGATGATGGCTATGGCCGGTGGAGGAGAAGGCGGAGCGCTCATGTACCTCATCTTTGATCCGGATATGGAGAACTTCCCAGAAGTGCGTGATGAAATAGAAGACGATGTTGCCGACCTTGGTCAATCAGGAGAATGGAAGAGTCAGAACTTTGCTGCCTCAACAGGAGCAGAAAATGAAGTCAGCTATACGTTCTACAGTGAAGATCTGAATAAACTCAATAAAGCCGTAAAAATGGCAGAAGAATCTATGAAGAAGAACGATCAGCTAGAGGATGTTACTTCAAGCGCGAAGGATGCGTTTGTCGAACATACGTTTAACGTCGATCAAAATGAGATTCTAAAATATGGACTAACAACAGGTCAAATCGTGATGATGCTGAATCCGATGAAAGCGGATGATGTCTTAACGACGATCGAAAAAGACGGAGATACACTAGACGTTATCGTTCAGCAAGAGCAAACGAAGCAACCTAAGTCAGTCGATGATATTTTAGCAAGACAGGTACCAACTGCTCTTGGCACAACAATGCCGTTATCTGAGCTTGTTACGGTTGAAAAAGGAACAACGCTTAATACCCTTGCCCGAAGTAAAGGGGAGTATTATGCTACCGTGTCTGGTAAGGCAATTGGCGATGATATGTCCAAAGCCACATCTGAAGTCCAAAAAGACATCGATAAACTAGATATGCCAAAAGGAGTTACTGTTGGAGTGGCGGGTGTTCAGGCTGATATGAACGAAACCTTTACACAGCTTGGAGCTGCTATGCTTGCAGCAATCGCGATCGTGTATTTCATACTTGTCGTAACCTTCCGTGAAGGTGTCGCACCGTTTGCGATCCTGTTCTCGCTTCCATTTGCAGTAATCGGTTCATTTGTCGGTCTATTGATCGCAGATGAGACCATCTCTGTATCCGTAATGATGGGGCTGTTGATGTTGATTGGCATCGTTGTAACGAATGCCATCGTACTCGTAGACCGAATCATTCACATGGAACGTGAAGGAATGAGTATGCGTGATGCGATCCTAGAAGCAGGAGCAACACGTCTTCGTCCGATCCTGATGACAGCTATCGCTACAATCGGAGCATTGATTCCGTTGGCAGTTGGCTCAGGCGGTGGCGGGCTGATCTCTAAAGGTCTTGGCGTTACCGTAATCGGCGGTTTAGCAAGTTCTACACTATTGACGCTAATCATCGTGCCAATTGTGTATGAAGTCCTCTCCAAAATCTTTAAAAAGAATCGTAAAGAAGTAGAAGAGAATTAAGTAGAAAGCCCTGCAAAGTGATGTTGAGTCACTTGCAGGGCTTTTTTATTTGGCTGTTTCCGTAACCTTTGTTGCTTTTGAAAGTAGTTGATTTCCGTTCCAGATGTCCGCTTTCCGCGGGGCAGGCGGTGAGCCACATTTGAACGTTTCACATTTAAGTGTCTCACCTGCCTAGTTGCAGTGGCTAGCCCCTCGAGGTCAAATGTTAAATGGTTAAGAAGGCAAAGTGCGCCTTCAAACCCATTCACCTTTTGCTTGTCGGGGCTGAACGAGCCACCTCTACTTTGACGACTGCCCACCTGTCCTAGCCTAGAGTCTCCCATCTTACACTTCAATCAACAGTCAAAGAAGTAAATACTAAAAATTAAAAAGCAACAATCTTTTAGAAAACAGTCGTTTATTTAAAGCGGATTACTTATTGCATCAACTACTTCCGCATCCACTGCCGCAACTGCTTCCACAGCTGCTCCCGCTATCGCTGCTGCAGCTGCTGTCATGTCCGGCATTGTCGTCACGGTGGTTACCACACCCACTCCCGCAAGCGGTAGTATTTCCAGAATTATAGCTTGATGCAGGATTTAACTTCGCCATATACATGTCATATTCGTCAAAATGATGATAGGAATAATAAAGCATCGCGCCCGCTAAGATGGGTGCGCTATCTATTGAATTTGGTGATAGTTTTAATCCCTTGTAAGGATCTTTATCGTTCGATACTCGGTTCACATCTACTTTAATTTTTGTTAGTAAAGCGTCAACGGTTTCTTTATCAGCATTCGGTCTAAAATATCGGTTTCCAAGTTCTTCTGTTGAAAGAGTTTGAAGATCATGTAAAAGCCCTTGATGTAACGGATTTTGAAAAAATGTACCCCAAGCAATAGGTGTAAAATCAGTAAACGTAAAAAGCTTTGCGTACAACAGATCAAACCAAGCTCTTCCATGTGGATCGGGTTCTACAACATCATTCGGAGCATGATGAATGTGCTCACCGCATAGTTCAGTAGAAAATTTTTCATACTCCTTCGTATACATCAGCATCTCGTGCCAGATGTCATCCACCTTTTTACTGAACATGGGAACATTATTTAAAAGGGAACACATGATAAAGAAGCGCTGAAGCTCATAATATACAACCTCAAAGTAGGCTTCTGTTGCCTTCGGGTGTTCTGAAAGATATCTACGTTTTATTTTTTCTTTGAACTCACGAGGGAGAGCTCTCTCCATATTTCTTACACTTTTTTGCAAATATAAATCTTCACGAATTCCCAAATTTGGAGGCAGTTCGGTTCTTTCTGCAACCTTCAGGTAGTTCGGTTTTGTTGTGTACTTTATAACAAGGGGAGCAATTACGGCAATCGCAAAAAATAATAAAAATAGTTCAAACATAGATGGCGCCTCCTTTTACGTCTCCTACCAAATAGCTATATTCTAGTTCTCTACTTTAATGATAATATAAGATGAAAATATTGTAAAAAAGTGGGTGTTTATTTGACGGTTTTGTTGTTAGCTGGAATTGTTTTTACGTTGATTCTCATAATGAGACAAAGGGATTTTGCTTCTGTAGGTATGGTAAAAAACATATCTCATAAAATGAAGGGACATTCTTTAAGTACAAACTATTGGCAAGCGGGTATAGCTCTATTTTCTGTGAACGCTGCATTATTCGCACTAGCTTTTGTTATTCTATTCTTTCTCCCTTATGGTGCTATGGCAGGGCTATTGATGTGCATCCCGCTCAGTCTTTTGACGTGGATAATATTTTCTGAAGCGTGGATGGGGACGTGGAAGGATAAAGTGAAGATGGCGTTCATCGGAAGCTCATTTTTCTTACTTTTCTTAGTGTGGGTTTTTTGGTATTATGCAACGCTTGAACCCGCTTATCCAGGAGACGATTTATTCATGGCATGGATTGGAGTAATCATTGCGTCTATTTTTACTACTGGTGCGATGTGTGTGAGTATGTTTGTGATTTTGCGAAAATGATTATTTGACTTAAAAAGAGACTGCGTAGAGGGCAGTCTCTTTCATCTGCTTAATTACGAATGAGGTTTCGATTATCCTCAGTCTCAAACTCTTTAATATGGATCATGTTCGCAGATACATAGTGCTCGTTACCAACATGAATCAACTGTGGAGGATAGAGCGGTTTCTCTGGCATAATGATAGGTTTTCTATATGCATTTCGACGTTCAGGATCTGCGATCGGAATGGATGATAAAAGAGATTTCGTATAAGGGTGGATCGGATTTCGATACAATTCATCTTTTGGGGCCAATTCAATCAGATGTCCTAGGTACATGACGGCTACACGGTCACTCATATAATGAACAACACCAAGGTCATGTGAGATGAACAAACACGTTAGATCTAGTTCAGACTGAAGATCTTTTAATAGATTCAACACTTGCGCTTGAACAGATACATCGAGCGCTGAGACAGGTTCATCTGCAATAATAAACTTAGGATCTAGCATTAATGCGCGAGCGATTCCAATCCTCTGACGCTGACCACCGGAGAATTCGTGGATCTTTTTAAGATAAGAAGTCTTCGGTAACCCGACCTTTTCCAATAGACTGTATGCTTTCTTCGTACGTTCTTCTTTGCTTAACATCTTCTGAATAACATGCGGTTCTTCTAAAATTTCCCCGACCGTTAAACGAGGGCTGAGTGACTCATAAGGATTTTGAAAGATCATCTGAAATTCTTTACGGTACGGCCGCAACTTTTTTTCAGGCATATGTGTGATGTCCAGGCCATCAAACGTAATGTTTCCGTGCTCTGGTTCATATAATCGCATGATCGTTCGACCAAGGGTCGTCTTACCAGAACCGGACTCCCCAACGATCCCTAACGTTTCGCCTTTAACAATATCGAGTGTAATTCCATCGATCGCTTTATGGGTCCCCGTTTTCGTCACAAAGTACTTTGAAAGGTTCTGGATGCTTATCAAATGTTTATCCAACGATCGTCACCTCGCTCTCATCAAAAAGGCGTACATAATGACCTGGTTCCACTTCTATAAGAGAAGACGGAGCATGATAGACTTTACTTTCCATAGAATACGTCTCTGGTGCGAATTTTCTTCCCTTGTAGCCTGCTTCTTCAAACGAATAATCGTAAACGCTCTTTAAACGCTCGCCATCGCTCTCCAAACTTGGAATGCAGCCGATCAAGCCTTTTGTATAAGGGTGGATCGGATTATTAAATATTGTAAACACATCTCCTGATTCTACGATTCGTCCTCCAAACATGACATACACCCAGTCAGCATATTCAGCTACAACACCAAAATCATGTGTGATCATTAAAACAGAAGCGTCTTCACGTATTTTATAATCAGCGATTAAATCCAAAACTTGCCTTTGAATCGTAACGTCTAACGCGGTTGTTGGTTCATCAGCAATTATCAGTTTAGGCTTACAGGAGATGGCCATTGCGATTAAGATACGTTGTTTCATGCCTCCTGATAGCTGAGAAGGATATTGATCATAAATGTGTGCAGGATTATGAAAACCTACTTGTTCGAGAAGGGAAAGCGCAACTGCTCTAAGCTCTGATTTCGGCATCTGTTTATGATATTTCAAGCCTTCTGTGATCTGAACACCCACCTTCATAGCTGGATTCAGTGAGGCGATCGCGTCTTGAAAAATCATGGAGATTTCGTTGCCTCTTATTTTTTGCATCTCTTTTTCTGTCATCTGCAAAATTTCTTTATCGTCAAAAGAAATAGAGCCTGATTCTGCTCGCCCGTTTGCTGGCAGAAGTTTCAGCACGGATAGGGAAGTGACACTTTTCCCAGAACCCGATTCGCCGATAAGAGCGACAGTCTGTCCAGAATTAATGGAGAGACTTATATCGGTAACCGCGTTAAACACGTTTTTCCCACTGCCGAATGCTATGTTTAAATTGTTAATTTCTAAAAGCCTGCTAGACATGTTTCACACCTCACTTATGATTTGTTGGACTCGAGGCTGTTCTGTATACCTTGTATCATGAGATTGATCGAGAAAATCGTAAAAGCAAAGAATGAGAGCGGTACTAAAATAATCCATGGAGCCGTTAAGAGCTTTTGGTACGACTGGCCGATGATACCAGCCCATTCGCCGCTTAATGAAATTGTTGAAGGCGTTAAGTTAAAGATATCGCCCATCATCACAGTTTTTGATCCACCGATAAGAACAGCAAGAACACCTAAGTGCGCTAACAGAATCAATGTTTGGATGGCTTGCTGAGCAAATAAAAGCAGAAGTTTTGAGCTCAGTTCAGGCAGGACATGTTTGTAATAAACATATGGCTTTTTCGATCCTAATGAAAAAGTACTGACGATATAGTCTTTTGCTAGGATGGAGCGAATCTCTTCAGAAAAGGTTGATACTAATGGCGGGACTCCAATACCAACGAGTATCAAGCACTGCACGACAATAAGAGTCATCATGCCCATCGGTTCAGTAGCATCTTTTACAAAGAGCGGAACCATGAACATATAAGCTAAGATGGCTGTTGGAATATAGAGGGTAGCTTGTACGATATCGTCAAAGAACGTACTCTTCGATTTTCTATGAAACAAGGAAAAGAAAAGGGCGAAGAAAATTCTAAGAAATGCGATGACTAAAGTAATTAGGATCGTATACTTTGCACCTTCCAAAACAAGATACAGTAAGTGCTTTCCGTTCATATCCGTTCCAAAAGGAGGCATGTCTTTGGGTGAGAAAGGTGCTATACCAACGATGACTTCATTTTCGTCATATAGAAACTTAGATTCCTTTTGAACATCCATTACGGACGGATAAATAAAGCTTAATAAAATAAAACTCACGATAAATAGAAACCCGATTAAGAACTGTGGTTGTTTAAGCAATCGAACGATCATGCTGCATCCTCCTTTTGGACGTTTAAGCCTCCGCGGTATGATTCCATGACCTCGAACAGGAAGGAGAAAGGAATCGCGATAAACAAGACCGTTATAATAAACGAAACACCTTGCGTGTTCAGCATGATGGTCATTATTCCGTTCAAGTTAAAGACGAATTCTAGAATGAATAAGTTCGAAAGCATGAAAACAAAGATGGTCTTGGAATATTGAAAGAGACTGGTCATGATGTTACGGAACACATGATTGAGCGTGATGTAGAGGTTTCCGAGTCCCATCGCTCGTGCTACGGTTATGTATGGTTTGTTTTGTTCTTCTTTCATTAGTAGAAAGGTAATCTTAAAGAGTTGAATCGTTGGCAGGACAGATAGTGTTAGAATTGGAAAAAAGTAGATTCGGTTATCATAGACACCAGAAACATTCGCGATTAACAATCCAGTCTTCTTAAAGATATATACCGCCGAAACTTGTAACGCGATAACAATAAAAAGATCTGGCAAAGATTCTAATAGTGTTAAAAATCCATAGACAGCGCGTTTTAATGATCTTGGCAGCAGTGTTGCTAAGAACGTGAGCAATAACGCTACTAGGAGACCTAGTAGTAGTGCTGTAAAGAAAATTGTCATCGAATAAAAAAACTTATCAAAAATATCTGGGAAAAGACTATATTTTCGATTCTCGATGGTGTACTCCCAAAGCTTCATGCTTTGTAGTGGGGCGATACCAAAAAAGATAGAAGGAAGAAAGCTGATGATTAAAACGCCGATCAAGATCGATCGAAGCCTCTTCAAATAACTCGAAAATGAAAAGTTCATATATACACCTCTTTTTGTAGCGGTAGTTGACAGAATAATCTGTATGTAATAATTGTAAACGAATTGACATGTCTTTTAAATAAAATTATGTATGAATTTTCCAAACGCACCTCTTTTCTAAATGTTTTGACGTACCAAGTAATGTGAATCATTCAAATAAATTTTAAAAAAATACTGAATGGGTATCATCAGTATTTTTTCAGAAAGGTTATTTGTCGTTGTTTAAAACCTCGTTTACCAACCAATCGATTCCTTCTTGAATACATGTTTCAGAAGGATTTGAGTGCGGTGTATGTTCGAGTACCCAAATAAGATCAGGGTAACTTGATAGAACGTGAAGTATCTCCTTAATGGAATAATGTTTTCCGTCAACTTCATGTGATGGATGGATAGGGACCCATATGTATTTATCATCAATAAACTCAATGTTATGAAGATGTATAACTTTTATGTAATCTTTCCATTTCTGAATCATGTTTAGAGCTTGTTCACCAGCAGCTAATAGGTAATCACCAATATCAATACACAGCTTCAGTCCGTATTTTTCCCATAATGTGATAGGAAAAGCATTTAGGTACTCAATTCCTTTTGGCGATTGATCCAACCCAAGTTTTGGTTCACAGACGATTGGCAAGTTGTATGTTTGCTGCAGTTCGGATAATCGTTTTAGACCCTGCTCAATTAAGGTATCAGGATTTTGGGCACTTCCTTGAAAATAAGGAAAATGAACAAGGATATACTGAGCGTCTAACTTAACAAGACGCTGAATTTCCTTTTCGAACAAAGTCCATGCTTGTTCAGGTGCATATTGAAACTTCTCTAATAGATCATATTTACTTCCGTTTCTATAGATGGGAGAGTGGATGCCAAAGGTTTTGTTGCTTTTCTTTAGAAGTGATAGAAACCTTTGAAAGGCTTCTTCATTTTCAAATTCTCCAATCTCAATATGTGTGATCTGTTCTTGAAACAGTTCGCTAAATTTCGTTTCATCAGACATGATGGTACTACCTGAAATACCGATTGTATGTGTCATCTTTTCCTCCTAAATAAATAAAAAAGACAGGAATGAGACCCTGTCTTTTATAATCCTCCACCACCGCCGGAGTGGTGATTATGTTGGGATGCGTTCCAGGCTGCTGCATTGTTGATCTTGTTCTGATCGCTAACATGCTCTTCAAGCTCGTATTTATAATTGTATCTTCTGTACTTCAGCCTTGTTCTCCAGTTTACGATTGCGGCTAGTAAGAACACAGCGGCCACAGGTCCTAAAATGTATACCCAAAACATAGAAGCACCTCCTATAAATAGTGATGTTACTCGTTACCGTATGTTGTTATTACTTATATATGCGAGTCTAGATAGAGAGGTAGCTTGTTCGGCTTAAAAGCTGTTTCATTGTATAGTTCTATAAAATGGTAAAGAAATCCTTTAAGGGGTCTGTCCCGGGGTCTGACCCCGGGACAGACCCCCTACAATTTAGACACAAATTTAACACATACTGGCAGATAACAGCTTTGCAATTTAAGACCGGTATCACTATAATATAAGAGGAATCGACAGAAGCAGTCCGGCAGTGGGCTGTTTTTTGCAGTTATACAACAAACAAATTTAGGCTAAAACTTTTATTAAGAAGTCAAACAATGAAGGTGAAAGATATGAAACGAGCTCGACTAATATATAATCCAAGTTCGGGAAGAGAAACGGTAAAAAAACAGCTTCCTTATATTTTAAACAGACTTGAAAATGCAGGTTATGAAACGTCTTGTCATGCAACAACACCTGAAGATGGTTGTGCGACTCGTGCAGCACGTGCAGCGGGGGAAAGAGGCTTTGACCTTGTTATTGCAGCCGGTGGAGACGGAACGATCTATGAAGTTGTCAACGGACTAGCAGGACTTGAAAATCGTCCTATGCTAGGAATCATTCCAGCTGGAACGACGAATGACTTTGCACGTGCAGTAGGTGTGCCGCGTACGATTGAAGGAGCTTGTGATGTTCTTTGTGGCGGTGTACATATGCCTGTTGATATCGGTAAAGTAAACGATAAATACTTCATCAACATTGCGGGTGGAGGTCGTATAACAGAGCTTACGTATGAAGTACCAAGCAAACTGAAGACGATGATCGGACAACTTGCGTACTTTTTAAAAGGAATCGAGATGCTCCCATCGATTCGTCCTACATTTGTTGAGATCGAGTTTGATGATAAAGAAAAATACGAAGGCGAGATCATGCTCTTCTTAGTAGCAAACACAAATTCGGTTGGAGGCTTCGAGAAGCTTGCGCCATCATCAGAGTTTCATGACGGTCTTTTTGATGTAATCATATTGAAGAAAACAAACCTTGCAGAGTTTGTCCGTATTGCCTCTCTTGCAATCCGGGGCGAACACATCCATGATGATCATGTCATCTATAAAAAGGCAAAGCGTGTAAAAGTAACGCCTCGCGAGAAGATGCAGATCAACTTAGATGGAGAGCTTGGCGGCATCCTGCCAGGTGAGTTCGAAAACTTACACCATCATTTTGAACTGCTCGTACCAAAAGAGCGACTTAAACCTTAAACCAATCAAGTCAAAGAACACTTTAAGCAAATTTGCTGAGTGTTTTTTTTATGGTAAAAACCTGTAATACCTGAATAAATATGAAAGTAGAATATAATTCAGGTTTTCACGATGCTCTTTTTTTACGAGCTTCCAAAGGAGTTTTTAAAAATGGATAGCAACCCGAATTTGTGTGAGCAGTTTGCTAGTATTTTAAACGGAAAGTCACAAAAACAAGATGGTGTTTGCAAGGTCTCACTGCACCGAACGTTCTCCGCCTCTGTTCAAGGAAAACCAAGCAAAGCGGTTCTTCCTGTTGGAATTTCGTTTGAGTCTCTAGATCAGGACGGGAACGCTCTGAATCTATTGGAAATTGCTATCCTTCAGGAAGAAATACCACGATTTATGTATGCTGTTGTTCACCAGGGGCTCATTGTGAGTGCGCTTCATAATCACTGGTTATACGCTAATCCTCAGGTCATGTACATGCATGTTCAATTCGTTGAATCCCCTTTAAATTTTGCTCAAAAGTTAAACCGTTCTTTTTCTTATTTAATCAGTTACCCTTCTTCTTAGAAATATCCTTACTGCAGGCTACTTTAGGTGGTCTGTTTTTTTATGTAAGCATTTGGTGTCCACTAACAGTTATGCTACAATCAGAAAAGCATAATGGACGAAAAGGGACGATGAAAATGACAAATGCTGATTTGCCTGTTCATAAGAATGAAAGTTATGAAGTAGATATAGTGGATTTAACCCATGAGGGAGCAGGAGTTGCTCGTGTAAATGGGTTTACTTTGTTTGTGCCGAATACATTGCCTGGCGAGCGTGCGAAGATTAAGGTTGTTGGTGTGAAAAAAGGGTTTGGTTTTGGACGCTTAGAAGAGTTGATTGAAGAGAGCCCTGAGCGAGTGGAACCTCCATGCCCCATCTACAAATGGTGCGGAGGCTGCCAGCTGCAGCACTTATCTTACGAAGGTCAGCTGGAATACAAGCGCAAGCAGGTAGAAGACGTTTTAAAGAGAATCGGAAAGTTAGAAAACGTACCCGTACTCCCTACACTTGGTATGGGAGATGAACCGTGGCGTTATCGCAACAAAGCGCAAGTTCCTGTTGGTGAACACAACGGCCGACTCGTCACAGGTTTCTACCAGAAGCGCAGCCATGAGATTGTTGAGATGGACAGCTGTATCATCACGGGTGATACGAATGATGACGCGGTTCAAGCGGTTAAAGAAATCGTAAACCGATACAACATAAGCGCGTATAACGAAGAAAAACACAAAGGGATCTTGCGCCATATCATCGCACGATACGGAAAAACAACAGGCGATTTAATGATTGTTCTTGTTACAAACGGAAAAGATCTTCCTCAGCGGAAGAAGATCATAGAAGATATTCGTGAAGCACTGCCTGAGATTAAATCCATCGTGCAAAACGTAAACACAAAACGGACGAACGTCATTTTTGGCGATGAGACACGGGTTATTTGGGGTGCGGAGTACATCTATGATTATATCGGTGACATCAAGTTTGCTATTTCCGCTCGATCGTTCTATCAGATTAATCCGGATCAAACAAAAGTGCTCTATGATCAGGCGTTAAAATACGCTGATTTAAACGGAGATGAAACGGTCATTGATGCGTATTGTGGAATCGGGACGATCTCATTGTTCCTCGCGCAAAAAGCGAAAAAAGTATACGGGGTAGAAATCGTACCAGAAGCGATTGAAGACGCGCGCCGCAATGCGGAGTTAAACAATATCCATAACGCTGAGTTTGCTGTTGGTAAATCAGAAGACGTGATTCCAGAGTGGAAAAAACAAGGCATCACGCCAGATGTGATTGTCGTCGATCCCCCACGAAAAGGCTGCGACGAGGAGTTATTAAAAACCATTATTGAAATGAAGCCGAAGCGTGTTGTCTATGTGAGCTGTAATCCAGCCACACTTGCACGTGACCTGCGCCTACTTGAAGATGGTGGATTTAAAACGCAGAAAGTCCAGCCGGTTGATATGTTTCCGCAGACGACACATGTTGAAGCTGTTGCGCTGCTCGAGCTTAATGAATCATAAAAATTAATGCTGACTGTTCAAATTCTTAGGATACAGTAGAGATGAAGGGAACGTGTCAGCAGTGCGGACACGTCATGGCAAGATTAATTGAAAATAAGTAGGTAATTACAGTGAGTGAGCCTCCATGGAGGCTCACTTCTTTTTTAAAATTATGCCTGTATATTTTTAAAACCTGGTGACGAGAAAAGTGATTTTGACGAGCTGATACCGAATTTTAACAGTTTGCCAGTTATTGTTTTTGAAAAGGCGATATGCTAGAATCATGCTTGGGAATGATAATTATTATCAATAAGAGTTTCTTAAAATGTAATAATAGTTTGTACTGGTTGTAAAGTTCCCATTTATATCTTTTAATGATGCTAAAGTTTGTAGTGTTGATAGAAAATCATATTCTCTGAAGTGTCTGGAGAATGGTTAGGTATATAGAAACTGTTTCTCCTTCAAATGCAGAGACAGTCATTATGGAAAGGGTGTAAACGATGAGAAACATCGAAAAATATAGAAATGCTTTTATTCATGTGTTGGAACTAGAGGAAGATGAAGTGGTTGAGAATTTAGAATTAGCAGAATCAGCAGAATGGGATTCAATTGCACATATGGCGCTCATTAGTGAGATTGAGGATGTATTTGATGTTTCATTAGATTCAGAATGGATGACTGAATTCAATTCTTATCAGTCTGGAATTGAGCTATTGGAACGCTTGGGAGTGGACTTTATTAATGAATAGCTTCAAAAAGATGGAGCAGTTTGGGAACCGCACCGCTGTATATGCAGACCGAGAATATTCATACTCTGAAATGATAGAAATATCTGATGCCATCTGCGGTAATGTGGGTGAAAGAACGCTCGTTTTTTGTTTGTGTTCAAATGATAAAGAGTCTTTATTTGGTTACGTGGGCTTTATTAGAGGTGGAGTTGTCCCCGTGCTTTTGGATGCATCCATTCATATGGATCGGTTACGAAGACTGGTTAACCTTTATAAGCCTGCATACATCTGGGCAAGTAGTAATAATCAAGAACTCTTAAAGACAATGGATTCTTCATTTGTATATGGAGATTACACATTATATAAATGTCCGACCCATTTTCAACATAATCTTCATGAACATCTTGCTCTTCTCTTAACAACCTCTGGAAGTACGGGGAGCCCAAAATTTGTTCGTTTAAGCTATGAAAATATTTTTGAAAACGCTAAATCAATTGCAAAGTACCTTGATATCCATGAAAACGATATACCGATCACCACATTACCCATGAATTACTCTTACGGGCTTTCTATAATTAACAGCCATTTCATTTGTGGAGCGACCATTGTTGTAACGGGGGCATCTATCATAAGTAAGGAGTTTTGGGATTTATGTAAGGAACAACAAGTCACAACTTTTGGTGGAGTTCCTTTTGTGTATGAGATGCTTGACAGGTTGAAGTTTGAAGAGCTTAGTCTTCCAAGTTTGAAAAAACTAACTCAGGCAGGTGGGAAATTGAGCGATACTTTATCGCTTAAGTTTGCTAATGTGTGTAACCAGAAAGGGGTTCAGTTTTTTACAATGTACGGTCAAACGGAGGCGACAGCGCGGATGACCTATTTACCATACGAAAAAAACATTGAAAAAGCTGGAAGTATCGGTGTTGCTATTCCAGGTGGAGAGCTAATCCTTCAAGATGACAAGGGAAACAAAATTACATCACCTCATCTGATAGGTGAATTGATATACAAAGGGCCAAATGTTTCCTTAGGGTATGCTGAGTCGTTATTCGATCTTTCGAAAAAAGATGAGAATAACGGTGTTTTGCGTACAGGAGATATGGCTTACTTTGATGAGGATGGGTACTTCTTTATATCGGGCCGCATCAAAAGAATGATTAAGGTCTATGGAAACCGCATCAGCCTTGATGAATTAGAAACGTTTTTACATGAGCATGGCCACGATTGTATCTGTACTGGAACGGATGACCAAATGTATATCTACACATTAAGAGATGATTTTGTTCAGATAAAAAAAATAATCAAGGAAAAATTAAACTTAAAGGGTTTTAAGATTATGAGAATAGCGGAAATACCACGTAATCATTATGGGAAAATCCTCTATTCAGATCTTCCTAAACATGGATAATTACAGGCCACAGTAAAACCTACCTCATTCTAGGTGGGAAAATGGGTAACAATTTAGACTAGTATATATTACTGGTTTTTAAGTGTTAGATTACTAGTTTCATTTCTCAGAAAAATTACAAGTTGATTTACTATCAGGTGATTGAATGACTTTTATATCAATTGAGTTTCTTCTATTTCTCGCAATAACCGTTTTGTTGAATTATATAATCCCCCATCGAGTGAGATGGATTCTTTTATTGGTTGCAAGTTATGTGTTTTACGCTAGTTTAAGTATTCAATTTATATTATTACTCTTAATTAGCACAGCTTTTACTTATTTTACTGGAATCTTCATTGAAAAACAGGAGACAAAAAAACAGAAGAAAAAAGCCATGGTCGTTGGTATTTCTGTATTGTTGTTTTTTCTTGGTTGGTTTAAATATTTTAATTTTGTGAATGAGTCGCTTCGGTCGTTGGCAACATTCATGGGTTGGAATTATGCGATACCCTACCAAGAGATCGTTTTGCCATTAGCCATTTCATTTTATACATTTCAAGCTGTAAGTTATCTTGTGGATATTTTCTATGGAAAGCAAAAAGCTGAAAGACATTATGGTTATTTTTCGGTCTATTTTGCATTTTTCCCACAACTGGTTGCTGGGCCGATTGAACGTGCCAGAAAATTAATTCCACAATTGAAAGTTGAACAGCGTTTAAGCTATGAAAATTTAGTATATGGAATGAAACGAATCGCATGGGGTTTTTTTAAAAAGACATTGATTGCAGATCGACTAGCTCCAATCGTTGCTAGTGTTTACGATAGTCCTAACCCGTCTGGTTCTGAAATCGTACTAGCTACTATATTATTCTCGATTCAGTTGTACGCTGATTTTTCAGCATGCAGTGACATTGCCATTGGTAGCGCAAGAATGCTAGGGATAAATTTAACAGAAAACTTTAAACAGCCGCACTTTGCCGTTTCGATTTCAGATTTTTGGAGTAGATGGCATATAACGCTCTCCACATGGCTTAGGGATTATATTTTTTTCCCGTTATGTAAGAGGAAAAAGAAGAGAAGTGAAATTTATTTTGCCATTGTGATTACTTTTTTAGTAAGTGGCATTTGGCACGGAGCCGCATGGACGTTTGTTATATGGGGTCTCATTCATGGGTTTTATCGCGTGTTTGGAGATGCAACGAAATCTTATCGTGAAAGTATGGCTTCGTTTATTCGATTGGATAGAAGCCCAGTGCTCCATAGGTGGTTGAAAATTGCAATAACCTTCCTGCTCGTTTGCTTTTCCAGAGTTTTTTTTCGATCGGATACCGTATCACAAGCATTTGAACATGCAAAACTTTTCTTGAGCATCAGCTCTTGGAGCCCGGTGGGAATGATTAAAGCTTTTGAAATTTTTCCGTTATTTGATCTGCTACTGTTTATTTTTTTCTTTATTATTTTGCAACTGTTTCAATATATCGAAAGAAACAATGGTTCAGCATGGGAATTTCTATCAAAGCACTCTACATTTACTAGATTGGCATTTTATATTTTTCTTATTTTTTCAGTTCTTGTATTAGGTGTGACAGGCGATGGATTTGTTTATGGTGGATTTTGATACAACAACTTCCATGTGATGTTTAGGTGAAGATCTGGTAAAAGAAACACGATGTTCGAAAGGATTTGCTATGGTACGTTTATTCATCAAGTTAACAATTATCATCGGTGTGGTAATTCTGCTTTTTATGCCTATCAATCAATTTGTTAAGGATTCGTATGATTACAATATTGACCATGACATACTGGCATTTAAGAAAGAACCACACCCTGTTGATATCATTAATCTAGGTGCATCTCATTCGATGTATGGTTATTATTTTAAGCCCACTGGTTTGTCCCATCTGGACTTAGCGCTTCCTTCTCAGACCATTCAATACGACTATAAATTATTGAAAGAGTATGGCGAGCATCTTAAACCTGGTGGTGTCGTTCTCGTTTCCATCTCTCAAATGACTTTCGCCAATTCTGAGGCTAAGAACATCGGGAACTATTATAGGATTTTGGATCAAAGTGATATTGAACCGTATAATATCATTGATTATTACACTTACTTGAACTTACCTGGGACAAATACGGCGAGTCTTAGCTCTGCAATCACGGGTAAATTAAAAGACTTAAGATGGGATTCTCATCAACCTTGGTCAAATAATGGTAAAGATTATTCGGAAAGAAAGTATGAGAAAATAGAACACCAATACCAGGAAGCAATTGAAAACAATAACATCGAACCAAATGTAAAGCAGTTAGAAGAAATTGTAGATTATTGCAGCGAGAAAGGCTACCAAGTCGTATTGACCATGGAGCCAGTACATCAGTCTTACCTAGAATATTTTGATGAAAACGTAATGGATAGACTTGTTTATCAGCATTTAGAAGCCCTAAATCTAGATGTTCCATTTTTAAATTATATGAGTGATCAAAGATTCGTAAACAACAAAGAATATTTCATTGATCCCGATCATTTAAACAGTGAGGGAAGAAAAAAGTTTTCTTGGATCGTATACGAGGAACTGAAGAGAATGGGTTATTTATACAAGAATTAAATGACCAAATTATTTAGAGTCATACATGAAGCCTTATTCCCTTGGGATGAGGCTTTTTTCGTACATTATCCATTTTCCATAAATTATACATGTGCAGTGATTGATATTGAGCTAACAATCATGTTATAAGTGTAAAAGAATATTTATTTAACCGGGATTTTGAAGTTGCACTATAGTGAGAGGATTTGAGCATTAATGATAGATAATTTTTGGCGTGATTTACCGCGTCCATTTTTTGTACTTGCTCCGATGGAGGATGTTACAGATGTTGTTTTTCGTCATGTCGTAAGTAAAGCTGGGCGACCAGATGTGTTTTTTACGGAATTTACCAACTCGGATAGCTATTGTCATCCAGAAGGATTAAAAAGTGTTCGCGGTCGTTTGACGTTTACAGAAGATGAACAGCCGATGGTGGCACATATATGGGGAGATAACCCTGAATATTTCCGTCAAATGAGTATTGGCATGAAAGAGATGGGCTTTAAAGGAATCGACATTAACATGGGCTGCCCTGTACCGAATGTTGCACAAAGAGGAAAAGGAAGCGGCCTTATTCTACGTCCAGATGTAGCGGCGGAATTGATTCAGGCGGCTAAAGCGGGCGGACTGCCTGTTAGCGTGAAAACACGACTTGGTTTTAAAGAGGTTGATGAGTGGGAAGCGTGGCTTACGCATATTTTAGAGCAGGATATTGCGAACCTTTCTATTCATTTACGCACAAGAGAGGAAATGAGTCTTGTAGATGCCCATTGGGAGCTTATTCCTGAGATTAAAAAGCTGCGTGATCGAATCGCACCAGATACGCTTTTAACGATCAATGGAGACATTCCGGACCGTCAAGTTGGGCTAGAACTTGCAGAAAAGTACGGTATCGATGGCGTCATGATCGGACGTGGAATCTTTAAGAATCCATTTGCTTTTGAAAAAGAGCCGAGAGAGCACAGCAGCAAGGAATATCTTGATCTATTACGACTGCAGCTTGACCTTCAAGATCAATACGCAGAAGAAGTGCCGCGTTCTATCACAGGACTTCACCGCTTTTTCAAAATCTATGTAAAAGGATTCCCTGGGGCGGCCGAATTACGAAATCAGTTGATGAACACGAAATCAACGGATGAAGTGAGAGCGTTGCTTGATAACTTAGAACTGTAATAGCATATAAACATTTAAAAAACAGTATGAGACCAGACGTGTTTCATACTGTTTTTTTGTTCTTAATAGGATTGTAGTCCGGCATTCAACTAGAGGAAGGTGATCGTTCTTGTAGAATTATAAATCATACTAAAAGATTCGAGGAGGCGTTCCGTTATGAAATTACTGCTCACATCAGGTGGCGTGAATAACAAAAGCATACATGAGGCGCTCGTTAATATGTTGGACAAGCCGATTGCTGAATGCAATGCCCTTTGTATACCTACCGCAATGTACGGACATCCCTGGGTAGGACCAGGTGTGAAAGCTTGGGAATTTATCAGCGGGAGAGAAGAGAACCCTATGGTCAACCTAGGTTGGAAGTCAGTTGGTGTGCTCGAGCTTACAGCGCTGCCAAGCATTGACAAAGAACGCTGGGTGCCGCTCGTACAGGAGGCGGACGTCTTATTGGTATCGGGTGGAGATGCTCTCTATCTTTACCATTGGATGCAGCAGTCTGGGGTTGCGGAGCTTTTACCGACTCTTCGTGCCGTTTATGTGGGTATGAGCGCAGGAAGTATGGTGATGACACCTAAGATTGGGGAAGAATTCGTTGGTTGGACTCCACCGACCGGTGAAGATAAAGCACTTGGATTTGTCAATTTTTCAATCTTTCCACATGTTGATCACGAGATGCTGCCGGACAACACCATGGCCGCTGCAGAACAATGGGCTGCTGCGTTACAGGGCCCAGCGTATGCTATTAACGATGATACCGCCATTAAAGTGATTGATGGTGAGGTAGAGGTGATCTCAGAAGGACATTGGAAACAGTTTTAGTTTTGAATGGTCTATTTTTGAGTATCTGAATTTTTTATTAAATTATTTAAGAATAGAGGTTTTAATATGGAGGCCAATAAAAGGTGGCTTTCTATTCCTAAAGAGATTAGAAGTCGCTTAATTAATAATGTCTTTTGCACAAATTGTTCAGGTGTTACAACGATTGAAAGTTTTACGATAGAAGATGCTCGATTTGGAGTGGTTCTAAAAGGCAAGTGTAAAAAGTGCGGGCATGAAGTGGCACGAGTTATTGAATCTGAGTAGTACGACATGTCCTAACCTCAATCTTTTATAAAGTTAGTTCAAAAGTAATGTAGCCCAATATATACATGTACGAAACGATTATCTAAAAATACATATTTATTAAGGAAGGGAAAGGAGGGGAAATGGCCTCTCTATTCCTTCTTTTTGTTTGAAAAGAGCCAATTCATTCACAACATAAGGGAGTTGGTAGTTTATACCTAAACCACTTTTACCCCTATTAGTTTGAATATTAAAATAATTCTTATTATTCATTCGAATAGACTGGCTATTCTTTATAATGATGTTATCCAATTAATAGGAGGTAACGTATTTTGAAGAAAAAGCTTATTGCTCCTGTCATTCTGTCATCTGCCTTATTGGTAGGTTCTATACCAATGAATGTCTTGGCTCTGCCGCTAGAATCTAGCAAGGTTAGCCATGTACAAGCATTAAAGGAATGGAACGAGAAAGCGAATGTTCCATTCTTTGTGAAGGAACGAAATGCGGAGAAGTTTTCCTCCAGCAGTTCTTCTAACGCAATAAATTACTTAAAGAAAATTCAAGATAAAACTGGGATTCAAAATCCAGAGAAGCATTTAAAAGTAAATGATGTGCAGAAAGATGAATTGGGTATGACTCATATTCGCTTTAATCAGGCAGTCAATGGGTTTTCAGTAGAAGGTTCTGAAGTTATTGTTCACTATAACAAAAATAATGAAATTGTTTCTGTTAACGGAAGAACCAATCAGACGATTTCCAATGAAACTGTCGCTACAGCATCCTCATTAACCAGTGAGAAAGCTCTTCAAACAGCTTTAGCTTCTGTTAAGGCGCCGAAAGAACTAATTGCTGAACCGTCAACCGAGCTTGTTATCTATCCGTTTGAAAACAAAAACCACCTGGCATACAAAGTGAACGTTAACTTTATGGGTGAAGAACCTGGAAACTGGTTTGTATTTGTAGATGCTAAAACAGGGAATGTCATCGATCAATTTAATGGGCTCATGCATGCTGATGAACATAAAACGCAAACAGGCTCTGGCCTTGGCGTTAATGGTGAACATAGAAAATTACATATTACACGAGTGAAAGAACCGCAATCTGGAACAAGGTTTGCATTAGCAGATTACTCACATGGAAATCTTGAAGGAATTTTTACGTATGATGCCACAAGTGATTGGGACTCTAGTAATGATAAGATATATACTGGAAATTCTGCTTCCTTTACGAGTGACTATGACCGAGCGGCTGTTGATGCACACTATAATTCTGAAAAGGTGTATGACTATTATTTAAATGAGCATGGCCGGAATTCTTTGGATGGAGAAGGTATGGCGATCAATTCCTATGTACACATGGGAGTCGATTACAATAATGCATTCTGGAATGGACGTTATATGGCCTATGGAGATGGTGACGGTGAATTCTTCATTCCATTATCAGCAGGTCTTGATGTTGCGGCCCATGAAATGACACATGGTGTGATTACGCATACCGCGAATCTAGCTTACCGTAATCAATCCGGAGCACTTAATGAATCATTCGCTGACGTTTTTGGTGCGCTTGTTGATGATAGTGATTGGGAGATGGGTGAGGACATTATGGCACCAGCTGCAAAAGCAGATGGTGTAACGAGATTGCGTAGCTTAAGCGACCCGAACAGTGTTGTGGTCAGCAACCCACAAAGAGCAGCATATGGCAGTGGCGTTTATCCAGCACATATGGATGAATATTATAACATGCCACTGAATGTAGATAATGGTGGTGTACATGTGAACTCTTCTATTACGAATCATGCTGCCTATCTGATTGGTGAGGAGCTTGGTAGAGAAAAATTAGGTAAAATATATTACCGTGCTCTATCGGTCTACTTAACATCGAATTCTAATTTCAGTGAAGCTCGTCAAGCCATCGTACAAGCTGCAACCGATCTTTATGGATCAGGAAGTGCAGAAGTAACTGCAGTTAACGCAGGCTTTGATGCGGTTGGTATTCATTGATAGACCATTAATAAAAGGAATAGAAATGAAAGCCTCAGGAATTCAATCCTGAGGCTTTCATTTCTGTAAAAGAACGAGTCTAAGATTATCTAAATATTCAAATGATTACAACTTTTATAAATACATTGTATTAAGCCGAAATACTTACTATAATACTACTTAATAGAAAGACAATTGTCTTTTTCAGGTGGATGAAATTTGTTATGATTCAATGGTCCTACCGGTTAAAGCATATCTTACTACAGGTTTATTCAGATTAACAGCTTTACAATTCTAACTAGATTGGTGATGACATCTATGAAACGTATAATGAAAAAGTGGAATCAGCTAAGTCTTGTTAAACAAATCTTTATTGGATTAATTGTAGGTATTATCTTAGCTTTAGCGATTCCGCAAGCAGCAAAACCTGTTGTTATTTTTGGAACATTGTTTGTAGGTGCACTAAAAGCAATCGCACCTGTTTTAGTATTATTTTTAGTTATGTCAGCGATCGCCCAGCATAAAGCAGGGCATCAGACGAACATGAAAGCTATTATTTCTCTATATCTTATAGGAACTTTTCTAGCAGGGTTGGTTGCGGTTGTTGCTAGCTTTATCTTCCCAGTAGGTCTTACACTTGGAAAAGGAGCAGAAGGTGTGACTCCTCCGGGTGGCGTGGTTGAAGTACTCAAAACATTATTGATGAACGTAGTCGATAATCCATTTAACGCTTTAGTTAACGCGAACTATATCGGTATCTTGGCATGGGCAGTACTTTTAGGTCTTGCTTTAAGAAGTGCACAGGAAACAACAAAAACGATGATCTCAAACGTTTCTGACGCTGTAGCCAAACTAGTGACTTGGGTCATTAAATTTGCACCGCTAGGAATCATGGGACTAGTCGTTGAATCGATAACGTCGAATGGTATCGATTCATTATTGAGTTATGGTAAATTGTTAGGACTATTAATTGGTTGTATGGTATTTGTTGCGTTGGTTGTGAATCCACTTATTGTGTTTACAGCAATCCGCCAAAATCCGTACCCGCTTGTTTTCAAATGCTTGAAAGAAAGTGGGATCACAGCATTCTTCACACGTAGCTCCGCTTCTAACATTCCTGTAAACATGAAGTTATGTGAGAAGCTTGGTCTGGACAAGGATAATTATTCTGTTTCCATCCCATTAGGTGCGACGATTAATATGGCAGGGGCTGCAGTTACGATCTCTGTCCTGACTCTTGCTGCCGTTCATACTCTTAACATCCAAGTCGATCTTGGAACAGCTATTCTACTAAGTGTTCTATCCGCTGTATGTGCTTGTGGTGCTTCAGGGGTTGCAGGAGGATCCTTGTTGTTGATTCCTCTGGCGTGTAGTCTCTTTGGAATTCCAGGTGATGTGGCGATGCAAGTAGTTGGAGTCGGCTTTATCATAGGCGTTTTACAAGATTCTTTCGAAACAGCACTAAATTCTTCAACAGATGTACTGTTTACAGCTGCAGCTGAGTACAAAGAATGGCGTAAAGAAGGTAAAGAAATCAATATTCAAAAAGCAGCATAAATAGATGGCACCTGAAACGTTGTTTAGCTTTGAGGGTGCCTTTTTTGTTAACGCCATTTTCTTTGTTAAAAAGGAATTTTGACGAAGTGCATGGAATGACATTAGTGGTTTTATTATAAAAAAATCAGGAGGTTACTCATGGGCAGATTAGTGCATTTTGAAATTCATGTGGATGATATGGAGCGGGCAATGAAGTTTTACGGTGAGGTGTTCGGCTGGTCGTTCCAAGATTGGAGTGAATACGCCGGAATGCCTTATTACGGTGCAGTGACTGGAGACGATAAAGAAATGGGGATCAACGGGGCACTCATGCAAAGGCAGAGTCCGCCACCTGAACCGAATCAAGCATTAAACGGATATGCTTGTACGATGGGTGTTGAAAGCTATGATGAAACAGAAGCAAAGATTTTAGAGCAAGGTGGAAAAGTAGCGATGCCAAAGTACGCGCTCCCAGGAATGGCTTGGCAAGGATACTTCATCGATACAGAAGGCAATATTTTCGGCATTCATCAGCCGGATGAGAATGCGAAATAAATAATAGTGAAGAAGACAACGCTGATCTATTGGCGTTGTCTTCTTTGTTGCTAAAAATAATACCCCTTAGTTAAAAAAGTACAGACGATGTTAATAAAGTGCTAATGATAGCGCTTTCAAACACGCTTTTTTCGTAGCTATAATTAGCTTGTAAGTACTTTTAAAGGGGGAACTAATGATGAAGAAAAGTAAATTACTATCTCTGATGCTCGCTGTTGTCATGCTTATGCTTGTTGCAGCTGGTTGCAGTGACAGCAATAGCGAGGTAAGCGTGGGGATCGTCTTACCTACGAAAGATGAGCCAAGATGGGTGCAGGACGAGCAAAGATTTAAGGATGCATTAAAAGGAACAGACTACACGACTGAGATTCTGTTCAGCCAAGGATCTTCTGCAAAGGAAAAAGAAAACGTTGAAACATTAATCAACAAAGGAATCGACGTTCTTATTATCTGTCCACAAGACGGAGATGCAGCTGCTGCAGCTGTTGAAGCAGCAAAAAAAGATGACATCACGGTTATTGCGTATGACCGTTTGATCACGAATACGGATGCCGTTGATTATTATGTAACGTTTGACAGCTTGGCAGTTGGTGCTGCACAAGGTCAATACTTGATCGACAACGCTAAAGGATCTAACACTCCGCTTTACCTTTATGCTGGAGCGGCTTCTGATAACAATGCATTTTTATTCTTTGAAGGAGCTTGGAAAGTGCTTCAGCCTAAGATTGCTGACGGCACATTCAAGATCGCTAACTCTAGTGAAGCGGAAGCCTTAAAAGACAAAGCCGAACTTTCTCGCGATGAGCTGAGCAAGATCATCGGCCAAGTAACAACGAACTGGGATGCAAACGAAGCGAAGAACAAAGCGCAAACACATTTGACGGCTGCTAAGGCAGACTTAAAAGGTGATGTGGCTATTCTTGCTCCAAACGATGGAACAGCTCGTTCGATCGCAGATGTATTTGGATCAGACAGCGCGGTTTCTAGCTACCTCGTTACAGGTCAGGATGCAGAGAAAGCTTCCATTCAATATGTTATTGACGGCAAACAATCGATGACTGTATTTAAGGATGTTCGTACACTCGTTAAGGATGCAATGGGAATGGCAGTTGAGATCCTTGATGAGAAGAAGCCAGAAACAACGGGTTCTTATGACAATGGAAACGTTGAAGTAAAAGCAAAACAAACGAACGTAATCGTTGTGAACAAAGACAACGTGAAGAAAGAACTTATTGATTCTGATTATTATAAAGCCGACGATTTTACAGGGCTTGAATAAGAAAATAGTAGGACGAGAAATAGTGATAGATCCTATGTCTATCACTATTTTTCACAATGAAGTCAGTGGAGTGGCTAATTGGAGGGATCATGATGAGCGGATATATTTTGGAGATGAACGAGATCTCCAAATCGTTTACCGGAGTGAAAGCGCTCAGCAATGTAAATTTTAAAGTAAGAAAAGGCGAGATACACTGCTTGATCGGAGAAAACGGAGCAGGAAAATCCACGCTGATGAAAGTGCTAAGTGGTGTTTATCCTTATGGAACGTATGAAGGAGATATCGTGTTCGAAGGCAGTGTTCAGCAGTTCAATAAGATCAGTGACAGTGTGCAAACCGGCATCGTTATCATCTATCAGGAGTTAGCCTTATTTCCGGATCTCACGGTTTATGAAAATATTTTTGTAGGCAATGAAGTCAAACGAGGAAACTTAGTGGACTGGAACAAAACGATTGCTGAAGCTAAGAAAATGCTAAAGCGCGTAGGGCTCGATGTTAGTCCTGAAACACTCGTGAAGGATTTGAGTGTAGGAAAACAGCAGTTGGTTGAAATCGCTAAAGCGTTAAGTAAGGACGTTAAGCTGCTTATCCTAGATGAACCGACCGCCGCGCTGAATGAAGATGACAGTGAGAATTTGTTGAAACTTCTAGGTGAGCTGAAGAAACAGGGCATCACGAGTATTATGATCTCCCACAAACTAAAGGAAGTCATATCTATTGCCGACCAAGCGACGGTGCTGCGTGATGGGAAAACAATCTGTACGCTTGATGGTTCTAGCGGAGAAATCTCAGAGAACATGATCATTAAAAACATGGTCGGACGGGATATTGAAGATATTTATCCGAAGAGACCTCATAAGAAGATTGGTGAAACGATACTAGAACTGAACAACTGGTCTGCTTATAGTACTGAGCTTGCTAGACATGTCTTAAGAGATATTGACTTTCATGTAAAAAAAGGAGAAATCGTTGGGATCGCCGGACTTATGGGCTCTGGACGAACGGAGCTTGCACTGAGTGTGTTTGGTAATCCGAAAAATTACAAACTAGAAGGTCAGCTTAAAGTCTTAGGAGTGGAAAAGACGTTCAAACATACGAGTGATGCAATTAAGTCAGGCATCGCTTACGTAACAGAAGACCGAAAAGGTGACGGACTGTTCCTCATTCAAGATATTAAGAACAACATAACGGCTGCCAATCTTAACGCTGTCGCTGATAAGGGTATCATCAACGAGAATGAAGAGGTAAAAAGAGCAACAGAATACAAGCGCTCGATGTATATTAAAGCTTCTTCTCTAGAACAAACGGTCGGTAATTTAAGTGGAGGAAACCAGCAGAAGGTATCGCTCGGAAAGTGGCTGTTCGTTGGGCCGAAGCTATTGATTTTAGATGAACCAACACGAGGCATCGATGTAGGTGCTAAGTTTGAAATCTATACAATTATGAACCAGTTAATCAGCGAAGGTATGAGTATTATCATGATTTCTTCTGAACTTGGTGAAGTACTCGGGATGAGTGATCGTGTCTACGTTATGGCTGAAGGAAGAATGAAAGGTGAGCTGCCGATTGAAGAAGCCAATCAAGAAAACATCATGCAGCTTGCAACGCAATAGGGGGTTAACACATGGGATTTATTAATGAAGCAAGAACGTTAGTGAAAGAGAATATCCGTGATTATGGGATGTATATCGCGCTGTTTGTGATTATGCTTACTTTCTCCATCATGACGGATGGGCTGTTCATGTCATCCCGTAATATTAGTAATCTATTAGACTCTACCGGTTATATCGCTGTACTGGCAGTAGGAATGACACTCGTCATCGTTATTCGTCATATCGATCTATCTGTAGGGTTCGCGGCTGGATTTCTAGGTGCGATCGCGGCCATCCTTTTAACAAAGATGGGCTTGCCTGTTTATGTGACGATTCCGGTGATCCTTGTGCTTGGAATCTTTATTGGCTTATTTAACGGTTTGTTAATCGCAAAATATGCCATCCCATCGTTTGTAGCAACACTTGCAGGGATGTTGATCTTCCGTGGTGCGCTATTACAAGTAACGGAAAAAACGGGAACAATCATTATTAAAGATGACGCGTTTAACGCGATTGGCAACGGATTTATTCCATCACTTATGATCGTAAACGGTTTGCATCTCTTATCACTAATTCTAGGTCTACTTTCCATCTTATTTTACATTTATAGCGAGATTTCTACGCGCCGCAACAAGATTAAATATCAGTTCGATGTTGTATCTAAAGGGATCTTTACGTTCAAACTTGTTTTTGTTTCAGCGATCATCGCCTATGTAACTTGGATTCTAGCAGGTTATAACGGCTTTTCTTGGACAGTTGTCATTATGCTTCTTGTCGTTGTAGCATACCATTTCTTAACGACAAAAACGGTGCTTGGCCGTCACATTTACGCAGTAGGAAGTAACCCAGAAGCTGCACATCTAAGCGGAATCAATGTAAATAAGATTACGTACATGGTGTTTGGTTCTATGGGAATGCTTGCTGCTCTCTCAGGGATTCTTTTTACTTCGCGTCTTCAATCCGCTACAACAACAGCAGGAACACTTTTCGAGCTTGATGCCATCGCAGCAGCCTATGTGGGTGGTGTGTCTTCAGCTGGTGGAGTTGGAAAAGTAACGGGTGCCATCATCGGTGCCATTGTTATGGCTTCGTTATCAAGCGGGATGAACCTTCTTGGTGTTGGGGTTTCCATGCAGTACATGATTAGAGGGGGCGTGTTGGTTGCAGCTGTACTCTTTGATGTAATAACTCGTAAAAAGAGAGGATAGCTTAACTCATAATTAGGTTTGCTAAAAAGTGGAGACATCATGCTCGAAGATGTCTTCACTTTTTTAACTCTAAACAACAGTTTAGTCCCTATAAATGGTAACGGAGTAAGCGTGTGTGTCACATTTCTTATGATAAAATAAGATTAGTAAATTTTCGGAAAAAAGGGGATACTTCACTTGCGCAAAGTCGGGCTGATTTTTTTAATTATTATATGTATCTTCCTTAGTTATTTAACGTTTACAACAGCTGAAAAGGTCTTTCATTCTGATTGGAAACTGCCGGCAGCTGCTTCTCAAAAAGAAAATTCTTTTCGTATCGTTCTTATCACGCAAGAGTTGGATACGCCTTTTTGGGATAAGGTTGGAAAAGGTGCGGAACAACAAGCTCAAAGAAATGGAGCAAGTCTTGAAGTATGGGGAAGTTACGGCAAGAACCAGGATGATTTTTTGAAAAAGCTCGAGATTGCCATTCAATCAAAAGTGGACGGTATTATCGTGCAAGGTCTTGATACAGATCGTTTTAAGGAACTGACGAAAGTAAAGGCAGCATTTTATGGCATTCCTATTATTACTGTTGGAAATGACGTACCGAAAGCTGAAAGCCTCCGAAAAACGTATGTTGGATCAAATCAGCACTTAGCTGGAGTGATGATTGCCAAGCTCATGTTGTCTGATATGGGGCAGGAAGGGCAAGTCATTTTATTAAGTGATAGCCAAAAAGAGTTCTATCAGGAGCAACGGCTTTCAGGTATTAAAGAGGTGCTTCAAAGCTTTCCAAACGTAGAAACAATTTATTCAGAAACACCTGAGGCGAGAGAGCAAGTTATCGCAAAAACAAGAGACCTTTTGAACCAGTATCCCGAAGCGGATGGATTTATTGCCGTAAACGCCAATATGGCAGGAGCAATGATTCAAGAGATTGGTAGACGGGGACAAGTAGAGCCATATTTTATTTATTCTTTTGATGATGGATCGGAATCGATGACATTGCTTAACCAAAAAAAATTGGATGGTGTCATTGAGCAGTCACCCGAGATGATGGGGAGGAAAAGCGTAGATGTTTTGATGCAATGGCTGAAGAACGAAACCGTTCCTCTTGATGCGAATGGTTATTCTAGTGAAATTCGAATGATAAAGGCGATGGACGAGAGATGAACAGAATACAGAAAAAAATATGGATGTTAGCATCAGTCGTTCTGATCATCATGGCCATTATTTGGATAGCGCTTACCTACTATAATCAAAAAACTCAAAATCAATACAATGACATCTTACAACGTTATTTAAGCATGAATGAAGTGACGAGTACGAGTCAAAAAGTGGTCACAGATCTTAATAACTACTTGCTTGAACCGTCAGAGAACCATTTGGGTAAGCTTGATAAAAGCAAAGATAAACTTAACATGGCAAAATTGGAAATCGGAAAACTAAGAAACTCGAAAAATGAGTTTGCACTCATGAATTATATGAACCTTATTGATAGTTTTATTGAAACAACAGATCGCTCTCTGATGTTCTATGCGGAATCTGACACTGAGACCTCAAACAAAGAATTTACAGAAGCAACGCGTCTTTCCAAATATATATCAGAAATGACGCTAACATTAATTGATACAGAGCTGAAGACTTACGACGTTTTTTATCGAGGCATTATCGATCAATCTGCTGAATTTAAGAAACTAGGAATTTGGCTGATGCTTCTGATTACACTTTTGCTGCTCGTCATTACGTATTGGTTTAGTTTAAGCATCACAAGACCTGTGCAGCAGTTAACACGTGCAGCGAACGAACTGTCTGCAGGAAAGTTTGACAAAGAAATCAAAGTGGAATCAAATGATGAAATCTCGTTTCTTGCTCAAACTTTTAACCGAATGCGCATCAATATTAATAATTTGTTTCAGGAAATCCAGCAGAAGGCGCAGCTTGAACATGAACTTCAGCAAAACAAGCTTCTGTTGCAGGAGAGTCAGCTTAAGAATCTACAAAGTCAGATCAATCCACATTTTTTATTTAACACGTTGAATACGCTATCGAAGAAGGCTTATTTGGAAGGGTCAGAAGAAACGAGTGATCTACTTGTAAGTGTGGCTGGTCTTTTAAGATACAACTTAAAGTGGTTAGACAAATCCGTTACGCTTCAAGATGAAGTGATGGTGATTCAGCAATATATGAATATCCAAAAAGCAAGGTTTACGGATCGGCTGACACTTCACCTCGATATTGATCACTCCTGTTTAGAGGTTCAGATTCCTGGCCTAACTCTGCAACCGATTATTGAGAACGCCGTGATCTATGCGGTTGAACCAAGAGAAGAAGGCGGACAGATTTGGCTTCGAATAAAAGATGGCGAAAACATGGTGAAAATTGAAGTGGAAGACGACGGTCCCGGGATCTCAGAGGATATTAGGATACAGATCTTAGAAGGAGAGCGGATTGAGACGAACAGCGCTTCAACAGGTATTGGGTTTGTGAATGTCGTGAAGCGACTCCGACTTTTTTATGGTATGGAAAATTTGATGGATATTCAAAGTGATATCGGGATTGGTACGAAGGTGGTAATACGAATTCCTAAGACGAGGGGGGTTGAACAGCATGCTCAAACTCTTAATCGTTGATGACGAGCAGATTGAACGAGATGGGCTCCAAGTTATTCTGCAGAAGGCATTTCCTCAACTTGAGATCTATCAAGCGAGAAATGGGAAAATCGCTGTACAAGTTGCGGCAGAAGTAAAGCCCGACTTAGTAATGATGGATATTCAGATGCCAGGGATGAATGGACTAGAAGCGATACAGCAGATTACATCTACGAATCCTTTCATCAAGTTTGTGATGATTACAGCTTTTGATATGTTTAATTATGCTCGTCAAGCGATCAAATTAGGGGTGAAGGATTATTTATTGAAGCCGAGCCGGATAAGTGAGATTGAGGAGACAGTCGGGAAAATTTTAATGGAAATTACAGAAGAACAGAGGTCGCTTAAGGTTTTGGAAAGTACGCTACCGCTCGTTGAAACAGATGTTGTCACGCAGCTTTTGTTCGATCATGTACATGACGTTCATTTGGATATGCTCGTAGATATGCTCGACATCTCTTCCACTCATGAACCTTTTGTGATGAGTATTCTCCTCCCACAAAGCGGAGAAAACCTCTATTCGTTAATCAAAGAAAAGGTTAGAAAATCTGCGAGTGGGTGGGTTGGTGCTTTGTATGGCCGTCAGCTTCCTATTATCGTTTTTCGTAAACCAGACTGTTCGTTTCGTTCGCAAGCGATTTCTCTTGCAAAAGATATTCTCTCACTGAAAAAAGTAAGTTCTAACGATGAATGGTTCGTTGGGATCGGAAACGTCTGTGATTCTTTAGATCAAGTTCGGCAGTCTTATCAAGAATCTCTTATTGCCACGATGGATTCCTCCTTGCCTGTGAAATATCGTTTTTATCATGATGTTCCAGTGCTTGGAGGTACAGAGAACAAACTTCAATCCAAACAGCGTGAAAAACAGTTTTTAGATGAAATCAGGTTAGGCAAGTGGGATGAGGTTCTTAAAAAGATAATGGATTTAATCCAACGGTGCGAGAATGAAGGGACAGATTTACTCCAAACGCAGCAGCGTGTTCTTGAGTTGCTTTGGGTCGCTGCAAGAGTGATGAGCGAAATGGGAGTAGAAACGGAAACGCCTTTCTTTTCCTATCAATCTCAAGACTACCGTCAGCTTCGTTCTGAATCAGACCATCTATTAAAACAGATGCGGACTTCATACGGAGAACATTATGAACAGCTTGAAGCCGATACGATTCATCAGATCAAACAATATATCGTTAAACATTCGCATGAAGATATCTCACTTGAGACGTTAGGAAGAAAAGTAGGTTTGAGCCCAATCTATATTAGTAAGATGTTCAAAGAAAAGCTAGGAATCAACTATATTGATTTTCTGACAGAATGTCGAATTGAAAAGGCGAAGAAACTGATGGCAGATCCAGAAAAAAGCCTAAAAGAAATTACGTTTGAAGTCGGATATCACGAACCTAACTATTTCAGCAAAGTGTTCAAAAAAATGGTTGCGCTTTCACCGACTGAATACCGTAGGACTGTTCTTGGGAAAAAAGGATGAAGGTACGTAAAGGAGCATCTTTCATGAAAAGATTCATAAATCGTACATGCCTCGTCCTGTTATTCATTGCTTTGATATGTGCTTCAGGGTGCGACAAGAGCAGTACGAGTAAAGAGACACTTGGAAAAGCGATTCCTTCAAAAAGTGAAAAAGTGGGCAGTGGGACAATGAACGAGGAAAAGATTAAGATTGGGTTTTCCATGGATACGTTACTGGAAGAACGGTGGCTCAAGGATAAAGAGCTCTTCAAGAAAGCCGTAGAGAATCTAGGAGCAGAGGTAGAGATTCTTGCAGCAAATGGTGATGACTCTCTGCAGATTGCACAAGCTGAAACGCTCATCCATAATGAGGTCGACCTTCTAGTCGTTGTTCCTCATAACGCTGAAGCTATGGCGACGATCGTCAATAAAGCACATTCAGCAGGCATAAAGGTGATGGCATACGACCGTCTAGTCAAAAATGCAGATCTCGATATGTACGTATCATTCGACAATGAGAAGGTTGGTGAGCTTCAAGCGCTTGCGATAACAAAGCTCGTTCCAAATGGGAAGTACGTGTATATAGGGGGAGCTGAAACGGATAACAATGCACATTTGTTTAAGAAAGGGGTTTTCCGAGTTCTACAGCCTTTGATTGATAAAGGGGTGATAACGGTTGTGTACGATCAATGGTCCAAAGACTGGACGCCTGCTAATGCCTTTAAAAATATGGAGTCGGCACTGAAAGCTAACAACAATAAGATTCATGCGGTGATCGCAGCAAACGATGCTACCGCAGGTGGTGTTATACAAGCCCTTGAAGCACAGGGACTCGCAGGAAAAATTCCGGTCTCAGGACAAGATGCTGAGCTTGCTGGCGTCCAGCGAATCGTGCGAGGAACGCAACTGATGACGGTGTATAAACCAATTCAGTCTTTATCAGAAAAAGCGGCAGAATTGGCAGTGAAGATGGCAAAAGGAGAAACGATAAAAACAGAACGAAAGATAAACAACGGTAAAATTGAGGTTCCTTCTGTTTTGTTGTCACCGATCGCGGTTGATAAAGGGAATATTGAAGAAACCATTATTAAGGACAGATTTCATTCTAAACGTGATGTTTATGAGAATAAGCAATAACCAGTCTCCGTGTTATATGGAATGATTCCATGTGACACGGGCTTTTTTTGTTGTGTCATTCCCGTCATGTGCCCATAACATGATAGTAACTTTATCTGACAAGGAGCATGTTATGTATAACCATTACAACTATAGAGTTACTCCGAATGTTGTTGCGTTCGCTAAGGGAGATGTGACTGGAGATCGTATACCAGACGATGTATATCTAACAGGTACGAAGGGTCAGGATAGCCCATTTATTGAGAACATTACGCTTTTTGTAAAGAACGGAAGAACAGGGGCTCAGACAAGAGTACCTCTCTCTGATAATGCTGGATACAACCCCACTTTGTTCTTAGGAGATTTTACAGGTAACGGTGTATCTGATGTGTTGGTCAGCATCAATTCTGGTGGCAGCGGAGGATTCATGTATCATTATGTATACTCCTTTATCGGGAGCACTCCACAGGAATTGTTTAATTTTAACGCCTACAATGCTGCTTATGAATATGATGTGATCTATGAGAATAACTACAAAGTTCGAGTTGTAAGTAAACGTAATAAGAAAACGTATATCATTGATCTATCAAAACGAGACAAAGAGTATTTAAATGAAATATATGATGGGAACGGAAAACTGAAGAAACCAATCACCGGCTTTGTAAATCCTTTGAGTGGTCTCTATCCCATCGATTTCAATTATGACGGAGTTTACGAACTTTCTGCTTATCAAAAGATTGCAGGCTTATATAACGCAGACGCCCTCGGGTATGTAGTGAATACGCTAGGATGGGAGAACAATCGATTTGTTCTTCAGAATCAATATGTAGCGATTTCTGGAACATAATAAAAGAGATCTAGCCTTTTAAAGGTTAGATCTCTTTTTGTTAGGCATTCATGCTATATATGGTCCATGATAAGTAGGTAGCAAATGAGCTCCAGAGAAGATAAGGAATAAGCAACCATCCTGAAACTTTTCTTAAACGACTCCCATAAATGACCAAAAGTAAAGTCGTCACCGCAATCAAAAGAGCGTCGATGCTCGCTGCGAATAAATCTTTTTGTGTAAACTGAAAATAACCGAAAGCTTGGTTGAACACATAGTTGATCGCAAATAGAATCCAAAAGCCAATGGGTTTGAAACCGTATTGATTGTAGATAAGAGTCGCTGATAGAGCAATAAAAAAGAACAGAACAGCCCAAATGATACCGATCGTTTGTCCGGAAGGAGTCCATGATGGTTTGTTCAGTGCATCATACCACTCGCGATCGACTGGAAATAGGAAACTGGAAACATAGAACAGAGCAAAAATAATGATAAAGACGGCGATACTGGATTTTTTCATGATTTACCTCCTGGGTTGTAGTGGGAATCGTGTAAGGAGTTGTCTATATTTCTTAGAAGTATACTGTTCCCTTTATAAATTATTCTTAAAACCAGAAGCGTATTTTTTGCATTTGGAAACTGAGGGCATTATTATAATAGTTACTTTAAAAAAAGAAGTTATAATTCGGGCTATTTCATAGTTAGTAATGTATGTGGTTAATTTCCGTTCCAGAATGCTCGCTTTCCGGGGGGCGTGCGGTGAGCCTCTTAGCGCTCTGCGCAGATAAGAGTCTCACCTGGCACACTGATCCCCCAGGAGTCTCGCATCCTTGCACTCCAATTAACTTTCATAGAAGTTTTAAGGAATAATGATAAAGCACAAACGATTTAAAAAATAGCCCAATAAAAATAAGAGGTGAAAGACAAACATGATGAATAAAAAATATGCACCATTGTTTGAATCTTATCGTTTTAAAAATGGAGTTGAACTTAAGAACCGTGTTGTTATGGCACCGATGACAAATTTTTCTTCAAATGATGACGGTACTGTAACTGATGAAGAAATTCGCTACTATGAGCGCCGTTCTGAAGGTGTTGGAATGGTGATCACAGCTTGTACGAATGTTACGGCTAACGGTAAAGGATTTCCGGGAGAGTTCGCTGGAGATTCGGATGACATGATTCCGAGTCTTCGTCGCCTAGCTTCTGCCATAAAAGCAAAAGGGTCAAAGGCAATTCTTCAGATTTTCCATGGTGGTCGCGAAGTGCCGCCTGAACTTGTTAACGGAGATGTTGTGAGTGCAAGCAATATTCCTTCAGGTGAAGGGAAAACTGTGCCGCGTGAACTAACTTCAGAAGAAGTAGCTTCTATCATTCGTGATTTTGGTGAAACTACTCGACGTGCGATTGAAGCTGGCTATGACGGTGTTGAAATCCACGGTGCGAACGGTTATCTGATTCAGCAGTTCTTTTCTCCACACGCGAACCGCCGTGAAGATCAATGGGGTGGCTCATTAGAAAAGCGTATGGCGTTTCCGTTAGCGGTTGTAGATTCAGTGAAAAAGGCAGTAGCTGAACATGGAGATGACTCATTTATTGTAGGCTATCGCTTCTCGCCAGAAGA
The DNA here is from genome assembly GCA_017052515.1 of Fictibacillus nanhaiensis. Taxonomy (GTDB): domain Bacteria; phylum Bacillota; class Bacilli; order Bacillales; family Fictibacillaceae; genus Fictibacillus; species Fictibacillus nanhaiensis. The sequence continues at coordinate 52,807 of JAFHKR010000036.1, forward strand.
ACCTGAAACACCGGGAATTACGATGGCTGATACATTAGCACTTGTTGATGCGCTTAGTGCTAAGAAATTAGATTATCTTCATGTTTCTGTAATGGATTTCTGGTCTGAACCTAGAAGAGGCGTTGAAGATACACGTTCACGCATTGAGATTATTAACGAAAGAGTGGGCGACCGTGTACCCGTTATGGGAGTAGGCTCCATCTATACGGCAGATGATGCGATAAAAGCATTGGAATCAGGAGTGCCATTGATTGCTTTAGGGCGTGAGCTGATTATTGATCCAGACTGGGTACAAAAGATCGAACAAGGCAAAGAGTCTGAGATCGTCACGAAACTTGATAAAACGAAGCAAGATGAACTAGTCGTACCAGATCCATTATGGAATGCAGTGTTGAATGCACCAGGATGGTTTCCTGGAGTTTAATAAGTGATTAGAAAAAGCAGGAGCTGTTCCTGCTTTTTTTGTTTGTGAACACAACAAAGTTTACTTTCGGCAGGTGTGGGAAGAGATAGAGTAGACATACGACTAGGAGGCTTATTTAATGAGCAAAACGATTTTTATAACAGGTGCAGGAAGTGGATTAGGAAAAGGTGCCGCGTTAGGACTCGCTAAAAAAGGGCATTCAATCATTGCTACAACTGAAACGACATCACAAAAAACAGCGCTTTTAGAAGAATCAAAGAATCTAGGTCTTGATATAGATGTTTTCAAACTTGATATTACAAATGAACGAGATTTGGAACAAATAGAGAAATATGATTTTGATATTTTTGTAGCAAATGCAGCCATTAATGAAGGAGGTCCATTAGCTGAAGTTCCGATGGATCGCGTTCGTGCACTATTTGAGGTGAACGTTTTTGCCACACTGGCATCCGTTCAGCCTGCAGCGAAAAAATTCGTCGAGAAACGAAGCGGGAAAATTATATTCTTGAGTTCTATGGCAGGTATATCAGCAACACCGTATGTTGGACCATATACAGCAACAAAGCATGCGATTGAAGGTATTGCTCAAACGATGCAGTCTGAACTTCAAGAGTTTGGAGTGAAAGTCGCAACGATCAATCCAGGTGCGTATGCAACAGGCTTCAATGATCGAAGTGCCGAAGAAAAATACAAATGGTATGATCCCGAAAAGAATTTTACAAAAAAAGAAGATATGAAGAAGCAAGAAGAACAGCTGAAGAATCAATATGATCCAAAGGACATGATCGAGAAAATGGTTGAAATCATCCCGGCCGAGGAACACCATTTCCGTACCGTTCATCCACAAGAAGTTGAAGAACAGTTAAAGAAAACGGAGAAAGAACGTTGGGAAATGATGATATAAAATAAATAACATTTTAAGAAACCCTGATGAAGAGTCAGGGTTTTTTGAGTTTTGTTTAAGAAAATACTATAGTTAGATACATATATTAAGGAATAGTAGGGATGTTTAAAAAATGAAAAAAATTATTGTGATTGGATCCGGAATATTAGGAGCATCGACGGCTTATCATCTTAGTAAATCTGATGCAGAGGTTCTAATAATTGATAGAAAAGATGGAGGACAAGCGACAGATGCAGCAGCTGGCATCGTGTGTCCGTGGCTATCTCAGCGCCGTAACAAAGCTTGGTATCAGTTAGCAAAAGGCGGAGCGAGGTATTATCCAGAACTCATCAAGATGCTCGAGGAAGACGGTGAAACGGATACGGGTTACAAACGGGTAGGAACACTGAGTTTACATACAGATTCTGAGAAGCTTAAAAAAATGGCAGAGCGGGCTTTAAAACGTAGAGAAGAAGCACCGGAAATTGGTGAGGTCACGATTCTATCTCCTGAAGAAACGAAGAAACGCTTTCCACCATTATCCGACGAATTCGGTTCGGTCTTTGTAAGTGGCGGGGCTCGTGTAAACGGAAGAGCGATGCGTGATGCTCTGTTGAATGGAGCTAAGAAAAACGGAGTGAAGATCCTCTATGGTAATGCTGCCCTGTTTCATGAAGGAAACAAGGTTTCTGGTGTTATTGTTAACGGCCAAACAATCCTTGCTGATAAAATCGTCATAACGGCAGGAGCATGGTCGAATGAGATTTTAAAGCCACTTGGGATCAATTTTAAAGTAACCCCACAAAAAGCACAGATCATCCACTTGAAGTTGCCAAAAACAGATACAGCTGATTGGCCAGTGGTGATGCCGCCAACAAATCAGTACATCCTCACTTTTGATGATCGCGTAGTTGTAGGAGCAACACATGAAGATGAGGCAGGTTTTGATAATCGAGTAACGGCAGGCGGTATTCATGACATACTCTCAAAAACCTTAGCTGTCGCGCCTGGCCTATCAGAAGGATCACTTCTTGAGACGAGAGTAGGCTTCCGACCTTTTACACCGGGATTTCTTCCAGTTATAGGGGCATTGCCCCATTATAAAAATGTACTGGTTGCCAATGGCCTCGGTGCATCGGGGCTGACGAGCGGTCCATATCTAGGCAGGGAACTTGCTTCATTAGCACTGCATCAGGAAGCCGAGATCGACATCAGCCTATATGATGTCTCGGGAGCCATCGAATAAAAAAGAAGAAGACTTTGTCAATGAAATACATCTCTAATTGTTAGTTGTTTCTACCAATGGGGATGCAGTTCATAACTGAGTTGTCTTTTCTTACAAAGTACTCCCAATTGGCTTTAAGCTGAAATACACCAAGTACTCATTGACAGCATCTATATCATAGACTTTTTTGTTAATAAAAAATTTAAAGATTAAGTCGTTTGTATCGCTGTGAGATAGAGAGTATCCTGCACTTTCCAGAAGCTCTTCTGTATCCTCTTCGTTCAATTCCAAACCCAAAGCTAGCGCAAGTATCGTATTTTTTCTTGGTCGGTAATCTGATTTAGAGCGAATCTTAGAAAAATGCTTTCTATCTAAGCCAGCTTTCTTATAAATTTCTGCGTCCGTTACACCTTTTTCATCGATCAGTTGAAAAAGTTTTTCCTGCAGCGTGGGCTTTTTGTTGTGATGAATAAACGCATCTAACTCAAAGCGGAGACTGTTTTCTTCTAAACATTCCTCCATCATTTTGGGAGAATGACAAACTTCTAATTCCATTATGAAATAATCATTCAGGTAGCTTTCTAATTCTAATAAAAGCTTTTGATCAAGCATATCCGACCACCTCCTAAAATGTCGCTTCACAGGCGACCATTTGCTGAATCACTCTAGCTATAATTATAGCATGACAAATGTTGGGAGATGGTTATGAGTGAACAAAAATGTAACAGAAATCGTATTTTTGCTTGATCGAAGCGGTTCGATGTCAGGGCTGGAGAAGGACACGATTGGAGGATTTAACTCGTTTGTTGCGAGGCAAGTTGAAAGGAAGGGAAAAACACTTCTTACGACCGTTTTATTTGATGATCAGTATGAAATTCTATGGAACGGTGTACCAGCAGAACAAGTCCAGTTAACGAGCGAGGATTATTTTGTACGTGGAACTACAGCGCTTTTGGATGCTGTGGGCAAAACCATTTTGGATGTGGGCTACAGGCTATCACGTACTGAACAAAACGATAGACCAGGTAAAGTGATCTTTGTTATTACGACAGATGGAATGGAAAACGCCAGCTCTGAATTTACACACGAAAAAGTAAAGAAGCTTATTGAACATCAGCAAGAGAAATATAATTGGGAATTTATTTTTATGGGTGCAAATATTGACGTTATAGCCGAAGCGGAAAATCTGGGTATTAAAGAAGAAGATGCGTTTTGTTTTGAAGCTACTCATGATGGTGTAGAAAATTTATACTCTATGATGAGTGAAGAAATTATAACGAGAAGAACTAAATAATCTGACCCTCTGACAGTCTCCATATACAGGAGATTGTTTTTTTATGTCATCCTAAACAACATATTGCATATATTGGAAATATATAGTACATTACATATGTAATGTACTATAGTGGTAAGTTGGAGGTGAGGTACATTTGCTGCTAAATGCTGATAGTATGAAACCGATTTATGTTCAAATCTCAGAATGGCTCGAGAACGAGATCTTGAACGAATCGATTTCAGCAGATGAAAAAATATATTCGCAATATCAACTAGCTGAGATGTTTAATGTAAATCCAGCTACCGCTGGTAAAGGCATAAATTTGCTAGCAGACGATAACGTTCTTTATAAGAAAAGGGGATTAGGGATGTTTGTTGCAGCGGATGCAAGAAAAATTATCCTCGGTAAAAGAAAAAGTTCTAAGCTGCATTCACTTGTTACCGAGTTAGCGCAAGAAGCTGTACAGCTACAAGTCGAAGAAGAAGAACTAGTAACGATGATCAGGGATATGCACCAAAGAATAAAGGAGGAGCAATCATGAATGTTGTCGTTTGTCATGACCTGACTAAACAATATGGTCGATCCAAAGCACTTCAAAATATGAACTGCACAATAGCCGAGAACAAGATTACCGGTTTGATTGGAAGAAACGGAGCAGGTAAAACAACATTATTAAAAATAATTGCTGGTTATCTTCATCATTCTTCGGGTGACATACAAGTATTCTCTGAAAATCCGTTCAATAATTTAAAGGTTTCTGCAAATACAGTCTTCATCGATAACGAGATGAGTTTCTCACAAGGGTTAACATTAAAAGAACTGCTCGAAACAGCGGGAAGTTTTTACCCAAATTGGAACCACGACTTAGCTTTAAAATTATTTGATTATTTTTCTTTTAACCCTAAACAATATCATGGAAATCTCTCAAAGGGGATGAAGAGCACGTTTAATATGATCGTTGGTTTAGCTGCACGTTGCCCACTGACAATCATGGATGAGCCAACAAGCGGAATGGATTCTGCAACTCGTAAGGACTTCTACCGAGCATTATTAAAAGAATACATCGCCTATCCAAGAACCATTATTCTTTCTAGCCATCTGTTAGATGAAGTAGAAGATCTGTTAGAAGAAGTTCTGCTCATTAAGTCTGGTGAAAAGTGTCTTCACTTACCCATCGATCAGTTAAAAGAGTACGCAATTGGCGTGAGAGGAAAGACGGTTGGCGTGGCATCATGGACAGAGAAGATGGAACTCATTTCCATGCAAGAGATCGGCGCAAATATGTCTTACGCCGTCATAAGAAACGATCGTTCAATAAAAGAGTTAGAGGATGCTAGACAGCTGGAATTAGAAATTACTCCAGTTTCTGCAGAAGATATTTGCAGTTATTTAACAAGTAAAACAAAAGGGGGAATCGATCATGTATTTAGCAGAGGTTAAGGCTTGGGACATCGTGAGGAAACAATACCGCTATAAGCTGAAATCATACTTCAGTGTGTTTACGTCGTTAATCGTGATCCAGCTGCTTGCCATTCTTTTTTCTTTTAATGGTACGGGGATGGGGGGTGGCACCTCAAATTCAATAAGCTATGAATTTTACTATTACACGAGTGATATCATTCTCGTTTTTATGATGATTTGGGCGTTCATAACAGCCATCATTATAACGACGAGAGCGTATCGTTATGATGATTTTTCTTTTGTCACGAACCGTACAATCAGCCAAGTTTCTAACATTCTATTTCTCTTATCCGCTAGTATTTTTGCGGGCATAACGGTTTATCTTTCTACTCATCTGTTCCAGATCTTAGCGTTTTACTTCAAAGATAATTATTCAATAATCGTTGATTCTTTATCGTTTACTGAATTCCTCATGGGAATGATTACTTCCATTCTTTATATTTTTCTGTTTGCTAGCGCAGGATATCTTTTTGGAATTTTAGTTCAGCTGCATAAAGGCTTTCTCTTAATTATTCCGACCATTTTGTTTGGCGGCTTAATCTTGGATGGAATAGGTGGCAATCCGACATTATTTGTAAATGTTACGAATTTTTTTGGAGAAGAAACTTCATTTATTCTGTTCATTTGCAAAGTTGCTATCGTCTCGTCGATTTTACTGCTGGCTAGCTTAGGGATTTCTAACAGAATGGAGGTAAGGAAATGATAATTATGTCTTTCTTGCCAATTTTAATTGTGTTTATTATCGTCGCTTTTGGAATTGGAATCATGAGATCAAACACTAAAGTAAGCTTCGGAACAAGAAATATTCGCTGGATCCTCGGCGGATATACAATTATTCTAGTGATTGCTACAGTGATTTCATTAAGCGTCCTTCCAAACTACAAGAATGATCAAAAAGTTGCTACGGCTGCAGAAATGACTAAAATAGAAGACGCTCAAACTAAAGCGATAGACAATTTGTATTCGGGAAATCTAGTCGATCTAGATAAATCTTTTTCTGAAAAGAAAAAGTGGTCTTTTCCTTTTGATGAAAAGTCGTTAGACATTGTTTTAACAGAGGGAGAAACAGGCATCATGAGTGTTTTTGCTGAGCGGAAAAGCGAAAATGATGGTGAGATTGAGGCTACGTATCATGTAGGGAAATCTTATATTGATGGCGTAGATTTCACAGACAAATTGCATCCGCCAGAGCTTTTACTGAACGGACAAAAGCTAACCGTAAATAATCCAGCTTTAGTGACAGTTAGCTTCTCAAGGTTTTCACCAGGCTTTGCATACAGTCAGTTCTCTAAAGGTCAACACTTTAGTCAAGAAAATCGAAGCTCTGTGATCGGCCGTGATTTTATTCTTTTAAAAGTACCTAACGATATTGAGATAAATGGGAATATTAGCTGGATAAACGAATAGAGGGGAGCTTGTTATGTTGGAAAAGCAAAACACATTATTAGACGCCTATAAGAATGCGAAATATCAAGTAACCGGACATGGAAAAAGAGATGTGTCTGTTCTGTTAGATTCTTTCACAAACCAAACAGGGCAGGAAGAAAGTGATATGTATGGCAGTGGTCACATCATTGATCGTTTTCAAGAGAAGATGGCTGCTTATTTAGGCAAAGAATCCGCTGTATTTTTCCCGAGTGGGACGATGGCCCAACAGATTGCCATGCGCATTTGGTGTGATGAAAAGGGAATTCGAAAGGTTGCGTATCATCCCTTATGTCACTTGGAAATTCACGAAGAAGATGGTTTGAAAGAACTTCACCATATTGAACCTGTGCTGCTTGCTGATCCAAATAAAATCATCAAGCTCGATGATGTGGTAAATATGAAGGAAGACATTTCTTGTTTATTACTGGAACTTCCTCAACGAGAAATTGGCGGACAGCTGCCTACTTTTGAAGAATTACAGGGGATTTCCGACTACTGTAGGGAGAAAGGAATTAAGCTTCATCTTGATGGAGCAAGGCTGTTTGAAATTCTTCCATTTTATAATACAACTGCAGCTGAAGTTTGTGCACTTTTTGATAGTGTATATGTTTCTTTTTACAAAGGGATTGGTGGAGTCGCAGGTGCAATCTTAGCAGGGCCAAAAGACTTTACTGAGACATCAAAGGTTTGGAAAAGGCGTCATGGCGGTGACTTGATCAGTCTTTATCCATATATTTTAAGCGCGGATTTCTATTTCGATCAACGAGTTGGAAAAATGGAAGAGTATTATGAGGGTGCAAAGGAATTAGCAGCACTTTATAACGCGTGTGAAGGTATACGCACACTTCCGATAACGCCTGTTTCAAACATGTTTCATGTTCATGTCCAAGCACAAAAGGGTGAAATGGAACGCATTTTGGCAGACACGTATGGTGAAAGTGGAGTTGGATTAACAGGACATCTTCGCGAGAATGGTGAGAATCGTTGTTTCTTTGAAGTGAGCATAGGTGACAATTATGAGAAAGTGTCTAAAACAGATTTAAAACAAGCTTTTATACTACTTGTTAACAAAATGAAAAAGAGAACAGTGGTTTAAGGATAGACCTGTTTAGGATATAAACTAAACAGGTTTAATTTTTTGTTCAAAAAAGTTAGAAAATTTGTATTGAAAGTTATTTTCGTGTCAGTTATAATTTCAATTAACGAAAGCGCTTTCGGTAAAGAGGAGATAACAATGGCTACAATCTATGATATTGCAAAAAAGACGGGTTTTTCAACGACAACCGTCTCAAAAGCACTCAATAATTATTCTGATGTGAGTGAAAAAACGAAGCAGAAAATCCTGCAAGCAGTTGAAGAAATGGGATATCTGCCTAATGCGCATGCTCAATCGCTTTCAACAAAAAAATCTTGGACGATTGGTGTGATGTTTTCTGAGTCGAATGAAGTAGGAATGAAACATCCCTTCTTTAGTGCGATAATAGAAAGTTTCAGAAAGAATGCAGAACGAGAGGGATATGATCTGATCTTCGCTTCAAGAAATCTGCGTAATCGCGATATCAGCTATTTGGAACACTTTTCTTACCGTGCCGTAGATGGCATTGTAGTGATCTGTAGTGATCCACAAGATCCGCAAGTACAAGAGATGATAAACAGCACGATTCCTATCGTTGTTATAGATATGAACAAACAGAACTGCAGTCTTGTCTTTTCGGATAATATTGAAGGTGGAAAGCTCGCAGTAAACTACTTGCATTCACTTGGTCATACAAAGATCGCTCATATCGCTGGCGATGCTTTAACGGATGCAGGAGCTGAGAGAATAAAAGGGTTTAAAAAGGCGATGGATGAGTTGGAACTGCCCATTCAAGATGGCTATCTGATCAATGGTGGATTGTTCTCCATCGATGAAGGAAGAGTAGCAATGGAGAAATTATTGATGCTAGAAGATGTACCCTCAGCGGTATTTGTTGCAGGAGATCATATGGCAATCGGTGCCATTGAAGCCATAAAAGAAAAGGGTTTATGCGTTCCTGAAGATATTTCAATCATCGGCTATGATGACATTGAGATGGCTGCATACATTACACCAAAGTTAACGACGATAAAGCAAGATACCGATATGATTGGTTATCAAGCTGCAAAGTTGTTGATGAAACAGATTATACAAAAGAAAAAATTGATTACATCCAAGCGCATACCAGTTGAACTAATCATTCGCGAATCATGCGCACCCAAAAAATAAAAATTTTTTTAGTATAATTCGAAAGCGGTTTCGAATATTTATTTTGAAACAAATCGAAAGCGCTTTCGCTCTATAAACTTTAAAGAAGGAAGGGGTTTGTACATGAAAAGGAAATTAAGTATGTTTTTGGTAGCTATATTGTTGGTGGGATTATTTGCAGGTTGTTCAAGTGATTCAAAGACATCAGGTAATGGAAAAAAAGATGTTGATTTAAGAATCTGGTCGTTTACAGATGAACTGAAGAAACCAATTAAGACATTTGAGGAAAAGAACGGTGTGAAAGTGGAGTTAACGATCGTTCCGATTGCTGACTACCCAACAAAGTTAAAGCCAGTACTTGAAAGCGGTGTTGGAGCACCTGACGTATTCACGGGTGAGATCGCATTCTTAAAACAATGGGTAGATGCAGGTTATTGGGAGAACTTATCTGAGAAGCCTTATAACGCTGATAAACTTTCTGATAAGTATGTGCCTTATGTATTTGACCTTGGTAAAGATAAAGATGGAAATGTACGTGCCCTCTCTTGGCAAACAACGCCTGGAGGCATCTATTATAAGCGAAGTATTGCTAAGGAAGTATTAGGAACAGATGATCCAACTCAAGTTGGAGAGATGATGAGCTCGATGGATAAGGTGTTTGAAGTAGCAGAAAAGATGAAGGCAAAAGGCTATAGCATGTTTCCAGATGAAGGCGCAATTCGTTGGTTCACGCAAGGAGATAATCCTCAACCTTGGGTAAACGACAAGAATGAGCTTCAGCTTACAGAAGAAAAAATGGAGTACATGGATTACTCGAAAAAACTTCGTGATAATCAATACACTGCTCTAGCACCTGAATGGTCACCATCTTGGTTCGAAGGCATGGATAAGCCGATCAAGGTAAAAGAGGGCGGCAAGGAAAAAGAAACACAAGTGTTTTCATATGTTCTTCCTACATGGGGATTACATAGCGTCCTAAAAACCAATGTTAAGGAATCTGTTGGAGACTGGGCGGTAACGAGTGGTCCAAGTCCTTATTTCTGGGGTGGCACATGGCTTGGTGTATACAACAAATCAGATAATAAAGAACTTGCTTATAAATTTGTAAAAATGATGACGCAGGATGATGAGTTCTTAACATCTTGGAGTAAAGAAACAGGAGATGTTCTCTCTTATCTACCAGTAACCGATTCTATTAAAGATGACTTTAGTGACAAATTCTTAGGCGGACAGAACAACTATCAATTTTTCCTAGATCAATCTACTAAGATTACACCTGGAATCGTAACGAAGTACGATCAACAGTTAGATACGTTATACGGAAATGCCGTGCAGCAATATGTAACAGGTAAGAAATCGAAAAAAGAAGCGATTAAAGAGTTCTACCAAAAAGCACAAAATGCATATCCAGACATAAAAGTACCGAAAAAATAAGTTTTATGGACGGTGGCGGGAAACATTTCCTCGCCACTGGCCTATCTATTGAAAGGGGGAGGAGAGATGAAAAATTTAAACCGTTATGGCTATTTTTTTATTGCTCCGTTTTGGCTCGTCTTCTTAGTGTTCAGTATATATCCGGTCGCCCTAACCTTTTATTATAGTTTTACCAATTATACAGGTAGTGGTGAGGCCCAATTAGTAGGTCTAGCAAACTATAAAAGACTCCTCACAGACACTTATTTTGTAGAAGCCTTCTTTAACACATGGAAGATTTGGGGTGTAAACTTCGCGCTTCAGATGGGACTTGCTCTTATCCTAGCTATGATCTTTTCAGATATGAGAGTGAAGTTAAAAGGTATCGCATTTTTTCGAGCGATCTTTTATCTTCCGAATTTAATCACGATCAGCTCGGTTGCTCTATTGTTCGGGATCTTACTAGATTGGCAGCACGGATCATTAAACATGATGTTAATGAAGCTAGGAATCATTTCAGATCCGATCAACTGGCTAAACGAGCCAACGAGTGCACAGTTATCCATCTCATTGATTCTAACGTGGATGTGGTTTGGCCACTCTTTTATCGTTGTGATGGCAGGTGTATCAGGTATATCGAAAGACTACTACGAAGCAGCATTGATCGATGGTGCAAATCGCTGGCAGACGTTTTCTAAGATTACGATTCCGCTCTTAAAGCCTATCCTGCTTTATATCATGATTACCTCGCTCATTGGAGGTCTTCAATTGTTTGATCTACCGATGCTTTTAACAGATGGAATAGGATCACCAGATGGCTCATTGAATACGATGGTGCTCTATTTATACAATCAAGCCTTCAAGTATAACAACTACGGATATGCTGCTGCAGTCGCATACGGATTATTTGTTATAACGCTCATCTTCTCTGCTTTTATTTTCAAAGGGATGTATGGGAAAGAACGTAAACAACCAAGGCAGGTGTAAAGCATGATAGGAAAAACAGCCGTAGATAATAGCCTTTCAAATTCTGTACAAAAGAAAAGTGTTATAGAAACAAAACCGAAACGGAAAATCAGCATACCAAAACTTTTAATCTATGCTGTATTGATCGCTATGGCCATCATATGCTTCATCCCGTTCTTAATGATGCTTGTGAATGCTACACGCTCAAATGAAGCAATTCTTTCAGGTTTCACACTGCTTCCCGGTAGTGCAATCGTTGAAAACTATCAAACGATGATGAGTTATATCAATATTTGGGCGGGTTTTAAGAACAGCTTAATCATCTCCGTACTTGTAACGTTGTTATCAGGTTACTTTTCAGCGTTAACAGCTTACGGATTTGCGTTCTACGTGTTTAAAGGTAAGAATGCCATGTTCGTTTTCATGTTAGTGATGATGATGGTCCCAGGCCAGTTAGGGTTAATCGGATTTTATGAACTTTGTAAAAACTTAGGGATATTAGATACGTATATTCCGTTAATCATCCCGGCAGCAGCAAGTCCTTTCGTGGTTTTCTTTTTGCGCCAATATATTCTGACAACACTGCATCCAAGTTTGATTGAGGCAGCACGAATTGATGGTGCGAGTGAATTTAAAATCTTTCATACGATTGCGATTCCAATCATGATGCCAGCGATCGCGACCATGTCGATCTTTACGTTTATCGGGTCATGGAACAACTACATCATGCCGTTAGTTGTATTGTTCTCACCTGAAAAGTTCACGCTTCCTGTGTTGATGGGCTTCTTAAAAGGTTCACAAGTAGCTCAAAACTTAGGTTCCATGTACTTAGGGATCGCGATCTCAGTAGTACCGATTATGATAGCTTTCCTATTTTTATCAAAATATATCGTCAACAGCATTTCAGCAGGTTCTATCAAAGAATAGAGGAGAGAAACAGTTATGCATTTTAATAAGTCATTCGTGTTTGGTACAGCAACATCTTCTTATCAAATTGAGGGAGCTCGTCTTGAAGGCGGAAGAACACTTTCAATCTGGGATACGTTCTGTGATACGCCTGGAAAAGTATATCAACAGCATAATGGAAGTGTAGCGTGTGATCATTATTACCGTTTTGAAGAAGATATTCAGCAGATTAAAAAGCTTGGCGTAGAGACGTATCGCTTCTCCGTTTCATGGCCACGTATTTTTCCAGAAAAAGGCGTGTTGAATGCAGAGGGAATGGACTTCTACAAAAAATTGACGCAGCGTTTACGTGAAGAAGGAATCAAACCTGCGATCACGCTTTATCACTGGGATCTTCCTCTATGGGCACATGAGGAAGGCGGATGGGTGAACCGTGAGTCAGTCGATTGGTTTATGGAGTTAGCGGAAGTTTGCTTCCAAGAGCTTGATGCAGAGGTAGATTCTTGGATTACGCATAACGAGCCGTGGTGTGCCGGTTTCCTAGGTTACCATCAAGGATTTCATGCACCAGGACATACGAACATGGACGAAGCCGTTAAAGCGGTACACCATATGCTTCTATCTCACGGAAAAGCTGTACAATATTTGAAGAACGAGCTTCAATCCAAAACGCCGATCGGTATCACGTTAAACCTATCACCGATCTATGCAAAAACAGATTCTGTGAATGATCAGCTGGCAGCGAATAATGCTGACGGTTATTCAAATCGCTGGTTCTTAGATCCTGTTTTTAAAGGACAGTATCCTGTTGATATGATGAACTTGTTCTCTAAATATGTTCATTCATATGATTTTATTAAAGCAGGAGATATGGAGATCATCTCAACTTCTTGTGATTTCTTTGGCATCAACTATTATAGCCGAGGCATTGTTGAATTCTCTGCTGCGAATGACTTCTTACATAGAGGGGCTCATTCTGATTATGAGAAAACCGGCATGGGATGGGATATCGCGCCAGAAGAGTTTAAGGATCTCATTAGAAGGCTGAGAAAAGAGTATACGGATCTTCCTATCTATATTACAGAAAATGGTGCAGCTTTTGATGACGTGCTAGAGAACGGACGCGTCCACGATCAAGGCCGTGTTGACTATATCGAAAAGCATCTTCAAGCGGTCTCTGATCTGAATGATGAAGGCATGAATATTGAGGGCTACTACCTATGGTCTCTCATGGATAACTTTGAGTGGAGCTTCGGCTATGACAAACGATTTGGAATCATCTATGTAGACTTTGATTCTCAAGAGCGAATCTGGAAAGATAGCGCATACCGTTATGCAGAAATCGTGAAGAATAGAGGAACCAACAGCAACAATAAAGAGACGGATACCATTTCCGTAAGCTAATTTATTTTTAAGATAATAATAACCATTGAAGTCCCTGGCGTATGTTAGGGGCTTTTTTGTTTTTTGTGTAAAATTTTCCTGGGTGGGGAAGCTAACAACGTATAGGAGGGAAAGATATGAAGGATAAGAATGAAGAACGAATCGATGAAGAAACATCAGACGGAATGAATGAGTTAGTAGAGATCATGAATGCAAAAGGTGATACTGGTGAACTGAAGGAAATTCTTGAGAGCTATGATAAAAAGGAACACTCTCCATTATGCAATGATGATTTTTTCTATGCTGACCTTCGCGCGATTGCGGAAGATGGTGCTAAGGAAGATTGAAGTTTTATAGAACGGGCAGAATCGCAGATAATAGCGATTTTGCCCGTTTATTTGTTGTTTGGAGTGTGTATTAAAGCATGAACCCTTGAATAAGTTAACTTTGCTTTGCGAGATTGAGGAGGATAGGGCTAATTTGTACTTGTCGAGGTATGTCGACTCGCCGATTTATGGGCGAAATTCGCCGGAATAAATCCGGTATTTCTAGGATTATTTCAAAAAGTCCTTGAAAGAGCAGTCATTATACCCCCTTGGGTATAAGTGTGAAGCAGGTTTGAGAGCACTTGAATGGCTGAGATGTTGTATCCATTAAAAAACCTAACGTGTAACTTGAGACAGCTCTTGTACTTCTTCCATAGCATAATCAGCAATTAATGAGGAAGAGTGAGAATGGTGGATGAGCTCTAAACTTCTCTGCATGCTACTCAGCAAAGCTTCGTTATCAAATAACTTCTGAACATTTCCCGCAATTTCGTCTACTGTATGAACGACAAATGCAGCGCCTTTTTCTTCAAAATACTTAGCATTTTCTCCTTCTTGACCAGGAACTGGCTTATAAAGGAGGAGGGGGACTCTTACTGCGGCTGCCTCAGTAATAGAGATTCCTCCTGGCTTTGTTACTACGCAATGTGAGATCTTTAAAATCTCATGAAGCTTCTCTACGTAACCAAATAATCGGAATGAGTCTGAATATTGTTCAGCAAGCGGTTTTAACTTTTCGTACAACGTTTTGTTCTTACCACAAACGACAATTACCCGCAATGATGGATCTTTCAGCAAACGCTGTGCGAGCACCTTAACGTTTTTCAACACACCTTGAGCACCAGCTAAAATCGTAACTACACGACTACTTGGCGTAACTCCGTATTCAGTAAACACTTCTTCTTTAATAATCGGACGGTAAAAGTCTGCACGGATCGGGATGCCACTGACTGTAATTTTATTTTTATCCACACCGTGTTTGATCAATCCGTTTTTAACTGAATCGGATGCAACAAAATAGCGATCAATCGATGGATTGATCCAAAAAGGATGAGCGAAATAATCTGTGATCACGGTATAGATGGGAATATTGAACCGTGATTTTTTTATAAGAAATGGAGCAGCATGAAGGGGAAAGGTTGTTATCACAAAACGGGGTTGGTGTTCATTGATCAATTCTAAGAATCTTTTTCTTCCTAAATACCGTGAAAATTGTGTAATCGTATTTGCATTCAACTTGTTTGTTCCATAATAGAACCATTTATAAAAAGAAGAGCCGTGTGAAAAGCTTTTGATAAATATGGATTGTGTGACTTGGGACATGATAGGGTGAGCTTCCCCAAATAAATCTGATAAGACAGGTTGAAATCCTTTATTTTTTAGTTCTTCAGCGAGGACGTTAGCGACTTGAACATGGCCGCTGCCATAGTTAGCGGTAAGGATTAATGCTGTTGGACGTATCATCTGAAAACCTCCCCAGTCTTTTGAGATAAGCATAGCAGGGGATTTTAAACGTCATATGAAGAAGGTTAAAAGGTTTTGTAAAAAGTAAAAATTGTTAGTGGTACAATAAGATAGATTCAAAATTTCATAAGATCCGATAATTATGGTGTCTGTTACAGACTTAATAGGGAATCTGGTGTAAGACCAGAACTGTACCCGCAACTGTAAGTGCTGACGAAATAAGCAAAACCACTGTCAATCTGACGGGAAGGGCTTAGAGTAGGCTGATGCACGAGTCAGGAGACCTGCCATCTTTATAGTGTTGATCTTCTTCGGGAGTTGGGAAGATAGGACGAGGGATATTTAATAGATCATTGATTCTGTTATGTATTCTTACGTACCCGTCTTTTGTGATGGGTATTTTTCTTTGTTCACTAACTCCCTCAAAACAAGGGGAGCTTTCAAGCTTCAGAAAGAGGGAATGGTATGGAACAGCAGCTATCAGCAAACATTTCGAGAACGATTCAAACAAAGTTGGTATTGCCCCCTGATACGAATCACATGGGCACGATCTTTGGTGGTACCGTTTTATCTTACATTGATGAGATCGCAGCGATCGCCGCCATGAAGCATAGCAAGAAAGTCGTTGTCACCGCCTCCATTGATAATGTAAACTTCTTATCGTCAGCTAAAGTGGGAGACATCCTCATATTAGAAGGTGTAGTCATCTCAACTGGAAGAACATCAATGGAAGTTTACGTAAAAGTAGAGTGTCAAAATCTAGAGACGGGAAATAGAACGCTGAATACCACATCGATCTTAACGATGGTCGCCATTGATCAAAACGGTAAGCCGTTTCCTGTAGCAAGTGTCATTCCTGAGACAGAAGAGGAAGAAGCACTCTTTAAAGGTGCGCCACTAAGGAAAGAACGGCGTTTGCTATATAAAAACGCGAACGGAACTCTATAAGATAAAGGAAGTGAGAATCCGAATGAAAATTAAAAACATCATATTTGTAGCATTGGGGTTCTTTTTCCTTGGTTTAGGCGTCGTAGGAATTGTCTTGCCGTTGCTTCCTACCACACCTCTTTTATTACTCGCGTCTTATTTCTTTGTAAAAGGTTCCAAAAAGTTTGAAGTGTGGTTTAAAGGAACGGATATCTATAAAAAACATCTAGACGATTTTGTAAGAAATCGCTCACTGACAAAAAAGAAAAAGATTATGATCAGCCTGTTTTCAGACTCGATGATCTTGATTACTTTTATTCTTACAGACAGCATGATTGCAAGAGTGATCTTAATTCTTGTTGTGATGTATAAGTATTACTATTTTATTGTAAAGATTAAAACGGCATAAAGAATGTGTGGACTTAAAAAGAGCAGCCTAATCAAAGGCTGCTCTCTCTATCTATCATGTAGTGGCTTTGTACATAGCCACCAATCGTAGCACTCAATCTCTCCACTTTGTGCTTGTTCTGCACGCTTCTTCGCCTCTTGTATGGTTGTAGGTGCTGGAACGATCAGACGGTCTCCGACTAGTTCGTTTTTCGGCCAGTTTGCGGGTGTTGCACCTTTATTTTTATCTGCTGTCTGCAACGCCTTAACTGCTCTTAGGATCTCGTTGATATTACGTCCCACATTCTCGGGATACGTCAGCATAAGACGTATCTTGCCTGTTGGATCGACGATGAAAACACTTCTCACCGTTCTTGTTCCCATTGTAGGGTGGATCATTCCAAGTCTAGTAGCAATCCTTCCAAGACTATCTGCAATGATCGGAAAAGTAATCTCTACTTTCAAATTCTGCTGTATCCATTCAATCCACTTTATGTGAGAGTACACTTGTTCTACAGATAATCCGATTAAATAAGTGTTTAGTTTTGTAAACTCAGGCATGAGCTTTTGGAATGCTACGAACTCTGTTGTACATACGGGTGTAAAGTCACCTGGATGGCTAAATAGGACAAACCAATGACCTTGATAACTTGTTGGAAGGACAAGATCCCCAAGGGTTGTATGAACCGTCATCTCCGGAAATTGATCGCCAATAAAAGGCTTTGAAAATATTTGTGTAGGTTCCATCCCTCTCTTCTCCTACCTTCCTTGGTTTCCCATCATCTTACTCTTTTTCAATAGCTGAGACTCTCCTGTTTTTTCCCACTCTTCTACTTGTTCAATGGCTTGTTGAGGTGTAAACCCTTGCCCGACAAGAACACCAGACAAGATATATTCTTGATAAAGATGAGTTAGGTTAATGCCTTCTTCTGTCTCTTGTAAAGCTTTTTTCACTAGAGGGTCAATGTACGAAACCCATTGATCCGCCAAGCTCTCTGTTTGTGTCATTCGGTGTTCTTGTTGAAAAGAACGAGGAGAACTTGATGTACTGTTTAACGTAAATAAATAGTTGTACTTTGCACTATGTTTAATCTCATCTGTAATGATGTTAAAGAGGATATCTCGATAATACGTATTAGGAAGTCCTTGACGGATAACGCGATATTTCTCGACAGCAGCTAGTTCGCCAAACAGAGCTTTGACGAGGCCGTCTTTATAGGTTTTCGGTTTCTGAAACTCTTCTCCACTTTCAGGTGGAACTTCCTGGCCTGTAAGATCTTTGTAGATCATTCTGAAAAGTTTGTTGTGTCTTTTCTCATCATCACGAATAGAGGCGATGATTAATTTTTGATCGTTGGTAGGCGCTTCAGAAATTAAGTAATCGTAAAATAATCGATCTTCTCTTTCGCCTGCTACGGCTTGTTTAATGAGTTGCAGGGATAGTTGAAGTGCTTGCTGCTGTCCATCGCTCTGCTGTTGTCCGCTATCTTGCTGTTGTTGTTGTGGATTCATATAGCTCATAACATAACCTCCAAAAAATGATTGTCGCATTAGTCTATGCAGAGGCCTAAATTTTGCTAATGTACAAGTTTTTCAACACCACATGTTCGATGAATGAATAGTAATGTGAATATAACTTGTTCAAAATAAGGAGTGTTCATAGTGGATGAGCTCATGTGGCTAGCCATTGGCGCAGCTGCAGTTGTTATAGTAGAAGCAAGTGTCTATTTTTATTGGATCATATGGGGAAACGGTTATCTTATAACCTATATAAATGATAGCCAGAGACCTCAACAAAATTTCAAAGTGCTGCAAACGTTTCATACATCTACTCAAAAAATTGCACTAGTCGAAGTCGGAGAAGAAGTATGGGTATATAGCAATGGTGAGATCATGTTTGGTACAAAACAGGATGAGAATGAGTATGCAGAAGTGATCGTACATGTTCCAATGGCGGCAGCGAAAGAGGCGAAACGCATTTTAATCATCGGTGGTGGAGGCGGGATCAGCGTACGAGAAGCATTACGTTACGAAGAAGTTGAAGAAATTATTGCAGTAGATATTGATGAAGAGATGATGAATCTTGGGAAAAGTTTCGATCGATTAGTGTCATTTAATGATGGTGCATTAAACCATCACAAAGTGAAAACTAAGATTGAAGATGGAAGACGTTTTGTAGAACAAAGCCAAGAAACCTGGGACGTAATAATTGTGGACATACCAGAGCCGACTGAAAGATGCCCGAGTTTATCCCGATTGTTTTCTTTAGAGTTTTATCATGAGTTAAAAGAACACTTAAACCCTGGTGGTGTACTATCCATTGCCTGTTCAACGGTCAACTTAATGCCAGAATATATGTGGAGCATCGAAAAGACGTTAAAAGAATGCGGATTCTTCACAAGTCCATTTCACAATTTCTCAAACAAGACCGGAGTAGATTGGGGTTATATCCTTGCTTCAACACTACCTTTAGAGCCGGATGATATCCAACTAAAAGTTACTACACCATTCTTAACGGAAGGCAGACTGAGGGATGTGTTGGAACTGCCTTACTATCTAATGAATAAAGAGAACCAAGGGATGGTTCAGACAGACCAGAACACCGTTCTATTAGATATCGTAAGAAAAGAATTGAATAATTAACAGATAGCACTTGTGAAACTTACAAGTGTTTTTTTATTAATTAAACTAGTAAGTGACGTTTTTTATTAAAATGTACGGTAATTATTTGTTATTCATGAAGAGATGAGTGCAACTTGGTGACGGTTTATGGCAGGTTGGTCAGAAGTGGATTTACGATGAGAAAATCATGACATATACTGGGTAAAAATAAAGTGAATCACATAAAAGGGGGCGTGAGATGAAGCTTACAATACATGAAAGTGATGATCATGAAGGTTTGGAAATCATAGTGAAATGCAAAATGTTAAATGATGAAGTTATTAAAGTTCTAACTTCGTTGAGGTCTCTTGAAAGAAAAGTTTTGGGCACAAAGGATGGAAAGGTTTATCTTCTTTTACCCAATGATATTTATTATTTTGAGTCTGTTGATAAAAAGACATTTGCTTATACCGAAAAATCGGTCTATGAGGTGTCATTAAGGTTGTATCAAATTGAAGAGCTGTTCGGTGATGTGAATTTTTTTCGTGCTACAAAAGCGAGCATATTGAATCTCGATCGATTACAATCCATTTCCCCACGAATCGGAGGCAGGTTAGAAGTGAAGATGGAGAACGGAGAGAACATGTTAGTATCCCGTCAGTATGTGCCTATTTTAAAAGAGAAATTAGGTTTTTAAAATGAAGGAGACGATGATATGTTTAAAAATGTAATGGCGTATACGGTAGCATTTAAAACGAATATGAGCTTATTCTTTTCGGCAGGAATCATCATTTATGTTGTGTTCGGCTATATGCTAGGAACAAGAGAGATTTCCTTCGAGATGATCGTTCAAATCTTCTTTATAAGTATTCTGGTTACTGGTTTGCATTACCTGTTTTGGACTGAGGACACTAAAGTGAAGTTAACAAATAGTTGGAAACTGATCATACAATATTTTATTCTCGGCTTCGTTTTAATAGGCATGTCCCAAGTATTTAACTGGTTCGAGTGGGGAAGTAAAACATCTTTTATGATGTTGGTTTTGTTTCACATTCTTTATCTGGGCGGCATACTTGGATTCACCATCTACTTTAAAGTGCTAGGATTTCAATTCAATCAGAAGATGCAGCATTATCGGGAGCAGAATCAACTTCGCTAGCTTTTTAGGAAGTCGTAAAAAGAGTATAGTGTGGTAACAATCATAATCGCAACGATTTCGTTGCGATTATTCTTATATAAACCCTCTTTAAAAAACTGAAAAAATTAAAAAAGTGTGTCGATAGTATCGTCTCTTCTTCGTCGTATAAGTAAATCAACTTGAAAACAACTGAAATGCTAAGGAGAGATTCATATGCATACTGTAATTTCAAAAGATGGAACAAAAATTGTTTATGACAAGTTAGGAAATGGGCCTTCACTCATCTTAATCGGAGGCGCATTCAGTTATCGAAAGTTCCCAGGCATGGTTAAACTTGCAAGATTATTATCAGACCAATTTACAGTTTACACATACGACCGACGTGGTCGTGGGGATAGCGGTGACTCAAAATATTATGAACCCGCACGAGAGTATGAAGATCTGGATGCAATTATCACAAAAGCAGGAGGAACGGCTTTCGTTTGGGGGTTATCGTCAGGAGCCGTTCTTGTTTTACAAGCAGCTGCTCATGGAGCGAGCATTGCAAAATTAGCGCTCCACGAACCACCATTTATCGTCAATGACACAGATCATGTACCACCAACTGATTTTTCAAAAAAGGTTAGTGATCTTGTTGCTGCTGATCTCATTGCGGATACGATTAAATACTTCATGACGAAGGGCATGGGGGCTCCTTCATTCGTTGTAACTATGATGCGTATGATGCCTGGTGTTTGGTCCAAGCTTATGGCGGTTGCACATACCCTTCCGTACGATGCGACATTATTAGAAGGATATATGGAAGGAAAGTCATTGCCTGAAGATCTTTGGAATAACGTTACAGTGCCAACGCTTGTACTTAAAGGTACAGAAAGTCCTTTAATGCTTCGTGACGGAGCAGATGCTTTAGTAAAAGTGCTTCCTAATGCTGAATTAATAAGTAAGAAGGGGCTTGGACATACGAAACAGCTTAATGTTAAAAGGATTTCTTCTGAACTCGTCTTATTTTTTTCTGCTGTATAAACTAGAGGAAATCACGAAAGGATTTATTTAACAAATACCGAAACCTTTTTATAGATTTATCGTGCAAATCATTAAAATGAAGAGTTAAAAATGAGGAGGCAACTAAACATGAGATTTATGATGATCGTTAAAGCGACAGCAGATTCAGAGGCGGGGGTTATGCCGAGCCAGGAATTAATAGATGCCATGCAAAAATATAACGAGGAATTAGTAAAGGCAGGTGTGCTTCTTGCTGCAGACGGCCTACAACCTAGTTCAAGTGGTATACGAATTTCTTACCCGGAGCGGGGCGGTCGCCCTAAAGTGGTTGACGGTCCCTTTACAGAAGTAAAAGAACTGATTGCAGGCTATACGCTCATTGAAGTGAAGTCAAGAGAAGAAGCCATTCAGTGGGCTCTGCGTATGCCGGATCCACATGGATATGGGCATGGTGAGATTGAACTGCGACAAGTTTTTGAAGCGGAGGAAATAATGGAAAACCCTATTCATTTAATGAAAGAAAGAGAACTTCGAAAAAAGGCTGAGGAGCAACAAAAAGCGTGACAGTGATCGATGTAAATCGAGCGATCGAAGAGATATGGAGAATAGAATCTGCGAAGTTGGTCGCAAGCTTAACGCACATGCTGCGAGATGTAGGTATCGCTGAAGATATTGCTCATGATGCATTAATCGTCGCATTAGAAAAATGGCCAAATATCGGTATCCCGGATAATCCGGGGGCATGGCTGATGACTGTGGCCAAACGGCGTGCGATTGACTTAATAAGGCGCACAAAAAAACGTGAACAAAAATATTCCGAGCTGGCCAGAGGAACTGATCTGTACACGGAAGAAGATGTTGATCATGTGATAAACGAAGAAATTGGAGATGAACTTCTTCGTTTAATCTTTATGACCTGTCATCCGGTGTTATCACAAGAATCTCGGGTTGCACTAACATTGCGTTTATTATGTGGTCTAACTACTGATGAGATCGCACGTTCTTTTCTTCTGTCAGAATCTACTGTAGCACAACGAATTGTACGTGCCAAAAGGACACTTAGATCTGAAAATATTCCTTTTGAAGTTCCAGCAAAAGAAGATCGAAAAGAACGGCTATCAACGGTGCTTGAAGTTATTTATCTGATGTATAACGAAGGGTATGCAGCAACATCAGGCGATCATTGGGTTCGTCCTTTGCTGTGTCAGGAGGCATTGAGAT
Source organism: Fictibacillus nanhaiensis (assembly GCA_017052515.1). Taxonomy (GTDB): domain Bacteria; phylum Bacillota; class Bacilli; order Bacillales; family Fictibacillaceae; genus Fictibacillus; species Fictibacillus nanhaiensis. The sequence goes on from JAFHKR010000036.1 coordinate 75,462, forward strand.
TAGGGCGCATTCTCGCTGAGCTCGCCCAAAGTGAATCAGAAGTACATGGTCTAGTCGCGTTAATGGAAATACAATCTTCACGGTTGAAGACTAGGGTAAATGCAAAAGGGGAACCAATCTTACTCATGGATCAAAATCGAGCACAATGGGACCGTTTACTTATTCGTCGTGGATTAGCGGCACTCGAGCGGAGTGAAAGGATAGGTGTACCACTAGGGCAATATGCGATTCAAGCGAAAATCTCTGCTTGTCATGTGGAGGCTCATTCCGTTGAAGAAACGAACTGGTTAAAAATAGCAGCGCTTTATGAGGCGTTATACAGGGTATCTCCTTCACCAATCGTTGAATTAAACCACGCTGTTGCCATCTCAATGGCATTTGGTCCTTTTATAGGACTTCAACTTGTAGATGAATTAAGTAAGGAACCTTCTTTACAGGAGTATCACCTTCTATATAGCGTGCGTGGAGATCTTCTTTTTAAATTGGAAAGATTTGATGACGCTCGAATAGAATTTAAACGCGCTGCATCTATGACTAAGAATGAAAAAGAGAAAAGCCTTCTGATGTCCAGAGCAAAAGAATGTGAGTCTTGAATGAACTTTTTTTAAAACCATTATAGATGTTCAGTTTCGCAGTAAAGGTAGGAAAGCTGATCACAATCCAAAGGAGGAAACGATGGATGCGATATCAGATTGGTAAAGTAGAAAGCAAGGGACATCATTCATTACGTCGAAAGCCACTGCTTTCGAGTCCAAGTAAAGAAAGTCTTAAAAAGGACTTAGAAGAACATATATATATGTTGCAAAAGGCCGATAGGACAAAAATAAAGGAGACAGTAAACGATGAATAACGATGTAACCCAATTTATTGACGAATTAAAAGAACCCTGGCAGGTGGAGTTATCTACGAATCTACGCGGAGTTGTTCACCAGGCGATACCTGAAGTTCATGAGCGGATTCAATATAAAAAGCCCCACTTCTTAAAAAACGGAAAATATGCCGCAGTGATCTCAACATCTAAAGATGCTGTAAGCTTTACAATCTTCAATGCAAACTCCTTAGAACTTCCAGAAGGTTTATTTAGTGGTCCATCAGAACGTAAAACCATTAAGCTGCGTAAAGGTGACACGGTTGATTCCAAACAACTTATTTCTTTTGTCAGAAAAGCATCGAATTCTTTATGATCGATCTAGTCATCAAAAAAAGCTTGAGTCCGAGAGATTTTGGACTCAAGCTTTTTTGTGGAGTAAAAGTTACGCTCCTTTTCGTACAAGTTGTTCTTCTTTTAATGTCTGATTGAATAAGTAATCTTTTACAGCGCTTGATGAGTTCTTTGCTTTTTTAACGAAGATTGGATTCAACACGACCACCGTTGCAAAGTTAGCCATCAATCCCCAGAAACCTTCATAGATTCCAAGACTTGTACCTGTTGAGTAGACTGTGAAGGTAACAACTAGTCCGACAATCAGACCGATAATGGTAGCTTCTCTAGATTGATTTCTCCAGAACAAACTGATAACGATCGCTGGGAAAATCTGTACCATTCCTGATACACCAAGCAACTGTAGGGAAACGAGCGCTTGTGGAAACACAAGACCGAACAATAAGGCGAGTCCGATCACAATGAAAACCATGCCACGCGTGATCATCGTTAATTTTGCACCTTTTACTTTCGGATTGATGAGGTCACGATAGATGTTGTTTGCAAAAAGGTTCGATGCACCGATCGCCATGATAGAGCATGGAATGAGGGAAGCAAGTGCGATCGTTGAGTACGCTAATCCCTGACCGATTCCACCATAAGACGTTTGGATCAATGCAAGAAGAGCAAACCTAGGATCCGTTCCATCTGGTAAAACAAGAAAAGCAATGAATCCAAGGAAAACAACAAGAATTAAAACGATATTATAAAGCGGCAGATACAGTGCATTTTTTCGAATGGCATCTGCACTTTTTGCTGTAAAAACGCCTGTAGCCGCATGTGCCCACATAAAAAGAGCAAGTGATGATACAAAAGCTGCTGTCATGAACCATGCAACACCTTTTGGTCCAGACTCTGGAATTGTTAAGAGGTGAGGGGCTTCCGTTACGATTTTATCGACCATTGGATTCCAGCCGCCAAAGTGCATGATAGGGAGAGACACGACCATGAATAACATGATCGCCCACACTAGAACATCCTTAATGATTGCTGTATAAGTCGGTCCTTTGATCCCACTGAAAAATGTATACAGTGCAACAAGCAAGAAAGAGGTGATCACAACCACTTTTACATTGATAAAGCCTGTCCCAGCAACCTGAAGCGTATCTTGAATACCACTCAGCTGCAAACAGATATACGGAATCAGCATGAGTACGCCGACGATGGCGATGAGTGAAGATAATAGCTTAGAGTCGAAACGTTCACGAGCATAGTCTGCTAGAGTGGTTAACTTATGCTCATTTGCCACTTTCCATAACTTCGGAAGGAAAAAATAAGAGATAAAATACGCTAGAACCGAGTAGGGAATCGCAAAGAATGCGAGACTTCCTGCTGTGTAAGCGGTACTCGTTAAACCTAGGAACGTATAAGCTGTGTAAAGGTCTGCACCGACTAGAAACCATACGAGTAGGCCGCCAAAGCGTCTTCCCCCGACAGACCATTCTTCAACAGAACTACGTGTAGCTTTGTCCCTGCCGGCAAGAAAACCAATTAAAACGACCGTTAAGATAACGAAAATAGTGATAGATAGCGCTGTAAGATTACCCTGCTGCATTTAATCCAAGCTCCCTTCTGATTTCTGAAGATGATAGATTCCTAATGTGCAAAAAGGAGTTAAAACAATCCACAAAAACAACCAAAACTGAAGAAAAGGAAGGCCGAAAATGATAGGATCAATCCTGTTTACGAACGGTAGAACAACCAGTTGTGCGATAAATGGAGCGGAAATCAAGACAATCAATAATAATTTCTTCATGCTGCATATGTCCCTTCTGTGGTGTTTTAAGAAATATAATGTTCACAATCATAACAGCTTAAAAAGAGAGGGACAAGGGGAATTGTATAAATTTTTAAAATATTTAATATTATTAGATAATGTAAGGGTTTTCAAACTTTTGTTTTACCAATCATTTCGCTCATGTTTACCCTCCATTTGTTCAACACCATCCGGAATGCTAAGACCGTGCTGCCTAATGTGCTCTGCATTCTTTACAAAATAGTGATACTTCCAACCCTTTTCGTTATGAAACTCTACTAAAAAGATATAAGGATTGTATTGCCGTCCGATGTTTTGTGTAATCTGCCACTTTTCATTAGGAAATTGCTTCTCTAAATATTGGGTGAGCTGTTCTTTTTTTAAGGTAACGTGATAGCTGATCCAAAAGGGACGTATAATGAAAAATAGTAAAACGAGAGCTGTAATGATAGTGGCTGTGTATAAGCCAATTTTTCGCTTAGTTTTAGGAATGAAGAAAGCAATAATGAAAAGTATGCTGATCAAAGTTACGGTGAACATGATTTCGATGACTGTGATCGGATGTAAATCCATGATAATGTGCCTCCTGTTCGGAAAATGGAGTTTAATACTTAATGTATTCTATACAGAGAGCCAGATTTCTTCTTATTTTAGGCGCTCATTTCCGTGCCTGCCGGACACCTAGCAATTGAATCCACAAGAATAGCCTCTGAATCCAGAAATATGCATGCTGAATCCAAAAGTTTAGGTGTTCAATCCACGAGTTTTAGGCTCCAATCCACATTTTTAGTCTGCCAAGCTAAATTTGTCCACTCCAAATGGACGCCACGTAAAAAAAGCCGCACCCTTTAAAAGGGAGCAGCTTCTCCAATTTATTAAAACCACAAATATGGCTTTCCTACCATAAACCAAAGCATGATCATCAACAATCCGAGGTATATCCAAACGGCACGCTGCAGTTTTTGAGCTAGCGCCGCTTTATCATGCGCTCCACCATCAAACTTACGAAGCGTAGGTGAAAAGGCGCGAGCTAAAAAGAAAAGCGAGCAGAACAATACGATTAAAGTCATGAGGATCCACGGTGTATCCCACGTCCATGATCCAGTAAAAACAAGCAATAAACCTGACAATACCAAGACGTGACCCGCGTGTTTGGCGAGCCAAACGACAAACCGAAATGTGCCAAGGTGAGCTTGCATCTCATCTCCACTAACGGTTCTCAGTTTTTTGATCAGTGGGAACAGGATAAAGAACGGTCCAACTGAAATAATCACGCTTAAAATATGGATATACAGCAAAATACGATACAAAACATCCATCAAGTTATGATTTAGCCTTTAGCAGGACTGAATTCGTGAACCCATACTTGCATATGAGGAAGCCACGGCATACCTGGGTGGTACGAAAGAATAGCGTTCTTATACTCTTCAACTGTTGCGAATCCTTCGTCTTGAGCATGTTGATCGGTTAGTTCACCAAGAGATTGTCGGTATACATTGTTCACAACGAACGAATGCCCTTCTAATTCCATGATCTCCCCAATGTCTGCATAACGTCCGTTACGGCGAGTTGCCGTTTTCTTGCCTTCTAGAACTTTAGCAACATCAGCTGGCATTGTTACGAGTCTTTCAATCGAACACGTTTTTGGTGGCAAATTATTGTTTTCTTGATTTGTCATATGTAAAAACTCCTTTTTTCATTACTCCAATTCCTAATGTATCACATTTTATTAAGTAGTCTGTCTATTTTTATCGGAAGAAAACGGTAAGATGTGTCTTTGCTATGTGGAGTCAGTACCTTTATAATCAAGAGATGACTCTACCTGAGGGAGGCTAATTAGGTTTTGATAGAAAAAGCAAAGCAAATGCTGAATTTGCATTACGGTTATTCTTCATTCCGGAACGGACAAGAGCAAGCGATACAATCGGTTTTAGCGGGTGACGATACCCTTTGTGTCATGCCTACAGGTGGCGGGAAATCGATCTGTTATCAAGTACCTGCCCTTGTTTTTGAAGGAACGACAATTGTTATTTCTCCTTTAATTTCATTAATGAAAGATCAGGTTGATACATTATTGCAGTTAGGAATTTCCGCGGCCTTCATCAATAGTTCACTTACAGCAGCAGAGGCGAGAGAACGAATTGAAAAGGCGAAAAGCGGTGAGTATAAACTTTTATATATTGCACCAGAACGTCTTGAATCTTATGACTTTATGGACCATTTGAGACAGATTGATATTCCTTTGATCGCGGTAGATGAAGCCCACTGTATCTCGCAATGGGGACACGACTTCAGACCGAGCTACCAACGTATTCAAAGAATGATCGGGAATCTGCCGAAACGTCCGGTAGTATTAGCATTAACAGCAACAGCTACACCACGTGTTCGTCAAGATATCTGTTGGTCTCTCGATATTGATGAGAACAAAACGGTATTAACAGGATTTGAACGTGAAAACTTATCTTTTTCTGTGATTAAGGGACAAGACCGTCTTTCTTACTTAAAAGATTTTCTGAAAAAGAACGAGAAAGAAGCAGGGATCATTTACGCAGCAACGCGTAAAACGGTTGATCAGCTATATGAAACACTCCAAAAAAGCGGCATTAACGTTTCTCGTTATCATGCAGGAATGAATGACAATGAGCGCATGGAGCAGCAGGAGCAGTTTCTTCAAGATGAGTCATCGGTTATGGTGGCGACTTCTGCGTTTGGAATGGGTATTGATAAATCAAACATTCGATATGTTATCCATTTTCAGCTGCCTAAAAACATGGAGAGTTATTATCAAGAAGCTGGCCGTGCTGGCCGTGATGGACTTCCAAGTGAATGTATCCTGCTATATTCTTCGCAAGACGTCCAGGTACAGCGTTTTCTGATCGATCAGTCTAGCGAGCAGGATCGTATGGCGCAAGAGCTAGAGAAGCTTCAGCTTATGGTGGATTATTGCTACACCGAAAGCTGTTTGCAGCAATCGATTGTTCGTTATTTTAGTGATGAAGAAATTCCGCCATGTGGCCGGTGCGGAAACTGTACGGATAATCGCGATAGCATCGATGTAACAAGAGAAGCGCAGATCGTATTGTCCTGTATCGTGCGTATGGGGCAAAAGCGGTTTGGGAAGACATTGATCGCACAGGTTTTGACCGGGTCCAAGAATAAAAAGGTTTTAGAGATGCGATTTAATAAGCTGCCAACTTACGGCATGCTGAAAGATAAAAGCACGAAAGAAATAACAGACCTCATCGAGTTTTTTATCTCACAAGAGATCATCGCTGTTGAGCATGGTACGTTTCCAACTCTTTATATAAAAGAAAAAGGGAAAGACATCCTACTCGGAAAAGAACAGATCATGCGTAAAGAAGCAGTAGTAACTAAACAAGTTGCTGCAGATGACCCGTTATTTGAAGAGCTTAGAATCGTGCGTAAGACGATAGCTGAACAGGAAAACGTTCCGCCGTTCGTGATTTTCGCAGATACCGCTTTAAAAGATATGTGCGTGAAACTGCCTGAGTCAAGAACTGAGTTTTTGAGTGTGACGGGAGTTGGTCAAAATAAGCTAGAAAAGTATGGTGAGCGTTTTATCTCTGCCATTTCTACTTATTTAGCTGAGCATCCAGAGCGAAGAGAAAGTGCTGAACAAAGTACGGTTTCAAAAGCACCTGCAAAAAAGGCAACGCCTGATTCTCATCTTGAAACATACACTTTCTATAAAGAGAAAATGTCTGTAGATGAAATTGCTGAACACCGCAATCTGGCCGTGAGTACGGTCGAGAGTCATCTCGTTCAATGCATGCAAGAGGGAATGGACGTTCAGATGGAGGATCTTATTCCAGATGATTATGTCTCAAAAATTGAACATGCCATTCAACAAGCCGGCGGAGAAAAGTTAAAGCCGATCAAAGAATTACTTCCTGAAGAAGTAAGTTACTTTATGATTAAAGTTTACTTGCTGCAAAACGAAAATAAGAAACGGGTGACAAGATGAAGAAGAATGTCCGATTAAAAGTAAAACCTTCTTATGTGAAGGGGTTAAAAACAGGCTTTCCATTGATCACGGAAGATGCTGTACAAAATATAAGCAACGTTAAAGAAGAAGGAACGATCATTGAACTGTTTGATGAAAAGAATGTGTTCCTCGGTAAGGGATATTACGGTAAACAAAACAAAGGCCGTGGATGGGTACTCACGCAAAATTCACAAGAACTCATCGATCAAGAATTTTTTGAAAAGAAAATAAAAAAAGCGATCAACCATCGCCAAGATCTTTTTAACAATTATGAAACGACGGCATTCCGCGTTTTTAACGGCGAGGGAGACGGAATCGGTGGGCTGACGATCGACCATTATAACGGCTACTACGTTCTAACTTGGTATAGTGAAGGCATCTACTCCTTTAAGGATGAAGTAATCGCTTCTCTTAAAGAGCTTGTTAAAGTAAAAGGCATCTACGAGAAGAAGCGTTTTGCTGTAAAAGGAAAATATATTGATGATGACGATTTTGTTGAAGGTGAACAAGCGCCAAGTCCACTGATCGTGAGAGAGAACGGCATCCACTTTGCAGTATATCTGAATGATGGTGCGATGGTAGGCGTGTTCTTGGATCAGCGTGACGTGCGAAAGACGATTCGTGATCAATATGCGAAAGGGAAAACCGTTCTGAATACGTTCTCTTATACAGGTGCGTTTTCAGTTGCCGCGGCTCTTGGCGGAGCTGCCAAAACGACGAGCGTTGATTTAGCGAATAGAAGCCGAAGCAAGACGCAAGAACAGTTCAGTGTGAACGGTCTGGACTATGAAGACCACGACATCATCGTAGAAGATGTGTTCAACTACTTTAAATATGCCGTCCGTAAAGAGCTTTCATTTGACCTTGTTATTCTAGATCCCCCTAGCTTTGCGCGTTCAAAGAAACATACGTTCAGTGCTGGGAAAGATTATCCTGATCTGTTAGCACAAGCGATTCAGATTACAGAAAGAAACGGTGTAATCGTAGCTTCTTCTAACTGTTCTACGTTTGAGATGAAAAAGTTTAAAGAGATGATAGCATCAGCTTTTAAACAAACGGGTGGCACATATAACATTTTGGAAGAGTTTAAACTTCCACAAGATTTTAAAACTCACAAAGAGTTCAAAGAGGGTAACTATTTAAAAGTAGTGTTCATTGAAAAATTAAGCTAACCGGCGAAAGGGGATCTTCATGTCGATGAATAACGAACGCCGTATTTTAATTATGACTTCTGTAGCTGCTGAAAAAGAAGCGATCTTAAAAGGAATTGGGCAAACGCCTTCGATTGATGTGGTATTAGCTGGAGTTGGTCCGATCTCAGCGGGTATTCAAACCACAAAAGCTTTATTAACGAAAGACTATGACGTTGTAATCAACATGGGGATTGCTGGTGGTTTTCAGGATAAAGCAGCTGTTGGAACATTAGTCATTGCAGATGAGATCATTTCAGGAGATCTTGGGGCAGAATCTCCTGAAAGATTCATCACTTTGGATGAGCTTGGTTTTGGTGCTTCAACGCGTATAAAAGCAGACAGCGAACTGGTCATGCACTGTTTAACGTCACTAAAGCTCGCAAGTGTGCCTGTTCAACTCGGTCACGTTCTAACACTGTCTACAGTGACAGGGACTTCTGAAACGACAAAAAATCTACAGGATCGTGAGCCGAATGCTGTAGCAGAAGCAATGGAAGGCTATGGTGTAGCGCTAGCGGCACAAGAATTTGGAAAGCCGGTACTTGAGATTCGTTCCATATCAAATCCAATCGGTCCGCGAGATCGTTCTGCTTGGCGTATGAAGGAAGCGTTCGCTACACTAGAGAGAGCTAGTAAAGTTATCGCGGAGGTTTTGTTATGAGTAAAATGAGTATTGCGTTTTCACCTTGTCCCAATGATACGTTTGTTTTTCATGCATTGGTTCATGGTCTTGTTCCTGGGGCTCCAGAATTTGATGTTACATATGCAGATATTGATATTACAAACGGCTTAGCTGCTGAGTCAGATGAACTTGATATCTTGAAAATCTCATACGCAGCGCTTCCTTATGTTTTGGACAAATATGCTCTACTTCCATGCGGAGGTGCGCTCGGTCGTGGATGTGGTCCGTTAGTTCTTGTGAACGAGTCAGGTGAAGTTACACCAGACATGCTATCAGGAGCAAAAGTGGCCGTTCCGAGTGAACGCTCTACCGCATACATGCTGTTCCGTTTATGGGCGGCTCAAAATGTACCAGGCGGAGTAGGCGAGATTATCGTTATGCCGTTTAATGAGATCATGCCTGCTGTAAAAGACGGCAAGATTGACGCAGGTCTTGTCATCCATGAAGCTCGCTTTACGTATCAAAATTACGGATTGAATCTGTTGGCTGATATGGGTAGCTGGTGGGAAGAAGATACGGGACTGCCCATTCCACTCGGAGCGATCATCGCACGTCGTTCACTAGATTTAGAGTCTATTACAGGGTGGATTCGTGAATCAGTAGAGTATGCGTGGCGAAATCCTGAGGCATCAAGAGAGTATGTGATGCAGCACGCGAGCGAACTCTCAGAGGAAGTTGCGAAATCTCATATCGATCTGTATGTGAATGATTTTACCGCTGAACTTGGTGAGAAAGGGTTCGATTCAATCACGACACTACTGAACCGTGCTGGAGAAGAAGGCATCGTGCCGAAGAAGGATTATACGAAACTATTGAAAATTTAAGTGGACAGTAAAAGCCAGAAAGTGGACAGTAAATTGTAATAAGTGGACAGTAAAAGTTCGAAAGTGGACAGTAAATATAGAAAAGTGGACAGTAAATGCTAAAAAGTCGACAGTAAACTGATTTTATCAGGAATTAACCACTCTCCACATCGGCGCATACCTTATAACGAGAAGAAAAACTGTTATAAGGAGGCGCAATATGTCTAATACAAACGTATTAACACTGATTGGTGCTTTGTTAGCTGGTTATTTTCTACTTGCACTTCCACTAGGCGGCACGTTTTTAGCTGCATTCGGTCCAGCTGTTAAAATTATCGCAATCTTAACTGTTCTTGTTTTTGGAGCCGTATTGATCTATAAAGGGCTCAAAGAAATTTTAAGAAAATAGACATGAAGAAACCCGCTTAAACTAAAGCGGGTTTCCTTGTTTTTATTCAGGAAGCAAAGCACGAAGCTCCTCCGTCATCTGATCTAAAAGTTCAGGACGTCCATGAAATTGAGCAGGTGTGTTTTGAAAAAGTTTAATGAACCATTTTTCATTATTCTTAACTGCAATCACCGTATGATGCGTATTCAGTTCCGGAGATAATTCCGTTTTTCCTACAGGTATCATGCCAGCAATAGCACGAACCATGATGGCATCATCACTTAAGAAAGAAATGTTCTTCACTTTTGCGTAATAAGGTGGAGTTGGGAAGCTACTGAAAATGGGCTCGAGATGAGCATGGATCTCTTCAGGACCAAATGCCTGACTTCCATCATATCCAACCATCTCGCCGTCTTCCGCAAAATAATCAGCCATAGCTCGTGAATTCCGTTCGTTCCACGCTTGTATGAAGTTAAAATATAGATCTTCAACAGCTTTTGTATGTTCTGTTTTCATCACTAAACCTGTCCTCCATATGTAAGATTGTCTTAGGTTCATCATAACAAAACAGCTACCATCCTCAAAATGGTAGCTGCTCCAAGTCTTATTTTTGTTGTTGTGCAGCTGTTAATTTTTCGATCTCCTGATCAATCTTCTTATGGATTTTGTCAATCTTTGAAAAATTCATCGCAGCTATATAGATTTTTTCTAAGTCATCATGCTTTCTTTTTGCATCTGCTAGATAACCGATAGCTTCTTTCATTTTTTTTGAATAGCGGCCGCTGATCTCTTTTAGATTATCAAAGAATTTTTCATCGGTACCTTTTTTAATTGTTTTTTCATACATGTCTATGATGGAGTCTCCCTCACGTTCAGGGAAATATTCATGCGGTGCCGTACTGTCAAAAATCGCAAAACCGAGCTCTCTTACGATCACCATATCTAAACTGTTCGGATCGAACCCACAATGATAAATTTCAACATTATATCCTGAAGCCTCCGCATTTGCGGCCAACTTTTTTAGCAGTGTCGATTTTCCAGACCCTGGTCTTCCCTTGATAAAATATCTCTTTTCCAGACCCTCCGTTAAGTTCGGCACAAAGTCCACCGCACCTTTTGGGGTAGCTGCGCCTAGAAAACGGTGATAGACGTTCGCGGTTTTATTTACTTTTTTAGAAAAAAACTGATGCATCAATTCATCCGTAATTTCGTTTGCTTTTTCATAATTCATGTTCATAATATAAATTTCTTCCCATTCATCATGGATGAGGAGCGCATCATGGAAAGTGGCATACGCCTTTTGATAATCAGCAGAAATGGAATCTGTAATCTTTAAAATTTCCGCCTTTTTGTTTAGGAGTTTTTTAGAATCCCATGCTTCACCCAAATTCACATATTCCTCAATCGCTCCAGGGGCTTTTGGTTCAATAACATGTGGAGAAGTACCATCGACAATTCCGATTCCAAGTTCTCTGATAATCACACCATCAATCGAACCGTTGTCTGAAGCGCAATGAATGTATTCGATGTCGTAGCCTTCATTGTTCCACTTTTCCCCGACCGCCTTCATGAGTGTCGACTTACCAGTACCAGGTCCGCCCTTCAAAATAAATAGGCGATCAAGACCACTAAGATTAGATGTAAATAAGTTGTGAAAACCTCTAGCCGTATTACCGCCAGCGTAATAATTTAGAATTTTTCCAGTCAAGGTTGAAAACACTCCTCTTTTTTGTAGTTGTGTTTCTACATGCATGTTATGTAGGAAAGTGGAAATAGGTGATAGCCTAAAAATACACATTTATTATTTTAATTGTTGAAATATGATGAAATAAAAAGAAATTTTACGAATGAAGGAGTAAGGCTTAAAAAAGAGGAATAAAAACACCTTAAATCACATAAAATTGATTATTCTGAATATTTAAATAAAATTTAGAATAGGTTAATATGTAGTTAACAAAGAAACACTACTTCAAATAAAGGAAGGCGTGATTCCAATGAAATAAGTAAGCGAAGCATATCAAATCACATCCAGTTAGAGATCAGCCAGTGAAAACTGATTTCGAGATGTGTGGGTATGTGGGAACGCGCAAATACACATAACGAAAGAGGATGATTCCAATGACGTATGTGAGCGAAGCATGCTAAGATCGTGTTGCAGATGGAAATAGCCGGTGAAAACTATTTTCGCAGCATGTGGGCGTGTGGGAATTTACCAGAAGTAGAGGGAAAATAAGATCTAATGCAAGGCAATTGATTGAACGAACAATTAATTGAAGTCTAGTTAGGGACAATAACTAGCATTTGTGTATTAGTAAGAAAGGAAAGAACGTTTAAGTGAATAAAGTGAGTTTAAGCTAAAGGCGCTGTTTATGTGATGTATACATATTCAGCGTCTTTGTTTTGTTTAAATCCTAAATTTGATTAATCAACTCCAATTTTGAGTTTTTATATATACGCCTCAAGTCTTAGAACACATTACTTCTTAAAGCCATGGTTATTTTAGGAAGGTTTCGATAAGGTAATAATAGAAACATAGTATAGATGAACTTTTTTAATGAAAACGAAACTCAAAAACCACTATATCCGTATGAATAGTAAAGAGTTTATGTCAGGAGTCGATTACAATGAACGGATTTTTAGCTTTTTTTATCCGCATGTTTGTTGCTATCCCAGCTTCAGTAGGAGTATGGCTGGCAAGTATTATCGGGTATGACCAGACCTACCTTTTGTCGTCAGGCATTGCAGTAGCTGGAGGAGCTGCCGCATACACAGCAACAGGACTTCTTCAAAAGCAGAAATTTCTCAGTGAACATCACTTATCAAGAAGAGAGTATAAATACATCAGAAAGAACTTAGATGAAGCAAAACCTAAGATTTATAGACTGCAAAAAGCGATGTTTTCAGTTCGTGACCTACCGACTTTAAAACAAAGAGCGGATTTGGTCCGAGTAGTCAGAAAGATCCAGAGTTTAACACAAAAAGAACCAAGACGTTTTTATCAAGCAGAACAGTTCTATTTTTCTCATTTAGACTCAGCCGTAGAACTTACCGAAAAATATATGTTTTTATCCTCGCAGCCTAGAAAATCAAAAGAATTAACGCAATCGTTGGTAGAAACGAAAAGAACACTCGACGAACTAATCGATCAAATCGAAAAGGATTTATACCAAGTACTGTCAAATGATATAGATGACCTACATTATGAGATCGATGTAGCCAAGTACTCGATTAAATCCCACAAAGACTCCCAATCCATTAAAAAGGCAGGCGATATAAATGAAAGAAAATAATGCACCCCTTAACCATTCTGATGAACCGACAAACCTGATGGATGACTTGTTGGCAAACCCTTTTGGTGAACAGCAAGAATCTCCTGTGCCTTCGAATGAAAACAAACAGGTACGATTAATAGATGTTCTACCAGAAGAAAATAAAGAAAAAGCGTATCAGTTGGCGAAACAGATCGACCCAACGAACCACCAGACGATGATCACATACGGAGCACCAGCACAGGCAAAGCTTCATTCCTTTTCGAACACGATGCTTGATCATGTGAAAAAGAAAGATACTGGGCAAATCGGTGAGATCATTGGCGATCTAATGAGGAAGCTTCAAGATGTAAATCCTGAAGAATTAAAGTCAAACAAACCTACGTTGTTCGGCCGCATGTTCGGAAAAATCTCAGGCTCTGTTCAAGAGGTACTTTCAAAGTATCAGAAAACGGGAGCACAGATTGATAGAATCTCTGTAAAGCTAGATGGCAGTAAAAATGTTCTTATGTCAGATATCGTGATGCTTGAAAAATTGTATGAAAACAATAAAGAGTACTTTCAAGCCTTAAACGTATATATCGCAGCTGGAGAACTTAAGCTGGATGAGCTGAACCAAGTTACGATTCCTGAGATGAGAAGAGTGGCGGAACAGACGAACGACCAGATGAAGTTTCAAGAAGTAAATGACATGGTCCAGTTTGCTGACCGACTAGATAAGCGTGTTCATGACTTAAAATTGAGTCGTGAGATCACGATCCAAAGTGCACCACAGATCCGACTCATTCAAAACACGAACCAAGCGCTTGTAGAAAAAATTCAATCGTCTATTATGACAGCTATTCCATTGTGGAAGAACCAAGTCGCTATTGCATTAACGTTGATCAGACAGCGTAATGCGGTAGAAGCTCAAAAACAAGTTTCGAAAACAACGAACGAGCTTCTACTAAAAAATGCTGAAATGCTAAAAACCAACACGATTGAAACCGCAAAAGAAAACGAGCGCGGCTTAATTGACATTGAAACATTAAAGAAAACGCAAGAGAATCTTCTTTCTACGCTTGAGGAAACATTGCGTATTCAAGAAGAAGGTCGCATGAAGCGTCGCTTAGCAGAAGAAGAACTGGCAACGATGGAAATCGGTTTAAGACAGAAGCTACTCGAAATTAAAGGTGAATAAAATGAAAAGAAGGATCTGCTGCTCATGCAATGTGGCAGGATCCTTCTTTTTTAAGTAACTTAAGAAGCCTTGACTTCCAACTCATTTACTGGCGAATGTTCATTGCTGAAGCTACTTAACACCATTCCGACGGCGGTTCCGACAATAGCGGGAAGAATCCATTGTAATCCCATAGAAGATAAAGGAAGGAAATCTTTCACCACTTGAACGGGACCTAAATCTACACCGAATGCCGCTAAGCCATCCATCAGCGCAAATACACCAGTAAAAAGTACTGCACTTCCATACACTTTCTTTGAGTTTTTGAAGAAGCGGTTAAAAAACGTAAGTATAACCAATACGATTGTTAAGGGATAGGCTGTAACTAAAAAGGGCACTGAAACTTTAAGAATTTGGTTCAGTCCAAGGTTTGATAGCGTGAAGCTTACGAGTGTAACGAGTAAGACAACTTTTTTATAACTGACACTCGGCATTAGTTTTGAAAAATATTGTCCACACGCTGTTGTTAGGCCAACAACTGTAGTAAAGCAAGCCAAAGTAAAGATAAAGCTTAGTAGAGCTGTTCCACTTTTACCTAATAATAGAGTGGACGCTTCTGCAAGGATGTCTGTTCCATTTTCAAAAGAACCTGTTGCTGCCATTTTACCGCCGATCAATCCTAGACTGACATAAACGAGTGTCAGTAATGTTCCAGCAATCAGACCGGCTTTTAGTGTGAAGTTTGTTAATTGCTTTCGATCTTGAATGCCTCTTTGCCCAATCGCAGTAAGAATGACGATACCAAATGCGAGAGCAGCAAGTGCATCCATTGTGTTGTAACCTTCAATGAAACCTGTCGAAAACGCTCCAGATTGATAGTTAGCTGATGGTGATTGAAGGGGAGCATCAAGTTTGAAAAATCCTACTGTGCAGAGCAAAACCATTGATAAAAGAAGGATAGGAGTAATCCAGCGTCCCATATATTTCTCCATTTTTGACGGATTCAAGCTGACCGCATAAACGAGCGCGAAAAATGTAACGGTAAATAATAGAAGAATGAGTGCTGCGTTTGAATCACTGCCTACGAACGGTTTAAGTCCCATCTCATAAGCCACGTTTGCATTTCTCGGAATAGCTAGAAACGGTCCGATGCTTAAATAGATAACGACCATAAAGACCGTACTGAAAACGGGATGAACACGATTGCCGATCGTTTGAACGCCTCCTTTTACAAGGGAAACGGCAAATAATACAGCAAAAGGAAGTCCTACTCCAGTTAGAATAAATCCAG
This sequence comes from Fictibacillus nanhaiensis, assembly GCA_017052515.1. GTDB lineage: Bacteria > Bacillota > Bacilli > Bacillales > Fictibacillaceae > Fictibacillus > Fictibacillus nanhaiensis. The sequence goes on from JAFHKR010000036.1 coordinate 91,210, forward strand.
CCATCGCAAGCCAGTATGAGGATCCTGCCTCGGCGCCCAAGAATGGAGGGAAAATGAGATTTCCTGCTCCAAAAAACATTGAAAATAACATAAGTCCAATAAAAACGGTGTCCATCTTTCTCATAAGTAATCTCTCCTTTTATTGATTTGAAAACATAAAAAAACCCGCCCCTATAGAAGGGACGAGTTATCGCTCGCGTTACCACCCTAATTCCACAGCTTATCGAAAGCTTGCGGCACTCAGTCAACGTACAATCATACGTGTTCCCTTGTAACGGCGGACGGCCCGTCAAAGCTTACATTTCAGCTTTGCATCTCAGAGATGATTTTCGGATAAGCACTGAACATCGGCTTTCACCAAGCGCCGATTCTCTGGGGAACAGTAATCAAATCTTACTCTTTCTCGTCATTGACTTTCATATTATTTGTAAATTTATCACCCTAAAAGATTAAAGTCAACAACAAATTCTGAAAACATTGAAAAGTTGAACGGACAGCAGTTCAATTGTACCAAAATGAAAGAAGAATAACAGCTTATAAAAGCAGCCCCATAACAATGGTATTGTGATAAGTTCCCCTAATAAAATTATCGTGCTTTAACAAACCTTCCTTTTCAAAACCCAATTTCCTATATAATTCAATCGCCTTAACATTATTCTCATTCGTTACAAGACTAATCTTTTTTGTGATGTTGTTTAGACGTGCCCACGCCAAAAGTTCATTCATTAAAACTTTTCCTAATCCCAAGCCTGTGTATGTTTCGGAAACGACTATACCAAGTGTTCCAACATGTTTGGTTCGTTCTTTTTGAGGTGAGTTGATCGTTGCAATCCCGATAATTGTTGAATCTGTTTCCGCAATCAAGATAATGGAGTTTGATTCTTCGGAAGTTGCGGTGATGTAATTCCTATATTCCTCTAGATCCCGTTTAAATTCGTTTGCACCGAAGGATAAAAAATCACTTTCACCGCCAACAACATTATAGAAATCGATTATATTTTGAGCATCATCTTCAGTCGCTTTTCGTATAGTAACTTTCAAATTATTTTTAAAGGTAACGTTACGCATCATCTCAGCTTCTTCCTGTTCATTGGTTTAAGACAAATATAACCTATCAGTCTATTCATCGTACAAGCTTAATATTCATGTTTTTTTGATTAAATTTTTTAATAAAAGTAGTAATGCATCTCCTATACCCTCGCATAGAATATGAGGATTTGTTATTTCAATAAAGAATAGGAGAGAAGGAATGAATACGAAAAAGGTACTGATTGCATTACTGATGTTTGGTTTCATGTTCTTACTTGTTCAACCAGCAAAGGCAGCAGCTTCATCATTTATCGTGATAAATAAATCAACCAACCAGCTTGCATATTTTGAGAATAATAAATTATCGAAGGTGTTTAAAGTTGCAACGGGTAAACTACCTTCTTATACGCCAGAGGGCAAATTTAAAATTGTAAACAAGATCACAAATCGGCCTTATTATACAGGTAACATTCCTGGTGGAGATCCGCGAAATCCCTTAGGAAACAGATGGTTAGGTTTAAACGCAAATGGAACATGGGGAACGACGTATGCCATCCATGGAAACAATAATGCAAGTTCCATAGGTAAATATGTGAGTGCAGGCTGTATCCGTATGTACAACAATGAGGTGCAGTGGTTATATGCAAGGATTTCGGTTAATACACCTGTTGTGATCACAACTTCAGGTAAATCCTTTCCTGCTCTAGCAGCAGCGAATGGCTATAAAGTAACGAACAGTTCGACCGTTCCTGTATTCTCAGTCGTTAACTTGAAAAAGGGGAGCCGAGGTGCTGAAGTGATGGAGCTTCAACGGAGGCTAACAAATTTAGGATACAGCACAAAAGGCGTCGATGGCGTATTTGGAGCCAATACAGATGCCGCTGTGCGTAAATTTCAAAAAGCTAAGAAACTCACAGTTGATGGTGTAGTAGGCCCAGCGACTAAGAAAGCGCTAGGGATGTTTTAAATACAGAAAATCAGCCTTGAAAAGGAGGCTGATTTTTTTATTTTTAATAAAACTTTTTTCACTTTCCAAGGTCTAATATATAGGTAGGGTCAGGAGGTTAGAAATTGGAAACAGAACAGTTAGTGAAAAAAGCGATAAAAGGAAACGATGAGGCGTTTTTACAATTGATTCAAACGTATAAAGTCGATTTATATAAGACAGCTCTATCTTTTTTGCGCAATGAAGAAGAAGCTCTCGAGGCTATGCAAGAAGTAACGTACCGTGCTTACAAAAATATTAAGAAGCTAAAAAACGAGTTCTATTTTAAAACCTGGTTGATTCGAATTATGATCAACTATTGTAATGATCAGTTGAAACTAAAAAAACGATTCGTCATGAATGATGAAATATTGAATTCGTTGGGTGTTTCAGAGAACCACACACAACTGGAACTTAAGGACGCAATGTTAGATTTAGACGACAGGTCACGCGAAATCCTTACCTTAAAATATTTTAATGATGTAAAGATTAAAGATATAGCGACCATCATGCAGTGTCCAGAAGGTACAGTTAAAACGTGGCTGAATAAGGCATTACGAGCATTAAGAGAAAAGCTAGATGAGAAAGGAGGTAATCTACATGTTTGAAAGAGAGAAAGAGCAACTGAACGGTTTGAAGAAAGAATATGAAAATATACCAATTTCAATAGATTCTATTGATCAGGCGATATTAAGTGGATTTCAGAAGGCAAAAACAGAAGAGAGGAAATCTAGAATGAAGAAAAGAAGTGCTTTTGGTTTTATAGCGGCAGCTCTTTTACTCATTGGATTATTTTCTTCTATCAAGAATTCACCGGCTTTAGCCAATTATATTTCTGAAATACCTGGTATGGAAAAAATAGTGAGTATGATTCGCGATGATAAAGGAAGAATGGCAGCTGTTGAGAAAAAATATTATCAAAAGCAGGGCATTTCAGATGAAAAAGATGGGTTGAAAGTTACTATCGATGGAACAATTGCTGACGAGATGGGCATGGTGCTTTTTTATTCGATTGAATCTAAAGAAAAACTAAAAGAAGTGATGTTTGATGATGTAAAGATCAGAGCGAAAGACGGCACTGTATTGGATGAGGCATATAATTCATTCGGTGATTCCCATACATCAGGTAAAGGCGAGAATAAGTTTAGTGGAGAAATTGAATATTTCTTTGAAGCTCCTATTGAAGCAAAAGAATATATCGTTGAACTACAGTTAAAGGACAAAGAATTTTCCATTCCATTAACCCTTAAAGAGTTTAAGAAGAAAAAAGAATATGCAGTCCAACAAACGATGGATTTAGAAGGTCAAAAGATCAATATCGAGAAGGTAACCATCTATCCATTACGAGCTGTCGTTAAGTTAAAGATGAATGACGAAAATGAAAAATACATCCTGCAACTTGATGACTTACGCTTAGTCGATGAAAACAATGAAGTGTGGGGTAATATAGCAAATGGTATAACAGGGTCAGGTGATAAAGACACTGAGCGAGAAGTTTATTTGCAAAGTAACTATTTTAAAGAACCGAAAGAATTGTACCTGGTCTTAAATAGTGCTCAAGCTATCGATAAAGCGAATGCAGTCATTGTGGTGGATACAGAAAAAATGAAGATTTTAAAACAGCCCTATGGAAACAAGTTAAGAAATCTAAGGAAAGAAGACGGGCAGCTCGTCTTTGATCTGCATACGAAAAAACCTTTCCGTTCGGCGATTTTTAGTACAATAACTGATGCAAAAGGTAAAGAAATTGAAGTGAACTCACAGTCCATGGGCACTGAAGAAGAAAAAGGTACATCCCGATTAGGAATTGACCTTCCTCCAATAGATCGCTCTCAGAATCCTATAACCATTGACTTAAGTTTTTATCCGGAGTGGATCAAAGGTAACGAAAAAATTAGAATTAAATAATCTGTGAAGGTGGTTCTTTTTAGAGGACTACCTTTTTGCTTATATTCCTACAACCCTCTATAATGCTAGTTAAATGAGGTGAACGTGATGAGACTAGACCATACCGGAATTGCAGTAAGACGAATAGACGAAGCAATCGAATTTTATACGAATGTACTAGGCGGAAAGCTGACTGAACGATATACGAGTGAGAAGCCTGGAGTAGAGACCCACATTGCCGTAATTGAGCTTGAAAACCAGGTGATTGAACTTCTTGAACCTACAAGTAAAACATCTCCCATCGAGCGGTTCATCCGACAGAAGGGAAAGGGTGTGCATCACCTGGCTTATGAAGTGGATGATCTTCTTCAAACGATTGATGACTTTGAAGCAAGAGGGTATACCTTTTTAAAAGATACGTATCGAACAAATCCTTTTGGAAGAAGATTAATTTATATGAACCCCGCGCATTCACAAGGGCAGATTATTGAATTGTGTGATTATCCGGACAAGAAGAAGGAGAGCTGACTTTAAGTTAGTTCTTTTTTTTGATTCTTCAAGTTTATATAACAAGAAATATTAAACTAGCTATTTACCATGAAAAACTTAGAAAGATTTTGAAAAGCTCAATCAAGATAATTCTACACTTAAAAGCTAAATCTTATTAAATCTTATTAACAAGGTGTATAATTTAAAAAGTTAATGTAAGGGGAGTCTGACTGAATTTTTCAGCAGACTTTTTTATTTATAGATGATAGGAGTTTTTATTTGTGAAGCACCGCAGATTGTTAGTCTACCTTGTTGCACTTGCTGCGTTTCTCGGTCCCTTTTCTCAAACAATTTACGTACCTCTTATTCCTGAGGTGACGAAAGAACTTCATACAACACCTTTCTTGGTTAACTTTTCGATCTCGATCTATACGATTTTCCTGGCTTTGATGCAGATGGTTTATGGACCACTTACGGATTCAATCGGACGGCGTAAAGTGATGCTATCAGGCATCCTGATCTATTTAGTGGCTACGATCGGATGTTATTTTTCTTCATCTATCGAATTTCTGTTAGTGTTTCGCTCTCTGCAAGCCATAGGAATTGCTGCCGGTTCAGTTGTAGCGGTAACGGTTATAGGTGATCTGTTTGAAGGAAAAGAGCGGATTCAACCTATGGGAACGTTTCAGATGATGGTATCACTAGGACCAGTTTTAGGTCCTGTAGTTGGTGGTTTTTTAAGTGCTTCATTTGATTTTCATATGATTTTTATTGCATTAATCTGTGTTGGATGTATCATCTTTGCAGGAAATTTCATCTTTCTGCACGAAACAAAACCTAGTACAACAAAAAAACAGAACTTCAGATTTAAAGATTTTCTTACGATTCTGCAAAACCGTATAGGGTACTCCGTAATCGGTTTAGGATTTATTCAATACTACGCACTGTATAACTTCTTAGTATTTCTACCCGCTATTATGACTGAAAGGTACTCATTGTCTGTAGAACAAAAGGGTTTGGTTTTCCTACCGCTATCACTAGGAATCGTAGTGGGAAGCTTTATTGGCGGCAAAATGAGAAGATATAATGAACGTAGAGTGATCGTATACTCCGCCTTTTTGAACGTCGTTTCTTTATTTTTGTTTATCCTAGTCTCGAACGTGTCGCTCATCTTATTGATTATTTCAATCTCATTCTTCGGTCTTTTCTTAGGGATGTCATTACCCGTTCAAACAGCTCTTCTTACACAAGAGTTTCAATCCAATCGCGCTACAGCAATCGGTACGTATAACTTTTTTAGGTACATGGGGATGTCGATTGGACCCCTGTTAGGCAGTTTCCTCTATCATCTTGGTAGTTACGGTTTGGTATATGGATTTATAGATGTAATCCTACTCCTTTTTGTCATTTTAATGAGAAAACATTTAATGCAAAATAAAAAATCCCTCAATTAGATTTTAGAAGCTATTATTTAGGGTATATTGAATCCATACCGTTCTTGCTGTAAGCTAAGATTAAACAAAAGTTAGACAGGATGTATGAGTATGTATCTTACTATAAAAGAAACGGCTGAATATTTATCGATGCCTGAAGCGGTAGTTGAAAGCTTAGTTCAGCAAAATAAAATCCGTACCATTTTTGACGGTGACCAGCATCTTATTAACAAGGAACAGTTCAATACTCATTTTGAACAGTTAGAAAAATATAAGAAGATGGTTGAGGAGTACTTGAGTGAACCTATCCCTGAAGACTGGGATGCTAAAGACGAAGATTAAAGTAATGATAAATTAGGGTAGATGGGGAGAGTGGAAAAGAGATGCATAGAGATAAGGCGCTGCATTCTTTTTTAATGGAGAAAACATGGCAGTTGACGGAAGATTGGTACCAATCCATTGATAAATCAAAGGCCACGGGGGTATACGCTTCCACAAATCCCAAGACGATCGAAACGCTAAAAAAACAAAATCACGAATTTCACGAACATTTTTGTGAGGTTTTTGTTACGGAAGAAAGTAAATTTCTAAAAGACTTCGAAAAATGGGTGTTAATGATTGCTCAAGACGATGAGCACTTGAACACACCTTTAACGGTCATCATGAAAGAATTCTTTAACGTACAAAAGCAATATTTAAATCTCATACAAGAATTCGTTAATCTTCATCAAGGTGAATATCCTCAAACGATCATCGATGCATGGAATGAAATTATTATTGATACGTTTAATAAAATTATGACGTGGTTTGTTGAAGAAAACCAAAAATATAGTGAGGAAAAACTAATCGCGCAGCAAGAGATGATCAACGAGCTAAGTTCACCTGTCATCGCCCTGAATAATCATATGGGACTTCTGCCATTAATCGGTGTGATTGACACACAAAGAGCCAAGTATATCGTTGAAAATACGCTCGAGCAGTGTACCGAAAAAGAGATCACACACCTTTTTATAGATCTCTCTGGTGTTTTAATTATTGATACGATGGTCGCTCAGCAGATTTTCTCTCTTATTGAAACGCTGGGTCTCATCGGAGTAAAGTCAACCTTGTCTGGCATTCGACCAGAAATTGCAATGACCGCTATTCAATTAGGATTATCCTTTGAGAAAGTTTCCATAAAGTCGAGCCTCTCTCAAGCAATCGGTTCACAACAATAAAAAATGTATGTATAAAGACCAGGTTACCCTGGTCTTTTATTTTTGTATATCAGAATTTGTCCATGCCACCTTCTCATAAACTTTAAATGTACATCATTTTCTAAAAAGGGTGTTGAGAATGGACATTTTCGAAGGTTTAACGGGGGAATTGATTTTACCTGACGATCCGCAATATGACGCTGCACGGCAAGAATGGAATAGAGCCATTCAAAAGTTTCCTAGTGTTATTGTCTATTGTTCTGAATATGAAGATGTAAGCCATGCTATTTTGTGGGCACAAAAATATGGTAAAGATATTCGAATCCGATCAGGTGGTCATCATTACGAAGGCTATTCGGCGGGTAATGGTGTATTGGTTATAGACATCAGTCGGTTAAATGATGTAACTGTTAATGAGGAAAATGGAACGGTTAAAGTTCAAGCAGGTATTCAAAACAAAGATCTCTATCAAGCGATAGGTTCTAGAGGATATCCATTTCCAGGAGGAACTTGCCCTACTGTAGGCGTAAGTGGCTTTGTGCTTGGTGCAGGATGGGGTTTCTCTAGCCGGTTATTCGGCTTGGGTTGTGACAGCTTGGTCGAACTGGAGTTGATCAACTACAAAGGTAAAGTTCTAAAAGTAAATGAAAGAGAAAATAGTGATCTGTTCTGGGCGTGCAAAGGTGCAGGAGGAGGAAACTTTGGAGTGGTCGTTTCTATGACGTTCAAACTGCCGCCCAAAGTAGAACAAGTGACACTGTTTGAACTATATAAGCCTGATGCCACAACAAAAGAGCTAGGCAAGTTTTTACGAATATGGCAGAAGTGGCTTATGAATTTAGATGATCGAATGTGTTTGAATGCCAGCATGTATAACGCTGTGAGTGAAGGACTTGCTATCTTTGGCAGGGGATTTTTTTATGGAAAAAAGGAAGAAGCATTGGAGCTACTAAACGTTTATAAAAAAATAAATGGATTTCAGATTTCCGCCAGATCTTTACCGTTTTTAGAAGCTGTTAAGGAAGTACAGTCTACTTATCCGCCTTATGAAAAGTTTAAATCGACCGGACGTTTCGTATACAAAGAATACGACCGAGAAGAAGTGGAAGCAATCGTGAATCTCGTAAAAAAACGTGCGGAAGGTTCAGTGTTTGCAGCACTTACCGTGTATGCAATGGGAGGCCAGATTCGAAATGTCAGCAAGTCAGAGTCTGCTTTTTACTATCGAAAAGCACGCTATATATTAGGCATACAATCCGTATGGGAGGATCCAGCCGTCGCAGAAGAAAATAGAAGATGGGTGGAAAAAAGGTTTAGATATTTGAAGACCATCACGAAAGGGTCATTTGTTAATTTTCCATACAGCGAACTGAAAGACTATGAAAAAGAGTACTTTGGCAGAAATGTTGAGAGGCTTCAACGAATCAATCAAAAATACGATCCTAAAAGAGTGTTTTCTTTTCCGCAATCCATTCGTTGATATAAACTGTAGGTAGAGTGCTGTTAGGCAAAGGAGTTTGTTTCATTGAAAATATTTAAAAGTATACTATTTCTCGCGGTCCTTGCATCTATCTTTTATCTGGTAACACTTGAATGGAAAAAGAGGAATACACCTCTACCTACAGAGTTGCATCCGATCGTGGCAGAGAATCGTGATCTTCTAATACAAAAAGCGTCTGAAAAAGGAATTAATATTGTAATAACCGATGATTTTCGATCCGCAGCAGAGCAAGATCGGCTGTATGAGCAAGGCCGTTCAAAAGAAGGAACCATCGTGACTCATGTGGAAGGTGGCGAATCTTATCATAACTACGGCTTAGCGATAGATTTTGCTCTTAAGTTAGATGATGGTTCTGTGGTCTGGGATCTTGAACGAGATGACAATGGGAATGGACAGTCGGATTGGATGGAAGTCGTTGCGATCGCCAAAAATTTGGGCTTTGAGTGGGGTGGAGATTGGAGTGGTTTTAAAGACTATCCGCACCTTGAGATGGATTTTGGATTGAGTATTCGGGAGTTGCAGTATGGGGAAAGACCTCCAAAAAATTAAGAGATTAATGAGCTTGCAATTAAGTAATTCGTAAGGTTATTTGTCGAAAAGCCTATAAAATAACTTAAAGGACTATAAACATTTTGTAACGGACGATAAAAATTTATGAAGGCTCATAAATGGAGTTGAAGGGCTTATAATTTCATTTTTAGGGTCTAAAAACATATCGCAACAAGAAAAAGAAGGGTCTCCACAGCTGGAACCCTTCTTTCATTATGATTTAAAGCTTAAACGAACTCTTCAATGAAACAATTTCGTTAAACACAATCTTTTCTTCTGATGTATGCTTCGGATCTACGTTAAAGTAGCCGTGACGGAAGAACTGGAACTTATCTTGAGGTTTTGCGTCCTTCATGTTTGCTTCAATAAATCCTTGTTTTACGATAAGTGAATCTTTGTTCACGTAGTCCAAGAAAGTCTTACCTTCACTATCTTCTTCTTTTTCCATATCTGCATCTGAGATAAGTGGCTCATAGATACGGAACTCTGCAGGCACGGCTTGTGTAGCTTCTACCCAGTGAAGTGTACCTTTTACTTTACGACCAGTAAAACCTGAGCCGGATTTCGTTTCCACATCGTACGTACAATGTAGTTCAACGACATTGCCGTTTTCATCTTTTATGAAGTCCTCGCATTTAATGAAGTAAGCGTGCTTTAAGCGTACTTCGTTGCCAGGGAAGAGACGGAAGTACTTTTTCGGAGGATCCTCCATAAAGTCTTCACGCTCGATATAGATTTCACGCGAGAACGGAATCTGACGTGAACCCATTTCAGGATTCTCTGGATTGATCTCTGCATCTAACATCTCAACCTGTCCTTCAGGGTAGTTTGTGATTACCACTTTTAATGGATCCACAATACCCATCGTACGAGGTGCTTTTACCTTAAGGTCTTCACGGATAAAGTGCTCAAGCATCGCTGTGTCCGTTACACCAGAACCTTTAGAAACACCAGCTGCTTTTACAAACTCAACGATTGACTCAGGCGTGTAGCCTTTACGGCGTAGTCCTGAGATTGTCGGCATGCGCGGATCGTCCCATCCGTCCACATAGCCTTCGTCTACTAATTGCTTCAGCTTACGTTTACTCATTACCGTATTCGTCAATCCTAGGCGGCCGAATTCGATCTGCTGAGGTTGACTTTCCATCTCACACTCTTCCACAACCCAGTTGTAAAGAGGGCGTTGGTCTTCAAATTCTGTTGTACAAAGCGAATGTGTAACGCCTTCAATCGCATCCTCAATCGGATGAGCGAATGCATACATCGGATAGATGCACCACGTATCACCCGTATTATGATGAGTAGCGTGAGAGACACGATAGATGACAGGGTCACGTAAGTTAATGTTAGGTGAACTCATGTCGATTTTTGCCCGAAGTACTTTTTGACCGTTCTCGAACTCGCCTTTACGCATGCGATCGAATAGATCTAAGTTCTCTTCAACAGAACGGTTGCGATAAGGGCTTTCTTTACCGGGCTCTGTCAACGTTCCGCGGTACTCGCGAATCTCATCAGCTGTTAGGTCATCCACATACGCTTTTCCTTTTTTAATTAAAAGAACAGCACGATCGTACATTTCTTCAAAGTAATCGGAAGCATAGCGAAGGTTTTCCCATTCAAACCCTAACCACTCGACGTCTTGCTTAATCGCATCAACGTATTCTTGATCTTCCTTCAATGGGTTGGTATCATCGAAGCGCAGATTGGTTTCTCCGCCAAACTCGTCTGCCAGTCCGAAATTGATTACAATTGATTTTGCATGTCCAATATGAAGATATCCGTTTGGTTCTGGTGGAAATCGTGTAACGATTTTCTTGTGTTTTCCGGATTCCAGATCGTTTTGGATGATTGTTTTAATAAAATTTGAAGAACTATTCTCCATCCCGTATCAAGCCTTTCCTTATATGTAAACTAAGATATACTTTACATTATAACAAAAATAAATTTCAACTAAACGTATTCTTTTATAGGTAAAGGCATTATTAACAAAAAGAAATGGTGGGATCAGCATGAATGTCATAGATTTGCACTGCGATGCATTATTAAAACTTTGGGAAATGGGTGGCAGGCTGCGTTATGCAGATGCGCCACAGCTGGCTACTAATAAGAAACGACTGCAAAAAGGAAAAGTGAACGTGCAGTTCTTTGCGATTTTTATAGAGCCCTTTATTCCTAGTGATCAAAAATTCCAATCTGCTCTTCAGCAAGTGGACTATTTCTATAAAGAGGTTATTGGTAAAAATCCAGAAATGAAGCATTTGAAGAACTGGCACGACTTTCAAACATTGCAGGATGGAGAAATTGGAGCAGTGCTTACGCTTGAAGGAGTGGATGCAATTGGTGATGATCTTACGAAGTTAAGCATCCTGCATCAACTCGGTGTTCTCTTGATTGGCTTAACTTGGAATCATGCGAATCTTGCAGCAGACGGTGCACAGGAACCGCGGGGCGCAGGATTGACGGTGTTTGGTAAAGAGGTTGTGGCGTTCAATAATAAAAATAAAATTTTAACCGATGTGTCTCATTTATGTGATCGTGCTTTTTGGGATGTGATGGAGATTGCCGATTATCCGCTTGCGAGTCATTCTAATTCACGCGTACTGTGTGACCATCCACGTAACTTAACGGATGAAATGGCAAACGCGATGTTTAGTAAAGGCGGAGTCGTGCATGTAGTGTATAACCCGCCATTTACGACGAATGAGGGTTCAGCGAGTATTGGTGACTTAATTAAGCACATCGACCATTTTTGTGGACTTGGCGGAGTGAAACAAATCGGGCTCGGATCTGATTTTGACGGCATCTCGCAGCTTATTACGAATTTAGAAGATGCCTCGATGACTCAAAACTTAATGAATGAGCTATTGAAACATTATTCCGAAGAAGAAGTCCGAGGATTTGCTTCTCAGAACTTCATGAATTTTATTTCTAAAATATGATTTGAAAGGAAGGGCTGGCACTCTAGATGAACAAATATGTTTATCTAGGATGTCAGTTTTTTTCTGTGGAGAAGGATAGTAGTTTTAGCTGCGAACGAGCGTAATTGTCGCGAACGATCATAAAATTCTATAAGCGAGCATAAATTTTCGGGAACGAGCATAAATTTTCACGAACGATCATAAAACCACGTGAACGAGCATAACCGTCCCGTGAACGATCATAAAACCACACGACCGAGCATAAGTCTTCTTGACCTAGGGAAACTCCACAAATCCCCTCTTCATATGTTCTTCTTTTATCATACACACTCTCATAGGTTATAAAGAATAACTAGGCGGAAGGAGTCTGTTTATGTATTACAACCATCCAGGTTTTCAAAATGCAGGCATGAGGCAGCAAGATGACCTCACAACAATGAATCGCTTAATTGTGACAGGTGAAGGTTCTGTTTCTGCTGTTCCGGATCGGGCTCTTCTTACAATAGGAGTCATTACAGAAAACCCAAATTTAAGTGTGGCTCAAAAAGAGAATGCTGATAAAACGGCTTCTGTTATACAAACCCTTGTGTCATTAGGTATTCCTCAAAGCGATATTCAAACATCTAGTTTTCGAATTGAACCTCAATATAACTATGAGAATGGACAGCAGCAATTTAGAGCATATCGTGTAGAGCACCAGTTACAGGTAATGCTAAAAGATGTTCGGCAAACAGGGCAGGCAATCGATCAAGCAGTAGCGAACGGAGCTAACTCTGTATCTTCCATTCAATTCACCGTTTCAAACCCAGATGCTTTTTATAATCAAGCATTGTCACTAGCTATTCAGAATGCTCAGCAAAAAGCTATTTCTATGGCAAGGGCAATACAAGTTATGCTGCAACCAGTGCCCATTACCATTCAAGAAACATCTCAACAGCTGCCTCCTAGACCTGTTCCTTTTCAGGCTGTTATGTATGCACAAAGTGCCGAAACACCTATACAGCCAGGCGAGAATAAGATTACAGCCTCTGTGAAAATTCAGTATACGTTTAGTTAGAAAGGAAAGGTGTAAATTGACAGTCTGATATGTTGCGCATTATACTTAACCAAATGGTTAAATATAATGCAGAACACTTAAATAATGTATTTTCAGTTCTATCTGACCCGACTCGGCGTACGATCATCGAGCAGCTTTCAAAAGGAGAAAGGAGTGTACAAGAGTTAGCAGAGCCTTTTGATATGTCGCTTCCTGCGATCTCAAAGCATCTAAAAGTTTTAGAGAATGCAGGTCTTGTAACGCACCGAAAAGAGGGTCGCTTTCGCTATTACGCGATAGAACCGAATTCAATGGATGAGGCATGTGAATGGATCTCTACGCTTAAAGAGCTATGGACAAAATTTGAAGGTATGTTTTGCTGCAGCAAACAAAAGAAGCAGTAAAATGTATGCTTGGAGAGTGAACAATGGAAACGCAGCAAGAAATAATAAAGGTGCAGAAACTTGTGAAACGTTATGGAGATTTCACTGCCGTGGATGGAAGTGAGTTCTCTGTACATAATGGCGAGGTGTTTGGTCTGCTCGGCCCTAACGGAGCAGGGAAGACGACAACACTTGAGATGTTGGTTGGTCTTCGTAAGCCAGATGAAGGAACGGCGATCGTCGGTGGATTTGATATTACAAAAGAGCTTGATAAAGTAAAAGAAGTAATCGGTGTACAGCTTCAATCTACTACTCTTTTTGAGCTCTTGACCGTAGACGAGATCCTTCATCTTTATGGCAGTTTTTACCGAGAACATATTTCAATTCCTGAATTAATTGATGACATGCTTTTAACAGAGAAAAAGAATAGTAGAATTAAAGGTTTGTCTGGTGGTCAAAAGCAGAGACTTGCGATTGCACTTGCACTCGTGCATGATCCGCAGATTATTTTCTTGGACGAACCCACGACTGGACTCGATCCACAAGCACGCCGTACGTTATGGGACATTATTTTACGTTTGAAGGAACGGGGCAAAACGGTTGTACTGACGACTCATTACATGGATGAAGCACACGTGTTATGCGATCGTATCGCAATCATGGACCAAGGGAAGCTAATTGCTCTAGATACACCTAGTGAACTTGTGAGAAATCTTCAGTCGGATAGTGCGGTTGAATTTAAGTTTAATGATGAAGTAGATCTTGCGTTAGCAGAGATCGATGGAGTGAAACAAGTGGGCAGTCAGAAAGATGTACACGTTCTCTATACAGATGATCTACAGAGGACCTTAACGAGTTTAATCGCTATCGCTTCTGAAAAACAGCTGAAGCTTGTCGATCTACAAACGAGAACGGCAACACTTGAAGATGTGTTTATCCACATGACAGGAAGAAGGTTAAGAGAAGGATGAGATCATACTATCTATTAACACTCGCTCAGCTTCGGATCTTCCTTAGAAACCGGCAAGTACTGTTCTGGACCCTTGCATTTCCTATCGTTCTGATGGTCATGTTAGGTTCATTCTTAGGAAACGGTAATGGCGTATCCATTACGGCAGCTGTTGTTGATCAGGATAAGAGTGAACAGTCAAAGAACTTAGTGAAAGAAATGGAAAAAAACGAAGCGGTATCCCTTGAAAAAAGTTCAAACGAAAAAGATGTGTTAGATCAGTTGAAACAAGGTGACCTAACGCTCGTTATTACGATCCCAAAAGGCTATGGTGAAAATCTTGCTGCTGGAAACAGAGCAGATCCTTTTAAACTGCCTGTTTATTATAATGAAACGAACATGGCAATGTCCCAAGTCGGACTTCAGCTTGTCGATAATGCAGTTGACACGATCAGTAAAAAATCAGTGAGCTATGAGCCTGTTGTTATTACAGAATCAAAAGGGGTAGAAGCGCTTAACCTTCGTTACATCGACTTCCTCGTCCCCGGAATCGTGGCGATGATGATCATGAGCAATAACATGAACGGAGTGGCAGGCCAGATATCATCATGGCGTGAACGTGGAATCTTACGTCGTATGCAAGGAACAACACTTAAAGCATCTACATTCATTGCAGCACAAATTACAGCTCGTTTTATGCTGAACGGTTTGCAAGCGATGATTGTATTAGCTGTCGCTTGGGCTGCGTTCGGCATTGAAGTGAGAGGGTCATGGTTAACCGTGATTGCGTTTGTCACGCTTGGGACGTTAGCCTTTATGGCAATCGGCTTCATTATCGCAGGTATTGCCAAGACTCCTGAGAGTGCTGGACCGATTGCTGGTTTTCTATCGTTTCCGATGCTTTTCTTAGGAGGCGTGTTCTTTCCGATACGAGATATGCCTGAGTTTTTACAGCCGTTCGTACAAATTTTACCGATCGCTCACTTAAGCCATGCTCTTCGTGAGACGATGAACGTAGGTGCCTCGTTTTTAGATCTCGGCATGGAGGCAATGATTCTCGGTGGTTGGTTGATCGGAGCGTTCATTGTAGCGAGTTTCACATTTAAGTGGGAATAGATTAAGGGAGGAAAGAGGAGAACAAATGAATACACAAAATTATAAAAACCATGCAAGGATGCACCCCATCTACCATTATGTACTTTCTTTACTTGTTCTTGGAGGGCTAATTGCAAGCATTGTTTATCTGGTTAAAGCAGAAGATAAGTTACTAGGCGTGATATTAATCGTGATGTCTCTTAGTCTGTTAGTGACGTTTGCTTTACTTCGCATGTACCCATTGAAAGCTCAAGATCGAGCGATCCGTGCAGAAGAGAACTTACGCTATTATGTTTTAACAGGAAAGTTGCTGGATGGAAGACTTACAGCAGGGCAGATCGTAGCCCTTCGATTCGCACCAGATGAGGAACTTCCACTTTTGGCAGAGAAAGCAGCAACTGAGAACATGAAACCAAAGGAAATTAAACAAGCGATTAAGAACTGGAAAGCAGATCATTATAGAATCTAGTAGAAAAACCTGCAGAAGTTATCCAACTTCTGCAGGTTTTTCTCTTTGTTAATCGTATAGGTTAGAGTGGGAATTTGATTATGAAAGGATGTTAAGAATTGTCTAAGAAAAGAAAACTAGTTATAGATGAAGATCCAATTATTTATAGAGTGACAGGATACCTACCCCTAATAGTACTATTAATCGGTTGGATCTTTTTTTTATTATATAAAAGTGAATCAATAGAATATGCAATAAAACAATCTCTTATTTGGAAACCGGCACTCACTTCCATGTTTCTCTTTCTTCAAATAACTGGAATAGCCTTATCGCTGTTTTTTATTCTCATGTTAGTAATGAAGAGCAGGAAAATGCTTTACATGAGTCCCATTCCATTCTCCGCATTAATCATTATTTTATTAACTTTTCCAAGTCTTCTGCACTCAGCAGTTATTTACCGTTTTATTATGTCTGGAACGAGTGTATTCATAATGATGATATCCATGTTCTGTCCAATTCTACTTATCTATCTCTACGTGAAACGATCAGAAGGAATTTGGTTACTATTTGGCGCAATCATGGGGATAATCATTATTATTCTCCCTTTTATGTTAAGTGGTACATTAGATAAAAATATGCCCGGATATAGACCTTATAAAAATCTTTTAGCCTCTAATCTTTTGTTTTATTTTAGTTTTTTAATTGCTTTTTTTGTTATAAAGGAGTATGTCAATACAATGAAAGTAAAAAAGAATAGTAAAGTAAATAGCTTATAATACTAACTTTTAAAAGGTTTTTAAGCGTTACTCAATGGTAATAGAAAAATAAAAGCATGGAGGATAATTCCCCCATGCTTTTAAACCGTCTTTCTCTCAATCAATCGTACGTGAACCTCTTCATGTGAAACGTCCTGGCCGTTCAATGCTTGCTGAAAAAGTTTTTTGCCAACTTCAACAAAAGGTATTTCAAGTGTTGTAAGATGCATGACTTTTGAGATGGGTTGATTATCAAAGCTCATGATCGCGAGGTCGTTTGGAACGGCTAGGCCATTTTCTCTGCAACCCATTAGGATGCCGGCGGCTACTTGATCATTCGTGACAAGTAGAGCGGTAGGACAATTTTTCATGTTCAATAGATATTCTGCCACGCTAACACCATCTTCCACATCATAACGATTAGTGAAGATGTAACTTGGTTCGTAGGGTAAGGCGAATCTTGTTAAGAAATCTTTATACGCAGCATCTCGCTGGCTGCTGTTTACACCTGTCTGCCTTCCAATCGTATAGCCAATTTGTTGATGTCCTTTTTCATATAAATAATCAAGAGCCCTGGTAAATGTTTTATAGTGATCAATAAACGTAGAGGAAATCTTATCGTTTCTTGAATCTTCACAAAGGACGATAGGTCCATAATGTCTGTAACTCTCAATAACGCCCCATGCACAGATCCTCGAACAGATGATCAGCGCATCAATCTGCTTATCTTCAAGCATCTTCAAAGCTTCCATTTCTTTTGTTTCTTTATAGTTCGTTTGTATAAGGACAAGCTTATAGTTATGTTCTAATGCGGCATGTGCGATTCCATCGATTAATAGACCGAAGTAAGGATGATTAGAGAAAGGAACAACTATACCAATCAGATGCGTTTTACCTTTGCTTAAGTGAACGGCGTTAATGTTACGGTGATAGTTAAATTTTTTCATAGCAGCCTTAACTGCTGATACTTTTTCCTCGCTAACATATGGATGGTTGTTGATTACACGGGAGACTGTTGTAACAGAAACACCGGCCAACTTCGCGATATCTCTAATATTGGTCATGCCTTCACCTTTTCTTCAAAAGTTTTTCTTGCTCTGAAACGCGTTTCATACCATACCCTTTGCATATACACAAAAGGAGGTATGCCTTGTGGTGATTTTAACCGGCATCGTTAGTCTAATTTTCATGTGCGTCTCTATCCTATACCTATCTTCGTTTACCATTTCACTTCAGGAAAAAAGCGGGCGTTCCAAAAAGAAAAAGGATGATAAGGATCACTTTCGTTATTTATTTGATGTATATGGTGACTAACTTATGAACTTATTGTAGTAACATCTGTAAACTTGTTCAACTCCATTGCCGAACTCAGTCACAATCAGTTAAACTGAAAAAATATTAACGCTCTACTTTTGGGTAGAATGATGGTAAGTAATATATTGGAGAGTATGCTTAATGGAAATGGCGAAACAAGAAACCTACGATATCATGGCAGTCTGTTTATTAGCAGGCAAGATTATGTTACAAAGCGGAGCAGAAACGTACCGTGTAGAGGATACGATGATGCGTATCGCTTCTTCTTTTGGTGCTTATCAGTCGCATCCTTATGTAACACCAACTGGCATTCTTTTTTCTGTAGAAGGCAACGAGCCAACGAAGACAAAGTTGATTCGAATTGTCGAACGAACCACAGATCTAGAAAAGGTTGCTCAAGTAAATGGTATATCGCGTAGAATCAGTGCTGGTGAATTTACGATTGAAGAAGCATATAAAGAGTTAAAAAAAATTGGTGAATCAGGTTCCCCTTATTCTTTATGGATTCATGTTTTAGCAGCAGCCGTCTCTTCAGGCTGTTTCTTGATTATGTTTCAAGGAGAATGGAGGGACTTTTTTCCGGCATTTATTACAGGTGGACTAGGGTTCTTGTCGCTGTTATATTTTCACCAACTTGTCCCGATAAAATTTTTCTCAGAGTTCTCTGCATCTCTGTTAATTGGATTACAAGCTCTCTTCTTTGTTTCCACAGGCATAGGCGGTGAGCTGGACAAGATTATTATTGGCTCCGTCATGCCTTTAGTACCCGGGTTGCTCATTACGAATGCTGTTCGTGATCTGATGGCAGGACATCTTATTTCCGGACTAGCTAAAGGCGCAGATGCCTTTTTAACAGCATTTGCAATAGGTGCAGGAATTGCTGTGATTTTTTCATTTTTTTAAGAAGGAGCGTTCACGATGACAATTGTTGAACAGATCATTACAAGCTTTATAGCGTCAGCAGCGTTTGTTATCATTTTTAACGGTCCGAAACGCTCTCTTTTCCACTGCGGTCTAGTAGGAATGATCGGTTGGATGTTCTACTTCTTATTAGAAACAAATGGTGTAGACATGGTGTTAGCAACGGTTATCGCATCGTTTACAATTGCTATCGCTTCGCAATACTTTGCCAAAAAGTATAAGACACCCGTCATTATCTATAGTGTAGCTGGCATTATTCCGTTAGTACCTGGTGGTATTGCCTACAATGCAATGAGAAGCTTCGTTGAGAATGATTATAATCTTGCTATTAATTTAGCGGCTAAAGCCTTTATGATCTCAGGATCTATAGCGATTGGTCTTGTTTTCTCTGAAGTTATCAACCAGATTATTCGAAAATCAAAGCTCAAGACGATTGTAAACAAAACGCACTAAACAAGATAGGCAGTTTTTTAAACCATCTGGTAATCAGGTGGTTTTTTTAATGCACAGCTTTTCATACTAATATTCTACTAATTTTTTAAGGGTTTTTGAGATTTAACTAGGAACTGTACACGACAAAAGATACAAATGTCCATACTGGAAAGAATTTTATCTTGTTTTCTTACCTTGACTAACTTCATAATAAGGAAAAACCGTAAAAAATCTTGGCGTTTCTAGTCACAATTTGTAATCATATATCATTTATCTTATAATTACAAATAGAGAAAATTTTCAGTCAAATACAAGGGGGTAAAGTTTTGAACAGCTTTGAAACGTTTGTAGGAGATGCAGTGGCGATTCTTTGGAGTCAGCCGATGATTTACTTTTGTTTAGGTGTAGGGCTATTATTTTCAATTTTAACGAGATTTTTGCAAGTTCGTCATTTTAAAGAAATGATCAAGCTCATGTTAGAAGGAAAAAGTTCTAAAGCAGGGGTTTCTTCTTTCCAAGCTTTGGCGATCGCTTTATCTGGGCGTGTAGGAACAGGTAACATCGCAGGAACAGCAACTGCTATCGGATTTGGTGGCCCTGGTGCGGTTTTCTGGATGTGGATGATTGCGTTTATCGGTGCTTCAAGTGCTTTTGTTGAATCAGCACTTGCTCAAGTTTATAAAGTGAAACAGGACGGGGAATACCGTGGTGGTCCCGCCTATTACATCGAAAAAGGTATCGGGTGGAAATGGTATGGAATCACTTTTGCTGTAGCTGCTCTAGCAGCTATGTCATTACTTATGCCAGGCGTGCAATCTAACTCAATTGCAGAAGGACTTGATAATGCTTTTAACATCAATCCGTCTGTAACGGGTATTTTCTTAGTTGTGATATTAGCCGCAATTATTTTTGGTGGTGTTAAAAGGATTGCCAATGTTGCACAGTACGTTGTTCCGTTTATGGCAATTGGGTATGTACTTGTTTCATTAATCATTGTTGCTTTTCATATCCCTCAGATTCCTGAAGTGCTTTCATTGATCTTTAGAAGTGCCTTCTCTTTTGATTCTGCATTTGGAGGTATTGTTGGATCTGCTATCATGTGGGGCGTTAAGCGTGGGATCTATTCGAATGAAGCGGGTCAAGGTACTGGGGCTCACCCGGCAGCTGCTGCGGAAGTATCGCATCCTGCTAAACAAGGACTTGTACAAGCTTTCTCAGTATATATTGATACATGGCTTGTATGTACGGCAACCGCGTTTATGATTCTTTTTACAGGCATGTATAATGTTCAAAATGAAGCAGACAAGACGTTTATCGTTGAGAACATTCCTAACGTAGAAGCAGGTACTGCTTTCACACAAGAGGCTATTGAATCTGTACTACCAGGATTCGGGTCTGGGTTTGTTGCTGTATCCCTATTTTTCTTTGCATTTACAACGATTATGGCGTACTACTATATCGCAGAAACAAATATCGCATACCTCATGAGAGGGCGTAATAACAAAATACCAATGTTCTTGCTTAAGATTGTTTTGTTGGGAACGACGTATTATGGCGCGGTAAAAACGGCCGATATCGCTTGGGCTTTAGGAGATTTAGGTCTAGGAATCATGGTGTGGCTCAACTTAATCGCTATCCTCATACTAGCAAAGCCTGCACTCCGTGTTTTAAAAGATTACGAGGAACAAAAGAAAGCGGGGCTTGATCCTGTCTTTGATTCCAGAAAACTTGGCATCAAGAATGCTGAGTATTGGGAAGGCGGATACCAAGAGGACAGAGGAAATACAGAAGAAAAAGTATCTTAATGATTGATTTTGAACAGGCTGTTTTTAACAGCCTGTTTTTTTATGTGGTTTAAATAAGAGGCATTACAGGAATTCTTATTAAAAAGATGTTTTCGTATCCATTGAGGCTATATGAAAGTAGTTGTTTTCCGCTCCAGGTAGCTCGCTTTCCATGGGGCGAACGGTGAGCCTCCTGCCGCTCTGCGCCATTAGGAGTCTCCACCTGCCCGCTCGTCCCATAGGAGTCTCGCCACCTTGCGCTTCAATCAACTTTCAAAGTAAGAAAAAAAGAAAAAATCCAAAAGCAACATTCTTATTGAAATTACCTATTAAAAGCATGTTTCAAAATAATATCGCTCTCAGAAAATAGTTGATGTTAAGTGCAGAAGTTTAGAAGTTTTCTTATTGAGGCTTAGTGTGAGCTTCCTTACCCAATTAACTATTATAGTGGGCACGCAGTTTACGCTCGAATTAACGTAGGCAATAAGGATAAATGAATTAACCAGCTATTACGAATGTTAAAAAATATAAAACAAGAGTGGAGGCAGACCTTTGATTGAACTACTTAAAAAGGGAAATAAATCGTCCGGCATTGCCGCATTAGGAAACACAGTACTCGCTATCGCTAAAGGAATTGCTGCCGCAGTCAGCGGAAGTGGTGCCATGTTTGCGACAACTCTTCATTCGGCTGCAGATGCCCTAAATCAGGCGTTTGTATTTTTCGGAAGTGCTCTTTCTGAAAAAAAACCGACTAAACGATTTCCAGCAGGATTTGGTCGCGTTGTGAATTTGTTCGTTTTAGTAGCTGTAATCGTAGTTTCTATCATGGCTTACGAGACGATATTAAAAGGGTGGAAGCTTATACAGGATCCACAGTCTTCAACAAATCTATTATTAAATATATCAATCATGATCCTAGCGATCTTAGTTGATGGTTTCATCCTCATTAAAGCGATGAAGGAGATCGTTCACGAGACGAGAAGTGAAGCAAAAGGATTAGGGATCGTAAAGGAATCTTTTAAAAATGTTGGTTTAGCTGCACCACCAACACGTTTAGTTTTTTATGAAGATTTAATCGCGACTTCTGGTGCTTCATTAGCTCTTATCTCTATCGTATTAGCAGACCTAACCGGAGCATATATATTAGATGGGATCGGAACATTATTGATTGGAATCCTTCTGGTCGTTGTAGCCTTTAAGTTAGGAATTGAAAACACACGAGGATTGATCGGTGTTGCCGCGCCAAAAGTAGTTGAAGACCGAATTGCGAATACGATTCTTTCAGATCAAGATGTCGTAGATATAAAAGAATTAAGAATTCTTCAAGAAGGACGAAGGTATCATGTTGAAAGCTATATTGAATTAAAAGAGGGGTTTACCTTGGCAGATGCTGATGACATTAAATATCGGGTGCGAGATAAGCTTTTAGAAGATACGGATATTGGTGATGTTACGATGGGGATCTTAGAAACTGACCATGTGAAAACTTGGCCGAAGGAAGCAGAAATTGAAGTTAACGGAAGAGAAGATAAGACAGAAACAACCCGCTGAGCCAATAAGCGGGTTTTTCCTTTTACTAAAAACAGGACAAGAAGTCGAAATAGTTAAATATTTTTAAGAAAAAGGATAAAATAATGCTAGATGGTTAAGTTTGTTAAACATCGGTAACGTTCGGGGGATAAATCATGTGGAAAGTATTTTCGTATTTAAAAGCATACCGTGTCGCGATCGGGGTTGCTTTATTTTTAACATTAACTGAACTTGGAGTGGAACTTCTGCAGCCATTGATTATGGCTAAGATTATTGATGACGGTATCTTGAAGAGCGACTTAGGTGTAATCAAATATTGGGGAGCTGTCATGTTTGGACTGGCTCTGATCGCATTTGCAGCAGGTATTGCAAATTCATTCTTCTCCGCACATGTTAGTCAGAACTATGGTTTTGATATTAGACGGCGTGTATTTGAGAAGGTGCAGTCTTTTTCTTTTGTGAATTTTAATAAGTTTCCTGCTTCTTCATTAATAACACGAATGACCAATGATGTAACGCAACTTCAAAATACCGTATTTATGAGCTTGAGGATTATGCTTCGAGCACCACTATTACTAGCCGGTGGTGTGATCATGTCTTTAATCGTGAACTGGAAACTGGCTTTGGTACTAGTTGTTCTGTTACCGTTCTTGTTATTCTTCTTGAAATGGGTTCTCCAGACGGCAGGCAGTATGTTTCGTGAGGTGCAAGATCGGTTGGATGGTGTGAATCGTGTTATGCGTGAAAATCTGATGGGAATGCGACTGATTAAAGCATTCTTACGAAGAGATTTCGAGAAGAATCGTTTTGAACAGGCGAGTGGCGAGTTGAAGGAGAAAACAGTCTCATCTCTTCGCCTGATTGAAGTATCAATTCCTGTCTTATTGTTTGTCATGAATATTGGAATTCTATTCATTCTCTGGTTCGGCAGCAGACAGGTGAGCATGGGTTCGGTGGAGGTTGGGGAAGTGGTTGCGATCGTAAACTACTCATTCCGTATTTCTTCTGTACTGACAATCATATCGTTTATTATTATGGCTTTTTCCCGTGCAAAAGCATCTGCACAGCGAATAGGAGAAGTCCTTGAAACAGAGATAGATCTCGTTGAATCTCAAGATACAGATAGCTCTTTGACGATAAGCAAAGGAGCAGTCGAATTTAAGAATGTTTCTTTTCACTATCCAGAAAGTGATGTGCCGGTTCTTAGAGATCTTTCTTTTTCTGTACAACCAGGAGAGACGTTAGCGATTCTTGGTTCAACAGGTTCAGGTAAAACTTCACTCTTTCAACTCGTACCAAGGCTATATGATGTAACAGAAGGAGAAGTACTTGTTGATGGGAAAAATGTAATGAACTATCCGATTGAAAAGCTTCGAAAAGGTATTGGAGTTGTTCCTCAAGAAGCCGTTCTTTTTACGGGATCCATTACAGAGAATATTGGATGGGGTAAAGAAGACGCTACTTCTGATGAGATCATCTCTGCTGCCGTTGATGCGCAAATTCATGAGACTGTTGAAAAGTTACCGAATCAGTATGATACACGAGTGGGGCAGCGTGGTGTTAACCTCTCTGGCGGACAGAAGCAGCGCTTGTCTATTGCAAGAGCGCTCGTTCGTAAACCAAAAATCCTCATGCTCGATGATAGTACGAGTGCTTTGGACTTGAAAACAGAAGGAAAGTTGTTAAAAGCATTAAGAACGTATTCTTGTACAACGTTCATTATTACGCAAAAAATCAGTACGGCTATGGAAGCTGATCATATTTTGCTTTTAGACGATGGAACGGTTGAAGCATGGGGTACACATGAAGAACTACTGAACACATCACCTTTATATGTAAAAATCGTTCAATCACAGTTTGGGGAGGAGGACTTTCAGCATGTCAAAGGGTTCAAACAGACCTCATCCACATAATCATTTATTTGGCAAAAAAGTAAAACCTAAAAATTGGGCAAGTACGATCAAACGTATCGGGAGTTATTTTTCTGATCAAAAGTTTCTGCTGAGTCTAGTGTTACTCATGGTCATCATAAGCTCAGCATTAAGCTTGCTCGGTCCTTTTTTAATCGGTATGGCAATAGATTCGTATATCGTAAAAGAAAATATGGAAGGACTGAACAAACTACTATTCGGTCTTATCTTTGTTTTTGTAGGTCAATCCCTTTCAACTTGGCTGCAAAACTATTGGATGATCGGGATCGCGCAAGATACCGTATTAAGAATGAGGAATGATCTGTTTAACCAGTTTCACCGATTATCGATTTCCTTTTTTGATAAACGGCAACATGGTGAACTGATGAGTCGTGTAACGAATGATATAGAAAACGTCAGTTCCACATTGAACAGTTCGTTTATTCAAGTATTCTCAAGCATACTTACCCTTGTTGGAACAGTAGGTGTCATGATTTATTTAAGTCCGATATTGACGCTGATCTCATTATCAATCGTGCCACTCATGTTCTTTGGGTTAAAGTGGATAACGAAAAGAACAGGCGCTCGCTTTAAAGAACAACAGAGAAATCTGGGAGAGATTAATGGTTATATTGAAGAGATCACTTCTGGACAGCGGATCGTTAAGTCCTTTTCACAGGAAAAAAGAGTAATGGAAGAATTCATGGCGAAGAATGAACGATTAAAAGAGTCTGGCTATTGGGCGCAGACCTTCTCAGGCTTTATTCCGAAATTGATGAACGTTCTTAACAATGGAAGCTTTGCGTTAATAGCGGGGATCGGTGGCGTACTTGCATTGAACGGGAAAGTTTCGATCGGTGTTATCGTAATATTTGTTGAGTATTCTAGACAGTTTACGAGACCGCTTAACGATTTAGCCAACCAATTCAATACGTTATTGTCTGCCGTTGCTGGGGCAGAGAGAGTTTTTGAAATCCTTGATGAATCACAAGAAGAGATGGATGAAACAGGCGCTGTAGAACTGACTGCAGTAAAAGGTAAAGTAGAGTTTCAAGATGTTTCTTTCTCTTATGAGAAGGATGAAAAAACAGTGAGTGGATTGAATTTTTCGGTGAGAGAAGGAGAGACAGTAGCGTTAGTAGGACCGACCGGTGCAGGAAAAACAACTATCGTAAATCTGCTTTCTAGATTTTATGAGAGTGATAGCGGTCAGATATTGATTGATGGACATGATATAAAGAAAGTGAAAAGAAGCTCACTCCGAAGTCATATGGGGTTTGTACTTCAAGATTCTTTTTTGTTTGAAGGAACCATCTTTGAAAATATTCGGTATGGACGTTTAGAGGCGACGGACGAAGAAGTTATAAATGCTGCTAAACTCGCGAATGCTCATTCTTTCGTTCAGAAGTTGCCAAAAGGATATAACACGATATTGAATCAAGAAGGCAGCGGCATCAGTCAGGGACAAAAACAGCTTCTATCTATTGCTAGAGCCATCTTAGCAGACCCGTCTCTCTTAATACTAGATGAGGCAACAAGTTCCATAGATACGATTACTGAGATGAAGATTCAAGAAGCTCTACAACGTCTTATGCAGGGAAGAACGAGTTTTGTAATTGCCCATCGATTAAACACGATTCAACAGGCTGACCAAATCTTAGTCCTTCATGATGGAGGTATCCTCGAAAAAGGGACACACGATGAATTACTTAAAAATAAAAAATTCTATCATTCTCTTTATCATAGTCAATTAAAGCAAGATGCTTAATCAGAGGATCAAATAAGGCTTTAGTCATAATAAAAGGGCGATTCTGGAAGGGATTGCTCTTTTTTTGTCGTATTCTTAGAACATAAGACACTCGGACGAAGGAGTATAGAATGATTGTTGAGAAGCTGCTTTTACATGTATTAATTGTTCTTGCACCTGTATTGAGCTATAGCTTTTTATTTGAACATCGCAAAATAGGGAGATCGCCGTATTTTTTAGGCTTGTTATATGGATCGGCCGCATCACTCTGTATGTATTTTGCTTATTATGATTCCTCGTTGTACTGGGATCTGAGGTATGTTCCAGTCGTTCTCTCTATTTTTTATGGAGGTCCTATATCTGGAATAATTACGATTGTTGCTCTTATGCTCACGAGGACGGCAATGGGTGGTGAAACCCTTTACTTAGCGCATATCGTAGCCGTTATTTCATGTGCAGTACCTTTTCTTATCTATAAATGCTTCTGGCGATCCACCCCAAAGAAGAGGGTTTATCTTTCAATTATTACAGGATCATGGCCTGCACTTGTTCAGTTAATCATCCTGTTAATCTATTTGTATTTTAATGAAGATTTTTTAGTATTTGATCAAAAATTAGTCCTATACATAGGTGTGTTTGGCACCATTCAAATCTTAGCTGTTGTTTTCGCAGCCG
Organism: Fictibacillus nanhaiensis; assembly: GCA_017052515.1. Taxonomy (GTDB): domain Bacteria; phylum Bacillota; class Bacilli; order Bacillales; family Fictibacillaceae; genus Fictibacillus; species Fictibacillus nanhaiensis. Next base: position 118,176 of record JAFHKR010000036.1, read on the forward strand.
TCTTAAATGAATCTGTCATCGAAAGAAACTTGATGAAGGATGAGATCAGGCGTTCCGAGAAGCAGCATACCCTTGGAGAGCTTGCAGCATCCATCGCTCACGAAGTTCGTAATCCGTTAACCGTTGTAAAAGGATTTCTTCAGTTGATGGAAGGGGAAGACGAACGGCATAAGCATTATTATCCACTCATCCTAAGTGAATTAGGAAGAGCGGAAAATATTATCAGTGATTACTTGAATTTTGCAAAACCTGAATTTAAAAAGATTGAGACATTCCCTCTTCCTTTATTAGTAATGGAATTAAGTATTCTATTAAACCCTTATGCGCTAAAGGAAGGAATTTCGCTCACACACAATATTGAATCAGATGCTGTCATTACTACAGACCGCAATCAGTTAAAACAAGCACTTATAAATATTTTGAAAAATGCAGTAGAGGCAACGCCAACAGAAGGGCGTGTGACTATAAAATTAATGGAAGAGGATGACAGCGTAAAGATTATTGTGAGGGATACTGGTAAAGGAATGACCAAAGAACAGCTTGCACGTGTGGGTTCTCTTTTCTTTTCTACGAAAGAGCAAGGAACCGGTTTAGGGACGATGGTATCTACGCGAATCATCGAATCAATGGGAGGAAGAGTAGATTATACGAGTAAGTTAGGTAAAGGTACGAAAGTCAGTGTAACGCTGCCTCTCACTCACCTTCTTAGTAGAGAACCGGTTTAAAAACCGTAAATAAGGGGAAAATGCTGAGAAGAGGTGAAGCAACATGGATGAACTCTTTAAGTTTTTTGGAGGCTTTTTGAATGTCAGTTTATTATTAGTTGTCATTATTGTCATATTAATCGTGCGCCAAGCTAGAAAGAAAAAGCCAAAAAATGAAGAAGAAGACTATCTTAATCACAAAGAAAAACATTCAAAAGAATGATGTTCAATAAGCCTGTAGATTCTACAGGCTTTTTTGGTAATTTGTCGTATTTTATGTTTTATGTTTAAAGTTTATTTTATTTAAACGTTTGGGAAGGTTTTCTATTCTTTTCGTCGAATTTACATACACACCATATGTGAAGAAGCACACATCAATGAATCTTTTTTTGAGTGTGTTTTTTTATATCTTTTAAATTTGCCAATCCTAGAACATGCATCGTATAATTTTTGTATAATACTCTGTATATAGTTTGTAAAAGTAGAAGGAAGGTATGCATGTATGAAATCTGTAGCTGTAATTGGTGCGGGTCCTGGTGGTCTGACTGCAGGAATGCTATTAGCCAGTAAGGGATATCAAGTGACAGTATACGAAAAACAACCGTTTATCGGTGGGCGTACTTCTGCTTTTCATCAAGATGGTTATACATTTGATAGAGGTCCAACCTTTTTAAATATGCCTCACATCTTGGAGGAAATGTTTCAGCTTGCAGATCGACGCTTAGAAGATTATATCGAGTTAAAGAAACTTGAACCGATGTATCAGCTGAAATTTAAAGATGCAACGATTGACTCTACAACAGATCAATCCGTCATGTATAAGAATATTGAAGCGGTCTTTCCCGGCAATGGTGAAGGCTATCGACGTTTTATGAAGAAAGAAAAAGAGAAATTTGAAGCGCTCATGCCTATCTTACAAAATAAGCATGACTCACTATTAGATTATTTACAGCTGAAATTTATAAAAGCTCTACCGAAGTTAACGGTGACCGATTCATTGCATGATCAGCTTTCAAAGTATTTTTCTGATGAAAGACTCCGACTCGCCTTTACGTTTCAGGCGAAATATTTAGGTATGTCCCCTTGGGAATGTCCGGGTGCGTTTACGATTCTCTCTTATATGGAGCACGCATACGGGGTTTATCATCCTGTAGGTGGTGTGAACAAAATTACAGAAGCAATGGTTAAAGTGATTAAAGAATACGGTGGTGAAGTAGTCACTTCATCAGGTGTGAAAGAGCTCCTTATAGAAAAAGGCCGAGTGAAGGGACTTCAACTAGATTCTGGTGAAAAAGTATTCGCGGATGAAGTCGTGATAAATGCGGATTTTGCTCATGCGATGGAAAAGTTGATGCCTAAAGGATCTACAAAAAAATATACGAGTGATAAATTAATGAAAAAGAGCTATTCTTGCTCTGCGTTTATGCTTTACGTTGGTGTGGATAAGAAATACGATCTTCCGCATCATACCATCGTTTTTTCTGAAGATTATCGTAAGAATGTGGAAGAGATTACGAAGAAGAAAATTTTGTCTCAAGATCCTTCCATCTATATTCATAACCCTTCTGTAACAGATCCAACTCTTGCGCCTGAAGGGAAGTCAGCGCTTTACATTTTAGCTCCTGTACCTAACAATTTTAGCTTGATTGATTGGGAACAACATAAGCATGATTTTAGAAAGCTTGTTCTAGAGCAACTTCAAGAACGAACTGATTTTAAAGACTTGGAACAGCATATTGAAACAGAATATATGTTCACACCGCTTGATTGGGAAAACAAACTCTCAGTGTATAAGGGAGCGACGTTTAACCTTGGCCATCAGTTAACACAGATGATGTACTTCAGGCCGCATAATAAACAAAAAGAAATCAAAGGGTTATGGCTTGTTGGCGGTGGTACTCATCCTGGAAGTGGTCTACCTACAATCATGGAATCTGCCCGTATCACAACAACCATGATGGCAGAGAAACATAGCAAGATGGAGGTACAATCTGTATGAATGCTGGAATTGTTGGCGGAGGTATTGGTGGCTTAATTACAGCACTCTACTTAAGAAAACAAGGTAAAGAGGTTACGATCTACGAGAAAAGTTCTAGACTTGGCGGCAGGTTAAACTTTTTTGAAAAAGAAGGATACAAAATTGATAGCGGTCCTACAATCGTGCTGCTTCCTGAAATGATCTATGAAATTTTAAGTGAAGTTGGTATTGAGCGCGATGAGCTAGAGCTGATCTTATGCAGTCCGATGTATAAGTTGAATTATCCAGACGGGTCTCATTTTTATAAAACGAGTGACCTGCCGGGACAGTTGAACGAGATCAAGAGAATGTTTCCAGGTGAAGAGCAAGGATTCTTACGGTACGTAACAGATATGTATGAGCGTTTTCACCAAGGGAAAACAGCATTCTTAGATCGTTCTTTCGTAAACCGAAGGGATTTCTGGACACCGAAAAACCTACACACACTTACGAAACTAAAAGCTTATCAATCTGTAAAAAAATTAGCAGAAGCGTATTTCAGCCATCCTAGAATGCAGGAAGCTTTTTCGTTTCAAACTCTGTATATCGGAGGATCACCTGAAAACTCACCTGCCATGTATTCACTCGTGCCGTTTAGTGAACACGCTCATGGTATCTGGTATGTAAAAGGCGGATATGGAAGTGTTGTAGACTTGCTCCAAAGAAAGCTAGTCGAGCAAGGCGTAGAGATCCGGTTGAGTACCCCTGTAGAAGCATTGTCGTTAGAAAGCAACTCGTGTAACGGGGTTGTGACTAAAGAAGGTACTCATCTGCATGACATGGTCATTTATAATGGTGACTTTCCTGGTATTCACCATCTCATTCCAGGGCCAAAGCCGGTCAAGAAAAACTACGAATCTTCTTCTGGTTGTTTCCTTTTGTACCTTGGCCTAGACAGGATGTTCGATGAAGCGGATGTTCATCAGTTCTTTATGACAGATCACTTTGATGAACATATGCAAGAAGTGTTTTTACAAAAGAAGTTGCCTCGTGATCCGGCTATTTACACGTTCTATCCTTCAAAAATAGATCCGTCGCTCGCGCCAGATGGAAAAAGCGTATTATACGTACTTGTTCCGGTTCCTTCAGGTGAAACCATAGATTGGGAGTCAGAGAAACAAAGTTATGCAGATTTTATTATTGATTCATTGGAAGAACGAGGATATCCAGGGCTGAAGGATTCGATCGTGTGGAGCGAGTTCCGCACTCCTAATGACGCACTCACTGACGGACTGTACCAAGGCGGCAGTTTTGGTATTGCGCCAACTTTAAAACAATCTGGTGTGTTTCGGCCACAGATCAAACCTCTACCATACGAAAATCTGTATGCCGTAGGTGCATCCATCCATCCAGGTGGAGGAGTGCCTATCGTTATGCAGAGTGCAAAACATCTAGCCAAATATCTTGAAAGGGCGTGAAACAGTTGGTAACGGTTCAGGAATCGTATTCTCATTGTGAAGAGATCATTAAAGTTCATTCTAAAACCTTTTATAAAGCATTTTCATTTTTACCAGAAGACAAGCGACGTGCCGTTTGGGCCGTGTACTCATTTTGCAGAACGGTAGATGACATTATAGATGAGGGAGATAGCCCGAAGGAAGAGCTAGCTGTCTTTAAGGCAGAGTTCAATCAGTTTCTTAAAGGTGAAATTCCTGCAGCCGAGCCAACGTGGATCGCACTGCAGGATGTTTTTCAAAACTTTGAGATGGATCATCAAGCTTTTTTAGATATGATTAAAGGCCAAGAAATGGATCTGTATAAGACCCATTATGATACCATCGAAGAGCTTCAGCATTACTCTTACCATGTTGCAAGCACAGTTGGCTTAATGCTTCTTCCTATATTAGCTCCTGAACAAAAAGAATTGCTTCGCGAAGGAGCGATCTCATTAGGGATTGGCATGCAGTTTACGAATGTATTGCGAGATATCGCAGAAGATCTGGATCGTAACAGAGTATATATTCCATCAACAGTGATGGCTGAACATGGATATACAGAGGATGATTTGAAAAAAGAAGTGGTGGATGATCGTTTTATTGCGGTATGGGAGAGTATAGCGCTTCGTGCGGAAGTCTTCTATGCAAAATTTAATGAAACACTAGAACATTATCCGATTGAATCACGAATGCCTGTTCAACTAGCGGCGATCTATTACCGAGAGATTCTTAACAAAGTTCGTAAGCAGAATTATAAAGTGTTTAACGGAAGAGCATTCGTATCAAGTGCTGAAAAAGGGGAACTGTTAAAGCAGGTTGCTGTGAAATAAACTGATAGTTGTAAAAGAGCTGAAAACCAGGTGGTTGCCTGTGTTGTCAGCTCTTTTTGAGTGTTATTTTGATTATAGCTGCTGTTTAAGTTGCTTTGGATTTCCCGGTAGAGGGGTATAGAGGTATGTAGTAGGAGTCGAATAATGTCGACTCGCCGATATATGTGCAAAACTCGACGTATTCATTCAGAAATTTTTAGAATTATTGTTCTTGAAAGTTTGCTATAAAAACAACACCATGTGCTCCTCATCATGAAAATGACCATCTACTTTAAGTGCTTTTTCTTCATACCCGTAAGTTTTAAAGCCGAGTGAGGTGTAGAGGTTCTTTGCTTTTTCATTGTTAGCTTCTACTGTTAAGTTCAGTTTCTCGAGAACAGATATACTTTTAGCGTGTTGGATAACGGTTTTCATGAGAGATCGACCAACGCCTGCTTTACGATTCTCAGCGCTCACATACATGGCATAAATGTTTCCGCGGTGTTGCATCTTTAAAGCTTTTTCTTGAACTAACGTAACATTGCCGATCAGCCGATCTTCATCAAACATACCGAACGTATAACTGCCTTCTTCTTGTAATCTGCTCGCTACTTCTTTTAATGGATCTTTTCTTTGGATGGCTTCTTCATAGCTTAAAGCAAAGGCTTCTGGATTTGATTTTAATGCCTCAAGTCTAAGCTCCCAATATGCTTTTGCATCTTCGGATTTTAAGAGACGAACTTCCATACGATATCCCCCAATGTTTTTAAAAATTAGTGTACCACATAATGGAAAGAGTATGAAAGATGAATGTAAAAACGAGCAAACGCTAGGGGCGTTTGCTCGTTTTTATTGATTTATGATAATTGTTTGGGGACTGACCCCTTCAGCAGTTCACGGGCGACATTGCGGCCGCTCATGATGACCATCGGGGAGCCGCCTCCGGGATGTGTTGTACCTCCAGCAAAGTACAAATTACGGATGTCTTTAGAACGGTTAGAAGGGCGGAGAAAGGTGTTTTTTCGTTCGTTCGCTGATATACCATATAACGCCCCTCGGAATGCCCCAAACTTACCTTGTATGTCGTGGGGGGTTATCATTTTCTCCTGAAGGATATGAGGTCGTATATGTAGACCAAATGATTCGAGGCGATCGTAAACAAGATTTTTATAACGCTCATAACTAACCGTGTCTTCTTCTTTCGTCCCAGCTTGTATAGGTGGTGCGTTAACCAATATAAAAAGGTTATCGCCCTCAGGGGAGACGGATGGATCAGTCACAGATGAATTTGAAATATAGATGGTTGGGTCATCAGGATATTCTCCGTTGAATAACATTTCGAACTCCCGTTTGTAATCATTCGAGAAATACACTTGATGATGCAATAGGTTGTCTAACCGTTTGTTTAAGCCGACTAAAAGAACAAATGCAGAAATCGAAGGAGAATAACTCTCCACTTTTTTATTCTTCATAGAAGGTCTGTGGCGCTCTTCTACGAGTTTAGGATACGCTTCAAGTAGATCTCCGTTCATTACGACAGCATCGAACGCCACTTCATGTCCATTTGAAAGGATCAGAGATTTTGCTTCAGCTTCTGTCACGTTTATTTTTTTCACTTCTACTTCTGTATGCAAATGTACCCCTAGCTTTTCTGCTAGTCGCACCATGCTTTCGGCAATTTTTACGTTGCCGCCTTTTACGTAATAAACACCTTGAATCATCTCTAGATAAGCGATCAGAGAGAATGTAGCAGGTGCTTGAAAGGGCGATGATCCTATGTAGGTGGCATATCGGTTAAAGGTTTGCAGCAATAGCGGATGCTTAAAGTATTTACGATGAAAGCTGTCCATGGATTGCAGTGGTCGCACTTTTGTAAAAGCATTAAAAAGTGAAGGAGAAAGATAATCTTTCATACTCGTAAAAGTCCTAGGGAAAAATTCTTTTTCTGCTAGATGATATAAACGGGTCACTTCTGCAAGGTAATCTGAATATCGTTGTGCCGCATAGGAATCGAGTTCCTTTAATTGATTCATCACATGATCTACATCAGTCGACATCTCAAAAACTTCCCCATTGCTGCTAACATTTCGAGTATGCGTATCTAATTTAATCCACTGAAAATAATCTCTAGGATTCTCTCCCGCATCTAGAAAGACTTCGTCAAATATTTGAGGCATCGTAATGGTGTTTGGTCCGAAATCAAACGTGTGAGTACCTAAAGATACGGGCATCAGCTTCCCGCCAAAATGCTCGTTTTTTTCATATACATGAACCTCACAACCGTTACTAGCAAGTGAGATACTTGCAGATAATCCGCCAAGGCCACCCCCGACGATTGCGATTTTTCTCATTGATAAGAACGTCCTTTCCATTCGTAGCCTTGCTTTTTCAGAGCTTTCCACATAGAGGCAATCGCAAGTACGACCAACCCTATTGCAGATAGCGGCATAGTGAACGCAAGATAAGCTTTTTGTCCCGTTAATAGGTCGACGTATGCCTTTTGAATGACTGTAATGAAGTAAGGAAGCAGCCATAACAGTTGTTCAGTGAATAAGCCGTATATGAAAAAAAACAAAGGAGCTATGTAAAATCCGGTATAAAAAAGAGATAAACAAACAACAAGAAAGATAGAACGTCCGAGTCCAGGAAACAGGTTCTTCGTAAATCCGTTCCAAACTTCTTTATTGGTCGTGTACATATAACAAGAAACATAGTTCGTTACGTTAGCGAGAACAACCTTATAACGTGCTCGTTTCATGGTTTTGGCTAAGTCTACATCATCAACTAAAGAATCCTTAATGCTAGCATGACCACCAATGGCATGGTAATCCTTACTCTTAAACAACATGAACGCACCATGTGCAGCTGTTGCTGGCGGCCATTTTGTAAAGTTTGCAAAAAGAAGCGGAAGATGAAAAAGGATAACGAAATGCTGTAAAGGTACAATCAGTTTTTCAAAAAATAAGGTCACAGGAAACTTCGGAAAACCAGATAATAGACTAGCTTCTCGCTTTTTCAATAGTGCAACGGAAGTCTCTATCGTGTTGGGATGGAGGCGAACGTCCGCATCAATAAATAAGAGATAATCTCCGGATGCACTTTGGCTAAGCTGATGACAGGCATGGACTTTTCCGGCCCAACCAGACGGAAGCTCTTTTCCTTGTAGAACACTAAAACGGCTATCGTTATCGATGTGCTTCAACAGCAAGTTATAGGTCTCATCATCTGAATGATCATCCAATATAGTAAAAGATATAGGACGGTGAGTCAGTCCTTTTAAAGTGCTAACAAGACCCGCTACGTTATTCTCTTCATTACGCATCGGTACAAAAACAGCAACCCTCTCTGAATGAGAAGCCCGTAAAAAGGGCTTTTTTAGAGAGGGTAAAAAGAGACTATTAAATAGGGTTGCTGCTAAAAAGAAAATGGCAGCTGCAATAAATAAGAGAACCATCATTATCACCTTTTCCCCGGGCTGTAAGCTATACTGCGATTTAGAGAAAGTGGTTTATTGTTTATACGATATAAACTCAACAAGATGATACTAGCGAAAGTCACACCGATTGAGGCTAGATACAGCTCTGATGTTAATCCTAGTACGACAAACATGCTCGTGACCATCAAAAACACAGCGACCGTACGAGAATGCCAATAAGGATGCTGAGTGGTTGTCGTTTCTTTCGTAATATTCAATCCTGTAACTAAAGTGATATGAAAGAAACTAGCTAAAAGAAACCAGCCAACAAAGTTTTGCAATGGTATTCCATAATATATACCTGTTCCATCCCAGAACCAGTAACCTTTAACAAGGTAAGCGACAGGATCAATTATTCCATCCATGACAACAGCGATCAGACCACCTGTAAGAACATAGAGTGGTATTTTTATAGCTGTTTGACCTTTAAATGGTTTAACGATTCCACCAGCGATCGCATGAGAGACAGCGATAATCATCACCCACGCGAATCCGATGGCAACTGGTACGCCTAACCATTGTAGACCGAGCTGATCGCTATAATTATAGTGTCCAAAAATCAGCCCAGTCTTGACTCCGATACTCTCTGCTACGATACTTCCAAACAGAACGAATAAAGTAAAGCTAGCGCCAAAGTTACCGTATGTTCGATAAAAGTAGAATCCTCCAAGAACACCGCATGCAATTAAAAACACACTGTTTGCCCACTCAAGAGCAGGAGGGAGAATATCAAAAACAAGAAGTATTAATCCTACGCTATACCAAAAGATAAAGAACCGAAAAAGTACTTTATCGATGGTGCCATGCTGCTGTGCTGTGTGCAATATTACCCGATCTCCTTTGAAACATTTTTTAAATCTTCACCTATTAAATCGGCTGTGAGCTGTCCTGATAGAGTTACCATTGGAACGCCGCCGCCAGGGTGAGTAGAGCCTCCAACAAAATACAGGTTGTTAAATTGGTTGCTTCTGCTTGGAATCTTAAATCCACCGTTCATCTTACGGTCTGTTCGTATACCGTAGATGGAGCCTCCGTTCGGTCCATATAGTTCTTTTAATGTGTCTGGTGTAAACGTGTAATCCCATTCAACGTGCTGGCGCAGGTCTTTAGCTCCCATTCGCTCAAGTTTGTTCAAGACGAGCTCACGATAGCTCTCAAGATTACTTTCCCACGTTTCGCCTTCTTTAAGAGGAGGTACGTGTGTGAGGACGAACCAGTTGTCTTTTCCTTCTGGTGCCTGCGTCGGATCCGTTTTTGATGAGATTCCCACATAGACTGTAGGGTCATCTGCAAGAATACCAGTGTTAAAGATTTGATCAAATTCTCTTTCCCCACTTTGAGAGAAGAAGAAGTTGTGATGCGCAAACTCATCGTACTTTTTATCAACGCCAAGTAATAAGACAAGGCCAGAAACAGTAGGCTCATATTTACTGAGATCGTCAGCTGCTTTTTTAGCTTGAGGATGGTTGGAAAGAAGCGTCTTATAGGCTGGGATCGCTTCTAAGTTTGAAACAACGATATCTGCATACAGCTCTTCGCCGTTCTCAAGTTTTACCCCTTTAGCCGTATTACCCTCTGTTAAAATTCCAACTACTCTTTGATTCGTTCGAACATCAACGTTATATTCGTTTAAAACACTTAAGATCGATTCAGCAATCTTGTACATTCCGCCTTCCACATAATAGATACCAAGGCCAAGCTGCACGTGAATCAGCTGAGAAAGAACGGCAGGTGCCTGATAAGGGGAGGAACCGATATACATGATGAAGAAATTAAATAGTTGTTGAAGGTGTTTGTCTTTAATGAACTTTTTCGTTGCTTGATCCATTGATTTCACAGGATCCATGGCAAGAAGTTCTTTGAAGCTGTGAAGAGTACGCAGATCGTTCAATCCGGATAAACTTTTCTTATAAAAACTCTTCATGCTCAGTTCGTACATTTGGCTGCAATAATCCAGATACTTAAAGAATGAAGCTGCATCTTGTGGATTCACTTTACTGATTTCTTTTAGCATCTCTGGCAGGTCGCTCGTCACATCAATCACTGTGCCATCTTCAAAAAAAGTTCTCCACTGTGGCTCGATACGCTGGATGTTTATGTAATCGTGTATGTTCTTTCCAGCCGATTCGAAAAGTTGTTCGAGCACCCAAGGCATTGTTAAGATGGATGGACCTGTATCAAAGGTATAACCTTTTCCAGAACGCTGATTTAGTTTACCGCCAATACGTTCATTCTTTTCGAGTACAGTTACTTCGTGTCCATCAGCTGCCAATCGAAGAGCTGCTGACAGGCCTCCAAGTCCGCCGCCTACAACTAATACTTTTTTCTTCATCAAAATCCTCCTCGGTATTGGGAATGAAAGGGTAAGGGTGTTTCTTAGCTGTTGCTGTACGACTGTTCCTCTGTATTGTATAGTTTATGTACAACCATTGTAAAATTATTGAACGCTTTTTCAACATATTCAAAAAGTGATTCTTTATTTTCAGTTCTTGACTGAATATATAAATTCCTCTTTTTTTAAGAATTGTTTGAAAAAAGAATACAAAGCCAAAGCTGTAATTATAACTTTTTTCTAAAGGAGACAGTCGACATGTTTTCTACCCTTTTGTATCTATCAATCATGTGGCTTTGTGGATGGTTCATGCTATGGAATATTCGCACGCTAAGTGCTAGAGGTCCTCATGAACCACATTCAGTTTCAGTTATTATTCCCGCAAGGAATGAGGAAGCAAACTTAAAAAATTTATTGCCGACGCTGAGGAACCAAAGTATAAAGCTTCATGAAGTGATTGTTGTTAACGATGATTCTGAGGATCGAACAGAAGAAGTCGCCAGGGAGTTCGGTGTTACTGTTGTAAAACCAGAACGACTTCCAATCGGTTGGCTAGGAAAACCATGGGCATGCTGGAATGGAGCCAAACATGCGACAGGCTCTTTATTGTTATTTTTGGATGCCGATCTAGAAATAGAGAGTGATGGGATTGAACGCTTGTGCGGTGAATGGGAAAGAAACGGGGGATTGATCAGTGTCCAACCGTTTCATCAGATGAAGAGTACACATGAAAAATTATCTTCTATGTTTAACATAATCGTAATGGCGGCCATGCAATGCTTTACGGTATTTCGAAAAAAACCTGCTGGAGCATTTGGTCCGTGTCTTATGATCGACCGAGAAACGTATACAGAGATAGGTGGTCATGAAGGGATTAGGCATCAAGTTCTTGAACATATGGAAATGGGAAGAGTAGCATTGAGTAAGGGTATAAACGTTACTTGTTTCTCAGGACATAAGGCGGTCTACTTTCGGATGTATGCAGACGGCTTTTCAGCATTATTTTTCGGATGGTGTAAAAGTTTCGCGCTCGGTTCAGCGAAAACGCCATTCATGCCCTTAGTGTTGACGGTGGCATGGATTACTGGGGGGATAAGTCTTGCTATCCAACTTCCTTTCTTAATGGTTCAAGATGTAAGTGAAATGGTGGTATGGGGGATCTTTTATCTGCTTTATGCCATTCAGATCAAGACCTTGATGAAAAAGATTGGTACGAATACATTTCTTTCCGCTTTATCGCACCCGGTGCATTTCTTTTTCTTTTCTGTGGTGTACATCTGGTCTTTTATTTTGAGTGTGGTCAAAAAAGAAGTAAAGTGGAAGGGTAGAGAAATTTCGGTTTCTGAAAAAGGGGATGCATAAATGCTGATAGAACTTTCTCCGTTTTGGACGGTAGTGATCAATATACTTGCTTGGCTCATCTTTCATTTATTCGTGGCTTATATCATACATCAAATCCCTTTCTCTAACTTCACAAAAGAAAGCAGATGGGACTCACCTTTTGGTTGGGAAAACGGTGGGGCATGTTATGAAAAAATAGGAATACGCAAATGGAAAACCATCGTGCCGGACGGTGGTGATTTTTATAAGGGAGGATTCGCGAAGAAAACATTAGAAGGGGATTCTCTAGAGTATCTAGCACGTTTCTTAGCAGAAACACGTCGTGCGGAATTAACGCATTGGCTTTCAATGCCACCTGCTTTATTGTTTTTCTTGTGGAATCCTGTTTGGATCGGCAACATCATGATTTTGTATGCCGTTCTGTTTAATCTTCCCTTTATCTTTATCCAGAGATATAACAGGTTCAGGTTGATTCGAATCCTGAATCTGAAGAATAAGACACTTGAACGAAAGAGGAGGAACGTTGTTGGATATTTCGAAGGACCTTACGGAAAAGCGGAAAACTGAACATATCAGAATTAGTTTGAACGAAGATGTTGAAGGTAAGAACATTACAACAGGACTTGAAAACTATCGTTTCATCCCAAACGCATTGCCTGAGTTATCATTTGAAGAAATCTCACTATCAACCACATTTTTAAATAAAGAGATGCGTACGCCCTTTTTAATATCTTCGATGACAGGCGGAACAGAAACGGCTTATCAAATTAATCAACAGTTAGCTCTGGCCGCTCAAGAAAAAGGATGGGCCATCGGACTTGGTTCAATGAGAGCTGCAGTAGAGAATGAGGATCTTGCTTATACGTTTCAGATCCGAAAGTATGCTCCTGATATTCCAATCATCGCGAACATTGGAGCGGTTCAGCTCAATTATGATTTTGGAATCAATCAGTGTAGACAGGCGGTTGAGATGGCAGAAGCTGATATGCTCGTTCTTCACTTAAATACGTTACAAGAAGTGTTCCAGCCAGAAGGCGATACGAACTTCTCTCATTTGCTTTCAAAGATAGAAGAAATCGCAAATTCTCTTCATGTGCCAGTCGGTGTTAAAGAAGTAGGAATGGGAATCGACGAAAAAACAGCGGACCGTCTTACATCAGCGGGGATCCAATTCATCGATGTAGCGGGTGCCGGTGGAACGTCATGGATACAAGTAGAGAGCTATCGTTCGAACAATAACATCCGGAAGGAAGCTGCGGAAGCTTTTCTAGACTGGGGACTGCCGACTGCTGAAAGCATTCTTGCCGTTAGAAAAAACAATTTTGATATTCCGTTAATCGCAAGTGGAGGTCTAAAAAACGGGGTTGATGCTGCAAAAACGATTGCACTTGGTGCGAATCTTGCTGGCTTTGGTAGATTGCTTCTTCCATCAGCTGTAGAAAAGGACGTTCAAGCTCTGTTCTTACAGATGGAACGAATTGAATTTGAGATGCGTGCAGCCATGTTTGGAATCGGTGCTGGTCATATCGAAGAACTATCACATTCAGAAAGACTTGTTAAGAAGATATAAAAAAAGCGCTCCTGTAGTCAGGAACGCTTTTCGTTTACCATTATTTTAGTTCATCAAGTGTCTCTTCCATGTCATCAAATTGGTTTTGAACCTTTTTAGATGGATTTTTCGTTAATGCACTTACAATAAGAATGGCGATTAAGCTTAAGAAGAATCCAGGAATCATCTCATACACTTGTTCTTTAAGGTCTGGGAACTGTACCCATGTAAGAACTGTAACAGCACCAACGATGATACCTGCTAAAGCACCCCACTTCGTCATCTTCTTCCAGAATAGACTCAATAGAATAAGTGGTCCGAACGCTGAACCGAATCCTGCCCATGCGTAACCAACAAGGCTAAGAATGGTATCACTAGGGTTTAGTGATAACAATACAGCGATTACAGCTACAATAAGTACTGCAATACGGCCGATCATAACAAGTTCCTTCTGAGATGCATCTTTCTTTAAGAATTGCTTATAAAAGTCTTCTGTTACAGAAGAGGATGTAACTAACAACTGAGAAGAAATCGTACTCATGATTGCAGCAAGTATTGCAGCTAATAAGAAACCAGTAATTAACGGATGGAACAACAGGTTTGCAAATTCGATAAATACGGTTTCAGGGTCGGCAAGTTCTCTTCCTTCTCTAGCAAACCAAGCAACACCAATCAATCCTGTGAGAGATGCACCGATAAGAGAGATAATCATCCAGCTCATACCGATTCTTCTTGCTGTTTTAATATCTTTTACAGATGTGATCGCCATAAAACGAACAATGATATGTGGTTGTCCAAAGTAACCGAGTCCCCAAGCTAAAAACGATATCAACCCAAGAGTTGTCAATCCTTTTGTTGCTTGAAGAAGGGATGGGTCAACCCCGCGAACTGTATCGATAACTGTTTGCGTGTCACCGATATCAGTAAACGCAACGATAGGCACTAAGATCAATGCGACAAACATGATACAGCCTTGAACAAAATCCGTCCAACTTACTGCAAGGAATCCTCCAAATAGTGTATAAGCTACAACTACCCCAACCGTAATCAGCATACCAGTTAGATAAGTTGTACCGAATGCACTTTCAAACAGTTTACCACCAGAAACAAGTCCAGCAGATGCATAAAGTGTAAAGAAGATAATGATTACAAGTCCAGAAACGATACGTAGAATTTTTTGTGTATCGTTAAAACGATTTTCAAGGTAATCAGGAATGGTAATAGAATCATCTGCAACTTCTGTGTACGTACGAAGTCGAGGTGCTACAAGGATGTAGTTAAGATAAGCACCGATCGCGAGTCCTACAGAGATCCAAATAGAACTGATCCCGTCCGTGAACATCGCACCTGGAATACCCATCATCATCCAACCACTCATGTCTGATGCTCCGGCTGATAGTGCAGTAACAGCAGGACCTAATCCTCTTCCACCCAACATGTAGTCATTTAGATCAGATGTTTTTTTGTAAGCCCAGTATCCGATATAAAGCATACCGGCCATGTAAATAACTAAAGAAATAATAACTCCTGTTTGCATGTAAAAATTTCTCTCCTTTTCTTTTTTCATGAAATGGGTCATGTTAGTTTGCTCAACGGATGACTTGTTTATGAAAAAGTTGGCAGGTTGTTTCTTAGAGCTTTTTATTTGCAAATAGAGCTTGCGAGGAATAGCAGAAAAAAACTTGAAGTTAAAAGCGCGGTCGATAAACGCATTAAATTTCTTGCCGGATTCAATTGAAACCCAGCATCAACTACAAGAAAAAAGCAAAGCCGATGTGTGAATTGAAAATAGGCGGCATCCGTTTTGAGCAAAAAACGTGCCCACTTCTTTTCAGAACATGGTTAACACTATAACAAAAATTCTAAAAAGAATGCAAATCATAACCGAAAGATGCTATTCTGACAGGGTTAAGCTACAATAGAATGCAAAGACATTAGCCTAAGGAATGATATGGTTTTGAGTATTTTATTAGTTGAAAATCTATATAAAACATATGGTGAAAAAACGCTGTTTGACGAGATCACTTTTTCAATCAGCGACAAGCAAAGAATTGGACTCATCGGACCGAATGGAACAGGTAAGTCCTCATTATTAAAAGCAATAGCCGGGTTTGAACCAGCTGAACGTGGAACGCTATCTCACGCGAATACATTTCAGATCGAATATGTTGCGCAAGAACCTGAACTTGATGAAGAGTTATCCGTTCTAGATCAAATTTATTTCGGAGATTCTCTCATCATGAAGACGATGCGTGAATACGAACAAGCTCTACTTGATTTAGAGTCAGACCCATCGAACGAAAAAAAACTGAAGCGTTTGATGAACAGTCAGCAAAAGATGGATGAGAATGAGGCATGGGAAGCGAACACCATCGCAAAAACAGTGCTCACAAAGCTTGGACTTCGTGACTTTTCTCGTCAAGTGAAGCATTTGAGCGGTGGGCAAAAGAAGCGTGTGGCGATCGCAAAAGCACTCATTCAACCTGCAGATTTACTGATTTTGGACGAACCTACAAACCATCTTGATAATGAAACGGTCGAATGGCTAGAAACATTTTTAGGGAACTATAAAGGCGCCTTATTAATGGTTACCCATGACCGATATTTCCTAAACCGCGTAACAAACAACATCTTTGAGCTCGATAATGGAAAACTTTATGTGTACGAGGGAAATTACGAAACGTATCTAGAGAAAAAGGCGGAACGTGAAGAAATCGCCCTTCAGAACGAAGATAAACGACAAAACACACTTCGCCGCGAATTAGCGTGGTTACGACGTGGTGCGAAAGCGCGAACTACAAAACAAAAAGCTCGAATTCAACGCGTAGAAAATTTGCAAGAAGAAACAGGTCCTGCAGTAAAAGGGTCTGTTGAGTTTGCAATCGGATCACAACGACTTGGTAAAAAAGTGATTGAAGTTGAAGGCTTGAGCAAAAGTTTAGATGGAAAAGATCTAGTTAAAAACCTGGATTACTTGATTGTTCCCGGTGAACGACTCGGAATCATTGGGCCAAACGGAAGTGGAAAAACGACTTTGTTAAATATGTTAGCAGGTAGAATGGCACCAGATTCAGGGACAGTCGAAGTAGGAGAAACGGTTAAAATCGGCTACTACACACAAGATCATGAAGAGCTCGACGGCAACTTGCGCGTAGTGGATTATATAAAAGAAACGGCACAGGTCATCACAACAGTAGATGGTCAGACGATTACGGCTGAACAGATGCTCGAACGGTTCCTGTTTCCACGTTATATGCAATATACGTATATTCGCAAGTTATCAGGTGGAGAAAAACGCCGATTATACATGCTAAAGGTGTTAATGGAAGAGCCGAACGTGCTCTTTTTAGATGAACCCACAAACGACTTGGACATTCAAACGTTAGGGATTTTAGAAGAGTATTTAGAGAACTTCCCCGGCGTAGTTTTGACGGTTTCCCATGACCGATACTTTTTAGACCGTGTCGTTGATCATCTTCTTGCTTTTGAAGGAAACGCAAACGTAGTAAGGTTTCAAGGCAGCTATTCGGACTATATGGACGAGAAAAAAGAGCGTGATGAACGTGCTGCTTCAGTGAAGAAAGAGGCTCCTGAAAAACCGGTGGAAACAGCTGGACAGCATCGTAAAGAAAAGAAGAAAAAGCTCTCATATAAAGATCAGCAAGATTGGGATACGATTGAAGAGCGAATCATGAACTTAGAAGAGAAGAAGGAACAGATTGAATCTGAAATCGTTGCTGCTGGCAGTGATTTTGGGAAGATCAGCGAGCTTATGGCTGAGCAGAAAAAGGTAGAGAACGAGCTTGAAGCTGCGATGGAGAGATGGGAAGAGCTTTCTCTGTTAGTGGAAGAGTTGAATAGTTGATTGGGTGGGCACCTCTTGCTGTTAGCAGGGGGTGTTTTTTATGCTGAACAGAAGAGAATTGAGATGAAGACTTATAAAAATTTTTGAAGACTTATAAAATCTTTTGAGGACTTATAAATTTTTTTGAAGACTTATAAATCTTTACGAGGACTTTTAAAAAAATTCTCCTTTTTCATGAGAGGAAAATTAGTGGCAATTGTTGAATTTTTATAAGTAAATTAAGCGTGAGGTGATGATTTGATAGTAAAAGAGAGAACAAAACCATTAATACTTTTCAAACTAGATTCATTATTAGAAAGAATACCTATGAATTTTCCCAAAAAACCAGATATTTTAAGTGATAGAGCAAAATTTAATGCTGGGTTTAATGGAGAGAAGTCTCTTGATTATCATTTAACTGATTTACCTCAAGAAAACTACTATATTTTCCACGATTTAAGGCTCCCCAGAGATAAAACGAAGAATCTTTACTTCCAGCTTGATTCTCTCATCATAACTCCACATTATTGTTTAATTATTGAAGTGAAGAACTTAATAGGAAACCTGTATTTTGACCATCAATTTAACCAAGTGATTCGCACTAGAAACGGAATTGAAGAAGCGTTTCCAGATCCAATCATACAAGTTGAATATCAAGCTTCATGTTTTAAGGAATGGCTCTCCTCTCATAAGATTGCTGGCATACCTATCTTTTATTTAGTAGTGATAACTAATATTCACTCAGTAATTAAAATTTCTCCTTCATATAAAAAAAGTCTTAATAAAATTGTTAGAGGCAAAGACTTGATTCGGACGATTCATCGTTTAACGAAAAATTATACACACCGCTATTTATCTCAAAAAGATATAAAAAAATTGAGTAAACTTTTAATAAAGAATCATAAACAGATAAATATAGATATTTTAAAACAATATGAGATAAGAAAAGAGGATATAGCTACAGGGGTTATTTGCCCTTATTGTGGTAAATTACCGTTGAAAAGAGAAATGAGGCACTGGCTTTGTTTAGCATGTTCTAACAAGAATGCTGAGGCCCATATTAAAGCTATTTATGATTATGCCCTCTTGATAAATTCTCAGGTTAAAAATGAAGAATTATGAAACTTCTTGCATCTAAATTCCTCTACTAGCATGTATAAAATCCTCCGTGCTATGGACTTAAAACCCAACGGCTCAAGAAAAGCCGCAACGTACACCATCCCACTACCCAAATAAACGACCAAATTAAAAACCCCCACTAATGTGAGGGTCTCAGAATTAAAACACCTTTGTCGTCCAGCTTTCACAGTTCCAGACGTCATTTGCCACTTCTTTATAAAATTCAGGTTCATGGGAGATCAATAGCACACTACCTTTGAAGGCCTTCAGGGCGCGCATCAATTCATCTTTTGCCTCTACATCTAAATGGTTTGTCGGCTCATCGAGAACCAAAACATTGTTTTCATGGTTGATTAGCTTACAAAGACGAACCTTCGCCTTTTCTCCACCACTTAGTACTTCAACTTTACTCTCGATATGTTTTGTTGTTAGCCCACACTTCGCAAGAGCTGCACGAACTTCATGATGAGAGAAACCAGGGAATTCACTCCAGATTTCTTCGATGCATGTATTATAGTTTGCTGACTTCACTTCTTGCTCAAAGTAACCGATCTCTAGATTTTCACCGCGTTCAACAGAACCTGAAACAGGGGTGATCTCACCAAGGATGCTGCGGAGTAACGTAGTTTTACCGATACCGTTCGCACCGACTAAAGCGATTTTTTGACCGCGTTCCATACGAAGATTCAACGGTTTAGAAAGGGGCTCGTCATATCCAATAACAAGATCTTTTGTTTCAAAGATCAGTTTGCTTGGCGTACGAGCTTCTTTAAAGTTAAACTCTGGCTTTGGTTTTTCTTTAGCGAGTTCAATAACATCCATCTTATCAAGTTTCTTTTGTCGGGACATGGCCATGTTTCGAGTAGAAACACGTGCTTTATTACGTGCAACGAAATCCTTCAATCCCGCAATCTCTTGCTGTTGACGTTTAAATGCTGCTTCCAACTGAGACTTTTTCATTTCATGAACCGATTTGAAGTGGTCATAATCTCCAACATAACGGTTCAGCTCTTGATTTTCCATGTGATAGATCAAGTTGATAACACTGTTTAAGAACGGAATATCATGGGAGATCAAGATGAATGCATTTTCATATTCTTGCAGATAACGCTTCAGCCACTCGATATGCTGCTCGTCTAGATAGTTTGTTGGCTCATCCAGCAATAAGATCTCTGGCTTTTCTAATAAAAGCTTGGCAAGCAAAACCTTCGTACGCTGCCCACCACTTAGATCGTGGACGTCACGGTCTAGACCGATATCATCGAGACCAAGTCCGCGCGCGATCTCTTCTACTTTTGCATCGATTACGTAAAAGTCGTTGTTCGTTAATGTATCTTGAATGACACCAACGTCTTCAAGCATCTTTTCAAGCTCTTCAGGTGTTGCTTCACCCATTTTTTCGTACATGCTGTTCATTTCGTTTTCCATGTCGAGCAAGTATTGGAACGCACTCTTCAACACATCGCGAATCGACATGCCTTTTTGGAGAACGGTGTGCTGATCAAGATAGCCAACACGTACTTTTTTAGCCCATTCTACTTTACCTTCATCAGGCTTTAGTTTGCCTGTAATAATATTCATAAACGTTGATTTACCTTCACCGTTCGCACCGATCAAGCCGATGTGCTCACCTTTAAGCAGGCGGAAGGAAACATCATTAAAGATGGCACGATCGCCAAAACCATGGCTTAAGCCTTGCACCGTTAAAATACTCATCTATATAACACCTTTTCTGTCAGTAATTTGTACCCTCTTGATTATAGTATTGAATGGGGAAGGAACTCAATAGGTGCATACGTAATCTTAAAAAAGAAAAAGCACCCATGGAAGATTTTCCAAGAGTGCCCGTAATATTATCTATTCCTGCTCACCAGTTCGGTTCTTAAATGCTTCTTTTGTAGCCAGGTTCACTGAATCTGTTTCATCCGACTTTTCAACCAGTCGATTTTGAAGGGTGTTATCAGGAAATCTTCCCGGATGCCCCTGTTTTTTATGTTCGAATGATTTTCCTCGTGCCATGTTTTTTCACTCCTCATCTCTTTACAACGTATTGTGTCCAAGAGAAGAGGGAAATATGAAGGTTAAAAAGGTTTCACTACCATTAAAATGATTATAACAACAGCTAAACCATGTAGAGAATAAATATAAGGATCCAGCTGTCTATCAACCGTACGGTAAGATTGAGGAAGGTCATCACCTTCATGCGAATTCAGAATGTCACTCATCTGCTTCTGTTTTTTTGGAATGACGCCAATAACAAGAACTTGGGCAAGGACATAAATAACTAATGAAGAGATATACCAAAATTCACTAAATAGTGCAGTATTTAAATAACCTAATAAAAGTCCAGTTGCAAGAAGTGTTAAACTGCCAATCTTCGGTAGAGTTTCAATCTTACCGTTAACTTCAAGTGCAAAGCGAGCTTGGTTTGTAGTTTTAGCAAACTTAGTAACGACTGGCATCGCGAAGCTTGCGCCGAGTCCAACTATTGCTGCTAAGATGTGTAAAAGTACGATAAATCCGTAAAACGTCATTAACTTTCCCCCTTTAAATATGTATGAATGATTACTCATCTACAATTTATTACGATGTGCAGGAAAATAGTCCTTCTTTTTGATAGTGACTTTTATCCTGTTTGCACAATCGTTAGAGGTCTAGAAATTCATAAATTTTTGATTCGGTATAGTTTGAAACCTGTTGCTCATGTGATTAGCCATCAGTTTAAAAATATCCTCTAACCAAACTTTAGTACCAAGTCATAAGGATTTGTTACAAAAACAAGCATATCTTAGTTTTAAGTTGAATATATCTGTATCACAACTAAATATTTCACCTGAGACTACAGCTTAAACACACTAATGACTCGCTAATTAATTTTAAAGCTTGTCTTTTTTGGTGTGAGGAGGTGGCCGCTAAAAAACATCCTGCTGGTAATCCCTACTTGACAGATGGGTTTAATTGTATTAATTTTACTTTAGCTAACTAAAGGGGGGCTTGTAGGTGACTACTGGTTTAGTTTTATCGAATATTGCAATTATGCTTATTCTATTGGGTGTTTTGTATTACATGCAAAAAAAGCACGTTTCATTTTCAAAGCGTGTGTTTACGGGGCTAGGTCTAGGGATTTTGTTCGGGCTCGGACTTCAGTACGGATATGGAGCAGATTCTGAGGTTGCTGCTAAATCGACCGACTGGTTTAATCTAGTTGGTGGCGGTTATGTAACATTCTTAAAAATGATCGTTGTTCCACTCGTATTTATTTCGATCCTTTCAGCGTTTACGCGTCTGAACTTAAAAGGTAACATCGGTAAACTTAGTGGATTGATCATCGGGATTTTAATTGGAACAACTGCAATTGCCGCTGTTGTTGGAATTGCCACTTCAACGGTTTTCGATCTTGAGGCTGTTCAGATCGAGCAAGGAGATGCAGAAACAGCTCGTGGTGAAGAGATGGAAGGCACGTTTGCAGAAGTGAAAGATCTAACGCTTCCGCAACAGGTTCTTTCTTTATTACCAGCTAATCCATTCTTAGATTTTACAGGAGCGCGTCCGACTTCAACGATCGCTGTCGTTATCTTTGCAGCATTCCTAGGAGTAGCTTATCTTGGAGTAAAACGTAAGCAAGAAGAACACGCAGAACTATTTGCTAAAATTGTTGATGCCTTTTATGCGGTAATCATGCGTGTAGTAACGTTGATTCTTCGACTAACTCCTTATGGGGTTCTAGCGCTCATGACAAAAACAGTCGCACTCAGTGATATGGATGCCATAGCGAAACTAGGGAAGTTCGTCATTGCTTCATATGTCGCTCTGCTGATCATGTTCGGAATTCACTTGTTGCTTTTAACTTTTGCAGGATTGAACCCGATTACTTATATGAAGAAATCTTTCCCGGTACTATCTTTTGCCTTTACTTCACGTACGAGTGCAGGAGCACTTCCTTTAAATATTCGTACGCAAAAGAGCATGGGTGTACCTGACGGAATCGCAAACTTTTCTGGTTCATTCGGTCTTTCCATCGGACAAAACGGATGTGCGGGAATCTATCCGGCGATGTTAGCGGTCATGATTGCTCCAACTGTCGGAATCGATCCGTTGTCACCATCGTTCTTATTAACACTTGTTGTCGTTGTCGCACTAAGTTCGTTCGGTGTAGCGGGTGTTGGTGGTGGAGCGACGTTCGCAGCGATCCTTGTACT
The DNA here is from genome assembly GCA_017052515.1 of Fictibacillus nanhaiensis. Classification (GTDB taxonomy): domain Bacteria; phylum Bacillota; class Bacilli; order Bacillales; family Fictibacillaceae; genus Fictibacillus; species Fictibacillus nanhaiensis. The sequence continues at coordinate 141,001 of JAFHKR010000036.1, forward strand.
ATCAGCAATGGACCTTCCTATCGCTTTAGCAGGGTTATTGATCTCTGTTGAACCATTAATTGACATGGGTCGTACCGCTGTAAACGTTAGTGGTTCCATGACTTCAGGACTTTTAACAAGTAAGATTCAAAATCAGCTGGATACGAATGTCTTTAATGACACCGAAAATCAAGTAGAAGTAAGTGCATAAGAGATAATTATGAACGATCTTGTCTAAAGGAGGCAGGGTCGTTTTTTTATTTGTAAAACTTACATAGTCAGGTGTACAGTGGTGGGATTTAGGGTAAAAAGTAAAAACTGAACTTTTAAAAAGCTCAAGATTGTTTTCCAATGAAAGAAGTCTCTTCCAAAATCGTGAACATTCTATGTCAAAACTGTGATAAACTTGTGAGCTTTATTTGAAGTAATCGTGACATTTGATGTGGATAGAGTCACATTTATTAGGATTCTGGTACTATGAAAGCAAAGGTTTTTGTCATTTAAATTTTTGCCTATGTTTTACATTGTGATTTAGTTCACAATGCTCTATAATCACTCTTGGTTCGTTTTTTATTAGGCAAAAGTTAATGCTTGTAAATAGAGAAAGGAAGGTGGACCTGGTGATGCGACGGTTGAAGCCGTTTTTTACATTCGGGTTATTGATGGCCGTATTTATGCTTAGCGGCTGCAGCGATATGATTGTTTTAGATCCAAAAGGACCTGTAGGAGCAGAACAGAGGGATCTGATCATGTATTCCATCTGGTTTATGTTATTTATCCTACTAGTTGTTTACGCACTTACTGCTTTTATTGTTTATAAATATCGTGATCGCAAAAACCACAAAGGATATGATCCTGATAACGAAGGAAGTCATCTTCTTGAAACGATTTGGTGGATCATTCCTATCATTATCGTTATCGCATTATCGATTCCAACGGTAAAGAGTATCTATTCTCTTGAAGGACCTCCTGAAGAGTCGAAAGATCAAAAGCCATTGGTGATCCATGCAACATCTGTAAACTGGAAATGGGTATTCTCTTATCCAGAGCAAGATATTGAAACAGTTAACTATCTTCACATCCCTGAAGATCGACCTGTCCTGTTCAAGCTGACTTCAGCTGATTCGATGGCATCGTTCTGGGTACCTCAATTGGGTGGTCAGAAATATGCGATGGCTGGCATGGAGACAGAGCTTTATCTGCAAGCTGACGAGCAAGGGACATATGAAGGACGTAACTCCAACTTTACAGGAGAAGGATTTACTAACCATACGTTTGATGTCATGGCTATGTCTGATGCAGAGTTTGAAAAGTGGGCGAGTGAAACAAAAGCTGATGCTCCTGAGCTTTCGAAGGGGCAGTACGACAAGCTTATGCTTCCTGGTCACGTGAAACAAATGACTTTCTCTTCTACTCACTTAGATTGGGTAGATCATGCTAAAAACCCTGAATACGCGTTAGACGCTCGCGAACGTCTAGGTTATGAAGAGAAGCTTCCTCACTCCAAAGCAGGGAAGGAAGAAAAGAAAAAGCGTGAAGAAGAGATGAAGAAGCTTGAAGAATCAGAGTCTCATGGGGATTCTCATGCCCATTAACAGAGGAGGCATTTCAATATGAAATGGGATGAATTTTTCGTAACAGGCGACCCGATGATATATGGTGCTGACGTATCCATCGTACTTACGATGGTGGGTATCCTGTTCTATCTTACTAAATATAAAAAATGGAAATGGTTGTGGGACGAATGGCTTACAACGGTTGACCATAAAAAACTAGGTATCATGTATATCGTTTCCGCTGTTTTAATGCTGTTCCGCGGTGGGGTAGATGCCCTCTTAATGCGTACACAGCTAGCGGTTCCAGAGGCTAAGTTCCTCGATTCACAGCACTATAACGAAATCTTTACAACACACGGTACGATCATGATCATCTTCATGGCGATGCCGTTCTTGATCGGTTTGATTAACGTCGTTGTTCCATTGCAAATTGGAGCACGTGACGTAGCTTATCCTTATTTAAACGCAGTTAGTTTCTGGACGTTCTTTATTGGTGCGATGTTGTTCAACATCTCATTCGTTATCGGTGGATCTCCATCAGCAGGTTGGACGAGTTACATGCCACTTGCGAGTAACGAGCTCAGTCCAGGACCTGGACAGAACTACTATCTGCTCGGTCTACAGATCGCAGGTATTGGTACGCTCTTAACGGGTATTAACTTCTTAGTAACGATCCTTAAGATGCGTGCGCCGGGAATGACATTGTTCCGTATGCCAATGTTCACTTGGTCATCTCTTGTAACAATGGTTATCATAATTTTCGCTTTCCCTATTCTTACAGTAGCACTAGCACTTATGACATTTGACCGTTTATTCGGCAGCCATTTCTTCACTCTACAAGGTGCAGGAATGGATATGCTTTGGGCGAACCTTTTCTGGCTATGGGGTCACCCAGAGGTATATATCGTAATTCTACCGGCGTTCGGTATGTTCTCAGAGATCATCTCTACGTTCTCTAGAAAAACGCTATTTGGTTACAAAGCCATGATCTGGTCTATGCTTTTAATCGCAGGATATAGTTTCTTGGTTTGGGTCCATCACTTCTTTACGATGGGTTCAGGAGCACTTGTTAACTCTGTATTCTCCATCACAACGATGGCGATTGGTATTCCGACCGGGGTTAAGATCTTTAACTGGTTGTTTACGATGTACAGAGGTAAGATTCAATTTACGACCCCGATGCTTTGGTCACTCGGATTTATCGTGAACTTCGTAATCGGTGGTGTTACAGGTGTCATGCTAGCAATGGCAGCTGCTGACTATCAGTACCACAACACATACTTCCTAGTATCTCACTTCCACTATGTGTTGATCGCAGGTACAGTATTTGCTTGTTTCGCTGGTTTGATCTACTGGTATCCGAAAATGTTTGGTTACAAACTGAACGAACGTATCGGTAAATGGGTATTCTGGGTATTCACAATCGGATTTAACGTATGTTTCTTCCCACAATACTTCCTTGGTCTAGACGGTATGCCTCGTCGTGTTTACACGTACAGCGAAGAGTCTGGCTGGGGTCCATTGAACATGGTATCTACAATTGGTGGATTCATGATGGGTATCGCATTCTTAATTCTTGTTTACAACATGTACTACAGCTTCCGTTACGCGAAGCGCGAAACAACTGGAGATGCTTGGGATGGCCGTACTTTAGAATGGTCTACACCTACAGCAATGCCTCCATTCTATAACTTTGCTAAGATTCCTGAAGTTACAGGTCTTGACCACTTCTGGAGACAAAAGCAAGCTGGAAAAGTTGAGAAGCTAAAAGCTGAAGATATTAAACCGATTCATATGCCAAGTAACTCTGGTGTTCCTTTCATCATGGCATCCTTCTTCTTTGTTGCCGGATTCGGAATGGTATTCGAATGGATGTGGATGGCCATCTTTGGAATAATCGGTGTGTTTGGAACATTGTTCTATCGTTCATTTGAGTATGATGATGGTTATTATGTAAGTGTTGAAGAAGTAATCGAAACAGAAAAGATTTCTAAATAAGGAGGCGTGAAAAAATGGCACATGCAGAAACACACGACCCCAACACGCCTTTAGAGTATCGTTCGGAGACTGGGCGTTTAAATATTCTCGGTTTCTGGATTTTCCTAGGGGCAGAAATCGCGTTGTTCGCGACATTATTTGCAACGTATATGGTTTTATCTCACCGTGTTGCTGATGGTCCGGCTCTTGGTGAACTGTTTGAAGTAGAAAGTTTATTGATTCAAACGTTCTTACTCTTAACAAGTAGTTTCACTTGCGGACTTGCGGTACATGAGATGCGCCGTCACAATGTAAAGGGTTTGATCACATGGATGGCGATCACACTTGGTCTTGGATTAGGATTCCTTTATTTCGAGATTCAAGAGTTCTTACACTTCATTCATGAAGGTGCGAACATCGGTACGAGTGCAGCATGGTCAGGATTCTTCGTTCTCGTTGGTACTCACGGTGCCCACGTAACGTTCGGTATCTTCTGGGTAACGATGGTCTTGATTCAAGTAGCGAAGCGCGGTTTAACGCCAGCTACATCTGCAAAAGTTTTCATCACCAGTCTATACTGGCACTTCTTAGACGTAGTGTGGATCTTTATCTTCACAGCCGTTTATCTGATGGGGATGGTGACGCATAATGGCTAATAAAACTGTAGCTAATGAACACCACGGCTTCCCGTGGAAGCATTTAATCGGTTTCGTTTTATCCATCGTGCTCACATTATTCGCACTTTGGATTGCACTAGAAACAGATCTATCGTTGACTTGGATCTTAATTATCATTTTCGGTTTTGCGTTCTTACAAGCTGCTCTTCAACTCTTGATGTTCATGCACGTAACAGAGAACTCGACTAAGAGTAACCTGACGAGCCGTGTTCAGATCGGTAACATCCTCTTTGCAGCATTCGTTGCGATCGTTATAGTAATCGGTTCAGTTTGGGTAATGACAGCTGGTCACGCGAAGCACGATAAAGATCAGCATGCACCGAAGACTGAAAACCATGAGAATCATGGTGGAGGTAGTGAGCATGATTCGGGTGAACATGGGAGTCATGAGTAATAACTAAACGTTTGAAAGCCTCTTGCTAGGGATTTTTCTCTTAGCAAGGGGTTTTTTTGTATTTATTGGTGGCCTTTACACGTGATTGTATTAAGTAAACTGTGGATTTATGAGCGATTCGAGAGGTTTGTGAGCGATTCGAGAAGTTTGTGAGCGATTCGAGAAGTTTGTGAGCGATTCGAGAAGTTTGTGAGCGATTCGAGAAGTTTATGATCGATTCGAGAAGTTTATGATCGATTCGAGAAGTTTGTGAGCGATTCGAGAAGTTTGTGAGCGATTCGAGAAGTTTATGATCGATTCGAGAAGTTTGTGAGCGATTCGGGAAGTTCGTGAGCGATTCGAGAGGTTTATGAGCGATTTGAGAAGTTTGTGAGCGATTCGAGAGGTTTATGAGCGATTCGAGAAGTTTGTGAGCGATTCGAGAAGTTTATGAGCGATTCGTGAAGTTTGTGAGCGATTCAAGAAGTTTATGAGCGATTCGAGAAGTTTATGAGCGATTCGAGAGGTTTGTGAGCGATTCGAGAAGTATGTCATTGACTCATGAAGAATCTCAATACGGATCAGGTAAAGTGTAAACTCTTCCTTTCTTTCCACCTGTATGAGGTAAGTTCATATCATTAAGTAGTCGCTTCCCTATATGCCTAGATGAAAGACATAGGAACTCACATAACTGTTTATTAGTTATGCTTTTTCCAAACAAAAGGACATAATCAGAAAGGGAAGAAAGGTGAAGGTCTTTACTTTTATGCAAACATTTAGGACAAAGCCAAACAGCTTTTTTTCGCACCACAGGCAAATAAAAACACTCCGTACAATAAACACCATTGATGATATCTTTTGCCTCAATCCCATACCTTCTGAGAAGATCAGGGTTTTCAGGTACATGATGTCGTACAAGCATCTTCGAGAGTTTATTAACCTCTTTCATCGTCAGCTTCTCGTCCGTATACTTCATATCAATCATCTTAATTTTCTCCTGCAAATAGGGACTATGGGTAATATAATGAAGGACATCTTTATTTGAGGGAGGGGCTTTAATAATGGTTCTCGGATTGCTCATGACTACTAGCGAGCGAACGGGAATGGGAGGTGTTCGGTTTTTTGTCATCCATTCAATGAGATGAGATTGTTGGCGTTTTACTTGGAAAATAGGATTCCGAAAAGCTTCTTCGGACCCATCATCCTTTACTCTGATGACTTGGTTGAGATGGTCAAAAATCAAAGTTCCGGTAATGTATTTTACTTCGAGGTTCAATATATATCGAGGGGATAGAAGCAGGGTGTCGATCTGAAAGTAACTCTCATGTGCTGTAAGCCTCAAATCGTGCATAACAGAAAAGTCCCTGAATGGTTTTAAAAAGTAATCATTCGACTGTTCACCAAAATGTCCGGCTAATCTTCCACTTAATTCATCTTCCATGGTTAAATATTTGGGGTGAAGCTTAATCACTCGTCGTTGCATAACTTCAAGCTTTCTTATCCTAATAGACTTTCCACGATCTTTAACTAACATAAACGACCTCCTTTATAAAAAAATTCTCTCACCACCCCAACTTTACCTTCTTAACTCCAACAAAAAAAACAGCCCCTTCTAAGGGACTGCATACACAAACAAATATTTACCTAACCTGCCCGTCACCCCTCATACGATATTTAATCGTCGTTAGTGCTGGTAGCCCCATCGGACCGCGAGCATGTAGTTTTTGTGTGGAAATACCGATTTCCGCTCCAAAACCGAGCGCAGAGCCATCTGTAAAGCGAGTAGATGCGTTATGATAAACGGCAGCTGCATCAACACTGTTTAAGAAAGTGATGGCGTTGTCTGGATTTTCAGTTACGATCGCCTCTGAATGCTTTGTGCCATAGCGTTCAATATGCGCGACTGCTTCTTCGACAGAGCTAACAACTTTAACAGCAACAGCTAAACTTAAATATTCTTCAGCCCAATCCTTTTCATTGGCAGGTATCACATCTGGCAATAGCTCTGCTGACTTTTCGTCACCATGCACTTCAATTTCGTGCTTTTCAAAAAGAGCGGAAACTAGTTCAGCGTGCTCATTCAACCATGCTTCATGAAAAATAAAGGTTTCTGCCGCATTACAAACAGCCGGTCGATCTGTCTTAGCGTTCTCCATGATAGAGAGAGCTTTATCCAAATCAGCAAACTGATCGACATAGATGTGACAGTTGCCGACACCTGTCTCTAAAACTGGAACCGTAGCATTTTCGACAACAGTTCTAATCAGATTTCCGCCACCACGAGGAATTAATACATCGATATTCTCTTTCATCGTAAACAATTGACCTGCGGCTTCTCGATCTGTAGAAGCAATAAATTGTACGGCAGCTTCAGGGATTTTTGTTTTTGTTAACGCTTTATGAATCACAGAAACGATTGCAGAGTTTGAGTGAATAGCGTTTGATCCACCTTTTAATACGATTGCGTTACCTGACTTCAAGGCGAGTCCTGTTGCATCCACCGTTACGTTTGGACGTGCCTCATAGATCATTCCGATTACACCTAATGGTACACGAACTTGCTCTACATTAAGTCCGTTATCAAGTGTCCAGTCAGAAAGTATTTCACCAACAGGGTCTTCTAACTCTACGACCTCGCGCAGCCCGTTTGCAAATTCTTTAACTCGATCTTCTGTTAAGCGTAAACGGTCCATTAAGGCTTCTGAAAAATCCTTTTCCTTCCCGTTAACTAGATCTTTCTCATTCTCTTTTATGATGTAATCTGTCTCACTCTCTAACCTATCAGCAATCACTAACAGTGCTTCGTTCTTTTCTTCTTCACTGAGTAGTGCTAGGTGTTTAGAAGCTTCTTGGGCTAATTTTGCTTGGTCTTTCACATCAATATTTTTGGTTGTACTTTTAAAAGTACTCATCCAACGCCTCCTTGTATTTTAAAAACACTTATTCTTCGATTTATATTAATGAATAGGTACCGCCAAACGCGTGTGGCAGACTAAATCTTTGTTATTGATGGCTTCTTCAGGGCCGACATCAGCTAGCTCGTCGCGAGAAATACCTTTTATTTTAATTAACTGTTTAGATGAATAGTTCGAAACGCCAAGACCCACTTCATTCCCGTCTAAGTCTTTAATGCGAACAACTGAGCCTTTTTTAAAGTGACCACTCACATAGCGAATGCCTGTAGGATAAAGACTTTTAAGCTCATCAATGCTTTGCTTGGCTTTATTCGAGACAACGATCTCACCTTCTGGACCAGAGTGGAAAGCAATCCATTGTCGCTTCGTATCAAGATTGAATTCATTTTTGCCAGGAACAAAATACGTTCCTCGGGCCTTTCCAATAACGGCTTTGAGAATAATATTTGGTGAAGTCGCATTGCCTAAAAAAGATGATATTCCAGAGGCCATTGCGATTTTCACAGCATCGATCTTGGAACGCATGCCACCTGTACCTACCGCACTACCCGGTTCTCCTGCAGATTCCTCGATTTCTGGCGTGATTTCACTTACTTTAGTTAAAAGCTTTGCATCAGGATTTTTACGAGGATCATCCGTGTACAGGCCATCGATATCAGAAAGAATAATAAGCTGATCGGCATCAACAAGACCTGCCACTTTAGCTGAAAGGGTGTCATTGTCCCCAAACTTAAGTCGTTCTACTGTAACCGTGTCATTTTCATTTACGATGGGAATGATTCCGCGATCTAAAAGGACATTGATCGTATTTCGAGCGTTATGATAACGATCACGGTCTGAAAAGTCACTTCTCGTAATTAGAATCTGTGACGCGGTATAACCATGAGAGATAAAACGTTCTGAATAAGATTCCATTAACAAACCTTGTCCGATCGATGCAGCTGCTTGTTTTTCAGCCAGGGAAGTAGGACGATTCAAGCAACCTAAACGTCTATATCCTGCTGCCACTGCGCCTGAAGATACGAGTAACACTTCGTGGCCATCATCTTTCAATTTAACAACTTCATCAACGAGACGCTCTAATTTATGTCTGCTAATATCGCCAAGTCTACTTGTTAAAGAACTAGATCCAATTTTAATAACAATACGCTTGTTTTTTGATTCATTTATTATCATATCTTTAGAAAATCACTCCTGTTTTGTAAGTTATAACAACTCATATTCCGTTCGAAATTTCAACGGTAACGAGTATAACATGGTCAGATTTAAACACAACAGGTATTGATGAGATAGTGTAGAAAACAAGCATAAAGTGAAGAAAACAGAAGAAAAGCGGAATAAATAGATCATAGGGGATGAGAGGATGTGATGAAGCGATATGGGAGTACATATCAGAAAATTTAAATGAGAAAAAATACCAATAAATGCAAAAACCCCTCTAATAATAGAGGGGATTAAAGTTTAAATTAATATTTTGCTTTTTCCATCTTGCGTCTCGCCAAATATGGACGACCCCATACGATGTATGCTGCGTAATGAGCAAAAACGACATTTGCGATGAATACGGTGATGAAGAAACTGTGTACGAATAAGCTTAAGCTATCATTAGCCATGAATAACACAACGTAAGTCCATAAAAGGGCGATGAACGGCGTTTGCCATAAGGCTAACTTACGACTATCATTCCATAAAAATAATGGTGTGGCAGTCGCTACAAATAAGTAAACCATAAAAACATCCATTACTAATCAACCCCTTGAAGTATTGTTTACGCTTACAATTTTGACGAATTAGCGTCTAAATTGTGAACGATTTGTTACAATTAGTATACCACAATATTAGGAAAATGCTACATGGATTTGTACATTTTTTTGATAATTCAAGTATTTACCCGTAAAAAATAACCCGAAGTCTAGGTAAGACCACGGGTTAGTACAATTACATTGCTTATAAAGGATAACGCCAAAATCTTTCATTTTTTACCCAAGCCAGCATGGCAGGATCTTTATCAACGCTTTCCACTAGCCATTGTGTTTGAGAGCGATGTGCTTTAATGCAGTTCATTTTTTCTTCAAAAACATCCGAGATATCTGTTACCACATGTGGAGCTCCTAAATCTTCCTCAGAATTTTTTGCAAAAGCCACACATAATAATTCCGGGCGATCCATCTCAGGCATGCTTCCTACTGCACGCACGACGGCTCTTGCTGTAGCTTCATGATCAGGGTGTACGCTATACCCTGGATAAAAAGTGATGAGACGTGTTGGTTTAACCTCTTCAATGACAGCTAAGAATTGATCAGCTAAAAACTTCTCATCTTCAAATTCTACTGTTTTATCACGTAATCCAAACTGTCGCAAATCTTGAATGCCTACTGCGTCACAAGCATCTTTAAGCTCTTTTTGACGAATCAGTGGGAGTGATTCACGTGTAGCGAATGGCGGGTTTCCCATATTTCTACCCATCTGACCGAGCGTTAAGCAGATATAAGTAACAGGTAATCCCTTTTTTGTATGTTGAGCGATCGTCCCGGACACCCCGAACGCTTCATCGTCTGGGTGGGGGAAAATCACGAGTAAATGATCATCCATTTATATAACCTCCTTATACATCGAATGGGGAAGAACTCAGTTGCAGAGCTACTGCAAGGCGACCTTCCGCATCATGACCAGCCATCAGCAATCTTCCTTCAGAATCAATTTCCCAATGTGTTAAACCTTCTGCATAAATCCATCCTAGCTCAATTTTTAAGCCAACACGGTAGGGTCCGTTCCCCATGATTTTTCCTGATAAGGGTGTTACTTTACCATTTCGAATATATGCGTTAACGGTTAGAACACTCTCGTTATTATGATTGGCATATGCGCCATTGGTTGTTTCTAAATGGAGATATAGTTCTTTTCCAATAAGCTGATCCAGTGTTTCCTGGACTTCGTTAGTTTGTATGAGCTGCATATCTTCACACTCCAGTGCTGAATAGATGTACTTATTATAATTCAAATTCGTAAATAACGTGTATGATATGCCTATCAATTTTAGAAAGCTGATATGCATGTCTGTGGTGCACGTTTGTGAAAGTAGTTGATTTCCGCTCCAGGTGCTTCGCTTTCCGCGGGGCGTGCGGTGAGCCCCCTTGCCGCTCTGTGCCCTAAGGGATCTCACCTGACCGCTCGTCCCACAGGAGTCTCGCACCTTGCGCTCCAATCAACATATCCTTGAAGCAAAATAAAACATAAATCACTATGAAGATTGGTGTTTAAGATTTGAAAGTAGTTGGTCGGTCTACGAATGATGTCGGATTTTCAGATTTACAATCACAAATGTTTTTATAGTTTATAGAACAAAAAAGACCGATCTAAAATGATCAGTCTTCACTAATAATTATTTGTTTAATTTTTCACGGTAAGCACCATGCCAAGTTGGTCCTACATATTGATTGATTTCAAATCCTGCTGCGATAGCTTCTGTAATAAAATCTTTTGCCGTTAGGATGGCTTCGCGTACAGGTTTTCCTTTTGCAAGTTCAGCGGTAATCGCTGCTGAGAACGTGCAGCCTGCCCCGTGTGTCCATGTTGTTTCAATTCTTTCAGATTCTAAAACTTCAAACTCTTGTCCATCATAAAGAACGTCAACGGCATTTTCATGTTCAAGCTTTGCGCCGCCTTTAACGATTACATATTTAGCTCCATTCGCTTGAATCTTATGAGCAGCTTCCATCATCTGTTCAACTGTCGTGATCGGCTCCATACCAGCAAGTTGTGCAGCTTCAAATAGATTTGGCGTTACAACCGTCGCTTTAGGTACCAAAACATTTTGTAATGTACTAGCGAGTTCAGGGTGTAGAGGTTCTGCTCCTTTACAAACCATAACAGGGTCTACTACCACGTTTTGAAGATCGTGCTTTTCAATAAGATCTGCTGTTATTTGTATAGCTTCTACGGAAGCAAGCATGCCAGTTTTGAGTGCATCAACACCAATTCCGGAAACAACCGTTTCTAATTGAGCTTTGAAAAGATCGTTAGGAAGCAAGAACACTTCATGAAACCATTCACGATGTGGGTCTTGAGCAACCACAACATTTAGAGCAGTCATACCGTAAACGCCTAGCTCTTGAAAAGTTTTTAAATCAGCTTGAATACCAGCTCCACCGCTTGTATCTGATCCTGCAATCGTAAGTGCTTTTTTAGGTGACATCATAAAATCTCCTTTATTCTCGTTTCTCTATATGAACAGATTATAGCAAAAAATAAGGAGAAAAGAAAAAGTAGCTCACTGAGGTAAAATTCTCCAAGTAATCAAAGCGATTGACATATTTGTATATACAGGTTAAATTGTTTTTGTAAGATGTATATACAAGTTGTATTTTATGAAAACGCTTAGACACATTATAGGAGTGAACCAGTTTTCATCAACTGATAGTTAAGGGTATAGAGTTATGTAGCTTTTTTTCAGATGAAATGGAAACGGTTTCTAGGAGGGAACAGAATGAGCAAAATACGCGAATCAGCTGGACAAATCGTCGAGGCTCTTGGCGGTAAAGAAAATATATCAGCAGCTACTCACTGTGTGACGCGCCTTCGTCTTGCTCTTAAAGATGAAGGAAAAGTAGACGAGAAGGCTCTAGAGAATATTGATCTCGTAAAAGGTTCGTTTTCAACAAACGGCCAATATCAAGTCGTGATTGGGCAAGGAACGGTTGATAAGGTTTACAACGAGTTCATTGATATCACAGGTACAGGCCGCGCGTCTAAAGAAGACATCAAGGATGAGGCGAGTAAGAAGCTCAATCCACTACAACGTGCGATAAAAGCGTTAGCAGATATTTTTATTCCTATTCTTCCTGCCATCGTAACGGCAGGTCTACTGATGGGGATCAACAACATTTTGACTGGCCCCGACATTTTTTATGATAAGAAATCATTTATTGATGTTCATCAGAACTGGGCTGATCTTGCTGGAATGATCAACTTGATCGCGAATACTGCTTTCGTGTTCTTACCAGGTCTGATCGGTTGGTCAGCGGTTAAGAAGTTTGGTGGAAGTCCATTACTTGGTATCGTACTTGGACTGATGCTTGTCCATCCAGATCTATTGAACGCATGGGATTACGGAAAAACAAAGGATATTCCAACGTGGAACTTATTTGGTCTACCGATTGAAAAAGTAGGATATCAAGGTCAAGTATTGCCCGTTCTAATCGCATCGTATTTTTTAGCGAAAATAGAACTTTTCTTGAAAAAACGTATTCCTGATGCCTTACAGCTCTTATTGGTAGCACCAATCACATTATTAGTAACAGGATTTTTAGCTTTTATCGTTATCGGACCGATCACGTTTACGATCGGTAACAGCATTACAGACTTTTTCGTATCAATCTTTGATAACTTTGCCTGGTTAGGCGGATTGATCTATGGTGGGTTTTACTCATTGCTCGTTGTTACAGGTATGCACCATACGTTCTTAGCGGTCGACTTACAACTCATTTCAAATACAGGTGGTACATTCTTATGGCCGATGCTTGCCCTATCAAATATTGCACAAGGATCTGCTGCACTTGCGATGTTTGTGGCTTCGCGTGATGAGAAGCTTAAAGGACTTGCTGGAACCTCAGCGTTATCAGCATACCTCGGAATCACTGAGCCAGCGATGTTCGGAGTGAACCTACGCTTCCGTTATCCGTTCATATTCGCGATGATTGGTTCAGCGATCGCTGGAATCGTGATCACAGTTGCTGGCGTTCGTGCGTCATCTATTGGAGTAGGTGGTATTCCGGGCTTCCTTTCCATCTTGCCAGGAAGCTGGGGTTCATTCTTTATTGGAATGGGAATCGCACTTGTCGTACCGTTTTTATTAACGTACCTTTATGCAAAAGTGAAAAAATCGAAGTAAGACAATTAAACAAAAACGACCGGAATCGCAATATTTTATTTCCGGTTGTTTTCATTACTAAAATATATTTGGCGGTGAAAGTATGAAGAAGGAACCTTGGTGGAAACGATCCGTTGTGTACCAGATCTATCCGAAGAGCTTTAACGATACGACTGGGAACGGAACAGGCGATATTGACGGAATCATTGAGAAGTTAGATTATCTAAAAGATTTAGGAGTAGACGTTTTATGGCTTACTCCGATCTATGACTCTCCTCAACGAGATAACGGTTATGACATTCGGGACTATTATAAAATCTTTGAAGATTATGGAACGATGGAAGATTTTGATCGTCTGCTTCTTGAGGCACACAAAAGAGATTTGAAGATCATCATGGATATCGTAGTAAATCACACAAGTACAGAGCATGAATGGTTTCAACAGTCGCGACTGTCAAAAGATAATCCATATCGTGATTTTTATATTTGGAAAGATCCTGTTGAAGGTGAGGAGCCTTCAAATTGGGTTTCAAAATTTGGTGGTTCAGCTTGGAAGCTTGATGAGGAAACCGGTCAATACTACCTCCACTTATTTGATGTGACACAAGCTGATCTGAACTGGGAAAACACAGAAGTTCGCCAACGCGTTTACGAGATGATGAACTATTGGTTTGAAAAAGGGGTAGACGGCTTCCGTTTAGACGTCATTAACCTGATTTCAAAAAATCAAGATTTCCCTACTGATGATGGCTCAATAGCACCAGGAGACGGACGGAAATTCTACACAGATGGTCCGCGCGTTCATGAATTTATGCAAGAGATGAACAAGGAAGTGTTCTCAAAATATGATGTCCTCACAGTAGGTGAGATGTCATCCACAACGATCGATAATTGCATCAAGTATACGAATCCTGAGCGGAACGAATTGAGCATGACGTTCAACTTTCACCATCTAAAAGTCGATTATCCGAACGGTGAAAAATGGAGTATTGCCGACTTTGATTTTCAAAAATTAAAGCAAATTCTTTCGACATGGCAAGTGGAGATGCATAAAGGTGGAGGGTGGAACGCATTATTCTGGTGTAACCACGACCAGCCGCGCATCGTATCCCGTTACGGCGATGACGGTGAATACCGTGTACAATCCGCAAAAATGCTGGCGACTACGATTCATATGATGCAAGGAACACCTTATATTTATCAAGGCGAAGAGTTTGGGATGACCAACCCTAAATTTACAACAATCGATCAGTATCGTGATGTAGAGTCGTTGAACATGTTCAATCTTTTAAAAGAAGAGGGTTATACCGAAGAGGAAGTACTCGAGATTCTTAAGCATAAATCACGTGACAATTCTCGTACACCCGTTCAATGGAATGATAGTGAAAATGCTGGGTTCACGACAGGGGAACCTTGGATACCAGTTGCGTCAAACTTTAAAGAGATCAACGCCGAAGCAGCAGTAAATGATGAAAACTCAATTTTTTATCATTACCAAAAGCTCAATAAACTAAGAAAAGAACTAGATGTTATCACATATGGTGATTATCAACTAATCTTAGAGGATCATCCTGAAATATTTGCTTATGTTCGTAATGCTGACAATGGGGAAAAACTTCTTGTCGTGAATAATTTCTATGGTAAGGGCACAGATTTTGAACTGCCAAAATCAATCGATCTTACAGGTCTCTCTGCAGAAGTTTTGATCAGCAACTATGAAGGAACACTAGAAGATTTTTCTTCCTTCTCTTTACGACCGTACGAATCTGTCGTTTTTCACTTAAAAAAATAATGCTACACTATGTATGGTGAATAAGGATGAGAAAAAATAAATTTCAAGAAATCTATCAGGAAATATCTGCACAAATACAAGAAGGTGTTATAAAAGCTAATACTCAGCTTCCATCCGAACATGATTTAGCAGACCAATACGAGACATCGAGGGAAACGGTCAGAAAGGCACTAAATCTTTTATCGCAAAACGGGTTTATACAAAAAATCCGTGGTAGAGGATCCATCGTTCTTGAGACAAACAAATTTAGCTTTCCTGTTTCGGGATTAGTAAGTTTCCAAGAATTGTCCGATTCTATGGGAAAAAACAGTGTAACGACTGTTCATGAATTTGGTTTGATTGAACCGGATGAGTTTCTTCAACAGCAGCTTCAGACAGAACCTGAAGAGCTTACATGGAAAGTAATTCGTTCTCGGCAGCTTGATGGAGAGACCATCATTTTGGACAAAGATTATTTCTTGAAAAAGTACGTACCAAAGCTCACGAAAGAAATTGCTGAACAGTCCATTTACGCTTATTTAGAGAATGAGTTAGGACTGAAGATCAGTTTTGCAAAAAAAGAAATTGTCGTTGTAGATTGTACAGCGGAAGATAAAAAATTGTTGGATCTTGATGATTTTAAACATATTGTTGTCGTAAAAAACTATGTGTACCTAGAAGATGCGAGCCTCTTTCAATACACAGAATCTCGTCACCGACTAGATCGTTTCCGATTTGTAGATTTTGCAAGACGGGGAAGATGAATATTTGAAGCAGTAAAAAACACACGAAAACGCAGAGGAAATGAACTCCCTCTGCGTTTTTATTTTCTATAATCCATTCGGACCATCACCGCTATTCCAATTGCTACCTACTTCCCCTTGCCTTACGCTAGGGTCGACACTACGGGTATGGTTATCATTTCTTTTCTTTCTTCTGTAATCTATGATGAAAGCTAATACTAAAATCAGGATGACAAAAAGCAGCAGCCACCACAAAGCAAACTCCCCCTTTTAAAGTTCTAATTTATATCCCCAACATAAGTAAGTTTACTGTCTTTCAAATGGCTCATCTCTTTAATCAATGGAATGATCTCTTTGGGATAATAATTATAATCTGATAGCCGATCGATAGGGAGCCATTCGATTTCTAGTTGAGTAGAATCTGGAGAAAGCGGTTGAAAGTGTTTCGGGACCTTCTCTAAGGAAGCTTTAAAGATGTGCTCTACAATATGTATTCGGTCCTCTTCTTTTTGATTCTCAACGTGGTTTTTGCTGATGAATTCCCGAACCCACAACAATGGACCAACTTCTACCTGTACGCCAAGCTCTTCCAAGCATTCTCTGATCACGGCGTCAGTTAAAGTTTCATTAAACTCCTGTCCTCCACCCGGTATAACATATTTCATTTCTTCTTTATTCCCTTTTTTTATTGTTAACACATGATGATTATGAATGATTAATGCTTTTACTGAACTTCTAATCCTGTTCATATAATCAGCCTCCAAAACGTTCTCTTCTTTAATTTACCATGTCTGTAATGTTGACAGCTTCTGTAAAGTTCGTTAGTATAAGAACAGTCACCAACACGCTTCAACGCGTAAAAGCGTTTAAGTGAATAAGTGGAAGAAGATGAACGGAGAGATTTACATGAAAAAACAAATAAGTTTACCGGTGGCTCTTGGATTGTTTACAATGATTTTTGCTGTGATGTTCACGAGTCTCGTGTATATAAAAGTTGAACCGCATATTCCATTGTTAGCCTGCCTGATCTTATTAGGAGCAGTAGGAGTGGCTTTTGGAGCACAATGGAAGACGATTGAAAAAGGAATAGTTAATGGTATCATAGCTGGCTTGCAGCCGATCATGATTCTTTTAACAGTTGGACTTGTTATAGCAAGCTGGATGTTAAGTGGAACAGTTCCTACATTATTATTTTACGGAATGGATATCATTCAGCCTGAATGGTTTGCAGTAAGTGCTCTAATTATTACAGTTATTGTTTCGTCTTTTACTGGAAGTTCTTTTACAACAGTTGGTACAGTAGGTGTAGCATTGATGGGTATCAGTCACGTGCTTGGAGTGAACCCAGCATTAGCTGCAGGAGCGATTGTCTCTGGAGCGTGTTTCGGAGACAAAATGTCGCCATTGTCTGACTCAACGAACTTTGCACCAGGTGTTGTTGGCGTGAATATGTTTGAACATATTCGACATATGATGTGGACTACTGTCCCGGCATTCATCCTGACTGCTATTGCCTTTTTCGTACTTGGCGGTAGCGGAGGCAATGCGAATCTTCAAGAGATCAAAGAGATTCAGTCAGTGCTTTCAAGTGAGTTCCCAATCCATCTATTAACGCTACTATCACCAGTTGTAGTACTTGTTCTGGCGTTTCGTAAACTGCCAATCATACCTATTCTTTTAGCTGGTGTAACAGTGTCAATCATCGTTGGATTTTTCTTAGTACCTGACCTTACTCTGCAAAAAGTAGTGAATACCATGCAGAATGGTCTGCAAACACAGACAGGGAATGAAACAGTTGATACCATCGTTAATAAAGGTGGATTAATGTCTATGATGTGGTCGATCTCTCTTGTCCTGATTGCACTAGGATTAGGCGGAGTCATCCAAGCCTTAGGAATGTTTGATCTATTGTTTGGAGCTATAAAGAACACCACTCAAAAAGCGAGCAAGCTAATTGCAACTACTCTAGCATCTTCTGTAGGAATCAATTTACTAGCAGGAGAAATGTACCTTTCTATCCTGTTGCCAGGTCAGGCGTTAAAGGACGCATATATTAAATCTGGGGTTCCACTAAAGAACTTATCTAGAACAGTAGAAGATGGAGGTACACTTGTTAACCCACTCGTTCCTTGGAGCGTGAGTGGTGCATTCTTTGCTTCAACACTAGGTGTATCGGTTATCGATTATATCCCATATGCATTATTCTTATGGCTGTCCCCAATGTTTACATTACTTCTTGCTTATACTGGTTGGAGTATCGGTCAAAAGACAGATTCATTAGAAAATGATAATACTGCAGCATAATGATATAGAAGGCGTTCAAGAAGCATCTTTATGGGTGCTTCTTTTTCTTTTGACAAATTCAAGATAAAACATTATCATTATCAATAATGATAATAAAAAAGGATGATTCAGTACCATGCAAAAAAAAGCAGATTTTATCTTGCATCCTGTTCGAATGAAAATCATACAAAACCTTTCAAAAGGCCCGGCTACCGTAATGGAACTTAAAGAATGGATATCTGAAGTTCCTCAAGCCACACTTTACAGGCATTTAAATCTACTTAGTAAAAACGAGATCATTTATGTGGTTCAAGAAAAGAAAGTCCGTGGTGCTGTAGAACGCACGTATGCTATGAACCAAAATTCAACCTATATCACCGCTGAAGAGGCAGCCAATTTGTCCAAAGAAGAGCATATGAAAATGTTTATGACCTTTGTGTCCAATGTTACGGGCGAGGTGGAAGCTTATTTCAACGGGAATACGGATCTTAAAACAGATATTTTTGGCTATAACCAGTTGGATCTTTATTTAGATGATGAAGAGTGGGAAGAACTGAGTCAGGGAATGCAGACACTCATCGGTAAATTTGTGCCAAACAGACCTTCAAAACATAAAAAAAAGGTTAAACTCGTTCAGATGTTAGTACCTGAATCTAAGAAGAGCCATTAAAAAGGGGAAACACTGATATATTTAACAGAATGTTTTATACTGTATGTATAACAAAAAATCCCATGCAAAAACCGTTATCAATAATGATAACAATTATACTAAATTAAAGTTAGGTGATAGAACATGAACATGACCAAATTTTATAGAAATCTCTTTGAATTGAACGGTCATCCAGTCGTTGCACGTTCACTAAAAAAATTCGCACAATCTAAAGCAAGTAAACCTTTCATTCCATCATTCGTGAAACTATATAAAATAAACATTAACGAAGCGACTCGTGAGCTTAAAGAATATCATTCTCTTCACGATGTTTTCATCCGTGATTTACGACCAGATGCTCGCCCCGTTCCTTCAGAGGCTCATGCATTTGTGAGTCCATGTGACGCTGTGTTATCCGTAGTCGATCATCTTACGGAAGAGAGTCGTTTTACCGTAAAAGGGCAGGAATATACAGTCACGGAATTGTTAGGTTCTGAATCGGAAGCAAAGAAATACAGTGGAGGACAAGTGTTTGTTTTCTATTTAAGTCCTACAGATTACCATCAAGTTCATGTTCCGGTGGATGCTGAAGTTGAGTCTGTTTACACACTAGGAAGAGAAGCTGCACCAGTCAACGAACTTGGATTACGTCATGGTCTAAGACCTTTAACTCGTAATTACAGATTAGTTACGCAAATGAATGCAAGTGGACAACCTCTTGCACATGTTATGGTCGGTGCTTTGAATGTAAATACAATTGAACGTACGAATTATGAATCCGTTGTAAAAAGAGGAGATTCGTTTGGGTATTTCTCTTTTGGCTCTACTGTTGTTTTGTGTATTCCAAAAGGGGCTTTAAAGTTTACAGGAAAAAAAGGCAAGGTCAAGATGGGTGAGCTTCTTGGAGAATGGATTCCGAGAGAAGTTTAAATAAAATATTTGCTCTTGCTAGTAGTTTGATTTCCGCTCCAGGTTGCTCGCTTTCCATGGGGCGAACGGTGAGCCTCCTGCCGCTTTGCGCCCTTAGGAGTCTCCACCTGACCGCTCGTCCCATAGGAGTCTCGCACCTTGCGCTCCAATCAACTTGCATAGGAAGAGAAAAACATTTTTTGCTAAAAATCTATTGATAACAACGATTTCAAGGTGATCAAACATAAAGTGATTTAGTAAATAAAACATCACATAAGAAAAAGGATAAAACTACTCGTCATGTCGAGTTAGCTTTATCCTTTTTCTGTTTCAATTTTACCTCTCACATCACGCTGCGAGTTCTTTTTTGTCTTCTTGAACTTCTTTTTTCAGGATACCCGCGATAAAAGCGGTAACGACTGAACCAATTAGAATTGCTAATACATATAGCAATGGATTTCCGTTCACGATTGGGATAACGAACGCTCCTCCATGTGGAGCGGGAAGTCCAATCCCGAATACCATAGATAAAGCACCAGCTACAGCGGAACCGATAACAGCGGCTGGGATAACACGGCCAGGGTCGGCAGCAGCAAATGGAATAGCACCTTCCGTAATAAAGGAAGCTCCCATGATGTAATTTGTTTTCCCTGCTTCTCGCTCTGCTTTTGTATATTTCTTTTTAAATAACGTTGTTGATAGTGCGAGGCCTAGCGGTGGCACCATTCCGCCCGCCATAATGGCTGCATGAGGGGCAAAGTTACCTGCATCGATCATCGCGATACCGAATGTGAAAGCTGCTTTATTGATAGGTCCACCCATATCGACGGCCATCATTCCGCCTAGAATTAAACCTAATAAAACAAGATTTCCAGTTCCCATCCCTTTTAACCACAACGTTAATGCGTCGTTCAATGCTTTCACGGGTTCGATCACAATGAACATCATGATCAGACCGGTGAGAAGAATTCCGAATAACGGATAAAGAAGAACAGGTTTGATCCCTTCTAACGATTGAGGTAAGCTGCTAAACAACTTTTTTAATCCAAGAACTAGATATCCTGCTAAGAAACCAGCAATCAGTCCACCAAGGAAACCAGCTCCTCCTGTTGCGGCCATAAATCCTCCGACCATACCAGGCGCAAATCCTGGACGATCTGCGATACTCATCGCAATAAAACCTGCTAAAACAGGAATCATGAGAGCAAACGCGTTACCGCCACCTATCGTGCTAAGTGCTTCAGCGATCGGATGGTAAGAAGGGTCTTTCGGGTCAGCTGCGTTGATGCCGAAAATAAACGAAATCGCAATCAGAATCCCTCCACCAACAACGAAGGGAAGCATGTTGGACACACCGCTCATCAAGTGTTTATAAAACCCAGATCTTCCTGGTGATGTTGCTTTCTTTTCATCAACTTTCGTAGTTTCTCCGTTACTTTTATAAACGGGAGCATCTTGATCTAACGCTTGCTGAATGAGCTGTTGAGGCTTTCGGATTCCTTGAGCAACTGGAACTTGAATCACGTGTTTGCCGTTAAAGCGTTCCATCTCAACTTGTTTATCTGCAGCCACTATGATTGCATGAGCTTCTTCAATATCTTCTTTCGTAAGTGCGTTTTTAATTCCGCTCGAACCATTGGTTTCAACTTTTAAATGAACGTCCATTTCCTTCGCTTTTGCTTTTAGAGCATCAGCTGCCATGTACGTATGAGCAATGCCTGTTAGGCAAGCTGTAACGGCTAGTATTTTTTGTTTCGAAGAAGAAGAGGTAGGGGTTTCTTCTTTCTCCATCTCTTTTTCTTTTGTATCAATCGCATCTAAAATTTCTTTTTCTGTAGCCGCGGATTCAAGCTTTTTTCTAAAGTTAGGGTCCATTAAAAAACTAGAAAGTCTGGAGAGTGTTGCTAAATGATCGTTGTTAGCGCCTTCATATGCGGCGATCATAAAGAAAAGATGTGCGTTTTGGCCATCCAAAGATTCATAGTCGATACCATCTGTTGAACGCCCGAACGCGATAGCGGGCTCTCTAACGGCATTCGTTTTTGCGTGTGGTATGGCTATTCCTTCCCCGATTCCCGTCGTACTCTGACTTTCTCTTGCTAAGATCGCTTCTTTATATGCTTCTTTATCATTTAGTTTCCCAGCTGTATAGAGTTTCTCAATCAGTTCATCTATGACGGCTTCTTTCGATTGAGACTGTAAGTTTAATAAGATTGTATCTTTTGTTAATACATCTGTAATTTTCATCTTAATGCCTCCTTATTACAGTATTTCTTCTATAATGATCTGTTTTCGTAAAGATTCTACCTGTTCTAATGTGCACAGGTCTTCTGAAAAAGCAGTAGCACTTCCTGCAGCCACTCCATATTGGAACGCGGTAGCATAGTCGCGTTCTTGGGTGATCTTAGAAAGAAAACCGGCTACAACAGAATCACCAGCACCTACTGAATTTTTAACGGTTCCATCGGGTACGGTTGATACGAGAACGCTATCTTTGTTGAGAAAGATTGCACCATCTCCAGCCATAGAAACGATGACATTCTGTACACCTGTTTCCAACAGCTTCTTTCCATAAAAAATAGCATCTTCTTTCGTGTGGACGTTTGTTTGAAAAAGTTCCCCAAGTTCATGGTGGTTGGGCTTAATCAAAAATGGCTGATGCTTTAAGGTCTTACGAAGCGGTTCTCCAGCCCCATCAATGACAACATGAACTCCTTTGTCCTTACACTTTTTAGCAATATCGGCATAAAAATCATCAGAGATCGATGGGGGAATGCTTCCTGCAAGAAGAAGGAACTCATCTTTTCTCATGTTATTGATTTTTTGAAGTAAATTCTGTTGGTTTTCTAAAGAGATTACAGGTCCTTGACCATTAATCTCCGTTTCTTTATGAGATTTTAGCTTCACATTAATTCTTGTAACTTCTGAAACCTCTATAAAATCATGCTGAATGTGATCTTGTGTTAAGAATTCTTTGATAAAAGCACCTGTAAAACCACCCGTGAAACCAAGCGCAGTACTTTCTATACCAAGGTGTTTCAGGACTCGCGAAACGTTGATTCCTTTTCCTCCGGGATAGATAAATGTATCTGATGTGCGGTTTATCTGTCCTTCTTTAAAATCCTCCACTCGAGCTACATAATCAATGGACGGATTTAGTGTGCAAGTGTATATCATGATGTCACAACCTTTATTTCTGTCTTGTCTTGAAAATCATAGATGACGTCATCATCAATATCGTCTGTTATAATGATCGCCTCATTTAATTCCGCTACTTTTGAAAACGAAGTCTCATGAAACTTCGTATGATCAGCTAATATGAATGCTTTTTGTGAAAGAGAAATCGCTAATTCCTTTACTGCGGCCTCTTCCGGATCGGGTGTAGTGTAACCGGCCTCGATGTGAATGCCGTTCATCCCAAGGAATACCTTGTCAAACCGATAGGCACTTAAACTTTTAATCGCACTGCTTCCTACAAGTGCTTTTGTTTTAGACTTAACAAGACCGCCTATTAAGTAAGTCTTAATCTCGTGTTCACTTAAAGCTTCAAGGTGGGAGATGGCATTTGTAACAACCGTTATCTCTTTATTTTTAAGGTAAGGAATCATCTTTAAAGTTGTCGTCCCTGCATCCAGATAGATACAATCTCCTGTTTCAACTAAGTCACAAGCATATTGTGCAATACTATCTTTTTCCAAAGCATTTCTCTCAGATTTTTCAAATACGCTTAATTCCTCACTTTTTTGGTGAGTAAGTGAAGCTCCTCCATGTACACGTTTTAACTTCTTTTCTCTCTGTAACTGACTTAAATCTCTGCGTATCGTAGATTCAGAGGACGCTGTTGCTTCAACGAGTTCTTGTATGGTTACTACTGACTTTTCGCCTAATATTTCAATGATTTTACGATGTCTTTCAGGTGTAAGCATCCTGACACCTCCAAGTGTTCTTTATCTTTGACATCATTGTAACGTAAGCCCTTACATTTTTCAATCATAAACAACCAAAAATAATCAAAAACAATCACGACTAAAGTATTCCGTTTTTTTGGTATAATGAGAGTGCGCAAAAAATCTGAAGGTTGTGAAAATCATGAGCGGTGCAGAAGTACATACCGATTATCCGAAAACGAGGGTCTCATTAAGACAGGATCTTCAATTGTTAGGACTGAAAAAAGGAATGACGGTTATCGTTCACTCTAGTTTGAAGTCGCTAGGATGGGTGGTAGGCGGACCTGTGGCAGTTGTACAAGCGTTGATGGATGTTATAACAGAAGAAGGAACATTGGTAATGCCGACACATACGGCTCATTATTCTGATCCGGCAGGATGGCTGAACCCTCCTGTACCAAAGGACTGGTGGCCGACAATCATAGACGAGATGCCTGCATTTGATCCAGCTGTAACACCTACATACTTCATGGGAGCGATCGTAGAAGCATTTCGTACGTTTCCTGGTGTTCTAAGAAGCAATCATCCGACTGAATCATTTGCTGCATGGGGAAAAAATAAAGAAACGATCATAAACGATCAATCGGTGGATTTTGGTTTAGGTGAACAGTCACCTCTTGGGAGAGTTTATGAACTTCAGGGTCATGTTCTTCTGCTAGGTGTAGGTTATGATTCGAATACCTCCATGCACCTTGCTGAACATCGTATTCCTTCAGCGGAAACAGAACAAAATGCTGGTCCAATTTTTTGTAATGGGCAAAGAGTGTGGCAGTCGTTCACTCAAATTTCTTATCGGGAGGAATTATTCGAAGAGATTGGAGAGGTTTACGAGCAAAATAATCATCCCGTCGAAAAAGGAAAAGTAGGAATGGCCGATTGTCGACTGATCCCACAGAGAGAACTCGTAGACTTTACAGAGAATTGGCTGAATCAGTATGACCAGAGTAATAAACCGATTGAGCATGCTTAATGTTGTGAAAAGAAGGGTATGTTTAGAAGCAAATCCAATGAAATGAGGGAATTGCGATGAGGCGTTCCGTTCCAGCCACAATTATTTCATTCATAGTAGGCATCATTCAGCTAATCTTAATTTTACGTTTTATTTTTCAACTGTTTAATGCAAATGAAGGAGCAGCTTTCGTACAGCTCATATACGGACTGAGCCAACCACTTCTTTTACCATTTGCAGCGATATTTCCAAACATCGAACTAGCCAATGGATTCGTGATCGAACTGTCAACGATCGTTGCAATCATTGTGTATGGTGTAGTCGGCATGTTGCTGAAAAGACTATTCTCAGTGAGAAAAGCAGATCATGTTCATCGTGAAACGGTTATTAGGGAACAACCAGTATTACGAGACGAGGCAACGACTAGAGAAAAGAGAATTATTCGAGAAGAAAAAAGATAGAACTAAAAAACGTACATCTGCAAGTTCGGTGTACGTTTTTTGTTATTAAAATAAATCTCTCAAGAAGTGTTGCTATTGGATCTTGTTTTCCTTACTTCATTGCAAGTTGTTTGTAGCGTAAGGTTGCCGACTCCTGCGGGACGAGCGGTCAGGTGAGACCCTTAATGGCGCAAAGCGGCAAGGGGCTCACCGCCTGCCCCGCGGAAAGCGAGCAACCTGGAGCGGAAATCAACCACATTCAATCCCAACATCGAGTGCAAAAAATGCCTTAAATTACTTAAACATTATGCAATCGTAATAACTTCATATGTAGCAGAAAGTTCTACAAAGTGTGCCATGCCTGAAATTTCTCCAGCAGCAAGCTCATTTTCTACGTTATAGTGATCAACACAAGTCTTGCAGGCGAACACTTTAACACCCTTATCTTCTATTTCTTTAAGATGCAGCGAACATAAAGACTGCTCTGTGAGGCAATAAACACCACGATTCATGAAAAAGATCGCAGCTGGAAGATCAGATTGCTGCTTCAAAACCGTAAAATACGTTTCCATTACGTTTTCTCCAAGAGCAGGATCGTTGCCATTACCAAATGAGTCAGTTGTTACAAGAATGATTTTGTTCTGCACGTCAAATCACGCCTCTCTCATATTCTGTTGGCGTTAGCCAATATCTTTGTGTGAATTATACCACGCTTTGTTTAAACAAAGTCAGAGTTTGTTATGCTAGAAAGAGGAGGCTGATGGTTATGAATGAATCACTTTTTAACGTTATCGAAAAAGAAGAAGGACGTCGAGCAACTTTTGAAGTCCTTGAATATAAGCAGTTGCCTGTAACAAGTGCAGGTTCAAGTTCTTCGTACTACGCCAAAGAAACGGGAATATCGTTAAAACAAGTTCGGATCACATTGCGCCAAGGAGCTGTCCAAGCTGAAGCCGGAGCCTTGCAGTTTATGAAAGGTGATCTTGGATTGAAAAGCAATGCCGGTGGAGTTGGAGGGTTCATGAAGAAGATGGCTTCCAATATCTTAACGGAAGAATCTCTGTTCAAACCTTTATATGAAGGAACAGGAGAAATTTATTTAGAGCCCTCGTATGGTCATTATTTATTATTAAACTTAAACGACGAAGAAGTTGTTGCAGATCGCGGAATGTTCTATGCGGCAGAACCGTCCGTCCAACTAGGTGTAGCTAGACAAAAACTAACGTCTTCTATAAAAGGAGAAGAGGGCCTGTTTCAAACGAGATTAAGAGGCTCAGGTTTTTGTGTGCTTCAGAGTCCAGTTCCGCTTCAACAGATCATGAAGATACAGCTTCATGATGAAAAGCTGCAAGTAGATGGGAACTTTGCGCTCTTAAGAAAAGGAGATATTGATTTTTCTGTAAAACGAGCATCCTCTTCTATCATTGGATCTGCGACAAGTGGTGAAGGGTACCTGCACGTTTTTGAAGGAACTGGCGAGGTGTGGATCGCACCGACATTAGGAAGATAAAAAGAAAGCTGACAGAAAGGGGTGAACGGATTACCTTTTCTGTCAGCATTTTTTAAGGGTGTTACGATACATAAGAAAACGAAATGTTGCACCTACTCTTCAAACTGCCCGTTGTTCGTAACTACCTTAGAAGTGTTGTCAACATTACTGTCATTATCAACACGGTTCCCACTTTGGCTAGGAACGACTTGTATAGGTACAGTTGGATTCATAACTTCCCCGCCATTTTTGTTAACGGAAATGGTTAAGATGCCTTTCGTATATTGAGCCTTAACATCTTCATTTCGAAACATAAAAGGCAGTTGGACGAACCTCTCCGTTCGTTTCATTGCCTTTCTTTGTTGAAAATGCCCCGTTCGACTGTTTTTTGTAGACCGTATTTCTTCGCGCTGTGCTTTAATCTGAAGTCCTTGATTGAGGATCTCAATCTGAAGGTCTTCAGGGTTATAGTCTTTTAGATTTGCACGAATCTTGTAATCGTCTGTTGTCTCTTCTGTATCCACTTCAAACGACATCTGGTCTGCAAACTTCTCGAACTGATTGAGCCCTTTGTTGACGTATTGGTCGAAAGAATTTAGCCAGTCATCCATAGAACGGTTATTAAAAAAAGGCATCAATGGACCTTTGCCTAACATCTTTATACCCCCTAAGCATTGCCGGCATTATTCGAATCGAAAATATCAGGATCTAAAGTGTTTGTTGCGTTAACTACGTTTGTTGTTTGTATAAAATTCCCTGTGTTTCCTCCGCCAGAGCCGTTGTATCCTTTGCCTGTTGATTTGGGATTGATGACGAGCGTATCGCCAAAATTCACTACCCCTTCTGCCGCATTAATATTAATAGGAGCTACAATTAAACAGGGCACTTTTAGCACCTCCCTTTTTCTAGAAAAGTTACGATTGTGACGTCGTCCTTTACAAATAAGTTATGTAGGTAGAAGCCTAAAGGTGAATGAGACCGTTTAGGCACAAAAGAATGGGCGGATGCATATCATATGAGAAGTACTTGAAAGTGGGGATGAACGTATATGCCAGCAATTGTGGGATCTGTTTCAGTAAACTCCATATCGAGCGGCAGCGTTTTTCATGTGGGAGACGTCCAGACCATATGCCCCGTCAGTTACGCAAAAACGTATGCAGGGGCGGGATCTTTCAATACAGGGGATAATCTTCGTTTGGAGAACGGCTATAATGTTACGTTTACACAAGACCCAGATGTAAATGACAGTAACGCAGCAGCAAATTTTTAAACGACAAGCAAATTCCTTAGGTAGTAGGCATACATCTAACTAAGGAGCTGATTGTATGAATGAAGAGAGCAACTATTACTTGAGCAAGCTTCAACAGATGATCCTCGATCAGAATGATAAGATTAGCGACTTGGAAGATCAGATAAAAGCATTAAAGAAAAAAGTAAGCAATATTTCATCTCAACCTCAAAATGTAGAATATAAGTTTGATCAATTAAAGATAGAAAAACTTGAAGGTACCCTACACATTGGGCTCGGGTCTTCGACTGATAGCAAAGACTTGATCGAACAGTTCAATATTGGTCAGAACACCCTTCAGATGCCAGGAAAGATGGAACGAAGTACGATCGAAAATCCAAACTACCGAGAGATGATTCAAGTGATGGATGGCTTTTTCGAGAAAGAAGCGCCCGTTTATTTACAATCACTTGAAAGTAAAATGAACATTCCGTTAGATGAACCTTATCGAATCTTCATATTAGAAGATGTACAGCGTCAAGTTCCAGGAAGGATCAAACACTATCTCACCAAATATGAGCCTAAAGATGAGCGGGGCAGAAGAGATATCATTCAAAAAACAAAAGAGGACATCTATCGTGGCATCGAAACTTTTATCGTGCATTTGAGAGATTCAAAGTCTACTGGAGGGGATGAGAGTGAAATTTTGCGTAACCAATCATGAGTTATATGTCGGAGAGATTCATATTATCGGTGTAGGGTTATCGTCAGTCGTATTGATCGGGGACACAGATTGTATCAGTCTAGGTTCTGCATTCGACACACCTCCGGAATCTTTAGTCTTAGGTACATCACTTGTTCCCCTATAGAGGTGTATGATGTATCGTACATCTATCGTAGACTGTGTCAACTTAAACTCTCTTGCTAACTCAGGAGTACTGCAAACAGGAGATACTGACAAGATCAATAGCTTTTCTGCAGCATTAGCGATCCAGAGAGAAAGTACAAAGTTTGGAACGTTCAATGTTCCATACAGCAAATACAAAGTTTTTTCACAGCCGGTATTAGTTCCAGTTTGTCCCGTGTATAAGGTAAAACAAACGTATCATGCGAACCCCTACATTAGAGTTGGAAAAATAGATATTCTTGGGGTGTCCAGTTCATCCATCCTTCATATTGGATCAGTTAATGATGTTAAACTTCAATCTCGTGTGAAGCATATTCGTAATTTCTTAACAAATCCTTATCCGGAAAGTGAGGAGGAGGAAACATGAACCTTTTTGTAAGTCAGACGATCGTCATTCAACAGATAAGAGTGGATGGCATACAAAACTCATCTGTGCTCCAAATAGGAAGCGCCGGGGTTATACAGCCGATATCGCAATTATTTAACACAGGCGGTTTTACAGGTCCTGCCCCTCAGATTCCGGATCCGGATACTGCTCCTTCTGTTCCTTTAGGGCCGCCTTCATAAGAGGTGATTGAATTGGACACTTGGAAACAAATGATGGACTGGAAAAGGATGGCCGAAGAATATTTTGGTGATCAGTTCTTTACACCGAATCAAAATCAAAGGTCGACTAATAATCAAAATAATGAGAGTCCTCTTTGCAACATCTATGACACACCACAGGAAATTTGCTGTGTATTGGCGTTGCCTGGTTTAAATCGTACAGAGGATGTTGAAGTTATGGTCGATCCGTTTAAGCTGACCGTACAAGGAAAGTTATCGCTGACGTTAGATTCCTATCATTTAAATTCGGAGGAATTTCAACTCGGTGCGTTTAATCGAGAGATCCATTTACCCGAAAAAGTTCTGCAAGAGCCCGTTCAGGCTTTTTATCGAAAAGGGTTATTATTCATTCGCTTATTAAAAGATACACGACCTGGAGCGAATCAGCGAAAGGTGAATTTAAACTGGGTGCAGGAGTAGCGAGTGGATTCTTGACGACAGGATACGAACTACCTTACAATATAGAAAAACAACGGAAGGAACAGGTGTATACGTCCAATGCGCAATTAATCTGATTTTAGCCATTTACTTGAATAAAAAAGTAGAACGCTAGATAGGATTTCTCTGCCCATTTTTAGGACTTCATTACAGGCCTGTTTTTTTGTTGCAAAAAAACGTGTGATTGCGTGTTTTTTTGTGATACTTATTTTGGCTTGGGCAGACCTCTCTAGTTAATAGGGGAGGTTTTTTTTGTGCTTTTATTAGAGGCGAAGCAATTAGAAAAATCGTATGATGGAAAATTAATTATAAAGCAAACAGAGCCGTTTCAACTTTTTACTAATGACCGAGTAGGTCTTGTTGGTTTGAACGGCTCTGGAAAATCAACGTTTCTAAAATTACTTGCAGAAACTGAGCTTAGAGATGCAGGGTCCGTCCAACATTACGGAACACTTGGGATCGTAAGTCAGTTTGCCAAAGAGGAGCAAAGTCTTACTTCAAAAAGTGAAGCCGCTTGGAACCTGCAAGGCAAAAAGTATGACACGATGAGCGGTGGTGAAAGAACGCGGACTCAAATCGCCGCTGCTCTAGAACAAGATCCAGATATCCTTATCTTAGATGAACCTACGTCTCATCTTGATGTCGACGGAATGGATCAACTTGCAGATGAACTTTTACGTTTTAAAGGAGCACTTTTGCTTGTCTCACATGACCGTGCATTTCTAGATACGGTATGCACAAAGATCGTCGAAATCGATCACCAAACGTTCGCAACATATCCTGGTAACTATTCAGATTATCTGATTCAAAAAGATCAACAACTCAAACGAAAACACTTTGAATACGAACAGTATGTTAAAGAAAAAACAAGACTTGAGAGAACGGCTAAGGAAAAAGCATCTAAAGCGAGAGACTTGAAGAACAAACCAACTCGCATGTCTTATAGTGAAGCAAAGCTAGGAAAAGGAAAACTTCAGAATGCAAAGCGTTCACTTGAGAAGAAATCGAAGGTTATTGAGAAAAGGATCGAGATGCTCGATAAGAAGGAAAAGCCAAAGAAGCAACAGAATGTGGAATTCGATATACAACGATTCTCTAAGGTTCATGGAAAACAAGTCTTAGTTGTTAAAGATCTTTCTTTAAGGTTTGATGAAAAACCACTGGTTCAAAATCTTACGTTCTCTGTAAAACCGGGGATGAAGATCGTTTTAACAGGCAAGAACGGAACCGGAAAATCCACCTTACTTCAAGAAATCTATAAAGGAAATGAAGCGATTGAAAAGTCTAATCAGCTTAAAGTCGGCTACTTCCATCAGCATCTTAATATTTTGGATCCACAAAAAAGTATTCTTGAGAACGTGATGGAACGTAGTCTGTACGATGAAACATGGGTTAGAACCATATTAGCAAGAATGTTATTTAAACGTGAAGATGTCTTTAAAAGAGTAGATGTATTGAGTGGCGGTGAAAAGATGAAGACTGCTCTCGCAAAACTTTTCTTAAGTGACTACAATTTATTGTTACTAGATGAACCCTCAAATTACTTAGATTTGTTTACAAGGGAAGCGTTAGAAGAAGTCTTAGTAGCCTATCCTGGTACATTTATCTTAGCTACACATGACAGACGTTTAATGGAAAAGACAGCCACTCATATTTTAGAGCTGCAGCCACCTAAGGTATACTGGTTCGAAGGGGACTATACAGAGTTTAAGAAACAACGAAGTGGAACCCAAAACGAGCAGAATCACGATGGTGATGAGTTGCTTAAGCTGCAGTTTGAGATGGCAGAACTGATCAGTCAGCTTTCTGTTTGTTCAGATCTCAGCAAAAAAGATGAGCTCGATCGCCGTTATAATCATGTACTGCATAGAATGAATAAGTTAAGATCATAAAGAAGTAGAGCCGCTCAAAATGAGCGGCTCTACTTCTTTTTATCTACTTTTATTGGCGGTTCTTCTTGATCGGTGATCCCTGAATCATAGCCGATCTGATTGAGATCCTTTTCGTCAGCTACCGTACCTCCGGCCATTCCTTCGTTCATCATTCGATCAACGTCTAAGTATAGATCTTTTTTACCTTCATTTTCTTTATCTTTTTTTGCCATGTTAATCAGCCTTTCTGTTTGAACTAGTATTAGAATGTCCCAATTTGAAACTTATTTGCAGCCAATCCGTAGAAAATAATAAGTGAAAATCGAAATTATGTAGATTCATATAAAGTAAATTCTAAAGAAATGAGGAGATCGAAATGAAAAAGACATTATTGGCTGTTCTTTTATCGTTCAGCGTTCTTACAGGATGTTCGGCAGTGGAAGACGTAACAAACGGAATTAATTATGTACCAGAAGCAACAGAATACATTAACGATGTTCAACAATTTTCAAAAGAAATTCCTTCGTTAGCGGAGAAAGCTGTCTCTGATCAAAATGCACGTGTTGAGTTAGAGAAGGCACTTGAAGAAATGAATACAACGATTGAAGAATTTAATGAATTATCTCCACCCTCTGTATTTGAAGATATTCATAATCAGGTGATGGAACATAATCAAACGTTTCAAGATGGAATAGATAAGTATCAAACGGCAGTAGAGAACGGAGAACTGACCCCTGACTTTTTGGAGAAGAGTGGGTTGCTAGATGATGTCAAAGTATACACGGACTTATTAAACGATATTAAGCAATTAGGCGAGTAATCCTTTTTTCTTACTTTTGCCCATTTATTCAAAATTTCATGTTACATTTCGACTAAATTCGGGAATATGACAATGAGATAATTGGTGAGGGTGGGTAAAAGAATGGAAGACTATCATATTAAGATTGAAGATTATATGCAGCTATTGAAGAAAAGATACAAAAAAGGCAGACTTCAGGCGAAACAATATCGAAAACGATTAGAGCTCATTCATCTCTGGCACATGCGCGGCGTGGTCAAAGTGCCAAAGGAATAACTTGAAAATAACCAGTCTTTGACGATAAATGTATAAACACGACTAGTCTTGGCAGGTGCAACATGATTTTAATAAATAATACGTTCGAAAAAGCTAGGCATACAAAATATGATTATTTCTATCATATTGCGTTTGCCGTTCTTTTCTGTTTATACAGTTTCCTTATGCTTTTTTCCAGCAAACTGCTGGGTTTTTTGTTTTTTGTTTATGGACTACTCTTGTTAGGACATACCGTTTGGAAGGGAATCCGAACAAGCTATTCCATACCTTATATCTTGTTCGGACTAACCATTCTGTTTTTTAGCAGATTGTTCTGGTTAGAGGCATTTTCCGTACTGCCTGTTTTCTTTTATGAGATTTTTCAGATTGTATTCTTCCTTGGTATAGTTATTGGAATTTGTTTACTTTATGGATTAATGGTTAAAGGAGCACCTCTAGCTAACAAATTTCAAACTCACGGTGTTCATAGTAGCTACTTTGTAACAGGATGCCTCTTGCTTCCCTATACATGGATCTTTAGTTACGGAGCGATCGTTCAAGATAATCTTGGCAATCTCACATGGGCATTGCTCATCCTCGTCCTTTGGGGAACACTATATCTTGTTCAGCTCGTTACACATCACAATAAAATCATGCTAGTAGCTTTATATTCAGTAAATATTAGTGTAGGATGCTGGACGATTTACAGATGGATAAACATTTTAACATAAGAAAAGAGAAGCCTTTTGTGACTGCACCTCCAAATTTTAGATTGGTCTAAAATTTGGGTGCAGTTCATTTATAGGCTTCTCTTTTTTAGTTTCTTCTTAATTTAGCTAGCAGATGCAATATTTCAAAGTAAAGCCAAACTAACGTGACCATGAGTCCGAACGCACCGTACCATTCCATGTATTTAGGCGCTCCGCGATCTGCTCCATATTCAATGAAATCAAAGTCTAAAACTAAATTTAGTGCAGCAATTACGACGATAAACAGAGAAATTCCGATTCCGATCGGACCTGTGCTATGCAGATAAGGTACGCTCATTCCAAAAAAGCTTAAAATAAAACTAGTGAGATAAACAAGCATAATTCCCATAGTCGCTGAGAAAACGATCAATCTAAAGTTCTGGGTTACTTTTATGATCCTGAACATATAAGCGAGCAATAAGGCAAATAACGTTCCAAAAGTTAAAGCAACAGCTTGCAAGGTGATACCATTGAATTGAGCCTCAAAATTAGCGGATATCCCCCCAACTGCAAGCCCTTCTAACGCGGCATATAGCGGTGCAAGTAAGGGTGCTGTTTTAGGCACGAATGCAACGATTAACGCCGTTACAAGACCCCCAATCAAACCAATCAAGATCAAATGACTCACTGGGTTACCTAAATTGTATTGATACCAAGTAAAAATTGCAGATGCCATTAAGATAAGCAGAAGAATAAACGTTTTGTTCACTGTTCCTGATAAAGTCATCTTTTTGCTAAAAGACATTCCCCTGAACTTATCAAAAGTGGAGCCTTTTAAAGCAGGATTCGCACTTCTCATGTAAAATTCCTCCTTCTTTCCATACATAAAATACGTACAAACATCATCAAAGTTTCATGCGTTAAAATAATATGTCACATCATCATTCATTATAATGACATTTCCAATGAATGTTAAAGATATTAGGAAATTTTGACTATTTTAGACAAAGACCGACAAAAATTTAATGTTATGGAAGTATTATATAGTTGAAAGAAAGGAGGTGAGTATATGCGTATATCAAACCTCATTATGCAGGGGTTAATCGCGGGTGCCGTCCTTTTTATTCCTGCAGAAGTTTTTGCAGAGAAAGAAGATGTGGAGAAACGGAATCATAATGCTGAGCGAAACAGACAGCAAATCGTACAACAAGACAAAGTTACAGATCGTGTTCCTGTACAAGCAACAAAACAAGTAGGAATAGCATTGAAAACAAAGCCGACTGAAAGTAAGAGTAAAGCGGAGTTGGATAAACCTCAATCTAAGCGATCTGAAACAAAGTTGTTGAAGCAAGTTCCGATATCGAAACAAAAAAATTCTCAGCATGCAAACTACCGAAGCAAGGTAAAAAAATTAGACCCTCAAAGACAAACGAAAGAACATGTCCCGGTGAAGCAGACCGAACGAGTCATTCAGGCAGAGCGTTCTGAATTGAAAAAGGCTGAATCATCAAGTGCAATACATAGAAAAACAGTGGTAAACAAATCCGTTCCAAAAAAAGATTCGGTAAAGGTACTTGAAAAGAAGCCAACTCCATTAAAGGAGAAAGTTAGTCATCCACAGATGAAAAAGGATGTCTCTCCTTTATCAAATCAGAAGTCTTCAAAAGTACCTCCTCATCCTGTTTCAAAAGTAATTCCAGCTGCTACAGGACAAGGATCTTCCTCAACAACGAACCAATCGGATGGTGGGAGCGGAACAGTGTCATTTGCTAACTTTAAAGCTAGCTTAATGTTGCCGATTATTTTTGAAGATGGGGAAAAGGTTTCTGTGTATTTTGGCAGAATGGACCTCTTAAGAAGTCAATGGGTGAACGCACCGCCGGGAAGACCGCCGGAAAAGGCTCTTTAATTTTTCTAGAAAATTGTAATGTAAACAACTATCTGAAAATTTAAGGAGCGAATGAAAATGAAAAAAGTCAACCGTACATTTGTAAAATCTATCGTATTTGCTGGAACATTAACTCTTGCAGCTGTTGTAGGTACTGGGGCTGCTGAAGCGGCTGGGCACCAATCAGAAAAGGCTATTGCTGCTCATGCTCAAAGTGCAAAAGGATCTCAAGGTCACGTACAAGCTAAGGACGAAAAGTTTGAAAAACCAGCTAAAGTTACTGTGAAGATTCAAAAGCCAGTAAAAGTTGAAAAACCAGCCAAACCTGAGAAAGCTGCTACTAAGCCAGAAAAAACTGAAAAACCTTCAAAAGATAAGAGTCATTCTCAAGCTGCTGAACATGCAAGTGAAACGGCTAAGAAACACGCTGCTCCAAATGCTGCGGTTCACGCTGTTGCGACTAAAACAGAAGAGCCTGTTGTAGCAAAACCTGTTACTGAAGAACCTACAGAAAAAGTTGTAGTTCCTGTTGAGGAAGAAAAAACAGAAGTAATTGAAATTGAAGTTCCAGTTACAACGAATCCTGAAGAGGGTAAAAAGGAAGATTCAGTAACAGAAGATGATGATGCTACTCGTAAAGAGGATATCGAATATGCTTCGGATGAAGATGCGGTTAAAGAAGACGATGAAGATTCTGAAGATGAAGCAGTGCAAGAGGAAAATGAAGATAATCCAGTAAAAGAAGAAGACAAAACAGATGTTATTGCTGACGATGATGCAGTTAAAGAGGACGATGATGTTGAGAATGGAGAAGACCATTCTGACGAAGAAGATTCTGAAAACACAAAAGAAAAGCTAGAAAACAAATCTCTTCAAAACAAAATCAACTCTAATGCGTTTGAGCGCTCAAGTGAAAACGCAAAAATGCATGCTGCACCAAACGCTGCAGTACATGCTGATGCTGAAGTAACAGAAGAAGCACCAGCGACTGAAGAAACTACAACTGAAGAAGTAACAGAAGAAGCACCAGCGACTGAAGAAACTACGACTGAAGAAGAAGTAACAGAGGAAGCACCAGCGACTGAAGAAACTACGACTGAAGAAGAAGTAACAGAAGAAGCACCAGCAACTGAAGAGACTACAACTGAAGAAGAAGTAACTGAGGAAGCACCAGCGACTGAAGAAACTACGACTGAAGAAGAAGTAAAAGAAGAAGCACCGGCAACTGAAGAAACTGCAACTGAAGAAGAAGTAACAGAAGAAGCACCAGCAACTGAAGAAACTACGACTGACGAAGAAGTTTCTGCACTTTTGAACAAGATTCGTTCATTAGCAGCTGAGCATGCTTCTGAAAATGCGAAGTTACATGCAGCCATTAACGCAGCAATTTTAGCAGTTGAAGATGTTTTAGAAGAAGATGTTTCAGAAGTTGTTGAAGTGCCTGCAACTGAAGAAGATACAACTGAAGAAACAGTTGAAATTACAGTAGAAACTGAAACAAAATAGTAAAAATGAAGTCAGGGATTCGCGGTCCCTGGCTTTTTTGTACTGAAATATTCTTTTATAAGTCTTCGGAAAAATTTATACGTCTTCAAACTTTTTTATAGGTCCTCAAAAAAATTTATAAGTCTTGAAATGGTTTTTATAAGTCTTTAGCTTTTTTAGACATTACCATGCAATGACTATATATTCCAACGTTTTCTTTTATATGTTCAGGGAAGTATATTCTTAAAGACGCAAGGAGGTGGGATAGTTGCTACAAAAAGGTGATGTTGCACCCGATTTCACGTTACCATCCACATTAAAAAAAGATATTTCATTATCAGATTTTAAAGGGAAGAAAAATGTCCTTGTGGCTTTTTATCCGCTAGATTTTACACCTGGCTGAATCAAGGAAATAACCTCTTGGAAAGAGGATTACAAACGTTTTGAGGAGGCAAATACAGAAGTGCTTGCAATCAGTGTGGATCACATTTACTCACACAATGTATTTGCAGCTGCTTTAGGAACTTTGCCATATCCGCTTTTAGCTGATTGGCACAAGAAAGTAACGAAGAAATTTGCTGTTCTTAACGAAGAAGATGGAACTGCGATTCGTTCATGTTTTGTCATCGATCAAGAAGGTATTGTTCAATTCAGCAATCATACTTTTGATGCCAATGAAAAGCTTCAGTATGAAGAAGTATTTAAAGCTTGTGAATCATGTGGAAAAGGAGAGTAACTGTGGACAAGGAACATAAGAACCAACAACCTATTGAAGATCCGACTGCTCACGCAGAACAAGAGATCAACGCTTATTTTTATGACCAGAATGAACAAACAGATGGCCATCCCACTGATTACATGAATAGTGAGATGCCTGCTGTTAATATTGCTAAACCTGATGATGAAAAATAAGGCTGCCTTTTTAGCAGCTTTTTTATTTTGTGGCTGATTTAGCCTATCTTTTGAAACCGGCACCATACCAGTCATGTTGTGGTACTATATAAGCAGAAGTATGCTGATATAGGAATAGGAAGGAACAGCTGAATGAATATATTTTTAACTGGAGCAACTGGTTTTCTAGGTGGTCGCTTAATTCAAAATTTGGCGCGTGAAGGTCATACACTTTATGTGTTAGCGCGAAACTTACAAAAAGCGGAACAGCTTCTTCACAAGACAGCTGATTTAAACGGCGTTATCCATATTATTCAAGGGGATATCACCGCTCCTCACTTAGGAATGACGAAGGAAGCGGAGCAAGAGCTTACAGATAAAATGGATGTATTTTATCACATGGCTGCCCTTGTTAAATTTGACTTGGACCTTAAAGATGAACTTTTTCAAATAAATTATACAGGTACTCAACATGCACTTCATGCTGCTAAGAAAATGGGTGTATCACACTTCTATTATGTGAGCACCGCCTATACGCTTGGCAAAGACGAATATGCTAAAGAAGAATTGCATAGTCTGAGCAATGATTTTAACAATCCATATGAAGAAAGTAAGTGTAAAGCAGAGCACTTGTGTATGGAGTTTGAAGATCAATTTGACGTGACTATCTTAAGACCTGCGATCATTATTGGAGACTCTAAAACAGGTGAAGCGGATTCTAAATTTACACTGTATGGATTACTTCGAAGCCTTGAAGTCTTTAAGAAAAGATTTCAGAGAAAAGGAATGGGAGATCGCGTGTTCCACTTATTGTGTGAAGAAGGCAGTACGCAGAATCTTGTTCCTGTCGATTATGTAGCAGATGTTTTAACTGGAGTTTTAAAAAAGGGAAGAGAAACGAAAATCTACCATATTACAAATAACAATCCGCCACTTAGTGCAGATGTTTTTCAAGTAATGAGAGAAAAAGCTGGACTTGAACTGTTTAAGCTTGCTCCGTATGATTACGAGCCGTCTCTAAATGAAGAAGAACAGCTTCTCAACAGCGTAATTGATGTTTATAAAAATTACTTGAACAGAAACATCACGTTCGATGATAGCAACACGCAACAACTGCTAGAAGAAATAGAAGCAGCCCCCCTTCATATGGACATGCCAATGATCAAACGCATTATTGAGGGGTATCAGCATGCTTCTGTTTAAAAATAAAAATATGCATCTATTTACATTTTATGCATATACTGCTATAGTGTACATGTAAAGTAACTAATCTTAATGAAACCCAAGGAGGTATGTATAATGAGACAACTTAATGGATTGACTTCAGAGAGTGTAATTTATGTACAGCCTATTGGGACAATGAAGAATCGCAAATAGTTTATTTGCGTATGTAATGTCTTCGCTTAAATTTGTCATTTAACCATGGGCTGTACAACAGTGCCATGGTTTTTTATATGAAGAGGGGTATTTGTGTACCTTTCTTTCAGTAAAGAACCTAAGTATGTATATTTAGGTTCTTTTTATTTTGCAAAAAAGACTTTTTACTAAATCATTGTTTCTATTTTGTTCCTTTTTCTCCTTTGAAAAGGAGATTGGAGTGTAAGGTGGGAGACTCCTGGGGGATCAGCGGGACAGGTGAGACACCTAAGGGCGCATAGCGTCGAGGTGGCTCACCGCACGCCCCCCGGAAAGCGAGCACCTGGAACGGAAATCAACCACATACTAGGACAACATTGTATTAGGAAAAGTTTTATAAAAAATGACAACATTTATTCGGAGGGTATTACATTGAATTTAAAATCACTAGGTTGGAATCAAACATTTGAAGAATCGTTTAAAACATATGAAAATCAAAATCTTGTTCCAGGAAGAATAAGTGTAGAGCATAAAGGACTCTATAGTGTTCTAACGGAGCAAGGTGAATTATTAGGTGAAATCACAGGAAAGGTTCGCTTTTATGCAACAGGTCGTCATGATTTCCCTGCAGTTGGAGATTGGGTAGCGGTTCAAGCTATTCCACAAGAAGGAAAAGCTTACGTGCACGGAATCCTGCCTCGCAAAAGTAAGTTTTCTCGCAAAGCAGCCGGTTTAACAACAGATGAACAGATTGTTGCGACAAACGTAGATACGGTCTTTTTAGTAAATGCTCTAAATCAAGACTTCAACCTTCGCAGACTCGAGCGCTATTTATTAATGGCGTGGGAAAGCGGTGCGACTCCAGTTATCGTTCTAAGCAAGGCGGATCTTTGTGAGGATGTTCAAAAGTTCTTAGATGAAGTGGAAACCATTGCGTTTGGTGTTCCTACATTTGCAGTTAGTGCAGAAACTGGTTCGGGTCTTGATGAGCTTGCAGCATATATTACAGAGGGTGAAACCGTTGCTCTATTAGGTTCATCTGGTGTTGGGAAATCGACGCTTGCAAACAAACTTTTCGGTTCAGAGGTATTAAAAACGAATGTTATTCGTGAAGAAGATGGAAAAGGAAAGCATACCACTACTCATCGTGAACTGCTTGTTCTTGATAGTGGTGGGATCTTAATCGATACTCCGGGAATGAGAGAGCTTCAATTGTGGGAAGGCGACAGCAGCTTAAGTCAAAGCTTTCAGGATGTTGAAGGGTATGCGGAACTATGCCGTTTTCGTGATTGTACCCATCAAAATGAACCAGGGTGCAAAGTGCAAGAAGCGATTGAAACAGGTGAATTAAAAGAAGATCGCTATAACAGTTATGTAAAACTTCAGCGCGAATTAGCTTACTTCGCACGCAAAGAAGATCAAAAGTTAGCGAATGCAGAAAGAGCAAAATGGAAAAAAATCGCTGGTGACCGTACACGCGTTCATCGTAAATAAGTGAAATGGAAGAGGAATGGTTTTACGACCATTCCTCTCTTTTTTTGGCTATCGAAATCTTATAGAGCCTAACTTTGAATAGTAAAAAGGATTTTCATAGGGAATCATCAAAATAAGAAGGAAGAGGAGGGATGAAATGGCACAAGTATTTACGATACAAACACACCAAAGAGATGAGATGTATGAGATCACGAGTACACTAGAAGCTTATCTAGAAGAACAGTGCGTGAACGATGGTGTAATGTACATATACTGTCCACACACGACCGCTGGAATTACAATCAATGAAAATGCGGACCCTGATGTTGTTCATGATATGCTTATGCGATTGGACGAGGTATATCCTTGGGAACACCCAAAGTATCGCCATGCTGAAGGAAACTCTGCTTCACATCTTAAGGCAAGTACCGTTGGTTCTTCGCAAGTGGTCTTTATCCAGAATGGAAAGCTTCTCTTAGGAACTTGGCAAGGTGTTTATTTTTGTGAGTTTGATGGTCCGCGAACTCGAAAATATCACGTGAAAATTTTGAGCAAATAAATCTACTTATAAAAGATTCACTGTCAAAATCAGTGAGTCTTTTTTTTATTTCCTACTAAAGTTCTAGGCATCGAATGAAAAAGAAATATGTTGAATAATAGGGAAAACTTTTAAATTTAACATAAAAATTCTACTTTTCCAAAAATTTAGTTGTCTAATACCTTTTCTTCATGTACTATTTTTTTAAATAGTGGAAATTATCATAATATTCAAAACAAG
Organism: Fictibacillus nanhaiensis; assembly: GCA_017052515.1. Lineage (GTDB taxonomy): Bacteria > Bacillota > Bacilli > Bacillales > Fictibacillaceae > Fictibacillus > Fictibacillus nanhaiensis. The sequence continues at coordinate 182,191 of JAFHKR010000036.1, forward strand.
GGGGATTTTAGGTGGGGATTAAGAGAGGGTTAAAAGTATTAGCGGTTTCTGCATTATCACTAGGACTTTTGGCAGGTTGTAATTCTTCTGGCGGTTCAGAAGGAAGCAATGGAGGGGGAGGAAGCGGAAAAGTAATCAAGATCGCAACGCAAACTCCTTTATCTGGCGGTAGTGCAACACTTGGGGAATCTATTAAGCTTGGTGCACAACTGGCATTGGAAGAAAACAAGAAGAAGTTTGAAGACTTAGGGTACAAGCTTCAGCTTCAGCCGTATGATGATCAGGCAGATCCTAAAAAAGGTGTAGCAAACGCACAGCTTATCGGTTCAGATAAATCGATCCTTGGGGTTGTGGGTCACTTGAATTCAGGCGTATCCATCCCGTCATCTGAAGTTTATGAAAAGTATAAAGTGCCGATGGTATCTCCAGCAAATACTGCCACAGAGGTAACAGACCGCGGACTGAAAACAGTGAACCGTATCGTAGCACGTGACGATTTCCAAGGTCCTGCAGGTGCAGATTTTGCGATCAATAAATTAGGAGCTAAGAAAATCTTCGTTATCCAAGATAAAACAGCGTACGGAACAGGTCTTGCTGATGCATTTAAGAAAGCAGCTGAAGATGCTGGAGCTGAAATACTTGGTTATGAAGGGATTACTGTTGGTGAGAAAGACTTTAACGGTGTACTTACACAAGTATTATCAAAGAAACCTGATTTAGTGTTCTTCGGTGGATTATACACAGAAGGTGGTCAGTTGATCAGACAAGCTCGTGACAAAGGCATTAAGATTCCATTCATGGGCGGAGATGGAATGGACTCGTCTACTCTAGTTGAAATCGCAGGCGATGCTGTAACAGATGTTTATTATACTTCGGTAGCAGCTGATGCGAGTAAAACAACAGAAGGCAAAGATTTCTCTTCTAAATATAAAGAGAAGTTCAACAAGAACGTAGAGTCTTATTCGGCTTATGGCTATGATTCTATGAGCGTTCTATTAAAAGGACTTGAGGCAGCGATTGAAGGAAGTGACGGAGACCTTCCGGCACGTGAAAAAGTAGCAGAAGAAATCCGCAAGATTCAAGATTTCCAAGGTGTTGTTACGAAGGTCGGTTTCGATGATATCGGTGACAACAAGTTTGCTAAAGTATACATCTACAAGTTCAGTGAAGCTAAATATCCAGGCGTTCAAGAAGGCGAAATCAGTAAGTAAACTTATGTTTACAAGAGAGGGAATGACCCCACCGGCCATGTCCCTCTTCTTTTTTACATACACTCCCCAGACGTGAAAGAGAGGAATATTTATGTTAGCTGACATTTTACAAAGTCTGCCTCAAGTACTCGTAGATGGCATTGCTCTTGGTGCGATATACGCCGTTATTGCACTTGGTTATACGATGGTTTATGGAATATTAGAGCTCATTAATTTCGCCCACGGTGAAATCTTTATGACAGGTGCTTTTATCGGAGTTGCGATGCTGATTCTCATGACAGGCATGGGTTGGTTAGCAGCGATGCCTGCTATTCTAGCTTTAATTCTTGTGTTGGTGGTTACGTCGATCCTAACCGGTTTCATGGGTGTTGGAATAGAGCGGATGGCATACAGGCCGCTCCGAAACTCCCCTAAACTGATTACGTTGATCTCAGCGATCGGTGTATCGTTTTTGCTGCAAGATCTCGTTCGTTTTATTACAGAATACAAAAGAGGAAATTATATTTTAACGGGTCCATCCATGTTTAATGAGCAATTTTCGATTAAATTTTCTAGCATTTCCTCTTCCTTTAGTGATGCGTTCTTTAAAACCTCTACATTGATTTTAATCATTGCGGTTGTGATCATGATGATCGGACTGGATTTCTTCGTTAATAAAACGAAGTGGGGTATGGCGATGAGAGCAGTAGCTCAAGATCGTGAAACAGCATCGCTCATGTCGATCAATGTGAACAGAGTCATCTCGTTGACCTTTTTCATCGGATCAGCTCTAGGTGGGGCAACTGGAGTTTTGTTTGCTGTTCAATATGGAACGATCGATCCGTATATCGGTTTTATCCTAGGATTAAAAGCATTTACGGCTGCTGTTCTTGGAGGCATCGGAAATATTCGTGGTGCTATGGCAGGTGGACTCATGTTAGGGATTCTAGAAATGTTTGCAGCTGCTAATCTCCAGCTATTAACGGGTGGTATCTTTGGCGCAGAGTATAAAGACGTATTTGCGTTCGCCATTCTAATCGTCGTATTAATTTTCAAACCAGAAGGACTGTTTGGTAAAGCAGTTACTGAGAAAGTGTAGGTGAAGAGCGATGAATAAGCTGACAAGTAAACTAAAAGGCAACAAGCTGGCCCAAATTATCCTGCTCGTCCTTTATGTACTGATTACCTCGTTGAGCCTATATCTTGCTCAGGCATCTGTAACCGCTTTTCTGTTGCTGTTGTTCTCATTATTGCTTCTGTACTATACAGAGTTGCCAGACCGTCTAAAATGGTTGATCGCAGGTGTCGTCCTTATCGGCGTGATACCTTTTGTATCAAGCACCGGACCAGGCTATCAATCTTACATGGAAGTCGCCACAGTTGTTGGTATCTATGTAGCGATGGCATTGGGGCTAAATATTGTTGTTGGTTTAGCAGGATTACTAGATCTGGGGTTCGTAGCCTTCTTTGCGATCGGGGCATATACGTATGGAATCTTTGCAACAGGTCAAGCTGCTAACTTTATGCCATTCGGAACGTTCCCTTTATCGGGTGAGAGCTTCTGGATCTTTATTTTAATCGGATGCTTTGTAGCTGCACTTTTCGGTGTCTTATTAGGTATCCCTGTACTTCGTGTAAAAGGAGACTACTTAGCGATCGTTACGCTTGGTTTCGGTGAGATCATTAGAATTGTATTTAATAACCTTGATAAGCCGGTGAACATTACCAATGGAGCAATGGGATTAGCGTCTGTTAAACCCCCAGAGATCTTCGGTTATCAGTTTGTCTATCCGAATCAATTCTACTTTATTGTTCTTGCTATCTTGTTTCTTGTCATTCTAGCTGTTAGAAGGTTTGAGTTCTCAAAAATAGGCCGGTCTTGGAAGGCGGTTAGAGAAAACGAGATCGCAGCACAATCGATGGGTATCCACCTTGTGCGTACGAAGCTTTTAGCATTCGCAATCGGAGCTTCTTTTTCAGGAATGATGGGGGTTGTATTTGCAGCGAAACAAACTTTCGTTGACCCTACGAGTTTCACGTTATTAGAGTCTATCACCATTCTAGTAATGGTTATCTTAGGAGGCATGGGCAGTGTGCCAGGAGTAATCCTTGGTGCGGCAGTAATTACCATTCTAAATCTACAAGTACTGACAGAGGTAACAAATTACTTAAATCAATTGAGTCTTGATGGTGTGATCAGCTTTCCAGAAGCACTCGCTCCAGCAAAAATGCAACGATTTATCTTTGGAGCGATTTTAATCATATTTGCCATCTATCGCCCTCAAGGGTTGATACCATCTAAAAATCCTGTGTTTGATGAAGAATCTCTTAAAGAGGGATCTAAAAAGCACAGAAAAGAGCAGATTACGGTTGAACCTGACAAAGGGTTTCAGGCATAGGAGGCGGTATAGAGATGTCGATTTTAACAGTTAGTAATCTTACTAAACAGTTTGGCGGACTTGTTGCCGTAAATTCAGTAGATATGACAGTGGAAAAAGGTTCGATAACTGCGGTAATCGGACCGAATGGAGCAGGTAAAACTACTTTCTTTAACTTGATCACCGGGGTATATCAACCGGACAATGGGAATGTGCAACTCGGATCAAGTTCTTTAGTAGGGTTGAAGCCACATGAGATTTCCCGGCACGGAATTGCTCGTACGTTCCAAAACATACGTCTTTTTTCAAATATTACCGTTCTTGAAAATGTCATGGTAGGTTTGCATAAACAGTTGAAAGCTGGAATCGTTGGTACTCTGTTCCAAACAAAAAGAGTAAGAGAAGAAGAACAACTAGCCAAAGAAGAAGCGTACCACTGGCTTGAATATGTCGGTCTTGCGAAGCATCTAAACGAAGATGCTCAGAATCTATCCTATGGAGCTCAACGAAGGCTTGAGATCGCGCGTGCACTGGCTACCAAACCTAAACTTTTGCTGCTAGATGAACCAGCAGCAGGGATGAATCCGAGAGAAACACGTGAGTTAACCGAGTTTATCCATCGAATGAGAGAGGACTTGGATGTAACGATCGTTTTGATCGAACATGATATGAAGCTAGTCATGGAGATATCTGAACAGATTTTTGTATTGGATCATGGCGAAAAAATCGCTGAAGGAAAGCCTGCTGAAATTCGTAATAATGTAAAAGTGATTGAAGCTTATCTTGGAAAAAGTGCCGTAACACCAGCGTAAGGAGGAGAACGATGAGTATTCTACAATTAAACGATATTAACACATATTACGGTGGTATTCATGCGCTAAAAGGTATTAGTATTTCTGTAGAAAAAGGGGAAATCGTTACATTAATCGGATCGAACGGTGCAGGGAAATCAACGACTTTAAAAACGATCAGTGGACAGGTTCTACCGAAAACAGGTTCTGTTATCTACGAAGGAAAAGACATTTCGAAACAGCCTGCCCATATTACTGCTCAAACGGGTATTGCACACGTTCCTGAAGGAAGAAGGATTTTTCCTAGACTAACGGTAAAAGAAAACTTAGAGATGGGTGCTTTTATCGTGAAGGATAAAAAGGTCATAAAGGAACGTATGGAACAGGTCTTCGACTATTTTCCGAGGTTAAGAGAACGCTTAACTCAAAAGGGGGGTACGATGAGTGGTGGTGAGCAGCAGATGCTCGCCATGGGTCGTGCACTCATGTCAAAGCCACGTCTCTTGTTGCTTGATGAACCTTCAATGGGACTAGCCCCAGTAATCGTAGAACAGATTTTCGATATTATCAGTGATCTCAATAAAGAAGGAATGACGATTCTTCTCGTTGAACAAAATGCGTTTCAGGCTCTTCAGATCGCGAATCGTGGGTATGTGCTGCAGACTGGAGAGATCGTGATGGCTGGTCAAGGGAATGAGCTCATTACAAATGAGTCCGTTCGAGAGGCTTATCTGGCTTAATTTAAACGGATACTTTAGTGTTTTCTTTGTTGTTTTTGAGAGTAGTTGATTTCCGTTCCAGGTGCTCGCTTTCCGCGGGGCAGGCGGTGAGCCACATTTGTACGTTTCACTCTTAAGTGTCTCACCTGCCCGCCTGTCCCGCAGGAGTCTCACACCTTCCACTGCAATCAACTAGTCAGTGAAGGAGAATTAGGAAACCGAAAAGCATCAAAAACGCTTATTGTAATATTTCTAAAAGGATATTTTTGTTCAGATTCGAAGGTGTTTTCTTTGCGTTCCAGGTGCTCGCTTTCCGAGTGTCGTTTAGCTTATTAAAGACTGCATACTAAAAAAGTTAATAACAGGATAGTTTACAGAACAAATAAAACCGGGGATCAACCTGGTTTTATTTTTGTGTATATTTCCTCTTTATTATTGGATGAAATTGTTATACCTTTAAAAGGAAGACGAAAGGGGTATGATTTATGATTAAAGTACTCTTTGTATGCTTAGGAAACATATGTCGATCTCCTATGGCGGAGGCGATTTTTCGAGATCTTGTAAATCGAGAAGGTTTATCAGAAAAAATTTCTATTGATTCAGCCGGAACGGGAAACTGGCATGTAGGGGAACCGCCTCATGAAGGAACAAGGAATATCTTGAAAGAAAACCGGATCTCCTATGAAGGTCAGAAAGCGCGTCAAGTTAAAACAAAAGACTTAACAGACTACGATTATATCATCGGGATGGATGCTGAGAATATTGGTAACATGCATAGGATGGCAGGTCAGAAAAAAACAGGTATGATCGCAAGGCTGATGGACTTTGTCCCTGAAGATGAGAATGAGGATGTTCCGGATCCGTATTTTACAGGTAATTTTCAAGAAGTGTATGACCTTGTTACAGCGGGGTGTGAGAGGTTATTGGTCGAAATAAAGAATAGAGAATCTTTATAATCAGGAGGATATCGGATGGGTGAAATTCGTCAATTATCATCAGAACAAGAAGTGCGTGATGCTTTTCCGGTTATGAGTCAACTTCGTACACATCTTTCAGAAGATCTTTTCTATGAACTTTTTTTACAGATGGAGAAAGAAGGCTATACGTTATTTGCCAATGTTCATGAAGGAAAAATTGTTGCTGTTGCTGGTTTTGCTATTTTGACCAACCTTTATGATGGTAAACATGTTTATTTGTACGATCTGATCACAGATTCTAACGCAAGATCAAAAGGATACGGTGAGGAACTTCTCGCATTTTTGGAATCTTTTGCACTTCAAAATAACTGTAACTGTGTTGCATTAAGTTCGAATGTAAACCGGGTAGACGCTCATCGTTTCTATAAAGAAAAAATGAATTATGAGATGCCGAGCTATGTATTTAAAAAAAGATTTTAGTTTAATTGGTTGTTAATTGTGACCGAGCATAAATTTCAGCCATCGATCATAAATCTTCGTGACCGAGCATAAATTTCGGCCATCGATCATAAATCATCATGACGGATTATAAATTTCGACGAACGATCATTAATCAGCGCCATTATCTCGACTAGACAAACAAGAAACCTTATGCAACCTAAAGGAAATGCATAATTATTGTAGCAAAGCAAAAAGCTGACTAAAGGAAGATCATATCACGATCTTCCTTAGCCAGCTTTTCTTTTTGAAAAGAATTATGTTTTAGTAAATCTTATTAAGCACGGCTACGCATACTGCGCATGATCCAGCTTACGATAAGTACTACTACAACTGCACCGATAATAGCTGGAACGATTGCAAATCCTGCTACCATTGGTCCCCAATCACCTAATAATAATCCACCTAACCATGCACCAACAAAACCTGCGATGATGTTACCGATGATTCCGCCTGGTACGTCACGCCCTGTTAAAAGACCTGCTAACCAACCGATGATTCCTCCAATTATAAGTGCCCATAATAAACTCATTTAAAATTCCTCCTTTTTTTGTATGTTGTAATATGGAATTATTCTTAAGTTACCCATTATAAAAAATTATAAACTTATCCTGAAAAAAGTTTTTATCACCGTAAGGAAGGGGAAAGATAAAGGGAAATGTATAAAAATAAGTAAGGGGTGAGAGGAACTTTGACATTATGGCATATACTCAAACATATGAAAGCCAAAGCATTTGGAATTGAATTTATGCATGGTTTTCAAAGAGGAGATGTAACAGGACTTGCAGCACAGCTTGCTTATTATTTTCTGCTTTCGCTGTTCCCTTTTCTTATCTTCTTATTAACGCTTGGAGCCTTTTTTATTGAACCGAAAGAAGCGCTGGATCTGTTAGAGCACTTTGTACCATCAGAAGCGATGGATTCTGTTCGAGAGAATTTACTTGCTGTATTAGAAGGAAGAAGTGGTGGCCTCTTATCAATTGGGATATTAGCTACGATATGGTCAGCTTCTAATGCGATCAATGCTGTAATCAAGACTTTGAATGAAGCCTATGGCGTTGAAGAATGCCGCAGCTTCATAAAAACAAGGTTATTGGCCATTTTCTTAACGTTTGGCGTTATTTTCGCTTTTGTTGTTGCACTCGTTTTCCCTGTATTCGGAAAGATGCTTGGAAACGCAGCCTTTTCATACTTAGGATTAAGTGATGAGTTCCTTCAAATTTGGGGAGTGTTACGGTGGTTGATCAGCTTCCTCATCATCGCGACGGTTGTATCTGTTCTCTATTATTTGGCTCCCTGTAAAAAGCTCAAATATAGTGAGATCTGGTACGGTTCACTTGTTGCCACATTCTTTTGGCAGATCGTTTCATTCGGTTTTGCCTTTTACGTTGATCATTTTGGTAATTATTCTGCTACTTACGGAAGTATTGGGGCAATTATTGTCCTTATGCTTTGGTTTTACCTCACGGGTATCGTCTTATTATCTGGAGGCGTCTTAAATGCCACGTTTCATAAGTTTAAGATTGATTTTGCCAAGAAAAGGGGCTTGTTAAAGGCTGAATCCTAGGAAAAACTATACATACCTTGTCGTTAAGGAGGTATTATTGATATGGGAAAAAGCAACAAACAGACCCACAACAATAAGAACAATAAAAATGATAGTCAGCATAAAACGAGTAAGTCCTCGAACAAAAAGAATGACTTTCATTAATCGAACACGAACAAGTATGAAGCTGTCCTGTTAGCAGGGTGGCTTTTTTGTTTGTTCAGAAACGGCAGTGAAAAAGTACAGAAGAAGTACATGTTTTGGATAAATACAGCGAAGTGTGTATAGGGAACGGAGAAAAGTTTGTGTCTTTTACCTGTATCTCCTTAAGAGCTTTGCATGTTACACTAAAAAGGCACTTATGGGAATTTCTTTAAAAGGCAGGAGAAAAGGCAGTATGAAAAAAGTTAGATTCATTTTTAGTATTTTAGGTACACTTGTTTTTATCGTGTATATGGCCGTCTTAATTAAAGCCACTCTTTTTTCATTTAATGAATATGTATATGGAAGATCAGCTAATCTCGTTTTGTTTGACAGCATAAGGCTGATGTGGAGAAGTGAGGATGATTGGCTGATCCTGAAGAACATTATCGGGAATGTGCTCTTGTTCGTACCATTTGGTTTGTTGCTGCCTTTAATTTACCGAGTGTTTAATTCTTGGCGTTTTATTTTCGTTTTTGGTTTTGGTACAAGTTTTATTATCGAAGTGCTTCAATACGAATATTTCAAACGGATCTTTGATATTGATGATATCTTCCTTAATGGTATGGGAGCAATGCTCGGACTTTTTCTATATAAGTTCTTAGCGATGCTCTTCCGATGGATCGAACGATTCTTAAAATAATGGCGTATAAGCAGCAAAATAAATAAACCGGACAGCGATAGCGGCTGTCCGGTTTTTGTATGCTTACTTTGTTTCTTTTCCTAGTACACGGTTAACACGCTTTGTTAGCATCTTCATACCATCTCCACCTGCTTGGTAATGACGAAGCTTACCTTCTGCATCAAAAACATAGTATGCAGGCACATACTCGTTTTCAAACGCGTCAGTTAATGTATGGTCGTTGTCCACAAAGATTGGCTGTGTAATATCGTGTTCTGCTGCCACTTCTTTAATTTGATCGATATCTAGATCTTTTTCAGAACGAGGCATATGAACCGCAATAACGTTCAGTTCGTCTTTATAATCATCACGAAATTGATTAATGTTAGGCATTGCATCTTTACATAATCCACAGCTTACAGACCAAAAGTGAATAAGTGTTGGTTTATCTCCGATCAAATCACTTTTTGAAACTTCTCCATTGATCCATTGTGTAGCACCATTAAGTTCCGGCATATCCGAACGTAATCTCATCATAAAAATATCTACTCCTTGTTTTGAAGATAGTTAAGTTATCTAATGTCTAGTTTAAAGGTTGAACCACTAAAGTCAAAAATCCTGCTTTACTTTACTAATATGGTGTAAAAAGAAAAATTTTATTTCTAAGCTGTTTTGGACTTCATGGATATCTTATTATTATTTTTAATAAAAAGTATCGGTAAACAGAGCAAGAATAGCATGCCACAGATAGCAAAAACAAAAGCACCGCCATCAAACCAGCTTATGAAACTTCCCCCGATCATTGGACCAGACATGCTTCCGATGCTAAAGCTGATACCTGCTAAAATATTTCCTGCAGGAAGATGGTATTTAGGAAGCAGGTCACTCATATATGCGATGCCTAGAGAGAACATCGATCCAACAAACATTCCGGATAAAAAGAACAAACTGATCAGAAGCCAAAAGTTGTTCATGCTCCAGTAGGTTGCCAGGAACGAGAAGAAACCTGAAACAAATGAAAAGATTAAGATGGGTTTTCTTCCCCATTTATCGCTGAGAATACCTAGTGGCAACTGGAAGACGAGGCTTCCTAAAACGAAAGCTGGCAGCAGAACGGCTACCCAATCTAAGCTGATTCCGTTACGAAGTGCAAATACTGGAAAAGAGCCATGTAGAGTTGCTTCTAGAAAACCGTAACCAAAAGGTGGCAATAAAGATACCCATGCTAATTTCAAAACATCTTTATAGCGGTCGATGGCTGTTACTCCAGAAGTTCGAGCAGACTCTGCTTCAGGTCTTTCGTTTCGTATCGTTGTCATTAGAAGAAAAGAAAGAAAACAAAGACCGGCTGCAAGCCAAAAAGGAAGGTTTTCGTTTACTTCAAGCATCTTTGTCATAAGAGGTCCGATTCCAAACCCTGCTCCGAACGCAATCCCATATATAGAAATATTTCTACCTCTCTTTTTTTCAGGGCTACTTGTCGTAATCCAAGTTTGCGTTGAGAAATGCAACATATGATCTCCAATACCGATCAAGAGTCTTAATACAAACCAAAACCAAAATACTTTCCAAACAGGAAACATAGCAAAACAAAGTACAACAGCTAAAAGTCCAGCTAAGATGAGTGGTTTATAACCAAATTTTCTAAGAGGCTTCTCTATAAACGGAGAAGCGATCAAGATGCCTATATAGAGAGCTGTTGCATGGAAACCGTTTAACGAAGCGGATGTACCGTCTTGTTCAAAGATAACTGCAATTAAGGGAAGCAGCATACCTTGAGCGAACCCTGAAATAAAAACAATGCTGACTAGAACTGAAAATTTATACGTAGAAAGCTGCATGAGCGTCTCCTTTTCAAAACAAACTAAAACCATTGTACAATGGAAACCAGAAAAAGTTGAGTGTAAGTTTTAGATGAGGAGGGTGTATCCTTGGAATTTAAAATGACTGAAAATGGATTTGAAACAGAAGTAGAATACGGAACACTTGAGGTAAGCGGTAACGCCGAATATGGTTATCGGCCATTTCAACTTCTCGTTTCTTCTATAGCTGTATGCAGTGGTGGAGTTCTTCGAAAAGTATTAGAGCGTATGAGAATGCAGTATGATGATATCACTGTGTCAGCAAAGATCAATAGAATGGAAAAAGAGGCAAACCGCGTATCCGACATTCACCTCCACTTCTTGATTAAAGGGAAAGAATTATCAGAAGAGAAGGTTGAGAAAGCATTAAACGTGACTAGAAAAAACTGCTCGATGGTTCAGTCTGTTAAAGACAGTATAAACATTACTGAAAGCTTTGAAATCCAACGTTAAATTCAGTGCCCTGATTCTTTATAGAATGAGGGTTTTTTATTTTCCAACAAAATCCGGAGAGATCAAAGCAGGGAACATGGATAAATTTTATGGGTTAGAAAAAAATAGGGGAAAGGAGGATATTATGAAAAAGAGAATTTTTATTATGATATTTGTCATGCTTTTTGTGTTATCCAATACAGCATTAGCAGCTGAAAAAACAAAGCAACAGCCAGAGCAAAAACAAAAACAAGCGGAAAAAATAGAAAAAGCTGCTCCAAAAGCAGATATTAAAATACCGAGTTCGGTTCTTAGCATTTCAAAAGAGAACACGTATCCTAACTCTGCCCAAGATCTTCCGTACTTAGAACCGAGTAAGCTTGCAAAAACTATGCTCAAAACATCGGACGTTCCAATCACAAACCCTGATTTAATTCGTTTATTGAACGAGTCAACGATAAATGGATCGAAAGTAGCATTCTGGTACCGTGCAAAAATCTACCTAGGTCAATGGCCATTGTCTTATCAATCAACTGAGACGACTGTGAACTGGGAACATCAACAAATCAATACGAACCGTTTAGACAACAGAGGCGCAAAAGCCGTTGCGAAACTGTCTTATAACCAAACCGCACATAAAAAAGTAAGTGGTGGTCTTACTGCATCAATTCCAAATAGTGAAGCTGTTCAAAAGATGATGCTCATCACCGCAGCAGAAAAGTCAAAGCTACCTTTATCTTTTCAAACAGCTGTTGGGGCAGGTACAAAAAAATCGAACGTGTACCATGTATCACCAAAACAAGTGGGATATTTAGATAGCTATGTCCCGGCCGTTAATGAAAGAGGACGAGTCACTTACGGAGAAGTGTATATCGTTTTAAAAGGCGGTAAAAGAGAGATCGTGATTCAAAACGTTACACAACAAGGAATTGGAGCATGGATTCCCGTTCAAGACCACGTATCTTTTAGTTTTCATACAAGCAATATGTAAAAAAGGACAGCTCCTTAATCAGCTGTCCTTCTTTTTTGCGTATTAAAGTTATATCCAAGATGGTGCTGAGTTCCAAGAAAGCTTCATTGAAAAGTTAATTGGAGTGTAAGGTGCGAGACTCCTGAGGGATCAGCGGGACAGGTGAGACTCTTAACAGCGCAAAGCGCTAAGAGGCTCACCGCACGCCCCCCGGAAAGCGAGCACCTGAAACGGAAATTAACACTATCAGGCTAGACTTAACAATGGTCCACCCATTGTTCGCTCCAGTCTTGAATGGCGTTGATGATTGTTTTTAGGGAGTTTCCTTTATCTGTTAGTGAATACTCAATTCGCACAGGTGTCTCTGGGTAAACGTTACGCTTCACAATTCCCACAGACTCCAATTCCTTCATCCGTTCCGTAAGCATGCGATCACTCATTTCGGGAATCTGGGATTTGATGTCTTTAAACCGCTTAGGGCCATCCATCAAAACGCGAATGATGAGTCCTGTCCATTTTTTTCCGATAATATCCATGGCTACTTCGTACTTCGGACACATCGTGCTATAATCCATTATCATTCACCTCAATCTATATGAAAAAACGATGCTTTTTCTACAGTCTATATTTGCCTTCTATTATATGGTTTAAACTTACTTTTGTAAAGTTTATAACTTTTTAACGCTTTAAAGCTTCGAGGTGTTATTTTTAAAATCGACTTCTTTATAGTAAGAATGTTTTACAAGTACGTTCGGTCCTAAACATTGAACAGCAGGGCAATGACAGCTTAGTTCTTTAGCAAGGGCTGATTGATTCCATGCTTCATAAGCATCAAGTAAGCTTGTGTCTTTTATATTTCCAAGTGCTGGAGCATCTCCAAAGTCTGTCACGATAATATTCCCATCAAATAAGTTGATATTTAATCGTGATCTTCCATCAGGGTCATTACGAACTGTAACATTTTGTTCTGCTTGAAGTCTTCTGATCAATCTCAAATCCTCTTCGTTTTGAGAGCAAGCATAGAAAGGGAGAGTCCCGAAAAGCATCCATGTTTTTTTATCTCGAATATCTAGAAGGTGGTGAATACTTTCACGCATTTCTTCTAATGAAATGGTTTCCAAGGTGCTAGCAAAGTCACTCGGATACATCGGATGAATTTCGTGACGCTGACAGCCCATCTCAAGTACGTGTTTATGTATCTCTTCCAAGTAGGGTAATGTTTTTTTGTTTAACATCGTTTCAGCAGATACCATAACACCGGCTTTTGTTAAAGCCTGAGCGTTTTCAACTAAACGTGTAAAATAAGCTTGACGTTGGTCAACGGAAGGCTTCTTTTCCATCATGGCAAAACCAGTATCAGAAAACTCCTCCACCGTTCCCCAGTTATGGGAGATATGAAGCACGTCTAAATACGGAATAATTTTTTCGTAGCGTGCTAAATCTAAAGTTAAATTTGAGTTAATCTGAGTACGTGCACCACGTTCTTTTGCGTATTTTAAAAGTGGCACAACGTAATTATTTACTGATTTTAAGGAAAGCATCGGCTCACCGCCAGTAATACTGAAAGCTCTTAATTGAGGAATCTCATCGAGTCGTTGGATAACAAGATCAAGCGGAAGGGGCTCAGGGTCTTTTGTTTGAAGCGTGTATCCGACAGCACAGTGCGCACAACGCATGTTACACAAGGTGGTTGTCGTTATTTCTATATTTGAAAGCTGAAGTTTTTTATGTTCACTCATATCTAAATAAGCTTCCCACGGATCATTCTTTGGGGTTATCGCTTTTAATTCGGTTTTTAACACCATCATACATCTCCTTTGCGACCATAAATGGACAGTATCTATCTTAACCGAACCCTCATTAAAGAAAAAGGATAATATTCTGTTGGCAAAATCGATTGACCTTGTTAAAGTAGAAGGGATGGAAAGGAGAGATCAACATGGGTAACTCTATTCAGGATAAATCCTCTCAAAAAGAATATATTAAAAATCGTATTGACTTATTAGTTGATGTTTTAGATTCTATAGATGCTGAAACAGCAGGAATTGAAGAGATCGACCGAATCATCGGAATGCTGGACGACTTAGAAGAAAAGTGTAAACAGTTCCGTCACGATTGGGAAGAAAAATAAGCTCGAAAACCGTTTCTTTACTTAAGAGACGGTTTTTTTTGTTATAATGAACTCATTAATAATTTTGATTACGCTTACAATAGCAAGTCACAAAGGGGTAGTGAAGAGATGGAGAAATTTCAAGAAAGTATGTACAAGCTGATTGTAGAAACATCAACGAAATTACCAAAAGACGTTCGTCGTGCCATTCTTGCAGCTAAGCTAAAAGAAAACGCCGGTACACGTGCTGCGATGTCTTTAGATACGATTACAGATAACATTTTAAAAGCAGATGAAAATGTTTCACCGATCTGTCAGGATACGGGGCTTCCTACTTTTAAGATCAAAGTTCCTGTAGGAGCGAACCAGATTAAGATGAAAAAAGCGATCCGTCAAGCGATTGCAGATGCAACAAAAGATACGAAGCTTCGTCCGAACTCCGTTGATTCGATCACTGGAGACAACAGTGGAGACAACCTAGGGGACGGGACACCTGTAATTAAATTTGAACAATGGGAAGAAGATTACATTGATGCTCGTCTGATCTTAAAAGGCGGCGGTTGTGAGAACAAGAACATCCAATATAGCCTTCCTGCTGAGTTAGAAGGATTAGGGCGAGCGGGACGTGATCTCGACGGGATCCGCAAATGTATCATGCACTCCGTTTATCAAGCACAGGGTCAAGGGTGCAGTGCCGGCTTTATCGGTGTTGGTATTGGTGGTGACCGTACATCAGGGTACGAGCTAGCAAAAGAGATGCTGTTCCGTTCTGTAGATGACGTCAATCCGAACGAAAATCTGCGTAAGCTGGAAGAGTATGTGATGGAGAATGCGAATAAGCTAGGCATCGGTACGATGGGCTTCGGTGGCGAAACGACGTTACTTGGCTGTAAAGTCGGTGTGATCAATCGTATTCCAGCGAGTTTCTTTGTATCAGTAGCATATAACTGCTGGGCATACCGTCGTTTAGGTGTAAAACTAAACGCTGAAACGGGAGAAATTCAAGATTGGTTGTATACAGAAGGCGAAGAAGTGGACTTCACTAAAGCTGAAGAGGAAGCAGCAGCAGTTGAACAGCAAGAAGAAAAGACAAGAAGTGTTACACTCGAAGCTCCTATTACCGAAGAGCAGATCCGTGAACTAAAAGTTGGAGATGTTGTGACGATCAACGGCATGATGCATACAGGACGAGATGCCATTCATAAACATTTAATGGATAATCCTGCTCCGATCGATTTGAACGGTCAGATCATCTATCACTGCGGACCAGTAATGGCAAAAGACGCTGAAGGAAATTGGGTAGTTAAAGCGGCAGGACCGACAACAAGTATTCGTGAGGAGCCTTACCAAGGCGACATCATGAAGAAGTTTGGAATCCGAGCGGTTATTGGTAAAGGTGGAATGGGTCCAAAAACATTAGCAGCTCTTAAAGAACATGGCGGTGTTTATCTGAACGCTATCGGCGGTGCTGCACAATATTACGCGGAGTGTATGGAAAAAGTGGAAGGTGTCGACCTGATGGAATTTGGTGTTCCAGAAGCGATGTGGCACATTCGCGTCAATGGTTTTACAGCGGTAGTAACGATGGATTCACACGGAAACAGTCTTCATGAGCATGTGGAGAAGTCATCCTTACAAAAGCTAGAGCAGTTTAAAGATCCCGTTTTTAAATAAAATGAATGTGTGAGCCACAGTTCTAATTTGGAACTGTGGTTTTTTGCTTTTTACAGCGTGAGATGAATAAAGAGTGTCGAAAAGTGTCTATCCATGTAGACTCGTGGATAAATCGCAAAAACTTGTGGATTGAAGGAGCAAACTTTAAGATTGGGCATCAAAAGTTGTGGATTGAAGCAGCAATCTTTAGGATTCACCAACACCCAGACATTTCGTATCACCAAGTACATTCGTTTCCTTTATATCCCTAGCATGGTTTTCTGCATTTACTACAAAATAAAGGTATAGGTTGTCGCTTGAAGGAGGAAGTTTAATGAGAATCAATCGGCTCCTGTGCCTAATATTGGTTTCAATCATATTTTTTACACAAACACATGTTATTTATGCTCAAAGAGGCGTATCCAATCAAAGACTGGAATGGTACTTTGAGAAAAAAGGTGAAGAGAAGCCTCCGATCACTGATGCAAGATACATGGAGCTTGTCCATAAATACGATAGCCTTTTTATTGGAGACCCAAGCAAAAAAGATATCTATTTAACCTTTGATAATGGGTACGAGAACGGTTATACCGACAACGTTTTGGATGTGTTGAAGAGAAAGAAAGTACCTGCAGCCTTTTTTGTAACCGGACAATTTATGAAGACACACCCTCACCTAATAAAACGAATGGCTGACGAAGGGCACATTGTAGGGAATCACTCCTACTACCATCCAGATCTTACCCAAGTGTCTGATGCACGTTTGAAAAACGAGCTTGAAAAAGTAAAGCTCAGATACACGGAAATAACCGGAAGAACAGATATGAATTATATTAGACCTCCACGAGGCGTGTTTAGCGAAAGAACGATTATGCTTGCTAAACAAGAAGGCTATACACATGTGTTTTGGTCACTTGCCTTTTTAGATTGGGAAACCAACAAACAGCGTGGGTGGCAATATTCATACAACCAGATCATGAAGCAGATCCATCCTGGTAGTATTATGCTGTTGCACACGGTTTCTAAAGATAATGCAGATGCACTCGAACGCACGATAGAGGCTCTCCAAAAGAGAGGCTACACATTTAAAAGCTTAGACGACTTACAGCTAAAAAAATCTGTACCCACTCCATTATTGTTTAAATCTTAAAAAACACTTTTGCATACTTTGCGAAGGTGTTTCTTTTTTGGCTAATAAGCACAAAAAGAAGCTTAAACCTCTATTCTTAAAAGTGGTTTAAGCGTTTTTAACATTTATTTTATTACATTCAGTTGTACGTCATCGAGGTAAATCTCATGTTTGCCCAGTGGTGAACCTAGACTTTTTCCAAGAAGAAATTTTAACGACAACATATCTGTTTCAGTAGGAGTGATCTGGAACGTGTAAGTTGTTTCTTCATTTCCAATTCTAACGCTTTCAGCAAAATAACGCTTGTACTGTGAGTTCTCTAACGTAACCTCTATGTTACGAGCAATCTGTGAGGATACTGAAAAACGTAGTTCGTAATTCAATCCTTCGACTAACTTTAAATTCCCTTGTTCTAATAGAACACTCCAAGGCTCATTTCCTTCAGAATCGACGCTGATCTTGGCTTTACCTTCTTCACTCACGATCTCAGCATTTGCATCGTAATGAATATAGGGTGTCCAAAATGAAAGGCCGGAAAGGAAATCTCCATTTTTTAATGGTTTCATATCCACATCGTTGTAATCGGGAATATTGGTTAGTTTCTTTAAAGTAATGTCGTCTAAGTAAACATCAGCAGAATGGCCGCCTAAATAAAAAATGAATTGGCTATGATAATCTGACGTTTCTCCTCCATACGTAAATTTTAACTCGTGCGTATCACTCGTTTTGTTTAGGTTTACTTTTGCTGGTGCTACATAGAACTTTTTACCGCTTTCATCTAACACACCAACCTCAATAGATCTAGCTACATCAGCTTTCCCTTTGAAGGATAGAAGGTAATCATTGCCTTTGACCAACCGTATGCCTTTTTGAACTAGATATTTATCTGCTGTTTTAGAAGAATGTCCTTTTAAAATGGCATGAAATTCACGAGCCTTCTCGTTAACAACTGCTGAATCCTTTTTTTGTTTTGAAACAAAGTTCCAATATGTTAATCGATCCATTGCACCTTGATCAAATGTTCCATTGTAGATGTGGTTACCATCCCGAAGTGGTGGTTTAGTCGCAGACTCATCGATCGGTTCATTTGTAACTTCTTCGACACGTACGTTCCCAATCCAAACCGGGATACTTCCATTGTTACCTAGGTTAAATTCTAATCGAGCGGCAAGATCAGTATCTGCAAGCATATCAAACGTAAATGAATAGCTTTCAAGTGAATTGCTTAATTTGATTGCTTCTTCATTCGAATATTTGCTCCAACCACGATCTGCACCACCGCCTACTTTAACAGACATTTGTCGATCAGCTGCTGCTTTTGCATCAAAGCTAACTTTGTAACGTCCGCTTTTTCCGAGTGAAAGAAGCTGAATTGCTTGTACAGAATGTGAAAATGATCCCGGAACTTGTGGGGTAATCACTGCAAAATTCTTATTATCGATCAAATCCTTTTCTACAGAAGCTTCACCACCAAAGTCTGGAAGAGTAACAAGGTTCCAGTAGGTCGGATCGAATGTCGATTCATTTTGATCGATAACTGTAAAAGGTCTTTCAAAGTTTCCGTCATAAATAAGATTACCGTCTTCAAGAGGATGTTTAGCTTCTTTAGGCAGTTCAACAGGTTTTGGAGCAGGTTCAACAGGATTTCGATAATCGCGGTTTTTTAACTCATACACACGCACATAATCAATCTCCATTTGTTGAGGGAACGTAGTCGTTTCATCGGGATCACCATCAAACCAGCCGCCAACAGCGAGGTTCATGATTAAATAAAAGTTTTGATCAAATGGCGCTGGATACGAAAACTTGATCGGATTATTTTGACCTTTTGCATACCACTCATTTTGCGTTTGATAAAGTTCACCGTCTACATACCATCTGATTTCACCAGGTTCCCATTCGATGGCGTAGGTGTGCCAATTATTGATTCCATCATTAAATGGAAATTCAAATTCTTTTCCTGTATAACGATTGTTTGGCCAAGTTTCCCCATAATGGAGCGTGCCAGCCACTTTATTTGGTTTACTTCCCCAAGCTTCCATAATATCTATTTCACCTGAAGCCGCCCATCCACCATATCGGTCTTTTTCAGGTAACATCCAAACGGCTGGCCACAAACCTTTTCCTGTAGGAGATTTTGCACGAACTTCATAACGGCCATACGTCTGACTGAATAAACCCTTTGTTTTTAACTTGGCAGACGTATAATCATAGGTACCCGAATCATCAATGGTTCTCTCTTTTTTTGCTCGAATAATTAATTTACCGTCTTTTATAAAGGAATTCTCTTCAGAGTTCGTATAATATTGTTTTTCATTGTTTCCCCAACCAGGCGTAATAAGATTGCCTTCTTCGTCTTTTATCCAGTTACCAATGTCATAGGTCCATTTTTTAGGATCGATGGTTGCTTTGTTAAATTCATCTGACCAAGTAAGAGACCATTTTGTTTTTTCTTTCTTTTTTTGTACTTCTTTATTTCCATCATCTTCTGCTGAGGCGATCACCCCACTTGGCATCATTAATAAAGCAGAGACTGCTAAAGCACAGATTTTTTTCACTGAGTAAATTCCTCCTTTGTTATAAATAAAGAATCGAAAGCGGTTTCGAAAAACTTTAAAAAATATAAACAGCTCTACGAAAGCGCTTTCGTTAAAATTAGTATAGAAAATTTAAAAAAGCTATACAATCTGACTTTAGTATTGTTTTTGTATAAAATCATTTTCCGAATGAATTTGAAGTTGGTAGAACATGCGAGTTTCGTCTACAATAAGGAAAGCCACTTTTAGCTAAGAAACGAGTGAATATTATTATGAGAAATACGAAACAAAACAACCCTATTATGAAGATAGGTGAAACAATTCCGCTTCTAATTAAACGATTAGGCATCAACGGTGAAGGAATTGGATTTCATCAAAGACAAGTAGTCTTTGTTCCTGGAGCCATTCCCGGTGAAGAAATGTCGGTTATCATTACGAAAGTTTTTCCAAACCGAGCAGAAGCAAAGATAAAGAAAGTATTTAAAAAGTCCAAAGATCGAGTCACTCCACCATGTCCAATATATGAGACATGCGGCGGATGTCAGATTCAGCATATGTCTTATCCTGCTCAACTTAGAGAAAAGCGCGATATTGTTGTGCAAGCTTTTGAGCGATACACAAAGATTCATAAGGACAAATTGAATGTGAGAAAAACAATTGGAATGGACGAGCCTTGGGCATATCGCAATAAGTCTCAATTTCAAGTTGGTAAGATCGATGATACGGTCATTGCAGGACTTTATAGCTCCAACTCACATAAGTTGATCAACATCGATCACTGCCTCGTACAGCATGAGGATACGAATATTGTTACGAATAAAGTAAAACAAATTATTAGAGATCTGAATCTACCTATATATGACGAAAGAAAACAAACGGGGAGCATACGTACCATTGTAGTTAGAACAGCCTTCCGTACGGATGAAATTCAGTTAGTCATCGTAACAGCAACGAATGAGCTGCCGAAAAAAGAACTTTTTGTAGCAGAGATCAAGAAAAGACTGCCTCAGGTGACTTCCTTTATTCAAAACATAAACGAAGAGAAAACGTCGCTTGTATTCGGTGAACAGACGGAGGGTATTTTCGGAAAAGATACGATCACTGAACATCTTGGAGATCTTCGTTTTGAGCTGTCAGCACGTGCGTTTTTCCAGTTGAATCCTGAGCAGACTGTAAACTTATATAACGAAGTAAAAAGACAGGCCAATCTGACTGGTAAAGAAAAGGTTGTTGATGCTTATTGTGGTTCGGGTACGATCGGCATGTGGCTTGCGAATGGTGCAGAAGAAGTAAGAGGGATGGACATCATTAAAGAATCCATCATGGATGCAAGAAAAAATGCTGAGAAACACCAAATTAAAAACGCTTATTATGAGACAGGAAAAGCTGAAAAACTTCTCCCAAAATGGGTGAAAGAAGGCTGGGAACCTGACGTAGTAGTCGTAGATCCACCAAGAACGGGGTGTGATCCTGTTTTCTTAGAAACGATAATCAAAACAAAACCTAAAAAAATGGTATACGTTTCTTGTAACCCTTCAACTTTAGCGAAAGATGTCCACATGTTAATAAGTAATGGTTATAAGGTAGAGGAGATAACTCCTGTGGATATGTTTCCTCAAACATCACAAGTTGAAGCTGTATGTACATTAGTTCTTAAATAGTTAGTGAAAGGAACGGTCTGCATGAAAACGGAAAAAGAAAAGATGATCGATGGAGAAATGTATCGTCCCGATGATCAACAGCTTGTTACTGAGCGAATTCAAGCAAGAAAGCTGACACGAGAGTACAACGCCACAACAGAAGAGGAATGGGATAAGCGTAGTTCTTTGATAAAAGAATTGTTCGGTTCAACTGGTCAGAATGTTGGAATAGAGCCGAACTTTAGATGTGATTATGGCTACAACATTCATGTTGGGGAAAACTTTTACGCGAACTTCGACTGCACCATTTTAGATGTGTGTGAGGTACATTTTGGAGATAATTGCATGTTAGCTCCAGGCGTTCATATCTATACAGCAACTCATCCATTAGATCCTGTAGAAAGAAATTCCGGCGCTGAATATGGTAAACCTATCGAGATCGGAAATAACGTTTGGCTTGGTGGAGGAGCCATTATTAATCCAGGTGTAAAAATAGGGGATAATGCGGTAATCGCTTCAGGAGCGGTAGTGACTAAAAACGTTCCAGCAAATGTAGTAGTTGGAGGAAATCCAGCAAGAGTAATAAAAACGATTGAAATGAAATAATATATGTAAAGCTTAAAAAATTCAGAAATATACACACTATCCACATGGTTTTCCACAGAAAATGTGCATAACTTTCGCTTTTTGCACAAAATTGCACACAACTAGCTTTGGGGAAGATTCAATTATCCACATTATCAACAATGATGTGAATAACTTTATCCACAAGATATGTGAATCATAAAGAATTCTATATTAAAAAAAGACCTGCTATCCCAGCAGGTCTTTTTGCACTTAGCGACGGCCTTTTTTCTGGCGTCGGTCAGCGGCTTGTGCACGTGCTTGTGCTTCAAGATCGTTTTGATCTGCCAATTCACTTGAGTACTCGACATCAAGTCCTTTGGCTTGAGAAGCTTTAGCATTGTTGTGCAATGAGGACTTTCGGTTACGTTTTTCCACACAAATACCTCCTTAAAGATATCACGATGTTTTGAAACGTAAATCAAAAGCGATTGAGGAACTTGTCCTCAACTATAGAATGTGCATTATCTTGCTGATTATGATAGGAAGAATTAGGAATTATCTTCGTTTGTCATTTCTTGCGTCTCAGCTGTTGATTCAGCAGACTTTAATTCCTCTTTATATAGAATTTCTTGTGTTTTGGTTAGATCGTCATTTCTTTCTTTTGCTTGTTGTTTTTTACTTTCCATAACGTTTCCTCCTCACAAAAAAATAAACATCACTCAAAATGGAGTGATGTTCTTTAGTATGCGCAGAGGAGCTGTACAAGTTACCTGTATTAAGCTTCCTTTAACTGTTCTTCCACAATTTCCAGAGGCTGTGTTTGTGTACGAAGCATGTGCATAAGATAGTTATCTTTTTCAATCTGATAAAGGTTATAGATATCCTGCCCCTGATTAAGCTGATCATAAACATCTTTTCTTGTTTCGTTAGCTAACGTCACATAAGGAATTTTTTCAGCAGCTTTTTGTGAACGAATATTTACTTTGCGAATACGCATAAAAATGGTGTGGATATCTTTCTCATAAAACAATTCAGAAAAGAAAGCTTCTTTTGCTAAAGAATTATATCCTTTTCCGAAGTAAGGCTGACCAATCCAGGTACCAAGAAAGCCATAGCCGTCTTGGACATCGAATAAATTAATGGTGCCGATTGGATTATGCCACTCATCCAAAATCGTTCTGGAAATAATGTTTCCTTGGTCTTCTTCCTCGATCGTTTGCTTCGTTAGAAATAGAAATTCTTCAAATGAAGCCGCTTTTTGACGCACAAAAGGGAAGACGTCTGGGTGCACCATTAAATTGTAAAGAACATGACTGTCTGATAAATCACGCTTTTTCAACAATTTAATCCCTCCTAGAGGGCAGAAGTATCCCCCACCCTCGAATTAAGAATAAAAATTAATTCGGGGTGGGAATCGAACCCACTAGGACCAGTCATAGCTGGTGGCGCACCAATTGCCTTCCCTTGCTTCAATATTTAATTTATGAAAATAATGTTGTATTTGATTCGGGAGCGACTTTTAAAATGTTCCGGATTCGCATAATCCGCATGTTGCTCTAATTGTATAATAAGACATTTTTTTAAAAAAGAAAATAGTTATTTTGTAGATTTTTTGTAAATTATTTCTCCGTCGATCATGGTCATGACAGGGGTGGCAGAAAAGTGGAACGGATGCTCAGTCCAGAGGGATAAATCAGCATCTTTTCCGATCTCGATACTGCCTACTCGATCATCGATTCCAAGGTTCTTGGCAGGAGCGATTGTGATTCCTTCAAGCGCTTTTTTTTCGCTCAATCCTTCTCTAACGGCAATTGCCGCACAAACGTTTAAATATTGAATCGGAATGTATGGGTGATCAGTCGTGATTGAAACTTCAACATTATTTTCGGATAGTATACGATACGTATCCCATGTTTTGTTCTTTAGTTCGATCTTAGACTTACGTGTTAGTGTAGGACCAACACTTACTTTTAAGTTCAAATCTTTGAACGAGTCGGCAATAAGATGACCTTCTGTGCAATGTTCAATACGGAAATCTAGGTTGAATTCTTCAGCAAAACGAATAGCTGACAGAATATCATCTGCTCGGTGAGCATGAATACGAACAGGGATCTCACGATTTAAAGCGGCTGCGATTGGTGCAACACGCAAATTATCTTGGTAGGCAGAATCTTTCGCTTGGTAAAAAGCTTCACGCAGCATCCCCATGATCCCCATACGAGTAATAGAATCATTGTGCCGTCCACTGTGGATACGCTTTGGATTTTCACCTAATGCAATCTTAAGTCCAGCCGTTTCCTTAATGATCATTTTCCTAATATCGTGTCCATGCGTTTTAATAACAGATGTCGTTCCACCGATAACATTTGCACTACCAGGCATGATATGAGCTGTTGTAACTCCATAACGTACGGCATCTTTAAAAGCGATGTCGAGTGGATGACAGCCATCGATCGCACGAATATGTGGAGTTAGCACCTCATGCGTTTCGTTAGCATCGTTGCCAGCCCATCCTGTTCCTTCGTCATATAAACCTAGATGAGTATGAACATCAATGAATCCAGGAAGAAGATGCAGATTTTCAGCTTGAATGATTTCCATATCGGCTGTTGGCTCAATATGCGTTTCGACAGCTATGATTTTTCCATTCTCAATTAGAACATCGCCTTGCTGAAGCTCGCTGCTAGTAATCGGATAAACTTTTGCTTTTTGAATTAATGTTTTCATAAGTTGTCACCTGATAAATTATTTTTATTATCATTGTAACAAATCATGTAAAGCCCCCTTTAAGTGTGGATAGGAAAAGGTATAGCCTAGGTTTTGCGCTTTTTCTGGAAGTACTTGCTGTCCCTTTAGGATCAACATACTCATTTCACCGAACATGAGTTTAAAAGCGATCGAAGGAGCAGGGAGCCAATGTGGTCGATGCATAACGTCCCCTGTTACTTGACCGAATTCTTTCATCGTAACAGGATGTGGAGACGTTACATTAACAGGACCTGAATATTGTTCATTTTCTATGGCTTCTGTGATGAGTTTTGCTACGTCCTCCAAATGAACCCATGAAACCCACTGATCACCTGAACCCACAGTACCACCTGCAAAAAAACGATAGGGAAGACTTAATTGAGGAAGTACTCCACCATCTTTACCTAGTACTAGTCCAAATCGCGTGAAAACCGTTCTGATTCCGAGGGATTCCGCTCCTGATGCTTTTGTTTCCCAAGCACTAACAACTTCAGCTAAAAAGTCTGTGCCGTGTTTGGATGATCTTTCTGTGAACACTTCCGTCTCAGAAGTTCCATAATAACCAATAGCAGATGCGTTTACCCAAACGGAAGGTTTATTTGGCATCTTCTCAACGAGCTTCAGTAAATTTTCAGTTACTTTTAAACGACTGTTTAAAATACCCTGTTTCTTTTCATCGGTCCATCTGCCGTTAATGGATTCTCCAGCAAGGTTTACTACTGCATCAATCGGAGGTAGATCAGGTTCATTGTTTGACATCCATTGCACGTATTTAACGTTTTTTTTCTGAGATTGTTTATCTTTTCGTGTAAGAATATAGACTTCATTCCCGAGCGATGTAAGGTGATGGGTCAGAAAGCTTCCTACAAAGCCAGTGCCTCCTGTAATTAAGATTCTTTTCAAGATAATCCACCTCTTTCCAATTTATTTATTTAAAAATTATGAATATTTGTTATAATTCATCTTGTACATATTATATTACCCTATTGAGGAGGAAAGAAGGCTTATGGAGCTCCAAAGAAATGTGCAAGCAAAAAAGAAGAACCCCTTTTTGAAAGCGCTGTTATGGATTGGTATTGCTTTAGCGGGGGGAATCGCCTTATCGATCATCGCGCTCCAAAGAGACGAGAAGATCAATGCAATCTGGTTTGTTGTTGCTTCCTTGTGTACCTATGCCATTGCTTATCGCTTTTATGCACGATTTATTGCTACAAAAATCTTCAGCCTTAATAAAAACAACGCAACACCTGCAGAAAGATATGCAGATGGTAAGGATTATGTACCGACAAACAAATGGGTCCTTTATGGACACCATTTTGCTGCGATCGCGGGTGCTGGTCCACTTGTAGGTCCAACCTTAGCCGCACAGATGGGATATCTGCCTGGTACCATCTGGATTATTGTCGGCGCTGTACTTGCGGGTGCTGTACAAGACTTTGTTATTTTAATTATTTCCATGAGACGCAGAGGTAAATCAATCGGTCAGATTGCGAAAGAAGAAATAGGGCCAGTTGGTGGAATGCTAGCGCTTATCGGTGTTTTTGCTATTATGGTTATTTTAATCGCCGTGCTTGCACTAGTCGTTGTTAACGCACTTAAATCAAGCCCGTGGGGTACATATACGATTGCCATGACTATACCGATCGCTCTTTTCATGGGTGTTTATATGCGCTATCTTCGCCCGGGAAGGGTAGGAGAAGCGTCCATTATTGGTTTTGTATTGTTGATTTTTGCACTTATCAGCGGCCAATGGGTAGCGGATTCTCCAACACTTGCACCTCTTTTTACATTTGATGGAGAGACTTTAGCATGGATGTTGATCGTTTATGGTTTTCTTGCATCTGTTCTTCCTGTTTGGATGCTTCTTGCACCAAGGGACTATCTCAGTACGTTCTTAAAAGTAGGGGTAATCGGAATGATGGCACTCGGTATTCTCATCGTAATGCCTGAGATTCAAATGCCTGCTCTCACTAAATTTATTGATGGAACAGGTCCAGTATTCGCAGGAAACCTCTTTCCGTTCTTGTTCATTACGATTGCTTGTGGAGCCATCTCTGGTTTCCATGCTTTGATCTCATCAGGAACATCGCCTAAACTAATCGCAAACGAGCAGCATGCTCCTATGATTGGTTACGCAGGAATGCTAACAGAATCTTTTGTCGCGATTATGGCGATGGTAGCAGCAACGCTTTTAACGCCTGGAATCTATTTTGCCATCAACTCTCCAGGTGCTGCGATCGGAACGGATGTCGCAACAGCTGCTACAACGATTTCCTCTTGGGGATTCACGGTATCCGCAGATGAAATCAATGAACTCGCTAAAAATGTTGATGAAGAATCGATTCTATCTCGGACAGGGGGTGCCCCGTCACTAGCTGTAGGGATCGCACAAATTTTCTCGCAAGTTATCGGTGGACCACAGCTGATGGCGTTCTGGTACCATTTTGCGATACTTTTTGAGGCTGTATTCATATTGACCACCATTGACGCTGGTACACGAGTAGGTAGGTTTATGCTTCAAGATCTTCTTGGACAAATCTACAAACCTTTACGAAAAACAGACTCAATGCCAGCTGTATATTTCACGAGTGCGTTAGTCGTTGCAGGCTGGGGTTATTTCTTAGTTGTCGGTGTAACGGATCCGTTAGGCGGCATCAATACGCTGTGGCCATTGTTCGGTATCGTTAACCAAATGTTAGCGGCTATCGCACTTATCGTGGCAACTACCGTTATTTTGAAGATGGGTAAGAAGAAGTTTGTGTGGGTTACATTGGTTCCACTTGCTTGGTTGATGATCGTAACGTTCTATGCGGCTTGGCAAAAGATTTTCTCTGATATTCCGAAAATCGGTTTCTTAAAACAAGCAGAGGTCATGAAAGAAGCGATAGCGAGCGGCAACTTGCCAGCTACTGTACCTTCCATGGAAGCTGCAGAAAAGCTGGTATTCAACAATACGTTAAATGCTTATTTAACAGCGATTTTTATGTTACTTATTCTAGGAGTTCTTATTGATGCAATGCGAATCTGGTACAAAGCGATCAAGAGCGAAAAACCTTTAGAAACTTCAGAAGAGCCATTTGTGCAAACAAAGCTTGGTGATGTCTCGTGACATTTCAAGCAGCTTGGAAATGGGTGAAAGACATCTTTCAGATCCTTTTATATATCGGAAAGGGAATTTCAAATCTGCCTGATTATCAAGCTTATGTGAAGCATCTAAAAGAAAATCATCCAGATCTCACACCTCCGACTGAAAAAGAGTTTTTTGCAGAGTTACTCGAGAATAAATACGGCGCAAATGCAAAACGCTGTTGATAAACCTTTATAAGTGCAGGTTGCACTTTCATTAAAAAAGCATTCTTCCCACTGGGGGAGGGTGCTTTTTTATGTGATGAACAGGTGAGCTGAGGGTGGTGGAAGGTATGCTTTTTACGGTACGTGTTTTTTTTTTTAATTACACGTTCACCGGTAAAGTAGCGTTTACCACCTATAAATTACTTATTTCCACCGATGAATGCTGTGTGAGCACCTGTAACTGAGGTTTCTACACCTGTAAATCAGTTCTAACCACCGATGTTGTTTTAAATCCCCGCCTCATCCAACGATAAGGTGCTTGTTTTCATTAACATTCTCATCCAGATACAATCGGAGGGTTTGAAGACTGTTCAAACAGCACGAAATCCGTAAGATATGGTACACTAATTGGTGAAAGAAGGTGGGTAGATGGCTGTTATAACAAGGATTTCTGCTCAGCAAAAAAACGACGAACGATTTAATATTTTTATCCAAAAAGGACCAAAAGAAGAATTTGCATTTAGCGTAGACGCAGATGTTTTAATAAAGTTTTCGCTCCAAAAGGGTATGGAGATCGATGAAGAAGAGTGGGAAGCCATCATTGAAGAAGATCATTATCGAAAAGCGTTCAACAAAGCTCTTCATTACTTATCTTTTCGGATGCGAACCGCTCATGAGATTGAAGTCTATCTAGAAAAGAAAGAAGTTCCTGAATCCACTATTAAACGAGTTCTGCAAAAACTTTCAGAGTATGATTTTGTGAATGACGAAACCTTTGCGAAATCTCTCGTGAGAAGTCGTATGAACACATCGTTTAAAGGTCCAGGCATGATTAGGCAGGAGCTGAAGAAAAAAGGAATCAGTGATCGTCACACAGAAGAGGCTCTTGATCAATTCAGTTATGAAGAGCAACTAGAAGCTAGCATTGCGTTTATTCAAAAACAATTTTCAAGCGGAAAGAAACGTTCTGAGAAAGAACAGAAGCAAAGGATCGCTCAGCAGCTTCAGCAAAAAGGATATATGTGGGAAGTAATTGAAATGGCGTTTCAAGAAGCGAAGATCAGTCAATCGGCTGAAGATGAAAAAGAAGCCTTGCTGGCACATGCTCGCAAAGCTCACCATAAATACAAAAAGTACAGTGGGTTTGAATACGAGTCGCGCATGAAGAAATTTCTTTACAGCAAAGGCTTCAATTCCGAAGTGATATCTGAACTGCTTAACGGGGATGAAATTAACGATCTATAAAGATTTCAGGTCTGTTGTCGTCCTGTTCCACGATTAGTGCCGCAACTTGCTCTGGAGACTTTAAGCGTGAGCGATCTGTAATATGAGTGGATTCATCCCAGAACGGCGTATCCATACCACCCATATAAACGGCAGTTGGATAGATATTTGATCCGTCCCATTCCTTTACAAGACTTTCCGTAAATCCTCTAACGGCAAACTTAGAAGCACAATAGACGGATTCATTTACTTTTCCACGTAATCCTGCCGTTGAAATAATGTTCATGACCTTGCCGAAGCCTTGCTTTTCAAATAGTGAAAAAGCAATCTTCGTTGGAAAAATGGTGCCATAAACATTCGTTTCAAGCATCCCTGTGATATCTGTTTTTGATAAGTCTTCAAGCGGATCGAATATTCCAATGCCTGCATTGTTGATCAACGCGTGAACATGCTCGCTTTGAAAGATGGATTGAAGCATGGATTCTGTTTGTTCGTAATTCGTAACATCACACACTTTATAGGACACGGTGTTTTCAGGGTTAACAAATGATTGCACAGCTTGTTTTAATTTTTCTTCATTACGACCAACAAGGTATATGTTGTGTGTTTTATTATATTCAAGGGCAAGTGCGAGTCCTAAGCCTGAACCGCCGCCCGTAATAATTACTGTCTTATTCAAAATTATCACTCCTATGTAGTTAGTTCTTAAGCATATATAGGGTACAGAAAAGAAAGGAAGTAATCAAATGGAAAAAAGATTCAGCGAGATGACAGATGTTGAGATTAAAGGCGAAATTGCTTCCCTTCGAGCTAAGGCACAAAAAGCAGAACAAATGGGCATGGTAAGTGAGTACGCTGTTTATGAACGAAAGATCGCGATGGGCAAATGCTACTTGATGGATCCTTCAACGATTGAAAGCGGGAAAGAGTACGGAATTCAAGGAGATCCAGGTTCAACTTTTTCTGTGCTCTACCTAAATGGTATTTTTGCCTGGGGTTACAAAAATAAACAAAGTGCACTCGAAGCACTGCCGATTTCTGTTCTTGAATAATTTTGAAGGCTATTTCTTTGTGTTTTGTTCAAAGCTTCTTTGCAGTTGATTGGAGTGCAAGGTGCGAGACTCCTGGGGGATCAGCGGGACAGGTGAGACACCTAAGGTCGCAAGGCGACGAGGTGGCTCACCGCACGCCCCCCGGAAAGCGAGCACCTGAAACGGAGATCAGCCACTTTAAGTCTTTTTGATTAAAAAACAAAATAAAGAAGCGGTACAGGACCGCTCCTTTATTCGTCACTATGAACGCTTACGTGTTTGAATTTCAAGCACATAGTTATTTAATGCTTGCTGGGTCTCCCCGTTCACTTGGTTGTACGCATGCTTCGAATTGGCACGCGGTGAGTGAAAGGGGTCAGAATATTTACCGTTAAATCGCGTTGATGAGAAGTAGTCTTTCTTGTTCAACTGATTCACCCCCCAGAATGAAATTCATAACCGCAAGAGTTACTGATCATCTCGGTGTTGATTGGATAAAAACATTCGTTCCTGCGGATGGTCACGAATGGATCCATCTGGCCGTTTAGAAGAGAATTCCTCTTTTGATCTCGGCTCACCTGAGAAGGAGATCCGATTAGGGAAGTTTTTCGATTTATTACGCATGTGATTACCTCCTTATTATCGGTTCTCAACTAGTATGAAACGTGAGAGAACCCTTTATGTGACGGGGGTTTCTTTAAAAATTGGATAAGGAGGGAGAATAATGGAAGAGCGTTTTGACAGATTGGCGAAATTACTGCAAAAAAAGAACCCAGCCCTTACAAATCAAGAAGCAAGGGAATGGGTGGAAGGATTATGGGAAGATTTTGAGTCTACTCGAGCGAAAGCAGGATGGGAATATGAAGGACAAGAGGTTACTGAAAAAATGGTAACTCAGTTGATTACTTCATATGGCCATAAGCTTCATGAGTATTTTTCAAACAATCCTAAATTTCAGCGTTTCGTAAAAAAAGACGGGCCTATTCAATAAGCCCGTCTTCTTCCTATTCATTATTGTTAATAAGGTCCAGTGGAGAGAATTCCATCTTCTTTTTCAGACGGTCTTCGGAATACACCCAGCCTGTAAAAGAAGTAATGATGTTCAAGTTCTCATCTAACTGTACCATCGCGACAAAAGGATAATGTCCTTTACTTCTATATCGAAGATCAATAAATTGAACGAGATGACCGTGGTCATTTTTTTCGACTTCCCACCTGTGCACAGGGGAGAAAGAGAGAAAGGCAGATATGTTTTTGTCCTTTTTCGCTGCATCGATCAATTTCGTTTTCGGAACAGCTAGACGATCGAAAGTATCCCAAACCGTTACTTTTCCATTTTTTAAACCGGCTACGAAAAATTCGTGCTTCGATTTGATGGCTAGATGGTACTGACCCCAACGAATCGTAGGGCTGGCATAGATCTCTTCCGCTTCTGGAATCTTTTTCAGTACGATTTTGTTTACTCGTTGTCTCGATATGATTCGAATGATGTAATAAACGACGAGTATGCTGTACACTGCTAGAAATGTGTATCCAGGATTTACACCTATATACCAGAGCAGCAAGCCTCCGATATGCAAGAAAAAGATAAAAGGATCAAAGATACTAATGACACCTAACGCGATCCATTTTTTCGAAATCGGGTATAGTGCTTGTGTGCCGTAAGCGTTAAAGATATCGACGAACACATGAAGAAAAACGGCTATCGCAGTCCATAATAAAAGCTTTCCATTGTCGGCTTCGGGAACAAATAAAGAGATAGCCCCAAATAAGAGCAGTGGCCATATGACAAGTGCCGGCAATGAGTGGGTTATTCCTCTGTGATTGCGGATGTATACGGCATTATTTTTTAGTTTAAGAACGGTGTCAAAGTCGGGTGCTTGGGAACCAATCAGTGTCCCAGCAAGAATGGCATGGGAGGTTACTGGATCATTAGCAATCGCAGGGTCCAGCATCGCTAACCCACCTAACCCGAGCCCCATTACAATATGTGTGCCTGTATCCAAGGCGATCACCTCCTATGTAGGAATGGAGTGAAAAATATGTTAACGGTTTTTATGGAGTATAAAGTAAGTCCAGAATCCATTCAATGGTATGAGTCCCAAATGCAATCTGTCATCAATGAGCTTAAAGCTTGTGGTGCTTCAGATATTCAATGGTATAGAGCTGCAGATCAGCCATCCCTATATGTTGAATGTTTCCAAGTTAACGATCAAGCATCATATGATACCATTAAAAAAAATCGAACATCCCCACAGCATCCTGTTTTTTCAATCCTTAATGAATGTGTAACAGGAGGATTAGAAAAAATTCATTGCTGGGCGTTTGAAAAGCTAAACAAAAAGGAAGATCTGTAAATTGAACACAACAAGTAATAGTATATTTTCCCTCAATGATTCATATGTGAAACAATTTCAAGACCATTTGTTAACTTGGTATGACGAGAACAAGCGCACGTTGCCATGGAGAGAAAATCAAGATCCTTATCGTGTCTGGGTCTCTGAGATCATGCTTCAGCAAACGAGAGTGGATACCGTCATTCCTTATTTTGAACGATTTACTCAACTGTTCCCAACGCTGCAAGACCTTGCTTACGCGGATGAAGAAAAAGTCTTAAAAGCATGGGAGGGTCTAGGTTATTATTCCCGAGTTCGAAACTTACAAACCGCGGTAAGAGAAGTATGTGAATCTTATGGAGGAATAGTACCGAATACGCCTAAAGAGATTGCTGGATTAAAGGGAGTCGGTCCATATACAGCAGGAGCTGTTCTTAGTATTGCATACGGTATCCCAGAGCCTGCAGTTGATGGTAATGTTATGCGTGTTTTATCCAGAATCCTATTGATCGAAGAAGATATCAGTAAACCAAAAACGCGTGTACTCTTTGAAAAAGCAGTGAGAGAACTGATTTCACACGAAGATCCATCTTCTTTTAACCAAGCATTAATGGAGTTAGGTGCACTGATCTGCACACCGAAATCACCAGCTTGCTTATTATGTCCGATGCGAGAATTATGCAGAGGGTTCGAGAGTGGAAGACAAGCTGAGCTTCCTGTAAAGTTAGGAAAAACAAAAGTTCGAAAAGCAAAGATGAGTGCGGGTGTTTTGATAAATCGTGACGGACGTATTCTCATTCATAAAAGACCATCTGAAGGCTTACTCGCAAATATGTGGGAATTTCCAAACACTGAGTATGTTGGAGAGCACAAAGATGCTGAGATCGATGCATTGGTTGGATATGTGCAAGAACAGACGAATTTAGGAGCAGTGGTTGAGGAAAAAGCAGGTTACATTGAACACGTATTCTCTCACTTGAAATGGGAAATCCAAATATGGCAGGGAAAAATTGAAAGTGAAGATGATTTAGAGCAACTGCCCGATGACTGGAAATGGGTAACTGTAGATGAGCTCGACACGTATCCATTCCCAGTCTCACATCAAAAAATTATTCGACTCATCAAGGAGGCGTTAATCGTATGAATCTAGATCTTGAAGGTAAAGTTGTACTTGTTACAGGTGGATCTAAAGGGATCGGTCAAGGAATCGCCCATGCCTTTTTAGAAGAAGGAGCAAAAGTGGGGATCGTTGGACGTAACTTAGCTGATCTTGAAGCTGCTCAAAAAGAAGGAATTGAAATTTTTCAAGGTGATGTGACGAATGTTGAAGATCGTGAACGTATCATGGATGAATTCGTTACGAAATTTGAAACAATAGATGTTTTGGTTAACAATGCAGGTGGCAGCAATGGTTCTTCTGTTATGGAGACAAGTATGGAAGAGTTTGAAGAAGCCATGCATTTAAACTTTTTATCGGCAGTGGATCTGAGTAAGAGAGCGGCATCCATTATGAGCGAGAAATCTGACGGTGGAGCTATTATTAACATTTCATCTATTTTTGGCCGCGAATCGGGTGGTAAGCCTACGTATAATGCAAGTAAAGCAGCCATGATTTCCTTCACAAAATCCTTTGGTGACGAGATGATCAAAAAGGGGATACGAGTAAACGGCGTAGCCCCTGGATCAATCCTGCATGAAACAGGAAATTGGAAAAAAAGATTAGAACAAAATCCAGACCAAATTCATTCGTTTGTGGAAGAACATATTTCTGCAGGACGATTCGGAACAGTGGAAGAAGTAGCTAACGTAGTTGTTTTTCTATCTTCTAAAAAAGCTTCTTGGGTCGTAGGAAGCACGTTAAACGTGGATGGCGGACAGTCTTATAGTAATTTTTAATTCTTTTTTGAATGAAAACAAGCCCCGGCTGAGTGCAGGGGCTTGTTTTTATTGCTCGTCCAGCGGCTGGTAAGCACGCTGGACGAGCGATTCCCAGGGTTTATGAGCGATTCCCAGGGTTTATGAGCGATTCCCAGGGTTTATGAGCGATTCCCAGGGTTTATGAGCGATTCCCAGGGTTTATGAGCGATTCCCAGGGTTTATGAGCGATTCCCAGGGT
>JAFHKR010000037.1 GCA_017052515.1 Fictibacillus nanhaiensis
CCCTTTCACGGCGGTAACACGGGTTCGAATCCCGTACGGGTCACCATTTCTTATAAATACTTTGGAGGATTAGCTCAGCTGGGAGAGCACCTGCCTTACAAGCAGGGGGTCGGCGGTTCGAACCCGTCATCCTCCACCATTAACTTTTATATCATATATATCATCGCGGGGTGGAGCAGTCTGGTAGCTCGTCGGGCTCATAACCCGAAGGTCGCAGGTTCAAATCCTGTCCCCGCAACCAATTTTATTTCATGGACAACGTCGAGATTACTTCTTGACCATGAAATATCTGTAGTGCCCTTAGGGTGCAACCAATTTTATTTCATGAATGGACTCGTGGTGTAGTGGTTAACATGCCTGCCTGTCACGCAGGAGATCGCCGGTTCGACCCCGGTCGGGTCCGCCATTTTTATTTAAACGGTGGCTTTATAACACCAAGATTTTTTCTTGGCTCGATAGCTCAGTCGGTAGAGCAGAGGACTGAAAATCCTCGTGTCGGCGGTTCGATTCCGTCTCGAGCCACCATTTTTTTTGCCGGTTTAGCTCAATTGGTAGAGCAACTGACTTGTAATCAGTAGGTTGGGGGTTCAAGTCCTCTAGCCGGCACCAGTTTTTTCTTCCTGAATTGGAACAAAAAACTTATTGAAAAACAGGGTGATTATGTTTTATAATAAAACCTGTCTTCATTCGTGGAGGGGTAGCGAAGTGGCTAAACGCGGCGGACTGTAAATCCGCTCCCTCCGGGTTCGGCGGTTCGAATCCGTCCCCCTCCACCATCTTTTATTCCTTATATAGGGGCATAGTTTAAAGGTAGAACGAAGGTCTCCAAAACCTTTGGTGTGGGTTCGATTCCTACTGCCCCTGCCAATTTTAATACTGTGGCGGTCGTGGCGAAGTGGTTAACGCATCGGATTGTGGTTCCGACATTCGGGGGTTCGATTCCCCTCGTCCGCCCCATTTAAATTTTGGGCTATAGCCAAGCGGTAAGGCATCGCACTTTGACTGCGACATGCGTTGGTTCGAATCCAGCTAGCCCAGCCATTTTTATTTTTATAACATAAGATGATTTTAACAAACATATTATAAGTTAATTAAATGTTTGCGGAAGTAGTTCAGTGGTAGAATACAACCTTGCCAAGGTTGGGGTCGCGGGTTCGAATCCCGTCTTCCGCTCCATTTTTGTTTTCTGGCGGCATAGCCAAGTGGTAAGGCACGGGTCTGCAAAACCCTTATCCCCCGGTTCGAATCCGGGTGCCGCCTCCATAAATTCCAATTCAAAAAGATTCAAATGCCGGTGTGGCGGAATTGGCAGACGCGCACGACTCAAAATCGTGTTCCTTCTGGAGTGTCGGTTCGACCCCGACCACCGGTACCATTTTTTTAGTAATTTAACAGTGAATATAACCGTAATATTAACCGTTTCTCACAGTGTGGGGAACGGTTTTTTTGTGTTCATTTTACTGTAAATACCTAATACAGAATCACTTCTAATCGTGTGAACTAATCGTGTGCTTGGATGGAGGTGTAATACAAGTTATGACAAGACGTAAGAACGCTTTAAATGATGCTGAACTTTCCATTGTGCGTAAAAATAAGCAATCGTATGTTGAAGCATTTAAGGATGCTTTAGAACTGTTTGAAAAGGAGTGTGATTTACGTAATTTAAGACCATACACAATTAAGTATTACCGGAATGAGATTTCAGCATTTCTTACACATCTTGCTGAACAGGGGATTAAATTAACCACATTTAAACCTGGGAATGTAACTGAAGAACATATAAAAGAAAATGTAATCCTTTATATGCGTAATACAAAAGGTTCAAGGATAGTTTCAATTAATACCCGTTTACGTGCTTTACGTTCTTTTTTTAACTTTCTTTACAGGGAAAAACACATACCAAAGAATCCTATGGTTAATATCAAATTACTGAAGGATAGGAAGCGTGTTATTCCAACATTCACAAAGGAACAATTGAATAAGTTGTTTCGACAACCGGAATTAAAAACATTCACTGGTGTACGTGATTACACTATTATGATGATGTTTTTGGAAACCGGCATACGTGTGAATGAATTAGTAGGTTTAACACTTGCTGATGTACGTTGGGAAGATAACCTTATCTGCATCAGAAATGCAAAGAGTTACAGGGAACGTTTAGTACCTATACAAAATGAAATGAAGAATCAGCTTAAAAAGTATGTAGCTATTCGTGGTTATGTTGAAAGTAATTCATTGTTTGTAACGATAGATGGAACAGCTTTAACTAGACGAGGTATACAGAACAGAATTGAAAAGTATGGGGTACTTGCTGATATAAAAGGGGTACGTTGCAGCTGTCATACATTCAGACATACATTTGCAAAATTAAGTGTCCAACAGGGTGCTAATATCTTTGAACTTCAAGCTATTCTTGGCCATACAAGTATGGAAATAGTTAAGACATATGTAAACCTATTTGGAACTGATGTACGTGAAAGCCACAAGAAGTTTTCACCTATTAAGGTACTGGAGAGACGTGATATATAAAGACAAAAGAAAAAGCCACGTGCTACCAACACGTGACCAAAGTAAAACAAATGTAAAAAACTGAATACTGAACAGTACCAGCTTTAATTCATCTTATCGAAAAAAATTGGATGAAGCAAGGTTTATTAAATTGTACCCTTTTGTGGGGAAATGGTGTTGTTCACTTGCTGGAATGCCTACTAATAGCAAGTAAATAAAACCTAGATATGTAAGCTGAAGCAGATGCAAAAAGTTCAGCGTTTCCACGTTAAGCAGTTCCTAGTTTCTGTGTGGAAAGTCTATGTGGAGAACGCACATAATCGGTTCGGTGGGTTGCTTGGTGCATTAAGGTGCAGGTAGCGATGAATAAGGAGAATAAACAGCTTCAGCATATAGGACAAGCTTTGTATGTGAAAAGTTCATTGTGGTGAAAACCAGCGTTTAAACTAGGGTGATACACACGGATACAATTCCTTGAAGGGAAATTCAGAAGTACATGAACGTCTGCTTTTTAGCTTTAAACATTTACTTGTTTATTGCTAAAAGGTAGTCATTTTCTGTGTCCAGCCGTTTTCCACCCATCCCAAAAATTCAGACAAAAGAGAAAAACAAAGTCAACCCCATATTTCAGGGAAATACAGGAATTAAGAAGTAATATGTCGAACTATTGGCTAAAAGGGGATGATGATAATCGGACAGAAGAAAACTGCTATTCAGCATCTTAAAGGAACTTCAGGGTGGTAACGAACCTAAACATGGGAATTATGAACTGGATATGGAACAGTGGGGAGAAATGGCAGAATTAAACGTGATGAAGGTTATGCAAAGGGAATTACTATCCTATATGCTGATGATTCAGTTTACTATGTATCGTTATCTTCAGCAAAGAACTATGAGTGGTATTGAATATCTTGAAGCTAAAACAGCATGGCAAAGACATATAAAGGCTTGAAAGAAGTACGTGAGTAGTTTAGGCTTTAAACAACGTTATAGCTTAAAAAGGTGATTTGATGTATTTAAGAGGAAACAATGTAGTTTTTAAGTTAATGGTTTTAAGCCAATTAGATGATTTTATAAAATATTTAAATGAAGTTGAACACAATTTATGGGCTAAAGCAGATGATTATATAAAAAAAGCAGAAGCATTACACGAAGATGAACAAGAAAATTATTGGGATTGGCATGTTGATGAATACCACGATTACTCTGAATTGTATCCATCCTTTTTAAGAAATTCAATATTCATAAGCATATATTCGTATCTAGAATACCATTTATTAAATCAATGTGATAATAAAGAGAAGTTAAGAAGTATTAAGGGTAGTGGTATTGAAAAGGGCAAGAAGTATTTTAAACAAGTCTATGGTATACATACACCATTTGAAAGTATCGAATGGAATAACATCAATGATTATAATAAAATTAGAAATTGTCTAGTTCATAACGGTGGTGATATTGACAATATTTCTAATGCGAATAAACAAAAAGAGTTAAATGTCATTATTAATAAAATTCCTACTATTGAGTTATCAAATAGGGGACAGATATTAATTCAAAAAGAATTTTGCATTGAATTTTGTGAAGTCGTTAAGTGTTTTTTGACTCTTACTGTAGAGTCAAGAAAATCAATTGAATAGAAGCAAAAAATTAAAACACACATATATTCCAGTGTGTTTTTCCTATACACCAATTAAGGGTAATAACAGCAAGTCTTAAATATCGAGTGAGAAGAATTGTAATATCAGTGTTTTTATTTATTGAAAATAATTCCAACAAGAAAGGATGTAAGATATAATTATGTAAGTATTGAATAAAGGAGATTTTTCTTGAAAAGTGCTGATGAATTTTTAAGTGATATTGAAGGTTTTAGAACACCTGAAGAAATGGAAGTTTATTTTGAAGAAAAAAAACGTGAAATACATCTAGATGATGATTACTATCAATTAAGTCTTTTAAAAAAGGGACTCTTTAAAGAGTTACTTGAAGAATTTTATCCAATGTATTGTTTTAGTCGGTCACGTTTTTTCGAGAATAATTCAAAGGTGAAAATAGTTATAGGTAATCAAGGTTACGATGGTTTAA
Organism: Fictibacillus nanhaiensis; assembly: GCA_017052515.1. Taxonomy (GTDB): domain Bacteria; phylum Bacillota; class Bacilli; order Bacillales; family Fictibacillaceae; genus Fictibacillus; species Fictibacillus nanhaiensis. Next base: position 4,591 of record JAFHKR010000037.1, read on the forward strand.
TTTTAAAGCAGGATGGAACCCAACAAAAGTTTGAACTAACAACTTATGTAAATGGTAAGTGGGAATTTGAAGATGCAAAAAGATTAATTAAAAATGGATTAGGTGATACACGTTTTGGGGATGGAAAAAGTTTAAAATATAGAAGTAAAGAATATTTAAAACAAGTAACAGAATCATTCAAAAAGAAAAGTCTAAAAAATTATTCTGGTGTAAATTTATTATTTATAGTTAATACATTTTGGTATTTTGAAGTCTATGATAACAGTTCTAAATCATTTATTGATGAATTGATAAATGAGATAAAATTACTAACATTTAAGGCTGAGGGTATTTACTTAATGGTTTTAAATAACCAAGATGTTAGTCAGATTGATAATAATATTTATGATTTATCAAATGTGTAGTTAAGTTTTTGGGGTTTATAGTTAAATATCATATGTAGTGTTATGTATTGTATAGAAGAAAATTGTGGAAAGTAGGTAAGGGAATTGGAAAAAGTACAAGCTAAAAGATGTGGAATTATTATGCCTATAGCTGCAATGCCAGGATATACAGCAGAACATTGGTCAGAAGTAAAAACCATAATTATTGAATCCACACAGCTAATATCGGAATTTAATTTCACAACTGAGATTGTTAGTAATTCTGATGGAGAAATAGATGTAATACATAAAAGAATCATTCAAAATCTCTATAATGCAGATATTGTAGTATGTGATATTAGTGGAAGAAACCCAAATGTTCTTTTTGAACTTGGAATGAGATTAACTTTTGATAAACCTACGATACTAATTAAGGATGATGAAACAGACTTTATTTTTGATACTGGTGTAATTGAACATATAACCTACCCTAAAGATTTACGTTTTAGTAAGGTAGTGGATTTTAAAAAAGAATTAGCTAGAAGAATTAAATTAACCTACGAGAAATCCATAAGTGACCCAAACTTTTCTACATTTTTAGGGAATTTTGGAGAATTTAAAATACCATCACTAGAACAAACAACCGTTTCGGACGTAAACCAATTAATTTTGGATGAAATGAGTGCTATACGTGGAGAATTATCAGTTTTCAAGAAGGAAGTCGCCAGCACTAAAACATCTAATTATGATATTATTCCTTCTGGTTTAAAACAAGTAATCGCTAATTACATTAATGAAACAAAAGATACTTTTGATTCAGCTGATATTGTTATTCGTAAACAAGAATTTATTGAGTACCTTCGTTTCAATCAAATTGACCCTAAAAGGGTAAGCAAAAACATATTAATTAGATTTGTTAAAGAAGCACAAGATAATGAATTACCTTTTTAATTAAGATAGAATTGTGCACTGTTAAAGTTGTTAGCTTATTGTATTGTAATCACAAAAAAATCCCCTATATCTACACTGCTGGAAATTGTCATGAACCAGTAATAAAGAATATAGGGGTTTTGTCCGCACTGGGGTATTATAACCACCACGCTTTAAAGGGTTGCTGAAACAACCAATAAAAGAAATTAAACATATAAAAAGGAAAAAGGGAAGCTGAACGCATCATTGACCAAACTTGCTGATTATTCAAGACTAAAATCAACAAAGTTAAGTTTATTAAAGAACGAGAAATCATATGAGAACGTACCTATGTTAGTTGTGCTTGATAAAAAAACAAAAGTAGGGTGCTTTATTGCTGCGTAAAGCAAAGCCAATAGCACAGCATCGAAAGAATTATTTTAACTCCCCATTTATCAAGTAAAACTTTTTACTTTCCTAACAGTGCGTTTCACTATATACATTCCCTTTTCAAGGATTTGAACCTTTTAAAAACTACTACATAGTAAGGAAATAATGACATCAATCACCAATATTAATGAAAGCACCAATTCTCTCGTCCTCCTAAAGGAAACCTAAATAAAGTAATGATATATTAGAGGTTATTTCTTTAATATTATTGTTTAATCTCGTTCCCTTCTGTTACACCTCATACCTCTTTTTTTAATATGTCTATAAATGGTGTTCCTTGTTATACCAACTTCTCTTTCTATCTCTTTTATAGCAAAACCTTTAGTATACATTTTTATTGCTTCTTCCAATTTAATAAGAAATGCTTCTTGTTCCAATTTGCGGTTTCGTATTATAAATTTTGCTTGCATTTGGGGATTATCAAAACACCAATTGTAATATTTTTCATATTCTTCATATGTCATGCCGTTCCTATTCGAAATTTCATTTATAACTTTTTTGAAGCGTTCCATTGTAAAACCAAAATCTTTATGAACTAATTTAGCCCATTCGAATATATTTTTATCTTGTTTTGAACCATTAAGTACTTTTGATAAAGGTAATATATTTTCATAAGTTGTTCCTCCATGGCCGATGAAAAGAGGGATAACATGGTCTAAATCTGCCTCTGCACCAGTTAAACAGCATAAGTTATTATATCTGGCTAAAATTTCAGATAATTGTTTTTCTGTTAATGTATCGGGTAAAGCTTTTTTTCGTGCTAAACGAAGTTGACTATAAAAACGCTGTTTTAGTGGATTATTCTCAAACCATTTTTTGATTCGCATCCTTTCTTTTTCTTTATTTTTTTCCCTATAATTTTTTTTCTTAAAGTATAGCTTTTCACGGTGTCGTTCTCTAAATGCTTTTTTTTGTAAATAAATATGTTGTTTATTTTCATCTCTAAACTTCTTAACTTGTTTACGAATCTCTTCTCGATTTTTATAATAGTATTTTCTATGAGTTTCTAAGTAACGGTGGGTATTATCAAGTTTCCACTTGTCGTTCTTCTTGTCAGTACAATTCTTACAAGAACTTTTCTTGTTAAGGAGACTACCTGTTTCATTATAAAATTCATTAATTTCCTTTACCTTTTCACAAACAGTGCAAATAAAGTAAATTTCTTCGCTAGAATCTTTAAATGCATATCTCCTGGCCTGACTGACTAAATAATATGTAAACTCTTTTTGTCCATCAGATACTGATAATTTAACCTTTGAACCAATTTTATTCCTGGCATCTTTAGTCCTTCTTCGGCAAGGGGTACATTCCGAACGTTTCCCCATAAAACCCCGATAATCTTCACCGAAGTTATTAATCTCAGTAACCCCACAATGAATACAGTCGAGGTAAATTATTTTATTTAAACATTGATATGCTTTTCTGCTGCTATACCTATTGGTTTTAATTACTTTTAAACTCGGAATTTTGTTTTCATCTTTAGATTCTTGAAAATTCAATATGACACCTCCCAGTCATTACGGTAATACTTTCACAAAAATAATATCATATTTCATCTAAAAAAAACCAGAAAATTTATTGACTACGAAAAATAAATTTTATATAATATAAAGTTAATGTAATTTCAGTCAACTTAACTTAACTTAACTTAACTTAACTTAACTTTTTAGTTTCAAAAAAAAATTAAAAATCATTCCTATTAATAACAAGCAAAGTTTATAAAAATGATAAAAATTTTATCGTGAGGTAGTTTGCTGGGGAAGAAGGGGGTGGCCCCCGTGGGGGGGGGTCTCAAATATTTTGTTCAATGTTTTAACTAAAACAAGGCTAAACTATTTTTTTTTTGGCCCTGATGAGGGTACTTTTAGATATGCCTGTTATTTCCTCAACTTGTTTGTAAGAACGTGTTTCCAATAATTTTAAAGCGTGTTCCAGCTGTTTCTTACTGAACTTGTTGGGCCGGCCCTCTCTGTAATCCTCACGCTGTTTTGCAATGGCCTTACCTTCCTGTGTACGTTCTATGATAAGATTCCTTTCCATTTCTGCCACAGCAAGTAAAGTGGTTAAGAAGAATCTACCCATAGTGGTATCTTCCAGTAAACCTACGTTTAATACATGTACCCTAATCCCTTTAGAAAATAGGCCCTTAACTATCTCTATTCCTTCTACAGTATTCCTGGCTAGCCTATCTAGTTTAGTAACAACTAGCGTATCACCTTCAGATAGTAGTTTTAGTAATTCTTTAAATTGTGGCCTATCTGATTTAGTCCCCGTAAACTTCTCTGAATAAATTTTATTACAGCCTTCTTTTTCAAGTGCTTGTAGTTGTACTTCTAACTCTTGTGATACTGTACTTACTCGTGCATAGCCGTATTTCATATGTATTGTTCCCCTTCAATTATGACACTATGTTTTGACACCTTCTGATATCTTGATAATACTGCTTATAGAATTCGGTGTCAATACTGTTAAGTTTTGGGTAAGTTTTTACTTCTAGTAAGCCAGCGGTAGACCTCAAGAAATTTCAGTGGAAGGCATGGTCATGACCAATTTTAAATATAGATTCCTTTAAAAATAAAATTTCTCAATTAAAAGAGATTTCAAAATATGCCCCGTTTTCTTGGTTAATCGGTATCTCCTTAATATTTCTCTTATATGCAGTAAAAAAATGTGTCGAATTTTCCTCTTATTTCAATTATAATATCAAATTAGAGGAGGTAATATATGGAAGGTGGAATTGAAGAAAAGGACAAAATGAGGCCGAGGGATTGGAAATGGATTGTTAGTATTTTAATAACAATAATTATCTTTCTTTTAACTGCTATATTTTTAAATATCACTGAAAAAATTTCCATATCGGATTTAATTTCAATCGGAAGCGGACTAGTATCTATTGCATTAGCCATAGTCGCTATAATAATTGCAGTTGCTGAAAGTGTAAAATCAAGCAATAAAGAAGAAAAAGTTCAAGTGGGTTTAGATAAGATTATTTCAAATACAGACACAATGAGAGATTTAATACATAAACTCGAAAAACTAGAAAAAGAAGTCACAAATACAAATACCGAGGTAAAATCACTTAGAAAAGCTTATAAAGAATCGGAAAAATCCTTTATACTGCCGAATGAAGAAAGTCAAGAATTAAAATATACACAAGATGAAAAACCAATTCAACAAACTAACGGGAATCAGCAAGAAGTGGAAAGAGAAAATCCAAATGTATCATCTGTAAATCTCGAACAATTCATGACTTTAACAAGAGGAGATATATATTTTGCTGACCTATCCCCTGTTGTCGGTTCTGAACTAGGTGGAGTACGACCGGTTTTAGTGGTATCAAATGATATAGCTAACAAATTCTCACCAGTCATTAACATAGCCCCTATTACGGCACAAATTCAAAAGGCAAAATTACCAACTCATGTAGAAATAGATGCTAAACGATGGGGATTCGAAAAAGATTCAGTAATTATTGTGGAACAAACACTAACAGTTGATAAGCAAAGACTCAAAGATAAAATCACTCATCTTGATGAAGAAATGATGAATAAAGTGGATGAAGCTTTATCAGTTCAGTTAGGGTTAATTGATTTTTAGGCATTCTTCGGAGTGCTTTTTTTATTTTGAAAACAACAAATTTCCCCCACCAACTAATTAAAAGCAAGTGAGGGAATAAATGTATTAGGTTAGGTTAAGATTCTTTACCACATAGATAAAGATTCTTTAATTGGTTAGGTAAACAAACTTTACTATAACTAAACAATTGAAACTATAATCCTGTATTAGTGTTATTTCTTTGGCTTCGCCAAATGTCTTTACCTTCACTTCGTTCCGGTAAATCCATTAAATTTATTAACTGTATCTGACACTATTATTTTCTGTTATAGAGTATTAATAACAGTTAGGTTTTTATAAGTGTTAACTTACGAACGTTAGTGAGTAAGTTACGAGAAGCTTTAGCTTCGAGTTTGTTACGCTATTACCGAAGTATTACCGAAGAACCTAAGGTTCTAACAGAATACTACAGTTATATTAGCGTTACACTTCTACAGTATATATAGCGTTAAAATAGGTCAAAGTACGACAAAAGAAATATTAAGATTTTGTGACAGTCCAATAATCCCAGCTATATCAACGTTTTCTGGCCCTCGCTATCTTCAACTTTCTTAGTGAAAATGTAGAACCGATTTTAACAATTACAGTTTAATCACAGTGATCTACGGTGATTAAACGAAATTCAAACTAAATGCTGCTATATCAACAATGTCTTTTTAACAAAAATAAAGATAACTGTAGTACTTTCACCTGTTTTAGCACTTATAAGAGTAAGGGAATGATTTTTATCATTCCTACGGACAAATGAAATCACTACTTAGGGCAAGGTATGATTTCTCTTTTGCCATTACCAATCCCAACATAGATTCAGTAAACACGGCAAACTGAATCGCAATAATTGACAGTTACTTGGCTTCCTCCTAGCCAGGCAACTGTCTTTTTTCATTGCCTAAAAACGAAAGGACTATCAAAACATGATGAATAAATACGACAAAACAGAAGTAATGAAGCTGTTAGATGAAAAAACACTGAAGGCGTTATTAAGGCTTTACGGAATTGATTATAAGTTTCTAGCTGTAAGGCTTGGATGTACACGGCCGAATATTCATTACCACTTAAAACATGACACTTTTAAACAATATCAGCGTGAAAACATATTAGAACTACTTTTTAAACAAGGCTTGGAAGTGGCTGAATTAGTTATTATCAATCAGCTTGTAACTAAACAGAAGAAGGTGAAAGCAGATGAAGTTAATTGATGAAATCGTACATGAGTTAACTGATATATCAACTGAATGGAATAAGCGTGAGATTACCACAGAAGTAAGGAATCTACGAATAGACTTACTAATTCAGCAGATACAACAGCTAGACTTAAACTATGATAGGCAGCCCTTGTTGTATATCTCAAAAGAAGCAAAACAAGTATTTAATCAGCTGTTAAAACGGTATATTCATAAGGCTGTAGGTAGCTTAGATTTACTGAAGGAGACAACTAACAAGAAATCTTATAACAATAAGGGAAGTGCTATCATAAACCGGAAGCTTTTCTTTCATTCCCTTCATAAAACTATGGAAAGAAACATTATTGGCTGGATAAGAAGAAACGATATGCAAGATGTTAGAAATTTTCAGTTACTAATACTAAGAAAAGAGGAAGTTACAAATGAGTAATCAAGACAGATTAGACTTTATTAGAAACTATTATGCTAATCAAGAAAAGGTAAAGGTTGAAGTATTACCTTCTATTAGCAAAACAACAAAAGGAAATGTAGTTCACAAGTTCAACGGTAAGCGTGCGGGCTATGAGTTTAAACACGGAGTAGCTTACGTTGATGCTAAAGATGTACACCTGTTTCGCAATAGCCTCCCTTATATGGTGATTCACGATAAGAAAGAAGGTAATGAATAATGTCAGCGAAAGCAAAAGATAAAGTGCTTCAATTTGTAGAGGAATACAACATCAGAGTTTCAAAGTTTAATAATGATATTGAAGCTTCAGAAAAAGCTATTGAGGATATGAAGCTAGAAATTAAGTTCATAAATGAAGTTGAATTGACACCTGCTATTGAAAAGCGTGTAGTTGAAGGTGATTCTAGCTTTGAAGATAAACTTAAGAAGAAACTAGCCAAGCTTGAAGCTGAAGTAGTACGGAAAACAGAGGAAGTAATGATTCTTAAAAAGTTACTATCTAACTACTTGATTGAATCAGCCGATAAGGTTACTGATTTGGATAATATGTTTAGGAATGATAAAAAGATAGCTGAAGCTAAGGCTTACGCTATGATGATGCACTCTAAAAAGCTATATGTTGATTCTATCCAAAAAGAAGCAGCAGTACTACAGGAACTAAAGGATGTAGACGTGCAGCTTCAACAGATTCAGTACAACGCTGGAAGAACTAACGGCATATACACAGAAATAGATGTGCTAACCGCCCCTATCCCTAGCTATAAGGATAGATTCAATGGTGTTTATCTACAGTTGTCTTTAGACGAAATAAGGCAGCTTATTAAAGGTACTATAAAGCCTGAAGATTTATCTTACCTGATAAGATTCTCACACAAGAAAGATTTATAAGGTGCTAATTGAATAAGCAAGCGTGTTGCTAGGAAGCATTGTAGCGAAGTTAGATTGGCATAGGCGAGTAACCTATCATCTAATTCCCTTACAGTGCTTCCTTTTTTGTATCTGTTTTTTGAATATTAATAATCGACTAAGGAAGAGTGATAAAAATGAATAGAAAAGTTTTAGTGAAATCAAAATGTGCTAATTATGTGGATGGAATGTGTGTGGTAAGAGACATAGCATGCCCATTAGTAACACCTTTTGAGTACAACGGACATAAGTTCCTTTGCGAAGAAGCTAAATGTGAATACTTTGAAAAGAATGTTGTAGGTATAGATAAAGTGGTTGAAGTTAAGCTATTCACATATAAACACTGTAACCAATGTAATAAGCCTTTTAAACCTTCATCCAGTGCCAGTAACTACTGTAGTGATAACTGTAGGGCATTGGCTAGGAAAAAAACACATAGAAAGTTTAATAGTAAACGACAAATTAACCATAGCTGAAATCAATAGTATCAAGGACTTAGGAAGTCAAAAATGGCTTCCTAAGGGTTTACTATTCAGAATGAAACAAATTGTCGTTACCCCCTGTAAAAGTCAAACTGAATAGGGATTAAATATGTCCATATATATAGTTTCATAATGTATATATAGTAGTGGTGTTAGAGAGATTACTGTGTTTGGTTTTCCATAGTACATATAGGTATCATCTAAATAGAAGTTTTCATATAGTCTCGTTAACTGACAAAATACAATAAATTTATCCAAAAAATAACATATTGTTGTATAATGACAATAAATATAAGTATGGAGGGGAAATTTTTGTCGGTTAATAATTATTTATCTACTTTATCAAGTAGCCTAGTCCTTTCAGCTACGGAAACTGCCAACATTCGAACTTCAATCGAGAATTTATCAAGAAAATTAAATTCCTATTTTAATCAAGGTCAGTTACACACTCATTTTCAATTTGGTTCAAGCACAAGAGGAACGATTCTTCCTCGTAGAGTAGATTCTGAATCAGATGTCGATTATATGGTAGTGTTTAAGAATCCTAGAGGATTTACCCCAGAAACATTATTAAGACAATTAAAAGATTTTATGTACACCTATTACAACCGTTCAGAAATATATAAAGATAGCCCAACAATGGTTCTTGAATTGAATCATATTAAGTTCGAACTAGTTCCAGCTATTCAAGACGCTTGGGGCAACTTCTCAATTCCCTCAAAGCAAAATATCTTTTCCCAATGGATGCCCACTGACCCTTTGGGATTCAATGAGAAAATTACTAGAGTTAACGTGTATAACAATTCTAGAATTAAACCATTGGTTCGTTTACTTAAATACTGGAACACAAACAAATTAGACGGTTATCTTTATTCTTTTGATTTAGAAAATATGTTGGTACAGAAATACAATTACAATAGCAGAGGTTCATTAAAAGAGTATGTTTACGATACTTTTGAAACAATGACTCCTAGCTACGGTGATTCTCAAAGATTTATAGAACGTTTAGGAAGGGCAAAAAAAATTATCTATGAAGCTAAATGGCATGAACAAAGAGGTTACGAGGTTCAAGCTAGAGAAACAATTAAGAATCTCTTTCCAGAAGTTTATGTGAGGTAATGTATGAGTGAACGTTATGATTCCTTAGATAGACACTACAAGGACATAGAAAAACTTAATACAGCAACTACTACATTATTTTGGGTAAACGCTGCTTTATCAATTGCGGTATTTTTTGTAGATAATTCCTTAACTGTAAAGAACATTTTGCTAACTGTGTTTACTATTACTACGTTTGGTTACTTTGTAATTGATAATTATTTAAGCATTTTCAAAATCCCAAAAGTTGAGGATATAAGAAGGGTTCATTTGTTAACGAACTCATTTAATGTTCCTTTAGATAACGAAAAAACTAACATGTACTACAACAATGAAATAGAACCTTCCTTATTAAAATTAGGGGCAAATATCTTTGAAAATTCCTTGTTTGCTAAAAGAGTTACTTACGAAATGGCAAAGAGAGAAAGAATTAAAATCGGGATATTTATAGTGGTGTTTTTTGTAGCACTTCTGTTAAGAACTACTGAAATGGAATTAATCTCTATCCTTGCACAAACTTTGTTTGCCAGCACCTTAATTCCTGCTTATGTTAGGCTTGAAGTTTTACATTTTAAAAACAAAGTAATTTTTGATTCCCTACATGATATTTTTCTCTTCCATAATCAAAGAACAAGTGAAAGTGATAAGAGAATGTCTGCAAAATTACTTGATTGTTTCGTTAAGTATGAATCTGCAAAAGCATATTCGGGTGTGAAGCAGGATTCAAAGATTTTCCACAAAATAAACCCGGAGGTTACGCAAGAGTGGGAAGAAATAAAACGTAGTCTAAATGTAGATAGAGTAACTAATTAAACTGTCTTTTCTTTAAAAAGAAATTCCATCATGTTAACAGAAATATTGATAATAAACGTAGCTATTTAATATAGTAGAAATTAGTGTGGAGAAGGGGAGACGTTTGAAATATTTTTTTGTAGCTAGATTGCATGGGTTAACAATAAATCAGGTGTTGAATAGAGGCATAAGGGTATTAGAAAATTTAAGGGTTACAAATAATAAAAGTATAATTGAGTCAAGAAGTGACGACTTCTTTAAAACAATGCTTGGTAAATTAGAATATAACAGCTTACTTCAAGGTCCATTTGTGTACGCAGAAGGTGATTACGAGGATGATAGTGAAAATGTAGAAAATGGCAGATTGGAATTTTTGAACTATTACCTTAGATTATGTCAAACAGTAGGGACATCCTTATGGCTTACTAAAGACAACAGTGTAAGAACTGAACTAGGTTTCTTATATGTGTATGATAAAAAATTATTAACAATTCAATCAGTATCATCTAATATGAGAACAACACAATTTGTGGATTGTAAAGGTGGCAATGAAGATACTGTTTTCTCAGTTGAAGAAATTAATGACTCAATAAAGTTATATACGGACATATTTGGAGAAAATACTAATGCTGATTTAGACCATTATGAAACAAGCAAAATAATTACCATGGAAGCGAATAGATTAGAGAGGTTTGTATACTTTCTTCAATCCACTAGGACCCAAGGGTTTCCACCAGGTAGAATTGCTATGTATTGCATGTTATTAGAAACATTGTTATCAACGAGTAAAGCTGAAATTGGACATCAATTAGCAGAGAGAACAGCTTTATTATTAGGAAAAGGTATTGAGGAAAGAGAAAAGATTTATAAGTTTATTAAAGATGCTTACTCTGTTAGGTCAGCAAATTTCCATGGAGACAAATTACCAAGAAAATATAGAAGTATTGAAAAACAGACTGAACTTTGTATTGAATTCGATAACTATATAAGACGCTTATTTAAGATTATTTTTACTAATAGTGAAATAACCAATCGCTATAAAAGTAACGACGAGAATACAGAGTTAAACAAATGGTTCAATGAACTTATATTTTCATAAGGTATCTTATTAGTTGCAGATAATTTTAACTTGCATTAATAAAGCAAAATTACTATAATGGTAATTGTTCACTAATCGTATGAAGTGTTTCAGTAATGACCACAATTTACTGTTGAAGAAACGTTAATATCTCGGTACCTCACACACATATAACTGAAAGAATGAAGTGAAAACTCGACTCAAAATCGTGTTCCTTCTGGAGTGTCGGTTCGACCCCGACCACCGGTACCATTTTACTTAACTTAACAGCGTGAATTCAAGACTTTCTACAGTTGTAGAAGGTCTTTTTTGTTGTCTAAAAAGACGACTAAAAAAAGTGAAAATCGTGTGCCTCGAATCGTGTGCTTAGGAGGCTGTTATGAAAAGACGAAAAGAATTATCAGAAGAAGAGTTAAAACTAATTTCAAAAAAGATTAGTGATGATGAAGCACTAGAAATCTTCTTTAGAGACTGTTATTTAAGGAACTTAAGACCTGCAACAATTGAGTACTATAAGAATGAATTTCATGCTGCAAAAAAGTTATTGAATAAGCCATTAGTTGAGTGTGTGCAAAGGGACCTAGAAGATCTTATTTTGAATAGTAAGAAGTTGATAAAGGTAACCACAATAAACACTCGTTTAAGAGCGCTACGCTCATTCTATAACTTCTTAAAGAAAAACAAATTAATCTACACAAATCCTATGAAGAACATTAAGTTATTAAGAGATCGGCAGAAGACTATTGAGACATTAGACAATAGTGAAATAGAAAAATTAATAAAGACGATTAGAAGGTATAAGACATTTGTTTCTTTTCGTGACGAAGTAATTCTATTGTTATTTTTGGATACTGGAGTTAGGCTGTCTGAGATTGTTGGTATTGAGACAAAAGATATTAGAGGTAGTAGCTTAATAATAAAACGCACCAAAAATTTATTTGAAAGAACTGTTTATCTTTCGCAAATTACTCAAGAGCAATTGAAGAGGTATTTGATCATTAGGGGAGATTTAGAGACAGATAAACTTTTTATTAGTCATGATAACAATGATCTAAAACCACACAGTATTCAAACAAGATTTACGAAGTATGGAAAGGATGCAGGAATTAGTAAAAGAGTTAGTCCACATACATTCAGGCATACGATGGCTAGACGGATGATTGTGGCTGGAATTGATGCTTTTTCTTTAATGACTCTATTAGGTCACTCAGATATGACAATAACAAAGAAGTATGTGAATCTTTGGGGTGAGGATATAGAAAGAAAGCATAAACAATTTGGAGCACTAAAGGGATTGAATATATAAATGTACGAATGTTTGTTCGTGTTTTAAAATTAAAAAGAGAGTGGCTAGATTGGACCCTTTCCACCCTCTAAAAACACAGCGCAGAAGAAAACTTCTACATTTTAATGATAGCAAGTCGTTTTCTTCAGTGTCAAGAAGGAGCGAGAAGATGAAGTTAATGTCGGTATTAAGTGGTAAAGGATTTGTTATGTATAACAAAGATTTAGCTCGAACAGTATCAGTAAATGCATCAATTATTTTTGGACAACTTTGTTCGAGTTATGAAAGCTTTGGAAGTAAAGGAATGCTCACAGTTAGGGGAGAAAAAGAATACTTCTTTTTAACTAGTGAGACATTATTAGAAGAAACATCATTAACGTATAAGCAGCAGCTTAAAGCAACAAAAGAACTTGAGCAAACGGGGTATATTGAAACACGAATGATGGGTGTTCCATCAAAGAAATACTTTCATATAACTGAAAAGGTTGTTGAACAATATTTAAAGGGAAACCCTAGCTCTGCCAAAAGGGAAGACCTGATTGTATCAACGGTTGAGGAGCAGCATTTACATAATGTAACACCTAGCTATGACAAAAGGTCAACCCTAGGAATGACAAAAGGTCACAGCAAGCCTTTACAAAAGGGCACCGCTATTAAAAAGAAAAATAAAAAAGAACAAGATAAAGATAACAATGAAATATTGTTAATTAACAAGGACATTAACAATTTTAAAAGTCTGATGATGAATTCTTTTGAAAATCACTATACTGAGTTTGCTGTAGGAAGATGGAGCAAGAAAGATTACTTTACGATTGCAGATCAATTTATTAACGAAGTGATTAATGACAATCGATATGTAGAAATACCAGAAGAAAAGATTGAAGGATATGTTTATCAGTCATTAAAGAATATTGCATATAAATCTGATTTCAAGCATGGAAAAATTGATTTAAAGAATCGAGTAAGTAAAAATGTTCCTGTTTATGATTGGCTTAATTATGACAACGAAGGAATACCTTATTAAACTTCTCTAGAATAGCTTCCTGAGGTCCTAGGATTGGCGACATGACATTTTATAATAGGATACAAATAATTCATATTATCTCTCATAATCTAGTTAAAAAGCCAATTTTTTTAAAATTTTTTTTCAAAATTGCTTTACAAGAACATATGTTCCGATATAACAACTCTGTAAGATAAATAAAATACAACTTGCGGAGGTAATACAATTATGAAAAATACGCAGACAATCCAAATTTCGATTTACAATTCTTTTAATAACTCTTTCTCAGAGAAAACAGAATATGAATTTGTGTATGAAGCAAAAGTTACTTGTGTTGCTGAATTTATTGTTTTAACTTATCAATTCAATAAATTTGTTAAATATAAGAAGCCAACCGACAAAAATTGGTATACTCCTAGAACAATGATAAAACGATTGTTTAAAAATGAAATAGAAAACATACCGTTAATAAAAATTGCTGAGGTGAATTGCTGGGAAAAGAAACGTGAGGAAGCTAACCTCAAAAGAGAACAAGCTGATTTACGCCGAGAAGAAAGACAAGGTATAACAGATAAAGCAATGGCAGAAATGTTCGAACATGACAACTTATGCTCTGAATTTGATTACTATACACATGAGGAATATTCATGCAATAACACAAATCTTAATACTAAAGATGAAATTGTAGTGGCATTAAAAAAAGAATTAAGTAATAAACTTGGCGATATTAGAAACGACAGAATAATTTGTAGTGATTTTGAATATCCCGTACGATATGAAGTGCAAAGAGCAATTGCTGACTATGTATCTTCTTTAATATATCGGTTAACAGACGATGAAGAATATCATTGGAAAAAAAATAATTCTCCTGAAATTCATAATTTAGACAAAGAAATAAATGAATATCGATTAATAAAATGGTCAGAATTAGAGCAGCAGTAATGCTGTTCTTTTTATATGATGGTCAAAGGCGAAGCCTTTGCCATGCGACAAGCGAAGCTTGATCGCAAAGTGGTACTAAATTGTACACGAGTATATACTCTCAAGTACAGTTTGGTACCAAGAAGATAAAAATCTTTCTTCTAATTGATTTACGTTTTTATTCTAGAAGATAAAATTCTTCTATAAAAACTAACATAAGGAGAAATGCAATAATGAAATCAGGAAATGAAATGTACTTACAGTCAATAAAATTATCAAATGGGTATAAAGCGAAGTATGTATCTGAATTAGTTACTTATTCAAAAATAGTAAAAGGAATAATTAACTTAATTGAATCTCCATGCGGTACTGGTAAAACAACTTTCTTTATTGATGAAGTTATTAAAAAAGCAAAGAATAAAGAACGAATCCTTTACTTGGTTGATACATCTGTTTTAGAGGAATCTTTATTAACTAAGTATGAAGAATACTTGAAGCCTTACAATCCTACTGTTAAAGGAACAATGGAGTATAGTATCGATCAACTTCCTAGTCATGGATTTGGTATTCAGATGAATAAAGAAATAAGAAAGGATAATCGTGCGATCTGTATGACATATGCAAAATTTGCACATGTTTTGAGTGTCAGTAAAGACAATAATTTTTTAAATAACATTAAATTTATGTGTTGTGATGAAGTTCATAACTTGGCGAAGTATATTGGTTATGAAGTTCAACTTGGTGCTAAAAAAGAAGAAACAAAATTATATAAAGCTCTTGAAAAAATTGTTAGCTCTACTGAAAAAGGAGTTTTTAAAACTTTGTTTATGACGGCGACTCCCTATAGAATTACAAAGATTTTAAAAATGAGCTTAAATTATACATGTAACAAAATCGTATCTGAAAATGAATTACGAGGATATTTATTTAACAGTCAAAAAGTTTATACAAATATCAATAACATCTTGAAGGAACTTAGGAAAAGTGACTTACCCGAAGATAATAAAATTCTCATGTATGTTGAAACTATTAAGAAAGCAGAGGAGGTTCGATCTAAACTAGAAATGAATGGATTTAATGTTGCTTGTCTTTGGAGTATTAATAACGAAAGAAAAATGGATAATCTGTCTAGAAAAGTTCGAGAGCATATTATCGAAAATGAAGAAATTCCAGAGTATGTAGATATAGTTATTATTAATGCTGCTTATGAAACTGGTTACAATATCTTTGATACAGAGAATATGGCTCAAACAGTTATTGTCCATAGTAGAAATTCAGAAGTGATAACTCAGGTACGTGGAAGAATTCGACATGACATTGAAAGTTTAGTTACTTTAAATCAGAGTGGTTCAATTGAAACAATTAAAAGAGATGGTACTGTTGTTGAGCTCTGTCCAACCAAGCTTGAAAAGTACATTGGTATTCCATTGACTAAAGAGATAAAGGACAAATTTATTCAAGAGCTTAATTTAATCAATGGTCATGGTCGCCAATTGAAATGGACGAGCGTTAAAAAAATGCTTTCTGAAAATGGTTTTAAAATAACATCAGGTAAAAGCAGAGTTAATGGAAAACAAATAAAATTTGATATTATTGAACAAAATCATTAATTCGTACAGTAAGTTGTGCTTATGTATATTATTATATAGAGGCTACTAAATTGCTTGCCTATGCAAAATAGTGTCTCGAGAAGTGTCTATCAAACCCTACTTGTGTATAAATATTTATATAAGAGTTGTTTACTCGAGCACCTTTCATTAATTGATATCTTCAATTTGATATTAACTGTTTCTTGTATTGCTTAAGATTCAAAGGATGTAGCTAAACCTATATCTAAACGAGATCAGTTTTTTCCATGACTGATCTCACCTCCAAACTTAAACAAAACTATCCGAGTCTTTGTTTTTCCATTCCTCCAAGTTTGGTTTTTTATCTCGGATAGTTTTTTATACTATAACTTACTTATAAAATGATAAATTGCTAGTCGAAGGTGCATCCAAATGGGTGCATCTTTTTATTTTTGTTCATGATTTGCTTAACTAAGCAAATATAATACTATCTGGAGGCGTATAGAAAATATGAAAATTGAGCTCAGAGTCAAAAATGTCGAATTACGTGCAAATAAAGATGATTCATTAACCGTTTCTGGCTATGTAAACAAAACTGGTCAGTGGAGTGAAATCCTTGGAGTTACAAAGAAATTTAAAGAAAAAATTGCAAAAGGAGCTTTCAGTTCTGCAATAAGAAAAGCTAAAAACGACATTGATTTTTTAGCAGAACATGATAGTAAAAAAATCCTTGCTTCAACTCGTAACGGTTCATTGAACCTTACTGAAGATGAGCAGGGACTTTTTATGTCTGCAGTAATTACCCCAACTTCTTACGGGAGAGATTATTACGAATTAATTAAATCTGGGATACACAGAAATATGTCATTCGGATTTAGGACAATTAAAGATTCATGGAAGAATATTGGTTCAGGCTTATTTGAAAGAACAATCGAAGAACTAGAACTGTTCGAAGTTTCTGTGGTGAAAAGTCCGGCTTATTCACAATCAACTATTGCTGCACGTGGTATTGACTTAGTTGAAGAAGTTGAAATTCCTGAAGATGTAAGCAGAGAAAAAACAAAGGAGAAAACAAATATGAAAATTGAACATCGTTATGTAGAAGTTCCAAAGAATGAAGTTGAAGTACGACAGGAAGAAGTACGAGAATTTAACGAAGGGTTACGTGATTTAAATTTAACTTCTGGAAATGAATCTGTTCTTCCAACAGCAGTAGCAGAGATGATTGTTGAAAAATTAGATGAATCTTCACCTATATTCGCAAAAGCAAGAAAGATACGTTCTGTTGCTGGATCAATAAAAATTCCTCGAGAAACAGCAGTGGGTATTGGGTCCTTTGTTGGTGAAGGGAAAGAATTAATTGAAGAAGCTTTTTCTTTAGGAGAAGTTACATTAACTCAAAAACGTGCTGGAGCTTATATTGCTTTAACTAATCAACTAATAAATGATGCTGCTATGAATATGGCAGAGTATACTTCAAATTTATTAGTAAAGCGTACATTTAAAGCTATTGAACGTTCTATTCTTCAAGGAGCTCAAGTAGATGAATTTGCAGGCATTGTTCCTAACTCTGAGATTGGTAAACAAACATTAAAAGTAGGTGCATCAGACCAAGAAGCTCTTGATACTCTTATGGATATGTCACTATCGATTCATCCTGAATATCTCCAACGTTCACAATTCATTATGTCGAGACCATTCTATAACCGTATTGCAAAATTGAAAGATGCAGCAGGACATTTTTACGTTCAAAATGGGTTTGTTAATGGTAAACCAACTTATACATTATTCGGATTAGAAGTAATTATTACTAGTTCTCTAGATGCTGGTGATGTCAGCCATGTACCTTGTATAGTGGGTAGTATTGAAGATGCTTATGCGGTAATGATTAAACAAGGTGGTAAGATGACAAAGGTTCAAGATTCTCAGCATGCTCTGCAAGGTTCAGTAGGATTCTTATTTGACATTTACGTGGATGGAGCAGTATACAATCCAGATGCATTAACAAAGTTAGAGATTATTGCTTAATAGAGAAGGTCTTCGGACCTTTCTTTTTTTATTTGTCTGAAAGGAGTAAGGAAATGAATGAATTGATGAAACAATTAAAGTGTATAGAATCATGTGTTGATAGGGAGACATATAGATTTGTTGTAGCTGAAGCTATTGTTAAACATATTGTTAAGCAAATTCAAGTAAGGAATGAAGAGCTGAGCAAACAGAAGGTTGTCGATAAGGTCAACTTAAGCTTAAGAGCATTGAA
Organism: Fictibacillus nanhaiensis; assembly: GCA_017052515.1. GTDB lineage: Bacteria > Bacillota > Bacilli > Bacillales > Fictibacillaceae > Fictibacillus > Fictibacillus nanhaiensis. The sequence continues at coordinate 22,952 of JAFHKR010000037.1, forward strand.
AATCGAACCTGTCAGCTACGGCTTTGTAAGGAAGTTCTGTGACAAGTAGAAGGTATGGCCTATCTTTGTAAGAAAAAAAGGTGAATGAACTGATATAACAGGGAGGTGTCACTTGCACACAAGGTACCAAAACGCCCAAACACGTTAAACTTATAGCAAATTGCAAAAGATATTATTGCTCTGAGACAAACACTTGATCTTAATTCCCATTATCTTCAAACCTTTTACTAAAAAGAACTATTTTCATGATAAAATAGTAATCATGTTTGATAGAATAGTATATGTTATTCAATGAAAGTTAGGTGAAGAGTTTGGATCAAAAAAATCATAAAAGTTTCGTGACATTAATAAATGAAATAGACACGAAACAACATACACAACGTGATAGAGGAACATTATTTGAATTATTATTTGTTGCATATTTAGAAAATGAGCCAATGTATAATCGTTTATTTGAAAAAGTATGGAAATTAAGTGATGTTCCAGCTGAATATAATATTCCTAAAAAGGATACCGGTGTAGACTTAGTAGCAAGAAAACGAGAAACAGGCGAATTGGTAGCTATTCAGTGTAAGTATTACTCAGAAGGTATGGTCATAAGGAAAGCACATATCGATTCTTTTTTAAATGAAGTAGGAAAGAGTTATTATTCGGAAGGAATCATTGTCACAACAACTGATAAGTGGAGTGATAATGCAGACGACGCTTTAAAATTCAGAAATAAAATCATTTCAAGGATTTCCTTATCAGATTTGCAACAAAGTCAAATTGATTGGTCGGCTTATTCTTTTAATAATCCAAAGAAAGTTAAATTACAAAAGAAAAAAACTCCACGTCCTCATCAAATTCCAGCTATTGAGGATGTGGTGAATGGGTTCAAAAACGCTGATCGTGGAAAGCTAATTATGGCTCCAGGAACAGGGAAAACTTATACATCAATGGCAATTGCAGAAAAACTCGCAGCTGAAAAAAAGGATACATATAGAGTTTTATATTTAGTTCCGAGTATACAGTTATTATCTCAAACATTGCGAAGTTGGAATGCTGATACCAACTACAAGATGGATTCCATTGCTGTGTGTTCAGATAGAAAAGTTACAAAAGAAAAAGGTGAAAATGAACTAGAAGACATTGCTGCTGCTGATATTGGATATCCAGCTACTACAAACACTCAAAAATTGTTGGAATATCAGAACAAAATTGAAAGCAATGAGAATCCAGGAGACTTTTTAGTTGTCTACTCGACCTACCAGTCTATTGATGTAATTATTGAAGCTCAAAAAAAGGGTTTTTACCAATTTGATTTAGTTATATGTGATGAAGCACATCGAACTACAGGCGCAACTGAAAATGGGAGAGAAGGAAGTGCTTTTACCAAGGTACATAGTGATGACAATATTAAAACTGTTAAACGATTGTACCAAACTGCAACACCTAGGGTCTATGGAGAAGATGCAAAAAAGAAAGCTGATGAAATGTCAGTATTAATTGCAGATATGGGCGACTCCGAAATATATGGTGAAGAATTCTATCGAATTGGATTTGGTGATGCTATTCGTAAAGATATTCTAACTGATTATAAAGTGATGGTTTTGGCTGTTGATGAAGAAGTCATCGCTCGTAGATTTCAACAAATGCTTGCTCGAGAATCAGAACTGGAGTTTGATGATGTAACAAAGATTATCGGCTGTTGGAATGGGTTGGTAAAAAGAAAAAGTCATTCTGATGAAACCCTAGGTCAACCGATGAAAAGAGCAATTGCATTTACAGGTACTATTAAAGATTCAAAATTAATAACTAATATGTTTTCTCAAGTAGTTGATGAATACATTAGTGAAGTTAATGAAGACAGTTTCTCAATAGAAATTGAACACGCAGATGGTTCGATGAATGCACTTAAGAAGAATGAAAAGATTTCATGGTTGAAGGCTGATGTTCCTGATCATACGTGTAGAATATTATCTAATGCGAGGTTCCTAACGGAGGGTGTTGACGTTCCCGACTTAGATGCGGTTATGTTCTTAAAACCTCGAAAATCGAAAATTGATATTGCACAAGCTGTAGGAAGAGTAATGAGAAAAGTAGAGGGAAAAGATTATGGTTATGTAATCTTACCTATCGGTATTCCAGCTGGTGTGGATCCTAATTCAGTTCTAGACAATAACGATAAGTATCGAGTAGTGTGGGAAGTTTTAAACGCATTACGTTCATTAGATGAGCGTTTTGATGCAACAATCAACAAACTTGAGTTGAACAAGAAAAAACCAGGTCAGATTCAAGTCATTGGAGTAGGCGATCCGCCTGAAGATGGGTTAATTAGTCCAGAGCCTGAGGATGAACAGCTATCATTTTCTCTTACAGATGAAGATTGGTCTGAACTCGAACGAGCGATATATGGAAAGATTGTAAGGAAAGTAGGAAATGTACGCTATTGGGAACAATGGTCGGAAGATGTTGCTGACATTGCCCGAAAACATATTATGCGTATACACGTCATGCTAGAGGACGAAAACACTGAGGCATATAAAGAGTTCCAAAAGTTCTTAGCGAGTTTACGATACAATATCAATGATTCCATAACTGTGAACCAAGCTATTGAAATGCTTGCCCAACATTTAATAACAAAACCAGTATTCGAAGCATTATTTGATTCTTATAGCTTTGTTAATAATAATCCAGTTTCAAAAGCAATGGATTCTATGCTAACAATTCTAGATGAACAAGGATTAGTTAAAGAACAAAGAAGGCTACAGGAATTTTATGAAAGTGTTAGTGTCCGTGCTAAGGGAATTGATAATCTAAAAGCTAAGCAGGAAATCATAATTCAACTTTATAATCGGTTCTTTAAAGTAGGATTTAAGGACACAACTGAACGTTTGGGAATAGTCTTTACACCTATAGAAGCTGTAGACTTTATTGTTCGCTCTATGGATGAAGTACTGAAAAAACACTTTGGAAAATCATTAGCGAGCGAAGGGGTACATATACTTGATCCATTTACTGGAACAGGAACATTCATTACAAGTGTTTTACAAAGTGGGTTGGTACCTAAAGAGGATTTAGTTCGAAAGTATACTCAAGAACTTCATGCTAATGAAATTGTTCTATTGAGCTATTATATAGCTGCTATTAACATTGAAGAAACGTATCATGCAATAATGGAAGGGGAGTATAAGCCCTTCGAAGGTATTGTTTTAACAGATACTTTTGAAACTACCGAAAACAAAGATTCATTTATGGATGAATTATTTGATGAAAATAATGCCAGATTAAAGAAGCAGCAAGAAGAACCAATATTCGTAATAATGGGAAATCCGCCATATAGCGCTCGGCAAACTAATGAAAATGATGGACAACAGAATAAGAAATATCAGGGACTTGATAATAGAATTAGAGATACGTATGTAAAGAATTCAAATGCTGTTAATAAAAATACACTTTACGATCCTTTGATTAGAGCATTTAGGTGGTCTTCAGATAGGCTTGGTCAGCAAGGTGTAATAGGTTTTATTACAAATGGATCTTATATTGATACATCAACTGCAGAAGGGATTAGAAAATGCTTTCATGAGGAATTTAACTATATATATGTTTACAACCTTCGTGGAAATGCGTATTTACAAGGAGAGGATAGACGTAAGGAAGGGGGCAACATTTTTGGTGAAGGTAGTAGAACGCTTATTGCTATAACCCTTTTAATAAAGGATGGTTCCGATAATCATGAAATATATTATCGTGACATAGGAGATTATCTAAACAAGGAGCAAAAGCTTCAGCTTTTAAAAGAATCTTCTCTACTTAATTCAACTGAATGGACACAAATTTTTCCCGACAAGAATAACGATTGGGTAAATCAAAGGGGCGGCGAGTATTCCAACTTTGTTTCAATAGATCCTGAAGAATCAGGAGTCTTTTTAGAAAAATCCCTTGGTATTAGTACAAATAGGGATATTTGGGTCTATGGTTTTTCTAAAACACAAGTAGAACTCAACACTCAAATAATGTTGAATAATTTTAATACTGAAATTGACAGATTAAAAGAAATTTCAAATAAAGAAAAAAGGATATCTCTTTTAAATATAGCCCCTAATTTTGTTAGTTGGAGTAGTGGTCTAAAAAATGTTTTTGCTAAAGGTGAGAAGCTCTTATTAAATCCTGCTGAAATTCAAACTCATATTTATCGTCCTTTTACTAAAAAATGGTTGTACTACGATAAAAAAGTTATTGAACGCCCTCGTAAATGGAAGGAAATATTTGGAGATAGTAATAGAGCTATTCTTGTTCCAAATAATGGTTCTAAACGAAGTTTCGCTTGTTTAATGGTTGATACAGTCCCAGATTTAAACTTTTTCCATGGTGGAGCTCAAGGATATGTACTTTTCAATAAGAAGAATGTTGTTGAGTTATTTAAAGACAATGAAAGTAATATTTCAGAGGATATAGCAAAAAAGTTTGATTTATCTACAGAAGAAATGTTTTACTACACCTACGCTGTAATGCATTCAAAAGATTATCGGACAATGTTTGAAAATAATTTAAGAAAAGAATTTCCTCGTATTCCTAAAGTTAAGCATGCAGAAAAATATGTTGAAATTGGATATAAATTAGCGGAAATTCATTTGAATTATGAAAATTGTCCTCCTTGTAGCGAGACTAAGATAGAATTTTTAGTGAATCATCCATCATATAGAGTGAATAAAATCAAACAAGATAAAAAAAATAAGTCTATTATCGTTTTTAACAATGATATAAAAATAAAGAACATTCCTGAAAAAGCATTTGAATACAATTTAAATGGTCGTTCTGCAATTGAATGGATTATTGAACAGTATCAAGTAAAAACCGATAAAAAATCAGGCATTACAGATGATCCAAATAACTATTCTGATGATGAGAAGTATATATTCAATTTGCTACTCTCTATTATTAATGTTTCTGTTCAAACAGTTGATTTGGTCAATAATTTACCAGCATTAGTAATAGAGGAATAAGTTAAATAAATTAATATGAAATATCAATTTTATTTCATAAGAAAATCACCTTGATTCTTTTATCAAGGTGATTTTTTTCTATTTAATACGTTCTAAGTACATATCATGTAATCCGGTTTTTTTCGATAGGAATTCTATATCTTTATTCAATCTTGTAACTTCTTCTCTAAGTTGAATTAACAAATTACATTGATCCTCATAATTAGGAAAATTTTTTATTTCCGTTACGAGCTTCCAACGTTCAGTACTTTCCATTTCTCTAATTTCTGCTTTGATTTCTTCTGCTGTTTTCAAATTAAGTTCCTCCTAAAATTATGTTCCCTTTTTAATTTAAACAATTGGTTTATCAAATATAAAGACTTAAATATTGCCAACAAAAGAGAAGCAAATTCAATATATATTGAATAAATAACAAATAAAGAATTTAATCATGAATAAATGTTTTGAAAATCTAAAATATTGATTTAAAAAACAATCATTTAGGGTAATTATTACATTTAAGGAAGGGTTTTCTGTTTATTTGTCGAATTGGTAATTCTAGGGGGAGAGTAGGATTGCTTAAGATAAAAAGAGTTTATGAAAACCTTACTAAAATTATTGTATACTTATTTAATATTAAAAACCTAAGATCAAATTGGGGTCAATTATTACTTTTATTAATACCTATAATTCTGACAATACCACCACTGTTGGCCACTATATCAGATAGTGTTTTTGGAATCGTGGGAGTAGTAGTTTTGTTTATTATGGGATGGTCACATAATCTCAATAACATAATGAACTGTGAAGAATATAAAAATGATGCCGAAAAGTTAGATAGGGATGTTGAACATCTTATTAGTACATTAGAAAGTGTACCTGAAAAAGTTGTTAAGGCCTTTTATAACAAATTAGACTTCACATATAATGAATGAATTACAATCTATCGATTTGAAAATGAATCTTTTGTTTCAGTTGGAAGATATTCACTTAACAATACCATTAAGAAGTCTGGGAGAAATAGTTATCCAAATAATCAAGGTTTTATAGGTAAAACTTGGAACTTCGGGTATGTTCATATTGAAGGATTACCCGACCCGTTAAGGGCAAAAAAAGGGTATTTTACTCAAGTAACGTCCGAATGTAATATTGATCAGGATATTATCGAAAATATTTCTATGAAAAGCAGAGCTTATTATTGTAGGAATTTGCTAGAAAATGGAGAACCCATTGCTGTCATTGTCTTTGAATCTCTTTCAGAACAATTACCAGCCTTAGTTAGTGACATAGACAAACTAATAGAAGGTTCTTTTGGTCAACTACTAGTAAATGTCATCAAAACAAATTTACCTTTAGCAAGGGAGTGAAGTGTATGAATAAGATACGTGGATTATTACGTTATTTTACCTTATACTACCCGCATAAAAACGAATTATCAAAAACAAGAATAACAAAAATGGTTTATCTAGCTGATTGGTTTTCAGCAAAAGAGCATAAAAAGCAGTTAACTAATATTAAATGGTATTTTGATCATTATGGTCCATACGTAAGTGATGTTTACGATGAAGCAGAAAGTGACCGTAAAATTGTAATTAATCATACTTATTCTGTGTACGGAACACCTAAAGGCATAATTGGATTGAAGAAAGAGTATAATGCGGAACAACTACACCTAAATACTATTAGTGACTCAGAAAAAGAGATTCTAGACCAAGTAATAGAAAAGACTAAAAATTTACATTGGTCCGAGTTTATAGATTATGTTTATAGCACTTATCCAATAAGAACCCAGAAGAAATATGGACATTTGGATTTAATTAGTCTCGCTGATGAAGAAAGAGAAATAGAGATATTTATAAAAAACTAAGTTGAAAAAAATCAACTTGGTTTTTTTATTTTCTAAAATGCAAGCAAAACTTTACAAGTTACTATTCAAAGATATAAGACTTTTGAGGTGATAGATGTGTTACCAACAAAAAGTGAATTAGAAGAACACTTAAAAGAAAAAATGACAAATCAGGATATAGCAAAAATGTATGGAACCACTTTTCAAAGAATAATACAACTGATAAAAAGATACAAACTCAATCCTGATAATCTTAGAAGAGTTAAAAAATTTATTGTTTATGAGCATTGTTTGAATGAAAAAGTTGTTTATGCAGGGTCTGGAATTTGGTACAGATGTAGGCGTTATTCTAATAGAAGAAACTCGGAACATAAACAGCTAATGAAGGAAGGAAAACTTACCTACAAGTTCATTGGAGAATTTGATAACTTATATGAAGCAAGACAATTAGAGAGCAAACTAATTCAGCAATATAAGAAGGCTGGTTTATGCAGGTTTAATAAGAAGACACTTTAAATTTCAAGAGGTCAAATGTATAATTAACAGTAATCGTGTGCATCGATTATTTCTATAACTGCTTGAAGGCTTGTTATGACACCGTTAGTTAAGATTTGGTTTTCAATTGGGACTCAAAATCGTGTTCCTTCTGGAGTGTCGGTTCGACCCCGACCACCGGTACCATTTTACTTAACTTAACATTTAAACTTAAGACTTCTCACCTTTGTGGGGAGTTTTTTTATTTGCTTAAAGAGCTTAAACTTCATTTATCATATTCATAATACGAAAGGGTACTGACTCATGGGAGATTTCTTCACTAAAATGAAAAATGATCTTGGCATCACTTTAAATGATGTGCAAAAGAAAGCTGTTATGAAGACAGAAGGGCCACTTCTTTTACTGGCTTCCCCCGGTTCTGGGAAAACGACCACCATTATTATGAGAATCGGTTATTTGGTAATGGAAAAAGGAATTCATCCGTCTCGTATAAAAGCTGTTACATTCAGTAAGGCGTCAGCTAATGATATGAAAGAGCGTTTTACGAGATTTTATCCTGAACTTCCTTCTGTGGACTTTTCCACCATTCATAGCTTTGCTTTTGAAGTAGTCAGGAATCATTATAGAAAGTTGGGAATCCCTTTTACAATTATAGAGGGTGATCACGATTCAGATGAAAGAGCAGGAACGGCAGGAAACTTTCAGTACAACAAAAAACTTATGCTTAGGCATTTATTTAAGTCCCTTGTAGGAGAGAACATAACTGAAGATCAAATGGATGAGCTTACGACCTATATCAGTTACATAAAAAACAAGATGATACCGATCGAACGGTGGTCAGAAGTTTCCTGTGAGGTTCCACAAGCTGAGGCGATCTTTAAGCAATATGAGGAACTTAAACGTTCAGATCGGCATCATGTATTGTTAGACTTTGATGACATGCTCACGATCGGAAATGATGTATTAGAAAATAATGTCCACGTTTTACGTCATTATCAAAACAGATACGATTATTTCTTAACAGACGAAAGCCAGGATACATCCCTTGTTCAGCACTCTATTATAGAAAAGATGGTTTCTACTCATCGGAATTTGTGTGTGGTTGCCGATGACGATCAATCGATCTATAGCTGGAGAGGCGCTGAGCCGTCTTATTTACTGAACTTTAAGGAAAAGTATAGCGATGCTTCTATCTTGTTTATGGAGCAGAACTATCGCTCCTCTAACGATATCGTTCAGGTGGCTAACTCGTTTATTAAAAGAAACAAGAATAGATATGAAAAAAATATGTTTACTCAAAATTCTTCGCAGCAACCAATAGAAGTGAAGCAACTTCATAATTTTAAGGAGCAATCCAAATACTTGGTACGTGAACTGAATGAAGTCGTTGATCTAAAGGAAATCGTTATTTTATATCGTAACAATTCGTCATCCATTGGATTGATGAATGATTTAGAACGAGCAGGAATTCCGTTTTATATGAAGGATGCTGATAATCGTTTCTTTTCACATTGGGTAGTTCAAGATATATTGAATTTTATGCGAATGGCCTTTACAGACAAGAGACCAGACATTTTAGAAAAAATTCATTTAAAGTTTAACGGCTATATTTCGAAGCAGCAGATGCAAGGACTCAAACAACTGAACAATAACGATTCTGTATTTGATAACCTGCTAAAACATGTGAAACTACAGGAGTATCAAGTAAAACTTCTAAAGGCTAGTAAAGAGACCTTTAAAGAAATGAAAGAGATGAAGCCTCTTCAAGCTATTCGTGTGATCAGAGATCGATTAGGATATGACAAAGCCATAGAAAAGATTAGTAAGAGCCTAGGTTTTCGAATGGATTATTTAGTGGGGATCTTAAACACACTCGAAGAAATTGCAACAGATCTTGAGAGCCTTGAGGATTTTGCTAAACGATTAAAGCATCTTGAATTCGTTCTGAAGACAGCAAAAAAGAAGAAGGGGCATGACGCGATAACACTTTCTACCTTTCATAGTGCGAAAGGGCTCGAATTTGAGAGGGTATATATGATTGATGTAGTGGACGGAATCATCCCATCTAAAGAAGATCGTACTGATCATCAAATGTTAGAAGAAGCAGCTCGTTTATTTTACGTAGGGATGACGCGTGCCAAGAAACAATTAACCGTAGTGACGTATCCTTATCGAGATGGGAAAAAAGTTGAAGAATCTGTGTTTGTAACTGATGTTAAAAATATATTAGATCCGACAAGAATGACGAAATCTGAACCTATAAAAAAGAATGTAAAGAAGATTAATGGAGTACCTTTTAATCCGAATAGCATCAAAAAGAAGGAAGAATTACAAGTTGGTCTAAGTGTTACTCACCGTGTATTTGGGACTGGAGAGATAACAGAGGTCAGTGAAGAATTTATCACTCTAAAATTTCAGTCTAAGGAAAAGAAATTATCAATCAGTGCGTGTTTGGAAATGGGACTTTTAGAGCCTTTAGTTCACACGTGATAAACAGTTTTTTATCTAATCTTATATTATAACAGGACTTAATACCTCATTATTATTTAATATTTTACAATTTTCTGATAAATAAGAAGGATTTATTCCTATCTCTTCCGAATAATACATTCTAGTAGAAGTGAATACCTGTTCATTTTTACAGAATGTATTTTATATTAGGGGAGAACGGGGGTAAAGGGATGAACGCTTTTCGTTTGTTTGTGGCAGAAATGGCGAAGTTAGTAGGAAAAAAGGGTCTGCTGATCTCAGTCATTGCTGCGTTGCTCGTACCTGTCGTCTATGGTGGTATACTTCTATCACCAAAATGGGGGCCTTACGACAACTTGTCAAACTTGCCTGTTGCGGTAGTCAACAAGGACAAGGGGGCTTTATCGGACGATGAGCCGATCAATGTAGGAAAAGATCTAGTCGCAGATTTAAAGAAAGGAAAAGATCTCGGTTGGGAATTTGTAAGTGCTGAGGAAGCAAAAGAAGGCCTCGATAGTCTGAAATATTACATGGTTATTGAGATTCCAGAAGATTTTTCACAAAGGGTAACAACTGTTTTAAGTGATAATCCCGAGAAGCTTCAGCTTACGTATATTCAAAACGAAGGATTAAATTTCATGGCAGCACAAGTCACAAGAAGTGCGACTGAAAAGCTCAGAGAAAAACTGGGAGATAAAATTACGGAGAAGTATGCAAACAATATGTTCGCTAGTCTCGGTGATGTATCAGAAGGTTTTCAATCAGCTGCAGATGGATCTGCGAAATTAAATACGGGAATGACTGATCTACGAGATGGAACAAACACACTTTTGGAATCGCTTACAAATAAAGCGGCTGATATTTCAAAGCTTGCAAGTGGTGCAAAAGAACTTAAAAATGGTGTAGGACAAATGGCTAGTTCTTTGTCAGCCAAACAGCCGGATATAAGCAAACTGGCCAACGGTTCATCGCAACTAAGTGCTGGTATGAAGGAAATGCTTTCTTCCCTTCAATCTAAATCAGGTGATATTTCAAAGCTTGCAGCAGGTTCAGCTGCAGCTAATGAAGGAACAGGACTTTTATTACAAAATTTAAAAGATAAACAATCTGGAGTAAAAGACCTTGCAGCGGGTGCGAAACAACTTGGAGACAGCATACCGCAACTCAAAGCAGGAACAACGGGAATCTTAACAGGACTAAAAGGTGTTCAAAGTGCGATCAAGAATGAAATCGCTCCTGGAACACAGCAGATCTCGCAAGGCGTTGCTCAAGTGGCAGATGAATCTGCAAACCTAGGTAAGGGGCTGCAAGTGTTATCAAGTGATTTAAAGGCATATTTAGAGCAACACCCTGAACTATCCAAGGATCCTGCTTTTATGAAGATTTATGGTACGAGCCAAGCTATCACAACAGCTGCTACTGATCCAGCAAAAGCACAAAAGCTCCAGGCACTACAACAAGGAGCTGCAAAAATCGCAGGAGCTTTTACTGCAAATGCTGAACCTAATCCAAAGTCTGTCGCTGATGGGGTAAATCAGCTTGTAGCTGGCCAAACGTTAGTGGATAACGGTGTTGCGACATTAAGCCAAAAGGTACCTCTGCTTCAACAAGGGACTGCGTCGATTGAGAGTGGCTGGAACACGATGGTAGGTAAGGTAGGAGAGCTGCACGCAGGTACATCTCAGATTGCAGCAGGAAACCAATCGGTCAATACGGGCTGGACATCTTTGACAAAAGGCGCATCCCAACTTAATGACGGTGCAACCCAAGTATCAGCAGGTAACTCTTCTGTTGAAAAAGGCTGGCGTGACCTAACTTCAGGCGCAACAAAGATTAACGATGGTATGTCACAGGTGAGTGATGGAAACGCAACAGTTGAAAAAGGCTGGGGTGACTTAACGGAAGGTGTAACCAAATTAAATGACGGTGCAGGGAAATTAAATGATGGAAGTAACGAGTTATCATCAGGTCTTAAAGACGGAGCAGATAAAACAGGTTCCATTAAAGCAGCCAATGATAAGAATTTGAGCATGTTTTCTTCACCTGTTGAGTTGAAGAGTGAAACGGTAAATAAGTACCCACTCTATCGTGACTCAACAGCTCCTTATGTTCTTTCACTAGCGCTATTCGTTGGAATCTTAATCATGTCGATGTTCATCAACTTTAAGAAGCCAGAAGGAGTTTCAGCGTTCTCTTGGTTTGGTGCTAAATTCATGAATCTAGGTGCGCTGGCGGTTGTACAAGCATTACTTCTTTCGACGGTCGTTTTACTACTTTTAAATGTGAAAACTGGAAATCCACTTGGTTTCATAGCTTTTGCGGTATTTGTAAGTTTAGTATTCACAGGAATAGTTTTATTTTTTGCTTCGTTAGGGAACATTGGACGATTCATTGCTTTTGCTTTAGTAATCTTACAGCTTTCAACGACAGGTGCCAACTTGCCGATCGATATGCTGCCAGAGAATTTGCGTGCGCTAAGTGAGTTCTTGCCGTTCACATATTCCATCGCTGGGTTTAAGGCATTGATCTCATTGGGCAGTACGAGCTCTGCATTCTCTAATATGGGGATATTGTTCATCTATCTATTAAGTTTTAGTTTATTGTCGATCGCAGTCTATTTGTTTGCAAAGCCAAAAAGCGAACCTAAAAATCTAGATTTAGCGAGCTGATCAACATCAATGGATTAAAATAAAAAGTTCCTGGCAACTTAAGCTGGGAACTTTTTTTGAATCTTCTTCTTGTACACTGAATATGTAGGTGTAAAGGAGGTTATTTCTCTAATGTATAGAGACCGGCGTGCTACAGTATGTCTGATTTTAATGACCGTCTCCTTCGTTTCGATCCTCTTCATTTCTGCTGATATTTTTCACTATATGCATATGATTAATGGTCTGTTGATCCGGCTTTTCCAATCGGTTCGCTTGTTATTTGTCATGGTAATCCTTTTTCTCTTTTCTATCCTTGTATTATTTCGATATTTATAGATGAGTTCTATACCCCTATTTTAAAGGGGTTTTTATTTTGATAAAAAAGCATAATGTTTTATCAATAAAATAAAATAGTTCAAAAGCCATACATATCTCATCAGGAGGAGGAGATTTAATGAAATGGGAATTATCCGTTGTTAAGAAGAAGTGGGTTTATTTAAGCTTAATAGGACTTTTTTTAGCAGCGGTTATCGCTTTTTCAGCACATGCAATAGGTTACAACAAAGCTTCTGTTCTTCTCAAAGATAAAAAAGTTGTAGCAAGGGAAATTGATGGTGAGATTAAAGAATGGCAAAAAGAGTTAGAAAGTTTAGAAGAAAACGTGGAGACAATGGAGGAAGAAAAGAGTAACAAACAAGCAGAATTGAATGGTCTTCAGATACAGGTAGATGAAGCTTCAGAATTGATCAGCCAAAAAGATGCGATTCAAAAAGAGCTAGATGAATTAGGCGTACAAGTAAAAGGAAAGAAAGATGAATTGAAAAACCTCAGCGGAGAGATCGCAAATAAACAAGGTGAGCTTGATACTTTAAATAAAGGCATTCTAGTTAAAAAGAAAGAGCCACGAACATTAGTGGCAGGCGTTTTTATAGCAGGTAAAGATATAGCGCCAGGGAGGTATAAAGTAGAGCCCGTGAACGGATTTGGAAATTACTTTGTGAATGGAGGCAGTAAAGTCAATATCATCTTAGGAAGAGGGAATGACCTGTTCCTACCTGAATACGTGTTTGAATTGGTTGAAGGAGACGAGATTGAAGCAACATTGTCTGTGAAATATACGTTAGTAGAGTAATAAAAAAGTTAGACAGGTGAATTTTTTAAAGGAAGTTTAAAAGAACTTGTCATAAATGTCCTACTTGCTGCTTATATATAGAACAAGTTAGTTGTAGGTTTTAATGCAGGGCTTCGTTGATCCAATGAAGCCCTGCATTTTTTTGTTTTATAAAGCGCAATTAATATATAATGACGAGTTTGCCTATTTTATTGAAACTTTTACACGATATATTCACCAATTCCCCCATTATATTGACGAGTTTGTATGTTATATCGACGAGTCTACATCATTCGACATCAGCTGTATTTAATAATAACTTGTAGCCAAATGAGCTTTTCGTAATTTAAACAACTGTTTAAATCACCTGAATCTCAGCACTCCCACCATTCACTTGAGTGAACATCTTAGCCATAGATTCCAACAGCTCATGAGCCTCACTCTTATCCATAGATGGCTGCAGGTACACGATATGCAGCGCGTTTTTTACACTCTCATCTACCATCGTGCGTTTTGAATCTACGATGGGACTGCCAAACGCACCAACATCGTCTCTAGACAGTAACTTACCTTCCATGTTCATCTCACGTCCGTTTAACCCTTCATACGAATCTTCAGCACCACCCATACGTATCTCCACATCACCTTGAATTCGATCTAAGTTATAAAGACCGATCGGAATTGCAAATCGAATAGAGAAGAAGTTGTTTACATCGACCCCAGAATTGATTGGAGGTAGGTCTTTCCCGCTTAACACCCGTCGCAACAATGCTTCTGAAGCGGGACGATACCTAGAAGGATCCATTCCTAATGTTTTAAACACTTGACGATATTCTGCGACACCAGGGTAATCGGCAGGATTTTTTTCTTCAAGTCGGAGTGATTCTGTAAATAGCTGGAACCTGCCTTTAATCATTTGCGGTGATTCGCTAATCGCGATATTATGGTATGTAATTGTGCCTATTTTAAAGTCAGGGACAAGTTCGTTTAGTTTAGGATGAATCGTTATCATCATGTAACCCCGTTTCTTATTTAAGTAATTGTAGTTTATCATAATTGTTGAAAATAAATGTAAAGGAGGGATATGCGTGACAAGTGCCCAGTTGAAGGAAGAGATCGTTGCATATAGTAAAGAAATCGGAATCGACAAAATTGGGTTTGCACATGCTGATGTATTTGCCGAGCTCAAAGAACGTCTCCGATTACAACAAGACCTTAATTATCAATCAGGATTCGAAGAAAGTGATATAGAAAAGAGAACAGAGCCTGATCGGCTTCTGTCCGGTGCTTCCAGTATCATATCAATCGCTCTTGCATATCCCTCCAAGATGAAAGATGCTCCAAGAAGTGTTCGAGGAGAGCGCAGAGGAATTTTTTGCAGAGCATCATGGGGTAAAGACTACCACCATATATTAAGAGAAAAGCTCTCATTACTGGAGGCTTTTATTATAGAAAAAGTTCCAGGTGCCGCTGTGAAATCAATGGTAGACACTGGTGAACTATCGGATCGGGCTGTTGCTGAGAGAGCCGGGATCGGATGGAGTGCCAAAAACTGTGCGATCATGTCACCTGAGTTTGGTTCTTATATGTATCTCGGTGAAATGATTACTAACATTGCGTTTCCTGCAGACACACCAATGGAGGATCAGTGCGGTTCGTGCAATAAATGTGTCGATGCATGTCCGACTAATGCTCTTGTACAAGGAGGACAGCTTGATTCGTCAAAGTGTATCGCCTTTTTAACGCAAACGAAAGGATTTCTGCCTGATCAGTATAGAGATAAGCTCGGTAACCGTTTATATGGGTGTGATACATGTCAGACCGTATGCCCTGAAAATAAGGGGAAAGATTTTCATCATCATATGGAAATGGAGCCTGATCCAGAGATCGTTAAGCCTCTTTTAAAGCCGTTGTTGTCGATAAGCAATAGAGAGTTCAAAGAAAAATTCGGTTACATTTCAGGCAGTTGGAGGGGAAAGAAGCCTATTCAACGAAATGCGATTATCGCTTTAGCTCATTTTAAAGATGAAACAGCCATTCCGGATCTATTAATGTTACTCAATCATGACCCACGTCCCGTAATTCGAGGTACTGCGGCATGGGCAATTGGTAAGATTGGCGGAGAAAATGCGGAATTAGAACTATTAACTGCAAAAGAGAGTGAAAAAGACGATTTGGTCACGCTAGAGATTGAAAAGGGACTGAAAATGGTTCGAAATCAAGAAATTTCGTAATCGCATATGTTTGGAGTGTCCGATATAGTAAGGTCAAGTAATGAAAAGAAGGGATAATTATGTGTCAGATTAAAACGTTACTCTATTACGAAGAAATGGAAAGCGTAATCGGACCGTTAACAATCATTGCAACGGAGAACGGAATCTGCCGTCTCGATTTTGGTTCAATGGAGGATAACCTTCCAACTTTACGTTCATGGATGGCGAAACATTTTATTAAGGGAGAACTGATACACTCTCCTGAACGATTGGATGATACCGTTCAACAACTACACGCTTACTTTGCAGGCAACCTGCATGCATTTAGTGTGAACTATGATTTATTTGGTACCGCTTTTCAAAAAAAGGTATGGAATCAGCTGACGAGTATTCCTTATGGTGTAACTTGTTCATATAAGGAAGTGGCTCAAGGCATTGGTGCCCCTAAGGCCGTTCGAGCTGTAGGCAGCGCGAACAACCAAAATCCAGTACCTGTTTTTATTCCATGTCACCGTGTGATTGGAAGTAATGGAGCACTTGTAGGCTATGGCGGGGGATTAGATAAAAAAGAAATATTGTTGTCGATTGAACAGAATAGCTGCAAGAAGACATCCTAGAGAGCCCTTAAAGGGTTCTTTTTTTTGATATCCCACTCATATGTTAGTAGAAGCAGGAGGGATGTCTGATGTGGATGGAAACACTTAAAGCTTATATTCAAAACCAATCCCAATGGATGATTCATGCAGATGCAGATGGAAGAGGTTTCTTTTTACGAGAAGAACAAGAGAGTTTTATTCGAAAAAAACAAATGTATACCGATAGAAATGCGTTTATCGTGAACAATCAAACGAACGGAAGCGTCTTACGAACGACTGAATCTGAGGATAAGGTTCAGGTGGATTATCTAGTCCATTACAGCTTTTTGATCAAACAGGGGTTTGATTTCTATGTGGAAGAAATCTCTCAAGAGCGACGTGCTACGTTTCAAGATGGTGATATGAAGAGCGATGAGCCCGTGAATGTGGAAGGAAACTATAGAGAACTTCCGAAGATCGAGCGGGAGAACGAATCGATCGCACCGACGAAGGGTGGGTATGATCGGCTTGCTGCCGTACGCTATGCAGAAAGATGGTGGAATACGTTTAATCCTGCCTATAAATCTTTTGAGAATGATTGCACGAATTATATTTCTCAAAGTCTACATGCAGGTGGCATTCCGATGACTTCTCAATCGATTAAGTCGAAGGGGTGGTGGATGCGAAATAATTCTTGGAGCTATAGTTGGTCTGTAGCCAATGCGATGAGATGGTATTTGAGCGGTTCTAAATCGACTCTTCAAGCACAAGAGAAATCAGCTGCGCATCTTCTTTTGCCGGGAGATGTGATCTGTTATGACTTTGATGGAGATGGCCATTATCAACATACGACGATTGTGGTCGCAAAGGATCCTTCGGGAGAACCACTCGTAAATGCCCATACAACAAACAGTAGAATGAGGTACTGGGGCTATGAAGATTCAACAGCGTACACGAAGCGCATTCAATATAAATTTTTTCATATTCTTTAAGAAGAAGCTTGCCTTCAGAGAGTGATATTCCAAAAAAAGTGCTATAATAAGTACTTGTTGGAATATTGTTTTTGAGGTGAGCTTTTTGGCTATACATGTTGTTTTATTCGAACCGTTAATTCCTGCGAACACAGGAAACATCGCACGTACTTGTGCCGGAACAGGTGCACATCTGCATCTCATTCATCCACTCGGATTTTCTTTAGAAGACAAATACTTAAAGCGTGCTGGCCTTGATTATTGGGAGCATGTAAAATTGTCTCATCATGATTCCTTGGATGCTTTTTATAATGAATACCCAGACGGGGAGTTTTACTACATCACCAAATTTGGTGAACAGACGTACTCCAATTTTGATTACTCTGATTCAGAGAAGGATGTTTTCTTTGTTTTTGGAAAAGAAACGAAGGGACTTCCCCGTGAAGTGATCGATTCAAACATGGAAAGATGTTTGCGTATTCCAATGAATGAACACATTCGTTCATTGAACCTATCGAATACGGCTGCGATCTTAATCTATGAAGCATTGCGTCAACAAAGTTTTGGAGAGTTGAAATAAGCTGTTTTCGTACTGTAAGTGGTTGATTTCCGTTACAGGTGCTCGCTTTCCGCGGGGCAGGCGGCGAGCCACATTCGCAAGTTTCACTTATAAGTGTCTCACCTGTCTAGTGGCAGTGGCTAGCCCCTCGAGGTCAAAAGCTAAATGATCCAGAAGGCAAAGTGCGCCTTCCTTGCTCATTCAACTTTTGCTTGTCGGGGCTGAACGAGCCACTTCCACTTTTCGAACTGCCCGCCTGTCCCACAGGAGTCTCCCACCTTACACTCCAATCAACTTGTCAATGATGAACAAACACAATATCTTTGAGAGAATAAAAAAACGTCCTGATTAAAGGGACGTTTTTACTTCCATATGTATATGGATTAGTTTTTTCCAGGACGATCGTTATAGCCTGCTGTAAAGATGGCAGTCAGGAAGGCGAGCATCACGAGTAGGATGAGGATAAAATCCATTTGAACTCCTCCTTTGAAAGTAATATTATTCTTTCCAGTATCTTTTCTCATTATAAATGAAAACGGTTTTCATGGGAATGTATTTCTGCTGAAATTTAACAATTTGAGGGGATTCGTGCTAGCATCGATGAAGAAAAACGTATATATGACAGGGTATCTTCCCTTGTTTTCTATTATTCTGTTCAGTTCAGGGTTTGCCATTTATTTTGAAAGACTCTTGATTGATAAGCTTACATACTTTGGTGTGTATCAGGGGATGCAAGAATTATTTGACGATCATGTGATTCACTTATCGATCGGTTTTTGTTTGTTTCTGCTGTTCTTTATGATGTTTGCAGCTCTTAAGCTGCTGTCTGATACGCTGACGCACCTCAGCTTGTTCTTTTTTTCAAAAGATACAGAGGGAAACCTGCTTCAGCAAGGAAAAGGCGGGAGCTGGTACTTTTTTGTAGGCGGTATGCTTGCGATCGCGCTGAACCATTACGTGCTGCTGATAGGGATTGTGTTTATTGTTGCATCTCTTTTGTACTTTTTTCAATTCTTATTGCGTATCAGCTACAGTTTATCAACCATAGGGATCATGGGAATGGTATTTCTGAACTTATTCTTTTGGACAGGTTTCGGGCTGCTTGTGGTCTATACGGTGATGCGTTTGTACAATGCGTTTGTGGCAGCTATTACGTAGAGATTTATCTATAGACTCGCGGGAATATCATAAAAACTCGCAGGAATATTTCAATCATTTACGGGATTGTCTCAAAATCTCGCGGGATTAATATGAAATATCGCGGAATTATCCTAAATATTCATATTCAAGTACCAGCTAAAAACCCTGCCACTTATTGTAGTGACAGGGTTTTATCTCATTTTTGGTGTGCTTTTATCATAATATCTCGCCAGATCATCACTTCGGGAGACGCGCTCTCAATAGAACGTAGACTGCTCGGTGTATCACGCCCCACCCAAACGCCTGCTGTATAACGATCAGTCAGTCCGATAAACCAAAGATCACGCACTTCGTTTGTTGTTCCTGTCTTTCCACCAATATAAGAGGACCCCGCAAAACGAGCATCTCTTGCTGTTCCTGAAATTGTTACGGCTTCTAGCATCTCACGCATCACGCTATTGGTTTTCCCACTCCATACTGAAACAGGTTTCTCTTTCCAAGCAAATAACACCTTTCCATTCTTATCTTTTACTGAAGTGATCAACCTTGGCTTTACGAATACCCCATCAGAACTAAATGTAGTATAAGCACTTGTTAACTCAAGAGGCGAGAAGCCTTTTGAGAATCCACCGAGTGCACTTGCAAGCTGATAATCTTCTCGCGTTACAGATGAAAATCCGAAGGGCTGCAAATAAGAGAACGCCTTGTTCACTCCTGTTTTACTTAGTGCTCTAACAGCTGCAGTATTGATGGAACTCGCCATCGCTTTCTTTAAGGAGACTGTACCGTAAGAAGCTCCACCATAATTGTTAGGGCAATAGTTACCTTCACAGATACGTGCTGCAGAAATGAGCGAGTTTGAATTTGCACCATACACATCAACATAAGGAGCGTAGACGAGAAGCGGTTTTATTGTAGAACCAGGCTGTCTTTTCGCTTGATAAGCACGGTTGAACTCTTCTAAACCAACATTCTTTCCCCCAACCATAGAGACGATCTGTTTTGAAACATGATCGACAATAACGACAGAACCTTCTACACCGTTATAGGGCAATCGGGCATTTACAGCATGTACAGCTTCTTTTTGTAGCAGAGGATCTAATGAAGTTTCAACGACTACACCGCTTTTTAACAGTGAATCTCTCTCTATCACTAATTCTTCTGCAGTCTGATTCTTATGGCTAGGAGAGGCCGATATTAAACTAAGAAGTTCCTCTTTTACATAACCCACAATTTCAGGGAAGGGAACGACAGGCTGTGAAACATTTAATTTAATGTGTTGATCAAGTGATTTTTCATAAGTAGCTTCGTTGATGTAGCCTTGCTCTTTCATCTTCAATAAAATCCACTTTTGCCGTTTTATCGTGTTCTCAAAGTTTGTAAGAGGATCATAAAGCTTTGGGTTGTTTGGTATGGCTGCGAGCACTGCTGTTTCAGCTAACGAAAGCTCACCGACCGGTTTGCTGAAGTAATAAAGGCTAGCTTTTTCAATTCCATAAACACCATTTTGAAAGTAGATCGAGTTGATGTATAGCTCTAAGATTTTTTCTTTTGATAACTGTTGTTCGATTCTGTATGAGATTAATAATTCTTTTAGTTTTCGGTCATAGGTACGTTCATGTGTAAGAAATAAATTGCGTGACAGCTGCTGTGTGATCGTACTGCCACCTTGCTGAACAGACCCTGCTGACGAATTCGTAATAAAAGCACGAGCGATCGCTTTTCCATCGATGCCATGATGCTGGTTGAATCCTTGATCTTCTGTTGCGATAAAAGCTTGAAGCACAGGTTCTGGTATTTTGTTGTAGTCCAGGTAAACACGGCTCTCCTTACTATTAAACTCATAAAGAAGATCACCGTTTCGATCAAGGAGGCGACTGTTTTCATCAACTTTCATATTCTCCACTTGAGCAAGAGAAGAAATTGCTTTTTGAAATGGAATATAGTTTTCGTGTTCCGCTTTTAAACCTATAAATGAAAAAAACACAATACCGAGCAGTAAGAGCACTGTTAGAAGGCCAAGCTTTTGATTCATAACGCTTTCTCCGTTTCAAAACATAAGGATAAACATATTTTACCATGATTGTGCAAATGGGAATTCCAACTTTTTTAAATAAAAATCGCTATTCAAACAGAATGATTACGGACATCCCCGCATAGAGTAGATTAACACTTGATGGAGCCAATACAATCAAGGAGGTACTCATGGATATTTTATCGAGAATCCAACTGCATCGTGAAGAAGAACAGCGTTTAGCCTGGGAAGGTACCTTCGCTGAATACCTTGATATTTTACGAGATCGGCCATTTGTTGCCCAGTCTGCGCATTCAAGAGTATACAACATGATCAAAGATGCTGGCATTTCAGAAAAAAATGGTCAAAAGGTGTATCATTTTTTCAGCGATCAGATTTTTGGATTAGAAGAATCAATCGAACGACTTGTTGAAGAGTATTTTCATCCTGCCGCTAAACGCCTTGATGTTCGAAAACGTATCTTATTGTTGATGGGACCAGTATCCGGTGGTAAATCCACTTTAGTTACAATGCTCAAAAGAGGTTTAGAGCAATACACAAAAACTCCTGCAGGAGCGGTCTATGCGATTAAAGGCTGTCCGATGCACGAAGATCCATTACATCTCATTCCACAGCACTTAAGAAAAGAGTTTTTTAATGATTATGGCATTCGAGTAGAGGGAAGTTTATCTCCTCTTAATACGATGAGACTTGAACACGAATATGACAATCGCATTGAAGATGTGATGGTAGAACGTGTTTTCTTCTCAGAAGATAAGCGAACAGGGATCGGTACGTTCAGTCCATCTGACCCTAAATCACAAGATATCGCTGACTTAACAGGAAGCATAGACTTTTCCACGATTGCAGAGTACGGATCAGAATCAGATCCCCGTGCTTATCGCTTTGATGGAGAACTGAACAAGGCGAATCGAGGAATGATGGAGTTTCAGGAAATGCTGAAGTGTGATGAGAAATTCTTATGGCATCTCCTTTCTCTTACGCAAGAAGGAAACTTTAAAGCGGGAAGATTTGCATTGATCTCAGCGGATGAATTGATTGTCGCGCATACGAACGAATCGGAGTACCGGTCGTTTATCGCGAATAAGAAAAACGAAGCCCTGCATTCAAGGATTATCGTAATGGGCGTTCCGTATAATTTAAAAGTTTCAGAGGAAGAAAAAATTTATGCGAAGATGATCTCAGAGAGTGATATGTCTCATGTTCATATTGCGCCTCACGCTTTAAAAGTGGCAGCCACGTTCTCAGTGCTAACGCGATTAAAGGATTCTAAGAAACAAGGTATGGATCTTTTGAAGAAGATGAGATTATATGACGGTGAGATCGTAGAAGGATTCAATCATGTCGACCTTGAGGAACTAAAGAAAGAGTTTGCTGATGAAGGGATGTCTGGTATCGACCCGCGTTACGTGATCAACCGAATATCATCAGCCATCATCCGCAAAGAAACACCTTCTATTAACGCATTAGATGTTCTGCGTTCATTAAAAGACGGGCTTGATCATCATGCATCCATATCGAAGGAAGATAAAGAGAGGTTTATTAACTTTATCTCGGCAGCTCGTAAAGAGTACGATGATATTGCGAAAAAAGAAGTTCAGAAAGCGTTCGTTTACTCGTACGAAGAGTCTGCAAAAACACTCATGGACAATTATCTCGATAATGTTGAGGCGTACTGCAATAAAAATAAATTACGTGATCCGCTTACTGGTGAAGAGATGAGTCCAGATGAGAAGTTGATGAGATCGATCGAAGAACAGATCGGAATCTCTGAGAATGCGAAAAAAGCATTCCGTGAAGAAATCCTGATCAGAATCTCTGCTTATGCCAGAAAAGGAAAGAAATTTGACTATAATTCTCATGAGCGATTAAGAGAAGCGATTCAAAAGAAATTATTCGCAGATCTTAAAGATGTTGTAAAGATTACGACATCATCTAAAACGCCAGATGAGTCCCAACTGAAGAAGATAAATGAGGTTATCGCACGGCTAGTGGATGAACACGGATATAATACCACTAGTGCCAACGAACTACTAAGATATGTAGGCAGTTTACTGAACCGATAAATATGGCAACACACCCTGTACACGAGTTATGGCTGTCAGGGTGTGTTTTTTTACAGAAATTTAGGGGAAACTAAACAAATTACAGAGTGGAATTTACAATCATATTTATGTTAAAAATAATTGAACTTGTGTTTACTTACTTAAAAATGGTAAATTGATACTAATAAGCTAACTAAAGGAAGTGAGCCCAATGAGCTCGACTAAAAAAGAACGAAACGGATTAATGGATTGGATAAAAGCAATTGGTGTTGCACTTATTCTAGCTATTATTATAAAAAAGTTTCTGATTGAGCAATATGTTGTTTACGGAGAGTCTATGATGCCTACCATCCAAAACGGCAATCGTCTGATCGTGAATAAGATCGGGTATGAGATCAGTCAGCCAGAACGGTTTGATCTGATCGTTTTTAAGGCAAACCCGAAAGAAGATTATATTAAGCGGGTGGTCGGTCTTCCGGGAGACCATATTGCATACCGAGATGACAAGTTATATATCAATAACAAACCAGTGGAAGAACCTTATTTAAAAGAATTCAAACGCTTTGCTGGTAATCGTACGCTGACTGGTAACTTTACGTTAGAAGAAATCACAGGGCATGATACGGTACCAAAAGGTAAAATCTTCGTCCTTGGTGACAACAGGCTTCACAGTATCGACAGTCGCCATATTGGTTTTGTTGAAATGACGGATATCGTGGGCGAGGCTAACATTCGTTATTGGCCAATGGATGAGCTTAAAGTTTTTAATGGTTTTAAAAAGGAATAAATGGGGAAAAATTCAGTAAGAGGTGAATCCCTATGACAAAACAAAATAATAATGAACCTAAACGAAAAAATAGCTCAATGGTATCTAACTTTGAAGAAATGAAAGAACACGGAAAAGTGATGGAACACGTTTCCACTAACGAAGAAGTTCATAAAAGCGGGAAAACGCCTGATCCCGAGCAGCACGACAAAGAAGAATATCATAAATAAATACAAAACGAAGCCTTCTTTTCTTTTTTAGAAAAGAAGGCTTTTTTATCATGAAAGTTTAGCAATTCTAAGAAGTACGTGCATATGATAGTGTAACCAACCCTTTTTTTCTGATAATAGCGGATTGTTACAAGCAAGTTATGCCCCGGGTTGATCAAGAACAAGCAGCATTGACTCTTGCTGCTTTGGAGGGGGAAAACGATGAGCGAGCCGGAAAAGAACAATTTTGTTGTGTCTCAGGAAAACTGGTCCCTCCACCGAAAAGGATATCAAGATCATCAAAGGCATATGGAAAAAGTGCAGGAAGCCATTAAAAACAACTTGCCGGATTTGATAAGTGAAGAGAATATCATTTTATCCAACGGGCGTGATGTGATTAAGATTCCAATCCGTTCTATGGATGAATACAAAATCCGATACAACTACGACAAGAACAAGCACGTAGGCCAAGGTGATGGAGATAGTCAGGTGGGGGATGTAGTAGCCAGAGATGGACGTGCCGGACAGAGCGGGGCCGGAAAAGGCAAAGGACCTGCAGGCGACAAACCAGGTGTCGATTATGCAGAAGCAGAAGTTTCGATCATTGAACTGGAAGAGATGCTGTTCAAAGAACTAGAACTTCCCAATCTTAAGCAAAAAGAACAAGATGAGATCGTACTCGAAAAGATTGAATTTAATGATGTTCGTAAAAAAGGGCTCATGGGGAACGTGGATAAAAAGAGAACGATTCTTACAGCGTTCAAACGTAATGCTTTGATCGGAAAGCCAAGTGTTGCTCCGATCCACAATGATGACCTGCGTTTCAAAACTTGGAACGAAGTCATCAAACCTGAATCAAAAGCAGTCGTCTTGGCTATGATGGATACTTCTGGTTCGATGGGAATCTGGGAAAAGTATATGGCAAGAAGTTTCTTTTTCTGGATGACACGCTTTTTACGATCGAAGTATGAGAAAGTAGAGATTGAATTTATCGCGCATCACACGGAGGCAAAGGTGGTTTCCGAAGAAGACTTCTTTAACAAAGGTGAAAGTGGCGGAACGATCTGTTCATCTGCTTATCGCAAAGCGCTTGAGTTGATCGAGACGAAATATTCATCTAGCCGTTTTAATATTTATCCTTTCCATTTTTCGGATGGAGATAACCTTACGAGTGATAATGCAAGGTGTGTGAAGCTCGTGCAACAAATTATGGAGCACTCTAATATGTTTGGGTATGGTGAAGTGAATGCTTATAATCGACATTCAACTTTGATGAGTGTGTATAAGAATATGGATAATCCGAAGTTTAGTCATTATATCCTAAAAGAAAAAGCGGATGTGTATCATGCCATGAAGAGCTTTTTTAAGAAGAATGAAGTAAATATTTAATGTAAGTCGAACTCATTGATGTATATGAAAGTAGTTGATTTCCGTTTCAGATGCTCGCTTTCCGTGGGGCAGGCGGTGAGCCATATTCGTTCGTTTCACTCTTAAGTGTCTCACCTGCCCACCTGTCCCGCAGGAGTCTCGCATCCTACACTCCAATCAACTTCTTGATGAAGTACTAACATAAATGAGTTTTTAGAAATGACCTTTTCTAAAAGCAGAAGAATTTCTAGCAATATTCTATTAGGGATAAGCTTTTAGAAAACAAATATTCATAAAAAACAAATCGCCCGCATCCATGTATTGGATAGCGGGTTTTGTTGTTGAATT
This sequence comes from Fictibacillus nanhaiensis, assembly GCA_017052515.1. GTDB lineage: Bacteria > Bacillota > Bacilli > Bacillales > Fictibacillaceae > Fictibacillus > Fictibacillus nanhaiensis. Next base: position 48,720 of record JAFHKR010000037.1, read on the forward strand.
CAACAAAATTACATATAACTAAGGTTACGCATTATGGACGAAAAATGAATGTAAAGGGGTGGGAGATTTGAAAACCATTAACAAGTTAGCTGTGTTCTGCGTGAGCTTGATGCTCGTGTTAACGATCGTTCCTCAAAAAGCTCGAGCGGATTGGTTTGATCCGTTGACGATCCACTTTTTAGACGTAGGGCAAGCTGATTGTATCCTTATAAAAGCGCCAAACGGACAAACGATGCTTATCGATGGTGGAGATGAAGATGACGGAGATAAGGTTATCTCTTATCTAGAAAAAGAAGGCGTTACGCATCTGGATATCGTTGTTGCTACTCATCCTCATCACGATCATATCGGTTCTTTAGATGATGTGATACGAGCGTTCCCCGTGAGTGTGCTGTACATGCCGAACCTCCCATACGACACCAAATATTATCATGATCTCTTTCGTGTGATCAACGAAAAGCAAATTCCGGTAGATCGCGCAAAAGCAGGTGTGAATTTTAAAATGGGTTTCTCTGTAAAAGTAGAGATGCTGGCCCCTAAAGGTTCGTATTATAAACATATCAATGATTACTCAGCTGTGATTAAGATCAAGCATGGCAAAAAGAATTTTCTTCTCATGGCAGATGCAGGTGCTGAAGAAGAGAAAGAGATATTGAAACGTGGTGGTGTTAAAGCAGATGTTATCAAATTGGGCCACCATGGAGCCAATACAGGTACGACAATGGAATTTTTGAAAAAAGTCAAAGCAAAAACAGCTGTGATTTCGGTGGGCAGGAATAACCCTTATCAGTTTCCGTCAAAAGAAGTGATGTATCGTTTAGAAAACCGAAAGATGACCGTCTATCGAACCGATCAGCTTGGGGCAATTATCGCCACTAGCAACGGAAAGAAGATCATGTTTAGAACGAATGTCCTTCATTAATAATCGGTTTTCTTGCGTCTTTTAGAAAAATTTAAGAAAATAGTATAAAACGCTCAAGATGGGGATGGTTAAAGGTGATCAAGGCATTGGTGTTTGATTTTGATGGAACGATCCTGGATACGGAAACACAGCATTATAACGCTTTTCAAGAATTGTATCAGGAACATGGAAGCGATCTGCCGCTCGAAGTCTGGGGAGAATGTATTGGTACCCATTCTGCTTTTAATCCTTACGAATATTTAGAGAAACAGATCGATCAAAAGCTTGATCATGAAGTCCTTAGAGCCAAAAAGACAAAGCGTGCACTTGCTCTAATATCGGAACAAAAGGAACTTCCTGGAATTGTTGAGTACCTTGAAGCTGCAAAAGAACTTGGATTAAAAGTGGGTCTTGCATCAAGTTCTTCGCGAAAATGGGTTGAAGAGCATTTAGATCGAATTGGTTTAAGGCATCATTTTGAAGTGATCAAAACAGCTGATGATGTTGAAAAAGTAAAGCCAGATCCCACACTATATCTTGAAGCAGTAAAAGCCTTAAACGTAAGACCCCATGAAGCGATCGCTTTTGAGGACTCTGTAAACGGATCAGTAGCGGCTAAAAAAGCAGGACTATATTGTGTAGCTATTCCTAACCCTGTTACAAAACATATGACATTTAGTGATGTGGATCATCAGATGGAATCTTTAGCAGAGTTAAATCTTGCGTCCCTCATTAAACAGGCAGAGAAAAAAGGGTAAGAAATCCATATGATTAACGTTCAAGGTATCAATCATATTACGATTCGAGTTTCTAACATAAAGAGTTCCGAAACATTTTATTTAAATGTACTAGGTGCTAAAATCGTTCATAAAGGGAATACAGATATATACTTAGACGTCGGGGGAGTGTGGCTGTGTTTGATAGAAATGAAAGATGCAAAACCTATGGATAAAAATCAAATAGGGGTTGATCATGTTGCATTTACAGTTTCTGAAGAACATTTTCCTAAAGCGGTCCAGTTGCTGCGCGAACGAAAGATTAAAATCACGAGAGGACCGATAAAAAGAGGCGGCGGAAACACAGTTAGTTTTAACGATCCGGACGGAAATGAAATAGAGTTCTTCACTGGCAGCCTTCAAGAACGGATGAAGAATTGGCAGTAAGCATGTAAGTTAGAGGAGTGGATAACATGAGTGAAATTGATGTTTCTAAATTTGAGAAAAAAATAGAACTACGCAACATTGAGTTTGAAGATATTGACGAAATCTTAGAGCTTCAGCAAATTTGTTTTCCAGGAAACATGGAGCCTTGGGAACGTGAGCAGCTAGAGAGCCACCTTCGTATTTTTCCAGAAGGACAATTTTGTGTAACGTATGAAGGAAAGATTGTTGGAAGCTGCTCAAGCTTGATGGTTAATTTCGATGAGTATGATGACAAGCATACATGGGATGAGATTACAGATAAAGGCTATATTACGAATCATGATCCTGAAGGTTTTAACTTATACGGTATCGAAGTGATGGTTCACCCAGAATACCGCCGAATGAAGATTGGTGCCCGACTATATGAAGCACGTAAAGAGTTAGCAGAGCAGAAGAACTTAAAAAGTATTATTTTAGGTGGCAGAATCCCAAACTACCATAAACATTCTAAAGAAATGACGCCTCGAGAATATGTGAGAGAAGTCATTCAGCATAACATTTATGATCCTGTCTTAACCTTTCAATTGATGAACGGCTTTACAGTGATGCGTTTAAATAAGAGCTATCTGCCTGACGATAAACAATCAAATGCTTATGCGACACTAATGGAATGGAACAATGTTGACTACATTCCGAATAAAACGAAAAAGTATTTTAAAACGAGTGAACCTGTTCGGATCACGACAATTCAGTATATGATGAAGACGATAAATTCTTTTGAAGATTTTGCGACACAGGTCGAATATTATACTGATGTTGCATCTGATCAAGGTTCAGATTTCGCTGTGTTCCCAGAGCTACTTACTACACAGCTGTTATCGTTCTGTGAAGAGAAGAGTCCTAGCTTAGCCATTCGTAAGCTAACCGAATTTACAGAGCAATACATCGAACTCTTTACGAATCTTGCAGTACGTTATAACGTGAACATTATCGGTGGCTCACACTTTGTTGAAGAAGACGGAGATATTTATAACGTTGCTTATCTATTCCGAAGAGATGGAACGATAGATAAGCAATACAAGATTCATATCACACCGAACGAACGAAAATGGTGGGGAATTACGGCTGGTGATAAAGTACAAGTATTTGATACAGATTGCGGTAAAGTAGCGATTTTAATCTGTTATGATATTGAATTCCCAGAACTTTCACGAATCGTAACCGATCAAGGTGCCAAGATCATCTTCACACCTTTCTGTACGGAAGATCGTCAAGGCTATCTACGCGTTCGTTATTGTTCGCAAGCACGAGCGATTGAAAATGAGATCTATACTGCAATTGCAGGAACAGTTGGGAACTTATCGCAAGTTGAGAACATGGACATTCAGTATGCACAGTCTGGTATCTTTACTCCTTCTGATTTTTCGTTCCCGAGAGACGGAATCGTTGGGGAATGTCACCCCAATATTGAGACAGTCGTTGTAGGTGATGTGGATTTAGAGATTTTAAGAAGACAACGTAAAACAGGAAGTGTAACTCTACTCAGAGATAGAAGGTTAGATCTCTACAGCGTTGTTCAAAAAGATAAAAGCAAATAAGATGACGAGAGCGGTAAGCGATAGGTAGCTTGCCGCTTTTTTTCTATTTCTCGGGAAATATCACGAACCTTGTCATGGGAGAATAGGAATTATGAGCGAGATTTTATTTTTTGTGCTGAAAGCGGTATAATAAGGGCCGTATTTAATAGATAGGGCAGGAAAAACTCGATTCATATCGAAACTAACAAAAAACAATTAGCATTCATTTTTTATAACATAAGGAGGCAGTACTATGTCCTGGGAGACAACATACGAGAAATGGGTAGGGAACGAAGAACTCGAACAACCATTAAAGGCTGCATTAGAGGAAATCAAGGAAAACAGGACAGCGCTTGAAGACTGCTTTTATAAGAATTTAGAATTTGGAACAGGTGGTATGCGTGGAGAAATAGGACCTGGTACAAATCGAATGAACACGTACACGGTTCGTAAAGCTTCTTTAGGGCTGGCTCATTTTATTGAAGAGCAAGGTGAGAAAGCGAAAAAACGCGGTGTTGCGATTGCATACGATTCACGTCATCAATCACCAGAGTTCGCGATGGAAGCGGCGAAAACATTAGCATCTCAAGGTATTCAAGCTTATGTGTTCGAAAGCTTGAGACCAACACCAGAGTTATCATTTGCTGTAAGATACTTGAAAGCTTATTCAGGAATAGTCATTACAGCAAGCCATAACCCACCAGAATATAATGGATACAAAGTATACGGTCCAGATGGCGGACAGTTGCCACCAGCAGAGGCTGATGAAGTCATCGGAAAAGTAAATGCCGTTGAAGATGAGCTTTCTATTAGTGTGAAATCTGAAGAGGAACTCAAAAGTGAAGGCTTGATCCAAGTTGTTGGTGAAGAAATCGATAAAGCGTATATGGAGCAACTATTAAAAATCAGTTTGAATCGTGAAGTGATTAAAGAGATGCATGACTTAAGCATCGTTTTCACTCCTCTTCACGGAACAGCAAACATTCCTGTAAGAGAAGGACTTCAACAGTTAGGTTTTACGAATGTTACAGTCGTAAAAGAACAAGAACAGCCAGATCCTAACTTCTCTACGGTGAAATCACCAAATCCAGAAGAGCATGCTGCGTTCGAGTTGGCTATTAAGTACGGACAAGAAGCTGATGCAGATATTTTGATGGCAACGGACCCTGATGCAGACCGAGTAGGAATCGCGGCAAAGAACAGTAATGGTGAATACGAAATTCTTACAGGTAATCAGACTGGTGCACTCATGATTGAATATATCCTTTCTCAACGTGAAGAGAAGGGCAGTTTATGCTCAAAAGGAATCATCTTTAAAACAATCGTAACCTCAGAACTTGGACGAGTAATTGCTGAATCATACGGTTTAACGTGTGAAGATACGTTAACAGGCTTTAAGTTTATCGGTGAAAAAATCAAAGAATATGAAAAAAGCGGAAAACATACGTTTATTTTCGGATATGAAGAAAGCTACGGTTCTTTGATCGGAGATTTTGTGCGTGACAAAGATGCTGTGCAAGCTTGTTTGATGGGAGCTGAAATGGCGGCTTATTACAAAAAACAAGGAAAAACACTTTTTGATGCATTAGATGATGTTTACAAGAAACATGGCTTTTATAAAGAAGGTCTAGAGTCACTAACTTTAAAAGGGAAGTCTGGAGCAGAACAGATCGAAAACTTACTAGCAAGCTTTAGAGCTGAGATGCCTCTTGAAGTGAACGGTCAAAAGTTAATGGTTTCTGAAGACTATAAAGCGAGCGTTCAGTACGATGTAGTGAAAGACGAAAAGAGTGATATCCATCTTCCAAAATCAAATGTACTTAAATATCAATTGGCAGATGGTTCTTGGTTCTGCGTAAGACCATCAGGAACAGAACCGAAAGTGAAGTTTTATTTTGGTGTTAACGCGGATTCACACAAGAAAGCAGATGAAGCATTAACAGATCTAAAACAATCCGTAATGGATTTAGTTCATGAAAGAATGCAAAAAGTGGCACAATAAATAGTATGAGGCTGTGAGGATCTTACCTTGCAGCCTATTTTCCTAAAGGATGTTAATTCCTAAAAAAGGGATCGATGGCATTCCATTAGGTCTAGTTACGTTTAATAAATGGCTTGCTGCTATTCTCACATTTATTGTAGGTGTGGCAGCGGAAATAGTAGGGGCTGCAGGTGCATTTATCCTTGTCCCCATCATGTTAGTCGTCCTAAAGATACCGACACGAATGACGATTGCAACATCACTTGCCATTACTTTTATTTCTTCAATCGGTGCTATTGTAGGTAAGATTACGACTGGGCAAGTGTTATTATGGCCAGCTGTGATTATGGTGGTACCTAGTCTGATCGCGTCTCCACTTGGGGCACAGTTTGGGAAAAAGATAAATACAAGAATTCTTCAATTTATCTTAGCAGCACTTATTATCGCTACGTCGAATCAAAATTTGGTGGGATATACTTGGTTGAAGTTAAAGCTTTAAGATAGTCGAGAAGAATGAAGGGACCTGAAATACTCTAAGAGTACTTCAGGTCCCTTTATAATTCTTGAACTAGTAGTAGGAAATAGTGTGATTGACTTACCTAACAAAATTGAAAGCAATATCAAAGACTATATGATATTGAGCATATGCATAGCTTTCGAAGAGCAAATTGAAGAAAGGGAAATAAATTGTAAGGGGTCAGTCCCCCTAGATGCTTCTATAGAAATTGATCGACCGGATCAGTGTCATCGTCATGGTTGCGAAACCGACGGAAAGAATCGTTACGAGCGAGTAGAAGAGAATACCTTCTCCCATCACGTAAAGACCAGCAATGATGACTGCAGCATCAATCAAGAAGATTACCATCCCAACATTAATGGAAAACCATCTGGACAGAAAGAGGGCAATCAGGTCCGTTCCACCTGTACTCGTTTCATGACGTAGCATCCAACCAATCCCTGTTCCGATGAACAGTCCTCCGATCACAGAACCTTCCATCACAGAAACGGAAAACACACCTCTTAATGGAGATAATAAGTCAATGATCAGAGAAGATACGAGTAAGCCATGAATGCTGTTTATGAAATATCGACGTTCTAGTTTCCAAGCTATTAAATAGATAGGAATGCTTAAAATAATGATTGTAAGCCCGACTTTATAACCCCATACATACTTTACGAGAAGACTAATGCCGATCATGCCTCCATCGAGAAGATGAAAGGGAACAATGAAACCATTGATGCCTATGCCAAGTAACACGCTTCCTAAGAAAATCGCTATCGTCCGTTCAAACATGGCATTCACCCTGTCTAAGATTATTTCTATATAATATGCTTGGTTGTACAAGAATAGTCATCTGCACAGGGTGTTTGTCCGTGTCTCTTTTCTCTTTTTTGCATGTAATAGTATAGAAAGCCCCTTGCTTGCAGTGCAAAATAGGGAAGGTGATTGGTGTTGAAGAACTTCAGAAGAGAAGCAAAGTGTCTTTTGGAGAGGCAGGTTGTGGTGGATACAACAAATCATTCTTACGAAGGCAGACTTAGAGCAGTTGAAAGAGATTATATTACGCTATGTGTGATGAGCGATAGCCATAACTATTGGGATCAGATCATTATTCGTATTGAGGAGATTGTTGCGATATCTACCATTTGATCATAAAAAAATCCCTCGCACCTTAAATAGTGCAGAGGGATTTTTTGTTTATTTTTTTGTGAAACCTAGCGTTATGGGCTGAGGTTGTTGAGGGGGTGCACAGCATAAAGATAAATCTCGTGCATCACCAGCAGATTCAAATTCAGAGTCTTCCTTCGTATAGAAAATCTCCCAAGCGTTGCCGTCAGGATCATATACCCATACTTTATCTTGAACGGCGTAACAGCAAGTTGTATCCATCTCGTCGATCAACAGCAATCCTGATTCTCTAAGTCTTTCTCCCATAGCTAGAACATCTTCCGTGTTATTAACCTGGAAACCGAGGTGATTAAGAACTCCGTCTTTTGAAAAGGGACGCACATTCAATGAAAAGTGAAGAGCGGGTTGATCAAGCTCAAATTTCGCGTAGTTCTCTTTTACCTTTGTGGGTTCTGTACCGAAAAAACTTTTATAGAATTCTAGGGATTTTTCTAAGTCTGAACAATTTACTGCAACATGCATGCGTTGAATCATCGTGATCTCTCCCTCTGAATTAAGATAGTAACAATAACCATAAGTAAAGGCCGGTAAGCGTAATGAAAAGTGTTGGGACAGTTAAGATGATTCCGACTTTGAAATAGTAGCCCCAAGTGATTTTCACACCTTTTTTCAATAAGACGTGCAGCCATAAAAGAGTGGCAAGTGAACCGATCGGTGTAATCTTTGGTCCTAGATCAGAACCAATGACATTCGCATAGATCAATGCTTCTCGTATAACGCCTGATGTTTCCGTTCCCTGTATAGCTAGTGCATCGATCATAACCGTTGGCATGTTGTTCATAACTGATGATAAAACAGCGGCCAAGAATCCCATTCCAATTGTAGCGGAGAACAAACCTTGATCAGCGATCACTTGAATCCAGCTGCCGAGTAAATCTGTAAGTCCTGCATTACGAAGACCGTAAACCACTACATACATACCAATTGAAAAGACGACAACAGTCCATGGTGCATCTTTGATTACTTTTTTTGTGTGTATCGCAGGACTTTTTCGAGCGACGATTATAAAGAATAGCGCCGCAGCTCCTACAACAAACGATACTGGAATACCGATAAATTCACTTGTTAAGTACCCGATCAGTAGAACAGCTAATATGATCCATGAAAGCTTAAACATCTTCTCATCTCGAATGGCTTCTTTTGGTTGCTTAAGCTGAGAAAGATCATAGTTCTTCGGAATATCTTTTCTGAAAAAGAGGAACAAAACAAGCATACTAGCGAACAGTGAAAAAAAGTTCGGCACGATCATGCGGCTGGCATATTCAACGAATCCGATGTTAAAGAAATCTGCAGATACGATATTTACTAAGTTTGAGACAACAAGTGGTAATGAGGTGGTATCTGCAATAAATCCACTTGCCATAATAAAAGGTAATATCATAGCTTCTTTTAATTTCAGTGCACGAACTTGAGCAAGTACGATAGGAGTCAGAATCAATGCTGCGCCATCATTTGCAAAAAAAGCTGAAACTGCAGCTCCAAGCAGAATCACATAAGCAAACATTTTTTTACCGTTTCCACCTGCAAGTCGCGCCATATGTAAGGCTGACCATTCGAAGAAACCAATCTCATCTAGAATAATTGAAATGAGGATGATCGCTACAAACGCTAATGTAGCATTCCAAACAATCCCGGTAACCGTCCACACATCAGCGAGTGAAACCACGCCAAGAAGAAGCGCGATGATGGCTCCGACGGTAGCAGACCAACCGATGGAAAGCCCCCGTGGCTGCCAGATTACAAAAATAATCGTAACCAAAAATACAGCGAAGGCCATTAACGCCATGCTGTCCATAAAAATCCCCCCATATATGTAATTCTAAGTTAGCAACAAACTTTTCCACCTGAAGCTTTTAACTCTTCAATCTTAGATGACATATCAGGCAGGGCATCTAAATTGGATTTAATGAATGGATAGATCTCTCCATCGATGGAGTAGAAGATCCATTGGCTGTTGCGTCGTTCTTTAACGAGTTTTGCCTGCTTTAATTTTCTTAAATGCTGTGAAATACTAGGCTGTGTCATTTTTAAGATATCAACTAACTCACATACACATAGTTCCTCGTGGCGTAGTAAAGCTAATATATTCAATCGTGTTTTATCTGCCATTGCTTTATAACAATCCGTTAACTGATCAAGTTCCATGATTGACTTCACCTCATTAGTATATAACCATATGTTTATATAAAATGTCAAAGAATATATAAATAAATATTGATATAAGGATATACTTATATTATGATGATTCCGAAAGAAGTTCTTTACTACAGGAGGTTTTACAACATGGCTAAGCCAATCATTTATTTCCTTTGCACAGGTAATTCTTGCCGATCTCAGATGGCAGAAGGATTTGGACACCACTACCTTGGTGATAAATATGACGTATACTCAGCTGGAATCGAAGCACATGGTGTTAATCCAAACGCGATCAAAGCGATGAAAGAAGTGGATATTGACATCACGAACCAGACATCAGATGTGATCGATAAAGACATTCTAGAAAAAGCAGACTTAGTCGTAACGCTATGTGGTCATGCGAACGATGTATGTCCAGCAACACCACCTCACAAAAAACGTGAACATTGGGGATTCGATGATCCAGCAGGAAAAGAGTGGAGTGAATTCCAACGCGTTCGCGATGAGATCGCAGCACGCATCAAACGCTTTGCTGAAACAGGAGAATAAAGGTATACAAAGCTCAGGAACTTCATAGTTCCTGAGCTTTTTTAGTATGATTTTCTTCTTTTCGCTCATGTTACTAATGAGGTGATCAGGTGAAACGTCTATTTATTTGCGGATTGATATTTATAAGTATATTCATTAGCCATACAAACTTTGCGGAAGCTACTGAGAGAAGAGCGGCATTTATAAGAAATGATGGACTTTGGCTTAAAGAAGGTGACTTAGAAAGAAAACTTGTTGAAGGTTCAGGGCTTACTTATCCAACGTTCTCAAGCAACGGAACATACATCAGTTACATAGCGCATAGAGGAAAAGAGCTATGGGTCTATAACCGTGTAACCCGTTTAAAAAGAAAAGTATTTGATGGCGATGTGAGTTTGACGAGATGGTCTCCGACACAATCCAAGCTTGCGTGGAAAAGCGGGGGTGTGCTCAACGTGATCGACCTAACGAGACCTGAAACGTCCTTTCAAAATGTTATCCTAGGCACAGGAAACTACAGTTGGACACCTGAAGGGAGAGGGTTTGTTGTCTCATCTTCTGCGAATTTAGAGCCTGATGGCTGGAGTCCAGTTCGACTTTTCTACGTACCTGTAGATGCAAACGGAGATTTAAAAAAAGTACAGAACATTACGACGCTGCCTAAGATGAGTGAGACGTTCTTTGCTATAGGTACTACAGAATTCAAGTGGGGGATGGATGATCAGTGGTTTGCGTTCATCGCATGTCCAACAGCATCCATGTCGGCAGACAGCAACACGTTAATGATTGTTTCTTTAGACGGCTCTAAAACTCGTAGGATTGGAAACATGTTGGATCAGCCGAACTGGTTCAACTGGTCGCCGAATACCAAACAGCTCGGCTACATAAAAGGAATCGGAAGGCTGATATCTGAAAATAAAAGATTGACTGTATGGCACCCTAAGAGCGGTAAAGAGATAAATCTAAGTTATACCGGTTATGCGGACGGCGATTTTACTTGGTTGAATGATAAGAACATCATAGTAAGCCGTCAGATTGAATGGGGCTATGGAGTACCTCAGGAAAAAAGGGCAAAGCCTTTCTTAGTCAGTGTAAAAATAGATGACGGAAGTGCGAAGAGATTAACGAATCCAGCTCGTGGGGAAGCTGATGTTTATCCAAAAACATTACCAGGTGAACAACTGACATGGATTCGTACAAATACCCAGAGTGCAAAAGTCATGGTAAAAGAAGGTTCAGATTCACCTGAAACGTTATGGATAAATAATCTGCAAACGCCAAAAGAATGTGCTGGGTGGTCGTGTACGTTAGATATATATGAAGCAAGATAAAAACTAAGGTGAATCCGTGAAAGTGGGTTCGCCTATTTATTTTTAAAATAAGATGAGTTTTTATAAAACCCGTCCAATATTTCACTTGTTTTCTCATGAATGCCTGTTTTGTTTCATACAGTTAAAAGTAAGGAAATAGCAGGAGGGGGAAAATATGAACTGGGACTTGCAAAATAAGGAGCTAGAAAAAGCAATAGCTGAAATTACCGAGATTGCTGACCACTTTGGCCTTGATTTTTACCCGATGCGGTATGAGATATGTCCTGCCGATATTATTTATACATTTGGTGCGTACGGAATGCCAACCCGTTTCTCTCATTGGAGCTTCGGCAAACAGTTTCATAAAATGAAGCTTCAGTATGACTTAGGATTGAGTAAAATTTATGAGCTCGTTATCAACTCAGATCCTTGTTACGCATTCTTACTAGATACGAATTCGCTTATCCAGAATAAATTAATCATTGCCCATGTACTTGCACACTGTGATTTCTTCAAGAACAACGTTCGCTTTTCCAATACAAGAAGAGACATGGTTGAATGCATGACGGCTACAGCCGAACGAGTAGCTCAATATGAACATCTATACGGCAAGAAAGAGGTCGAACAGTTCTTAGACGCTGTTCTCGCCATACAAGAACATATCGATCCGTCCCTTGTGCGAAACAAACTAAATTATGTATTTGAAGACGAGGAAGACCTTACACCTAAGAAAGAAACACCTTATGATGATCTATGGAAGCTGGACGATAAGAAAGGTCCAAAACCAGCGTTAAAAAAGAAAAAATCATTTCCACCACAGCCTGAAAAGGACATTTTATTATTTATTGAGCAATATAGCCGGGAGCTTGAAGAATGGCAGCGCGATATTTTATCCATGATGAGAGAAGAGATGCTTTACTTCTGGCCACAACTGGAAACAAAAATCATGAACGAAGGCTGGGCTAGCTATTGGCACGCCAAAATTCTACAAGAAATGGACCTGACCTCTCATGAGACGATTGAATTCGCTAAACTGAACGCGGGTGTTGTCCAACCTTCGAAGACTTCGATCAACCCGTATTATTTAGGGCTACAAATCTTCAAAGACATTGAAGAACGCTACAATAACCCAAATGAAGAGCTGATCAGACAAGGTGTTAAACCAGGGTCAGGACGTGAAAAGATGTTCGAAGTCCGCGAACTGGAATCGGATATGTCGTTTATCCGAAATTACCTGACCAAAGATCTCGCTCAGCGGGAAGATATGTATCTATTCCAAAAGCAGGGCAAAGAATACAAGGTAGTCGACAAGCAGTGGGAAGAAGTGCGTGACCAACTTGTGAGTATGAGAGTAAATGGCGGATTTCCTTACATCACAGTGAACGACGCAGATTATATGAAGAACGGAGAGCTTTACCTTAATCATAGTTTTGAAGACATGGAGCTGGATGTGAAATATCTTGAAAAAGTGCTTCCGCATCTTCATTATCTCTGGGGGCGACCTGTTCATATGGAAACGAGGATTGAGCAGAAGCCTGTATTGTTCACGTATGATGGGAAAACGGTGCATCGTAAGTATCTATAGATTAAACAAGTGTTTAATGTTCACGAGGGAAAGCACGCTTAAAAAAGTGTGCTTTTTTTCTGTACAAGAAAATATAAACTCAGCAAACATGTTTGTATTTTGCTATTTTTAATACAAATAGTTTGAAAGGAAGTTGGAATAGTATGTGCAGTTATTACTTTATAGATAATATGCAAACCAATGATTGGCCACATGTAAGAAACATCTATTTAAAAGGTATTGCTACAGGTAATGCTACCTTTCAGCAGGAAGCTCCTTCATGGAATGAATGGGATAACAGTCATTTATCATGTTGTCGTTTCATTGCTCGCTCTACCACTCAAGTATTGGGGTGGGCTGCTTTAAGTACGGTGTCTAGCAGATGTGTATATGCGGGAGTGGCTGAAGTAAGTATATACATAGATCCTGTTCATCAAGGGAAAGGGCTTGGAAGTTCTTTAATGAAGAACCTTATTGAAACCAGTGAGGAAAATGGGATTTGGACATTACAAGCAGGGATTTTTCCTGAAAATCAGTCGAGCATAGCTCTACATAAAAAGTGGGAATTTAGAGAAGTAGGTCTTAGAGAGAAAATTGGTGAGATGAACGGAGTGTGGCGTGACGTCATCTTGCTGGAACGAAGAAGTAAAAAAGTTGGAGTATAAAAATCAATTTTTTTTGATTTATTAGTTGCAAATTAGTAAATAAAGGATATAATGAAATTACATCAAATAATTTTGATGTTAGGAGTGATACAAATGAAAAAAGAAATTCCTTTATTGAATACCATAACTACAGCATCAAACCAAGATTTAGAGAAATATGAACAAAAGTTTAAAGCGCTCGCTGATCAGCAGCGACTGCAAATTATCAATATCCTGGCTGTTAAAGAAAGTGTATGTGTTTGTGATCTCACGCCGATTATTGACATGCCGCAATCCAAGCTATCGTATCATCTAAAAATTCTGTTAGAAGCAGACTTAATAAAAAAGGAAAAACAAGGTACCTGGAACTATTATTCTTTGAATGTAAGTGAACTAAAAGGAATTTTATCAGATCAATTATGCTGTGTGTTTTTACCATCATCTTGTTAAATGACGTACTACGCTTGTAGTGCTTCATTTTACATAAAACATCAAATTTTTTTGATGTATAAATCAATTATTTTTGATATAAGGGAGGACGATTTTTATGAATATTTATTTTCTTGAAAAGATGATTGAAATGAAGAAAAGAGAAGTGGAAAATTTTGCAAAAGAAAATGGCAGACCAAAACAAATAAAATTAAACACTTTTAGTAGATCACCCTTTATAAAGAGGGAAACAACACAATCAAATCAAGTATGCTGCGCTTGATAAAAAGGGAGAAGAAATATTATGTGGATGGATACCTTTCAAAGTTTTTTAAGTATAGCCATTGAACTTTCGATTCTGTTCTTAGTGATCTCGTTTGTTATCAATTTACTTCAAGCTTATATCCCTTATGAAAAAGTTGAGAAATATTTGGGAGGAAAGAACAAAGGAATAGGAGCATTATTCGCATTACTCTTTGCGTTTGTAACCCCTTTTTGTTCTTGCTCTACCATACCAGTTGTTGTGAACATGTTGAAAAAGAAAATGCCTTTTTCCATAGTGATGGTATTTCTTTTTTCCTCACCCGTACTTGATCCGACGATCATCACTATTATGGGAGTGTTATTAGGGTGGAAAGTAACGATCCTCTACACCATCATCACAGCGGTATTTTCTGTGATCATCGGTTTTGCACTTGAAGCATTAGGATTTGAGAAATCAGTAAAGAACGTCGTGATGTCAGGGTATCAAAAAGAAACGAAAAAGTTTGATGTGAAAGTTGCTCTTTTAGAAACAATGAATTTGATGAGGAGTGTTTATCCTTATCTTTTACTCGGAGCAGCTATTGGAGCTGTTATTCATGGATTGGTACCAACAAATTGGATTGCAAGTACGTTTGGCAGCGATAACTGGTGGATCGTTCCGATAGCGGCGGTTGTAGGGATTCCTTTATACATCAGGCTATCGAGCATGATTCCGATCTCTCAAGTTCTGATCGCAAAAGGAATGGCGCTTGGCCCTGTGATGGCACTCATGATTTCATCAGCTGGTGCGAGCCTTCCAGAGGTTGTTCTCTTAAAGTCAATTTTTAAGAAAGAACTCGTCATTATGTTTGTCCTATCTGTGATTACCATGTCAACAATTTCTGGTTTTATTTTCTATCTTGTTTAAGATCTTTCACAAAGCTTGAAAGGGGGTGAGATAAATGAGTTTCATAAAAATTTTCTTCGGAAACAAAAATGAAAAAGAAGCTAACTGCTGCAGCGTTCAAATTGTTGAAGTAAGTGATAGAGAAGAAACAGTATGTTGTGAAACAGAGAATAGTAAAGATCAAAACAAATGTTGCGTATAAACCAAACTAATTAATCCCCATATATTCATCAAAAACATTCCTGCTACAGGGATGTTTTTTTATGAATAAGAACATACATGACATACGTCTTAATAATAAAGTTTTGTTAGAAAGGATGTTTGCATGAAAGTGGAACTTTTTAAAAATGCTGTTCCAGTATTTCTAACGATTTGTATGATTGTATTGTTCGGAGCCTTACCTATCCTTATTGTGGGAACTGAGATCCACTTTAGTGCTTATGTAATAGAAACGAAGAATCTGATTCTTAGCCTGATTCAACCATATGAAATCACCTATTTCATTACAAAACCAGAACGTCCGCTATTCCCAGAGATATTTAATCCTTACCTTTACAGCATGAGCATTTATTTCTTAGCTTTTTTCCTCTCCATTTTGCTTGGACTACTACTGAGTTTTGTCACGATAAACTTTTTTTCAAAGTCGGCAAAAAGGTTCATATCGTTTATTGTGTTTGTTTTAGAATCATTGCCTGATCTGTTTATCGTCGTCATGATACAAATGGGGGTGGTTTGGTTCTTTAAGAAAACTGGAATTCTTGTAATGCCATTTACCTCTCTCCCTGATGAACGATCTTATTTCATTCCTATTATAGCGCTATCGATTCTACCTACTGTTCAATTTTTCAAAATGTTTATGCTTTCTTTAGAAGAAGAAGTACAAATGGATTATGTAGTTTTTGCAAGAGCAAAAGGTATGCCATTCATCGAGATCCTTCCTTTCCATGTTTATCGAAACACATTGATGAGCATCTTTTATCAATCAAAATCGATTTTATGGATGATGCTTTCTAACCTTTTAGTACTGGAATATATCTTGAATATGAATGGATTTACTTCGTTTATTTTTACTTACTTGTCTCCTGAACTTTTTGTTGTAGGACTCATTATGCTACTTTTACCAACTTATTTGTTATTGCTTGTCTTTAAAATTTTTATAAAAAAACTCAATAATGAAGAGGTGGTCCTATAGTGAAAACATTTTTTGTGCGGAATTTTTATATCCTATTAGGATCTAGCTTTATAGTTGGCGTTTTGTTAGCAAGTTGTATAAATGGTGTGTTCTTTGACGGGGAGATCAAACAGACGCAGGCTATATATGTAGATGCTTATCCTGTAGATGCAGCTCCATTTAAACCGTCGCAAAGTTTCTGGCTAGGAACAGATACGAACGGAAGGCACTTGTTACATGTCATCATAGAAGGAGCAAAGTATACGATCGGTTTGGGTTTATTGATTGCGATCTTTAGAATGTTTTTCTCGTTTGTTCTAGGAACGATTTATGCGCTGTACCTGCAAAAATACCAAAGAGTTCTATCCGCAATAAGTAATGCATTTCAATATATTCCGGTTGTGCTATTGGCATATTTTCTATTAAGGCCGGTTTTAAACCAAGCTTTTGAAGGCTTTCAGTATTCATTTGCAACTAGAGTATGGTATGAAATTATCTTGCTTATTCTATTGGCTCTTCCAACAGTCTCTTTAGTAATCGGAAACGAAATCTCAATTATTCTAAGAAAAGAGTTTATCCACAGTGCTAAAACGCTTGGAGCAAGTTCTTTCTTCATCCTTCGTAAGCACGTCATCGTACATATATATCGTCGCTTGTTGATCATCTTCACTCAGCAAGTGATACAGGTCTTATTAATCTTAGCTCATTTAGGATTGTTCGAACTTTATCTTGGTGGAACAAAAATTGATTATAGCATCATGAAAGCTGCTCCGATTACCACTACATATGAATGGTCAGGTTTAATTGGTGATTATTTTGATCTATTCATTGTATATCCGTGGATTCCACTTGTTCCAATCGGCGCTTTTACCTTAACGATTCTCTCCTTGAATCTTATTGTAAAAGGTCTAGAAAAGAATATGAATTCTGAGCCAGCCACTCAAACAAAGAGGTTAAAGCAAAAGGAAATCAAAAAGGTAGCACTTAAAGAATTTAACTTCAAAGTAGTAACACGAGATTAACAAACGTATGCAGTATGTCCCTTTTTCTTATAATTTTTTTCTAATATATATTTACTTTCAAAATTTATCTCCTTTGATAGTTGATCGAAGTGGAAGATGCGAGACTCCTGCGGGACAAGCGGTCAGGTGAGACACTTAAGAGTGAAACGTACGAATGTGGCTCACCGCTTGCCCCGCGGAAAGCGAGTATCTGAAACGGAAATCAACGTCTTTCACAAACAACAAGTCTACGTAACATCCATTCGTTTTTGAACGTTTCGTGACAGGTAGAACTGTCCAGTTGACTGTATGGTTTTGTCTATTGTACATTGTATGTAATTATCAAGAGGAAGAGGTGAGGATATTGGGAAGGCGTATCGTATTGGTGAACTAGCAGAGGTAACAAATGTATCCAAAAGAACAATCGACTATTATTCCCAGATTGGTTTACTCCAGCCTCTTCGAACGGATTCGAATTATCGATTATATGACGAAGAGACGATTCATGTATTAGGGTTGATCGAACATTATAAGAAACTGAACATGCCCTTACATGAAATCAAGTCTGTGATTGAACTAGTCAAATTGAAAAGTACTGAAAATGAACACGTCGAGAAATACGTGGACCAGATCGCAGAGCTCATGAAACACCTAGAGGCTGAGATTAAAGAGATCAAGCCGATCATGGAGAGCTTAAACGATAAGCAAAAAGAGCTACTCTTAAACAAAGTTTCACCTCAAGGTATGACTTTAGCGCATTCATTACTTTTACTTTTCGGGTAAATAATAGTTGAGAGATATCTTTTGACCTAAAAGATAAAAACTATTCTTTATAACCTGGGAGGTGTATTCCTTGTGGTTGATTAACCATAAGGAGAACATTTGGAGATTATTAACTTAATTATGGTAGCTATTTTAATCGCGTTGACTGCTTTTTTTGTAGCTACCGAATTCGCGATAGTAAAGATTCGTACGACAAGATTGGATCAACTGGTTTCAGAAGGAAATATGAAAGCCGTAGCAGCGAGGAAGGTTGTCGGAAATCTAGATGAATACCTTTCAGCCTGTCAACTTGGTATTACCATCACCGCATTAGGGTTAGGGTGGTTAGGAGAGCCGACGGTAGAGCACTTGTTGCACCCTCTATTTGTAGAGTTTGAACTTTCTGAATCAGTTTCAAGTATCTTATCATTTATTATCGCCTTTGCATTGATTACATTCTTACACGTCGTAATTGGTGAGCTTGCTCCGAAGACACTTGCTATTCAAAAGGCAGAAGCTGTTACGTTAAGAGTCGCAAAACCAATCATGTTTTTCTATAAGATCATGTATCCGTTTATTAAAACATTGAACGGATCTGCACGTATTTTTACAGGATGGTTTGGTTTGAAGCCAGCATCCGAACATGAACTTGCTCACTCGGAGGAAGAATTAAGACTCATCCTTTCTGAGAGTTATAAAAGCGGTGAGATCAACCAGTCAGAGTTTAAATATGTGAATAACATCTTCCAATTCGACGACCGTACCGCAAAAGAGATTATGGTACCTCGTGTTGACATGGTAACACTTGATAAATCAGAGACAGTAAAAGAAAGCATCGTTGTTGTAACTGAAGAGAACTATACTCGATATCCAATTGTAGATGGAGATAAAGACAGTGTTGTCGGTATGGTAAATATGAAGCAAGTATTAACAGATTTTGTTAACGGTAAGAATCCAGATGCTTCAGTCGAAGAGTATATAAGACCTGTTATTCAGGTTTTTGAAACTACTCCTATACACGATCTATTGTTAAAAATGCAGAAAGAACGTGTTCACATGGCAATCTTGATCGATGAATATGGCGGTACTTCAGGACTCGTGACCGTTGAAGATATTCTTGAAGAAATCGTAGGTGAAATTCGAGATGAATTTGACGAAGACGAAGTTCCAGACGTTAAGAAGGTTGATGAAAACAGAACAATCCTAGACGGTAAAGTTTTGATTTCGGAAGTGAATGACCTTTTTGGATTGTCCATTAATGATGAAGATGTTGATACGATCGGTGGATGGATTTTATCTGAGAAGATGGAGATTAACATGGGCGATGAAGTGTCTGTGGAAAACTATCGTTTCAAGATTTTAGAAATCGATGGGTATCATGTTAAATCACTTGAGGTATTAAAAGTGAAAGAAGAATCGTTAAACTAATCAAAAGACGTGCAAGCTCTGCACGTCTTTTTTATAAAAAGCAGAAGTTGCACATAGATGTTTAGTGATAGAGACAAAGGAGTTATTTATGGAAAATTGGTTGATCAATATTATGAACGAATTTGGATATTGGGGAATTCTACTGTTAATTGCTTTAGAAAACGTCTTTCCTCCGATTCCATCTGAAATCATTTTAACGTTTGGAGGATTCATGACGAATTCTTCAGATTTAAATATAGTAGGGGTCATTCTAGCGGCAACTGTGGGTTCTGTCCTAGGAGCAGTCATCCTATATGGTGTAGGATTACAGCTTGATGTTGAACGAATGGAAAAAATCATAGATAGATGGGGACACATCCTTCGATTAACGAAAAAGGATATTCATAAGGCAGATGCTTGGTTTGATAAATATGGTCCATGGACGGTATTCTTTTGCCGTTTCATTCCGTTGATTCGAAGCTTAATCTCTATTCCGGCGGGCATGTCCAATATGAATTTTGGTTTATTCCTTGTTCTTACAACATTCGGAACGCTGATCTGGAACATCGCTCTCGTTAATTTGGGTGCGTATTTTGGAGCTTCTTGGGAAGTCATCGTAGGGTATATGGATGTTTACTCTAAAATCATCTACGCTGTTTTGGCGTTACTCTTTGTTTCTGTTGTCATTCTTTATGTTCGAAAACGCAGACAGAATAGCTAACTTTACTCTTTAAGAAAAATAATTGTTCATTCTTATGAATCTTCTAGCGATAGGGGGTTCTTTTTTTTGAGGTAAAATATGATGTGGAGTTGGCTGTTTCAAAGACCTCACATTCTTCAAGGAAAAAAAGTATGCGACTAAAAGAAACGAAAGTGACCTTTACAGCTTTGAAAGCTTGAACATTAAACAGTTGTTTAAAACACTCCTAGCGAGTGTTTTTTTTGTTATTATTTACAATTTTGTGAATATCTAAGAAAACGCATTCTATTATCTGTTAAAAAATGTATAATAAAAATAGAACGGTCGTTCAATTTATAGAAAGGAATTAAACCGTTGAACAAAAGAAGATACAACAGTGAAACAACAAAACTCGAAATCATGGAGAAAGCCTTTTTACTCTTTTCGCAAAAAGGTTACACACAAACTTCGGTTTCTGATATCTCAAAAGCTTCTGGTTATAGCAAAGGACACATTTATTATCATTTTGAGAATAAAGAAAAGTTGTTTGTACTATTAGCTCAACAAACAATGAAGGAATGGTATTTGAAGTGGATGGATAAAGAACCTGACTTTACTTGTGCATCCGATAAGCTGTATGGAATGGCTTTGCATGTTCTTTATAATTACCAAACTCCTCTTTTAAAAGGAGGACAAGAGCTTGCTTCCAACCCTGAATCTAGTCATGAATCTGTTAAGCAGCTATACGAATTAGCGGTCATTCCAATGGGTGCCTATCGTGCAATTCTCGTTCAAGGGATAGAAGAAGGAGAATTTAAGAAAGGCAATGTTGAAGAATGGACGGTGTTAATCGGCACATGGCTTGGTGGACTTTGTCAGCTTACGAATACTCAGGAACTTCATAGCTTAGAGCGGCTTTTTAAGAATGCTGTAAGTATTTTTTTAGGATCCATCCAAAAATAAGGAGGAAACGATATGAAGATTGGGTTAATCGGTGACAGTCTGACAGAAGGAAGACCTGGTGTTTCTTTTTTAAAACTCTTACAGAAACAATATCCCCACATGACGTTTGTAAACCAGGGCAAACCAGGGGAGTCTGTTAAAAGCTTGCATAACCGCCTAACAAAAATGAAGTTAGAGACCTTTAATCTTGCTTTCCTTTGGATCGGTGTTAATGATGTCTATTCAAAATTACTAAGTGTTCAAGCACAGCCTGTTGCAAAAGATCATGAAGAGTTTACAGCGTATTATCAAAAAGTTTTAGAGTGTGTCTTATCTTCCTCAAAATTTGTAATTACGGTTACTCCAGCAATAGTTGGAGAGGATTTGAATAATGTCTCGAATCAAGAGATTAAACAATTAAATACCCTCATCACATCCATCGCTCACAAACATAAAAATGTTTCCACACTTAATCTACACACCGTTTTTGAAAAACACCTTTCTTCAATAAAGAGTTCCGACTATATCAGTACAAAAGTATTAACAGTTATGAAAGATGTTCTTTTTTATAAAAAAACATCTAGAATCGATCAGTTGTCAAAGAAACGTGGGTTGCATCTAACACTTGATGGCATTCATCTGAATAGTAAAGGCGCTCAAATTGTTGCAGAGGAATATGCAACAATTATCGATCAACATCAATTTACCAATAAGAACGCTATGCTTTAGGGATTATGACTAATTAACATAAGAGGTGGTTGTTCTGATGGATGAGCAGAGAGTTGCGATTGTAACAGGTGGAGCTTCGGGGATCGGTTACGCACTTTGTGAGGAGCTCGTCTCACAAAACGTGTTTGTCATCATCACTGATATTAATAAGGAATTAGGTATACAGGCTGAAGAAAAATTAAACAATGGAGCCCGAAATACAAGATTTCAATTTTTAGACGTAACGGATGCTACAAGTGTAGAGAACGCTATTAAAGATATATATACGGAGTTTGGAAGGCTAGATTATTTGTTTAATAATGCTGGCATCGCGATGTATGGAGAATTGTATGATACGACTCTAGATGATTGGCATACCATTATGAATGTTAATCTTTGGGGAGTTATACACGGGACTAACGCAGGATATCGAGTAATGAAACAACAAGGGTTCGGCCATATCGTAAACACAGCTTCTGCTGCGGGACTAGGTCCATCTCCCGTTTCTGCAGCCTATGGAACCACGAAACACGCAGTAGTTGGATTAACTACTTCTCTTCATTATGAGGCAGAAGAATTCGGCATTAAAGTGAGTACACTTTGTCCTACGTTCGTGGAAACACCAATCTTCGAGAAAGCAAAAGCTATTCATATAGATAAAGATGTGATTATGAAGCAATTTCAAAAACAAAAGATGATGTCTCCAGAAAAACTAGCAAAACTAACAATCGATGGCATACATAAAAATAAGCCTATCATATGCCCTTTGCCGATGCGTAGAACGATGGACGTTTTTTTTACTCTAGTCCCCATAGCGCATAGAGGATTAATGAGGTTAGTTTGCAGAGTAAGCAGAAAAGCGAGGCTAACTTAAAAAACCCATAAAGTGGACTGCTAACGTTCTAGAGCAGTTCATTTTTTTATTCTTCGTTATAATATAAGTAATCTAACTTTTGGAGGAGTAACCGTGAAAACCATTTTAATCGTGGAGGACGAACCAAAGCTATTGGAAGTTGTCTCTTCTTATCTGAAGAAGGAAGGGTTTAACACTTTAGAAGCTCTTACTGCTAACGAAGCAATCCATTTTATAAAAAATAACTCTGTAGATTTTGTCATTCTTGACCTTATGTTGCCAGATATGAGCGGAGAAGCACTCTGTCAGAGAATTAGACAGACCCATACATTACCCATTTTAATGCTGACTGCAAAGGTAAGTGAGGAAGATCGCATCAACGGATTATCGCTCGGCGCTGATGATTATATGGTGAAACCTTTTAGTCCGCGCGAACTTGTTTTACGGGTTAAAACGATATTGCGCCGAACAGGAGATGAGGGCTTATTGGCTGAGCATATTACTTATAACAAAGGAGAGCTTAAATTCGATGCTCGCAAACAAGAAGTATACATACATGGCGATCTTGTCAATCTTACACCGAATGAATATAAACTATTGCTGACATTTGCCAGACATCCGAATCGTGTTTTTTCGAGAGAGGAATTAGTGGAGAAGATTTTAGGATTCGATTATGAAGGTGACACCAGGACGATCGATCAACACGTCAAAAATCTAAGGTCTAAACTTGAGACAGATCCTAAGAACCCACGCTATATCGTTACAGTGTTTGGGGTAGGATATAAGTTTACTGGAGGCAGCCATGTTTAAAGGTCTGCATGCAAGACTGACACTCATTTTTATATTGGCTGCGTCATCCATTCTCATTATTGCCGGTCTTATCATCATGTACGAAGTCCATTTCCACTTTACGATGTTTCAAAAAGATGTACCGGAATTTAATAGTATAGAGCCTTTAACGCATCACTTTGAAAAGGCGCTGTTAAGTTCAGTTCTTTGGACGTCGCTCGGTGCTATTATGTTAGTATGTCTCATTAGTTATTTTGTGGCTAAGAACCTATCAAGACCTATGGTAGAGATGAGAAAAGCGGCAGAAAAGATGGCTAAGGGAGAGCTTCAAGTCAGAGTGAAGTCACTTGGAGATGATGAGCTCAATGAGCTGGGTAACTCGCTAAATCAGCTTGCCGCTAAACTGCAATTGCAGGAAACTTACCGTAAAAATATGACTTCAGATATTGCTCATGAGCTCAGAACCCCTTTAGCGACAATTAAAAGTCATTTAGAGGCATTTGAAGATGGGGTTTTCGAGCCAACTACAGTTCGTATACAGTCATTAACAGGTGAAATCGATCGGCTGATTACAATCGTGCAAGATCTTGAATATTTAACAGCCATGGAAGCACCTGAGTTCTCACTAAATAAGAAACCACAACAATTAAACCATATTCTCATAAAAAGTGTGGATGCCGTATCAGGAGCATTTGTACAGAAGGGAATATTACTTCAAAGTGAATTGGATAGTGATCTTGAAATAAATATAGATGCCAAACGAATGTCTCAAGTGTTTATGAACCTGTTCAGCAATGCGCTAAGGTATACACCTAGAGGGGGAGAAGTTACGGTTGTGACTCATGTTGATACCGAATCAGTGTTGATAACTATACGAGATACAGGAATGGGTATTTCAGAAGAAGAGAGCAAACACGTGTTTGAACGATTCTATCGAGGAGAAAAATCAAGGAACAGAGAACATGGGGGCAGCGGGATCGGTTTGACGATTGTAAAAAGAATTGTTGAAGCTCACGGTGGACAAATTTGGATAAATGGGGAGTACAAGCAAGGTACTGAGGTGAACATAAAATTTTTCAGATAAGGAAGCCGGCGTGATTTGGGACGCCGGCTTTTTTGATATTCACTTGTCCTTTTGTCGAAAAGCCTATAAACTTTTTTGAAGGACTATAAATGGAGATTAAGGGTTCATAAAATATTTCTAAGGCCCATAAATCCCAATTTAGGGCCCATAAAAATTATTTGACCTCAGATAGCTCGTTTTCTGTCACCCATTTGTGATTCTTAACCCGTTCCCCACCTGTTGTAGGCGTATAATCCACCATGTAGACAGTCGTTTGTTCTGCAGAATCAATGGTAGCTTTTGCACCTTTCATACCTTTCATATGGTCTGCCTCTAGGGTAACTTCTGTTCCTGAAGTTAGAGGTTTATCACCTGCATCTTTGATCTCCTCGTGTATGACCCACTTGTGATCTCTTACTTTTTTTCCACCTGTTGTAGGTGTGTAGCTTACGGTATATACGGTTGTATCATAAGCGCCAACGATTGTAGCTTCTGCATCGTTCATACCTTTCATATGATCTGCACGAATAACGGCTTTACTTCCAACTTCATATGTTGGATTTGCTTTCTCCTTAAGTCCTTTAGGAACTTCACCTGAACTTGAATGGTTCATTTCTCCGTGATCTGCATGATTTTGACTGTCTTCATGCTTTTTTGTTGCCTCATCTTTTCCACATGCTGAAAGAACGAGTGAGAATGAGAGCAACATTGTAATAAATAGTTTATTTTTCACCATTAATAAAACCTCCTATATGGGCTAGTGTTAGTATTCTTCTTCATGAGAACTTTATGAACATATGACTAGCATAAAGGACACTTATGTAGAAGTTGTGAAGAGAATGATAATTAAAAGAGAAAAGAAACTGCTGTGTTCAATAAGAACTCGAGCAGTTTCTTTTACAGACATTTAAACAACCGTTTAATTCATTTTATAACAATGACATCAATAAACCGCCAAGTGCACCCGTAACAACAACCACCCATGGTGGCAGTTTCCAATATACCAACATGCTGAAAAGTACTGCTGCAAATGCAAAGTCAATCGGTTTAAGAATCGTCGTTGTCCAAATAGGCTGATAGAAGGCGGAGATTAAAATTCCAACAACTGCAGCATTAACACCCATTAACGCTCCCTTGATCTTTCTGTTCTGTCTAAGCAAGTTCCAAAAGGGAAGGGCGCCTAGAATTAACAGAAAAGCAGGTAAGAAGATTGCGATTGTAGCAAGTAATCCACCTTGCCAGCCATTCATCACTGCACCAATATAGGCTGCAAACGTGAACAGAGGACCGGGTACGGCTTGTGCTGCTCCATAACCTGCCAAAAATGCTTCTTCACTGATCCAGCCGGATGGTACGAATTCACGCTCAAGTAACGGAAGAACCACATGTCCTCCTCCGAATACAAGTGATCCAGAACGATAAAAGCTGTCAAAGATCGCGATCCAACTGTTAGAAGTTAAATCTCTTAAGAGCGGCAACAGAAGAAGTAACGCAAAGAATAAACTCAAACAGATTACAGCAAACTTTTTTGAGATAGGAAATTCATATTTTGTTTCATCGTTATCTGTTTGGTCTTTGTATAATAAAAATCCTAATAAGCCTGCTAATAGGATGACACCCACCTGAGAGAACGCAGTCTGCCACAATAGTGTTCCAATTAGTGCTAACAGTGCGATGGTTTTTCTTTTTAGATCTGGTGTTAGCTTTTCGGCCATTCCTAGAATAGCATGTGCCACAACAGCAACGGCTACGAGCTTTAATCCGTGGATCCAGCTTAGGTCAGAAACATTTAATCCTTGCAGGATAAGTGCGAAAACGATAAGCGCAATAACGGAAGGGAGTGTAAAGCCGATAAAGGATACGATTCCTCCTAATACGCCTCCTCGCATAACACCAATTCCTATTCCAACTTGGCTACTCGCCGGACCAGGGAGAAACTGACAGAGAGCTACAAGGTCTGCGTAGCCTTTTTCATCCATCCATTTACGTTTTCTTACATACTCTTCATGAAAATAACCTAGATGTGCGATGGGTCCACCAAAAGAAGTGAGGCCTAGCCTTGTTGAAACCATCAAAATTTCTAATAGTGTTTTAAGTAGACTTTTGTTTTCTGTCATGTATGATCACCTCTTACTCTTTGATTTCTTTAAACAGTTCATAAGCTTTTGCTCTCGCTTCTGATAAGACGATCTGTCCTTTTTCAGTTGCGGTGTAATACTTTCTAATTTTTCCTTCAACGTTCTTGTTTGCCTTTGTCAAAAGTCCGTCTGCTTCCATGGAGTGAAGAATCGGATATAGTGTACCTGTGCTAATGTTATAGCCGTGTTCTCTGAGTTCTTCTAGCATCCATACGCCATAAATCGGGTGTTCAAGCGCATGATGCAGAATGTGTATTTGTATGAAACCAAGAAAAAGTTTTCGTAACGTTTTCTCTTCCATATAATCACCACCTATATTTGCATCTCAATATCGATTACCTATATCGGTTTTCGAAATAAAAATAACATGAGTTCCTTTTCTTTTCAACCTGATCACTATAAAGTTTACATACTCTTTATATTTACCTTGAGGTCTACTGAAGGTTTTATTCGATTGCATCTCTTAAAACGGAGGAAAGTGCGTGGTTACGTAACAGATAAGAATCTAGCCAATGATGCGATGAGAAAGCTCACATATGAAGCATTGCCGTGTATATTAGGAGCAAGTACAATCTCTTGAATGTCTATCATTATGGTGTATCACCGCACGCAACGCGAAAAGCGAGCATCCTGAAACAGAAAACAACTACACCTAAGAACAACCATCAATGCGAAAAATACTTTCTTTTAAAATCTTTCAACACTTATCTCTGTTATTATTTTCACAGTTTAGCCAATTACTGGTTTTTTAGTGATAAAATCATAGAAGGTATGATAATAAAACTATTTTTCTTGATATGGAGTGAAGAAGATGAAGTCAACATTAACGGTTGCCCATTATCTAAAAGAAAATGCAGAGCTTCTAGCTAATAAAATCGTTGATGATATTATTGGGCAGTTTGGTTTCCAGGTAAGCGAGACTGATATTAGTCAGGCCAGAAAAGTGTATGCCGAATTCCTATCCTTTTTAAGTGAATCTATCGATTGTGAAGAAGGTTCTGTCCCAGAAGAACTGTTGGAGTGGAGTCGAGAAAATGGAGAGAAAACAGCAGCAAAGCATCATCGAATCTCTGATATATTAATCCGTTATCCTGACACTCGAATGGTGTTTGCGGATTTTATTTTAAATATAAGCATTGATTTCGGACTTTCTACGGAAGATGTCGTATTAATCATTAAGCGTGTTCATCATATGCTGGACGTAAGCATTAATGAAACGGTTCTTGCATTTGAACGAAAGTCAGAGGAGATTTTAGAGAAAACAAAGAGAGAGCTTCGTGAGCTTTCAACACCTGTCGTTCCTATCGAGAATGGACTGGCTGTTTTACCATTGATTGGCACCATAGACGCTGATCGGGCAGAGCATCTTATGAATCATGTGCTGCCTAAAATCCCTGAACTTCAAGTTGAACGGTTAATCATGGATTTTTCAGGAATCGTCGATATTGATACTGAAGTGGCATCTCATATTTTTAATGTATACCGTGTTTTGGCATTACTTGGTATTAACGTTATGGTGACTGGTTTACGTCCTGAGCTAGCGATTAGTGCGGTTTCTGAAGGTATCGATTTTTCATCAATAGAAACATTTGCGAATGTAAAACAAGCGATAGAAAGTAACAAACAAAAAAACTAGCATGCGTGCTAGTTTTTTCGTTAGTCTTTATACTTCTGACTTCCTGCATGAACGATTTGAACTTTCACTTTGACTGAATCCAAAGAATCGTTCTGCAAAGCATACTTTTTAACTAAAGACGGTGACTTTCGATAAGTAGAACGGGTTAAATTATAAATGTCACTGTCTATAGAAAGTCCATTTAAATAAGTCTGCTCAATATCCTTCTTCATTTTTTGGACGATTTTCTTTTCAAGTTCTTTACGAGGAACAATATCTAAATTTTCATCGATTGTTGCTTTTGCTTTGACGTCAATTGTATACTTAAGTTCATTTTGAACGGGCTTATTCAGCTTTATTTTATATCCTTTTACGTCAAGTTCAACAACAGTGTCCCCTAATGAAATCTCAAGCTTGTTCTCTTTTTTTTCTGTCGTTAACCATTCCAATCCATGAAGTTCCTCATCATTCAGCTTTCCTTTAAAGTTCATACTATTAAGTACATAGCCTCCATTAATAGTGGGTAACATGGGTTTATCATTATCTTCATGCCACTTTCCTTTTACTAATTTTATATTAGGAATTATGGCTGATCCGAATGGTTCGCTGCCATCTCTTAATAGCATCTGCATAGATAATGGGTTAACCGAATGGTTTCTTTGTAACATACTACCTGGATGAAACAAAACTTTGTATGTTGGTGCTTGCTTAAAAAGAGATTTTGCCTTTAATACTTCGTTTATTTCTTCTGACGTACCAAAAATCCATGCTGTAAATCGAATTAGAGGATCGTGACCGATGTGAGAAATTACTTCACTCAGCTTTTCTTTAATTACCCTCTCGCTAAACAGTATTACTTGCACGTGTCCGTAATATAGTGGGAACTGGGAAGATTTCTCTAACTTCCTGAAAGCCATTGTAAGCGTATCTCCTTCTTCTCTGCCGACTAAAACAGGAGAGTCAGCTGCCTGAGCGCCACCGCCCTCTTGTTTAGCGATTGATGAGAAGACAGCGGATTCGGTATAAACGATATACTTACCATCTTTATAATCCACACCTAAGGCTTCAATATAGAGCTGCTCATTAATGCCCCTTGAGCCCCAGCAACCTGTTAACATAAGAAGCAAGATCAACAACATGAACATGATCTTTGGCTTAATTCTCATTGCGATCACCTTGGCGAGTAGCGTCTTTTGGATACAGATACGAAGATCTTTTCTTGATAAGAGTAAAAGGAGCTTTAAAAAATGTTTTAAACGTATCAGCCGCATTTGGTGCAGCTAAAGATTCTATATAAGGATAGTCAAAGGAACGAAGGGAACTGACTAACATGAATATACTAAGCATAGATATAAAAAATCCAAACAGCCCAAATGTTGCACACATGAGGAGGGTATATATTCGTAAGAAAAGCAGATTCCCACTCAATGATTGGTTAACGAACGTATAACTGGCAATCATTGTTATAGCTACAACAACAAGTGTGGTAGGAGAGGTTAACCCTGCCCGGATTGCCGCATCCCCAACGATTAATCCGCCTAATACCGCTACGGTCTGCCCAACAGCTCTAGGAAGTCTTGCTCCTGCTTCTTTAAACAATTCAAACAAAACGACCATAATCATCATTTCAAGTGGCAACGATAACGGTAATCCTGTTCGAGAGAGTGTTAACGTTGCAAGAAGGGGATAAGGAAGCTGATCTGGGTGAAAGGTTGTCAATGCAATCCAGAGGCCAGGTAAGGATACGGTTGTAAAAAGTCCAGTAAATCGAAGGACTCGTTCAAAAGAGACCATGTAAAAACTGGCATGAGCATCTTCTGGAGATTTCAATGTAATCGCAAGTGAAGCGGGACCAATGAGCACTGTAGGTGAACCGTCTACAATAATAACAAATCTTCCTTGTAGTAATGATTGAACCGCAAAATCGGGACGACCTGTATTATCAAGTAGAGGGAAAATGGAAAAAACGGAATCAGATAATTCTTCTTCTAGTTCACTGCTTGATACAAGGGCATCTATATCAATCTTAGAAAGACGCTGCTCTACGCGTACGACGAGATCAGGGTCGATAATGTCTTCAATAAATAGTAAGGAAATAGCCGTTTGACTCCTTCTACCAATCGTAAAAGATTTGCTGTTAAGTGAAGATGTTTTTAGACGTTTTCGGATTAAAGCAAAATTGATTTCCAAATCTTCAATAAAACCGTCACGCGCTCCACGGATTGAAATCTCCGTATTCGATTCTTCTGGTGTTCGCTTTGGCATATTAGCAAGATTGATGGCATATAGAGAATTTTTTGAACCGGTTAACAGTACTTGTCCTGAAAATAAGCTATGCTCAATCTTTCTTTTATTTTCAGAATCAATAGTGATTTCATGAACCACAAACCGATTTTTTAAAGAGTTAACCATAGCAACATCATCCTGCCCAGCGATGTCATTTAAGAAGGGAAGCAAGCTTTCTTCTAATAATGGGGTATCAACTAGCCCTTTACAGAACAATAGGGTATATGCATCATTTGTTTTTTCTGCAAATAAATCGTTTTTTACCACTACGTCTGTAGAATGACTGAACCAGCTAAGAAGTTCATGAATTTTAGTATTTTCTTTTCGGTGGATAAACTTCATCACAGATTCCTCATTTCTTAACTAGAACATAAAGACAGAATATCGTTATAATTGGCATCATCACATACATCTGTATCGGAAAGAAGTAATGATACAAAAAGTTAAAAACAGAGATGTTTGATATAGGAGCAAGGGCATAAGCAATCGCAAGTATATATAGGGAAGCAACTAGCCATATCCTGTGTTTTTTTACATCAATCAATTTTGTAACTAAGTACATCAATAGACTTACTCTAATAAAAGCACCAGAAATCCATTGGAAGATGGAAAGGAAGTCCATCCTGGTAATCTCTTTGCTAATCGTTAGAAGCTTCCATTGCTCGAAAGCAGGGTATCTCAATTTGTTGGCTTCGTAAGGGCCAAACTCTGCAATGGCTGCCATTGTCGGTCCTAACATAAGACCCACTAAAACAAAACTTACAAAAATGATGTGTTTCCACTTAAGCATTTTATGAGTGTGATGTACAAGAAATAAAAGCGTACTTAACTCTGTCAACCCTGATAAAACATAAACTCCGCCTTTTAACACAGGAGACCAGCCATTTTCTGCAATCGGCAATAACATGGAATAGTCTTTATGCGGAATGTTTCCAATCGCAATAAAGAAACCGAATGTTACAACTAAAGGTAAGGCGATCAAAGCTACCATGCTTAACTCCTGAAGTCCTTTATAAGTCCCAAAAAAACAGAGCACGCCTAATAAAATACATAGGACAAGAGCTGGGGTATCCATTAAATAATTTGTTTTTGTCCATGTAATGGTATCTCGGAAAGTGATTGTAGCATTTAAGAAAAAGTAAAGGATAAATACACCGCTGAGCAGATAGACAGGGACAGGACTGAGTCGTTTTTTTATAAAATCTATAATATTTTGATTTCCTATTTTTTTTAAAACCGAACCAATAAGCAAAATAAAAAGGATGTAAGGAATAATTGAAAGAAGAATACTTACCCAAGCATCTCTTCCTGAAGCTGATAAGATGACGGGTATAATCAGAACATGATTTACGAGGCCGGATGAAAGAATTAAAAGAACATAAATATGAATTGGAGCTACACCAGGTTGAATTCTCATACGTTCCTCCGGTTAATTGAATATGAATTAGTATTGTTTTAACTCAAAGGCATTATTCTATAGGTAAATACAATTCTTAAGCTAATCACATTTTTTTCCGTTAGTTTATAGTTTTTCCCGTGAATTTTGGATGGAATCCCGCAAATTTTCAACTTAATTCCGCAAGTTGCTAATGGACCAGTCAGGCAAACGAAAAAACTCAAACAAAAGATCAACCTTTTGTTTGAGCCATTACTTCGTTTTATCTAATATGTAGCGTATGTAACCTTCACGATGTCCGCCTTGATCAATTATTTTTCGTACATAATAGGAATCTTTCAATAAGCCGTTCTGTTTATCTAGTTCAATCCACTTCTTGGTCTCAGGGATATCGTTTAATTCTTGGAACCATTCTTCGTTTTCTAGCTCTGCCCACAATTCATGAATATCAGGGTCTTTCACCCTTAAAATATGCTTTTGAAAGATCTCTATAAAAAAACCTGCAGTGAGTAAACAAAGCAATAAGAATAGCAGCATATCATTATAACCTCCAGTCTTATTACCATACACCAAAACGAGCGTATAAAAAAACAGCACGTTTTTTAACGTGCTATCTTAAGAAACATCAAACAAATGACTGCGTCCTATTTTTTGTTGCTATGTTTTTCGATGATATCTTTTAATTCAGACCAATTCGTCAAACGAGGCATGTCCAAATGTTTGTTGTAATTCTGATGTCTAACATATAGCTGAACAGGCTCTTCCGTTAGCGTATTTAAGACATTAGGCTTATCATCAAAGTAAAAGTCCAGCTTCAGATCTTTGATCGTATGAATTTTCTCCTCATCTTTCATTCCACAGAAGAAACGACCTTCTTGAACAGGGAATCCAGCATTCTCGACCCATTTCTTTGTTTCTTCACAATGTTCTGCAGGTCTTGCTGTGATGTAGAAAATCTCATGACCCTCTCTATCGAGTTCTTGTAACACTTCAATGGCATCAGGATAAGCAGGACAATCTGTGAAATAAATCTCTTCCATAGAATCAATCCACATCTGATTGCCTTCCTTTTTGGAGAGACCGAACGGTTCGTGAATCTCCAGAGTTTCAATCGTGTCAAAAACATCGATTGGAACATCTTGTTTTAATTTTCTATTGTAGATATGAAAGGCATGTTGGCGAAGATTAATCAGTGTATCATCAATGTCAAAACCAAATCTCATGTATATATACCTCTTATTCGTATTTAGGATAACTTGTAAACTTATAATCAGGGCCGATTTGTGTAACTGTAAGATCTTTCAGCTGGATAGCATCAGACATTTTTTCGATTCCAGTCCCACCAAAAAATGATGGTGAATGCTGTCCACCGATTAGTTTAGGTGCGATGTAAAAAACGGCTTTATCAACAAGCTTGTTTTCTAGAAAAGCTGCGTTAATCGTACCTCCACCTTCGATCAAAAGGGAAGAGATCAGATTACTTCCTAGTGTTTTTAAAACTTCAAGCGGGTCAACGCGTGATTCACCTGCAATGAAAACTTTTACACCTTGAGCTTCGAGTTGTAGCTTTTTTTGCTTGTTGTGATTTTCGGTTGTAAATACCCAGGTTTCCGCTAGATGGTCTGTTACCACTTTAGCCTGTAGAGGGATCTTAAGTGTCGAATCCATGATCACTCGAAGTGGGTTGCGTCCGTTTGGAATTCGAGTCGTTAATTCTGGATCATCATGAATAACCGTATTAACACCAACAAGTATAGCTCGATTTTCATTTCGCAATTTATGAACATCTACTCGTGCTTCTGGTGATGTGATCCATTTGCTGTTATTCGTATGACTCGCAATCTTTCCATCAAGCGTGATGCCAGATTTCAAAGTTACAAAAGGGATTTTCTGAACGATAAACTTGTTAAACACTTCATTCATTCGCTCTGATTCCTCTTGAAGTATTCCAGTTTCCACTTCAATCCCAGCATCTTTTAAAATTTGTACGCCTTTTCCGGATACAAGCGGATTCGGATCTAATGCAGCGATGACTACTTTCTTAATTCCAGCTTCTACGATCGCTACAGCACAAGGTCCCGTTCGTCCGTGGTGAGAGCAGGGTTCAAGTGTAACATATATCGTACCGCCTCTCGCTTTCTCTCCAGCCATACGAATGGCATGAATTTCAGCGTGAGGTTCACCAGCTTTAAGGTGTGTACCAACCCCAACGATTTCGTTGTGATTTACGATTACAGACCCCACCAAAGGGTTGGGATCTGTTTGACCTTTCATCGCTCGTGCATTATTTAGGGCGAGTTGCATGTAGAATTCGTGACTACTCATTCGTGAATACTCCTTCATCTAGATGACCAGATCGCTTAATCTTGGTTTGAAGATACTTCTCGTTGTATTCAGAAACGTCACCCCAAATCGGTGCTCTTGCTGTAACAGAAAGACCAGCTTGATGAAGTGCTTCTAATTTTTTCGGATTGTTTGTAATGAGTGTAACAGGTTTTGAACGCAATGCTTTTAATACTTCAATAGCGTCTTCGTAATTTCTGGAATCATCTACAAATCCAAGACTTTCGTTCGCCTCTACAGTATCTTGTCCACTTTCCTGAAGGAGGTAAGCCATCGCTTTACTAAATAGACCGATACCACGGCCTTCATGGTTTGCTAAATAAAAGAGTGCACCAGTCCCATGTTCTACAATCATCTTCATCGACTGCTTTAACTGGTATCCGCAGTCACATCGTTTGCTACCAAAAATATCACCAGTGTGACAGATGGAGTGCATGCGAATAAGCGCTTCATCATTGTACGCAAAGTCACCATAAACTAAAACACTGGATTGCTGATATTCTGCCAAGTTGGCAGAGGAAAGCTTGTCGATCACTTCTTCAAAGTTTTCTGTCTGTTCGCAGCCTTCAAGCCAGCAGTACCAGTTGAAAACAACGGTATCTCCATAAAGATTAACAGGCAGACGAATGGGACCAACTAAATAAATCGCACCTTCGTCTTTTTTTATAAGTTGTATTTTATCTTCAAGTATGGAAAGAACTTTTTGCTTTAAGTTTTTACTTTGTAACATACTTATACCCCTTTTTATAGTTCATACGTATTTTGTCGGTTACTTCGGTGAATATGTTTATTTTATACCAGATAATTCGATTGAAAGTAGTGTTTTGCTCTCAATGGAAAAAAAAAGCATGGAAACCAAATAATCGAGAGATCCATCCCATTGCATTTTTCTATTGATTTTAAAAATGGATATATCTGTTCTTATTTTATGTAGATGTAAAAAAAAAGATTGGATATTAGACTAATTGTCCTAAAAAGTTACCTTTTAAAGAGGGGAGGTCTTATGTATGGGGCTAAAAATCCGTAAAAAAAGATACACCATGAAGTGTATCTTATAAAAAGTTAATGAGCGATGATATTAGATTCTGGCTTATCGTAAACAGCTAATTTTTTTACAAGTTTGTTACTAGAGGCATCTAGACCAATAATTTGAACGTCTGTTTGGTTCTGGCGGTATTTTAGAACGACTTTATCAATGGCACCTACAGCAGAATCATCCCAAACATGAGAATGTGACAAGTCGATCGTAACAAGCTCGACACGTTCTGAGAAGTCAAACTGAGAAACGAAATCTGTTACCGATGCAAAGAATAACTGACCTTTTACTACATATACTTTGGTGTTGTTATCCATATTAGAAGATATCTCAACTTTTGAAATCTTAGCCGCAAAGAACAGGGCACTTAAGATAACACCGGCTAGAACGCCTTTTGAAAGATCATGAGTGAGCACAACTGTAACGACTGTTACGATCATAACCGCAGCATCGGTCTTAGGCATCTTATAAAGTTTTGTTATAGAAGACCAATCAAAGGTACCAATGGATACCATGATCATAACTCCAACTAAAGCTGCCATTGGAATCATCGAGAGCAAGTCGTTAAGCAAGATTATAAGAATCATTAAGAATGCCCCAGCAACAAATGTAGAAAGTCTTCCTCTACCACCTGATTTAACATTGATAACAGATTGCCCGATCATCGCACAGCCGGCCATACCTCCAAAGAATCCCGCAATAATGTTAGCGATTCCTTGTCCTTTTGCTTCCCTGTTCTTATCGCTATCCGTATCTGTCATATCATCTACGATCTGTGCGGTTAATAGAGACTCTAAAAGTCCAACAAGGGCTAGAGCAAATGAGTATGGAAAGATAATCTGAAACGTTTCAAGCGTTAAGGGGATATCAGGAATTAAGAACAATGGTAGAGCTTGAGTTAATTCACCCATGTCACCGACAGTTCGAACAGTTGACCCTGATATTACTGCAATGATCGTGATTACGATTATGGCGACAAGAGGAGACGGAACCGCTTTTGTCACTTTCGGAAAAAGATAAATGATGGCTAATGCCCCCGCGACCATCGCGTACATGACCCATGATTCTCCTACGAAATGTGGGAGCTGAGCAGTAAATATGAGAATGGCTAGCGCATTAACAAATCCGACCATCACAGATCTAGGGATGAATTTCATATATTTACCGAGCTTTAATACCCCGATTAGAATTTGAATCACACCTGTAAGAACGGTTGCTGCTAAAAGGTATTGCAGTCCATGTTCTGCAACAAGAGTTACCATGACAAGAGCCATAGCTCCAGTTGCGGCTGATATCATTCCAGGTCTTCCACCTAAAAAGGCAATTACAACGGCAATACAAAATGAGGCATATAAACCAACCATAGGGTCTACACCTGCAATGATGGAGAAAGCGATCGCCTCTGGAATAAGAGCCAATCCGACTACAAGTCCTGCAAGAACATCTCCTCGAATGTTCCCGAACCACTCCTGTTTTATTTTATTGTAATCCAACAATAACACACCTCTTTCTATATTTTGAAAACTGTTTTTTGACTTTCAACTCTCATGAAAGTCGGGTCCGATGTCAACGGGTTTGATTATAACATGGATAAAAGAAAGGAAGTAACGGAATGTAAGCGCGTAAATATGGTTTTTTCTCACGTTTATCGTGAATTTCTTGTTTTTTCATAGCTTTAGTAGAAAAATACAACTATACGTTATACATAAAGGAAAGGGATGAGGATATGGATAAAAAATCAGAAGGATATGAGTATGCAGATTATTATAAGGGGTATGTAGAGTTAGTACCTGAAGGGGATATCATTCAAATCCTATCAGATCAAATGAAAGATACAGTGGAAATCGTCAGCATGTTAGATGATGAGCAGCTTTCCTACCGATATGCAGCAGGGAAGTGGAGCGTCAAAGAAGTAGTCGGCCATATTACAGATACGGAGAGGATCATGAGCTATCGTTTATTATCGATCGCACGAGGGGAAACAACCTCACTTCCTGGATATGATGAAAATGCTTATGTAGAGGAAGCAGGCTTTGATGATATTCCGGTAAGAGATTTATTGGAACATTTTGTATCAGTTCGCTTGGCGACAATCCAGCTTATTAAGAGTTTGAGCAAAAAGGCTTTAGAAAGGAAAGGAACAGCAAATGGTCATCCAGTTAGCACTCGTGCCCTAATGATGATTATAGCAGGTCATGAAATACACCATCGTAACATTATAGGAGAGCGATACTTATCGAAAAATTAAACATTTGTTTAAAAAACGAGCCGACCTCACATGAGATCAGCTCGTTTTTGTGTACATATTGAAGGGCTAAATGACGTTCATCTCAATCGCAGCTCTGACCCCCGATTCCACGGCTCCTTCCACCCATCCATGCTTGAGTGTTGTATGTTCCCCTGCAAAATGCAGTCTTCCTTCAGGCGCTTTAATCGCTTCAAATAACTCTAATTCTTGGTAGGGCTTAAACATGGTAAAGCATCCACCTGCATTGGGGTCTGTTGACCAATCATGGCTAAACCCTGTAACAAAATGTTGATAGATGTGATCTCCGTGAAACTGTGCGAGATATTTTAATGTTTCTTTAATCTTCATCTCATTTGACGAACTTCTCCAAGGAAACGTATCATCTTCCCACGTATAACTTCCAATCACGACACCGGATGGGATGTCTTGACGGATATGACTCGGATAATGAGTGAAACGTGTTGCTTGATCAGTGACAGTTTTTCCACCAGAAAGGCCATTTTTTTCCCAAAAGCGATGTTTAAATTCAATGCCAATCTTAATCGAGGGTACATAATGAAGTTCCCGAATCGCTTTTCTTTTTAAATAGGAGAGCGAATCGTATGGTTCAAAATCCACAAAATTAAGAACGGAATAAGGCAAGGTAATTAAAACTTTGTCTGCTTCAAATGAAAAACGATGTAGTGTTTGAGGACTTTCTGTATATAGTTTAACGGTAGACTCTGTCTGCACAAGGCGAGTTAGCTTCTGTCCAAAATAGATATGATGCCGTAGTTCTTGAAGAAAAGCACGAGGCAGCTGATCGTAGCCGCCTGTTACTTCAAAATATTTGAGTGGAGGTTTTTTAAAGATGATTAAAATATCTCGAAGCATCTCTAAAAGAGAGAGCTCCGGAAGCCCCTCTAGTGACAGGAGTACTTTAATCATATCTATAGCTCCAGCTGATAAAGATCTTCCGTAAGGGTTATTACGTAGATAGTTATCAAGGGAGTACTGTTGAAAATTCTGAATGATGATCGGCCAGTTATTATCAGGATCACGATCTATGAAATCTGCAATCGGCTGAACGGCATAAGCAATCAGCTCTTCAGCCGTTTTTCCTTTTTCATTTTCTAAGACTGGAAATCCTAAGATATCAGGATTTTTCTCATAAGCATTATAGGTGGTCCGAATGCCATTGACTAAAAGAAGGTCATGAGGATTGCTGTTTACGAATTCATTAATCTCTAGGTTGTACTTCTCGATATATGCTAAAACAAGTTTATGCATCTCAGGAATTCGCATCGCACCTGCTTCGTAATAGTTACCGTGGGTAAAAGGTGATCTGACTGTGTAAATACGCCCGCCAACTCTGTGAGTAGACTCTAGAAGGATGATCTCGTGTCCAGCGTTCTTTAAAAGTGTGGCTGCGACAAGCCCGGCCATTCCTGCACCAACGACAATCATCCTTTTTGGAGAGCTTGTCATGGGTAAACCGTTCTGTATAATATCCAGCATTCTCTCAACTGTTAAACGGTTTGAATTCATCACAAGTCCCCCTAAATGAACGTTCATTCCTTTTAACAATGTATTAAAATTTATTAAAGAATATTATTTTGTAATTAAAACTAAAAATGACAGCCAATGATGGCTGCCATTTCTCTAAATTTATACGAGTTCCTCTGTCTGAACTAAAACATCATCTTTATTCGGATAAGTCTTCTCGATATGTTGCTCACCCCAAGCGCAGAGTGAATCCAAGATCCCTTTTAACGACCAACCGTAATCAGTTAAAGAGTATTCAACACGTGGTGGAACCTGATTATAAACTTCACGAAGGATTACTCCGTCGTCTTCTAGTTCTCGAAGTTGCTGTGTGAGCATCTTTTGTGTGATTCCTGGCATTAATCGCTTCAACTCACCGGTTCTTCGTTTATCTTTTATAAGATGGCAGAGGATCACGACTTTCCACTTTCCGCCGATCACTTCTAATGCAGCTTCAACAGGTATGTTGTATTTTTTCATCCATAATCACCTCTATCCCTTAATTGTTACTTAAAAGTACCTACATTACTTAAAAGTGCGTACTTACTTTTAGTTTGCGTATATTTCATAATAGCATCAAGTCATCCGAATGACTAGTTCATTCACCAACTAAAAATTAATGGAGGGAACAATAGATGAATTCAACAGCCGTTCAAACGGAAAACGCATCGAAGTCAAAAGGTGGTTTTCCCGCGTTATTAGCATTAGCCATTTCGGCATTTGGTATTGGTACAACTGAGTTTGTACCTGTAGGACTTTTATCTTCATTAGCCTCTGATCTTAACATTTCGATCACGCTCGCAGGATTACTCATATCTGGATATGCGATGGGTGTGGCATTCGGAGCACCCGTTCTTACAGCATTAACGAATAAAATGAACAGAAAGACGTTGTTACTTCTGTTAATGGTCGTTTTTATTGCAGGTAACATGGTTGCAGCAATATCTACAAGTTTTACGCTGCTATTGATCGCGCGATTCATTACAGCCTTTTCTCATGGTGTTTTCTTCTCAATAGGTGCAACGATCGCAGCGGATCTTGTTCCTGAACATAAACGTGCAAGTGCGATCGCATTCATGTTTACAGGGCTTACTGTTGCTACGGTAACAGGGGTTCCACTTGGAACATTTATCGGACAAACCTTCGGATGGAGAGCTACGTTTTGGGCAGTTGCTCTACTAGGTGTTGTTGCGATTATCGCTAGTGCTATTTTGGTTCCAAAGAATCTGAAAGAAGCACCGCCATCAAGCTTAAAAGATCAACTCAAGATCATTAAAAACGGTCGCTTATTATTAGCTTTTGCGATTACAGCTCTTGGTTATGGTGGAACGTTTGTAGCATTTACGTATTTAGCACCGATCCTAGAAGATGTAACAGGCTATGCTCCTAAAGCAGTCAGCTGGATTTTGTTAGGATACGGAATTGCTGTCGCGATCGGGAATACGGTAGGAGGTAAAGCCGCAGATAAGAATCCGATCAAAGCTTTATTTTGGATGTTTGTTGTTCAAGCCGTTATTCTAGTGATTTTAACATTTACAGCACCTTTTAAAATTGCTGGGACGATTACGATTTTCTTATTAGGACTTTTAGCGTTTATGAATGTGCCAGGTCTACAAGTTTATGTTGTGAAATTGGCTGAAAGATATGTACCATCTGCGGTAAATGTTGCGTCAGCCATCAATATTGCTGCATTTAATTTAGGTATCGCGATTGGAGCATCAGTTGGAGGACTGATCGTCGATTCGATCGGTATTATTCACACACCTTGGATTGGCGGAGTGATGGTATTTGGTGCTGTTCTCTTGACTGCATGGAGCGCATCACTTGAAAAAAGAACGGTATAAAGTTAAAAAAGAAGGCAGCCAATTTGGTTGCCTTCTTTTTAAGCTGTTTTTTTATTTTTCTTCACTTTAGCCACAATCACTACAAATAAAAGGGGCAAAAATCCAAAAATAAACGTTACAGGGGTCTGCAAGAAAGATCCAGATTCACCTAATTCGATTTCGTTTTTGTACATCGTAAGAGAAAGTAAGAACACGACGACTGTGATGATATTAATAAAGTGTGCAGCTTTTACTTTAAATAACGTAGAAAGAGATTGATCAAGTATAAAAAGTAATAAGGAGATCTTCATGTACGTTCCTAGAATTAATGCGATGCCAAATACTGCTTCTACACGTTCAACAATCTCTCCAATGCTGATCAACTGAGCAAGAACATGAAGCGGAAATTTCTTTAGAAACACTAAAGTGCCAAGTCCTAATAACGAACAGAGAATGGTTAAGCTGAGTACGATTCCATTAATGAATAGTCCTAAATAGAGCCATTTGTTGATAGACTGCCCGGGTTTTTGCTTTACCAGATAGATGATCATAGCAAAAAAGAGAACATCCATATAAGGAAATCCAATACCGACATAAACGCCGTGTAGAATCGGTTTAAAACCTAATGGAGCTAAAGGAAGAAGATTGGTGATCTCATACGTGTTGTAGGGCAGAATTAACATGATGATGAATATGAATAGCAAAATGTACATCAATAGATGAAACATGCGACCCATCACTTCGATTCCAGCTTTTGCGGTTAAGCTACTAGTGATTAAAATGAACAAGTGAAAGATAAAGAGTGGGGTTTCTCTCATCATCGATGTTGTAAAATATTGACCCATGCCATAAACAATGTTTGCTGTGATATACAACATGACTAAGAATAAAGGAATGATGATTACATAAGACATTACGTTTCCGAGGGTTAGGCGAACTTGATTCACATAACATTGATCAGGGTACTCATTATGAAGCGATAATACAAGAAATAAGATGACAAAACCAACTAAGTTAGCGAGAAGCATGGCGAACCAGGCACTGTTATGAGCAGCAGCCAACATAGGCCCTTGGATATTAATGAGAGCTGAACCTGTCATATACACTTGAAATAAGACTGCCATCTGCCAATAACTAATTTTTCCTGTGTGCATAAAGGTACTCCTTATTATTTTACTTGTAGCCATGAGGTGATCGCTTCAGCCATAGGACCAACGATTAACTGAAATCCATCATCTAAGTTAGGAAGGTTTCGTCCAGTTAGATAAGAATAAAGCATGTATCCTGCAGGAATGGAGAGCAATAAATAGATTTTTTTTGAT
Source organism: Fictibacillus nanhaiensis (assembly GCA_017052515.1). Taxonomy (GTDB): domain Bacteria; phylum Bacillota; class Bacilli; order Bacillales; family Fictibacillaceae; genus Fictibacillus; species Fictibacillus nanhaiensis. The sequence goes on from JAFHKR010000037.1 coordinate 90,878, forward strand.
TTGTTATCTTGTTTGATCGTTTGATAGTCGAAGTACAATAAAACGATCAAGCTTCCTATAATGAGTTTTTCAATCATCGCGATTCCTCATCGTTCTAATTTTTTTTGTGAAAAGGTTTGCTTATATCTGTCCCAGTATTCAAGATGTTAACTTCTGATTTAACATGAAAGACGGCATTTTTGTAGTACGGTACTTTTTCTTTTTTCATTCGTTGCCATTCTTTCGGGTTTGAGCGATAGATGTGGTTTCCCAAACCAATCATGTCGATATTCTTTTTTTGTGATTGCTTTAATAATGCCATCATGTTCCTGTTCACTTGTTTTTCTAATTTTTTATGAACAACCTCTAGTTGTTGTTTCGTTTCGATCGTCGAGCATTCTAATTCTCCTATACTAGCTTGAAGCTTTGGTTGAAGAGAGTAATGGACTACTCCGTTTTTTATTTTAAGAGATGAATTGGTATGAGATTCCGTAATTTCGAATGATTCGTGCAATTTACTTCCTTTACAAGTGATACCGATAATACCAAATTGAAAATCATTGAGAGCTAGCATGAGTGACTTCGTTTCTTTATTTGAAATAATCGTCTTTAGTTTTCCGTTTTTAAAGATAGTCAGTCCATCTACGTAGATGCTTTTTTCTCTATCTTTTTCCTTTTTTAGGAAAGGGGCGTAGACCGTATCGACCTCGCTGTGAAGCTGCTTACCAATCGAAAATAAATTCGCAGGGTACGTTTTTGCACTGAATTTACTCCCGGTTTTCGTCACCTCATTTAACTGTTCACTTACTGTATTTTCAACATGAGGTTTTACTTTGATGTAGTCAGCAGCAGTTCCCTCTGTAACTGCAACTCCTGTTAAGAGTCTTGGCTCATGATCTCGGAAAAAGAAGTCTAGAACAGAACCGAGGTTTTGTTTTCTAGCCACTCTCTCACTTATAACAATAAAACGCACATGTCCCCAGTTTGCTTTTCTACCTAAATGGATGGTCACATCTCTTATCGCATCAAAAACGGATTTCGCTTCCGTTTCAAGCTCGAAATAAGACTCTCCACCACCTCCAGCTGAAGCGATCTTAGGAGCAGGCTTATAAAACTGAGTGGTAAGTTGAATTCTTCCATCCTTTTTCTGGTCAATGGCAAGTGATTGGACGAAAACATATTCAGTAAGTTCAGCATGATCCCAGCAACCGGATAAAAAAAGGAGGGAAGAGGCAACCATGTATTTGATTAACTTTTGCATACAAACCCCACCTTTTTATAAGTAAACGCCCTAAACGTTTTTACCTGTGCTTCGATGTTTCAATAATTTTTTTAATGACAATCGAAAGAAACCGTCTTTTAGTAAGGAGGTGCTGTTAAGTGTGAACGTACCAAGGTAAGGTTCTTTCAAAACGTGCAATTTGGATAGGTGCAGGAATATGAGAATAAATCCTAAGAATAGACCGAAGCCTCCCATGATTGCCGCAAGAAACATCAACGGTATTCGCAATAAACGTGCCGCAAAGCCAAAATCATAATAAGGGATAGAAAAGGAAGCGATCCCAGTTAACCCTATTACCACGATCATGATCGGAGAGGCGAGTCCAGCGTTAATAGAAGCTTCTCCGATAATCAATGCTCCAACGATACTTACGGTTGACCCAATGGGTTTTGGCAGCCGGACACCTGCTTCTTGCAAAAGTTCGAAAAAAAACAGCATGATTAAAGCTTCTATAATTGCAGGAAAGGGGATGCCTTCACGTGTATCCAACAGGGCGATCAACAAAACAGTCGGTATAAGTTCAGAATGAAAAGTAGTCAAAGCGATATAGATGCTAGGCAGAGCTAAGCTCAAAATAAAACCAACAAACCTTACCAACCTGATAATCGATGAAAAAACAGATCGTTGATAATAATCTGAAGCAGATTGGAAGAATTCATTAAAGAGGCCAGGACAGATGACAATCGTTCCTGTTCCTTCCATTAAAATAATAATCTTACCTTCTAACAAAGATGCTGAAGCCACATCTGGTCTTTCTGTAAATCGATATTGAGGAAAGGGGGTGACCGAAGACTCTTCGATTAATTCAGCGATATAGGACGTTTCTAGAATTTCTTCCTGTTTAATCTTGTTGATTCTCGATTCAAATTCTTCAAGCATCTCTTTTTTTACGGTTCCATCTAAATAGCCGTAAACAAATTTCGTGTTAGACTTGCTAGCTGTTTGTTTAAAAATAAATTTAAGATCGGGAGTTTTTAATCGCGAACGAATCAAGCCAAGGTTCTTTTGAAGGTTTTCGATCGTTCCTTCTCGTGGGCCAACAACGACTACCTCGTTCTGTGGTTCAGCTACACTTCTTTTTTCTACTGAAGAAGCATCGAAGCTTAGTGCTAAGTCCCATTTGTCGAAAATCAAGACAATATGGCCGTTCACGATGTTGGCATTTAGTTCATTGTAGTTTTTTAAAAGCATGACTGGCCTTGATGAGACGCCTTTATTCTCAAAAAACTCTTTTATCTGCTGAACGGAAACAGAGAGAGAGAGGGCTGCCTCAAAATCAGGCATGTCCTTGATAACTTGGTGCAGCAGGTTCGATTTTTCTTCTTGAACGAGAGAATCACAGTGTACAACAAGAGCTTCTTGTTTATAATCTGAACCAAATTGAAAATGTCTGATCTTGATGTCATCACAGTTTTTATAAAGGTTACGCATATACTCGTCATTTGCTTGAAGGTCTTTGTTTATGGGAACTTCCACTTTTGTTGTATCTGTATCCATGATGATTAACACCTGCCTTATCCTTTAATGTTTGATGAAGGATAGAAATCTATACATTATTTACCATGGAAAGGTTTGAAGGATTTTTTGATCAACTACTTTTAAAACATTGAATTCGAAATAGCCAAACAAAAAAAGCTACCTCAAGTGTGGTAGCTTTAAAAATGAATAAGAGATATTAAGTTTAAATCTTTTCCTGTGATCCCACTTTTGCGTCCGGATCAATCTCTAAACTTGTTTTATATTCAACTCTTTTAATATCACAGCCAGGTCCGATTTCTACCGTGTTGCCTCGAACGACTTCAGCATGTGTATGTTCAAGGTACAAGTTATCGCCTTCAATCACTTCCGCCGTTAGTTGATCGTTGTGGTTACTCATAAAAAACTTGATTAGTTTTTTAAAGCCAGATGCATCACGTGTCTTTTTTACCATGATGTTCTCGCCACCGATTTCTTTTGCTTCACAATGACGTAAAAGTTCCACGTCGATCGTACCTGCATTTACGAGGCCATCAATTTTAAAATTACCACGAGCTTCAAACGATTCAGCTTCACAATCTCCTTTTATTTTCACTTGCCCTTTCACATCAATTTCGTCACTCGAAACATTTCCATTTACAGAGGCAGATCCACGAACGATAATTTCTTTTCCTTTAACATTTCCTTTAATCGTAGAAGAGCCTTGAACCTTTAATTCATCACATAAAAGGTTACCGTCGATATCCGTACTGCCGTTAATCGTCATTTCCTTCACTTCTACATCGCCTTCAAAGTGAGTGGATCCATTGATCTTAGCAGTATCCGTTGTGATGTTTCCTTCAAGATGGGCGCTTCCGTTGCATTTGAACTGTTCACAAATAAGGTCACCGTGTATATGTGCAGATCCGTTAACTTTTACTTGATCATACTCGCCACCAGATGAAGTCCCTGATCCAGAAATGCTAATGTTTTTTAACTGAGTTCGTTCCATGGCTATTCCTCCTTCAATGATTAAGAAAGCTTTAATTTTAGTTCTTGTATGCACTGACTTATTTTGTAGTGAGCGATTTTTTTAGCTTGAGGTTCTATGAAAAGATTGGCTGGTTCAGGGGTGAGAATAAAAAAAGAGACGCCCATCTTTCTGATGAAAATTAATTCACTTCCAGCATTGTTAACGGTCTGTGCTTGATCGTGAAAGAGCTGTAACAAGTCAATGCCTTCTGCACGGTTTACATCGCCTGTTTGCAACAATGAATTCAATACATAGAGGGTTACTAATTGATTAAATGAGAAGGATTGATTCGGCCCATGAAAATTATTAAACATATCTAACGCCGTCTGTGAAACAATGTTGCGCTTAGTAAGTTCTTCTGCTGATAATGATGTGAGTGTTGGGGAAGGGGAGAACATATCAGCTAGTTCATCGAGTGATAAGTCATCTTTTAACGTTTTAATTTTTTCAATGCGCAGCAAGATATCTTCTTTAGGAAAGAATGTTTCTTGCCCCGTAAAGGTGGATTTTCGGATGAACCAGTTCTCGGGAATCAGATTCTTTCTTTTCCATCTGTATAGCTGGCCGTAGGAGATATTTGCTTCTTCTAAAAGATCCTTTTTTGAGATTAGATTTTCCATTGTAAACCTCCTTGTTCACAATGTAACATAACACTGTTACGTTGTACAAATAATTTTTAAAAGTTTATAAAGGAAAGTGCACAAAGATTTTTGAATAGTATTAGGTAGAAGGTGGAGGGGTTAATGGAGAATTGGTTTAGTGCGGGAGCTTCGGGTTTTAAGATGTTTCAGTGGGAGCATGTTCTTTTATTAGTTTTTATATTCCTTGTAAGTATTATCATGTATGGCTACCGTAATAGGATTAGGAAGATGCACATATGGAAGAAGATCTTAATTACAGGACTTATCGTCTCTGAGACTACGTATCACATATGGGCCGTTTACAATAATTTATGGGATATTCATATTTTCCTTCCTTTGCAGCTATGTAGTTTCAATATTCTACTATGTGTGTTGTTACTCATAACGGATAATCGGAGACTGTTTGCTTTTGTCTATCTGTTTGGTTTAACAGGTGCTATACAAGGATTGTTGACACCAGAGCTGTTTCAGGAACCATGGCATTTTCGTTTTATTCAATACTTTGTGGCGCATGCCTTTATTGTTTGGACAGCTCTTTACTATGCAATTATCAGGTCTTATACAATTAGCTGGCAGCTTCTTTTCCAATCATTTTTTTGGTTGAACATCTATGCTCTTGGTGTGTACGTTGTAGATGTAGCGATTGGTGCAAATTATATGTTCTTGCTAAGAAAACCATCAAATGCTTCTCTCATGGATTACATGGGGCCTTATCCTTGGTATATCCTTTCACTAGAGCTAGTCGCTTTATTTTTATGTCTGTTTGTTTTTATTCCGGTTAAAGAAAAACTAAATCACACGACAGAGGGCCATCCGCCGTTTGAGGCGTAGGTCCTCTTTTTGTACCTTTTGTGACAAAAATACGAAAAAGAAGAAAATAATGGAATTTATTGTATTATAGAAGTGAGGAGGGATATTATGATTAAAACCATGAATAGGCCGATCAGGTGGATACCTTATCTATTTCTTAGTTTATTGATCATTGGAAGCAATGTAATTCTATATCAGACAACTTATTTTCAACCAGTACCCACGTCAGTGCTCATTGGCTCGATGTTTGATTTTCTTCTCGTTATTCCTCTACTTACCTACTACTTTATTATCCGCAAAAGATACTCATGGAAGCTAACGCTGCTAGTCGCATTAGTGAGCTATGCTTTCGCCTCATGGATCATTCCGGATGATCTCATGAAATCTGTATCATTGATTCCGAAAGCACTCTTGCTTCTAGAAGCAGGTTTCATCTCTATAGAACTATACCTATTGTTTATCGTGTGCAGAAAGCTTCCTAAAGTAAAGAAGACGTACAAAGAAATAAATGGTGAACTACCATTTTTATTGAGAATCAAACAGGCAGTTAACCTCCATTTTATGAAAAGTCGCCTAATCGATTCCCTCATTAGTGAGGTTACGATGCTCTATTATGCCTTCTTCTCCTGGCACAGAGCACCTATGATAAACGAACAAACTTTTACCTATCATAAGAATACCAGTTATGTAGCTCTTCAGCTCATGCTGATTCACGCGCTGATCATTGAATCAGTAGGTCTTCATTATTTCTTCAGCCAGTGGAACCATACAGTCTCTCTGATTTTATTATTTATAAACATCTATTCTATTCTCTTTCTTATCGGCCAAATGCAAGCAGTGAAAAAAGTGCCTGTAATTGTTACGGAACACTCATTGATATTGAATATAGGATTTATTAAAAGCCTTGATCTTCCGTTTAAATACATTCAAGAATGGAAAACGTATGAAGGGCCAGATGAGTTGAGTGCAGCTGAAATGAAGTACACATTTGAAGCAAGAGTAAGTGATTTTATTCCGGAAAAACCGAATATTGAGTTGCTTTTGAAAATACCTGTAAGGTCAGAGATCATATATGGATTTAAGAAGGACGTGACAAGGGTAGTTATTAAAGTAGATGAACCGGCTGAATTAATGAGGCTTATTGACAAGAGAATGGCTGAAGATGCTAGTAACTTAGGAGATTAACAGTCTTTTTTTTGCAAATGTTCAATTTCACCTTGTTAAATGGAAATGCTATTGTTAAGATTTCAGAAGGTTACAGAAAAATCCTTTCGACAGGTGAAAATATATGTTTAAAAATACAGCAACTACACAACATAAAAAATCATTCCTCACTTCCGTTCAACTCATCGTTATCTTTTACTTGTTGTCCGTACTAGTAGCGACGATCCTCTTAAGCTTGCCGGTTGGACATAACGAAGGAGTAGAGTTGAAATTTATCGATGCTCTGTTTACAGCGGTGAGTGCAGTTAGTGTAACAGGACTAACTTCTGTTAGTATCTCAGAAACGTTCAATCACGTTGGAGTCATACTGCTCGCTTTAATTTGCCAGATTGGTGGTATCGGTGTAATGACGCTTGGTACAGCCGTCTGGTTATTGATAGGAAAGAGGATTGGGATGAGAGAACGTCAATTGATCATGACGGATCAGAACCAATCAACACTTGCTGGACTCGTCCAGTTGATGAAGCAAATTTTAGCGTTAATCATTGGTATTGAAGTAGTAGGAACGGTTTTGTTCTTCATTTTGTTTCAGTCCTATTATGATACAGAAGTTGAGGTGCTTTACCACGCCTTTTTCGCGGCAGTTACTGCCACGACGAACGCTGGTTTTGATATAACGGGTAGCTCGTTAATCCCGTTTCGTCACGATTATCTCGTTCAAATCGTAACGATGTTATTGATTACATCAGGTGCGATCGGATTCCCTGTTTTAGTCGAAATCAATAATTTTATAAAAGAGCGTAAATATCTAGAACGCTACACATTCACTCTTTTTACAAAAGTCACTACAACTACATTCGCTATCTTAGTTGTAACAGGTGCCATAGGTTTTTATGTGTTAGAGATGAACGCTTTCTTTGAAGGTAAGTCTTGGCATGAATCGTTCTTTTATTCGATGTTTCAGTCTGTAACCACTAGAAGTGGCGGTTTATCTACGATGGACATCTCGCAACTAACCGTACCAACTATGCTTTTCCTATCGATCATGATGTTTATTGGGGCTTCGCCTAGTTCAGTCGGTGGAGGTATCAGAACAACAACGTTTGCCGTTGCTCTTTTAGCGATCCTGTTTTATGCAAAAGGTAGAAACACGATTAAGATCTTTAAACGAGAGATCTATCCAGAAGACATTCAAAAATCATTTATCGTCATTATTGTAGCGATGGTGCTATGTACATCATCCACCATCATCCTAGCGATTACCGATCCTATGCCGATCGAGTACTTATTCTTCGAAGTTTGTTCAGCGTTCGGAACGACGGGGCTTTCGACTGGAATTACAGGCCAGTTGAGCGCAACAGGTAAAGTGATCCTTATGCTTCTAATGTTTATCGGTAGGATCGGTGTCTTATCCTTCTTGTTTATCATTCGAGGGAAAACAGTAACAGAACATATTCATTATCCGAAAGAAAAATTAATAATTGGTCAATAAAAGTGATCACGTTTGAATTCAGTTTGATGTTTACTTATAATGAACATAAGTAAATAAGTCCTTCGGGGTCGGGTGAAATTCCCAACCGGCGGTGATGAGGCCAGAGCCTCTTAGTCCGTGACCCGGTTTTGCATGTAGCAGAAACGGTGGATTCGGTGCAATTCCGAAGCCGACAGTATAGTCTGGATGGGAGAAGGAACGTGAACACTTTTAGAATACCTGTGTTTGAAATAGGTATATCTAAAGGTTTATTTCGTGATATCCTTAACATTTTAAAACCCCGGAGACAATTCGTTTCCGGGGTTATTTGTATGAAAAAAAGGACTCCTGCTTAGCATATTTACGATGATATCAACGTCATACGAGGGAGGGAAATCTTATTGTTTACAGGCATTATTGAAGAAAAAGGGACGATAAAATCAATTTCTAAAGGTAACGAAACGATCGTACTTACCGTTACAGCTGAAGAAGTACTGAAAGATGTAAACCTTGGAGATAGTATAGCGGTAAACGGTGTTTGTTTAACGGTGACTTCTTTTAATAAGAGGGAGTTCACCGTAGATGTTATGCCTGAAACGTTTCGTTCTTCCACATTGAGCCTCTTAAACAACCGTGATTCGGTCAATCTTGAACGAGCGATGGCTGCTGGTGGCCGGTTCGGTGGGCATTTTGTTTCCGGGCATGTGGATGGGACAGGAAAAATCATTGAGAAGCGTCCAGAAAGAAATGCCATCTACTATACGATAGCGTTGCCTGATCATCTGATGCGCTATTTCATGTTAAAAGGCTCTGTATGTGTAGATGGGACGAGCCTCACGATCTTTGAGGTAACCGAAAGTACAATAACGGTTTCTTTAATTCCTCATACAGCAGAACATACGATTTTAGGATCGAAAGGCACGGGTGACATCGTGAACATTGAATGCGACATGCTCGCAAAATATGTACACAATATGCTATCGCCGAAAGAAGAAACTACACAAAAATCGAAGCTGTCTCTTGATTTCTTGCAAGAGCACGGATTTTAGGAGGAGAGTTCATGTTTCACTCCATAGAAGAAGCAGTTGCAGATCTTAAAGAAGGAAAAATTGTAATCGTAGTCGATGATGAAGATCGTGAAAATGAGGGAGACTTTGTAGCACTCGCTGACGGGATCACTCCTGAAACGATTAACTTTATGGTGACACACGGCAGAGGATTAGTCTGTACACCGATCTCTGAGGAAATTGCAATAAAGCTCGACCTTTCACCCATGGTAACTACCAATACAGATTCACATGGAACAGCATTTACGATAAGTGTCGATCATATTTCAACCACGACAGGAATTTCGGCTCAAGAAAGAGCGGCAACCGTACGTGAGTTAGTAAATGTAGATTCCATGCCTTCGGATTTTAAGCGTCCCGGACATATTTTTCCGTTGATCGGGAAAAAAGGAGGGGTCTTGCGAAGAGCAGGGCATACTGAAGCTGCCATCGATCTCGCTCAAATGGCAGGCAGCAAGTCTGCTGGTGTGATCTGTGAAATCATGAAAGAAGATGGAACGATGGCTCGTGTTCCTGAACTTGTTGAGCTTGCGAAACAGCATAATATGAGGCTGATCACGATCAAAGACCTCATTACGTACCGAAACAAAACAGAGCAGATGGTGAAGCGTGAAGTAGAGATCAACCTGCCTACAGAGTTCGGGGATTTTAAAGCGATCGGTTTTTCAAATGTATTAGATGAAAAAGAACATGTAGCATTGGTAAAGGGTGATGTTACAACAGGAGAGCCAGTTTTAGTACGCGTTCATTCTGAGTGTCTAACAGGTGATGTATTCGGTTCTGCTCGATGTGATTGTGGATCACAGCTTCATGCAGCACTTTCTCAGATAGAGAAAGAAGGACGTGGTGTTCTGCTGTACATGAGACAAGAAGGCCGCGGCATCGGACTCATCAATAAGATGAAAGCTTATAAACTTCAAGAAGAAGGTCTAGATACGGTTGAAGCCAATGAACAGCTTGGGTTCGCACCAGATCTGCGTGACTATGGCATAGGTGCTCAGATTTTAAAGGACCTAGGTATCAGTAAGATGAAGCTGTTGACGAATAATCCAAGAAAGATTGCTGGATTAAAAGGTTACGACTTAGAAGTGACAGACCGTGTGGCGCTTCAAATGCCACATAACAAGAACAACGAAGATTATTTAAAAACAAAAAAGAGCAAATTGGGGCATATGCTTCATTTCTAAATAGGAGGAATAGTCATGGCAAAATTATTCGAAGGACATTTAGTTGGTACAGGATTAAAAGTAGGGATCGTAGCAGGGCGTTTTAATGATTTTATTTCTGATAAATTGGTATCTGGTGCACAAGACGCTTTCAAGAGACACGGTATTTCTGAAGATGATGTAGACATCGCTTGGGTGCCTGGAGCGTTTGAGATCCCTTTGATCGCGAAAAAGATGGCAGATAGCGGTAACTATGATGCAGTTATAACGCTAGGAGCGGTAATTCGCGGATCAACACCTCACTTTGATTACGTATGTAATGAAGCAGCAAAAGGAGTCGCTCAAGCATCTATGACGAGCGGTGTTCCTGTAATCTTTGGCGTGTTAACCGTTGACTCGATTGAACAAGCGATCGAACGCGCTGGAACGAAAGCAGGAAACAAAGGTTGGGAAGCAGCTGTATCTGCGATTGAAATGGCAAACTTAACGCGTCAATTAGGATAAGATAAGTTGCATGTTTGTGGAAGCCCGTCACTTTTTTAGTGGCGGGTTTTTTTTTGAGTTAGTCGAAGGGTGTCGATTCGAGGGTAACTTTTGGATTGAGAGTAAAAACTCGTGGATTGAGTGCGTAAATTTGTGGATTGAAGGTAAAAATTCGTGGATTAAATGCTACAACTTCTGGATTGAGGGCTGAAACTTTCGGATTGAGGGCTGAAACGACTAGCCTGACACCCTTCTGAAGTATAAATTAACAGCAATTTAAATAATTTTAAGCATATCTAAAAGCAATTGACATAGTTATTAGAATAGTGTTAAGATTACCAAAGTTACAAACTACAAAATTATGGAAAGGATGGTTGTGTCATGGTGAAAGAAATGATTGTTACTCAAATTGCGGTCACTGTTGTAATGAACAACGACTCTACAATTGCATACCATGGCCTGCCGGAAGAGATGTATTAGAATTATTATTCTACATATCTAGCCATTTCTATATACATGTTTGTACGCAGGTCACCCCAGTCGTGACGTGTGTTTTTTTATGATTTTTAAAGCATACCGAGTTCGAATGGTATGCTTTTTTATTTTTGTTTGCATAGAAGAGATCACTCTTCTTGTTGCAATAGATTCACTAAACATGAGGAGGAGAACAAATGAAAAGAAAATTATTGAATGTGTGGCTAGAACGCAAGGATCATACACTTTTTGGGTAGCTTCGTTAAACAACTGTTTAAAAGAAAGGTAGATCGAGAGGAGAGACATTATGTTTTCAGTTTTAGGCAAATTAGCATGGTTCTTTAAGAAACATTGGATACGATACACAATTGCAGTCGTGTTGCTGACTGGCGTTGGGATCATTGAGATCATCCCACCGAAACTTATCGGTAACATCATTGACTCCATTCATATGGGCACGATCACAAAAGAAGACATGATGAAGACTCTTGGAATCTTTGTAGCTGTTCTCGTTTCCATGTACATTACGATGTATATCTGGATGTATCAGCTTTTTGGAGGCGCCTTTATCATCGAGCGCTCGATGCGCTCAAGTTTTATGCGTCACTTATTAAAGATGACCCCTACGTTTTTTGAGAAAAATAGAACAGGAGATTTGATGGCACGTGCAACAAACGATCTAAAAGCCATCTCGATGACTGCTGGATTTGGAATCTTGACACTTGTAGATTCTAGTTTGTTCATGCTGACGATCCTGTTTGTGATGGGTTTCATGATCAGTTGGAAATTAACGTTTGCAGCGCTCATTCCACTGCCGATCATCGCTTTTATCATTAAGAAATACGGAAAAAAAGTACATCAGCGTTTTACTGTTGCGCAAGACGCTTTTGGAGAAATGAACGATTCCGTTCTGGAAAGTATTCAAGGCGTACGTGTTATTCGTGCTTATGTTCAAGAGGAAGAGGATGTAGAGCGTTTCAATAAAGTAACAGAAGATGTATTTGAAAAGAACTTGGCTGTATCAAGAATCGATGCGCTATTTGAACCAACGATCAAGGTTTTAGTAGGTATCAGTTATTTGATCGGTTTAGGTTATGGAGCTTACATGGTATTCCATAAGGCGATCACATTAGGTGAGCTAGTTACCTTCAACGTTTACTTAGGTATGCTGATCTGGCCGATGATCGCGATCGGTGAGCTAATTAATGTCATGGAACGTGGAAGTGCGTCACTTGATCGTGTGAATGAGACGCTTAGCTACGAGCCGGATGTGAAGGATAGAGAAGACCTTGTGCCATTGAAAGATCCAGGAACGATTGCATTCGAAGATGTGACATTCCGATATCCTTCTTCTGAATCAGATAACTTAAAAAACATCAACGTTAAGGTTGAAAAAGGTGCGACCCTCGGAATTGTTGGCCGAACGGGAAGTGGAAAAACAACCCTTCTTAAACAGTTTTTAAGAGAGTATCCGTCCGGAAAAGGAAACATTACATTCTCTGGTGTGGGCATTGAAGATATCGCTCTAGAAGATTTGCAAGGATGGATCGGATACGTACCACAGGATGCTATTCTTTTCTCCAAAACCGTAGAGGAGAATATCTTATTTGGAAATAGTACTGCAGGTGTTGATAAGCTGAATCATGTTATGGAGATGGCATCCTTTAGAAAAGATGTTCAGTACCTTCCGGAAGGATTAAACACGCTTGTCGGTGAAAAAGGTGTGGCCCTATCAGGAGGACAAAAACAGCGTGTGTCTATTGCACGAGCATTGTGTGTAGATCCGGAGATTTTGATCCTAGACGATGCCCTTTCAGCTGTTGATGCGAAAACGGAGACGGCGATCATCGGTAATATCCGTAAAGAACGCGCTGGGAAAACCACTTTTATTACAACACACCGATTGTCAGCAGTTGAACATGCAGATTGGATCATCGTGATCGATGACGGAGCGATCGTGGATCAAGGCAGACACGAGGATTTAATAGCAAGAGACGGCTGGTATAAAGAACAACACGAACGTCAACAGATCGAACAAAACTTAAACGATAATAAGGCGGTGTAGCCATGAACGTTGGAAAACGCCTGTTTCAATACGCACTTCACTATAAAAAGAATTTTATTCTCGGGCTTCTGATGCTTACTGTTGCCATTGGAGCGGAGCTAACTGGACCGTTCATCGCAAAGACGATGATTGATGACCATATTCTTGGTATCGAGCGGCCATGGCATCAAGTGGATAGTAAAGAAAAAGAAGCAGTGAAATACGATGGAAACTGGTATAAGCGAAGTGATCATTTTGATCCTGGAGAAGATAAAGGAAAAGAGATACGGGTTATACAAGTGAAACGAGACTATTTTGTTGTACCAAACAAGATAGCTTTTGATGGGGAACGAAAAGCGAGTAACGGAGAGGTGACGATTTCTTTTAAAGGAAAATCAGAAACCTATCCGGCAGATCAATTAAGTACGAGTGAAACATTTGCTTTTTACAAGCCAGAGATCAGAGGAATCATGAAACTGACCATGATCTACTTAAGTCTTCTCGTTTTTGCAGCATTCTTTCAGTATGGTCAGCGCTATATGTTACAGCGCTCTTCTAATCTGGTTATCAAGAAGATTCGTCAAGATGTGTTCGCTCACGTTCAGCGTGTAGCCATTACGTATTTTGATAATCAACCTGCAGGGAAAATCGTATCTCGTATTACCAATGATACAGAGGCGATCAAAGAATTATTTATTAATGTTCTAGCAAACTTTTTTACAGGAATCATCTATTTGACAGGGATATTCATCGCATTGTTCTTGCTTGATCCTAAGCTTGCAACCATCTGTTTGATCCTGGTCCCGATCCTTGTGGTTTGGATCATTGTTTACAGAAAGTTTGCGTCTAAATACAATCATAAGATTCGTTCTACACTTAGTGACATTAACGGAATGATAAACGAATCGATCAATGGGATGACGATCATTCAAGCATTTAAACAACAAAATAAGACTTCAGAAGAATTTGAAACGATGAATAAAGAATATTTTACCTTTCAAAATAAGCTCTTAAGTCTTAACGCCATGACGGGACATAACCTTGTGTTGTTATTAAAGAACCTTGCATTCATGGCATTCATCTGGCACTTTGGTGGGCAGGCGCTTGGCGTAGGTTCCGTTATCTCAATCGGTGTTCTGTATGCCTTTGTAGATTATTTGAACCGTATGTTCCATCCTGTAACAGGTATGGTTAATCAGCTTGCACAGCTTGAGCAGGCACTTGTTTCTGCAGAGCGAGTATTCGTATTGATGGATGAGCCAGGACAGAAAGTGACTGAATCTGAGATCGAACGATATAAAGGGAATGTAGCGTTTCAAGATGTCACGTTCAGTTACGTAGAAGGTGAACCTGTCCTCAAAAATATCGCTTTCGAAGCAAATCAAGGTGAAACAGTGGCGCTTGTCGGTCATACGGGTTCCGGGAAAAGTTCAATCATGAATCTGTTGTTCCGTTTCTATGACATTAAACAAGGGAAGATCATGATTGATGGGCAAGACATCATGCAGCTTTCTAAACAGGAGCTTCGTCAGCATATGGGAATCGTTCTACAAGATCCATTCTTGTTTACAGGAACGATCGCATCCAATGTAAGCTTAGATAATCCTGAAATCACGCGCGAACAAGTTGAAAAGGCACTGACGGATGTAGGAGCTATGCCGTTTATCAACAATCTGCCAAAAGGGTTGGATGAACCGGTTATTGAAAAGGGAAGTACCCTTTCATCTGGTCAACGTCAATTAATCTCATTTGCAAGAGCGTTAGCGTACAATCCAGCTATCTTAATTCTTGATGAAGCAACGGCAAGTATCGATACAGAAACAGAAGCTGTGATTCAAGAGGCGTTAGATGTGTTGAAGAGAGGAAGAACCACTTTTATTATTGCACACAGACTTTCTACGATTAAGAGTGCTGATCAAATTCTCGTTCTCGATCGTGGTGTGATCGTGGAACGTGGAAGTCATGATGAATTGATGAAAGAAAAGGGACGTTACTTCCAGATGTATCAGCTACAACAAGGAAAAACAGAAACACGTGCAGTAAGTTAAACAAAAAGAAGCTCCTAAGGGGCTTCTTTTCTTTCGTTTATTGATAGAATATTAACCTTCTTCTTTATTCTTTTCATCCATCTCATCGTTTTGTTCGCCATCGTCTACGCCGTTGTCTTGATCAACGCCGTCTCCACAAGCAGTTAATCCACCTAACGTTAACATGGCTGCCAATGTACCAGCTACCCATCTCTTTTTCCACATGTGAACCACTCCTCTTTTCATTTTTTGAAATTATTTTTGTTTAGTGAAAGATTCCCTAAATGAAGTCGATAAAACATATGAATATACAAAATGAGCGATTAGTCGCATGTAAATGCATCAAATTGGATGAAATCTAAGTGATTATCAGGAAGAAGGAAATTGAAATGGCATCTATTTTAAGCATCTTAACAAAAAAGAAGAGTACGACAACCGTGCTGAATCCTACTAAAACGGTTACAGAAGAAGTGAAAATCTTAGTTTCTCCTAACAGTGAGTGGCAGAAGCAACTGAAAATGATTTCATTAACAGTGGATGATTTAGCGATCATTCGCTCGATCAAGCCGTTGATCTCTGAGAATATAGAAGAGATCGTGGACCAATTTTATAAAAATATTGAACACGTTCCTGGCTTGATGGAAATTATTCAAAAACATAGCTCGGTTAATAAGCTCCAATTAACGCTGATTAAGCATATACAAGAAATGTTTGATGGTATTATTGATACAAATTATATCGAACAAAGAAAAGTAATCGCCCACATCCACTTTAAGATCGGTTTGCAGCCGAAATGGTACATCTGTTCTTTTCAAGATATGTTGCTGTCCTTTTTATCGATATTAGACAAACATATTGAGAATAAAAAGGAGTATCAACTCGCTGTTAAAGCAGTAACAAAAATCTTAAACTTTGAACAACAGATTGTTTTAGAGGCTTTTGAATCAGAGCAGATCAAACAAAGAGAAAAACATGAAGAGCAAAAAAGGAAGATCGCATTATCAGTCGGGGATTCTGTGGAAGAACTAGCGAGTATCTCAGAAGAGACAAGTGCAGCCCTGGAAGAGTTAACGTCAAAGGCAGATGAAGTGGTCGTTTTTGCAAAGAGCACAGCAGAATCTGCTGTACAGGTTTCTAATCATTCATTAGCAGGTAAGGAAAAATTAGATGATCATCAGCAAATGATTCTAAAAGTAAAAGACCAATCCAAACAAATTACAGCTGAACTGATCAACTTGGAACAAGCAACTGTTAAAATTAACGATGTTGTAGATATCGTTACAGCGATTGCGGAACAAACGAATCTTCTATCCCTTAATGCGGCGATAGAAGCTGCTCGAGCTGGAGAAGCAGGAAAGGGTTTCTCTGTTGTAGCACATGAAGTTAGAAAGTTAGCAGATCAAACAAAGACTTCTGTTTCAGGTGTTTCCGAACTTGTAAAAAATACACACAAACGAATAGAAGCTGTTACTCAATCTGTAGAAAGTATTCATCATTATATAAACGATAGTGTCAGTGAAGCTACGGAAATATCAGATTTCTTTGTTGCAATCCTATCTAAGATGGACGAGAGTACGGATCGAAGCGGAAAGCTAGAAAAAGAAGTAGAAGTGATGGCTGAAGTAATAGAAGAACTGAGTCATGCTGTAGGACAGATTGCGGTCTCAGCCGATTCGTTAACAGATGTTACGAAAACCATGCAACAAGAATAAAGAAGCGATCCCACGGGATCGCTTCTTTATTTATTGATAACATATTGTGCTCTATTCGTTTCGAATGAAACGATGTTTTCGTCTGTTCGAATATCATTGATTCCATCGATGGGTATCTCGTACGTAATGGTTGGTAGCTCTACTTGTGAACCATCTTCTGCTACATAAGCTGTACCGTGTAAAAACAATATGTGGTCTCCTAAATAGTCATCATGTGCGTCTCTTTGTTCAAAGGTTGCCTTATCCAGTGAGATCCTGATTTGATCTAGATCTCCAGCTTCTTCTTTACGAATAGAAATCTGGTTACCAGCCCACCCATTTAGTAAATCTTTTAGTTCGATTATTTTAGTATCTGACATTGTTTTCACCTCATTATTCAATTTTCCCGTAATCCTTAAACTTAAACCGGCGAATAATGAGTAATTCGTTATAAAAATAGATGTAGGAGCGTTATTTACCTTTTGGATATTGTAATAGGGATGTTGTAGTGTGTGTCGGCAGGACACTATGGATGCAATGTCCATAAGAGGAGAACCAGAGACACACATTACGAGGTAATCTCTTTTTATTACGAGGTAAACCCATTTTTATACGAGGTAATCCTCGATAATTCCGTAGATAAAATTATTTATCAGATTTTCGACAAAAGCTTCCCAGCAATAAACAAAAAAACTCATAAAAAGCATTTTCAGCTCTTTATGAGTCGTTCAGCATTTAAGGGTTTAGCTCTACGATCTTATGAGCTCCCCAAGGTGCCACACTTATGATTACATCCATGTCTTTTGCTTGCTGTTCAAGTTCTTTTCCTGTGTTCTCTTGAACATAATACCTCTCAAATCCATAAGTAAGCTGAATATGATCAAAGGAGTTTTCCCCCCAGACCTTTTCAGCTTTTGCCGTTAACACAACTTGGTTATTCGTTACATCTGGCTTTTTAGAATAAACATTCTTAATAACATAATAACCTTCCTTGTTAGGCTGTAGAACAACATAGGCTTTTTGTTGACCTCGATCGAGTTCAGCTGCATCTCCCCTATAGTTTTTAAGTGGCGTTGTACTAATATCATAACGAAGTGTTACATAATCACCATACAAAAGGTCTCTGGGATCTACGGGAACGGTCTTAATCTTGATCTCTTTTCCAAAATAATCGATGCTGTAATAACTTCCTGCGATAAAGATGAGAAATAGAACTTGCAGAAGGGCAGCGATCATCCAACCTCTTTTTTTAATCATGATGCGGACCTCCGTTCTTTAAGATCTGCTTTTTCTTACGTTGAAGAAATGCATTAAGTATGAATAAAAGAACGCCGCCAAGTAAGAAGAAGATGGACTTCGGCATAAAGGACCAAGCCAGATTAAAGTAACCCATTAAGCAAACGAGCAGAAAAAGTATGATACCAAAATTGATCTGTGAACGACTTTCGTTACGATAGCCTTCAGCAAGTTTGAAGCCTGAATAAACGAACATAATGATTAAATAGACAATGCCTACAATTAATGGATCAGTTACTTTGACAAGGTAAAAGAAAGGCATGAAAATCAATAGTTCCCATGCGTGCATGTATACATTCTCCTGACGTTTTCCGAGGACTGATAGAGCGAACAGCACCACCAATACAGGGATGAACAGAAAAGGTTTAGGTAGATCAAAGTCTGAAGAAAATTCATTTGTAAGTAAGAAATATAATCCGTAAGCAAAACCAAAGGCGATAAGTGTCCCTAGGCGATTAAACGGTTGTTTGAATACTTTCTTTTCAACCCATAAAGAGCTTGTAAATAAAGCGAAGCCAACTAAGAAGAACCAAAGTAGATTAATATCGTTTACCGTAATAAACATAAGAACTTGAATACTAAGTCCAATCGTAAAAATCCAAGATTTTAGAGTGGACGGATACAAGAAAACAAAGCCTCCTACCGCTGTGATAAAAAGAATACATAAAAGATAACTAAAGCTTTGAAATTCACTTATGCTGTAAAGTTGTCCTCCGACTGTTAAAAGCCCAAGAAGGAAGAAATATAGCCTGTGACGATCTCTAAACAAATAAAAGATGGCAGGAAGGCTCCAGAAAACGAATAGACGGGCATCCGCTGCATTAAGATTAAAAGTTTGACCTAAAAGAATGATGCTTGCTCCAAAAGTAATGATTCCAAGAAGATTAAGAGAAGTACCTAATGAACGATGGCCAGCTTTCAAATTCCGTTCACCTGAATAGTAAAAACCGAGCATAAACACGATAAGTAGGGAAAGCCTAGCGATTGGTGAGATTACTCCCCAATTTGATGCGATGAAAGACAAGATTCCTATGCCGATTAATACACTAGCTAGAATAGGTAATACACCAGTAACTTTTCGATTGTCAATCGAGTCAGGATATCTTTCAAGGATTAAATCTAGCTGATCTTCGGAAATAATGTTGTCAGCGATCCACTTTTGACCTTCTTTTCTCATCCATTGTTTGTTCATGTTATACCACCTCAATTCATGTATATGTAGAGCCATAAACATTCAGACGAAACCACAATATTCTCTTTTGGTGTAATTTTACACAACAGAAATTATGTTATCAAGCAATAAATTGAAAAGAGTATACGAAGTCTTATGTTTAGATATAGTTCAAGAAAAAAAGAACAGCTAACTATGCTGTTCCCAAAATTATTACATTTATTTTTTGTCTTGTACATAATGCACAATTTTTAAAATTGTTTTCCGGGGTAAGAATCGAACGATGTTAGCCAAAGCTTTATTTTTAAACCCTGGAATCACCAATGCTTCGTTAGACATTAACGCTTTGTAGCCTGATCGTGCAACATCGCTCGCATCCATCGCACCTGATTGGAACAAACGAGAAGATTCAAGGCTCGCACGTTTTTCAAAGTTTGTAGCTGTAGCACCCGGACAAAGAGCTGTCACACTGACATCGGTATGGCGTAATTCATAGTTGATGGCTTCTGAAAAGGAGAGTACATATGCTTTAGTTGCGTAATAGACAGCCATTAGTGGTCCAGGTTGGAAAGCTGCAGTTGAGGCAACGTTTAAGATCTTCCCTCGATTACGTTTAATCATTCCAGGAAGAAGTTGTTTTGTCAGTGTTGTTAAAGCTGTAATGTTAACTTGAATCATATCTTTTTCATCTTTCCATGATGTCTCATTAAATGGTCCGTATGCAGCGAATCCTGCATTGTTGATCAGAACATCAATCTCAATACCTTTTGCGATAATCTCTGCAGTCAGTTCTTCTGCGGCATCTGGGCGACTTAAGTCTTTAGGGATTACTGTAACGGGAACACCATATTTTTTAGACATCTGCTCAGCAAGCTCATCAAGCTTCATCTGATTTCTAGCTGTAAGCACCAAATGATAGCCGTCTTTTGCAAAGAGATCGGCAAACTCAAGACCAATTCCGCTTGAAGCTCCTGTAATAAGTACAATTTTATTATTTATCATAAGAAACATCCTTTCTGATATCATGTTTATATGTTTAAGAATATCAACATGATATCATAACTACAAAAATAAATAAACACTAACCAATCAAAAAAGGTATGATAAAAGGAATATGAATATTTCGAAAAAGGAGGCGCGCACAATGAAAAATGTAGTGGTTGCAAAACACCCAGCAACAGGTGAAACCATCGATCAGTGGCTAGAAACGGGAGAAAATCAAATACCTGAAATGTTTGAGAAAGCGTCTGCTGCTTTTCAATATTGGTCCACTCGATCATTATAAGCTCGATTAACGTTTATTAAAAAGATCAAGCAGCATCTGTTAGAAAACATGGATGAAATCGTAGATGAAATTTGTGCTGCGACTGGAAAAGTAAAGACAGAAGCTCTAACAGCAGATCTAATGCCTGTCATTGACCTAATCGCGCACTATGAAAAGCGAGCACCCAAAATTTTAAAGCGAAAGAAAGTTTCGACACCACTTCTTTTTATAGGGAAATCTTCATACATGGATTATTTTCCTTTAGGAACAGTTTTAGTCATCTCACCATGGAACTACCCTTTTCAATTATCGATGACACCGATAATCTCTGCTTTGATTGCGGGAAATTCCGTCATTTTAAAACCATCTGAAGTGACACCAACGATTGGATTATTGATTGAAAAAATTGCGAGAGAAGTCAATCTCCCAAAGAATGTTCTTCAAGTTGCGCATGGCGGAAAAGAGCTTGGCCAGGCATTAGTTTCTGGAACACCAGATGGCATCTTTTTTACAGGGTCTGTAGAAACAGGACGTAAGATTGGAGTTGAAGCAAGTAAGAGATTTATTCCTTATACACTCGAACTTGGTGGAAAAGATCCTATGATCGTATTTGAAGATGCTCACCTTAAAAGAGCAGTGAATGGGGCGGTTTGGGGTGCATTCACCAATGCGGGGCAAGTTTGCATGTCGATCGAAAGAGTTTATGTGCAACATGCGATTCATGGAGAGTTCATCGACCGTCTTGTAGAAGAAACGAAAAAGCTGAAACTTGGAGAAGATATAGGTTCATTAACTTTTTCTCATCAAAAAGAGATCATCAGAAGTCACGTGAAGGATGCATTAGATAAAGGTGCTCTTCTGCTTACTGGTAAAGATCCAGATCAGTGGGGAGAAAGCATGTATTTGGAACCAATGATTTTAACGAATGTTACGGAAGATATGAACATCGTTAAAGAAGAGACGTTTGGACCGGTCCTGCCTGTAATATCCTTTTCAACAGAGGAAGAGGCGATTGAAAGGGCGAACAGCACGGAATTTGGATTGAATGCAAGTGTTTGGACAAAGGACGCTACAAAAGCGAATCGTGTGACATCCAAACTTGTAACAGGTAGTGCAGTCATAAATGATGTGTTGGTTTCAGTAGCGAATCCTCATCTGCCGTTTGGCGGTGTGAAAAGCAGCGGTGTAGGCAGGTATCATGGAGACGAAGGATTGTTCATCTTTACTCGTCAGATGTCTGTGATGAAGGATTCGGGTATCAAACAAAGAGAGATCAATTGGTATCCGTATGAAAATAAGTACTCAAACATAAGAACATTGATCAAAGCTTATTTTTCAAACAGTAAAGGGAGAGCGGAACTTATACGTTCAGGCATCAAACAGCTTCGGAAAAAATAAGAGCTGTTTTAGCATTGCAGAGTTGTTTTTGAAGTAGTTGATTTACGTTACAGTTGCTCGCTTTCCACGGGGCGAACGGTGAGCCTCCTGCCGCTTTGCGCCCTTAGGAGTCTCCACCTGACCGCTCGTCCCGTAGGAGTCTCGCAACTTCCACTTCAATCAACTTGTCAAAGAAGTAAATAACAAAAAAAGTTAGCCAAAACAAAAACGATTCAGCCAATCATGCTGAATCGTTTTTTAGAAGTATTTTTTTCAATAGAAATTGAAAGCTTAGTTCTTTAAATAGCTGTTCCTTTTAGTTTTCAATAAGCATCTTTGAAAGGGTGATTGTAGTGTAAGGTGGGAGACTCCTGGGGGATCAGTGTGACAGGTGAGACATCTTATGGCGCAAAGCGGCAAGATGGCTCACCGCACACCCCCCGGAAAGCGAGCAACCTGGAACGGAAATCAACTACTTACAAGAGCAACATTGCATGCGAATACTAAAAATCACAAAATACATTCCTCTTCAATAATGTGAATGAGTTGTTTGAGCTGAACAACGGTTTGATCAAGCGTTAAGAAATAAAAAATCTCTTTTCCTTTTTTCTCAGTCCCAACAATTCCAGCTTCTCGTAAAATTTTTAAGTGATGGGATACGGTTGGACGTGACATTGGAGATTGACTGGCAATATCGGTAACATTCATTTTATCGGTTTCAGCTAAAAGCAGGACAAGGTCTTGTCTGACTGGATCACCCAATGCTTGAAATAAAGGTATTGTTTTTCTAAACATCTCTACTGCATATTCATTTGACATTTTCTTTCACCAACTTTATTCATAATCATCACATGATTTTTCCTTACTATAATTCAGTATAAACCAACTAGACAACTTTTTTGAATACATCCATCGATTTGTAGTGGGAACAACGCTATATATTGCCAGTGATAAGAGCGAATAGAGAAACCACCGAGATACACAATAAGAACAAGGGGGTGAAACACATGGCAAGAAGAAACAAATTGGTTGTCCCAGGAGCACAGCAAGCAATTGATCAAATGAAATATGAGATCGCATCTGAGTTCGGTGTTACACTTGGCCCAGATACAACTGCTCGTGCGAATGGCTCGGTTGGTGGGGAAATGACAAAACGTTTAGTCGCAATGGGTCAGCAACAGTTAAGTGGCGGTAATCGCTAATTTAACATGAAGTTGATACAAAGGGGGTGGAGGAATCCGCTCCCTTTTTAAATCATACAGGAGTTGAAAGTGATGGCGATGTGTCCGATCTGTAATAATTTTCAAACCATAAACGTTCGCTGTCCGGAATGCGGAAGAGCCGTTCAAGATCAAGGAAGAGTGAGTGATTTTTTCGATGATTACAGCCCTTATATGGAAGTAGATGAACTCAAGCTTGAGGATGGATATCCCGATAATTTTGCAGAAAGTCAGTGCCCACATGTGTTTTATTGTGATGCTTGTCACCAAGAAGTTTTATTTTTTATAGGTGAGTGGGAATAAAAAAAACCTTCATATCTAAAAGAGACATGAAGGATTAATGGCTGATTCGGATTCTTTTTTCAAGCAGCACGCGAAGGCCATCCAGAAGGGACGTTAAAATCCAATAGATCACTGCAGCTTCTAAGAGTACAGGAAGTACGATCAATTGTGAGGCACTGATCTGATCTGCCGCCAAGGTAAGCTCTGGTACTGTAATGACGGATGCTAATGAAGAGGCTTTAACGATATCGATCAATGAATTCCAAACGGATGGGATGGAGATTCTCCATGCTTGGGGAAGAATGACTTCCTTATAGGTAAGATATCTGTTCATTCCAAGTGAGAATGCGGCTTCCCATTGGCCTTTTTCGATCGATTGAATGGCTCCGCGATAGGATTCTGCAATATAGGCACTAAAATGAAGAATGAGTCCAGCGAGAGCTGCCTGCCATCCTTCTGGTACATAGATAAACGTGAAACCGTTGTAGAGAATCAATAATTGAATTAATAATGGCGTTCCTCTAAAGAAAGAAATATACCCCTTAGCAATCCCTGACAAGAATTTATTCGATGACATCCTGCATAACGCAACAACCAATCCGAAAACAAGCGCTCCGAAAATCGACACAAGACTTATGACGATAGTAAAAACAGCTCCCTCCAACAAATAGGGGAGGGAGTTGATCAGAATTTCTGATAAGTTATTCACTTACATTTTCTCCGAAATATTTTTCAGAAAGCTTTTTCAGTGTGCCGTCTTTCTTCATTTCTTCAAGCGCTTTGTTTACATCTTTAATGAGATTCTTATCATCTTTTCGGAATGCAAATGCCATTTCATTCTCGTTAAAAGGTTCACCAACCGCTTTAACGTTATAATCCGTTTTCTTTAATTCTGTCAGGATGAAAAGCTGATCGTTCATTGCAGCATCTACACGATTAACATCTAGGTCTGTTAAAACTTGTGCAGCCCCTTTATAGAACTTTGTTTTTGCTCCAGCTTTTTCAGCTTCAGCAGCATAGTTACTTCCTTGTGTTGTACCGACTACTTTGCCTTTTAAATCTTCAATTCCTTTAATATCTTTGTTGTCTTTGTTGACGATAACTTGTCCACCAGACACGGTATAAGGAGTCGAGAAATCATATTTAGCTTTTCTTTCGTCCGTGATGGTTACTTGATTCGCTACAAGGTCAAATCGTTTGGAGTCTAGAGACGTAAACATGTTCTTCCATTCAGTTGCAACAAACTTCGGCTCCATATCAAGACGCTTGGCAACTTCTTTAGCTACTTCAACATCATACCCAGTGATTTCGTTTGTCTTTTTATCGCGGTATGAGAAAGGTGGGTATGTAGCTTCTGTACCTATTGTAAGTACTTTTTTATCCGTGTTCGAACCTGATTTTGACTCGTCTGAATTTCCGCATGCTGACAACAGAATGACAGAAAGAGCGAGAGCTGACAGGAATTTAAATGTGTTTTTCAAGTGAAGTCCTCCTAGTCAGGATAATCCCGACAAATTTTATAGAATTTATTGTATAAACGAATGACGATTTCGTCAATCATTAAACATTTTCCCCGATAAAGAAAAAAATAACAGCGGAAATATAAGAAAACCTTTTTAACACAAAAAAAGGTTGAGGCGAAGAATTCAATCTTCGGGCTCAACCCTTTACTTAATTTTAGATTATCGGATACGTAGCTCTGTTTCTTTATCAAAGAAATGTGCTTTGTTCATGTCAAACGCAAGGGAGATGTCCTGACCGTTGCGAATGTCTGTACGAGAATCTACTCGTGCGATAAAATCTTGTCCGCTAACTGTAGAGTATAAGAATGTTTCAGCACCCATCAGTTCAGCAACATCGATCTTCGCTTCGATCTTTGTGTTTGAAGATGACTCTAAGAATACAGGCTCATCATGAATATCTTCAGGACGAATACCTAGAATTACAGCTTTGTTATTGTAGCCTTTTTCTTGTAGAATCTTCATTTTTCCACCAGGAACTGCAATCTTCGTGTCACCTACTTTGAAGAATCCATCTTCAAGCGTACCGTTTAAGAAGTTCATTGCAGGGCTTCCAATGAATCCACCAACAAAGACGTTCTCAGGAGTATCATATACTTCTTTCGGAGATCCAACTTGTTGGATGCGTCCGTCTTTCATAACAACGATACGTGTTGCCATCGTCATCGCTTCTGTTTGGTCATGCGTTACATAGATGGTAGTCGTTTGCAAACGTTGGTGAAGTTTTGTGATCTCTGCACGCATCTGAACACGAAGTTTTGCATCAAGGTTGGATAACGGCTCATCCATCAAGAATACTTTTGCATCACGAACGATCGCCCGTCCTAGTGCAACACGCTGACGCTGACCACCTGAAAGCGCTTTTGGTTTACGATCTAAGTATTGCTCAAGCCCAAGAATACGTGCTGCTTCTTTAACGCGCTTTTCAATTTCTTCTTTGCTGAACTTTCTTAGTTTAAGACCGAATGCCATGTTGTCATAAACGTTCATGTGAGGATATAGGGCATAGTTTTGGAAAACCATCGCGATGTCACGATCTTTTGGCGCTACATCATTTACAACGCGATCGTCGATGATAAGGTCACCTTCAGAAATTTCTTCTAGACCAGCGATCATACGAAGCGTTGTTGATTTACCGCAACCAGATGGTCCTACGAATACGATGAATTCTTTATCCGAAATATCAAGGTTGAAATCATGTACAGCTGTTACTTTATTATCATATCTTTTTACGATGTTATTTAACTTAATACCTGCCATGTTTTATAATTCCCCTTCCGATGTAAACGTTTTCTTAATGTTTTAAGTTTACGCTTTCATATCGGTAATCGTAAATGGACGACATGCCTAAAATAAAAAATCCTCTTTATGCAATGTGCACAAAGAGGGTGTTTGTAGTTATCGAGGGTCTAATTTTCGAATAAGCAGACTGCCCGAGGCAAAAAGGAAAAAGAAAGGGAGAAAGATAGCGATCAAGCATATGGCTGCAAGGTGTGGGTTCTCTACACCATAATCTGCGATAAAGCGCATGATGCCATAAATATTAAAAATAATCTCAAGAATTAAAAGGTTAGATAAAAGAATCCAAAAGATGGTCTTGGATTGCCCAAAAAGAGAAGGAGCTGTATTTTTCAGCATATAAACAATGATGAGATATATGGTCTTTAAACCCTTTCCTTTTGCAAATTCAATATAACTTTTATTAGCTTCTTCTTCCAATATTAAGATTAAGTATTTCATTACATATAGAGTAGGAAGGATTGAAATCGTGAATATGGGCAAAAAATATGCTTCTGTTTTGTATACGTTTACGATGTTGAACATGAGGAATCCGGTCGTTTTATAAAACCAAATCACTGTAAGCTGTACTAATATGATGATGAAAACATCTGGCAATATTTCAATCGCAAGTATGGCTTTCTTGATGATGGACCTGATGCGGTATGGAAAGACCATATATATAACAGTGAGACTGATTCCTACTAGGAGACTTGCTAAAAGCCCTCCCATAAAAAACGTTAAAGATTGCGGATACACTTCTAAAAGGGCAGGTAAAAGCGGGTAGTCATTTCCATTAGAGTAATAGGTAGTTTGTGTAAGGTTCATGAGTTGCTGCACTGTAAATTTAATTTGTTCGAAATAAGCCACTAGTTCAAACTGAATGCTATTCGTTAAAAAAGAATTGTTATCAAGTTGCCCGGTATCAATTAATCTAGTGTTATTCATCAGCACCGAATAGTCATAAATAAGGACAGGCAGTGAAGTGAAAAGAAGAATCCCTAAAAGTGATAATAAAAAGAATGAAAGTAATTTTTCAGCCGTTTTGATCATGCGTTCAGCCTCTCTTTCTTTACTGGCATAAATGAAGCTGTTGGAAGGGTTTCTTCAGAGGACGTTATCTTTTTCTTCTGCTTTTTGGATAGTTGATTTTCACTCTTAGCCATACCGGAGACCATTAAATTTATGGCGATAGTACATAGAACAAAACAACATACAGGAGCGATTACGAGTATTGGAGCGCCATAATAAAAGTCCCAGTTCTGAACGATCAAACTACCCCATTCATGAGAATCTGAGAAGGTTCTTTCATACGTAACAGGTGTACCCGAAACACCTGGAAGCGTATATGTGATCTTTGTAAATCCCCCAACGAAAATCTTTAAAAAAGCAAGATGGGCGAGTATAGCTAAGGTTTGCCCGGCTTGCTGAACGGTTAAGAGCAGAAGCTTAGGTGATAGACAGGGGAGGATATGCTTCATAAAGATGTGAATTCTTCCTCCTCCTAGAAGCGGTGCATGGTGAATAAATTCTTCCTTTGACAAGATAGAGATTTCATTTGCAATTTGGACGGATAAGACGGGCACAGTCAACACGACGAGCACACAGGTAGTGATCATAAATTGTGTGAAGTCAGAATAGCTCCAACTGAAAGCAATAATAGCGGGTGCGATGAGCAGGTAAGCGAAAATAGACAGTGGTGCGAAGTAAAAAATATCTGAAATTCGATTGATCAGTTTTTTTATAAAGCTTGGAACCATAAGAAGAATAAATGAAATCAATATGGAAAGAACCATTCTGCTGATCGTAATTAATACGACAAAACCGAGCGTATATTTTGCTCCTTCAAGCAGGACGAACACGTAATTGTTTCCAAATTGATCTGAACCAAGTGGGTATTCTGCACTTCTTTCAAAAGGTGCTCGGTCAATCATCTTTCCTTTGTCATCATAAAGAATGTTTGAAGGTGTACTTTCTTCCTTCAAAAGTGAATAGGTTATACTCCCACTAAGAAGTACGACTAAGATTATTAGTCCGATTGAAAAAGAAGGTTGTTTAAAATACTTCATACCTCTAAATCCCCCTGTTAAATCACGTTATCTCTATTTTTTAGAAATAATTCGACATAGGGGGTCTTATTCCTTTATTTGTAAAAAGGGGTTTTGTCGTCTTTAAAAGAAATTTACGTTTGTAAAAAAGCTGCTTCGGAAAATGGAAGCAACTTTTACACATTTCTCTCTTTTTGTTCAATAAGTAGAATCGCTAAGTACACGGTGAGTGCGTTCTTCAGTTGTTTCACATCAATTCCTGTTTTGTCATAAAACTTTTCCACACGATATTGAAGGCTGTTTCGGTGAATATATAATTGCTTCGCTGCTAACGAGACATTAAGATTGCACTCAACAAATACTTTGATGCTTTTTAACGTTTCCTCGTCTTCTTCTCTCCATTCTTCTACAAGTGATGTTAATGTTTGATCGGCCATAGGGCTTGCGGACTGAAGAAGAATATAAGGAACGATATCTGCTACTGTATATATGGATTTCGGCATCAAACGATTCCGCACGTCTAAAAATTGTTGCTGTTCTCTTGTATACGTTTCTTTTGCGCGACGAAGTTGATTGTTATAGCACCCAATATAGATAGAAATATCTAAATAAAAGTCTGTAGAGAGCATGTCTTTTAACGCTTCATAAGGTGTCTCGCTAAATTCCTGTTTTGATGTTTCAATAATAACGCCACTCTTAAGATCTCTGTTAAGAAGGAGAACGGCATCCTCAGGAAAAAGTCCATTGACCGCTTCTGAAAAAGAAGCATAATCTGTGATCGGCTGCTTACTAAAAAAGTGAACAAATCGATAGAAGCCCTCTTCTGTTGTAGCTTTTTCATCAAAAAGGAGCGATCTCCATTTTAACTGTTGCGCTGAAAAAGTATTTGCAAGATTATCATTTTCATAGGTATTAAACATGGAGCGAAGTAATGTTAGTTCTGATTCCGAAACAGCAGATTTAGAAATACCGAACGGTTCGCTGTCATCTGAAAGGAACCAGTAAAAGCCAGACTGCTGGGAGACGTCTGTTGTCATAGAATTCTTATAGTGTTTCTTGAGCTTATCGAGCATCCTTTTTCATATCCTTTCAAGAAAAAGCTTGCTATTATTATAGCAATGTTAAGTGGTTAACTAAACTAACAGATTCCCAAGAAGGGGGAGACACCATGAAAACGTGTCCTTGAGTAACTTCTGCAACGGTCGTGTACGACTGGGAAAATAAAGAAATCTGGACAAATAAAAAAAATTGGGACCAGCAGGATTCACCTAAAGGAACAAAATCATTGATTCTTACATTTGATGATGGACCATCCTCTGTTTTGGTTGAACTGCTAGATATCCTAAAGAAACACCAAGTAAAAGCATTGTTCTTTTGGCAATCAAAGTTATTGCATAAAAAGCGTCCTTGGAAACGTGTGATTGATGAAGGGCATATGATCGGTGGGCATTCATTGCGCCATCGGGTTTTAACGAGACGTTCTTATAGGGACCAGCTTCATGATATTTCTACGAATTTGAATCAGTTAAAGACTCTTACGGGGCAAGAAGTAAAATATTTTCGTCCGCCTTATGGACAGTTTAATGAAGACACATTGGATGTTCTGAAGGAGCTCAATGTGATTCCTTTTTTATGGGAAGTGGCGGGTCTGGATTGGGAACACAAAAAAGATCCTTTACACATTGTTCATAACATCTTGAATCATGCTGAGGATGGCTCTGTTATTCTGCTTCATGAATTAAAGCAAACCGTAGAAATTTTAGATGAATTGATTTCTGAATTAAAACGAGAAGGCTATCAGTTCGTATTGCCTCCTAAATCGTTAAATAGGGAGGGTCCTAGATGAAGAAAAAAATTGTCGTTTCATTCAGTGGTGGAAAAGACTCTATATTAGCTCTGTATCGACTGCAGAAGTCTAAAGAATGGGAGATTGATTCCTTACTCACAACGTTAACAGAGGACTACGAGCGCACAACCATGCATGGCGTTCGTAATGAACTTCTAGAGATGCAGGCAAAATCACTGGGTCTTCCGCTCCGGGCAGTTTGGATCCCAAAAGATTGTCCGAATGAACTGTACCAACAAAGAATGGCACAAGCTGTTGACGACATTAAGGCTGATGGTATACAGCACATCATGTTCGGAGATATTTTTTTAGAGGATGTAAAAAAGTACCGTGAAACCATGTTAGACGGTACAGGTATCACTCCAATTTTCCCGTTATGGGGTGAGAGTTCTGAGCAAATTATTGAGGAGTTTTTGAGTGAAGGGTTTAAGACTGTTGTGTGTTGCTCAGATACATTAAAAATAGATGCCTCTTTTACTGGCCGTGTCATAGACGAGCAGTTTATAGAAGACTATCCGAAGAAACATGATATATGTGGTGAGAACGGAGAATTTCACACGTTTGTTTTTGATGGACCGAACTTTTCCTTTCCTGTTACGTATACGTTAGGGGAGACGCGAATGGTCAAGGATATTTTCAGTAAGGAAGATCGTTTTTATTATGTGGATATCCTTCTAGAAAGGGTCGATAATAGCTAGCACGATTACCGTTCACATATACTTGGAAAATAGAATCTAAAGTATTGGAGACAAAAGTATGGACGTATGGATTTCGATTGGAATCATGGCGATTGTCGGTGCTTTTATTGGTGGACTAACAAACTCTATTGCGATCCGCATGTTATTTCGCCCATTCAATACCTTATATATTGGTAAATTTAGAGTCCCATTTACACCTGGACTCATACCGAAGCGAAGAAAACAACTTGCCGTGCAGTTGGGTGAGACCGTAACCAAGCATCTATTAACCGCCGATGGTGTGCAGGCGAAAATTAACGATGGTGAATTTCGCAAAGAGATGACTGAACTCGTTCAGGTCGAACTGAAACGCTTCTTAAAGAGTGATATGACGATCAGTGATCTGCTTAAACAAGATTTTGGTGTGGATGATGTTCAGAACCGAATCCAAGCAACAACCGAAGCATGGCTGAGTTCTCGAATGAATAGAATGCTTCAGGAATCAAATGGTAAGGAAATGAAAGATGTTCTGCCAGAAAAATTTGTTGCCAGAGGGGAAGAAAAGCTACCAGAGGTCGTAGATTGGCTATTGAATAAAGGTGTTCTTTATTTAGAAAGTGAAGAAGGCCGGAAATCACTTGCGAGTGGCATTGATGCCTTTCTAATGGATAAAGGGATGCTCGTTAACGTGGTGTCTATGTTCTTTGGAAATGTAAGCATTGCAGACAAAGTACAACCCGAACTGATCAAGTTCATGAAGCATGAAAATACACGTGAGACCTTGCTGAATCTCATCAAACGAGAGTATCGCGACTTTATGGAAAAAAGAATGGACGAGGCATTCGGGCTTTTTAACATGACTGAGATGACGACGGGTTTAGCAAAAGAAATTACAGCTAGACTGCCCATTGAAGAATATCTAAACACACCTGTCTCTTCATTAGCGAGTTCGGTTGAGAGCTGGATTGTGAATGACCTAACACCAAAAGCAGTATCTGCAGGCTTAGACCTATTTGTCGATCGATTAGAGATGCTGCTTGAAAAGATGCATCTTGCGAAGATTGTGGAAGAACAAGTTGAGGCTTTTTCGCTGGAGCGTTTAGAGGAAATCATCATCTCGATCGCGAAAAGTGAACTTAAGATGATAACATGGCTTGGCGCTTTGTTAGGTGGAATTATCGGTGTATTTCAAGGTATCCTTGTACTATTTTTGTAGAGTCTGTTATAGTGGGTACCGTAGTTAATCAATAGGAGGTATTTTACCAATGGCAAACGTATATGATGTTGCTTACGACTTAGAAAAAGCATTGCGCAATAGTGAGGACTTTACAGCTTTAAAACAAAGCTATGATGAAGTAAATAACAATCCGGAAACGAAAGAGCTTTTCGGTAAATTCCGTGATATTCAAGTTAATCTTCAACAAAAACAAATGAACGGTCAGGAAGTAACTCCTGAAGAGATTGAAGAAGCTCAAAAGCTTTTTGCTGATGTACAGCAGAACGAAACGATCTCAAAGCTTATGGCAGCTGAGCAACGCATGAGTATGATCATCAATGATCTAAATAAGGTAATCACAAAGCCACTGGAAGAGCTTTACGGACCAATGGTTGAACAAGACGGACAACAGCAATAATGATGTGCTGATTTAACCCCCTGTTACTTTTGTAGCAGGGGGTTTTTCTTTTGCCTAATATTTCTTAGGTTTGTCCGCGTTCTAAAGCATGTTTCAAGGTCATAAACTTAACACGAGTTCTTATACTATATTTTCGCGAAATGGGGGGAGCGCATCATGGTATACCGTTTACTAGCGATTGACATCGACGGAACCCTACTGCGAAGCAATTTCCGTATCGATAAAGAAACGAAAGAAGCCATTGATTATGTGCAGCAAAAAGGGGTCTATGTCACACTCGCTTCGGGCAGGAGTTTTCCATCTACACAAAAGATCGCAAAAGCGTTAAAGATCGACAGTTATTTGATCAGTCATAATGGTGGATTCATTGCTTCATCTCTTGATGAACCTCTTCAAGAGAAAAGGTTATCGGTCGAGGATACTTATAGATTGGTAGAAGTGCTTGGAAATTATGAATGCCACATGCGTGTCGTCCATGAGCGCTTCTCTGTAGGAAATCAACTCAAGCAAAAAAGTCAGCTCGTTGCGAAATTAACATTAAGCACAGGGGATCCGCTGTTCTATCCTGTATCTTTTACAGAGAATCTGGGAGACTATGTTCTCTCACAAGAAGTGGCACCGCCAAAGATGGATGTACAGTTCTTTGATGAGAAAGAATGCGAGTCTGCTATGAAGTATCTAAAAGAGCATATGCCAGACTTTGAGTATTCTTCATCGGCAAAATGTCAGTTAGAGATCACAGCTAAAAAAGTAACAAAAGGAAATGCCTTAAGATTCCTTGGCGAGAAACTTGGGATCGCTCCAAATGAGATGGTAGCGATCGGGGATTCGTATAATGATCTAGATATGATTGAGTTTGCAGGTCTAGGTGTAGCGATGGCAAACGCACCGGATGAAGTGAAAAGAAAAGCGAAGTGGATCACGCGTACAAACGACCAGTTAGGCGTACCGTACATGGTAAAAGAAGTGTTCCGCAAGCAGATGCGCTTCCAGACGATGAAACGATAATTTATTAATAATAAAGAGGGCTCTTTTTAGACATTTTGTCTGAGAGGAGTCTTTTTTTGTGTGTAGGTAAAAGTGGAGAGGGACATTTCTGCGAATTTGTGAGCGATTCTTGAAATTTGTGAGCGGTTCTAGAGATTTGTGAGCGATTCCTGAGATTTGTGAGCGATTCCTGAGATTTGTGAGCGATTCTAGAGATTTGTGAGCGGTTCTTGGGATTTGTGAGCGATTCTTGAAATTTGTGAGCGATTCTTGAGATTTATGAGCGATTCTTGAGATTTATGAGCGATTCTTGAAATTTGTGAACGATTCCTGAGATTTGTGAGCGATTCTTGGGATTTGTGAGCGATTCTAGAGATTTGTGAGCGGTTCTTGAAATTTGTGAGCGATTCCTGAGATTTATGAGCGGTTCTTGAAATTTGTGAGCGATTCTTGAGATTCTGATGGCCAGTCCATTAATTACATACAAATAGAGTTCTTTCGACACCTCCCGTCGAATTTCGTAAAAAACGTTTCAGTTTTATTACAAATGTAGAAAATGAAAGGGTTTTCATGGATCGTGACGAATAATATTTATGTAAGAACCACAATGTAAAGGGAGGATTCAAATGGAAAAAACAGTAGACCTTCAATTAAAACCAAAGGTGGCCGAGTTTCTTAACGGAACGAAAAAACATTTTATCAATGGGGAATGGGTCAGCTCTGCTAGCGGAAAAACATTTGAAACGTTAAACCCTTCAACTGGAGAAGTATTAGCAGTTGTATCTGAAGGTGGAACTGAAGATATCGACAAAGCAGTAAAAGCGGCAAGAGCAGCTTTTGAAACAGGGTATTGGTCCAAGATGCCTGCTTCAAAGCGCAGTTACTTAATCTACAAATTAGCAGAATTAATGGAAGAGAATAAAGAAGAATTAGCGCAGCTTGATACATTGGATAATGGGAAACCAATTCGCGAAACGATGAACGCAGATGTTCCGCTTGCAATTGAGCATTTCCGCTATTATGCAGGGTGGGCAACAAAAATTGTGGGACAGACGATTCCTGTAGCAGGAAGTTTCTTCAATTATACACGCCATGAAGCCCTTGGTGTAGTTGGTCAGATCATTCCTTGGAACTTCCCATTATTGATGGCAGCTTGGAAGCTTGGTGCAGCACTTGCGACGGGATGTACGGTCGTACTGAAGCCGGCTGAGCAAACACCTCTTTCTGCACTCTACTTGGCACAATTAGCACAAGAAGCAGGGTTTCCTGAAGGTGTGTTAAACGTTGTAACGGGTGCTGGTGAAACAGGTGCGGCATTAGTTGATCATCCAAACGTGGACAAGATCGCATTTACAGGTTCCACGGAAGTAGGAAAGCTGATCATGCGTAACGCGTCGAACTCATTAAAGCGTGTAACGCTTGAGCTTGGCGGAAAATCGCCAAATATTATTTTGCCGGATGCTGACATGAGCCGTGCGATTCCTGGGGCACTAAGCGGAATCATGTTCAACCAAGGACAAGTTTGCTGTGCGGGTTCACGTCTATATATCCAAAAGAAATCGTTTGATAATGTCGTAGCAGACCTTGTGTCTCATGCGAAAAAAATCAAGCAAGGTCCTGGGTTAGATCCAGATACTACGATGGGGCCGCTCGTATCTCAAGAGCAGCATAACCGCGTTCTTGGCTATATCCAAAAAGGACAAGATGAAGGTGCAGAATTGTTAACAGGAGGAACAACACCTTTTGACAAAGGATACTTTGTTGAGCCGACAATCTTCGCCGATGTTGATGATAAGATGACGATCGCAAAAGAAGAGATCTTCGGACCAGTTGTGGCTGCAATGCCGTTTGAAGACTTAGATGATGTGATCTCACGTGCAAACGACTCTGAGTATGGTCTTGCTGCAGGACTATGGACAGAGAATCTAAAAACAGCCCATTATGTATCGAACAAGCTTCGAGCTGGTACAGTATGGGTGAACTGCTATAATGCGTTTGATGCTGCATCACCATTCGGTGGATACAAGCAATCTGGTATCGGACGTGAAATGGGATCTTATGCATTAAACAACTACACAGAAGTAAAGAGCGTTTGGGTTAACCTTAAATAGACAACATAAGAATTACGGGGTCAAAAAATTGAGCGGATAATAGGAAAAACCGGGTGCTAGATCCAGCATCCGGTTTTTTCATTGTTCATTAATAAGCGGTGAATCTCTTCATCCGTTTGGTTTTCTCGGTGATCATGTAGAATGAACAATTTATACGTTTCTAAGCAACTGATTATTAAAGCATTACCTTAATGAATCGCAACCCTGTATCATCATAATCCAAACTGCGATAAAATTCATGGGTGTCTGTTCTTTGTTTTCCGCTATTAAGCAAGATCGCCGTACAGCCTTGCTCTTTTGCCCATTCTTCTCCATGACGAACGAGCTCCTTACCGATGCCGTTTCCTCTGAACTCTTCACTTACCACAAGAGCAGAAATGCGAGCGTAGCATCCGTTTTTTTCAAAGTATATCCCTTTTGTAAGGCCTATCATCCCAATCACTTGGTCGTTTACACTAGCCACAAAACAAGCATAAGCCGAATTAGGAAGTAGCGTTTCTAATCGCTCTGTCATCTCTTCGGGCTTTGTAGGATAACCAAGCTCTCCCATTAAATAAGAAAGTTCGTAACTGTCATCGTATCGAGCTTCACGTAGAATCACTTCACTCACTGTATTCTCCCTCGTTTCCATGAGTTTCATTAGCGATGGAAAAGAAGCAACTGTCCCTTTGGTGAAGTCAGACGATGCGTTTTTTCTTGCATGTTCAGTTCAGCCAAACGGGCTTCTCCTTGCTCTTTTGCTTTAGAATCATTCGGTGCAGAAATTGTTTCATCCAATATTTTCTCTCCGTTACTTTCGTATACCGTTAGTGCGTATGTATTCATGATGATCGAACTCCTTTCGTATCTAAATTTGATTTCAACATTCGACGAATTTTTCCTGCTATAAACTTAAGAATTTGTATGAAACTTAAGGTGCTGCCACAACGTACTAGGAATATATGGTATATTTTACAGCGGGAGGGATTTAGTCATGTTGACCATTAACGAAGTAAGAAAACAGTTTGGTAGTTTTACAGCTGTTGACGGAATTAACTTACAGATTCCTAAAGGCGAAATCTTCGGGTTGTTAGGTGCGAATGGTGCGGGGAAAACGACGACATTCCGTATGATCTTAGGATTATTAACACCATCACAAGGAAGAATTACATGGAACGATAAAGAAATCTCGTATGAGACAAGCGATCTTATAGGGTATCTACCCGAAGAAAGAGGATTATATCCAAAGCTGACAGTTAGAGAGCAGTTGATCTATCTCGGGCAGTTGCGTGGTATGACGCGATCACAAATTCAAGAACAGACGGATAAGTGGTTAAAGCGCTTCGGAGCAGAAGAGTATTTAAATAAGAAAGTAGAAGCGTTGTCTAAAGGAAATCAGCAAAAAATTCAGTTCATTGCGGCTGTTCTTCATCGACCGGAACTTTTGATCTTAGATGAACCGTTTAGCGGACTAGACCCTGTGAACGTTGAGCTTCTAAAGAGTGCTGTTCATGAGCTGAAAAAAGAAGGAACGACGATTGTTTTCTCCTCTCACCGAATGGAGCATGTAGAAGAGCTATGTCAGCATCTGTGCATCATGCATAGAGGAAAGTCAGTGGTTCAAGGAAATCTAAAAGAAATCAAGCGATCTTTTGGGAAAAAGAACGTTTCTGTTAAAGCAGACTTTGATCTAACTTATCTGAAAGATACGGCTGGAGTTATCAAGCATCGTTCAACAGGGGACGGAATCATTCTTCAAGTGGATCGAGAAGAAGTGGCAAAAGATTTATTCCAGGCTATTCAATCAA
Organism: Fictibacillus nanhaiensis; assembly: GCA_017052515.1. Taxonomy (GTDB): domain Bacteria; phylum Bacillota; class Bacilli; order Bacillales; family Fictibacillaceae; genus Fictibacillus; species Fictibacillus nanhaiensis. Next base: position 128,163 of record JAFHKR010000037.1, read on the forward strand.
AAGGGTTCGTAAGGAAGTTTGAACTTGAGGAACCTTCGTTAAATGATATCTTCATCGAGAAAGTAGGTGTTGTTCATGAGTAAGTTTATGACCGTAATGATGCATACATATCGTTCTAAAATAAAGTCAAAACCATTCCTGATCACAACACTGATTACAATCGGTCTGCTATTTGTAATAACGAATATGAACGAGATCACAAAAATGTTCGGTGAAGATGAGGTTTCTAAAATTGGCGTAATCGACCAAACAGGAGATACGCTCCCAGCTCTTCAAACACAGCTTAAGCAAACGAGTGATGATCTGAAAGCAGAAGCGTTCACAAAATCAGAGAGTGAAGCAGAAAAAGCAGTACTTGATGGGAAGATAGAAGGCTTTTTAATCCTCGATCGTGATGCTTCAGGTATCATCACAGGAACATATAAAGCAGAAGATGTAACACAACAGAGTTTGATCGCAGATGTAGAGTTAGCGTTGCAGCAGATTAAGAACAAATCAGCCGCTGAGTCCATTGGATTGAACCAAGAACAACTTGCTGCTATTTATTCGCCGGTTTCTTTTGCTAAAGAGTCATTGTCTGATTCAGCGAAAAGTGAGGAAGAGGCAGCCCAAGTATACATCTTAGTCTACGTGGTTTTATTTTTCATGTACATGGCCGTTATGATGTATGGAAGTATGATAGCCGTAGAGGTGGCAACAGAAAAATCTTCACGTGTTATGGAAATACTGATTTCTTCTGTATCGCCAGTTACGCAAATGTTTGGGAAGATCTTTGGTATCGTACTCGTCGCATTAACTCAGCTTGCGTTGTTTGTTGCGGGAGGGTTTCTGGCAGTAAAATTAAACGGTCAGCTTAGCGGAAGCGAGAGTATCATAAATGAACTAAAGCTGAATGAGATTCCAACGTCATTAATCATCTATGCTCTAGTGTTTTTCATTTTAGGATTCTTCCTATACGCTACTCTCTTTGCGATGCTTGGTTCATTGATCAGCAGAGTTGAAGAAGTAAATAATTTGATGACACCTGTAGTGATCGTAATCGTGGCAGCATTTATGATCGCCATGTTCGGCAGAGAAAATCCAGAGTCTGGTTTTGTTGCTGCTGCATCTTACTTCCCGCTTTTCACACCGATGCTCATGCTGCTTCGCGTAGGGATGCTTTCATTACCGGTTTGGGAAGTAGCACTCGGAATCAGCGTTTTAATTGGAGCCATTTTCTTGTTCGCAATCATTGGTGCTCGAGTATATCGCGGTGGTGTTTTGATGTACGGAAACGCACCTTCCTTGAAGTTGTTCAAGCAAGCCCTTCTCTTATCCAAGCAAGAAAAGAAAAATACAACCGACATTTAATCAAAAGAAGAGAGCCTCGTGCTCTCTTTTTTACACATTCGAAAGCGAACGTGTTTTCGTATATATGTTAAAATGAAGGGAAGAATGATAGAAAAAGAGGATGAGTGAAATGATAAAGTTTTTACATTGTGCAGATCTCCATTTAGATAGTCCTTTCAAAGGGCTTTCCTCATTGCCTGAAGGGCTTTTTCAGCGACTATCTAATAGTACGTTCGTATCCTTTAAACGGCTTATCGAGCTCGCGATTTCAGAAGAAGTGGATTTTGTGGTCATCGCAGGAGATCTTTATGACAGCGGAAACCGAAGCTTAAAAGCTCAGTCGTTCTTGAAAAACTGTTTTATGAAATTGAACAGTCACAACATAAACGTATATGTTGTTCATGGCAATCATGATCCATTAGATGGTCAATGGGTTGATCTAGAGTGGCCAAGCAATGTGCACTTTTTTGATGGCAACCACATACAAACTCTCCACTTTGAAAAACAGGGAAGAGTAGTAGCGGCTCTGCATGGATTTAGCTATGAAACAGCGGCGGTTACAGATGATCGGACATTATACTACCCCGAAAAAAGAGATGATTTGTATCATATTGGAATTTTGCATGGACAGGCTGATGGATATAGCGGCCATGGCAGATACGCACCATTTTTATTAACAGAGCTTTTAAAGAAAGGCTATGATTATTGGGCGCTCGGCCATATTCATAAACGAATCGATCTAAACCTAGAGCCGATTGTTCGCTATTCAGGAAATATACAAGGCAGACATAGTGGCGAACTAGGTGAAAAAGGTGGTTACATCGTTACCTTAAACCATGATGAAGTGGAAAGTCAGTTTCAATCTACTTCTGAATTGGAATGGCAAGAATGTCGAATTGATGTAAGTGAGGTTGATAGTCTGCAAGAAGTGATCAATCTATGTGAAACAAAGATCAGCACGTATCAACAGCGAAATAAAGGTATCCTCCTCATCATAAAGTTGATGGGTCAAACACCACTTTATCATGAGCTTTTGGATGGAGTTTTTATAGAAGATCTTGAAGAAATTTTACGTGAAGAAGTTTATGATACTTCCTTTGTTCATGTTGTAACGATTAAGAATGTAACAACTCCTTCTATTCAAGAAGAACAATCCATGAAACGGTCTGCCTTTTTTCAAGATTTATTGAGTGTCCTAGAGGATGACACTGAATTGCAACTAGCGATCTCTGAGTTGTCGACACACAGAACTGCTAGAAAATACATAGACTTGAACGAACAAGATTGGGAAGATATCAAACAACAAGCAGAACAATTGTTATTATCTGAACTTCATAAAAGCAGGTAGGTGAAAAAATGAAACTGGTTTCTCTTCATATCTATCACTTCGGTGGGTTAAAGGAATGCAAAATTTCCTTTGAAGATAAAGGACTGCAGATTCTTTACGGAGAAAACGAAGCTGGAAAAACAACACTGATGGACTTTATCAAATGTATGCTCTACGGTTTTCCGACAAAAAGTCAAAACCAACGCCGCTATGAACCGAAAGACGGAAACAGAATGGGTGGTAAGATTACCATTCATCATCAATTACACGGAAAGTGGACCATTGAGAGAATTGCACGCTCAACTGTAACCGGAGATCTCACGCTTTATGATGAAAATGGGCAACAGCAAGAAGAGGCATTTCTGCTACAGTTGTTGGACGGAATGGAACAATCTTTATATACAGGTGCTTTTTGCTTTGGACTGGATGGGTTACAGAAATTAGATAAGTTATCATCAGAAGAACTCGGCAATTTTTTATTAAGTACCGCGATTTCAGGTGACCGTGATCTGCTTGATATCGAACAGTCCTTTGAAAAGAGACAAGCCCTATTATTTAAAAAAGCAGGCAAAAAACCAATCATTAATGAAAAGTTAGAACAGCTGTCTTCATCAGCAAAATCACTTCAACTGTTAAAAGAAAAAAATGAGAGTTATCAAGCGTTAACAAACGAGAAAGTCGGCCAAGAAAAGGATCTAGAGGGAATTAAACAAAAACTAACAGAGGTTCAAACCGAACTTCTCTCCTACAAGAGATTGCTCGAATTAAAGCCAGTATTGCAAAAGTACAAACAGCTTGATGTTGAAATACACTCGTTTGATGATGAACCAACTTCTTTTCCAGAAAACGGTCTACAACAATACGAGGAGTTACGAAAAAAAATTTCACGTTTAAAAAGTGACTTAACCTATGGAGATAGCCGTATTCAAGATGCTGCAGCCGAGCTCCGATCCGTTATAAGTAATGAAAATATTGTAAGGTATGAGACAGAGATTAAACGTTTGTTTAATTACCTTCCTGAATATGAACATCTTTTCTATCAGCTTCAAGAGCTACAACGTCACATACAGGCGTTAAGGAAAGAAGAGATAGAACTTTTTGATGAAATCGGTGAAACGTGGTCTGAGGAACAACTTAAGAAACTTTCACTTTCTTTATCATCTCTTCATCATCTAGAAGATTTGATCAGACAGAATGAACAGATTCAAGATAAAAAAGGCAGGTTAGAAGACGAGCTAGAAGATTCTAGAATGAAATTGGAGCGGTTAGAAACGGAAGAAGCCAAACAAAAAAAGAACCTTCTTTCTGAAGAAGAATATGCAAAGTATCAAAACTCCAATCATAAAGAAACGCGGAAGACCGCTTTCTACACAACGCTATTACCCGTTCTTTCTTCCATCTTACTCTTATGGTCGGGCTGGGTTTCAAACCATCCATCAGTCTTGTTTGCAGGTGTGCTGCTACTGATTCTATCGCTAGTGCTTAGTGTTCTGTATGTAAAGAGGAATCAGTCTGGTGAAGAAGTGCCAAAACACGTACATCAACGCTTGTTAGAAGATGAAGTAAATAGGAAACAATGGCTGGAACTCTCTTTACAGCTTACTAACGAAAACAACATTTATGTACAGCTTGCTAAAAGGCTGGATTATTTAGAGGTAGAAGAAGCATCTGTTTGGGAACATGCGAAACGCTGGGCGTCCGATCACGAATTCAGAGGGAAGTTAGAGCGTCTGTTTGTATCTGGTTATATGAAACGAGTTCTTCAGCTAAAAGAGTTGTTAAGACAGAGAAATGAAGCAGAGAATAAAGCCCAGGATATAGCGCTTAAACAAAGGAATTATGAGGAGAAAGCTTCTTCGTTATCTCTGGAATTAGGAGAAGAACATCAAGAAGATACAAAAAGCTGGATCAACTTTTGTTATGCCGAATTGGAGAAGCAACTTAAAAATCAATCACGAGTAGAACACATTCAGCAAAACAAAAAAGAACTTCTCGAGCGGAAAGATGAGCTCCAGAAAAAGATCTCTTTTTTAGATGATCAGATTCAAAGTCTGTGGAATAGGGCTAAAGTTAGCAATGAAGCTGACTTTTATGTAAAAGGAAAGAACAAAGAACGATACCACAAGTTAAAAGAAGAACGTGAAACACTTTACAATCAATTCATATCGTTAGGGTTCTTAAAAGATGAAATCGTAGCCATGGTAGAGAAGGTAACGGTACATCTTGAAAACACGCTTCATCATATTTCGACTTTGGAAGAACAGGTGAAAGAAAAGCAAAAAGAGTATGATGAGAAGGTTGAAGCAAAAGGGAAACTGGATTGGGAATTACGAAAATTGCTTGAAGATGGCAGTTACTCTGAGAACCTGCATCGATATGAGATGCTTAAAGAAGAGTGGAACACGTTAGTGAAAAAGTGGGCAAGCTTACGCCTAGCACAGCATGCACTTTCAAAAGTGAAGGAAGATTATCAAAAAACAAAGCTGCCAGCGGTTTTAGAGACTTCCAGTGTTTATTTTAGTAAAATAACAGAAAGTGAATATCAATCTATTACATTCACAGACAAAAATGAACTAATGGTTTTAAATGAGGATGGTATAGGCTTTTATCCGCATGAGTTAAGTCGGGGTACTGCTGAACAGGTGTATTTGGCTATCCGATTGGCAGTAGCTTACCATGCTGGACCAAGAGACTTCCCGATTTTAATGGATGATATTGCGGTTAACTTTGATGGATTAAGGACAAAGCGAACACTGCAACTGATACAAGAAACGGCGTTTGATCGGCAGGTCTTGTTCTTTACCTGTCATAAACATATTGTATCTACGGTTCCGGAAGTTCCTGTCATACATTGGCCACATCAAACTGTTATCGCTGAAATGTAACCAAAGGAGGGGAATGGCTCATGTCAAATGAGTATTCCATTTACTTAGTCGAAGATGAACAAGATCTTGCTCAAGTGCTGAAAGCTTACATGGAAAAAGAGGGTTGGAGCGTTTCGGTTTTTCACAATGGGGAAGATGCTTTGAAGAGTGCTGAAGAGAAGAAACCTCATCTATGGATTTTAGATATTATGCTGCCAGGTATGGATGGCTATGAAATTATTAAAGAAATCAAAAAAACTTCAGATATTCCTGTTATTTTTGTTTCTGCTCGAGACCAAGATTTAGATCGTATCGTAGGCCTTGAGTTAGGTAGCGATGATTACTTAGCGAAGCCTTTCATGCCAAGAGAACTCGTTATTCGCGTAAGAAAATTGTTAACGAGAATCTATGAAACCGGTAACCGCTTGCCTCAAACCATTGAAATTACAGGGTATATGATCGATCCGATCTCAAGAAAGATCACACGTGATGGAGAGATGATCAATCTTACAGGAAAAGAAATCGATGTTCTTCTTTATTTGATTGAGAACAAAGGAAAATCCCGTAAGCGAGAAGAGATTTTAGAATACGTGTGGGGAGACGATTATTTTGGCTCTGAACGTGCGGTGGATGATGTGATCAGACGCGTGCGTAAGAAGATGCCTCGATTGAACTTAGAGACCGTCTACGGAGCAGGTTATAGGATCATACCGTCATGATTCGCTTAAACCTAACTCAGCGGATATGGCTTTCATTCGGGCTGCTGATATTTACGATTGGCCTATTAACGGCGATCATCTATCCCTTATCCATTAAAGATACGCTGACTGAAGAAACGTATCGAATCATTGAGAACGAACAGCAGAATGTATGGGATCCCAACAATCAGCTTCCTAGAGAGGGCGAGTCTCCAACTGATTTTATTGAAAGAAGGAATGCAGCTCGTGATGTCGGACATGTTGTGATTGTTGACAAGTACGCCAACTCACAGGGTGATCCTGTACCTGAAGAAGTTCTTTATGAGATGGCTGAAAAAGCATACAAACAAAAGAAAAATAAAGGTCGTTACGAGCTCACGTATGAAGATGCGACCCTATTTTATGCGATCACAACAAAGACAAACGTAAAAGGGGAAAAGGTGTATTTAATCTCCTATATGTGGGATACGTATCGCGATCAAATGGTCAACAGATTATGGCTAAGGCTTGTACTGATTTTATTGTTCACAGGCATATTCTCCATCATTCCAGCGATTTGGTTAGCACGTTATTTACGATCACCACTCACCATCTTAGGAAAACGGTTCGAACAGATCGCTAAACGTAACTGGCAAGAGCCGTTTCATTGGAAGGGTGATGATGAATTTTATATCCTTTCCAAACAGTTTGAAGAGATGCGTCAAAACTTGTTAAGACATGACCATGCACAAAAAACGTTTATTCAACATGCTTCTCATGAATTAAAAACACCTATCATGACGATTAAGAGTTACGCTCAATCTGTGAAAGATGGCATCATGCCGAAGGATACAACGGAAGATATGATGGACGTGATCTTAAAAGAAACCGAAAGAATGGAAAAGCGTGTTCAAAACATGCTGTATTATACAAAGCTTGATGCTATGAAACTTGATGTATTAACAAAAGAGAACTTTAACTTTGGTGATCTGGCAGAGGATATTGTAGAGCGGTTCAGATATCAGCGTGAAGACATCGATTTTGAGATTACAGGTAATCATTACAATCTGAACGGCGATAAAGAGCAATGGGGCATCCTGCTTGATAATTTAGTTCAGAACGCATTGCGTTATGCTCATCAGACGATTCGACTCTCCGCTTTTAATAACGGATCTGATTGTGTTATTGAAGTGTTTAATGATGGAGAACGTCTTACTGGTGTAACGGGAGAAGAGATCTTCCAACCGTTCCGTAAGGGCAATAAAGGTCAATTTGGACTGGGTCTTGCTATTGTAAAACGAATTGCGGAATTGCATGGAGGAAAAGTAGTAGCTGAGAATAGAGCAGAAGGAGTTGCTTTTCAGATTAAGATTCCTACCACTAACCTTAAAAGAAAAGGTTAGAAGAGAATGATTCACTAGTTGTAAACTTTACAAATAGAGTGTTGTGACAAGTAGATAAATAGACGGATATGCTATACTAAAGCAAGAAAGGCGGGGTGAAAGATGAAAAAAGGACTTGCATTTTATAAGGTAGGAGAGATCGTAGACGGTTTCTTTCTTATCAAATCATCTGTAAAAGGAACGGCAAGCAATGGCAAACCATTCTTGACGCTAATCCTTCAAGATACAACAGGTGATGTGGAGGCAAAACTATGGGATAGTTCACCAGAAGATGAAGAGCTCTACGCAGCTCAAGCTATCGTAAAATTAGCTGGTGAGATGGGGAACTACAGAGGGAAAATGCAGTTGAAACTTAAAGCCATTCGCCCTGCAACGGAACTAGATGGTGTTAAGATTAGTGATTTCCTAGAAACAGCCCCATTATCCCAAGACGCGATGGTAGAAACGATCACCAAATACATATTTGAGATGAAGAATCCAAATATTCAAAGAATCACAAGACACTTGTTAAAGAAACATCAAGCTGAGTTTTTAGAATACCCTGCAGCGGTTAAGAACCATCATGAGTTTGTATCAGGCCTTGCTTTTCATGTTGTATCCATGTTGGATATGGCAAAAGCGTTCAGCAAACTTTACCCATCTCTAGATACGGATCTGCTATATTCAGGTATCATTCTGCATGACCTTGGAAAAGTCATCGAGTTGTCAGGACCAGTTGCTGCGTCTTATACACTTGAAGGAAAGCTTCTCGGTCACATTACAATTATGGTGAACGAGATCGGTAAGGCGGCAGATGAGTTAGAGATTGAAGGAGAAGAAGTAACAGTCCTTCAGCATCTTGTTTTAAGTCACCATAGTAAACCTGAGTGGGGAAGCCCTAAAGCTCCGCTGATTCGTGAAGCTGAGATCCTTCATATGATCGATAATTTTGACGCTAGAATGAACATGATGGACCGCGCTCTCGAAAAGGTACAGCCCGGAGAATTTACAGATAAGCAGTTCGCACTAGAGAACCGATCGTTATACAAGCCTCTATTCCAAGGGGAATTTGCTAAAAATTAAGGCCCGTTTCTAAAGAGTTTTAGATGTCTTCATTGACAGTTGATTGAAGTGTAAGGTGCGTGCCAACCACAAGAGATACATCTTGCAAGGCATGCGACGAGAAAGCTTACTACGGAGAATTAACTTTTAGACGCAGGAGCAAGGAACTTCTAAAGGCGTGACAGGTGAGACACTGTAGGTGCAAAGCACGAAGTGGCTCACCGCACGCCCCCCGGAAAGCGAGCAACCTGAAACGGAAATCAACAACCCACAAGGACAACGAAGCACCAAATTTTATAAAATTAACCCATTGTGTAAAAATGGGAGATATGGTAAATTTGGAATTGGAAGTTAAGAAACGAAATTTTAGGAGGCAATGACTCATGGTTAGCATTGTTCAAAGTAAGGTAAGAAAGCAAGCTAAATAACGTCTAGTCCCATTTAGGGAGGCTTATTTTGCTATGCGATCTACCTACTTTTGAGCAATCTTTCCATGTGTCATCCCGAGCCTTTTTAACGAAAAGCTTATGGTATGCACATGTAACTGTGTATACTCATAGGCTTTTTTCTATGCTCTCATTTGAAAAATTGCTGTATTCACGGCTTGCTTATGAAAGTGACTGCTCAAAAGTCGGATCAGAAAAATCAACAGTGTCGGAAATTACAAAAAGGAAGAAGTGAACAGCATGAGATGGAAAGATTGGGATGCTAATCTTAAGGTTCGTTTAATTGGAGAATTTTTTGTAAATCTATTATTTTGGATGTTCTTCCCGTTTATGGCGATTTATTTTTCGGATGAGATGGGAAAAACAACGGCTGGTATATTATTAGTCTTGTCACAAGTTGTAGGTGTCATTACTAACCTTGTAGGTGGCTATTGTGCCGACAAATATGGAAGAAAGAAGATGATGGTGATTTCAGCGTGGGGTCAGGCAGTGACGTTTATCTTTTTCTGTCTTGCTAACTCACCGTGGTTAGATTCGCCGATCCTAACGTTTATTGCCTTTTCAGCGTTAGGGCTTTTTGGTTCTCTGTATTGGCCAGCAAGTCACGCGATGATTGCAGACGTTGTAGAAGAAAAGCATAGAAGTGAAGTGTTTGCAGTGTTTTACACATCGATCAATATATCGGTGGTTTTCGGTCCGGTATTAGGAAGTATCTTCTTTTTCTCTTACCGTTTCGAGCTCTTGCTTGCATGTTTACTCGTAAGCGTTGTGTTAGCGGTCGTTTTAGCCAAATACATTCGTGAAACAGTTCCGGTAAAAAAGGAAGTATTAGAACAAGTTGGGACGGATAAAAATTGGTTCCAGGCGATCGGAGAACAGTTGAAAGACTATCGAGTGATCGCGAGTGATAAGTTATTTTTGCTCTTTATCTTAGCTGGTATTCTTGTAGCTCAGACCTTTATGCAGATGGATCTACTCCTAGCTGTGTATACAACGGAAAAAGTACCAGAGCAATCGCTTTTTGCCATTGGCAATTGGGACATTTCGTTAACTGGTGAAAAGGTGTTTGGTTATTTGATCTCGCTTAACGGGCTGATGGTAGCTTTATGTACGGTTTGGATGGCTAAATGGATGAATCGTTTTAAAGAAGGAAGGGTCTTTATCCTTTCAGCACTTCTATATGGTGTGTCGATGCTTGTGTTCGGTAGTACAACGATGATGTGGATCCTTTTTGCTGCCATGGTGATCTTTACGACCGCTGAGCTGATGGTAGTTGGAATTCAAGAAAGTTTTATTTCTAAACTTGCTCCTGAAAACATGAGAGGGCAATACTTTGCAGCAGCAGGTCTGCGCTTTACAATCGGACGTACGATCGCACCGATCTCTATTCCATTAACGATGTGGATTGGTTTTGAAAATACGTTTTACCTTCTTTTTGTTTTAGCGGTGATAAGTGCTGGACTTTATTACTTGATGTTTCGAGCGTTTGATAAAAAGGTTGAGTCCAACAAATCGGAGAAAGATTCTAAAGCTGAACCTGTACTTTCATGACATATCTTTTAATCCTCCCTCATAGACTGAATTAAAAGCTTGTCTAATAAGGGGGAGTTAATCGATGAAAGGATACGCTGCTTTATTTTTCGGTGCCATACTCATAGCTGCATTTGTGTTAAAAGAATATTCAGCTGGAGTGGGCAACTTCTTTACTATGACTCCATGGTGGGTGTATTTCGTGCTTTGCGGCATTATCTATAGCGGGTATCGGATTGTTACATTGTTTCAGGAAGATCGAGAAATCGAGCAGAGAGTGATAGAAGAAGAAGGAAGAGTATATATGGAGCGTATCGAGAGAGCGAAGGCTCAGGAATCAGTTAAAGCTTCTCTAGATCATGAAGATACAGATGATCTAGTTGCTGCGAGCGGAGAAGATGATCTAGATTCAAGAGAATAAAAGAAAAGAAAAGAAAAGACCTGCTTATTTCGGCAGGTCTTTTTGTATGGCTTACTTTTACGCCCGTAGAAAGCTAGTAGCTAGGAGAGATACTCACAAGTGCTTTAATACAAATAAAAACAGTAAAACAAGGCACATTTCATTTGCTTTTTACAAGGCATCATTGACAAGTTGACTGGAGTGAAAGGTGCGAAACTCCTGGGGGATCAGCGGGACAGGTTAGACACCTAAGGGTGCAAAGGCGCCGAGGGGGCTCACCGCACGCCCCCCGGAAAGCGAGCACCTGGAACGGAGGTCAACTGCTTACAAAAAGCAACTTTGCATACCAAAAACAAAAACCAGACCCATTCAAGGGCCTGGTTTTCAACACTCATACCATTATTGTTGAGGCATTTGTGGCATTTGAGGTTGTTCAGCTTTCTTTTCCATCTGTTCTTTTAATTTTTTATCTTTTACTTGAACATCAGCTTTTTTGCGTAGGCTCTCTAAGATTTCAGTGATAGGCTTCGCTTTTTGCTGTTTAAGCTCTTGTTCGATCTGTTCTTTCTTGTCTTCGAACTTGTTTTCACGCTTGTCCGTTACTTTAATGATGTGGTAACCATAATCAGATTTAACCAGGTCACTTGTTTTTCCTTTTTCAAGGGTAAAAGCAACTTTATCGAACTCAGGAACCATTGCGCCTTTACCGAAGAAGCCAAGGTCTCCACCTTTTGATTTCGAACCAGGGTCTTTAGAGTACTCTTCTGCTAATTTAGCAAAGTCTCCACCTTCGTTCAATTTCTTTTGAACCTCTTTAGCCGTCTTCTCATCTTCTACAAGAATGTGGCTTGCTTTAACTTCTGTTTTGTACTTTTCTTCAAATGTTTTCTTCATTTCAGCTTCAGATATTTTCACGCCTTCTGTTGCTGCCTTTTCATTTAAAAGCATAGATTTGATGCGTTCTTTTAGCTGTTTTTCGTCAGATAAGCCGTTTTGCTCAAGTGCTTGTTTAAAAGCATCCTCGCCACCAAGTTCTTCTTTAATCTTATCTGTTTCTTTCTCGATCTCTTTGTCTGTTACTTTATATTTATCTTCAAGTACCATCTCATCGATCATTTGGTTTAGTACTTGATCACCGTATTGTTCCTTCATCTTATTGTAGAATTGCTCTTTCGTGATATCTCCTGCTTTAGATTCTACGATGGCTTCTGAATCAGCACCACCAGCATTATTACAAGCGGATAATGAAATTAGTCCCGCTGTGAGTCCAATTGATAACATCCATTTTTTCATTTTTTAAACACTCCTACTGTGAAGTAATAATTTAACAACTCTTACTATAGCATAAACGTTATGGTTATTCCTATTCAATAAATGAAATATGAGAAAATTTACACATTATAAATCCAGTATTTTCGGGAATTCCACACGATTTTAATAAAAAAATTTTAAAAACCGGGTCATTCGTCTAATCACAATAGGGCGTATCACTATATGATATGGAGAAAGAAAAGGGAGGTATGATGATGGGTTATGGTTACGGTCATGGGGGAGGATTAGCACTAATCTTAGTTCTTTTTATCCTTCTCATCATTATAGGAGCTTGTTACTGCTATTGATGGTGAATAAAAATTTAAATGAATGAAAAGGGCGAATGCCTATGCGTGTATAACGGGTCATGCATAGGATAGTGTACAGAATATCAAAGGAGGTGGCTTTCATGGGTTACGGTGGATACGGGCATGGAAAAGGCTTCGCATTGATTGTTGTGTTGTTTATTCTTTTGATTATCGTAGGTGCTGCATGTTTCTGCTAAAATAAATGACGGCTAAAAAGGCCCTTTTCTTATGAAGGGGGACTGACAGGCTTGACGTTTATAAGCAGTTTCGTTAATGTGTGTTTTACTACTCTTGATCAAAAGGTGCAGCATGTGTATGGTACGGTTACTCAAGGGGGAATGTGATCTAGCTTCCCCCTTTTTATATTTTTTATAGAACGTTTGAAACATAGGAAGAAATGAGCAGAATGGTAATAGAAACGTTAATCGTACGATAAACAGAGTCTTGCTGTTTTGAGGACAAGTTCTTTTTGTCACATAACTTGTGAGTGAGTGAATTAAATACGAATAAAAAGATTGGTGCCAAAAAAACGAAGATATAGCCTGCCATATGAAAACCTCCAACATGAACTACTTGTTTAACTTTACCAAAATATGTGGAATATGAATAGGAAAATAACTTCTAAGAGATGAGAGAGGGAGAGAAACTTATGAATAAATGGAGAACGGCATTTCTTACACTATTGCTTCTATTTTTAATCATACCGATTGGTATAGCCGTTATGCTTTTTAGTGATCCGTCTGGTGGCCGTTTAGATCGTAGTTCACTAGATACAGATATTCGAGACAATCAAAAGCTCTTGAGCATACATACAGAAAAAGAACAGGTGGAAGATCTGTTAAATAAAGAACTTCGCAAAAAAGCGCCAGATGTGAACGTATATGTTAATTTGCGCAATGATGAAGCCGTGCTTAACGGATCATTTATCGCGTTTGATCAAGAGCTTCCCTATCAAGTTACTTTTGAGCCGGAAGTTCTTGATAACGGAGATTTGCTATTGAAGGAAAAAGATATGCAGGTGGGACGCTTCCCGTTGCCAGGTGACGAGGTATTTACGCTGATCAAAAAGACCGTTCAGTTTCCTGAATGGGTTGATGTATATCCTAAAGATGAGAGCATTCTGATGAGAGTAACAGAAATGCCAACGAAGAAAGGCTATGCGGTAAAAGCGGAAGAATTTGATTTAAAGAAGAATTCTATTAAATTGGGAGTCTATACGAAAAACTAAAAAAAGCGCTTCTACACGGCCATGTCCGGGGAAGAAGCGCTTTTATTTTTCTTCCTCAATTATTCATACCCAAATGGAGAAAGTTGGATTATAATTATTGTAGACAGACATTGACTAGAAAGCAGGGTTTGGTATGGAAACGGTGGAAGAACGACTAGAACGACTAGAATTTTATAATCAGCTAACGATTGAGAGTGTCGATCTTACAGCGTATCCGTTTTTTAGACTGGTCATGGAAAAAAAGCTCACCGAGCAAGAAGTGAATAACGTCTTCCTGCTTTGCGATGAGCTTCAACGAAAATATGAAATGCAGAGTGAAGAAGGCTTTGTGCATTACACACCGCTATTGTTGCACTTTGCTGGCATGTTAACACCAAAGCTTTCACCGAGAGAAACGATTACTGCTTTGCTTCAACAAGAAAAGTATATTTCTCTGATGGAGAAGCTATATGAGTTATCTGTACGTTACGAATGAGAAGAGGCAATTTCCTCAGCTGCAATCACGGGTGAAGCAGGCTGGTCATCTAATGATGCTTCGATTTTTTCTTCGAGTTTATTGAAGATCGACATAAAATCATCACCATATAGATTTCGGATGATTGACATCAATTCAGGAAACTCTGGAAATCTTCCAAATAACTCTTTAATCGGCATAGAAGCACTGAAAACACCAAACTTTGAAGGATCATACGTATTCAATGTTTGAAGTAAAAGCTCTTCACCTTTAGGTGTTAGACAAATATATGTATTTCGCTTATCATCTTCTTTTTTAGAAAATGTTAGATAACCTTGTTCTTCAAGCTTTTTTGAAAAGTTAAAAGCAGTGGAAACATGCATAACGCCGAACTTTGCAATATCAGAGATTGATGCACCCTCAAGATGATGAGCAATCCATAGAATATGGTGTTCATTAATGTTTAAACCATAATCCTTAATCCAATTTTGCCAGTCTTTTTCTACACTTTTCCATAAAGCTTTACTGATCTGTGAAAGTTTGTGACTATAGATCATGGCTTCTTGAAAACTATATAATTGATCTTTGTTCATTTTTAAAATGCCCCTCCATCTTATAAAACACATCCTATTCCTCATTATGCCAGTATTTCCTATAATAAGAAAGTAAAATTTTTCAATTTTTCCATATTTTTTAGTAAAATAGTTATATAACTTTTTGCTGATATGGTGTAAAAGGAAGTGTTCTGACACGCTCGTGAGTATAGAAAAAAATTCTCCCAAAAGGGAGAATTTTTTTGAGATTATTTAATTTCTTGCTCCATTTCTTCAGGTGTTTCTTTAATGGTAGAAGCAGCCGTTTCTTGAAGAGCTTCTTCTTTTTCTTTATTAGCAAACCTGATCTTTGCTCGTAGCTGAATGCCATCACGTTTGATGCTGGAGAACGTCGATTTCATTTTATCCATATTTACTTTTAAATCTTTTCTTACTTCCTTACCTGCTTTAGGTGTTGAAAGTAAAGTAGCTGCTGCAGTTACCACCGTTCCTAATGCGAAACCTACTACCATGGATTTTTGTTTAGACATCTTATAATTCCTCCTCATTCTTTTATTATCTAATAAATTCGTGAATTTCTCGTATATTCCTATGAAAAATAATGACGAATATAAAAATATTTCCCGATAGATTTCGCCATGTTTGGACATGTACCATCACGCACTTAAAGAATGGTCGAAATTTAAAAACGTTGTTGTAGCAGGAAATAATAAGAAACAGAGAAACACGGTGTATTTTTAAAAAAATTGTCATACTTGTCTAAAGCAGAAGATATTTGACTGACTTTGGAGAAAGATAATATAAAATAAATAAAAAGGAAAAAAAGATTCATAATTGACGAAGAGGTTTAAAAGAGGGTATACATAATAAAAACAGAATGGAGGGTTATGGGGTGAAACAAAACACAATCGGCAACTACTTTAATAAAATGAAGGAAAAGGCGAATGCTGTACTCGAAAGCTCCACTCAGACTGGTGAGCTTGTTACAGAGGCTGAGAAAAAAAGTTCGCAGCCAGATAAACAAGGCTTAAGCAACTTAGGCTCTCAAGTCAAAGCGTTAGTACGAATGGTGAAGTCATATAAAAGAGGCGACTATCGTGATGTCTCCAAAAAATCTTTACTATTAGTGATCGCAGGACTTCTGTATTTTGTTAGTCCTATTGATGCAGTGCCTGATTTTCTAATCGGAGCAGGACTATTGGATGATGCCACTGTCCTGGCGTTTATTTTTTCAACACTATCAACTGAAATCGCAGCTTTTCAGACGTGGGAAGAAGAAAAAGAAGAGGATAAATACATAAAGCCAACTCCATAGGAGCTGGCTTTTTATTTTTAATAATTATGCAGTTAAGTTCGATCGTTTAGACAATCGTTCTGCGATCGGGTAGATAAAGAACATGATTAATCCACTAACAATGCTTGTTGGAACAACGATCATTCCGATAAAGCTCAATAAGGTACCAGGTAATCCTGCTACGAGCATGGCGACCATTAAAAACAGTGTACCGCTGATAATCGTTCCGACCACTGTGAGTAAAACAGCGCTTATCGCATTTACTTTTACTTTTTTAGCTAATAAGAACATTGCTAAAAAGATAAAAGCAGTTATTGGTTTTTCAACGATATTTGCGATTTGTCCACCAGCCATACCTGTTGTTAGTGCAGAAATGACTCCAGCTGCCATACTTGCGATTATCACGTTTTGTTTTGTAGGTGATAGCATAATAGCTAAAAACATCATTACGAGTAATAAGTCAGGCTTCATTCCAAAGAATAATGGTGGTACAACAGTGTGAAACACATATCCTAACGCAATAAGTACTGATGTTAAAGCTAATGATTTAGTATTCGTATTCATTTTCTCATCTCTCCTCAGCTACACTTAGCCTAATTTCTTTCCATTAGTGCCCTCTTGGCCTAATGCGAAAGTACCCTTATGTTAACAGATATGCGTACAACTGAAAAGGTTTGCGAACTACTTTCCGTATTTTTCCTGAAAATGCTTCATGAATTTCGCCAGGCTGTCACACGATTCTTGAGGAACAGCATTATAGATCGAGGCTCTAAATCCTCCTACTGACCGATGACCTTTTAAGCCATAAATCCCGTTCTCTTCGCTTTCTTTAATAAACTGTTTTTCGAGTTCATCACTTTCAAGAGTAAATGTAATATTCATGTTCGAACGTGATTCAGGTGTGGCATATCCATTGTAGAATCCGTTGCTTTGATCAATCGTGTCGTAGATGACTCCAGCTTTATTGTGATTTCTCTTTTCCATTTCAATGACACCACCAGACTTTTCTACCCAACCTAGTACAAGGTTTAGTAAATAGATGGAGTATACAGGAGGGGTGTTATATAGAGAATTATTTTTGGCATGAACAGAATACGACAAGATAGAAGGAACCGATTTGTTTTCCTGTAGCAGATCTTTTCGAATGATGACTGCTGTTACTCCTGAAGGTCCAAGGTTCTTTTGTGCACCTGCATAGATTAATCCATAATCTTTGATGGATATCGGTCTGCTCATAATATCGCTAGACATGTCCGCTACAAGATTTGGATGTCTGAAGGCATGTAAGTCAGGCCACTGTGTGCCATAGATCGTGTTGTTTGAGGTGATATGAAGATAAGCGTCATTTTCGCTAGAAACATAATTCATCTCTGGGAGGGTACGATACTCAGAGTTTTTTCCTGTAATGACGACTTCGCACGATCCGATTTTCTGAGCTTCTTTATATGCCTTTTCAGACCAAGACCCAGTGAGTATGTATTTTGCTGTCTTTCCACCTTGAATGAGATTCATGGGAATCATAGCGAACTGTAGACTTGCTCCACCTTGTAAGAACAATACTTCGTGTGTATCTGGGATATCAAGCAAACGTTTCATGCGTGTTTTCGCTTGATTATGGATGCCTTCATATTCTGAACCCCTGTGGCTATGTTCCATAATATTTAACCCAGTACCTAAGAAGTCATCCCATTCTTCTTTTGCATGCTGCATGACCTCTTTAGGCAATGTTGTGGGTCCGGCTTGAAAATAGATGCGTGTCATCGTTCTCCTCCTGTAAACGTTTCATATTTTTTAAATAGCATTCAGGTTTAAAATGGCTGCTTTCAAAAATTTCTAGAACTTCTTCTTTGAAAAGTTGATTGGAGTGCAAGGTGCGAGACTCCTGGGGGATAAGCGGGACAGGTGAGACACCTAAGAGCGAAGCGACAAGGTGGCTCACCGCACGCCCCCCGGAAAGCGAGCATCCTGTAACGGAGATCAAACTGCTTTCAAGACAACAGAGATCGTGCGAAAAAGAATATGAAAAAACTGCCCAGTTTTAAAAAAGGCAGTTTTAATATGTAGCGTTAGTTTTTAACGTTCTCTTTGATATATTGAGCGATCTCAGTCATTTTGTCTGCAGGGGTATCCTGTGTTTTCCAGACTGCTCCAAAACCGTCACCTTGTCCGTAACGTGGAATGAAGTGCATGTGATAATGAAAAACAGATTGTCCAGCTGCTTCGCCGTTATTGTTCAAGATATTCAAACCGATCGGGTTAAACGTTTGTTTAATTCCAGAGGCAATTTTAGGCACGACAGAATAAAGCTTCGCTGCTGTTTCTGCAGGCAGTTCAAAAATGTCCTTGGAATGCTCTTTAGGAATGATCAGCGTATGTCCTTTTGTTACCTGACTGATGTCTAAGAAAGCTAGAACGTTTTCATCTTCATACACTTTGTAGGAAGGAATTTCTCCCGCAACAATTTTACAAAAAATGCAGTTTGAATCGTGGGACAAGTGGCTCACCTCATTTTTTTTACTTATCATATCACATATGATCAACCTAAAAAATAAGGTATTCTTTTTATTTTATCAAAAGGCTCTTTTCTAAAAAAATTGTTGCTTGTCACCTTTGACAATTGATTGGAGAGGAAGGTGCGTGCCTACCACCTGAAATGCATCTCGCAAGGCATGCGACGAGGAAGCTTACTCCGCTAGCATTAACTGGTAGACGCAGGAGCAAGGAGCATACAGGCGGGCAGATTGAAAAGTGGAAGTGGCTCGTTCAGCCCCGACAACTAGGCAGCTGAGACACTTAAGAGTGAAACGTACGAATGTGGCTCAGCGCCTGCCCCGTGGAAAGCGAGTAGCCTGGAACGGAAATCAACACTTCCAAAAGCAATAAAATTTACGAAAACAGTTAATAAAAAAGAAGGGTCCTATTCAAAAAATAGAACCCTTCTTCTTATAGAGGTTAGAGAAGAAAGGAGAACACGAAAACAAAACAATACGATTTTTTAGCCATGCACCTCGATTATAAGAATCTGAAATTGCTCAAGCACTAAATAGTCCAAGAGAACCATCTCCTTAAAGAAAAGCATATCTGAAAAAATCTAATACCTTGCATCTTTCTCCCTGAAGAAGGGGGGATACCTTCTTCTCTTATATCTTGTCCAGGAAGTCTTGTTTGTTATACATATAAAATTGGTAAAGGAAACGTGAATTACGCTATTATAAGGAAAGAATGACAAAAAGGAGGATTCTCCGTGAAAAAAAGACAACTTATTCTTACAATGACACTTGGTGTTAGCTTCCTCATCTCGGGATGCGGGAGTAAATCAGAAGATGAGCATAAGAACCACCAAGAGGGCTCAAGCGCTAAACAGGAAGCTTCTCATGAAGGGCATGAGAATCATCTGCCAAACGGTGATATTCAAGAACTTACTGCTTCAATGGATGTATTGCCAGGATTTCTAGATAAGCAACCCGAAGAGATCGCTGCTATTTATGCGGAAGTTCCTAAATATAAAGAACTGTTAGAAACAATGCCTTGTTTTTGTGGATGTGGTGAATCTGCGGGTCATAAAGACAACTATGATTGCTTCGTCTCTGAGAACAAAGAAGATGGAAAAATCGTATGGGATGATCATGGCACAAAATGTGGTACGTGTTTAGAAATCGCTGCGATCAGCATGAGTGCTTCTGCTGATGGGAAAACACCGGTGGAAATTAGAAACATGATCGATGAGAAATACAAAGAAGGATATGCAGAACCTACACCAACACCCATGCCTGCCTCATAAGTTGTAAAAGAAGGAAAATAGCAAACAATAATGAAAATGCTGGATTGCAGAAGGAGGTATTGTATGAAACCGATCCTTGAAGTTACAGATCTAACAGGAGGGTATCTTCCTAATCAGCCTGTTATTCATCACTTAGATTTCACGGTGAAAGAAAATGAGATAGTAGGATTGATCGGCTTGAATGGAGCAGGTAAAAGTACAACCATCAAGCATGTGTTAGGTCTTATGGAACCTATGTCAGGTACTTCTAAAATCGAAGGACAGACGTTTCGGGAAGAACCTGAAAACTACCGAAGTCAATTCACTTACATACCAGAGATGCCGATACTTTATGAAGAACTAACATTATGGGAACATCTAGAGCTAACAGCAATGGCATATGGTTTAGAAGAACAAACCTTCTTAACACGTGTCCGTCCCTTACTTGAAGAATTTCGCATGGACAATAAGATCAAGTGGTTTCCGAGTCAGTTCTCCAAAGGGATGAAGCAAAAAGTAATGATCCTTTGTGCATTACTGGTCGAACCTAAGCTATATATCGTGGACGAACCGTTCGTTGGTCTTGATCCATTAGGTATTCAATCCTTTCTAGAGTATATGGTTAAATTCAAAAATAATGGTGCTGGCGTTCTAATGTCGACTCACATTTTGTCTACGGCAGAAAGATATTGCGATCGCTTTTTAATCATGCATGAAGGAAGACTGGTTTTAAGCGGAACGTTAGCAGAACTACGCGTAAGAAGTGGGCTAGAGAATGCGACGTTGGATGAGATCTATCTCTATGTAGCAAGAGGTAAAGTCACATGATCGATGTAAAAAAATTATGGACAAAACGACGTAATGCTCACGTTACCCAGACGCTGAAATACTTTAGTTTGATGGGAAACAGCGGACTCATTGTTTCCTTAATTTTGCTCATTGTCATCGGAAGTGTTTATTATGCTAAGCTTCTTCAAGCACTTCCAGAAAATTTTCCTGCTGTTTTTATATTAACGATCGTCTTTTCTGTTTGGTTGACTAAAAGTCCGATTCGAACATTGCTAAAAGAAGGGGATCTCGTATTTCTACTCCCTGTAGAATCAGGAATGAAACAATATTTCTCAAAAGCGATCTCGTCTGCAACGGCAACTGGCGCTTTTTCGACTCTATTCCTATTTACATTGTTTTGGCCGATCGTCCAATTCTTTATCCATGATGGCTGGAAGATGTATGTCACGTTTGGATTCTTTTTGATCGCAGCAAAAGTATTTAACATCTATGTGTCATGGGAAGAAAGAAGGTTACCTTACAGAAGTCATCAAACGAACTATAAAATCTTGAGGTTCATTGTAAACTTTGTGTATGCCTATCTTCTCTTTAATGAAGCTTATCTCTTCTTGATCGCTATTTTTGCGGTCATGTACGTGTTAAAGAACTTTGTTTTCGGTGTTTTTAAGAAACAGCATGGCTATCAGTGGGAAATGTTATTAGCGGAAGAACAGTCTTTAAAAATGAAGGGATACAGATTCGTAAATTACTTTACAGATGTTCCAGCTTTAAAGCAGACCGTACATAAGCGACCTTGGTTAAACAGCTTAGCCAGTTTCTCATTTAAAAAGAAGAATACACTTTCTGCTTTATACATGAAGACCTTTGTGCGTTCTGGAGATTACTTGGGTTTATATGTTCGTTTAATCTTCATAGGTTTTCTGTTCATTTATTTAATTCCTGCAGGATGGTGGCAGTTGATCGTCGTGTTCTTGTTCTTTCAAATGTTTGCTCTGCAATTATTCACCCTTTACACCCAGTATAGATGGAATGTTGTATTCATAATCTATCCGATTAAACAAGAAGTAAGAGTAAAAGCCTTTCAAAATTGGCTTAAATATTTACTGATCATACAAGGAGTACTCTATGGTCTTTTCTATGGATTCCTTTCGGGAGACTGGCTGATCGCGATCCTAATGCCTGTGGCGGCGATTCTATACAGCATAGTACGACTTCCTAGTATGACGAAAAAACACATTATGTTGACTTCCTAGCTCTTTTTGGGCTGGGAAGTTTTTTTATACCCATTTTTCTAAGGTGCGAGACTCTAGGCTATCACAGCGTGCAGATGAGACACTTAAAAGTGAAACGAACGAATTTGGCTCACCGCTTGCCCCGCGGAAAGCGAGCAGCTTGGAATGGAAATCAACTACTTCCATGTTTGTAAACAGATTTTGGGCATCTTTCATAGCTTATGTATATAAGTTTTATGGAAGGGAGCGGAACTTATGAATACGTATGGATTAACAGGAAGGATTGTAACACCAGGAAGTCCTGATTATGATCTGGCACGAGAAGAGTTTAATACTCGTTTTAACTTATTTCCTTTAATTATCAATTTTTGTGAAACCACAAAGGATGTTTCAAACGCGATCCGTTGGGCAAGAAAGAAGAGGGTAAAGTTTCGGATTCGCACAGGAAGGCATAGTTATGAAGCTTATTCATCATTAGATGGTGGTTTAGTAATAGACATAAGCGAGTTGAATGAAGTGAAAGTGGACCGAAAATCAAAAACGGCCATACTCGGTGCAGGAGCATTACTCTTTCCACTTTACGAAAAATTGTATGAAGAAGGTTTTACGATTCCAGGAGGTACGTGTCCTTCTGTTGGTCTTTCCGGTCTTACACTTGGTGGTGGATGGGGAATGCTAACCAGACAATACGGGATGCTGATCGACCAGCTTCTGGAGCTAGAGATGGTTGATGCACATGGAAATATCATCATAGCCAACAAACATAAAAACGAAGACTTGTTTTGGGCGTCTAGGGGCGGTGGTGGTGGGAACTTTGGTGTGGTTACATCTTTTCGGTTTAAAGTCGTTCCTGTTAATAATGTTGCCATCTTTAAAATCACATGGGACTTTAAAGGATTTGAAAAAGTCGTGGAAGCATGGCAGAAATGGGCTCCTCATACAGACGTCAGGTTGACAGCCATTATCGATCTCTTAACTAAAGACATTGGTGAGTTGCGTGCATTAGGCGAATTTCTTGGCAGTACGGATGAACTGAAAAAGTTACTTAAGCCCCTTTTGATCGCATATCCGCCTAAAGAAGTTGAAGTTAAGAAAGTACCATATATCGATGCCGTTAAGATATTTGGAGGAATGATGCCAGGTATGATGGAGTACGCTGTTAACCATGGTGATCCTGATGCGCATCCTTTTAAGAATACAGGTGCGTTTGCGAAAAAGCAGTTACCGGTTAGAGCGATAAAAAAGTTGAAAGAATTTCTATCTAACTCACCTAGTATTGAGAATAAAGTGCAGCTGCAAGCCCTAGCCGGAAATGCCGCTTGTATTGGGCCTACTGAAACGGCTTATGTTCATAGAGAAGCATTGTTCAGTTTGCTTTATATTACGAAATGGGAGAATGAGAGTGAGGCAGACATCAATACACGATGGGTAGAAAGGCTAAGGAATTCTCTACTTCCTTATGCAGATGGAGCTTATGTAAATTTCCATGATAATTGTATTAAGAACTGGCTGGAACAATGTTACTTTGTAAACCTTCCACGTTTAATTGAGGTGAAAACAAAATACGACCCCAAAAACGTGTTTACATTCCCACTAGGAATTCCAACTGCAACTACTATTGTTTAGTTCATCAAATAGTGAGGCCTAATATCGAAACCAAGGACGAACACTAATCGTATAGAAGGAGGGAGGTAAATGATGAACACTTATGAAGAAGAAGTAGTGGAAGAACTTAAAAAATGGGAAACAGAAATGTGTAAACGGCCTTCACTCTGGAATAAAACAACAAAATCACTTCAAACGAAGATCAACGAAAAAATACCTCAAAAAGTGCATGATGTAATGACTTCAAGTATGAAACATATGATTAAAGCAACGCTTATCGGTTCGGAATATACGACAAAAAAAACGATTAAGTTTACAGCAGATCTGCGAGAGCGAGATTATAAATTTGAAGATCGACTTTCCTTCTATAAGAAAACAGCAGCAATTGAAGGGGCGGGAACTGGTGCTGGAGGCATTTTGCTCGGCATTGCAGATTTTCCATTATTGTTAGGAATCAAGATGAAGTTTTTGTTCGAAGCAGCTAGTATTTATGGATTGGATGTTAAAGATTACAAAGAACGTATCTTTATTCTTCATGTATTTCGACTTGCTTTTTCTGACCCGCATAAGAGAGAAGAGGCTTTTCAAAGAGTTTTATATTGGAAAGAAACGGTGCAAGAATTTCCAGAGTCTCCAGAATCAATCAATCAAATGAATTGGCAAGAGTTGCAGCAAGATTATAGAGACCATATCGATCTAATTAAAATGCTTCAGATGGTCCCGGGACTAGGTGCAATTGTTGGAGCATACGCCAATTATCATTTTCTCGATGATTTAGGTCAAGTGGCAAAGAATTGTTTTAGGTGGCGTTTGTTAACAGATGAAAAAAAGAAAAGGATCATAACTAAAAAGCACCCGCAATAAATTGCGGGTGCTTGTATTATTGAGTGTTTTAGAAACGGCTGTCGCTTAGTAAGCGGTCCATTTCTTCTTTGTGCTTCGTCTCATCTGCAATCATATCTTCTAACTGAACGACTAGCTCAGTCAACTTTAAGTTAGATGCTTGCTCTTTACGCTCTTCATAACGTCTGATCGTATCTTCCTCAGCGTTTCGAGCTTCCTCCAACATTTCACGAACACTCTCTACTTGTTTAACCGGTTTTGGTTGAGTAGTTGGTGTACCACCAAGTGTTTTAATCTTTTCTGCTAAATATAGAGCATGTCCTTGCTCATCAGCGATTTCACTTTGGAAGAAAGGTTTTAGAATTTGACGGTACAAACCAGAAACCGTAGCTGCATTATGATTGTACATAATGATTGCAGAATACTCGTTTGCAAGATCCTCATTTAGTCCATCGATTAGTGCTTGTAAGTCTTTTTCCATTTGTATAACCTCCTGAATCTTGTTCTACAGAGATATCCTTCCCCTTTTCTCGCTACCATAAACAAAATTTATAGGATAGACGAACTAAAAAACAATTGAACTGCAGAATAAGGTTTAGGGATTGGAAAAATCGGTAAAAGACTATTATGCATGAAACAAATATTGAACAAAAGTGATACAAAAATCTGAGGAGGTAACAAAAATGGATAGCAGACACATGGTTGATGAAGAGCGTAATGTTGACACTAGTAAGGTAGAAGAAACAGCAAGTCGTATGAGTGAAAGCAAAAAAGACGAGATTTTATCAAACTTTGAAGAGTTTAAGAGCTACTTGCACGGCAAAGTGCAAATTGGTGAAAAAATGGGCATGAGTGAAGAAACCCTTGCGAAAACTGCAGAGAAAGTAGCAGATTACTTAGCTAACCATGAGGAGCCTCGTAACTCAGAAGAGAACCTCTTAAAAGAACTATGGAAAGTTGGAGAGCAAGAAGAACGTCATAAGCTCGCTCACATGTTAGTTAAGCTTGTTAAATAGAAGATCGTTAAAAGCTGCTCAACGTTGAGCGGCTTTTTTTGTTACATTTACTTTCATATATCATGTCTCTGTCTCAGTGAGCACTTCTAGCCAATCTTAGTGTGGTATTCATATAAAAAGCTAGTAAAAGCATGAAAGTTTCCTAAAACGTCAATAAGTTCACTTCAATTATCGTTTACAAACCACTTTAAAAACAAGACAATGTTTTAAAGTGGTTTATCCAAAGAAAAAAGAGTGAAAACTTAGATTTAATAAGGTTGATCGCACTGTGAAAAAACGTTTGAAGAAGAGATATTACAACTTTTCTTTGGAATAAAGAAAATGATGTTGAGGAGAATTTTATGTTACGAGAACTCGCCCAAAAACTACCCTTTCCAATCCTTCCACTCATCTATGTAGTTAGTGGATTAGGTCTTTCTTTCTTATCGTTAAATATCTTTTTTGAACTCTCAGAAGACTTGATGGAAAATGAAGTATTTGAGTTTGATCAAGTAATCATTCAATATGTAACAGATATTAGAAGTGCCACCCTAACTGAAGTCATGAAAGTGATAACCTTTTTTGGTTCGAAAAATATTTTAACGCTCTTATTAGTAGGCAGTCTGATCTGGCTAATCGCAAAACGGAAGAACTATTGGGGTGCTATTTTTTATTTGATTGCTGTTGCCGGCGGAGGTCTTGTGAACTTAGGATTAAAACATTGGTTTGGAAGAATACGACCAGAAGATAGTCTTATTGTTGAGCAAGGTTTTAGTTATCCCAGTGGACATGCTATGGGCAGTCTTATCTATTACGGTTTTCTAGGCTATTTGGTCGTGAAAAGCAGAAGAGGAATGCCACTTAAAATCGGGCTTACCATCCTGTTTATCTCTTCGATTCTTCTTATTGGGTTTAGCCGTGTCTATTTAGGCGTTCATTATCCATCTGATATAGCAGCTGGATTTAGTGCTGGAACCGTTTGGCTTTTGCTTTGTATCGGTGGGCTAGAATCGATAAGAGCCTATCAAAAAAGGACGCTTCCTTTTTTTAAAAGGAAACATCCCCAGTAAGTGTGTGTAATTGATTTTGTAAACACTTAATAACTGCAGGTGTATGATGCTGACGCTCTCCATCACAGTCAATAAGCTGTTGGGGAGCTGTTTTTATGCTAATCTCTGAACTTTGAAAATAATGATAGCCTTGCCCCTCTTTTGAAGTATCGGATAGTCGATTCAGAAGGACGTCCCAAATAAACGAAGTGGAAGGTTCTTCGATCAGCAAGCAATCGAGCTTGCCGTCTTGTATATCTGTATCGGGAAAGAAGGGACGGATCCCCCCGGTAAATGGTCCGTTTACAGCAAGAAACATGGCAGCTTGTCCATCAAATTGAAACTCTTTAGATGATACTGAGATGTCAAATGGCTCCCACGTTTGAAAGGATTTTGCCGCAGATAAATAATAAGAAAGTCGGCCAAACTTTTCTTTTGTATCTGGATCAATAGATTCTGAAACATGTGTGATCAATCCAACACCCCAGAAGTTTGTAAAGAAATGTCCGTTAAACTCTCCAACATCAATATGGCTAAACTTTTTTTCACTAAGCTGTTGTGCCGCTTTAATAGGATTTTGGTTCATGCCTAAAGCTCTCGAAAAATCATTGCACGTTCCACCTGGCAAGATTCCGAAAGCTGGTTGATTCTCTTTTATAGACAATACAGCTTCTGCAATTTCATGTACCGTACCATCACCACCAGCGGCTATGATTAAATCTGTCTTACCTTCAAGTTCTTTAACGAAGGAGGCACCTTCTCCGGGAGCGGTCGTCTCATAGACTCGAACGTCTTCAAAGCCAACTTTTAGTTGCTCTAGCACTGCATCCCACTGATTCAGCAACCTACCTTGGCCAGCTGAAGGATTTAGAATGACAGATGCTTTTTTTATGGTTGATGGATTTATAGTCATTTGGCTACCATGTATTCTTTTACGAATGATTTTCCTGTAAAAAGTGTCTCTGGAAGTCCTTTAGAAGTGCCTCTATTTTTATGAGCTTCTTCATAAGCTTTCGATTGTTGCCAATTTGTAAAATCAGCATGTGAATGCCATAGCGTCATGACGATGTATGGATCTTGATGAAGTGGCCGCAAAATGCGTATGCCATTAAATCCAGGTTCGCTTTCAACAAGCCCGGCACGATTTTGAAAGCGTTCTTCGAAAAGAGATCGGCCTTCTTCTGATACCGGGATGTGATTCATAACGACAAAACCTGCACCACTTAATGAACCTCTTTGATTTATTACTTCATACTCATGTTTTTCTGTAAATGGATTCTTTCCCTCTGTTTCAATTACGAGAGCAGAATTAGCGTCACCCTCTAGCAGGAGAGCTCCATCGTATTTTTCTTGATATGTTGCTAAAAAGTCTAAAGTCCCATAAGTAATATATATGTTCATAGGAATCCCTGCCCCTTTTTATTGATTTACCTTTGTTTTACCCAACCGTTCAGCACATTAAACAGTGTAAGAAGTTGGTTACTTGTAATATACTTTCCAACTAAGGGAAAATTATATAAAATGTACTTTTCGACCTAGAATGAAATGAGGGTTGGTTATGGTAAAGAGAAGTCTCGTTGCACTCGGTATAATAGTGGGTTCACTTATAATAGGTTTTTTTGCCTATCTTTTCATTATCTTAGCTGGAGAT
Organism: Fictibacillus nanhaiensis; assembly: GCA_017052515.1. Taxonomy (GTDB): domain Bacteria; phylum Bacillota; class Bacilli; order Bacillales; family Fictibacillaceae; genus Fictibacillus; species Fictibacillus nanhaiensis. The sequence continues at coordinate 156,253 of JAFHKR010000037.1, forward strand.
TATGTGATCGATGAAAAAGATCTTGTGATGGATTCAGCTACTGTCCTTGTTACTGAGAACGGTGATAAAATTACAAAAATCTATGATGAGAATAGAGAGATCGTTGACATTGAGGACATTCCAAAACATGTGCAGGAGGCGTTTGTTGCTGTTGAAGACAATCGTTTCTATAAACACAACGGAATTGATGTAAAAGCAATCTCGCGTGCCATCTATAAAGATATTTTAGCTGGTGGTAAAGTCGAGGGCGGCAGTACGATTACTCAGCAGTTAGCAAAGAATGTTTTTTTATCTCATGAGAAGTCATGGCTAAGAAAAACAAAAGAAGCGGTTATTGCGATCAATCTGGAAAGAAGATACCCAAAAGATAAAATTTTGGAGATGTATTTGAATCAAATCTATTTCGGTCATGGCGCATACGGCATCCAGCTCGCTGCTAAAACGTATTTTAATAAGGATGCTAGCGATTTAACAGTAGCAGAGGGTGCGATGCTTGCCGGTCTTCCTAAAGCACCTAACTATTATTCGCCACTAAAAAATCCTAAGGAAGCAAAAGAGCGGTGGGATCTTGTCCTTACGCTCATGGAGAAGCAAGATTATCTTACACCTACTGAAACGGTCAGAGCGCAAGGTAAAACGATTGCTTTAGATTTTCAGCAAGAAAAACGAAATCCGGCTTATACAACGTATATTGATATGGTGATAAAAGAAGCGAAAGAAAAGTATCAACTTTCAAGAGAAGAGCTCCGACAAGGCGGTTATAAAATAGTCGTACCGATGGATCTCGCTGCACAAGATTCTGTGTATAGAAGCTTTCAAGACGGTCGCTATTTTGTAGGAACGGGTCAGGAAAAACCTGAAGGCGCAATGGTGCTGATGGATGGAAAAACAGGTGGTCTGCTCGCAGTTCAAGGTGGACGGAATTATGTCACAGAGGGACTAAATCGGGTACAAGTGAATCGTCAGCCCGGGTCTACGTTTAAGCCTTTATCCGTGTACGGTCCCGCTCTTGAATCTGAAAAATACAAACCTTATTCTATGTTGCGTGATGAAGAACTAAGCTATGACGGCTATAAACCAAAGAATTATAACGGAAGATACGATGGGGAAGTTTCCATGGTAGATGCCATTTCTCACTCTGTAAATTCATCAGCAGTATGGCTGTTGAACAAGAACGGAATATCTGATTCGAAAAGTTACCTCGAACAGCTCGGCATGCCGATCGAGGATAAAGGACTCGGAATTGCGCTAGGTGGGATCGATCAAGGTGTAACGCCCTTACAGATGGTAAAAGGATATCGCAGTTTTCTTCATGAAGGTAAGACGATCGAGCCTTTTGTGATCAGTAAGATCTATAACAACGAAGGAGAGCTGATCGGAAAAGCAAAACAAGAAGAAAAGAAAGTTTGGAAAAGACAAAACGCATGGTACATGACGCGTATGCTTCAACAAGTTGTGAAAAATGGAACAGGATCTGATGGAAGAGAGAATATGGAGATCGCAGGAAAGACGGGTACCACAAACTATCCAGACGTTGAAAAAGGTAACAAAGATACATGGTTTGTTGGGTATACGCCAGAAGTAGTCGGTGCAGTATGGATCGGTTATGATCGAACGACTAAGGAATCGTACCTTAATAGCGGCAGTTCTCTACCTACTCTCTTATTTAAACAAGTGATTAATGAGATGCCTTCTCAACAAGGGCTGGCGTTCAAAAAACCTGAAGGGGTAAAAGACTTGCCACCGCCGATCGAGATTATTGAATTAAAAGATCTGCGTGCTTCATTTGGTATGGGGGACTATGGCATTCCTTCCGTTAAGCTGAGCTGGACTCCTTCAAAAGACGAGCGTCTGCAATACAAGGTTTACGCAGTAAATGAAGGAGAAACGACTCTACTAGATACGATAGAAGGCAAAGGAGAGTATGGTGCGTCCAGCAAGAATCTCTTCACATTGCCAGACTTTTATGTGGTTCCATATAATCCTCTGACAAAACAAGAAGGAGAGCCGTCAAATGTGGTGTCGATTTCTCTTTTCCCCAGTTTTAGTGAAGATGATGACAAAGAGTTAAGAGATAAGATTCATAAGGATCGTGAAAAAGAGAAAAAAAAGAAAAAGAAGAAAAAAGAGGATTAACAGGTGGAAGATGGCCTTTGGGGGTCATCTTCTTTTTTTGAGGAGAGTTTGGAAGTTGGAAGTAGAGAAAGGGAGTCGAACTGTGTCGGAAAGCCTATATTTTTCATTTTAGACTTAATTGTGGCGGGTTTGCGCTTAATGGTTGTTCATTTCGACTTAATTGATACCACTTTTGACTTAATCGATGAGCCGCTAGACCCAATCCATCATTTACTCATTACATTCAGTTCAGCGACATGCGTCTGTAAAGGCTTTCATCCTCTGAAGAACATCCATTTTGCCAAAATCATGACAATTAAGCTTATCTTCTATACTTTTATTATGAATTCCCTTACAATGTGTATGGATATTGACGTTAAAGGTTTTAAGTTTCAGCAGCTAGGAGATAACAATAGTGCTGCAGCTTTTGGTCTTGTATAGAAAGGTGTGTACGTTTTGACTATGAATGAAGAGTTTTTGAAAGCGTGTCGTAAGGAGAAAAATTCACATATTCCTGTATGGTACATGAGACAGGCGGGCCGTTCCCAGCCAGAGTACCGTAAACTGAAAGAGAAGTATTCACTATTTGAAATCACACATAGACCAGAGATCTGCGCTGGCGTTACGAAGCTCCCTGTAGATCAACATGGAGTGGATGCTGCCATTCTTTACAAAGACATTATGTCTCCAATCCCGGCGATTGGAGTAGACGTAGAAATTAAATCAGGAATCGGACCCGTGATTGATAAGCCCGTACGAACACGCGAGGATGTAGAGCGTTTAGGGACGATCAATCCTGAGAAAGACGTACCATATGTATTGGACACCATTAAAATTTTAAGACAGCAGTTAGAAGTGCCGCTTATCACGTTTGCGGGTGCTCCATTTACACTTGCGAGCTATATGGTTGAAGGTGGACCTTCACGCGATTATCATAAAACGAAACAGCTAATGTACTCTGATCCTGAAAGCTGGTTCATGTTGATGGACAAACTAGGCGATATGACGATTGCATATGCAAAAGCGCAGATCGCAGCTGGTGCTCAAGCGTTTCAGATTTTTGATTCATGGGTCGGCGCGTTAAATGCAGCTGATTACAGAAAATACATTCAGCCTGTTATGTACAAGATCTTCTCGTCATTAAGAGAAGAAAATATTCCGTTGATCCTCTATGGAACAGGTGCAAGACACTTAGTAATGGAGTGGAACGAGCTTCCGATCGATGTGATCGGACTGGATTGGAGATTATCTCCAAGAGAAGCGCGTCAGATGGGTGTTACAAAAGCACTTCAAGGAAACTTGGATCCATCTCTTCTATTGGCGCCATGGGAAGTAATCGAAGCACGTACGAAAGAAATTTTGGATGAAGGTATGGAAGAACCAGGCTTTATCTTCAATGTCGGAAAAGGTATTTTCCCTGAAGTAAACATTGCAACATTAAAGCAGTTGACCACCTTTGTTCATGAATATACGTCTAAAAAACTAGGGTGATAAAGAGTGAGTAATAAGAAAACAGGTCTATTAATTATGGCGTATGGTACGCCAAGAAGTCTGGATGAAGTAGAAAGCTATTACACACACATAAGACGAGGACGTAAGCCTTCTCCTGAACAGCTACAAGAACTTACAGAACGGTATGAACAGATCGGTGGAATCTCACCGCTTGCTAAGATCACAGAAGAGCAAGCGCAAAAAGTTGAAGCAGAGATGAACCTACGCTACCCTGATCGTGAGTTTAAAAGCTACCTTGGTCTGAAGCATATTGATCCTTTTATTGAGGATGCTGTCCAGCAGATGAAGGAAGATGGAATCGAAGAAGCTGTAACGCTTGTTCTGGCTCCTCATTATTCAACGTTCAGCGTTAAATCATACAACGGGCGTGCTGTGGAAGAGTCTGCAAAAATAGGTGGACCATCTTTTACGACGATCGACAGCTGGTATGATGAACCAAAATATGTACAATTCTGGGCTGATGGAATTAAACAAGCGTTTAACTCTATTCCAGAGAACGAACACGACAAAACGGTTGTAATCTTCTCCGCACACAGTCTGCCAGAAAAGATCCTTCAAATGGGAGACCCATATCCAACGCAACTTCAGGAAACAGCTGATCTGATCGCGAAAGAAGCGAGTGTTCCTCATTATACGATCGGGTGGCAGAGTGCTGGAAACACACCAGAACCGTGGATCGGACCAGATGTGCAAGATTTAACGCGTGATCTCTATAACGACCATGGCTACAAGCATTTTATCTATTGTCCGGTTGGTTTTGTTGCCGATCATCTAGAAGTTTTATATGACAATGACTATGAGTGTAAAGTAGTCACAGATGAGCTGGGCGTGAACTATTATCGTCCTCACATGCCGAACGCAAAGCCGGAATTTATCGATTGTTTAGCAACGGTCATTGAAAACGCACTAGCAAAAGAAAGAATGTGAAAGAAATGAGCGAGCGAAAGCACGTTATAATATTGGGCGGCGGCATAACAGGTTTAGCCGCTGCCTTTTATGTTCAGAAATATGCGAAGGAAACGGGCAAGTCGATCACCTTTTCAGTGATTGAAGCAAGCAACCGTCTTGGCGGTAAAATTGATACGATTAAAGAAGATGGTTTTGTACTAGAGCGTGGGCCAGATTCTTATCTTGCGAGAAAAACAGTAATGACCGAACTGGTTAAAGATGTGGGTCTAGGTGATGATTTAGTTTCTAATGAAACGGGTCAAGCTTATATTTTGCATAATATGAAGCTTCATCCTATTCCAGAAGGAGCAGTGATGGGCATCCCGACGAAAGTGATGCCGTTCGCGACAACCCCTCTTTTCTCTGTGGCTGGAAAAGCAAGAGCGGGGCTAGACCTTGTTCTTCCTAAACGAAAAGATTCGCAACAAGATATTTCTGTCGGTCATTTTTTTAGAAGACGTCTTGGTGATGAAGTGGTTGATCGGCTGATCGAACCGTTGTTATCTGGTATATATGCTGGTAGAATCGATCGGCTTAGTCTGCAATCTACGTTTCCACAGTTTGTAGAAACAGAAAAGAAATATCGAAGTTTAATCTTAGGCATGAAAAAGACGCAGCCTAAACAAGAGAAGACTCCGATTGCGAAGAAGAAGAAAAAAGGTGCCTTTCTAACACTTAAAGGAGGATTGTCCTCTTTCATTGAAGCTCTTTCAAAAGCAGTGCCAGAAGAGAATATAAAGACAGGGGTTTCCGTAAAAGCAGTCGAGCTTCTAGAAGACGGTGCATATTCAGTAATGATGGAAGATGGTTCGGTTATGACCGGAGATAACGTTATCGTCACGACACCTTATCCTATTACGAAGAAGCTCTTTAGTAAAACAGTGTTTCCTGCAGGTTTTCACGACACGAAGCCAACCTCAGTTGCAACTGTTGCGATGAGTTTTAATGAAGAAGACGTGAACTTTAGTCTTGATGGAACAGGTTTTGTGATTGCTAAGAGTGAGAAAACATCCATCACGGCGTGTACGTGGACGAGCCGTAAATGGCCGCACACGACGCCTAAAGGAAAAGTGGTTCTTCGATGTTATGTAGGTCGTGCAGAAGATCAGGACATCGTTCATCAATCTGATGAAGTTATTTTAGAAAAAGTATTAGATGATTTAAAGAAGATCATGGGTGTTGATTCTCATCCAGAATTCTACCATGTTTCTCGTATGATTGATTCGATGCCACAGTACGAAGTCGGGCACAAAGAACATGTGAAAAAGCTTAGAACAGCGTTTCAAAATGAGTTGCCAGGCGTAAGATTAGCCGGGGCTCCATATGATGGCGTAGGATTACCAGATTGTGTGAATTCAGCTAAAGAGGCTGTTGATTCCTTGTTCAACAGATAAATGACGGGGCTCAACCACTCCATTTCAATAAACAAAAAAATAAATATAATAAAAATTAAACGGCAAATGGATATGTTTGTCGTTTTTTATATTTTCTTGTAGAATGTTTCTGCTATACTGTAGGGAGAAAAAAGGAAGGGGGAAGCGTCGTGCAAGCCTTTGTAGAACCGTTATTTGTAAATATTGCTATCATATTTTCTTTTACACATCTTTTAAACATGTTCTTTCCCCTTCATCCTGGTGTCATCCCAAGTTATAAGAATCAAATCGTCTTTGGTTTGATCAGTGGAGCTGGTGCACTAGTTTGTATGTTGTTTCCAATCGAAACACTGAAGGACTCTTTTTTTGATCTACGGAATGTCCCAATCATGATTGTTACACTCTATGTAGGGTGGCTCCCCGGTGCAATCTGTTCGTTAACAGTCGCCATTGCAAGGTTAGCTGTGGGTGGAGAGTTAGCGTGGATAGGCATTGTTTTAATCCTGCTCGCTTACGTAGTATGTCTGATCTATCATGGGTTCTTTGATGAAGATAAACGCAGATGGGTTTCTGCGATCTATATTGCTTTGGTTTATACACTATTTTATATATTAATCATTCATACATATCTTGATTTTCTGACAATCGATTTCTATCTTGTCTATTTCTCGAGCTTCTTGATTGCATTCTTTTCATGTATCTTCTTAATCGAGAGACTTGTTAAGATTAACATGCAATTGAAGGAAACCGTTTACTTAGATAAGTTAGCGGTTGCTGGCCAAATGGCAGCAGCAATCGCGCATGAAGTGAGAAATCCGATGACGACAATTCGCGGAATGATTCAGTTTCTAGGCAGCACGACTACAGATGTTAAGTTGAGAGAGCATTCTCCGCTCTTAATCGAGGAACTAGATCGAACGAACAAAATCATCACAGATTATTTGTCTATGGTCAAGCCAGATGTTCCTAAACTCGAGACCGTTCCACTAGAAAAAGTACTAAGAGACGTTATCGCGCTTACTGCACCATACGGAGCGATCAATAACGTGGAGGTCACTGCTAGTCCATTAGGTCCTTACAATGTGTGCATTGATGAACCAAAACTTAAGCAAGGTTTAATAAATATTATCAAAAATGGGATAGAAGCGATCGAAAAAGGAGGAACGATCCACCTGTATCGTTATAAAGTTACAAAAAGAAGTATTACGATCGCGATTGAAGACAATGGTAAAGGTATGACAGAAGAGGAACTCGAACAAATCGGGTTACCATTTTATACAACAAAAGCAAAAGGTACGGGTCTTGGAATGATGGTAACCTATAAATTGATACAGGATATGGACGGAAAACTTCGGTATGAGAGCGTACTTAATGAAGGTACCCGAGTTCTTTTAACCTTGCAGTTATGTACGAAACGAAATATGGTTAATGGTGAGGAGGTGGGATGATGGATCGCAGAAAAAGTATTTTAGACGCAGCGGAGCGCTCTTTTTCTATGTTTGGTTACAAAGCGAGTACTGTGGATCAGATCGCTAAGATTGCAAACGTTGGAAAAGGAACGATCTATACTTTTTTCGCAAACAAAGAAGAATTATTTTCGGAAATTATCACAAACTTAGTAACAGAGACGAAACTAGCGGCATCTTCTGCTATAAAAGAGGATCGCCCTTTTTACGAGAACTTGCATAATGCACTGTATGAAGTTGTTGAACTTCGTAAAACGCACAAGTTAGCCGTAAAACTCTCGCAGGAAGTGAAAGAATTATACACTTCACCTGTAACGGAGGCTTTGCAGAGAATCGAAAAGGCAGTTTTAAATTTTGTTCAAAAAGAACTGGACAAAGCGGTAGAAAAAGGTGAGATAAAAAAATGCCATACAGATATTGTGGCGTTTATGATGGTGAAAGTATATATCGCTCTTATTTTCGATTGGGAACGTGATCATGAAGCTCTTCAGAAAGAAAAGATGCTAGAGGTTCTGGAGATGTTTGTAATGGATGGTTTAAGGAAACCATAGTATTGCAGAACCAAGAAAAACGTGTTACATTAAGTTGTGACCAAATTTCTATTTCGGTCATTTTCGAAAAAGCGGACTGTAAGAGTCTCTTTTTTTACCGATAAATGACCAAATGACTAAATCAGTCATTCAGTATTAGGAGGAGTGAACAACTGTGTTAAAAAGTATCGGAGCTCAATTTAAAGCAGTTTTTTCAAATAAAAAAATTGCTGTACCGGTCTTAGCAGTTCTATTTATACCTGTGTTATACAGCGGAATGTTTCTATGGGCGTTCTGGGATCCGTATGACAAGATGGAAGATCTGCCAGTGGCCGTAGTCAATCAAGATGAAGGTTATGAATATAACGGTGAGAACTTAACCGTTGGAGATGAGTTTGTAAAAAAACTCAAAGAGAATCCACAGTTCAAGTGGAAGTTCGTTAGTGAAGAAAAAGCGAAGCAAGGTTTGGAACATAACGATTATTATATGATGATCGAGATTCCTGAGAACTTTTCTGAAGAGGCAACTGCTCTATCAGGAAACTCGAATAAAAAGCCTGAGATCATCTATACACCGAATGCTGGCTTTAACTTTCTTGCAGCACAGATTGGCGGAACAGCCGTCGATAAAATGAAAGAAAGTCTGTCTAACGAATTAACAAAAACATACGCTGAAGTGATGTTCGATCAAGTCGAACAATTGGCTGGCGGGTTGGAGAAAGCAGCAGATGGCTCCAATCAAGTAACAGATGGGCTGAAAAAAGTAGCCTCTGGTAGTGGTGAGCTAGCTTCTGGGATGGAAGAAAAAACACCACAGATCAACGAACTAAAAGACGGAGCAGTCCTTTTTAATTCAAAAATGACTGAGTTCGATAATGGAATCGATAAATTACTTGCTGCTCATAAACAACTAGCGGATGGACAAGGTCAACTGAGTAATGGAGCACAAGCTCTAAAAGGTGGATTGAGTCAAGCGACAGCAGGTTCTGAAAAGATCAAGAACGGAAGCTTAGCTCTTCAAGGCGGGGCATCTAAATTATCGACTGGCGCAAGCACCCTTGCAGGTTCGGTCAATGAATGGAACGCTGGTGCACAAAAAGCAACAGCAGGTTCAAAACAACTTGAACAACAATTAAATGCACTGATTCAAAATCAAGGAAACATGACTGACGAGCAGATGGCAGCATCTTTAAAACAGCTTGCGGCAGCTAGTAATGGCATAAATAATGGTTTGGATAGCTTAACTGCAGCAACAGGAAAGATCGCTGGCGGAGCGAACGAACTTTCTGCCGGAGCTAAAAAGCTAAGTGATTCACAAACGGCTTTAGCAAATGGAGCAGAAGAGCTTCACAACGGTCAGCTTAAACTAGTGGGCGGAGTCGATCAGCTTGCGAGTGGTCAGGCAAAAGTAAATCAAGGTACGCAGACGTTCCAATCTAAATTGGGAGAAGCAGCTGCGGGTAGTCAGCAACTGTTAGGTGCTAGTGGCAAGTTAGCTGACGGAACTTCCACAGTTGCAACGGGCTGGCAAGAAGTTACGGGCCATGTGAAGGAAATTCATAATGGAGAACAAAAGTTGCTTGATGGTAGCGGAAAACTTACTTCTTCATTAAGTGATGCAGCTGACAAAACAGGTGAGCTTGATCCAGACAGTGACATGTTCGAGCGAATAGCTAACCCTGTTTCTGTTAAAACAAACAGCTTTTCCGATGTTCCGAACTACGGAACAGGCTTTGCTCCTTACTTCTTATCATTAGGTCTTTTCGTAGGAGCATTATTGATGTCGATCGTATTCCCATTACGTGATAAAGCTGGACACCCACGTTCAGGATTCAGCTGGTTTGCTGGTAAATTCACGTTCTTAGCGGTGGTTGGTGTAATTCAAGCACTGATTGCGGACGCGGTATTGATATATGGTCTAGGCATCGAAGTTAGTAACTTAGGAGCGTTCCTTGGACTTAGTATCATTACGAGTCTAACTTTCTTAGCACTTGTACAATTATTTGTTACAGTGCTTGGAGATCCAGGACGTTTTGTAGCGATTATCATCTTAATCCTACAACTTACAACAAGTGCAGGAACATTCCCGTTAGAGCTTATTCCGAACGGACTTCAAGGATTCAATGCATGGCTTCCTATGACATATTCTGTTTCAGGCTTTAAAGCGGTAATCTCAAGCGGAGACATGGAAAGCTTCAGCTATAATCTATGGATTATGGTAGGTTTCATGGCGATCTGTATGGTTGGTACATGGGCTTACTTCGCAAGTCAGTTTAGAAAAAAGAATACGGAAGATGAAGGTTCAGTAGCATAATTTCTGTTAAACACCTGAGGGGACAACATCCCTTCAGGTGTTTTTTGTATGGCAAAACGTAACTAAAAGGTTAGACAAAAAACTTTTAGAAAAGAAGTTTTCAAGCAAGCAAGCAAGGGAAACATAAGGTATGGACATTCTAATGGATGCAGCTTATTTTATGTAATCGTAAAGGAGAGAACCGAACGTGATAACTTTTAAAAACGTAGGGAAAACGTACCCTGACGGTTTTGAGGCCTTGAAAAATATTGACTTTCAAATTAAAGAAGGGGAGTTAGTAGCACTAATCGGGCCTAGTGGTTGTGGGAAGACAACGACCATGAGAATGATAAACCGTTTGATCGAGCCATCAAAAGGAACGATCCTTATTGATGGAGAAGACATTGCAAACCGAAACCCCGTTGAGCTGAGAAGGAATATTGGATATGTTATTCAACAGATCGGTCTATTGCCTCACATGACGATAGAAGACAACATTTCACTCGTACCACGTTTAAAAGGGTGGGAAAAAGAAAAGTATGATGGCAAAGTTGATGAATTGCTAGATTTAGTTGGATTAGATCCTAAAACATTCAGAACGAGATATCCTTCTGAGCTAAGCGGTGGTCAACAGCAACGTATTGGTGTTATTCGAGCACTTGCTGCAGAACCACCTATCATCTTAATGGACGAACCATTCTCCGCACTTGACCCGATCAGTCGTGAACAGCTGCAAGATGAACTCGTAAAATTACAAGACACCATTAAGAAAACAATCGTATTTGTTACCCATGATATGGATGAAGCCATTAAAATTGCTGATAAGATTGCGATATTGAATAAGGGAGAAATCGTTCAGTTCGATACACCAGAGCGAATCCTGCGTCACCCGGCGAACGATTTTGTTAAAGGATTTATTGGCGAGAACAGATTGTCTTCTGATGAAGCGTCCATGCCTGAAGCGGTAGATCTTATGAGACCGAATCCAGTTACAGCTAAAGTAACAAGAGGTCTTGCAGAATCACTAAAAATGATGAAGCGATATGGTGTAGATAGCCTCATGATTACAGATCAGCAAAACAAGCTTCTTGGCATCACTACACTTGATAAAATCGAACAGCATTATCGTGAAGAAGATAAGACTATCGGTGATCTCATGGAAAAAGAGATCATCACAGTCGATGTTTCGTCAACATACACGGAAGTTGCAGAAATCTTTGCAACCCATGGTGTTCATATGATTCCTGTACTCGACAATGGAAAACTAGTGGGATTAATCACACGTGCATCTATGATGCGCGGTTTAGCTGGGTTAAATATTTCCGCACAAAAACCTGTTGATGGGGGTGCGGGCCTTGAATAATTTTTTAATCACAATGAAAGATACGTTTGTTAACAGATGGCCAGAAATTCTTACAGGACTTCAGCAGCATTTATTTTTATCTCTTGTATCGATCTTGATTGCTGCAGTGATCGCTGTACCTCTAGGGATCTTTATTTCCAGACGAAAAACGGTTGCTGAACCTGTTATTGGGGTCACAGCCATTTTTCAGACAATACCGAGTTTGGCCTTATTCGGATTCTTACTACCTGTATTCGGCATAGGAAGTACAACAGCCATTATTGCACTTACTGTTTATGCACTTTTGCCTATCCTACGTAACACATACACAGGGATAACAGGTGTAGATAAATCGGCTGTTGAAGCTGGTAAAGGTATGGGTATGACAAACTCTCAAATCTTACGAATGATCGAACTGCCCTTAGCCCTGCCGATCATCATGGCTGGTCTGCGTACAGCAACCGTATTAACGATTGGTGTAGCTACACTAGCTGCGTTTATTGGGGCAGGTGGACTAGGTGATCTGATCTACCGTGGATTGTCCACAACACGTAATGAGCTTGTCTTAGCAGGGGCGATTCCGGCTGCATTGCTTGCCATCCTATTTGACTTTATTCTGCGACGCATTGAGTTAGCTACTGAGCCTAAGGCTTCAAAGAAACGTGGTTCGTGGAAACTACCAGTCTTTATCGGAGTTCCAATTGCTGCGCTCGTTCTTTTCTTTGCACTCCGTGGCGGTGGTGAAGAAGATGCAATTGTGATCACAGGTAAGAAGTGGACTGAACAATACATTCTTCCTTATGTAATTTCTGAATATGTAAAAGACAAAACAGATTATCCGGTAATCGTTAAAGAAGCGATCGGTGAGACGCCTATTCTTACAGAAGCAATCAAGAAAGGCGATATCGATCTATATGTTGAATATACCGGAACAGGCTATTTAACGATTTTAAAAGAAAAATATGATCCTAGTATGAAGCCTGAAGAAATTTATGATGCAGTAAAAGAAGGCTATGCGAAAGAGTATAACCTTAAGTGGACAAAGCCACTCGGTTTTGAAAACACGTATGCGCTCGCTTTGAATCCAGATACGGCGAAAGAAGTGAATGTGAAGTCCATTTCTGAACTAGCACCGAAGTCGAATCAGCTTACATTCGGTGGTCCAACGGAGTTCTTTGAACGTGAGGACGGCTATACGCCATTTGTGGATACGTATAAGCTAAACTTTAAAGATAAGAAGAGTCTGGATCCGAACTTGATGTACTCTGCTGTTAAAGAAGGAAAGGTGGATGCAATTCCTGCATACACAACAGATGGAAGAATCGTTCGCTTTAACTTAAAGACTTTGGAAGATGATAAGAAATTCTTCCCTCCTTATTACGCAGTACCTGTTGTTAGGGAAGAGACATTGAAGAAATATCCGAAGCTCGAAGGTGTCCTAAATGAGCTTGAAGGGAAAATCTCTGAAAAAGATATGGCAGAAATGAACGCGAAAGTGGACCTTGATAAAGAAGATCCTCGTGAAGTCGCGCAAGATTTTCTGAAGAGCAAAGGATTGATTAAATAAAGTAAGAAACTGGACTCTTTATAGGGTTCAGTTTTTTTTGTTTGTGGGTGGTTTGAGAGAGGGACAGCAGGTCAATTAAGTCGTAAAGCTAATGAATTAAGCCGAAAGTGGATCACATTAAGTTGAAACAGAGGTGAATTAAGTCAAAAACCACACCAATTAAGTCTAAAATCAAAAATAAAGGCGATTCGACATTCTCACACACCATAGAAAGCAAAATAAAAAGCCGGTCCCTTCAATTCAGGAACCGACTACCATCACTATAAAACTTTACTCAAAAAGGACTTTGTACGTTCGTGCTGCGTATTACCAAACAATTCTGATGGTACGTTCTCTTCAACGATGTAGCCGCCATCCATGAAGATCACACGGTCACCCACTTCTCGCGCAAAGCCCATCTCATGGGTTACAACGACCATTGTCATCCCTTCACGGGCAAGGTCTTTCATTACTTCTAGGACTTCACCAACCATCTCTGGATCGAGTGCTGAGGTAGGTTCATCAAAGAGCATGATCTTAGGATCCATCGCGAGTGCACGTGCGATAGCGACACGCTGTTTCTGACCACCGCTTAGCTGAGAGGGATAAGCGTTAGCTTTGTCTTGCAACCCTACTTTTGCGAGTAACTTTAAAGCCTTATCCCTAGCTTCCTCTTTATTGGCACTTTTCACTTTAAGAGGAGCAAGGGTTACGTTTTCTAATACCGTTTTATGAGGGAAGAGGTTAAACTGTTGAAAAACCATTCCAACATCTTCTCGGATTTTATTGATATTCGTTTTTGGATCTGTGATATCCGTTCCGTTTACGATGACTTGGCCACCGGTTATATCTTCAAGTTTATTGATACAGCGAAGGAATGTACTTTTTCCTGAGCCAGAAGGGCCAATCACACAAACTACTTCCTGTGCTTTTATTTCTGCATTAATATCCTTCAATACCTCAAGATCACCAAAGGATTTTTTTAGATTTTTTACTTTAATCATGGTCTGGCTCCTTTCACGTTAAAAACAAAATCGTGTATGTATTTTATCATAAGTTCGGTTGAATCGTTGTATTTCCTGCTTCCGATGTAATCTTTAATTACAAAACTTTCTGAAAAAAAGGATTGACCTGTGAATATTTCGTGAACTATACTCTGATTATGAAAACGATTTCATGAATTCGATTCCACAATTGTTTTAAGAGGAGAATCTGATGGCAACCATTCAAGATGTGGCGAAGAAAGCAGGATTATCCCGCACAACTGTCTCGAGGGTGATCAATGAACATCCATATGTGACAGAAGAAAAGAAGCGTCTCGTAACACAGGCGATGCAAGAACTGAATTACGTGCCCAATTCATCAGCAAGACGTTTGAGGCGGCAGCAGACGGAAACAATCGCTGTTTATGTGCCTCGGATCACGAATCCATTTTTCAGTCATCTAGTTGAAGTGATGGAGAAGGAAGCCGCAAAGAAAGGCTACCAGCTTATTTTGTGCCAGACCCGTTATAAAAAAGAGCAAGAGCGGAATTTTTTAGAGCTTTTAAAAACAAAACAAGTAGATGGTCTGATCTTAACATCCATAGAAAACGATTGGAGTGAGTTTGAACCATACTTATCGTTCGGCCCCATCGTCGTTTGTAACGAATACTCAGACTCTGCTCAAGTACCTTCCGTCTACTTAAACCAGATCGAAGGAAGCTATCTAGGAACGAAGCACTTGATCGATCAAGGCTATACAAAGATTGGGTATTGTACCGGCAACCACAAAAGCTCCAGAGTTTCCAAAGACAGAAAGATTGGTTTCTTAAAAGCACTAGATGATGCGGGAATCATGATGAAGGAAGAGTGGTTCTTTTACAACGCTTATAGTGTGCAAGACGGCTTTGCTGCATTTAAAAAATTGAGTGAGTTGGCTGATCGGCCACAAGCGGTTTTTACCGGTAGTGACGAAGTGGCAGCAGGTATTGCAAAAGCTGCGTTTGACGCAGGCTGGAGAGTACCGGAAGACCTTGCCATCATAGGCTTTGATAATCAGCCTTTGGCAGCATTAATGGATCTAACGACGGTTGAACAGCCGATCGACACAATCGCAAAGCAAGCCATGAATTTAATGGTTGAAGCGATTCAAGCAAAGAAACCATTGAGACGAAAAGAAGTGATCCTGCCGTTTCAGCTGATCAAACGATCCTCGACGTAACATTTTGTGGTGAAATGTAATCGTTTACAAAACAGGAGATTAGGGGGAAATACAATGAAAAAGCTTAAGAAAATCTCAAAAGTGATTTCTACTTCACTAGCGTTGTCACTTGTACTTGCAGCTTGTTCGGACAAAGAAGAAGGAAGCAGCAACAGTAACAATTCCGGCGGTGATAAAGACGAAAAAGTAACGATCGTCTATGCACGTGGTAAGGATGATACACAAGGTACAACAGCAATGGTGGAAGCTTTTGAAAAGAAATACCCTAACATTGATGTGAAGTTTAAAGAGATGCCTGCGGATACAGGTAAGCAACATGACGCGTACGTAACTGCATTCAACGCGAATTCAGATGAGATCGATGTTATCGATCTAGATGTAATCTGGCCAGCAGAATTTGCACAAGCAGGATTCTTACTTCCGCTAGACCGTTTTATGGAAAAAGACGGTATCAACCCAGATGATTATAACCAAGGTGCGATCACAGCATCTAAATTTAAAGGAAAGCAGTGGGCACTACCTAAGTTTATCGATGCGGGAATGCTTTTCTACCGTACAGACTTAGTTGACGCGGGTTCTGTTCCGAAGACGTGGGACGAGCTATTAGCGAAGGCAAAAGAAACGAAAGGCCAAGGTGGAACACAGTTTGGTTACTTGATGCAAGCGAAGCAATATGAAGGTCTTGTATGTAACGCGGTTGAATTCATCGCATCATATGGTGGTCAGATCATCGACGAAAATGGTGATGTGAAAGTTGACTCTCCTGAGGCGATCAAAGGGATCGCTAAACTTGTAGAAGTTGCAAACTCTGATGTTGTTCCGCAAAACGTTACAACGTTTGCTGAGCCAGAGTCACATACAGCATTCATCAATGGTCAAGCAGGTCTGATCCGTAACTGGCCATATCAATTCGCTTTAGCAAATGATGAGAAGCAATCTAAGATCGCAGGAAAAGTAGGGGTAGCTCCACTTCCTGCTGGTGATAAAGGATCTGCTGCAGCACTTGGAGGCTGGATGGCTGGTATCAACAAAAACACGAAGCATCCTGAAGAAGCATGGAAATTCTTAAGCTTTATGGCAGGTAAAGAAGGACAAAAGATTGACGCGATCAAAGGTGGACATGCGCCAACGATTCTATCCCTTTATGATGATCAAGAAATTTTAGATGCGAACCCTTACTTTAAAGAAGAAGGATTTGTAAACGCACTTGAAGCAGCGGTATCTCGTCCGGTAGCACCGAACTACCCTGAGATCTCTGACATCATTCAAGTACAAGTATCTCAAGCTGTAGCGAAAAAGATCACACCAGAACAAGCAGCTAAGAACATGCAAAAAGAAATCTCTGAAAAACTAGTAAAGTAAGCAGCGTAAATGGATAAGGGGTGTGCCTTTCTCTCAGAAAGGCTCCCCTTACTTTTATAATTGGTATCGATTCCACACACAAAGAGTGAAATGGATGGACGTAACAGCGCCCGTCCGTCGATTGCATTCGAATAGTAAGGAGCTGACACGTTTTGAAACCTAATCTAATGCCTAACAACCAAAAGCAAATTGCACCAAAAATGAAACAACAGGCGAAGAAAAAGCGCTCTGATCGTTCGCTAGGTTACATGCTGATCGCCCCGTCGATGATATTGATCTTAATCATTGCCATATGGCCCGTTTTTCAATCTTTCTATTACAGCATGTTTGATCTAAGACTAAACAATCCTTCGAAATCAGAAGCGTATGTGTCATATAAAGTGAATCTGCAAACCTATCTAGATAACTATCCGTTCTTGATCAGTTCACTAGAAGATGAAGTCGATCAAGCAACAGGAAAAACAAAATCAGAGCTTGAAGCCATTAAAACAAACCTAGAAAAAGTAGATGCAGAATTGAAGTCTGATAAAGAACTTCGTAGCAAGTATGATGAAGTAGATGAGAAGCTAACGGTGATGGAGCCGATTAGTGAAGAGCTTGCTGTTTCTGATTTGGACAAAGAGGTTGCGCTTGATCTAGAGAAAGCTGTTATAAACTCCTCTGAACGAATAAGAGAGTTAAAGAGTGAACTGAAAAATCCAGAAGACGTGATCGGACTTTCATCATCATTAAAAGATTCCGTCATCACACCAAACTTTATTGGATTGAAGCACTATAAAGAAAATCTAACAGATAGCCGCATGTGGAAGGCGATTCAGAATACGACTGTCTTTACGGTAATCTCTGTTTTTGCAGAGCTCGTCATCGGACTCGCGATCGCACTCCTTATCAACAAAGCTTTCTTTGGTAGAGGACTCGTCAGAGCAACCATCCTCATCCCATGGGCGATCCCAACCGCTGTTTCAGCATTCATGTGGAAGTATCTCTATGATGGTCAAAACGGAATCGTAGCCAAAGCCTTTGCAGAGATCGGATTGTTTGATCAGATGACGGATATGCTGACAACAAGCACGGGCGCTATGTTTGCTGTCATTTTCGCAGACGTATGGAAAACGACGCCTTATATGGCACTGTTATTATTAGCGGGACTTCAAACGATTCCGAGCTCACTGTATGAAGCAGCAGCGATTGACGGAGCAAGCAAGTGGAAGCAGTTCTTAAAGATCACACTACCCTTGTTAAAATCTAGCATCCTCGTTGCCTTGTTGTTCCGTACATTAGATGCTTTCCGTGTGTTCGATTTAATTTATGTACTCACAGGTGGAGGTCCAGCAAACTCTACAGAAACGATATCCATCCTAGCTTACAAAGTCATGTTTGCACAGACCAATTTTGGTGAAGGCTCGGCGCTGTCGGTTATCGTCTTTATTTGTGTAGCAATTATATCTATGATCTACATTAAATTCCTTGGACGAGACCTTTTAAATGATAGATAAAAACGGAACAGATAAAGGAGTGAATAGGAAATGAACAAAAAAGCAGGCCCAATGTTTTATGTATTCTTAATAGTGTTTGTCTTCCTTGTCATGTTTCCGTTTTTATGGGTACTGGCAAGCTCGGTCAAACCGGTTGCAGAACTGTTTGGCGACCGTGCGTTCATACCGTTTACAAACAACATGACAGGTGAGAACTATGAATCTGTATTTGTTAACTATCCATTTTTAAAATATTTATGGAACAGCCTAGTCGTTTCAACGATCACTACTGTCTATGCAGTTCTTGTAGCGAGCTTTGCGGCTTACGCGATCGCGCGATTAAACTTTAAAGGGAAGACAGTCATCCTTGGATTGGTGTTATCGGTTTCCATGTTTCCGCAGATCGCAACCATTTCACCGATTTATATCGTATTGAAAAACCTTGGATTAACGAATAGCTATCTAGGTTTGATCATTCCTTATACAACATTTACGTTGCCATTATCCATCTGGCTTCTCGTCACGTTCTTCCGAAAGATCCCGTTCGATCTTGAAGAGGCAGCAAAAATGGACGGGGCATCACCTATGCAAACGTACTGGCGTGTGATCTTGCCGCTAGCGATACCAGGAATTTTCACAACCGCGATTCTTGTATTCATATCGGCGTGGAACGAGTTTCTGTTCGCGTTAACGATCAATACAGATGATGAGTTCAAAACCGTTCCGGTCGGAATCGCAATGTTTGAAGGACAGTTCACGATTCCTTGGGGAGAAGTAACAGCCGCAACGGTTATCGTAACGGTGCCGCTTGTAATTATGGTTCTGCTTTTCCAACGCCGAATCGTATCAGGACTAACTTCAGGTGCAGTAAAAGAATAGTTTGTAATGTAAACCCTCGCTAAAAAGCGGGGGTTTTTGCATTTCTCTATCTATATGGCTTTTAGAAAGTCATTGATTTTCGTTCTTGGATGAACGTTTTTATTAGGGTGTATATACATAAATATATTTATACCAAGTGAGTTAATTTCTAATTTGTATTATAGGTGGATAGGGTCTACAATAAATTTTGTTAGGTAAACAACTTACTTTTTATTAGGAGGAATTAGACGATGTCTAAACATATATTAATGGTCGTAACTACGGCTGATCACATGAATAATGAACATTCAACAGGATTATGGCTTTCTGAATTTGGTGAAGCGTATGTCGAGTTCGCCAAAGCAGGGCATACTATTACTGTTGCAAGTCCTAAAGGTGGAAAAGCGCCTGTAGATGACCGCAGCTTAGAAGGTGAAGTGCCTCAAGAGATTCTAGACACAGCTAAATATCTTGAGAACACATTAAGATTGGAAGAGATCAATGAGCTTGATGGTTTTGATGCGATCTTCTTGCCAGGAGGCCACGGAACTATGTTTGACCTTCCAGAAAACACAAAACTGCAAGAGGTCATTCGCGACCTATATGAGCAAAATAAAGTAATTGCAGCGGTATGTCATGGACCTGCGGGTCTAGTAGGTGTGAAACTTTCTGACGGTACACCGTTAGTAGCTGGGAAAAAAGTGACTGCTTTCACCGATGCTGAAGAGGTAGCAACAACGCTTGATCAATATATGCCGTTCTTGTTAGAAACACGCATGCGTGAACTAGGCGCACAATTTGTTGCTGCTGAAAATTGGTCAGATCATGTACAAACAGATGGACAACTCATTACCGGTCAAAATCCACAATCTACAATTTCGGTAGCTAAAGAAGTTCTAAAAAAGTTAGCATAATAATAGGTGAACCTGCAGACCTTTATAATAAAAGGTTTGCAGGCTTTATTTTTTGTGAACATTGAAAAGGAATAATGGAGAGGAGAATATAGGATGAAAGCATTACTTTTGAAAGATCTCAATCAATGGAAAGAAATGAAGGTAGAAGAAATAGACATGCCAATTGCAGGAAATGGAGAGGTTGTAGTAAAAATTCATGCGGCTGGCCTAAATCCTGTAGATTATAAAACGGCAACTGGAGGAAATCCGAACTGGACGTATCCTCACATTTTAGGACTCGATGCTGCAGGTACCATACATGAAGTTGGAGAAGGTGTAACGGATTGGAAGATCGGTGATCGTGTAGTGTATCACGGAGATTTTAACAAAAAAGGGGCATACGCTGAATATGGAGTAACAACAGCACATACCATCTCACGTATTCCAGATTCTCTATCATTTGAAGAAGCAGCTGCTCTTCCAACAGCTGGCTATACTGCTTATCAGGCTTTGTTTAGAAAATTACCTATGTCTTCAATCGATACGATTTTAATCCATGCAGGTGCGGGTGGTGTAGGTGGATTTGCGGTACAACTTGCTAAAAATGCAGGGAAAACAGTTATCTCCACAGCATCCAAACACAACCATGAGTATGTTCGTTCGTTAGGAGCAGATCTTGTGATCGACTATAAAGAAGACGACGTTAAGGAAAAAGTGATGGCTTTTACTAACGGTAGAGGTGTTGATGCAGTTCTAGATACAGTTTCTAGAGACAATGCAACTGCATCACTCGACTTGATCGCATACAACGGGCACATCGCACATATTGCCGGTGCACCTGATTATACAAAGGTAAAACCATTCACACGTGTAATCTCATTTCATGAGGTAGCATTAAACGCCATTCATCATAACCAAGACGAAGTGGCAGAACGCGACTTAGCCAAAATGGGTGATGAATTATTGGCACTGGTTGCAGAAAAGAAGGTTTCTCCACTTATTGAACAAGTTATCTCCCTTGAAGAAGTTCCTAAGACTCTAGAGAAACTTTCAGAAAGACATGTTAAAGGCAAGATTGTTTGTAAGATTGTTTAAGGAGATGATTTTTTGTCAATTACCATTAACGCAATACTAAAAGCAAAACCAGGTAAAGAGGAAAGTTTGCGCGAAGAATTGATTCAGGTTGTACAGGCATCAAGGAAAGAAGAAGGATGTATCAGCTATACACTGCACGAATCTACTGAGAATCCTGAGACTTTTGTGTTTTATGAAAACTGGCTTGATGAAGATGCTCTAAACAGGCATATGGAATCCGATCATTATAAAAGGTATCGGAAAAACATAGAGTTGCTTGTTCATACAAGAGAAGTATACCGCTTAAACATTATTGATCTTTAGAACAAACGCTGCATCGTTTCTCATCCAGATCGATGCAGTTTTTTTGATGCTTTTTAGAAGGGAGGAAATTTTTTGATCGATTTTGAATGGTACCGAAGTTTTATCAGTATCTACAAACACCGTTCAGTTTCTGCTGCTGCAAAAGCTAGAATCTTGACACAGCCTGCCATGAGCCAGCATCTAGCAGCATTAGAAGCAGAAATAGGAGAGCCTCTATTTATTCGCGCTCCCCGGAAGATGATACCTACTGACAAAGGAAAAGAGCTGTATACAAAGATCGTTCCACTGATAGAGAACTTGGAAAATACGACACTTCAAATGCTTCATAGTTCATCTGGCAATGGACGTGCACCAGTTATCCGAATCGGTTCGCCTGTAGAATATTTTACGATACGAACTCTTCCTAAAATACGAGATTTGAATATTCGTTTTTTATCTCAGTTTGGAGTGGCGGGTACATTACTCGAAAAGCTAGAGAAGGATGAAGTAGATCTTATTCTGACGACTCAAAAAATGCAACAGCAAGGAATTGAGTTTCAAAAACTCGAAGATGAAGTGTTTGTTGCTGTGGTACCACCAACCTATGAAACGAGTGCCGGGAATGATGCTGTTGAAATTGAACGATGGCTGAACAAACAGAACTGGCTGAGCTATGGATTGGAACTTCCTATCATAAGAAGGTATTGGCGTGACCATTTTAAAAAGCGGCCAGACTTTCAACCTTGTCACGTGATACCTGATCTAAGATCTGTGTTAGAGGGCATTGAAAATGGGTTGGGTATGAGCATACTTCCCACTTATCTAGTTGAAAAATCATTGCATGAAAATCGTGTGAAGGTACTGTTTCCTGAGTTAACCACAGAAAACACCATCTATGTGGCATATAAAGTAGAACATAAAAACAACCCCGTTTTAGTAAAAGTACTTGAGGCTCTCAATCGCAAAAGCTAGTGTAAAGAGTAGGCTATTGTGTAAACTAGTAAATAAAAAGGCGGAGGGCTAAGGTTATGAAACTAACGGTCATCGGATATTGGGGTGGTTATCCAGGAGCGGGAGAAGCCACATCGGGATACCTTCTTCAGAGTGGAGGATTCAATCTACTTATCGATTGTGGAAGCGGAGTGCTCTCACAATTGCAAAAGTATATTCAGCCAGAAAAACTAGATGCAGTTGTTTTATCACATTATCACGCAGATCATGTGGCTGATGTCGGAGTTCTTCAATACAGTCGTCTCATTCAGTCGTTTTTACAAAAAGGAATACAGACACTTCCGATCTATGGCCATGATAAGGATCAAGATGGTTTTCGTTCACTCACGCACGGCACTAGCACAAAGGGAATTTCATATCAGCCTGATGAGGTGTTGAAGGTCGGGCCATTTACGATTACGTTTCAACTGACGAAGCATGCTGCGGTTTGCTATGCGATGCGGATTACAGATGGAAAGCATACGATCGTATATACCGCAGATACCGCGCTCATCCCTGAACTCGTTCCGTTCAGTCGATATGCAGACTTGTTAATCGCAGAATGTAACTTTTACAAAGGCATGGATGGAAGCGGCCCAGGCCACATGACATCAGAGGATTGTGGCAAGCTAGCACATGAGTCTGAAGCTCGTGAACTGCTTCTCACACACCTTCCTCATTTTGGTCAGTTATCACAGCTTGTCACAGAGGCAAAAGAGGTGTATAACAATAAAGTGGAGCTTGCCTCTTCCGGTTGGACGTGGGGAGCTTAAAGATAGGGACTGAAAGAGGAGAGAAATATGCTTTTTATTGATAATGAAAATATTACAGACCCAAGAGTGAATCTAGCTATAGAAGAGTTCGCTTTAAAACATTTAGACATCAATGAAACGTATTTGCTTTTTTATATAAATGAACCATCGATCATCATCGGTAAGAACCAGAATACCGTCGAAGAGATCAACGCGGACTATGTTCGTGATGAAGGAATTCATGTGGTTCGTCGTTTATCTGGTGGCGGTGCTGTATATCATGACCTCGGAAACTTAAACTTCAGTTTCATCACGAAAGATGACGGTAATTCGTTTCATGATTTCAAGAAGTTTACCGATCCTGTTGTAAAAGCACTGAAAAAACTCGGTGTGAACGCTGAATTAAGCGGACGAAATGATATTTTGGCTGACGGAAAGAAAATTTCCGGAAACGCACAGTTTTCTACAAAAGGCCGTATGTTTAGCCATGGAACATTACTTTTTGATTCCGAGATCGAAAATGTAGTTTCTGCCCTAAACGTACGAATGGATAAGATCGAGTCAAAAGGTATCAAGTCCATCCGCAGCCGAGTAACCAATATCCGCGAGCACTTGGATGAAGATATGACGATGGAAGAATTCAAACAGACGCTATTAACGTATCTGTTTGAAGAGTTCGATTCTATTCCAAAGTATGAACTGACGGAAAGCGATTGGGAAGAAATTCGCAAAATCTCAAGAGAACGTTATGCAAACTGGGATTGGAACTACGGAAAATCACCGAAGTTTAACGTAGAACTCTCAAACCGTTTTGCTGCAGGCTCTGTTGACATCCGTCTGCACATCGTTAAAGGAATTATTCAGGAAAGTAAGATCTTTGGAGATTTCTTTGGTGTAGGTGACGTATCAGATATCGAAAACAAGCTGAACGGAGTACGTTACGACCGTGAAGCGATTGAAAGTGTGTTAGAAGATATTGATTTGAGCCATTATTTTGGCAACGTATCACGCCAAGAGTTTCTGGATCTATTATATTAGGAAGAAAACCGCCTTTTCATGGGCGGTTTTTGTTTGTTTAGATCGTTTATAAGTCCTCAGTTTCATTTATAAGTCTTCAAAAAAATTTATAAGTCTTCAATTTTTTTTATAAGTCCTCAAAAAAATTTATAAGTCTTCACCATTTCATCCAAAGTTGTGTGTCTAAACGACTGTTTCAGCACTCAAAATCATTTGACAGAAAATTATTATAAATGATAAGCTGAAACCAAATACATCACACAATAATTAGATAACGGTACAAAAACGTCATATTTTTTTAATCTCAATTGTAATCGCTTACATATTATAAAGGGAGATGAAAGAATGATCCTCCATCCACAAGTGGAATGTATGAGTCGTGACGAAAAAGAAGAGTTGCAGCTTCATCGGCTAAAGCAGACGGTACAGAGTGTTTATGAGAATGTTCCTTTTTATAAACTTGCATTTGATGAAAAAGGAATCCTTCCCTCATCGATCAAGACATTAGAAGATCTTCAAAGACTTCCTTTTACCGTAAAAAAAGATCTTCGAGATCATTATCCTTTTGGACTTTTTGCAGTTCCGCAAGATCATCTCGTCCGACTGCATGCCTCTTCTGGAACGAGCGGTAAACCAACAGTGGTGGGCTATACAGAAGGAGACATCGACAGGTGGAGTAACATGGTTGCGCGGTCTATTGCGATTGCCGGGGGTGAGCCTGGTCATGTGCTTCATAATGCTTATGGCTACGGGCTTTTTACAGGGGGACTCGGGCTTCATAACGGATCAGAGAGACTTGGCATGATTACCGTTCCTGTTTCGGGAGGAAACACAGAGCGGCAGATCCTTTTAATCGAAGACTTTAAACCACAGGTGATCTGTGGAACTCCTTCCTATATCTTGACTATCGCTGAAAAGATGGAGGAGATGGGAAAAGATCCTAAAGCCACTTCCATTGAATTTGGAATATTTGGAGCCGAGCCGTGGTCGGAAGAGATGCGTGCAACGCTTGAAGAGAAGCTTAGTATCAAAGCGATGGATATCTATGGATTGAGCGAAGTGATGGGTCCAGGCGTTGCGATGGAATGCCATGAAGCGCAGGATGGCCTTCATATTATGGATGATCATTTTTTAGCTGAGATCATTAACCCTGATACGCTCGAACCTATGCCTGACGGTCATTATGGCGAACTCGTGTTTACGAGTTTAACCAAGGAAGCTTTTCCGATCATCCGATATCGTACGGGAGATATCGCATCCCTCAATAGAATCCCTTGCAGCTGCGGAAGGACATCTATACGTATGAGTCGTGTGAAAGGGCGAATCGATGACATGATCATCGTTCGTGGAGTTAACGTGTTTCCGTCTGAAATTGAGAATTGTCTTCTTTCGATAGAGGACATCGTTCCACACTATCAAGTTCATATTTTAACAGAAGGCTTAAAAGAGCATATCGAACTTCATGTTGAGATGACAGAACAACTTTATGCTGTAACAAACGGTGACGAAGATCATGAGGCGACGCACCTGTTAAAGAAGACGATCACAAAAAAAATTAAAGACACATGCCTCGTATCGATGAATATTAAAGTGTATCCACCAAAAGGTATTCCACGTTCTGAAGGTAAGGCGATTCGAGTCGTCAGGAAAACACAGAAAAAAATGGGCGTATAAATACTTTTCAATCATATGACGTTATTTTATAATTACGGTAAATAAACGTAATATAACAGGAGGGAAACAACATGACAGTTGGAATGAGTTTTAATCAGCTTAGTGAAGACGAGAAGATGACTCATTTTCTTGATCGGATCAATGCCGGTGAGAAGATCGAACCGGACGATTGGATGCCGGAAGATTACCGGCTGCAGCTGATTCGTTTGATTTCAATGCATGGCATTTCGGAAATTATGGGAGCGCTTCCAGAGAAAGAGTGGGTACCTAAAGCACCTTCTCTACACCGCAAACTCGCGATTATGGCTAAAGTTCAGGATGAGATGGGGCATGGACAGCTTTTGCTTCGTGTGGCAGAAGATTTGATGGCTCCTCTAGGTAAGAATCGCCACGACATCATGGAAGATCTTTTTTCAGGTAAATTAAAGTTTCATAATGTGTTTCATATGGATGCTCCTACTTGGGGAGATGCGGGAATCATCGCTTGGCTTGTAGACGGAGCGGCAATCATCTCTCAAAGTATGATGCTTGATTCTTCTTACGGTCCATACGCTAGGGCGTTAAAGCGTATTTGTGCAGAAGAAGTTTTCCACGCGCAACACGGTGAGAGCATCATTTTAGCGATGGCAGAAGGAACACCTGAACAGCGTGAAATGCTGCAGGATTCGTTAAACCGCTGGTGGGAATCACTCATCATGTTCTTTGGACCAAAGTCAGCAAAAGAAACCGGAAATTCAAACGCTGATAAGAACATCATGTACAAAATCCGTACAAAAACAAACGAGGATCTCCGCCAAGAGTTCTTCACGAAATACATTCCGCGTATTTGGTCGCTTGGGCTTACGATTCCAGATGATACGATCCGATTTGATGAAGACAGCCAGATGTGGATCTATAAGGATGCTGACTGGAGCAAGTTCAAACAGATTGTTTCTGGTAACGGGCCACAATCACAGAACCGTTTAGATCTACGACGTCGTTCCTATAAAAATAATGAGTGGGTGCGCGCGGCGCTCGCTGCTAAAAAGGCGATCTAACAGCGGAAGGGAGAGAAACAAAGGTGAACGAATCAACAAATGAGTTCTACAACGTGTATGAAGTTTTTAGCAAAAAAACAGATAAATCTCCGTTTCAGCATAGCTTTAGCCTTTTAGCACCAAACGCAGATATGGCGCTCATCATGGCAAAAGAGAATTTCTTCAGAAGAGAAACGGTTGCTGACATCTGGGTTGTAAAAAGAGAGAACATCAGGGGTCTTAACCAGGACGAAAGAGAGATGCTAAAACGCCTCGATAAACAATATAGAGAAACAAAAGGATACGGCTACCTAAAGAAGAAGTGGCGTGACTACAATCAAGAGCAATTTACTGAACAGCACATCCTTGGCGGAAGGGGAGACAACTCATGACACAAGAAACGTTAAAACCACAAGAAAAGAAAGCGTTGATCGAGCTTCTCTATCAGCTTGCAGACGATGATTTTCTTCTTGCGTTTCGCGGTTCGGAATGGCTTGGTCTGGCACCGCATATTGAAGAGGATGTAGCGTTCTCATCGATCTCACAAGACATGATGGGGCACGCGAATTTGTACTATAACTTGCTTGAGATCCTTGGAGAAGGAGAAGCTGACAGAATTGCTCACCTTCGTTCGCCTAATCAGTTTCGAAATGCCATCATTCTAGAAGAAGTGAACGGACCTGGAACGTATTTAAAAGAACCAGATTATGACTGGGCATTCACTGTCGTACGCAACTACTTTTACGCTGTACACAAACATATACGTCTAGATTCACTACGACATTCTTCTTATGAACCATTGGCAGAAGCGGCCCGTAAAATCATGACAGAGCAGTATTACCATCTGATGCATTGGGAGATCTGGTTCAAGCAGCTTATGACGAGTACAGATGAAGCAACCCTGCGAATGACAGCAGCCATCCAAAAGGTTTGGAAAGACTTTGGCGGCGTTCTTACGCTCGGACCGTATTATGAAGACATCGTAAAAGCGAACTTTATTGATGACGAAAATGTTATGAAAAAGAGATGGAACAACAAGATTGAGGCTGTCTTAAAAGAAGTAGGTGCATCTTATCCGGGTGAACCTCGCATGGAAAGAGGCAACGGTCGAAACGGTGTCCACACCGAAGACTTGAAACAAGCCACTTCAACACTGTCTGAAGTTTATGCAACAAATCCTGCAACTGGCTGGTAAGACGATTTAGAAAGGAGATGAACCACGTGTCCGAATTGAAAAGCAGCATGACTGAAAGTGTGATGGACGCGCTTGGGGATGTAAAAGATCCTGAAATCGCCTCTGTCAGTATATTGGATCTCGGGATGGTGCACGAAGTTGACGTGACAGATGATAAGGTAAGGATTTCTGTTCTACCTACGTTCTCTGGCTGCCCAGCGCTGCACATCATCGAACGAGATATTAAAAAAGCGGTTGAAAATGTAGAAGGAATTACTTCAGCAGAAGTGAAATTTGTATTTACACCATCGTGGACAACAGACCGCATTACACCCGAGGGACGAGAGAGATTAAAAGAGTTCGGTATCTCACCTCCACCAGCGAACCATGTGATGGGTGAGCCATGGGAGATCGATTGTCCGTATTGTGGATCAACATATGTAACGATGGAAAACATCTTTGGACCAACAGCCTGCAGAAGTATCCTATATTGCAAGTCGTGCAAGAACCCGTTTGAAGCGATGAAACCTGTTGCTGATATGGGATAAGACAAATGATGAGTTTAAAAATAGGGAGGAAACACACATGGTAAAACTAATCGCACTTTACAAAACACCTGAAAACTTGGAGCAGTTCGACGATCACTATTTTGGACATCATACGGAGATCACGAAGAAGATTCCTGGACTTCGCAAAATGGAAGTAACGAAGATCGTAGGTTCTCCGATGGGGAAAAGCGACTACCACATTCTTTGTGAAATGTACTATGACGATCATGATGCGTTGAAAGCGGCGATGAAGTCTGATGAAGGTAAAGCTTCTGGAAAAGACTTGATGAGCTTTGCGGCTGAACTCGTAACGCTTATGATCGGTGAGGAAATCAATGAGTAATTACGAAACAATTCTAACCTCTATTGAAGAAGGGATCGCCTCCATTCAATTAAACAGGCCGCGCGTGTTAAACGCGATCAATCGGCCGATGGTTACGGAACTATTAGATGCTTTTGAAAGCTTCGACCGTAATGACGAGGTAAAAGCAATTGTTTTAACAGGCAGTGAGCGTGCTTTTGCAGCCGGTGCCGACATTGATGAGATGAAAGAAGATACAGCGGTCTCTCTTGAACTATTAAACCAGTTTAAAGAGTGGGACCGCCTCGCAACGATTAAAAAGCCAATCATCGGTGCCGTCAACGGCTATTGCTTTGGGGGAGGCTTTGAACTGGCGTTATGCGCAGATATTCTTTTTGCTGCAGAAAACGCACAGTTTGGATTTCCTGAAATCAAGCTTGGCGTGATGCCAGGTGCTGGTGGCACGGTGAAACTTACAAAGCTGATGGGTCAAAAAAAAGCGCTTGAGTGGCTATGGCTCGGTGACCCGATGACAGCGGATGAAGCACTTCAATACGGAGTGATCAACCGTGTCATCGCACCAGAACTTGTAGTAGACGAGGCAAAGAAATATGCCAAAATCGTAGCTTCTAGAGCACCTTTATCGACCCGATTAATAAAAGAGACCGTCTACAAATCAATCGACTATTCAACATACGAAGGCATGCAGTTTGAACGTAAAAACTTTTATCTATTATTCTCGTCTCAAGATCAAAAAGAAGGCATGAAAGCTTTCGTTGAAAAGCGTCCAGCCGAATTTAAAGGGAAGTAGAGGGATATGAACATGTTTGAAACGATCAGCTACGAAACAAGAGGAAAAACAGCTTGGATTACATTAAATCGTCCGGATAAACTGAATGCTTTTACTTCACTCATGCATAAAGAAATGGTTTCAGCGATAAAAGAAGCCAACAAAGACAGCAATGTGAGAGCGGTTGTTATTACAGGTGCTGGACGTGCGTTCTGTTCCGGTCAAGATCTAACAGGTTCTCCAGAGGGCGCTGATTATGGCGATGTTCTGCGAAAAGGATACAATCCGATGGTGCAAGCATTAGTTGCCATGGAGAAGCCAGTAATCGCAGCCGTGAACGGTGTTGCAGCTGGTGCAGGAATGAGTCTTGCTCTAGCATGTGACTTCCGTATCGCAAGTGAGAAAGCGAGTTTTATAGAAGCGTTCATTCATGTTGGACTCGTACCGGACTCTGGAAATCTGTACTTCTTGCCGCGTCTAGTGGGCCACGCAAAAGCGATGGAGCTTGCGGTACTAGGTGAGAAAATCACAGCTCAACAAGCGAAAGAGTTTGGTCTTGTAACGAAAACGGTAAGTGAAGAAGCGTTCATGCTTGAAGTGGAAACGTTCGCTGAGAAACTAGCAAACATGCCAACAAAAGCAATCGGACTCATCAAACGCTATATGAATAAAAGCTGGGAAAGCGATCTGAACGAAGTGCTGGAATATGAAGCACAAGCGCAAAAAATTGCTGGAGAGTCAGCGGATCATCAAGAAGGCCTGCATGCATTTATAGAAAAGAGAAAACCAGCTTTCACAGGAAAATAGGCATCTAGATCAAAAGGAGTGGAGAACATGAGTACAAAGACAGAAGTTAAAGCGGTAAAACGTGACGTATATGAAATGGTGATTGGCGGACAAAGTGTTGGTGGATCTGAGGGAGAATACTTTGTTACATATAACCCAGCAACAGGCGAACCGTTAGCGAAAGTTGCAAAAGCAACAAAAGCTGATGTGGATTCTGCAGTAAAGGCTGCAAGAACAGCTTTTGAAACGGGAAAATGGAAGCGCTCTCCTGTAAATAAGCGTTCTCGCACGATGAACAAGATTGCTAGCATCATGCGTTCTCGCTTCAACGAACTTGTTGAGCTAGAAATTTTGAACAGCGGAAAATCATTAAGCGCTGCACAAGGGCAAGTCATGCAAGCGATTGAAGACTTTGAGTTCTACGCAGGTGCGATTGTTAGCCACCGCGGTGCTGTGAACCCTATGCCAGGACCATTCATGAACTACACGCTAAAAGAGCCTCTAGGCGTGTGCGCACAGATCATTCCTTGGAATTACCCGATGATGATGGCGGCGTGGAAGATCGCACCAGCTATCGCAACAGGTTGTTCTGTAATCTTAAAGCCTGCTAGTTTAACGCCTTTAACCGCAATCGTAATGACGGAGATCTGCCACGAAGCGGGTGTTCCTGAAGGTGTTGTAAACATCATTACAGGTGACGGAGCTACAGTAGGCTCTTACCTCGCTGAACATGAAGGTGTAGATAAAGTCGCGTTTACGGGTGAAACAGGAACAGGAAAAGACATCATGGCAAAAGCCTCTCAAACGTTAAAACGTGTAACACTTGAACTTGGTGGGAAATCTCCTAACTTAGTTTTTGCCGATACAGATCTTGATGCAGCAGTCGACGGTTCACTATTCGGTATTTTCTATAACACGGGGCAATCTTGTGAAGCGCGTTCTCGTCTTTACATCGAGGAAAGTATATATGACGCGTTCATGGAAAAGTTCGTTGAAAAAGCGAAGAAGCTTGTACTAGGTAATCCGCTTGATCAAGGTACACATGTTGGTGCGATCATTTCAGAGCGCCAGCTTGAAGTAATCGACGGCTACGTGAAATCTGCTGAAGAAGAAGGAGCAACAATCCTTCTAGGCGGAGGACGTGCAAAAGTGGACGGTTATGAAAGCGGTCATTGGTATCTTCCGACGATCATTACGGATGTAAACGAAGACATGAAAGTGGTTAAAGAAGAAATCTTCGGACCGGTTGTCGTTGTATCGACGTTTAAGGACGAAAAAGAAGCTGTGAAACTAGCAAACAACACAGACTTTGGTTTAGCAGCAGCGATCTGGACGAAAGACCATGCAAAAGCAACACGCGTTGCGGGCATGATTCAAGCGGGAACAATCATGATTAACTCACCGTTCTCAGCATTCCCAGGAACACCGTTCGGTGGCTACAAGCAATCAGGTTTTGGCCGCGAGCTATGCATCGAGACACTTGATCTTTATTCAGAAACAAAGAGCGTCGTGTCCTACACAGGATCACGTCCGTTGAATCCTTTTAATCTGTAATTTAGTTTGTGTCTAGCTCTGTTAACTTGCGTTGAGAGATCTAGTAACAAACTTGAAAAAGCGGGCCATCGTGCTCGCTTTTTATACAATGTTTTATTTGAAAAGGTTTTATCTTTAGCTTCAATGTTGGTTGGAGTGCAAGGTGCGAGACTCCTGCGGGACTGGCGGTCAGGTGAGACCCTTAAGGGCGCGAAGTGGCAAGGGGCTCACCGCCTGCCCCGCGGAAAGCGAGCATCCTGGAACGGAAACCAACTACTTACAAAAGCATCTACGCATACAAAACGTTAAACACTTGTTTAAAAGAAAGGCAGGAGAGACTATTGTTACAAAATGCTGTAGTCATCGGATCTGGTGTTATGGGAAGAGGAATCGCCTATGTGAGCGCAGTCGGCGGTTTTGATGTTCAGCTCGTTGATGTAAAAGAAGAACAACTCGAAAATGCAAAAAAAGAGATCGATTCTATTTTTTCAAAAGCAGTATCTCGCGGAAAGTTATCACAAAGTGTGGCTGAAGAAGCGCAAGCGAGGCTTTCGTATGCTACGAATCTCTCAGCAGCCGTTAGCGGTGCAGACCTAGTGATTGAAGCTGTTCCAGAAAACATAGAGATCAAGCGTGCTGTTTTTGAAGAACTAGACCGTTCTGCACCTGAACATTGTGTGCTTGCGACAAACACTTCTACGATGAGTCCAACTGAGATAGGATCTTTTACGAAACGTCCGGAAAAAGTAATCGCGATGCATTTCTTTAACCCGGTCCATAGGATGCCGCTTGTTGAGATCGTTCGCGGTCATGAGACAAATGATGAAACGGTTGAACTCGCCAAGGAAGCAGCTGTGAAGATGGGGAAAGAAACCGTAACCGTTAACGAGTTCCCAGGATTCGTTACAAGCCGGATTTCAGCCATGATTGGAAATGAAGCATTCTATATGCTGCAAGAAGGCGTAGGAACGCCAGAAGACATCGACAAAGCGATTAAACTTGGTTTGAACTTTCCGATGGGACCTTTTGAACTTGGCGATTTAGTAGGTCTTGATACAAGATTGAACAATTTGAACTACCTTCATAAAACGTTAGGTGAAAAGTATCGTCCGGCACCACTTTTGGTGAAGTATGTAAAAGCGGGAAGACTTGGCCGAAAGTCAGGTAAAGGGGTATACGACTATACCACGGAAGATAACGGGGTGAAAAAGTGATGAGAGAGGTCGTCATCGTTGATGCTGTTCGTACGCCTATAGGACGATATAAAGGTGGACTAAAAACGGTTCGTCCGGATGATCTTGGTGCAGTGGTGATCAAAGCGCTTGTTGAAAGAAACCCTAAACTTCCCGTTCACGAGATCGAAGAAGTGATATTCGGAAACGCAAACGGAGCAGGAGAAGATAATCGTAACGTGGCAAGAATGTCTGCTTTACTCGCTGGACTTCCTGTTGAAGTAGGTGGAACGACGATCAACCGTTTATGCGGATCTGGTATGGATGCGGTCATCTACGGCGCAAGAGCAATCTTGGCAGGTGAAGGAGATATCTTCATCGCGGGTGGAACGGAGAGCATGACACGCGCACCGCTCGTGATGGGGAAGCCTGAAGTCGACTACCCTCGTGGGGATATGAAAATGTTTGATACGACGATCGGATGGCGCTTTATTAATCCGCTTCTGCATGAAAAATTCGGTACAGATTCTATGCCGGAAACCGCAGAGAACGTAGCAAAAAAATATGGAATTACAAGAGAAGAACAAGATCAGTTCGCTTTTGATTCTCAGCAGAAAGCAAAAGAAGCTATCCTCAAGAACCGATTTAAAGAGGAGATTGTTCCTGTAAGAATAGTAGACCGAAAAGGAAACGAAACGTGGGTTACAGAAGATGAACACCCTCGTCCTGAAACGTCTCTTGAAAAGCTTGGTACACTTAAACCGCTGTTTAAAAACGGAAGCGTCACAGCGGGAAATGCGTCAGGGGTCAACGATGGCGCTTCTGCTTTACTTTTGATGAGCCGTGAAAAAGCGGATCAGTTAGGATTAAAACCTTTGGCTCGATATGTATCATCCGGTGTGGCAGGTCTTGAACCCGCTATAATGGGTGTAGGCCCGATCGAAGCTTCCAAAAAAGCACTGAAGCGGGCAGGTCTCTCTATAGCAGATCTAGATTTGGTGGAGTTGAATGAAGCTTTTGCCTCACAATCAATTGCCTGTATGAGAGAGCTGGGACTAGATTCTGGCAAAGTCAACGTAAACGGCGGTGCGATAGCGTTCGGCCATCCGCTCGGAGCAAGTGGCGCGCGTATTTTAACAACGCTTATTCATGAAATGAAAAAGCAAGGATCGCGCTACGGTCTAGCAACAATGTGTATCGGTGTTGGTCAAGGTATTGCTTCCATCGTTGAAGCGATCAATGAATAGGAGGGTCATCTAAAGTGAGTGCTATTTTATACGAAGTAAAAGATTATGTTGCTTATGTAACCTTAAACCGTCCCGAAGTTTTGAACTGTTTTAATTTTTCAACGTTAAAAGAGCTTGAAGAAGTAGTAGAAGACATTCATCACAACAATGACGTTCGTGTTGTGATCTTTACAGGAGCAGGGGAAAAAGCGTTCAGTGCTGGAGCTGATCTAAAAGAGCGTCGTACGCTTAGTGAACCAGAAGTAAGAAGAAATGTGCGCAAGATCCGCGATGTGTTCTCTGCTGTTGAAGCGTTGCCGCAGCCTACGATCTGTGCGATCAATGGTCATGCTTTCGGAGGAGGCTTCGAGTTGGCTCTAGCTTGTGATCTTCGGGTTTCTGTAAGAGAAGCGTCGATGGGTCTGACAGAACTTAGTTGGGCGATCATCCCAGGTGCAGGAGGAACTCAGCGTCTTCCTAGACTGATCGGTCAAGCGAAAGCGATGGAACTTATTTTAACAGCAAAAAAGATGATGGCTGAAGAAGCTTTTTCGTATGGCATCTTAAACCAAGTGACATCGAGAGAAGAATTGATGGCTGTTTGTGAAAACTATGCTGGACTTATCATGAAGAACGGACCAGTAGCTGTTCAGCAAGCCAAGTATGCGATTAAGCATGGAACGGAAGTGGATCTTCAAACAGGACTTGCGATTGAAGCGAAAGCGTATGAAGTGACGATTCCTACAAAAGATCGAATGGAAGCACTTGTTGCATTCGGAGAAAAAAGACCCCCTGTATTTAAGGGAGAGTAACTTGTTTCTGTCTCTATCATAAAGAAAACTTGACGCCAGCGAATTTTTCTTTATGATACGATTGTACAGACAATAACAGGTACAAATGAGGGTATGAACATGCAGAATAGTTTAAACACACGCTCGATGATATTTACTTTATACGGAGACTATATCCGGCATTATGGCAGTGAAATATGGATCGGCAGCTTGATTCGATTGTTAGAAGAGTTTGGTCACAACGAACAGGCCGTAAGAGCAGCGATTTCCAGAATGAATAAGCAAGGCTGGATCGCAGCAAGAAAACAAGGGAATAAAAGTTATTATTTCTTGACCGAACGCGGAAAGAAGCGTATGGATGAAGCCGCAAAGAGAATATTTAATGCACAACAAGAACCGTGGAACGGCGAATGGATGATGTTCACTTATACGATTCCTGAAGACAAAAGAAGCATTCGAGATGAGCTTCGAAAAGAACTGGTATGGAGTGGGTTCGGTCTGCTGGCAAACAGCTTTTGGATCTCCCCGCACGCATACTCTGATCAGATTCAATCGATGATCGATAAATACGAGATCAAAGACTATGTTCATTCTTTTACAGCCGTATACAATGGGCCAAATGAGAATGAAAAGCTCGTTTCTGAGTGTTGGGATCTGAATGATATCAACGAAAAATACAATCAGTTTATCGTAACGTATTCTCAAAAGTATGTGATCGATAAGAATAAGATTGAAAAAGGCGAGATGACTGACGGAGAGTGCTTTGTAGAGCGTACAAAGCTTGTTCATGAATACCGTAAGTTTCTGTTCATCGATCCAGGTCTTCCGAAGGAGCTTCTTCATGCAGAATGGCTAGGTGATCATGCAGCTTCGCTCTTTAGTGATTATTATCGTGCACTAGCAGGACCTGCAAGTCGTTTCTTTGAAAGCATCTATTCTTATGGAAACGATCTAAAGAAAGATTCAGAGTTTGATGCTCTTGATCATCCTCTTATTCAAGAGAACCGGTGATAAAACAAATCTGAAAATCTAAAAATTAAAAAGCACTTTCGCAAGCTATTGTACGAAAGTGCTTTTCTACTATTCTTTTAATTCATCACGGAACTGTTTCCCTTTTTCATAATATGTGTCAATCGTAAGCTGAATCAGCTTTAGATCATCGTCGTTCAGTTCGCGTATGATCTTACCGGGTGAACCCATGACCATAACACGCGGCGGTATTTTTTTGCCGGGAGGAATTAGTGTATTTGCGCCGATGAAGGCTTGTTCACCAATTTCTACACCATCTAATATGGTAGAACCCATGCCAACGAGTGCACCTTTTTTTACCGTACATCCGTGCAGGATGACGTTGTGCCCGATTGATACCTCATCTTCTAAGATCAGCGGGTATCCTTCATACAAATGAAGGGTGCAGTTGTCTTGAACGTTTGTCTTTTTACCGATAGAGATTGGCCCTTCATCACCCCGAAGAACGGAGTTAAACCAGACACTTGCTCCTTCATCTATTGTTACATCACCAATTAAGTGAACCCCAGGTGCTATAAAAGCGCTTTCATGAACATCTGGTGTTTTGCCATTGAACGTGTATTTCATAATGAGCCTCCCTTGAAACAGGTTATAGGTTCAGTATAACAAAGGTTAGAATAGGAAGTGGAGAAATTGAATCTCATCTGTGAAATGTTAAACATTCAGTATCCGATCCTTCAAGGCGGGATGGGAAATGTTAGTAATGCAGAATTAGCTTCGGCGATATCGAATGCAGGTGGATTAGGTACGATCGGTGTTGGTACGATGTCACCTGAAGAGGTAGAAAATTTAATAATTGCAACAAAGGGGATGACAGACAAGCCATTTGCTGTTAATGTACCTTTAACCGTTGCATCAAATGTAAAAGAGATTCTTCGACTTCTGATCAAGTATAAAGTGGAAGTTGTTTCCTTATCTGCAGGCAATCCAGCTCCATACATACCAAAACTAAAGGAACACGGCTTAAAGGTTATTTGTGTAGTGGCTTCTGTCTATCATGCAAAAAAGGCAGAAGCAGCAGGTGCAGATCTGTTAGTAGCTGAGGGCTATGAAGCTGCGGGACTTAACTCACCCTACGAAACAACGACCATGGTTCTGTTGCCCCAGGTATCCAAAAGCGTACAGATCCCGGTCATTGCCGCTGGAGGTATTGCTGATGGTAGCGGTATGGCAGCAGCCTTTGCACTAGGTGCACAAGGGGTTCAAATGGGAACTCGATTCATCGCAACAAAGGAAGCCCCTTTTCATGAGAGATACAAAACTTCCTTAGTAGAGGCAGATGATACAAAAACGTTAATCGTTGGCCGCTCATCAGGAAAGATCAGAAGAATTTACGATACACCTTATGCTCAAAAGTTGATTCAACTTGAAAAAAATGGCGTCTCATCTGAAGCGTTTTTAAGACACACCTCAGAAGATCATCATATTTTAGGAGCTGTAAAAGGGGACTTGGAAAACGGTTTTATCAATAGCGGACAGATCGCTGGTTTGATTTCAGATGTACCGAGCGTAAAAAATCTGCTAGAGACCATGATGAAAGAAGCAAGAGAAGCAGTAAGTATGTTAAACAACCGTTTAATATAATTTAGTTGTAACAGTAACAGGAGGTCGTATGTAATTATGAATCAGCAAGACCAGTGGACGTCAAAGTTAGCCTTTATTCTAGCTGCAGCAGGATCAGCAATCGGACTCGGTGCCATTTGGAAATTCCCTTATGTCGCTGGTACTAGTGGCGGAGGAGCCTTTTTTATCCTCTTTTTATTGTTTACGTTTCTAATCGGTTTTCCACTATTGATGGCTGAGTTTGTTATCGGTCGAGGTGCACAAAAAGAGGCGGTTTCCGCTTATCGAAAGATAGCGCCAGGTTCTGCGTGGCCATGGCTAGGTAGAATGGGTGTAGCGACAGCATTTATCTTATTATCATTTTACAGTGTAATCGGAGGATGGATTGTTCTCTACCTAGGAAAAAGTTTTTCCGGGGATTTCTTTAACCATGACTTCAGTCAGATGTTTGGCCAGTCGATCTCTAGTACATGGCCGGTTTTGATCTCTCAGTTCATCTTTATGATGATCACGATTTTTGTTGTAAGTCGCGGTATTAAGAATGGAATTGAAAAAGCAAACCAAATTATGATGCCAGCTCTTTTTGTTTTGTTTGCTGTATTGATCATTCGTTCACTTACACTTGATAACGCGATGGAAGGCGTAAAGTTCTTCTTGTTTCCTGACTTTTCTAAGATCGGTGGAGACGATATCCTATTTGCATTAGGTCAGTCTTTCTTCTCGTTGAGTGTTGGTATCTCTGTAATGGTAACGTACAGCTCTTATTTGAGTAAAAAAGAAAGTCTTACAAAATCAGCAACTACGATCGTATTACTGAACGTACTGATTTCCTTATTAGCAGGATTAGCCATCTTCCCAGGTGTATTTTCTTTAGGTCTAGAACCAACAGAAGGACCTGGATTGTTGTTCGTTGTACTTCCTGCTGTGTTTGATCAAATCGTTTTTGGACAGTTATTCTTTATCGTGTTTTTAGCGCTGTTCTTGTTTGCGACCCTTACATCAGCTTTCTCGATGTTAGAGATCATCGTCGCTTCCATCACGAAGGGTGAACTAGAGAACCGTGCTAAATGGTCATGGATCATCGGTATTCTTATCTTTGCATTCGGAGTACCTTCTACTTTGTCTTATGGCGTATGGTCAGATTTCACGTTGTTTGACAAGATTATCTTTGATCAGCTCGACTACTTAGTAAGTAACATCCTGCTTCCTTTGGGTGCGTTATTCATCGCGTTGTTTGTAGGCTATCGTTATCCTAGAGAGATGCTTCTTCAAGAGTTTAGAGCAGGTTCTTCTGTTTCGGTAAAAGGCTTTGCGCTATGGCTTATGCTGATCCGTTACGTCGTTCCTGTCGTAATCATTATCGTATTTATTAACATGCTTGGACTTTTTTAGAAAGAAAGGCGCTTACCAGAATTGGTTTAGCGCCTTTTTTGTGTTAATAATAGAATTTGTGAAATACAGAAGTGAAGGGAAGTTTTATAAATGCTAAAAGATAAAACAGCAGTAGTGACAGGAGCAACTCGCGGGTGCGGTAAAGCTATAGCAGAAAAGCTAGGAACATTAGGAGCAAAATTAGCGATCGTTGGCTCGTCTGATGGTATCTTCAAAACGGGAGAAGAGTTAAAAGCTAAAGGATTCGCTGTTCTTGCCATAAAAGCAGATGTGACGAATGAAGCGGACGTAGCAGATCTGTTTAAACAAACGTTTGAAGCGTTTGGAAACATTGATATTCTAGTAAACAATGCGGGTATCGGTCAGTTTAAATTGGCTGAAGAGCATTCATT
Organism: Fictibacillus nanhaiensis; assembly: GCA_017052515.1. Taxonomy (GTDB): domain Bacteria; phylum Bacillota; class Bacilli; order Bacillales; family Fictibacillaceae; genus Fictibacillus; species Fictibacillus nanhaiensis. The sequence continues at coordinate 195,691 of JAFHKR010000037.1, forward strand.
AGTAGACTTTCAAAAAATGTTTGAAGTCAACGTACAAGGTGTATTCTTATGTAGTACAGCGGTTGTTCCACATATGAAAGAGCGAAAAGAGGGAACGATTATCACGATCTCATCAGATGTAGGGCGCAGAACGATTGCTAACGGCTCTGTTTATACAGCTTCAAAGTATGCGGTTCAAGGATTTTCTGGTTCTCTTGCACAAGAACTTAGAGAATTTGGCGTTCGTGTAGGTACAGTTAATCCTGGAGCGATCGATACGTACTTTGCTGATTCTGAACAAGGTCTTGATTTTAAAGAAGACTGGCTAAAAGTAGAAGATATCGCAGAAGCTGTAGCATATATGGCAAGCGCACCAAAACACATGGTGGTTGATGAAATCATGCTTCACCCTCTTTCTCAGGAATATCCGAACGTATAATACGAGGAGGCGATCACGATGAAGCTAGATCAGGAAGTGCTATCCATTGAAAGTTCAAAATCTATAAAGTTAGATGAGTTGTTCGGTGAAGACAAAACATTCGTCGTGTTAGTCAGACATCTTGGCTGACCATATTATCAAGAGTTCCTTGCGCAGTTGCGTAAGTCATTTGAGGAGTTTGAACGTTTAGATGTTAAAGTTGTTGTCGTAGCTCCAGCAAATCGTGAGCAGATTAGAGAATTTATGAACGTACATGGTCCATTTCCGTTTGAAATCTATGGTGATCCGAAGCTAGACCTATACGAGGAGATGGGGAACCATCATATGACGACTGTGAAAAGCATGTTATCTGTAGGTGCGGATCTCTTAAAAGGTGAAGTTAAGATCAGCGACATTGTGCCTAAAGATAAGAAGGAAAGAAAGCATTTTTTAAGCGCAGTGAAAAATCAAGATGTGAACATTCAAGGAAGTTCATGGCTGTTCGATCAGGATGAAGATGTTTTATGGAAACATGTGGATGACACTCCTGAAGATCATGCGACAGTTGACGAAGTATTGAAGCAGTTGCGGAAATGATAAGGATAAAGCAGATCCAGCATGTGCTGTATCTGCTTTTTTTGTAGATGGCCTTTAAATTAAACCTTACTTACCCTGTTAGGTCTGCGGTTATCCTCAGACTTGATCCACGAACGAATGCCTCTGCCTGCATAAGGCTCGTCATTAAAGCGAGGAATGATATGAAAATGAGCGTGTGGAATGCTCTGTCCACCTACTTGATTTACGTTCCATCCCGTCGTGTAGCCATCAGGTGTAAACTCCGAGTCTAGCAAACTTTTTGCTTTTTGCATCAACTCATATGTATCGCTCCACTCTTTTTGACTTAAATCAAAAACAGTTTCTTTATGAGCTTTAGGAATGATCAATCCTGCACCTTCTAAAATGTCCTGAGCACTCGGACTTTGCAGAAAGTAACAACTTTCATTCTCTAACACTATTTTTTGGTTAGGAAAACTCATTGGGTTACAAAATAAACATGTATCCATCAGTGTGAACACCTCCAATCCTATTTTTACACATTTTTCATATTTCCCACAAATCAAACAATTCTGGGGATTCATTGACCAGATATCACACAAAATGTTATGATTACGTTAAGAAAACGTTATATAAATTAGATGAAAGATATGAGGTGTGTGCATGAAATCAGGCATGAAGGTCGGCCATAGTGCGACCATCAAAGCTACCGTTACACCCGATATGTTTGCTCAATTTGAAGGAAAGCTTGTCCATCCAGCCTATTCAACGGTTAGCATGGTCTATCATATGGAATGGGCAGCGAGACAGATCATATTGCCATATCTTGAAGAGCATGAAGAAGGAATCGGCGGTGGAGTTGCAGCCAAACATATGGCTCCGACACCAGAAGGCGCTGAGCTTACTGTAACGGCAACCTTAAGAGAAGTAAAAGGGAAAGCAGTCATATGTGATGTGACCGTCTATAACGGGAAAGCAATTGCAGGTGAAGGAGAAGTTACACAGTATATCCTGCCAAGAGAAGCAATCTCGCAAAAAATTAAAGAAATGAAGATTTAAATTTTTTTACCTAATTATGAAAGCGCTTACACTTTAAAGCAGCAAAGTGAAGAAGAAATAGAGTAACAAGAGACATACTAGGGGGATTTACACATGTTTGAAAAAATATCACAGCATGAGCAAGTTGTTTTTTGTAACGATCCATCAACAGGTCTCAAGGCGATTATCGCTATACATAACACAACATTAGGCCCAGCACTCGGCGGATGCAGAATGAGACCGTATGGATCGGTTGATGAAGCACTTGAAGACGTTCTGAGACTGTCAAAAGGTATGACATACAAATGTGCAGGTGCCGATGTTGACTTCGGTGGGGGTAAATCGGTCATTATCGGAGACCCCACGACGGATCGTACACCAGAGTTGTTTCGAGCGTTCGGACAGTTTGTAGATTCTTTAAACGGTCGCTTTTATACAGGAACGGATATGGGTACGACGCCTGATGATTTTGTGCACGCGTTAAAGGAAACGAATTGTATCGTCGGTGTACCTGAGGAATATGGCGGTAGCGGCGATTCTTCTGTTCCAACTGCACAAGGAGTTATATACGGCCTTCAAGCTACCATTCAAACGCTTGAAGGGACAGATGATCTAGCAGGGAAGTCCTACTCGATACAAGGGTTAGGAAAAGTAGGTTTTAAGGTCGCAGAGCAACTGCTCGCTGCCGGTGCACAGATCTATGTTACGGATATTAACGAAAAAGCGTTAAAGATGATTCAAGAACGAGCAGAATTGCTACCTGGAAATGTGGAAGTTGTGGAAGGAAGTGACATCTACGGGGTGGATGCTGACATCTTCATACCTTGTGCACTAGGAGGAATCATTCACGACGAGACGATCGAACAATTGAAAGTAAAAGCGATAGTAGGAAGTGCCAACAATCAGCTTTTAGAAGATAAACATGGGCTTTATCTGCAACAAAAAGGAATTCTATACGGCCCTGATTATATTGTAAACGCTGGCGGGCTCATCCAAGTAGCTGATGAGCTTTACGGACCGAACAAAGCTCGTGTATTAACAAAAACAAGAGCGATCTATGACAGCCTGATGCAGATCTATAGTGAGAGCACGAAGAACCAGATATCTACGATGGAAGCAGCAAATCTTTTCTGCGAGGAAAAACTTGCAGCTCGTTCGAAACGAAACAGCTTTTTCGCTCACAACCGAAGACCAAAATGGCAAGTTCGAAACTAAGGAGGGATTCTATCCATGGAAAAGTTATTTCCAAAGATGCAGATCATTAACGAGAACGGTGAGTGGAAAGACGAAACATACCGCGGTGAGATCACAGAGGAATTAACGAAAGAGCTTTACACGAAGATGCTTCGTTCTAGACTTTTTGATCGTAAAGGGGTAAACCTTCAGCGTCAAGGACGGATCGGTACGTACGTCCCTTTTGAAGGGCAAGAAGCGTCACAAATCGGAAGCGCAATGGCGATGGGTGAAGGCGATTGGATGTTCCCGACCTATCGTGATCATGCGGCAACGATGACATTTGGGCATTCGCTAAAAACACTTTTTCTTTATTGGAAAGGTCGCCAAGAAGGATGTATCCCTCCAGAAGGGAAGAACATCTTTCCTCCAGCCGTTCCGATCGCATCACAACTTCTTCATGCGACTGGGGCAGCTTGGGCTGAAAAGTTAAAAGGCACAGATCGTGCTTCGATCGTTTACTTTGGAGACGGGGCAACATCAGAAGGTGATTTTCACGAAGGATTAAACTTCGCGAGCGTGTTTAATGCTCCTGTTGTTTTCTTTAATCAAAATAACGGATTCGCGATTTCTGTACCGATTGAAAAACAGATGAAAAGTAAAACGATCGCTCAAAAAGCAGTAGCGTATGAAATGGAAGGCGTTCGATTAGATGGTAATGATGTATTTGCCGTCTATTTCCACACACGTACAGCAGTCGAGCGTGCAAGAAAAGGGGAAGGACCAACGTTGATTGAAGCAGTAACGTGGCGTTATGGAGCTCATACAACAGCAGATGATCCTTCGAAATATAGAAACCAAGAAGAATCTGTGAATCGTCGTGAAACGACAGATCCAATTCTTAGACTTGAGCGATTCATGAAGAACGAAAACATGTGGGATGAAAAATGGGCAGCTGACCTTCAAGAATCACTAACGCTTGAGATCGAAGCAGCAGTTAAAGAGATGGAAGAAATACAAGCGCCGCATTATAACGACATGTTCGATCATGTGTTTGCAGAAAATCCGTGGCCGATTGAAAGCCAAAAAGAAGCATACGCTCATTCAAGAGGTGATCGCTAATGACAACGCTAGTAGATACGAAAAAACTAACGATGGTTCAAGCTGTAACAGACGGTATGAGAGTGATGATGAAAGAGCACGAAAACGTAATCGTTCTTGGTGAAGATGTCGGGCAGAATGGTGGAGTGTTCCGTGCAACAGATGGGCTTGTTACTGAGTTCGGAGAGAACCGAGTAATTGATACACCACTTGCAGAGTCTGGCATCATCGGAACGTCGATCGGACTTGCGATGAACGGCTTCAAACCGATCGCAGAGATGCAATTCCTTGGATTCATCTATCCCGCCTTCAATCAAATCATGACTCATGCTTCTCGAATACGTGCGAGAACACTAGGACATTTTACAGTACCGATGGTCATTCGTGCCCCGTTTGGAGCAGGCGTGCGAGCACCTGAGATCCATTCTGATTCTGTTGAGGCATTATTTACAGGGATGCCAGGAATGAAAGTTGTCGTTCCATCTAATCCGTATGACGCAAAGGGAATGCTTGTTTCAGCGATTGAAGATCCTGATCCGGTTTTATTCCTAGAGCCGATGCGCTGTTATAGAAGTACAAAGATGGATGTACCTGAAGGAAAGTACAATGTTCCACTAGGTAAAGCCGCTCGACTTCAAGAAGGAAGCGACGTAACGATTTTTGCTTATGGCGCGATGATCGAAGTGGTTATGAAAGCTGCAAAGACTGCAGAAGAAAAAGGGATCAAGTGTGATGTGATCGACCTTCGTACTCTATATCCACTAGATAAGGAAATGATCGCTGAAAGTGTACAAAAAACGGGTCGTGCCGTCATTGTTCACGAAGCACCGGGAACAGGTGGTCTTGGAGAAACGATTATGTCGTTGATCAATGATACATCTTTCCTTTATATGAAAGCTCCGATCGAACGCGTAACAGGTTTTGATACTCCGGTTCCAATGTTTGCTCTAGAAGATCATTACTTGCCAAGCGCAGACCGTGTTGTTCAAGCAATCGAGAAAGTAACGCAATTCTAGGAGGTGAGTGTGAGTGGTAGAAGTTAAATTACATGATATCGGTGAAGGAATGCACGAAGGAGAAGTCATACACTTTTTTGTAAAAGCTGGTGACTCTGTTAAAGTCGATCAACCATTAGTAGAGGTTCAAACGGACAAAGTAACGGCCGAACTTCCTTCCCCAGCAGCCGGAACGATTAAAGACATCAAGGTAAAAGAGGGGGATGTCGTAACTGTCGGATCTGTTATCTTAACGATTGATGCTGCATCTGCGCCGTCTGCTCAAAAAGGAGAAGAAGCTCCAGAAAATAAAGATCAGCCTGTCGTTGAAAAAATCGTTAAAGCACCAAGTCACACTGCCTCATCGGGCGGCATCGCAACATTGAACAAACGTGTCTTAGCTGCTCCTTACACGAGAAAAATTGCCCGTGACAACGGTGTAGATATTGAACAGATCTTAGGCACAGGCCCAGGGGGACGAGTGACAGATCAAGACGTTTATAACTTTATTGAACAGCCATCAGAATCAGTTACAGAGGTAACTTCAGATCGTTCTGTGCAAGAAAAAGCGACTACTTCGACTCAAGTGTATTCAACAAGTGAATCCGAAGAGATTCCTTTTAAAGGACGCAGAAAGCAGATCGCGAAGAAAATGGTTCAATCTCTTGCGACGATTCCGCACGTTACCCATTTTGAAGAGATCGATGTGACAGCTGTTATGGATCTGAAGAAACAGCTGAAAGCCATGGATCCTGAAAATAAACGCGGCATGAACGTGTCCGTTGCAGCGTTTTTTGTAAAAGCGATTCAGATCGCACTGAAAGATTTTCCGATCTTCAACGCGAAGTTGGATGAAGAAAAAGAAGTCATTCGCCTCGAGAAGAACGTGAATATCGGAATCGCCACAGACTCGGATGAAGGCTTGATCGTACCGGTAATCCAAAATGTCGAACAGAGAACAATACGAGACATCGCGGTTGACATGAAAGACAAGATCACACGTGCTAAGACGAACAAACTGAAAGGTCCTGACTTAACTGGAAGTACGTTTACCATTTCAAATGTTGGTCCGCTCGGCTCGATCGCGGCCACTCCGATCATCAATCATCCTGAAGTTGCGCTTATGGCTTTTCATAAAACAAAGAAAACGCCTGTTGTGCTTGGAGATGAGATCGTGATTCGTTCTATGATGAACGTATCGATGTCGTTTGACCACCGCGTTGCAGATGGTGCAACGGCTGTCATGTTTACGAACCGGGTAAAAGAACTCATCGAGAAACCTTACTTCATGACACTGGAGCTGATATAGATGGTTGTAGGTGATTTTGCAACAAAACGACAACTCGTTATTATCGGAGGCGGACCAGGAGGATATCATGCTGCAATCCGTGCCGCTCAGCTTGGAATAGAAGTTACGCTGATCGAAAAAGAAAAGCTGGGCGGCGTTTGCCTTCATAAAGGGTGTATTCCTTCAAAGAGTCTAACGCAGTCTGCGGCTAACTTTGCCAGCCTTTCTCATTTTAAGAACATGGGGATCTCGGTTTCAGGGGCGAGTTTTGAGTATGACACGTTCACAAACTACTATTCTTCGGTTGTAGATGGACTGCAAAAGGGAGTAGAAGCCCTGATAAAAGCGAATAAGATTGAGCATCTAAAGGGTACAGCCTCTTTCATGTCCAGTGAGAGAATAGGGATCGACTCTGGCCATCATTTTGAGATGTACGAATTTGAGCACGCTCTTATCGCTACAGGAAGTTCACCATTATTGCCGAAACAGGCAACTCTATCAAAGCGAGTGATGACACCACATACGTTGTGGGAGTTGAACGAGGTTCCGAAATCTTTGTTAATCTATGGTGAAGACTATTTCGCTCTAGAGGCAGCAATGGCATTCAGACAGCTCGGTAGTGAAGTGAATATAGTCGTTCCGGCTGAAGGCTTTGGTTTAGACGCTAGTATTGAAAAAGAATTACAGCGTGTTTTAAAGAAAAATAAGATAAGAGTTTTCAAGAATCATACATGGGATAGCGCTGAGGAAACGGATGATACCATCACCGTTACGCTGAACAAAGATGGTTCTGAAAAAGTATCTGTTGAAGTTTCCCACGTACTGTATGCAGCTGGGTATTTACCGAATGTAGATGGACTTGGTCTTGATGTCATTTCGTTAGAACGAGATGAGAGTGGTTTTATTATTGTAAATGAACATAGCCAAAGTTCTGTTTCTAACATTTATGCAGCGGGTGACTGTACGATCGGGATGAAGTTAGCTTCAAAAGCGATCAAGCAAGGAAAGACGGCTGCTGAACATATGGCAGGAATGCAGTCCGCGTTCAATCTAAGTCTTGTTCCGTATGTCATTCATACCAATCCACCTATTGCTTCTGTAGGCTTGACTGAAGAACAAGCTTTAGCTGAAGGCTACGAAGTAAAGACGGGACAGTTTTCCATGAGTGGCAATGGGTTTGCTTCTATTCTTGGCCAAAAAGAAGGTCTGTCTAAGATGGTGATGAACTCAAAGAGTGATGTGGTGCTTGGCATTCACATGATGGGAGCAGGCGCTGTTGAGATGATTCAAGCAGGGACATTTGCACTTGAGATGGTTGCACGCGAAGAAGACTTGTCCTACCCCGTTTACGCGCATCCAGCTTTGAACGAAGCATGGCTTGAAGCGATCGAGAGCACGAGCGGAAAAGCGATTCATGTACCACCAGCTCGTAAAAAAGAGAAAAGTTCTGTATGAGTAATGATGATGTTAAAAAACGGTCTTATCGGCCGTTTTTTTGTTGGGGTTGAGGGTATATGGCACTTAGAATCTGTCGAGTTATGTCATCTCGCCGATATATGATCAAAACTCGCCGGATTATTGCTAAAACTCGCTGGAAAAAGTCCAAAATTTCTAGGATTAATGGCTGAATTTCTAGCATTAGGTGTGCTTATACCCCCATTGGTATCAGTGGGAACTTCTTTCGATGACCTAAAGACGTTTATTTAGGCTACAAAAGGAATCACAGCGACCAAAATTTCTAAAACTTTCACTCAAAACCTTATGAAACGTGAAAATCAATCAGAATTAACAAACAATTATCACTCACATGCCATTTTCTTTTTCGGGCTACATATATTAAAATGGCGATAAGATAACATTCGTTTTTAGCACTTATAACGGATATAAAAGAAGTGAGGAATGCTGTTTGAAGAAGTTAGTTTTAACTGGCGGTGGTTCAGCTGGACACGTAACACCGCATCTGGCGTTAATACCTAAATTGGAGAAGATGGGATGGGACTTGAATTACATCGGTTCTGTTGATGGTATAGAAAAAAGTTTGATACAAGATGGAACGAACGTCCCTTATCATGGAATTTCGAGTGGGAAACTTCGTCGTTATTTTGACTTGAAAAATATAAAAGATCCTTTTAAAGTGGCAGCTGGTGTTGCACAAGCTTATTTTAAGCTCGGGAAAATAAAGCCAGATGCTGTTTTCTCAAAAGGAGGTTTCGTGGCTGTACCTGTGGTTATCGCTGCATGGATGCGTAAGATTCCTGTTTACATCCATGAATCAGATATTACGCCAGGTTTGGCTAATAAGATTTCATCTAAATTTGCTTCTAAAATCTTTGTTACGTTTGATGAAGCGAAGAAACATTTTGCTGCAGGGCAAGCGATCGTAACGGGTTCACCGATTCGAGATGAACTGCTTCAGGGGACAAGAGAAAAGGGTTTGTCCTTCTTAGGTTTTCGAAGCCATCTACCGGTACTCACGATCATGGGCGGTAGCTTAGGTGCGCGTAAAATCAATGAAGCGCTTCGTGAAGCACTGCCTGAATTGTTACGTTCTTATCAGATCGTTCACATCTGTGGAAAAGGCAATTTAGACGAAAGTTTAATAAATACAGAAGGCTACAGACAGTTCGAGTATATTCAAAGTGAACTTCCAGATGTGGTTGCAGCAACGGACTTTGTCATTTCTCGTGCTGGATCGAATAGTATCTTTGAGTGGCTGACGCTTAAGATTCCGATGCTGCTTATCCCGCTTTCAAGAGCCGCGAGCAGGGGGGATCAGATCCTTAATGCGCAATCCTTTGAAAAACAAGGTTATTGCCACGTTCTATATGAAGAAGAACTAACAAAAGTAACGTTGATTACTTCTCTAAAAGATCTGAAAGCAGATCAAGACCAGATGAAGAAAAACATGGACACATTTAAAGCTTCTGATAGTGTAGACCTTATTCTGCGCACGATCACAGGACAGAAGTAATGATAAGGGGTCTGTCCCGGGGACAGACCCCTTACCATTTAATCAACATCACATCTTACAAAAACGGAGATGAAAAAGAGATGATGCCAAGCCCTGCCTTACATAGAGAAGAAACTCCTGCAGACTGGAAGAAAGGTGTTCAAGCTGGACTGCCGATCGCGATTGGCTATATGCCTGTTGCATTTACATTTGGTCTGCTAGCTAAAGCGGCAGAGTTAAGTCTTTTTGAAGCGATTGGGATGAGTGTTATCGTGTTTGCAGGTGCCTCACAATATATCGCCTTATCGATGATTGTGGCAATGAGTGGTGCCGCAGAATTGATTCTGACTACTTTTATCATGAACATTAGGCATCTTCTCATGAGTGCTTCTCTCAAAGAACGTGCAGAAGATGATCCTAAGTGGTTACGAGCGATCTACGCTTTTTTCATTACGGATGAGACTTTTTCTGTGGCTGCGACCTCACCCGAAAAAAAGATCACGGGAAGCTACTTGCTTGGTTTAGGAGTTGTTGCATACAGCTGCTGGGTGATCTTTTCAGGCGTGGGTTATCTGATGGGAGCAGGACTTCCGCAATCACTTCAAGATAGTATGGGAATCGCGCTATATGCGATGTTTATTGCACTGCTCGTCCCTGCTGCAAAAAAAAGCAAGAAGGTAATCGCTCTTGCCACAAGTGCAGGAGTATTAAATTCAATATTCTCTTTGGTCCCAACCTTAAAAGGCGGCTGGGGAATCATTCTATCCACTTTAATCGCGGCAGTTACGATCGAGTTTTTTATGAGGGGGGATGAGAGAGATGAGTGATCATTTAATATGGGTCATTGTTGGGATGGGAATCGTAACCTATATTCCTAGGATGTTGCCGCTCGTTCTCTTTCATACGAATCATCTCCATCCAAGGATACAAGGGATCTTGAAGAACGTTCCTTTTGCTATATTAGGAGCACTCATCTTTCCGGGTGTGTTAACCATTAATCCGGAAAATTATCTATATGGGGGAATTGGTGCAGCAGCAGCATTCATCGCAGCTTGGTTGAACTTAAATGTGATTGTAGTGGTGCTATCTTCTATCTTTGTTTTGTATGGTTATACGCTTCTGTAGGATATTGTCATAATTTACTTTGTAAATAATACACCTTATGAATTGATTTGTTGAAAAGGTGGGCGTATAATCACAATTAAAAGGAGGAGATACAAGATGCCTCATTTAGTTCGTTTTGTACTAATTGGTTTGTTTTCCGTTTCAGCTTTATCTGTACTCTCTTTTCAAGCCGTTGAGATTTTTCATGCTGTAACTGACGTTGTTCAATCTTTTATCTATAAAGATTAATAATTTGTAAAATCGGAGAGCTATCTATAGCTCTTTTTTTTGTTACCTGATAAGCTTCAAATAATGATTAACAAGCTTTCAATTATGGGTACACTTACTAATGGACTAAGCAATAAAGGATGATTTAGATGAAATTAATCGCAATTGATATGGATGGGACTTTAGTTAATCGACAGTTAAAAGTCACAAAAGAAAATAGTGAGACCATCAAAGATGCTGTAAACGATGGCCATCATGTTGTCATCGCTACAGGTCGATCTTATGATGAAGCCAAACATACGCTAGAAGATGCTGACCTTCATCTTCCGCTTATTTGCGTGAATGGTGCAGAGATAAGATCAGAAGGATGGGAGATTCTTTCTTCAACACCTTTAACGTTTCAGCAATACGAAGATATTAAAAAAATACTGGACGAAGAAGATATTTATTATGAGCTCTACACGAGCAAAGGAACGTTTACAGACAATCGTGAAAAAGCATACGAAGTAATGAAAGATATCGTATTAACTTCCAATCCAGAAGCAACAGATGACGATGTACAAAAAGCGGCTCTTCGTCGTTTTCGCCTAGGATTAGTAAGCGTTGTAGGCGATTTTGACAAACTTCTAAGTGAGAAAGGAATCGAAGTTTATAAATTTCTTGCTTTTTCTAGTGATACTGAAAAGCTCAAACGTGCCTTTCAACATTTAAAAGGTGTTGAATCTCTAGCGGTCAGTGCTTCTGCTGATAACAACTTAGAGATCACGAACAGTGAAGCACAAAAAGGGGTAGCGGTTCAGCGATATGCTGAACTGAAAGGAATCTCTTTACAAGATACGATGGCAATTGGTGATAACTACAACGATATTTCCATGTTAGAAGTGGCTGGTTTTCCTGTAGCGATGGGAAATGCAGTGGATGAGGTAAAAGAGATGGCCGCATTTGTTACAAAAGAGAACGACGAGAGCGGTGTCTCGTTTGCGATCAAAAAATTCTTAGAACAAAAATAAGCACTTACAAAAGCTGGTTCGAACATTTCGGACTAGCTTTTTTTGTATACATAAACTTCACATGTGATTTACATAAATGCAAAAGCAGGTTCACATTCCCTTGTTACAGTGACAAAGTAGTTCACTTACAACAAAGGGAGAGTGCAACAGGATGAAGAAATTATTAAAAACGGGTATAGGAGCTTTAGCACTAAGTCTTACATTGATGGGGGCTGATAGTTCAGTGGTTGATGCAAAAGAAAAACATAAAGACATCTTAAATGTTGCGCATCGAGGAGCTTCTGGTTATGCGCCAGAACACACGATCACTTCTTATAAGATGGGTGAAAAAATGCATGGAGATTACATTGAAGTCGATCTTCAGATGACAAAAGATGGCGAGTTGATCGCTATGCACGACGAGACCCTAGACCGTACAACGAATGGAACAGGGCAAGTAAAAGATTATACACTGGAAGAGATCAAACAGCTTGATGCAGGAAGCTGGTTTAATGAGAAATATCCAGAACGTGCACAAGCTGATTATGAAGGTCTTCAAGTACCAACATTGAAAGAAGTATTCGAGACATTTGGTAAGAATGCGAACTATTATATTGAAACAAAATCACCTGAAGTTTATCCGGGAATGGAACAAAAGCTTCTTGATGAAGTAAATGAATATGGAATTAATAAAGATAAGCTGTTGGTTCAATCGTTCAGCTCTGAAAGTCTTTTAAAGATGAATGAGCTCGATCCGTCCGTGAAACTTGTTCAGCTTTTAGAGTATACAACTCCTGCTGAGTTAACGGATAGAGAAGTGCAAACCATCAAAGAATATGCGATGGGAATCGGGCCGAACAGCGATATGATCGACCGCGAGTATGTACAAAAAGCGGTGCAGAACGGTCTTGAAATCCATCCGTATACGGTAAACGAAAAAGAAGAGATGCAGAAACTGATCGACTGGGGTGTTACAGGTATTTTCACCAACTTCCCAGATCTGCTTCATGAAGTAAAAAAAGGGAAATAAGTAAGAAAAGCAGCTGACATGAGTCTCAGCTGCTTTTTTCTTTTTTTACAAAAAATACTTCGCCATCATCTTGCAGCTGTGCAAAAAAGACTTCTTTAACATCTTGATAGCCTGCACTCCTTAATTGCTGATCCAACCATTCGTCTGACAAGTTATACTCCTTAAATGGCTGATCCATTTTTTCTCCGTTCGAGATCAACATGGTTGGTAAATATTGAGGTGCTTCTGGGGGAAGGTTTAAATCTTCTTTTGTGACAGAATCTTTGAGTGGTTTCTTTAATACACTGAGTTGTCCATTCGGCTCCATGACCGCATATTCTACTTCTGTAATATCAAATACAGCACCGATCCTGAGCAGCATTAAAAGGTCATCCATCGACATCTGCATCCGCTTAAGCTCTTTTTGCATGATCTGTCCCTTTTTTATAACGATCGTCGGTTGGCTCTTCGTTAGTTTTGTGAGCAGGGGAGAGTGGCGATTAAGAAATTCTATGCCAAACACGGCCAGTGCCCAGAAGGTCAGAGAAGCCAAGCTCTCCCAAACCGTTATCTCTTTATGAACGACCATGTCTCCGATGATATTACCCATTGCGATACCTGTTGCATAATTAAAAAAAGTCAGTTCACCAAGTTGTTTTTTTCCGAGCAACCTCATGAGCAACAACAAAAAGGCAAAGCCTAGAACCGTTCTATAGATCGTGATTAAGATTCCATCCATCGTCATCCCTCATTTACATTTGCTGTTATCAGGATGCCCAAACAAAAATAAGGCAAACAAAAAAGAGCGAACCTGTTGTCCGCTCTTCTCTTTATTTTCCGAACTGCATACGGAGATGAATCAATTTTTTTAACATGAAGAATGCTAATACGCCACCTATTGTTGCAGATAGGTAATAGCCGATAAGCGATCTAGAATCATAGTCACCAAATATACCTCCACCTAACATTCCGAACGTTAGAGCAAAGCACAATATAACGCCAAAGGTAAAGAATCCTCTTCCTTTTTCAAAAACAAGTAACCTACCATTATTCTCGTTCTTTGTTCTGTGAAAGAGTAGGGTTCCAAAAACTACGGATAGTATCGTATAAGCAAGTGGAATGAGTAACATGACATATGGTATATGTGAGATATCAGTAATAGAATTTTCCGAAAGATCTACATAATATTGAAAATCAATAATAGGTATAGGCAGTGTGAAACTATTGATTAGATCGCTAAATACTTGAGTGGCATGCACACCACGATTAATAGAAATTCCATGGTACTCTAAAAATGACACTATTAGAGATAAAAAACCAAGCGGGAAAAGTAGAAAGATACCACTCAAAACCAATTGAGAAATTAAACTTCCTGCAATCGTACCAATAAATAAACTAAAAGAAAAAATAGCGATAGAGAACGGAATAACAATGATCATGAAATCAAAAAGAAATGTGGCATCTGTTACTTCTGAAAGAATCGTAAACTTTACAATCAACATGCATAAAAGCAAGTTTAATAGAAGACCCGTTGTAATATGACTAACGCCAAAGATCCATTTTGAGAGAAAGATATCCTTCCGTTTAAAAGGAAGTGAGAAAGTTAAATCAGTCGCATGAGCCGTTCGTTCACTTCCTACTAATAAGGCAGCCAACCCAACGATCAAAAATAAGAAAAATACGATATCTGCACCAGAAAAATGAAAGTTCAAGTAATAGTTTTCAGGTGCATCGGTATATGGATTATTTTTTTCTGTTAACATACTTTGGGCTTTTCCAAAGAATGAGTAAGGTAAAAACAAGAATAAGGCGATATAGATTCCCCACACGGCAGGGCTTCCAAGTTTTTGGTTTCTCATCCACAATGCTTTATGAAACATGGGATTCACCTCCAAGTGATGAAATGAAAATATCTTCGAGTGTCATAGGTAGCTCTTCTAGTAATAATGGGTTCTCCTGATTCAGCTTCTCAAGTGTCACACCAATGTTTCCTTTAATGATCAATGTATAGACCCGTCCGGTCTGATTTAAAATGTTCACATTACTTAGTTGCGCGATCTTCTCAGGCAGCGAATGTTTGTATACAACCTGTACTTTACGGAACGATGATTTGGCATCCTCGATAGAGGTTGTAGAGTCAATTCGTCCTTCTTTGATCATGATGAGCACGTCTGCCATCTTCTCGACTTCCTCTAGATGATGAGTAGAGATGAGAACACATAACTGTCGTTCGCTCACTTCCTCAATGATAAATTGTAAAATATTTCTCTTCACGATCGGATCAAGTCCGTTTGTAGGTTCATCTAAAATAATGAGATCCGATTTCGTTGAAAAAGAAAGAATCATTAAGAAAAGAGCCTTCATTCCTTTAGAGTATGTTCTGATCTTTTTATTCTTAGGAAGTTTAAACCGATCCAGAAGAGAGTAGAAGTACACAACATCAAAATCTTCATAGATCGCATCATAAAGCTTTACGATCTCTTTAACGCTATAGCTCTTTAACATCTCAGTCGAGTCAGGCACATACGTAATTTTTTGCTTAACCAAAGGATCTTGATGAATATCTGTATCATTAAATAACACTTGGCCTTCATCAGGGTCTAAAATACCAGCGATTACGCGGAGCAACGTGGACTTTCCGACACCGTTTCTTCCGACCAAACCCGCAATCATACCTGGTTCCAGTGTGATGTTCACATGGTCTAATACTTGAGATCCTTCAATTGTTTTACTGATATTATTCACTCTCAGCATGACTGTTCTTACCCCCAAGCTCTTCTGAATAGTTATTCAACCATATTGATATGGTTTGGTGATCGATACCAAGATAGGAAGCTTCAATAATAAGCTTTTTCAGCTGTTGTTTAAGTTCCGTAATCTTCTGATCATCTGCTTTTGGAATGATAGAAGCGGACACGAACGTTCCTTTTCCTCTTAGGGTTTCGATGATTCCTTGCCGCTCTAATTCTTGATAGGCTTTACTCACTGTATTTGGATTGATCAGCAAGGTCGCTGATAGCTCACGTACCGAAGGCAATTTGTCCTCTGGCAACAGAATTTCCTTCAAGATCAGTTCCTTGATCTGATGAACAACTTGTTCCCATATCGGTGTATTGCTTCGGGGATCTAAATTCAATATCATGTTATCCCACCTTTATATACTATATGTGTGTATTACTATGTATAGTACACTTATAACATACAAGATTAGTAAATTTATGTCAATGTACTTTTCTTTACTTTGTTTGAGTAGGATAACTACAATAAAAGTAGGAGGGATGAAACGTGAAATCGATTATTGATGATGCGAAGTTACTTATTTTTGATTTGGACGGAACGCTATATGAAGATACTGACCACTTTGATTATTACTGCCGCTTGTTACAAAAAAGAGTGTCTGATGAGAAACAGCAAGCTTTTTGGAATACATATGAAAGTATGAAGAAAGGAACACATCCCGTGGCTATCGGTAAAGTGTACGACATTAAGAATGATGCAAGTGTTACAGTTGATCCGATGTCCCTGCAAGTAACAAAAGTAATAGACTTTGATGGAGAAGAGTGGTCACAAGATAGAGTAAGAGCAGAATTCTCGGGTGAACTTGTTTATGATTTTGAACGATTGATCGCAATCGGTGATGGATGGTGGCTACCATATGCTACAGCTATGCATTTCGGTGTGAAGCAAGCGGATACGTGGGAATGCTACAACGCTACAAAAGAGTATATGGTTACCGATCAGTTTCAGCTAACAAAAACACCAGGTCTTAAACAGGCTTTACAACGTTTTAAGGAGAAGAAAAAGGTGGTCCTTTTAACGAACAGTGAAAGAGAAGACGTAAAACGATTATTACATGAGTTGGAGCTCCGTGATCTGTTTGACTCTCTTTATACCGAGAGTGAAAAGCCGTTAAAAACAAAAGAAAAACTACAAACAATATTGAATGAATATAGAATCAAGCCTCATGAAGCAGTTTCGATTGGTGATAATTTTATAAATGAAATCGCACCGGCACTTCTTATGGGATTAAGAGCTGTATACATCCAACCTAATTCTGTAGAAGTAGAGCATGAAAACCTTCATGTCGTTTCCACACTTGCAAATGCACTTTAGGATTTTACAAAGTATTTTATGAAAGCTTGTTCTAATTTGGACAAATCGCCTTACACTTTATAGTAGGTAATAAAGGGGGGCAAAGCTTTTGAAAAAATCGTTATGGTTTGTTATCGGTTTTGCGATATACGCGGGTTTGATGTGGTTTTATTTGTTTCAGGGAGCGGACGCAAACTTGCCTGTTGATCTAAAAGGCTCAGCTGCGGATCCCAAAGTCTTTATGACTGACCGTGAACTAGAACTTAGCACTGATTTTTCAAGGATTAAAGATTTTATCTACTTCATTTCTGTGCCGCTCGAATGGTTGATCTACCTGTTTGTTCTAGGATTCGGGCTATCTAAATGGTTTCGAAGAGCATCTAGTGGCTTAACAAAGTTCTCTATTGTACACACCGGACTATACGTACTATTGCTTTCCTTTGCTAGCTGGGTGTTAACATTTCCACTCCGCTACTACAGCTTTACCGTATCGAAAAGTTACAATATCTCAGTTCAAACCTTCCACAGCTGGATGAGAGATGGACTAGTGGATTTCTGGATCAATTGGCTGTTAACAACAGTGATGGTCGCTGTTATGTATTGGTTGATCAAGAAATACGAAAAAAGATGGTGGCTCTACGCGTGGCTGCTTTCCGTACCATTTACATTGTTTTTATACTTTATTCAGCCCGTTGTGATCGATCCATTGTATAACAAGTTTTATCCGCTGCAGGATGAGGTGCTTAAGGGCAAGATTTTAGATATAGCAGAAAGAGCGGACATTCCGGCTGAAAATGTGTATGAAGTGAACATGTCTAAAAAAACAAATGCATTAAATGCTTATGTAAACGGGATCGGTTCGAACCTACGAATCGTTTTATGGGATACCACATTAAATAAATTGAGTGATAATCAGGTCTTGTTCGTAATGGCTCATGAGATTGGTCATTATGTGATGAACCATCTATATTGGAACTTGATTTCATCTGTTGTCCTATCGTTCTTAGGATTATGGCTCGGAAATATCATCTATCGAAAATGGGTCGAGAAGTACGGAAAGTCATGGGGTATAAAGGGAATAGGAGACTTAGCAGCACTTCCCGCACTGCTATTGATCTTTTCTCTATTAAGTTTCGCTGTATCTCCAGTCGAAAATGCAGTTTCGAGAAAAGCAGAACGTGACGCTGATCTGTATGCGATTCAAATGACAAACAACCCAAAAGCTGCAGTAGGAGCATTCCAAGAACTCGCGACCGTCTCTTTAAGTGAAGTGAACCCGCCAAAGCTTGTAAAATGGTTTTTATACGGACATCCGACCATGCTTGAGCGCATTCATTTCTTAGATAGCTATAAAACGAGTAAAAAGATGGAATAATAATAAAAACTGGCTCATTGATCGTGGAAATACCACTTCAAGAGCCAGTTTTTTGTGGAAGTATTAGATGAGGTGTGAAGAAAGTGTTGTGTGAGTTGTGTATGTGAGCTATTCTCGGGATTTATGAGCGATTTTCGGGACTTATGAGCGATTCTCGAGATTTGTGAGCGATTCTCAAGGTTTGTGAGCGATTCTCAAGGTTTGTGAGCGATTCTCGAGATTTATGATCGATTCTCGAGACTTATGATCGATTCTCGAGATTTATGATCGATTCTTGAGATTTATGATCGATTCTCGAGATTTATGATCGAGAATCGAAATTTATGATCGATTCTTGAGACTTATGATCGATTCTCGAGATTTATGATCGATCCCCTTGATTCACCATTCATCACTCCAGCTTACACCACCTTCAGACTTAACCCATCACTGCACAGCTTTCAAACTCACATTCGGCAGAACGAGTACTTCAACCCGACGGTTTTTGGCGCGTCCTTCCGGTGTTTTATTATCTGATTTAGGACGGTACTCTCCATAGCCGCTTGCGCTGACCTGATTCGGTTTCAATTCTGGGTTCTCAAGCAGAACACGCATAAAGTTAATGCCTCTTAACGCGCTCAGTTCCCAGTTTGATTGAAAGTTTGCCGTGCTGATTGGTACGTTATCCGTATGACCGGCGATGACAATATTTCGTGGTGGCGTAGTAACAAGTAGGTCAGATAGTTTTTTGCCGATCTCCACAGAACCTGGTTTAACGGTAGCACTTCCAGAGTCGAATAAAGCATTATCTAAGATCGTGATCAATAAGCCGTTCTCTGTCAGCTTTGTTTGCAGACTAGAATCAAGTTTGTTGGTTTGGATATAGGCATTGATCTTTTTTTCCATCTCTTCTAATTGTTCAAGTTCTTTCTTTGCTGCTTCTAGCTGTTCTTTCTCTTCCTTAGAGATGACTTCTTTTTGCGCATCAGGAATTGGAGTGGAGTCGGGAGAAGGAATAGGAACCTGTTCTTCCATGACACCTGTTCCGCCTGTGAATTCGTTTCGAAAGGCACTGGCCATCTGTTTGAATTTTTGAGCATCGATCTCACTCATAGCAAATAAGACGATGAACAAAGCTAACAAAAGCGTGAGCATGTCTGCATAAGGAATGAGCCAGGATTCATCCACATGTTCGTCATGATGCTTTTTCTTTTTAGCCAACAGAACCACCTGCTTTGTATTGATCGCGTTCGCTAGTTGGAATATACGTTAACAGTTTTTCTTCTAATATTTTTGGTGAAGTTCCGTCTTGAATAGATAAAAGTCCTTCGATCATGATCTCTTTGATCATGATTTCTTTTTTTGATTTACGCTTTAACTTGTTAGCGAAAGGATGCCACAATACATAACCAGAAAAAATACCAAACAACGTAGCAATAAAGGCTGCAGATATCGCTTTCCCTAAAGCGGTGATATCTGCCATATTTCCTAGTGCTGCGACTAATCCTACTACTGCGCCTAAAACACCAAGAGTCGGCGCATATGTACCAGCTTGAGTAAAGATCGTAGCGTTGCTTGCATGACGTTCTTCCATCGTTTCTAAATCTTTCAATAAGACATCTTTAATAAATTCAGGAGGCTGACCGTCTACGATCATCTTGATCCCTTGTTGAAGGAAGGGATCGTCTACTTCTTCTGCTTTGGGTTCTAGCGCAAGCAATCCTTCTTTACGAGCGACCGTTGCCCAGTCAATAAAAATCGTCACAAGCTCTTTCATATCAATGAGTTTTTGTTCTTTAAATAAGATTTTGAAAAGAGCAGGGATCTTTTTAATTTCGTTCAGTGGAAAGGCGATAAGGATAGCTGCACCCGTTCCGGCAAATATAATAAGCAATGCTGCTGGGTTCAATAAGGCAGTTGGACTTGCGCCTTTTAAAAACATTCCGACACCAACAGCCAGTATGCCGAGAATGACTCCAATTAATGTTGTGCGATCCATAATGATGTTCCTCACTTTATCTTTAAATTCTGTATCTATTTCATGAGCTATATTTTCTTTTATATCGGAAAGATAAAAGGAAACTTAATGATAAAAGTTGGAAAAAATGTGATCCAAAATGCTTTATTTAACGTTATCTTTATACATCCATCGTAAAAAAAGACAAATACTGCCTCATTTTGATATGATAGATTTATTCTGTGTGCAGTAAAGGAGACAAAAGATGGGTAGAACTTCTGATTACGAACTTTATCAAAAAGTTCAAGAAGAAAATAAAGAAGCCCTTGAAATGCTGTATGATCGTTATGAGAAGCTATTGTTTTCTTTTTCATTTAAAATGTTGAGGCAAAAAGAGTTGGCTGAAGAGGCAGTTCAAGACGTTTTTATGAAACTGTGGCGAAAAAAGGGACTCTATTCAGAGGATAAAGGGAAATTTTCTTCATGGCTTTTAACCGTTACACGAAATGCGTGTATTGATTTAATACGAAAGCAACAAAAGAATGAAGTTGAGATTCTTGAAAAAGATATAGATTATGAACGAACTGAAAGTGTTGAAGAGACAGTTACGTGGAACGAGGAAAGAGAGAGTCTGAAGGAGGCTGTTTCTTCTCTAACAGAAGAACAGCAGGATATCGTAGAGATGTTTTATTTTAAAGGCTACTCCCAATCAGACATCGCAGAGCGAAAGAAAATTCCTCTCGGTACGGTAAAAGGAAGGATACGTCTAGCTCTGAAACATTTAAAAAAGATCTATCGAGAGAGGGGGGATAAGTATGGAGCCGAAAACTTGCGATAATTTGCTTGAATATTATAATGGCTTGCTAGAGGGCAAAGAAAAAGATGCTTTCGAAAAACATTTAAAGCAATGCGACGCCTGCCAAGAAGAATGGGCAGAATGGCAAGACCTTACAGCTGATCTTCCATATTTATCAGAAGAGGCAGAACCTCCGGTTGGAATGAAAGAACGTATCTTAACGAATGTAACGGCTTCTGATTCAAGTGTTGCGCATCACAAAACACAGCCTGTTAATAAAACAGACGAAATCACGACAAACGTTTCTCCTATCTCGCAACGTAAATCAAAGTCATGGGTGCAAGGATTACTTGCAGCTGGCCTGTTGTTATCTCTAGTTACGAACGCATACCTATTTAATGAAAACAACAAAAATGAACAGGTGATCCAAGAACAGATCAACAAAACGTTCAAGACGGTCCAACTTGCTTCAGAAGAGACAGAATCAACAGGTGTAGCATCAATGGTACAAGAAAATGATACGATGAACCTTGTTGTTCAAACGAATAATTTAACTCAGGTTAAAGGAACAGAGACTTACCAGGTTTGGTTGATCGAAGGAGACAAACCTTACCGAGCGGGCACATTTACTCCAGACGAAAATGGAAATGGTGCAGTGGTTTTCCCCGTTAAATTTGAAGGGGATCACGAATGGGATGCTGTTGCGATCTCGCATGAACCTACACCAAACAGTAAAAAGCCAGTTGGCACGATTGTTATGGCCTCTAATCTATAGGTACCCGGGAGACAACAGCTTAAACATTAGTTGTTGTCTTTTCTATTTTTTAGGACATTAGATCTATTCCTAACATACACCATTCTTTACTGGTAAGACGAATAGGCGGAACTTTGCAGTTTCAAGACGAAATCCTCTATAATGAATGCAGTGAAACAACTTGAAAAGAGGAATGGTAATGAGAATAAAACCAATCGTTATCCTTCTACTATTTGCTGGCTTGATCGGTCTAGCATTTTATACAGCTATGGATGAGAAGGAAGAGCAACAAACGGAAGTTAAGGAAGAAGAGAATACGGGATTGAAACGTGGAAGTAAAGCACCCACCTTTTCATTACGAACGTTAGATGGAAAGCAAGTTGACTTAAAAGACTTTCGTGGAAAAAAAGTAATTATAAACTTTTGGGCTACATGGTGTCCTCCATGTAGGGAGGAGATGCCCGAGATGGAGAGGTTCTATGATGATTATAAAAACAAAGATATAGAAATATTAGCAGTAAACCTTGAATACTCTGAAGCAAATACAGAGAAAGTAAGCAAGTTTGTTCAAGAATACAAGCTGTCTTTTCCCATTCCTCTTGATGAAAAGAACACGATCGGAAAACAGTTTAGAGCCGTATCGATTCCTACTAGCTATTTTATAGATGAAAAAGGGATAATTAATAATTCGCATATAGGTCCAATGGATTATGATTTTATGAAGAGTGAAATTGACAAGATGAATAGGTAAGTAATGAATTAAAGCCTTTGATCGATTTGATCAAGGGCTTTTTTGTTATTTTTCTTTTAGATTGAAATCATTTATTTGTGAAAACACTTCTAAAGACCTGTATAACCGATTGTAAAAAATGGGAAAGTTGTCCAATAGGGAAAATGATAAATTTGTCGAATTAAAAAATTTAGTGAAAGTAAGATGAAGTGGTTAAATCTCATAATAGCCCGAGCAACAGATCTGGAAATTCTGTAAATAAGAAGGGGACTAATTAATGAACAAGCAATATGAAGAAGTCGAAATTAAACGTATTGCCGATTTTCACCATTCTCTTAACCATTGTCCTATTCATCTTTTCGGTTTACGAAGAGATGCTGAGGGTGAATATAAGTTTACCTATTCTGTAGGTTCTATGCTAGATGAACTAGGAGTATCTATAAAACCTTCTTCAGGAACCAACCTTCATGACCTTTATAACAAAGAGTTAATCGCAGAATGGAGCAAACCATTAGAAAGAGCATTTTCGGGTTTGATTCAAACCGTAGATATTCATTTAGGTGTTAGACGGATCCGTACCACCTTGTATCCGGTAACTAGAAACCATCAAGGTGTTTTAGAAGTTGTGGGTGCCTCTTATATTACATCCAATAGAGACGAAGAACAAACAAACATCAAAAACCTGAATAAATTTAAACAGTTGTTTAACCATGCACTTGAGGCTATTGTTCTATGCCGTTCAAATATGGAGATTGCTGAAGTGAACGACCGTGCGTGCGAATTATTAGACCTACGTAGAGACGCGCTAATAGGAATCAGTGCAGACCAATTTTTTGTGGGGAACGGGAAAGAACGAATCCTTAAGAAGTGGCAAGAAGTCTTAAATGGAAAAAAGATCGAAGGAGAGTTTCGCTACAAGACTCCAGATGGACTAGTGAAAGAGATTCAATACTCGTGTGAAAAAGATATTGTAGATGATTTACATGTTACGGTTTTGAGAGATGTAACGGATCAAAAGCTTACCGAACAAAAATTGTTAAAAGCAGAAGCGTTAAACGTGGTAGGAGAACTTGCAGCAGGTGTAGCCCATGAAATACGCAATCCATTAACATCATTAAAAGGATTTGTTCAACTGATTCAGAATCAAACCGATGAATTTGACCAATATCTTACGATTATTCTTACTGAAGTAGATCGAATCGAACATATCATCAAAGAATTTTTGGTTCTATCAAAAAGCAGCTCGCAAAATTTTATGATGTCTTGTGTGACCGACATTATTAACGACACAGTAGACTTATTAAACACACAAGCGATTATGAAAAATATCGAGATCAAAAAAGACTTAGATGATCACATACCCCTAATCTTTTGTGATCCGTTGCAACTTAAACAAGTGTTTATCAACTTTTTGAAGAACGCGATCGAAGCTTCTGCTGTAGGTGATTGTGTAGAAATTAACATGAAGTTATCCAGGAAAAAGGATTTTCTTCACGTTCAGATTCGAGATTATGGATGCGGTATGGATGAGACAGTTATGAAGAAGATCGGCAAACCCTTTTTTACCACAAAAGATGAAGGTACTGGCTTAGGATTGATGGTAAGTACAAACATCATTAAACAACATAATGGAAGGTTAGATGTGAAAAGTAAAAAAGGGAAAGGCACTATGTTTACCATCACGATTCCTATACAATAAAATGTGGAACGAAAAAAGCTTTCCCAGAGCGGGAAAGCTTTTTGATGTTTCATTATCCTTTAAACATTTGAACGAACATTTTACCATATTGTCCACCGTCTACTACACCGATACCAACGCTAGTGTATTCAGACTTAAGGATGTTTTCACGGTGACCTTGAGAGTTCATAAGGCTAGTGTGAGCACCTTCTACAGAAGAGTTACCTGCAAGGTTTTCACCAGCTGTATTATAATCAACACCAAATTTCTTCATCATATCAAATGGTGAACCATAAGTTGGTGAATTGTGGTCAAAATAGTTGTTGTCGATCATATCTTTTGCTTTAACGCGAGCCACTTTTGTCAGCTCAGGATCAGCTTTTAGTGCTGGTAATCCTTGTTTTTCACGCTCTTGGTTCACAAGGTTTAACATTTGTTGCTCTTGTGCAGTTAGTTCTGCACCTGCTTCAGCTTTTGGTGCGGCTTCAGCTGGAGCTTTTGCTTGCTCTTGTTGAGGAGCTGGTGCTGGAGCAGCTTGTTGTTGCTGTTGAGGCGCTGCCTGAGCTTGTTGAGTTTGATTATTATTTAAAGAAGCGAACGGGCATGAAGATGCTGCTTCTGAGATTCCTGCGTTTGCGCCGAATAGGGAAGCGCCTAATACTGATGCTACTACTAATTTTTTCATAAGATGTTTCCCTCCTAATAATTTATCTTACGTGTACAGGTTTCGGGTTTTTATGAGGAGGGTTGGGGGTCTGGCATTATGTACCAGTTTAAGACACCCACAGCTTGGAAACATCTTTTAAAGAAACATCAATTAGAAAGACATCAGGATTAGAGAGAACCTCCCATTCCTTGAAGCCAAATGAGGGATCGTACAAATTGATCATCAAGCTAAGCAGATTTCCATGCGTAACAATCAAAACGGATTTATAGGATTCAGTATGCAGGTCATTAATGAAGGAAATGATTCTTTGCTTTGCTTCAAATGTAGACTCGCCACCAGGAAACTTTAAATGTTCTTCTATATATGTACGTTCTAGATTATCTCTCCAATTCGGGTCGTCTTCAGCAGAAAGAATTCGTTCAGCTAATCGATCATCTACCAATATGGAACAATTATTTAATTCTGCAAAAGGTTTAATGGGTGTCGATGGCTCTTTTGAATGGGCTCGAGATCACACAATCAAAATGCTGCCCCTCTAAATAGGCAGCCAGTTCTATGGCTTGCTGTTCTCCTTCAATAGTTAAAGGGGCAATACTTTCTTGACCTTCCGCTTTACAATGCCTAATCGCCGTAATCTTCATGAATTCATCCTTCTTTCTATTAGGTAATACTAAAAAAGGTGTTGATGTTAAGTCTCTTAGGCTTCATTGATAAGTTTATTGGAGTGTAAGGTGCGAGACTCCTGCGGGACGAGTGGGACAGGTGAGACCCTCCATGGCGCGTAGCGGCGAGTGGCTCACCGCCCGCCCCCGGAAAGCGAGCTACCTGGAACGGAAATCAACCACTGTCAAGAACCCACAGACCGCCTAAACAAGCATCCGATTTAAACAGTTGTTTAAACTTTCGAGACGTTAAACCCAAAACCCTCCCGAATACTATGATTGTTGAAAAACGAAGGGAGATTGTTATGTATCCTGAATTAAACCATTTTAAGCAAATGAAAAAAGAATACGATAAAAATATTGCTTCCGCACATGAAAAGTGGCAGCAACTACATAAACAAAAAGAATGGTCTTCAAATGAATATGAAGAGCTACTTAATGCTTACGGAGGTAGAAACTCAAAAATCACGATGGAAGATCTAACCGAGATAAAGAATAAATACTTGCTAGCGATGGAAAAAGAACGTAACGCTATGGAACAGTTGGATGAATTAAAAGAAAACCGTGATGATCGATTATCCGAGTATTTAAAAACTGTATATTCTTCACGTGACAGAGAGTTAGAAACGGCTAAGAATAGTATGGAGAAGAAGATACATCAACTTGAACGTTTAAAAGCCGAGTATTTGATGATGGTCAAACAGATTCAAGAGATTCATGCTTATCGTCAATCTGTTGAAAAAGAAACGAATGAAGCGATCACGAGTTATCAACAATCGTATGAACCTAAAGAAATTCTACCGTTGTATCCTTCATTGGCCCGTTTAGAGATTCCGCTATCTGACATTCAATATGTTTTTCAAAAAGGTGAACTGCCTGATCATTTAAAAAAATATATCCATTTCAATGATTACCCGAAACGGTTTCCAAGATAAAAAATCCACGTTTTAAAAAGGGAGTGAGTAAAGGATACTCCCTTTTATTCATAAAAAAAGCCATAATCCTTAAGAAAGGATTATGGTAAAGAAAACCGAACGCATGATGAAGAAATGGGGGGTAGGGAATTGCTCTGCCGGCCTCTTGCCAACAGGAGAGATTTTGTATCTCACAATCATACTATATGTCCTAAGAAGACAGTTGGTATGGACAAGTGCCATGGGCATTCATGTATTTTTGATTTTTACAGAAGAAATTTTTCTTTTTTTACCCCAACTTTACAATTTCGTTCCATTTTTTTAGAAGCGTCCTTTCTTTATCAGGATGTAAGCCTGCTTTCCAATCATCTGGTTTTAAGTTTCGACTTAGAGACCAATCTGCAGTATCACTTATCGTTTCTTCTATCGGCCGGAATTTCAAACCTTTATTTATCGCTTTTGTATCATCCGCATAATCAAGACCACGATAATCTTCACTGGAGATCCAGAGTGGCAACTCTACCCATTCGCCGACGTTTTCTTTTAATAAGAAAGATTCGGCAACAGGTACGATTGTTGAATGTTCTTGACTCCGCATACATTTTTGAACAACCTCGTTGAAGTCATACACGCCACCAACAGCTTGATAGACTCCGTTCTCCCTATTTTCAGCCATCCGTACGATCCAATTTGCAAGATCACGAACATCAATGAAGCGCACAGTCGGATCCTTCATGTCAGGAATTAAAATTTCTCCGCCTCGAGTACCTCTGTCTGGCCAATAAGTAAAACGATCGGTGTAATCATGTGGACCAACAATCAAACCTGGACGCACGATTAAAGCATTGTCACCGAATATCTCTAAGACCTCTTGTTCACAAGCGGCTTTAAGGGCACCGTAATGTTCACCGATTTCAGTAATGGTAGGATCGATAAGGTCAGCGGTTTGCGCTTCCTCCGTAATGTTTCGAACGGACTGATCTTCATAAACAGATACGGAAGAAATAAAGATATAGAAAGTTCCTTCTTTCTGGAGTGCTTCAGCCGATTTTCGGACTTGCTTAGGAAAATAGCCACACGTATCCACTACAACGTCCCAAGATTCACTCTTAATTGAAGACAGATCAAGATCTCTGTCACCAATAATCTCATGAACGTTTTCTGTTAACCCTTTCTTTGATGTTTTCCCTCTATGAAACAAAGTCACTTCATGATGATTGTTGTTAAAAGAATCTGCTACGTGTTTACCTAAAAAACGAGTGCCGCCAATAAGAAGTACCTTCATCATCTACACCACCTATTCCATTTTTCTTAAAGCAGGAAGTTTCCACATGATCAAAAGATTAACAACAATTAAAGAGAGTGCACCTCCAGACATGATGTTTTCAATAGAAAAGCCATAAGAGATTAACATGGACGTTGCTGCAAGTGATAAAGGTGCGAGTCCCATGCTTGCCATAGTTAGCAAACCCATCAACCTTCCTAGAAGTTTCTTATCAACGGAAGATTGTACCGCTGAGATAAGCGGAATATTGGTTGCGGGAAACGTAATGCCAATAAAGAAAATCGTCAACATACAAGCATAAAGGGTGGAACTTTGACTAAATAAGAAAAAGAATATGTTCATGGCGAATAAAGAAACGGTTACCATCAGTCCACGTCTTTTCTTAATATTTAAAATCCCTATGATAACGGAGCTGATCAGCATGCCTATAGCCATAGCACCTTCAATAAAACTAAAATCAAGTGCGCTTCCATTAAGCACGTTTTTTACGAAGATTGGTAAGCCCATCATCAACGGTCCGATTACGAAAACATTAAGGAAGATCGTACTAAGAAAGAGTGCTTTTAAAAAAGCGGATTGTCTTACTACATCAATGCCCTCTTTTATAGATAGCCACATGCCAGGCTTTGCTGTGCTTGAACTCATGGTAGCTGGGATATTTAACATATAAGCAAGAATGGCAGAGAGCAGCAGCATCACAGCGGGTACACCAAACGAGAGCATGTATCCTCCGCTACTTGCAACAAGAAGACCTCCAATCATCGGTCCAAGTATTAACGAGCTTTGTTGGGTGGTCTGAATGACTGAATTTGCACGTGTTAATTGAGATTGGTCGACAACATTAGGCAGAAGCGATCCGTTTGCTGGCCATACGAAAGCATCAAGTGCTCCAAAAAACAAGCCAAAAATGATAAAAGATAGGAGGGAGAGATGTCCTGTTGCAAGCATGATCAACAATCCAACTAACAAAAAAGTTCTTAAGAAGTTAGCGAAAAACAATATTTTCGTCCGACTGACTCGATCAGCTAGAACACCACCGATGGCCATGAATAAAATACGAGGAACGTTTGCTGCAATAAATACAATGCCTAGCGAAGCCTCTTTGTCTAAAGTTTTTACGACGTACCAACTCTGTGAGAATTGAAAAATCGCGATTGAAAAAGAAGAACAAATCGTGATCGCCCATATGAATAAAAAAGAACGCTTTCTGAACAGGGACTCTGTTTCACTTTTTTGGTGTACAGCTATCGTTTCGGTCATCTTACTCTAGCTCCTCTTCCGGATAAGGTGTCTCTTTCAATGGAAATGAGAGCATAAAGTAGTGATAGATCTCACCATCGTCAGTCTCATTCTTTTTAAATTCTGAGATCAATTCTGATATTTCTTTTGCTTTGTCATGTAACAGTTTTACTTGTTCAGAAGAAAGTTTTACATGTCTATAACCAAATTTAAGAGGAGAATCTGAATAAGCTAGTATTTCAGGATCTAATTTACGAACCATAGACTTTGTTTTTTCGAGTGAAACCAATATATTCTCCTTTAGTGCATCAGAGAGTTCATCTTTCACTGCATGCCGTTGATCAGGCAATATATCGGCAATCGAAAATGAGTGAGCCACAGGTCTGTAGAACTTTTGTATAATGCCATTCTTTTCTTCTGTTCTCTCGACGTTAATTAATCCTACACGTTCAAGTTCCTTAAGGTGGTAATGAATCTTTGGTGCTGGAACTTCTAATAGGTCTGATAAGATCTTTCCTGTCTTAGCTTCCTCTAATATCTCCCATAGGATTTTGATGCGAAGTGGGTCAGAGATAACCTTTAACTGCTCAACTTCTCGTATGTTATAAATCTCCTTCATGTTCAACACTCCTAAAACGTTCAAATATATTTGAATGTAATATATCTTAAATATATGCTAGTCGTCAACTCTTTTACACATTATTTGTAAATAATAGTTCAAATGTTATGAAAATTCTTGTATAATGTTAGTATAATACTCGCATTACAACTTAGAGGCTGGAGGTTCATAGTATGGGGAATAAGGATTTGAAGTCCTATGTGGAGAGATTGGAGAAAGTGCATTACATTGTGTCAAAGCGTTTACACCCGGAAATTGCTATAGAAAAGGAGTTAACGAAAACACAGTTTGTACTTTTGAAGACGTTGTG
This sequence comes from Fictibacillus nanhaiensis, assembly GCA_017052515.1. Taxonomy (GTDB): domain Bacteria; phylum Bacillota; class Bacilli; order Bacillales; family Fictibacillaceae; genus Fictibacillus; species Fictibacillus nanhaiensis. Next base: position 225,575 of record JAFHKR010000037.1, read on the forward strand.
TATTAGAAATAAATGGACCGTTTCAAAATTGGCTGACTATATGGGTGTAAAACCAAGTGCGATAACTGTTGGTGCGGATCGTTTGTACAAGCGTGGATTTGTGAGTCGTTACCGTAGTGATTTAGACCGTCGTATTGTCTATTTGGAGATTACTGACGAAGGACACGAAATCTTACGAGAAGCTGAAAATGAGAGAGTTAATTCTATAAGTAGTTATCTTAATCATTTGTCTCAAGAGGAATTAGGTATTTTTATTGATATTTATGAAAAGCTTGCTAGCGGAAATCATTCAAACTCAGACGAGATCGTCCTTACATCACAAACCAGTTGAGGAACTGGTTTTTTTTGTGCATATAACTCTGTTTTCTTTCAAAAGACTTCACTCATTATCTAACCAAACGAAAAGATCAGGGAGCAAGCGAATAGAAGTCTCTCTATTATTTTTTCATAGATTCGATTCTATTTAATTTCTTCACTGCATAGGATGTGATAGAAACGTTAACAGAAGTGGAGGGCTATACATGTTCACCCCGCAATTGAATATGAAGCGTTTACCTTTATTACTTGCCGGAGCCATGCTATTTATCGTCGTTGCCACTAGTTTTATCACATCCTTTGAGCACAAATATCGATTGAGTTCATCAACCATGCATAAGTGGTTAACGGAATTTTCTGGTGAAGCACTTGTTTATTTTATAGGGTGGGAAAATCGATATTTTACGCAAGAGCTTCCAAAAGCAAGTAAGCCGCCAGCGTTATCAAGTGTTCTGTTTGAATTAACGACAAGCATTAAGCCAGGAGATATCCGAAGTCTATTAGGAAACGAACTTCCTGGATTTGCGCTCTATGATTCAACGATCATTGTTGCTGGGGAAGGAACGGATTACACAAACCTAGCGTACGAGTCGCCGCCGCCTATGGAGCTCCTTCTAAGTGGTGAAGAAGCAGAAGTTCAAGATATTGAGCGATTGGAAGATCCAGATCCTTCTGATTCAGAAAAACCACCAGGTCAAACAACAAGCGGAAAGAAGATCGCTTATATCTATCATTCGCACAGTTGGGAATCATTCTTACCGCATTTAAAAGGTGTAACAAACCCTGACCATGCCATCCATTCTAAGGTAAACATCACGATGGTAGGGAAAAAGCTTGGAGAGGAATTAGAGGCGAGAGGAATTGGTACAACCGTTGACATGACTAACATGACGGAGCTTTTAAGAAAGAATAACACGGATTACCGTAAGAGTTACCCGATGTCACGTACACTCGTCCAAAGTGCGATGTCGAGCAACCAAGATATTGATTTAATTTTTGACCTGCATCGAGACTCGATGAGAGGGAAGTCTACAACTACAGAAATTAATGGGAAGTCTTACGCACGTACTTTGTTCGTTATCGGTAAAGCGAACCCTAATTTTGAAAACAACCAAAAAGCAGCGCAAGAGATCAATGCGATCTTAGATAAAAAATACCCTGGCTTAAGTCGTGGGGTTATCGGAAAAAACAAAACACAGGGAAATGGTGTTTATAATCAAGACCTTTCTGACCACGCTCTCCTTATCGAGTTTGGCGGTGTGGATAACAACATGGATGAGCTGTACAGAAGTGCAGAAGCAGTGGCTGAAGCAGTTGCAGAGTACTATTGGAAAGAAAATGGAGCGAAAAAAGAATAATGTTGAAAGGCTCTAGAGGTGGTGATAACCTCTGGAGCTTTTTTATGTGTTTCTATTTTGCGGAAATTAAAGTGGACAGTAAATTTACAAAAGTGGACAGTAAATTAGCGAAAGTGGACAGTAAAACTCAAAAAGTGGACAGTATTTTCTTAAAAGTCGACAGTAAGCGCTATAGAGGAGTCTGTGTATGGGCGCCTTTTTTTGTTATTGGCGGTAATTTGTCCAATTGACTAGTGAATCTGTCCGATTTGAAGATTAATCTGTCGGATTGGTCACATCATCTGTCCAATTCAAACCCTGCAAATTCCGAAGCGTCTGCGTACACAAAAAAACCGTTTCGAATGATTGAAACAATTCCTAATTTCATAACAGTCGTCATATCTGCAAATCCTATAAAAAAATGGTATAAAAAGAGAGAAGTCACTTGTTTTAATTACAAAGGGAAGGGAATAAAAGAGAGAAAGAGAAGATTGGTAAAAAGGAGCACGTGCATGAAACGAATATGGGAATTTTTTCTCACACTATTGTTACTCGTCTGTTTATACATCGTTTTCTTTGCAGAAGGATATGTAATCATCAAAACAGTATTTGGGCTCCTTTACATCGCAGTGATTCTGTATACGATCTATTCGTTAATGCTCGAGAACAGAACAGCTCAACATACACTTCTATGGATTTATGTATTGATATTGTTTCCATTTATCGGATATATGTTCTATCTTTATTCTGGCCAACTTTATTTGAAAGGTCATCTTTTTAAATCTAAAAGAAAAAAAGACAGGGACGAATGGATCAGAGTATCTAAACAGGAAGAAAAGCCTGATTTTAGTGATTTAAAAAGGCATCAACAGTGCTTTGCAACCCACGCTCATCATATTACCCTTACGCGTTTGAACAGAAAAACAAGTTCAAAAATATTAAAAAATGGCAAAGAGACATTTCCAGAAATTTTTGCAAGGTTGGAAGAAGCCAAGGAGTATATACATATTCAGTATTATATTTTCCGCTCAGATCGACTTGGTAAAGATATTATTGATTTGTTAATTAGAAAAGCCAATGAAGGTGTAAAAGTTAGGTTTCTATATGATGGAATAGGAAGTCTTTCTCTTCAGCAATATGACATTGACAGAATGAAAAAAGCAGGAATCTTAGTTGAAGCTTTCTTACCAGTACGATATGGCTTCTTTAATCAAAAACTCAATTTCAGAAACCATCGTAAGATTATCATTATCGATGGTAAGGTTGGATTTGTTGGAGGATTGAATGTAGGTGTCGAATATTTAGGAGAGGATCCTGAAATTGGTTTCTGGCGCGATACTCACATGGTAATGGAAGGAGAAGGTGTTCAAGTTCTTCATGCGATTTTTTTAATGGATTGGGAATATGTTTGTGGAGAAGATCTGTTAGAAGATAATCACCTTACTACCTCATACCCTGCTGAAGGAGACGGAACCGTTCATGTTGTTGCTAGTGGTCCAGACACCCAGCTAGGAATCATGAGTGATCTTTTCTATTCACTGATCTCATGTGCAGAGAAATCAATCTGGATTGCAACGCCATACTTCGTACCTAATGAAGCGATTCGAACAGCTTTAAGAGTGGCTGCTAAAAAAGGAGTTCAGGTTCGATTATTAGTTCCTGAAATCAATGATGGCTTTTTAACACAATATGCAACGCGTTCCTATTTCCCAGAACTTCTGCGTTCGGGAATAGAAATCTATTCCTACAAAAAAGGATTTCTTCATCAAAAGGTTATCATTATCGATGGTGATACAGCTTCGATCGGTACTGCTAATATGGATATGCGAAGTTTTCATCTTAATTTTGAAGTGAACGTGTTCTTGCTAAATACAGGATCTGTCCGTGATCTCGTAGAACAATACGAAGAAGACATGGTCGAATCTGTTAGAGTTAAGCCCGTTGAGTTTTACAAAAGAGGTTTATGGGAACGTACAAAAGAATCATTTGCTCGTTTATTCTCAGGGGTTCTGTAAAGCTCCTACTGTGACACAAAAAAACAAGAATAGAAAATCCTCCTCAGGAATAGGTTGTACGAGACCGTGTAACTTGAGGGGGATTTTTTATGGATTGGCTCGAGGCCTTAATATTGGGCATTGTACAAGGTGTGACTGAATTTTTACCCGTAAGTTCGACAGGACACCTGCTTCTTGGCAGGCAAATGTTTCAGCTAGAGGAAGCGGGTTTATTTTTGGATAGCATGCTTCATGTCGGAACACTTATTGCCGTGATGACGGTGTATTGGAGAGAAATTCTAAAAGTGATAAAAAGCCCCTTCAGCAAAACGGGCATTCTGCTGATAGCTGGTACGATACCGACCGCTATAATAGGACTGGCATTTAAAGATTTTTTTGAGGAGATCTCAAAAACTGGAATTACTGTAGGTTGGGAGTTTCTGATTACAGGTTTCTTGCTTTGGTGGGCTGACTCTTATAAACGGAATGGATACAAAGGAATTGATGATATTTCTATACGTGATGCACTTGTGATCGGCACGTTTCAAGGTGCAGCGATTCTTCCTGCTATTTCACGTTCTGGACTGACAATCGCAGCCGCGCTCTTCTGTAAGATCGACAAAAAAGCAGCTGCTTATTTTTCGTTTTTACTATCTATCCCATCTATTGCTGGGGGAGTAGTATTGCAGTCTAAGGATCTATTTGTAGGAGCACATCCTCCTATCTCTTATTCAGCATTATTGGTCGGTACTCTAGCGTCGGCTCTTTTTGGATATGTGGCGGTAAAGTGGATGATTAAACTTCTTCAAACCGGTACGTTAAAAGGGTTTGCTATTTATGTTTGGTTGATTGGAATCGTTGTATTGATTCTTCAATTTTCAGGTAAAATGTAAAGTATTTGTTAACCCTACAAAAATGGATTGACATTTAAAAGATAGAGGATTACAGTATATGTAATTCAAAATTTAGCAGGCTTTAGATCGCTGAATTTACAGTTATTTTATGGTGAAACTACTGTAAAACGGGGGAACCAATCTTTTGGGGTGAATTTTGCTCTATTAGCAAAAAGGGATACTCCAATCCCTAATCCGACAGCTAACCCCGTAAGCGTCATGTCACTGGAGAGGTCAATTTGGTGGAAAACCGGACCCGCTTTTTTGTGTGGTCTTTTTTTTGCGTTTTTTTACTTAAATTTGTATACCTCTTAACCAGCAAAACTAGAGAAATAACAAAGCAAAAACTTCATGGATTTTAAGGGGAGACCATAATGAAAAAACAGTTTGCAGTAATTGGATTAGGACGTTTTGGAGGAAGCATCTGTCGAGAATTTGCGACGATGGGCTATGATGTTCTAGCTATAGATAAAGATATGGAAAGAGTAAATGAGTTTGCAACAATAGCTACTCAAGCTGTTCAAGCAAACTCTACGGATGAGAACGTGATGAAGTCTTTAGGAATTCGAAATTTTAACCACGTCATCGTATCAATCGGAGAAGACATTCAATCAAGTATCTTAACCACTCTACTCCTAAAGGAATCAGGAGTTCAAAAGGTATGGGTTAAAGCACAGAATGACTATCATCACAAAGTGTTGGAGAAGCTAGGAGCAGACCGTATTATCCACCCAGAGCGCGATATGGCGCTTCGGGTTGCTCAACTCATTTCTTCTGAAAAAATTATTGATTTTATCGAGCTATCGCATGAACACAGTATTGTAGAGATAGGTGTAACGGATAAACTTGTTAACAAAACGTTAACAGATCTTGATGTTCGAGCACGTTATGGCTGTAATATTGTAGCAATCAAACGTGGAGACGAGATTCTCGTATCTCCTATTGCTGACGTATCTCTTCAATATGGAGATATACTCGTCGTAATCGGTCGAAACGAAGATCTAAATCGATTTGAGGATGAGGAAGTGTAAACATTGGCACTACATGTCAGAAAGCATAAACGTTTTTTGCATAACCCAATTAAATTGAATCCTCCTCAATTTTTAGCGTTGCTATTTTTATTTCTTATTTTTGTTGGCATGTGTTTGTTAAAGCTACCTGTCGCTCATGAAGAAACGTTATCTTGGGTAGATGCTTTTTTTATTGCCACTTCAGCAGCAACCGTAACAGGCTTAGCTACCGTTGATCCAGGTTCAACGTTTACCTTGTTTGGGGAGATCGTCATTTTATTTTTAATCCAAGTCGGAGGACTCGGGGTCATGTCCTTTGCATCACTCGTTGTTATTATGATGGGAAGAAAAATTTCCATCAAACAACGTGTATTGATGCAAGAAGCACTCAACCAGCCTTCTATCGGCGGTGTGATCCGTTTAGTTCGAAATTTATTTGTGTTTTCAATCGGAATTCAAATCATTGCTACCTTCTTATTATCATTGAGACTTGTGCCAGATTTAGGTGTGCGCAAAGGGATATACTACAGCATATTTCACGTCATATCCGCATACAATAATGCTGGTTTTTCACTCTGGTCTGATGGTTTGATGGGTTATGTAGGAGATCCAATGATGAATCTTGTCATATCATTCTTAATTATAACGGGTGGAATTGGATTTACCGTTTTAGTTGATATTTGGGTAAGCCGCCGCTGGAAAACACTCTCACTACATTCTAAAGTAATGTTGTTGTCCACTTTGATATTAAATGTTGTAGCAATCTTGTTTTTTTATCTTTTTGAGTTCAACAACCCTAAGACGATCGGGATGCTAACAGGCGCTGAACAATTTTGGGCTTCCTATTTTCAAGGTATTTCACCAAGAACAGCAGGTTTTAACTCGATTGATATGACAGCAATCAACCCTGATACATCTCTATTAATGGTCCTTTTGATGTTTGTTGGAGCAGGAAGTACTTCAACAGGTGGAGGGATCAAGCTGACAACGTTTGTCGTTATTATATTTACTGTTGCAGCCTTCTTGAAAGGTAATGAAGATACAGTCGTGATGAGAAGAACGATTAGAAACGCGGTGGTTTACAGAGCTCTTGCTATTACAACCATTTCAATTCTATTTATATTTGCAGCGCTATTTGTAATCACATATGTTCAAAAGGATACCTCGTTTATGGTTATCGTTTTTGAAGTGGTTTCAGCATTCGGGACAGTTGGATTAAGTATGGGGCTAACGCCAGATCTCACAATCATCGGAAAGATTGTGATCTGTATAGTAATGGTTTTCGGTAAATTAGGACCTTTAACGTTGGCATTTAGTCTGGCTAAACAAACAAAAGATAATATTAGATATCCAGACGGTGAAGTGTTCACGGGATAACGGGATAAAAAAAGCTAATGCACTGAGGGAAAGCTCCTTCATACTGCGTTAGCTTTTTTGGTTCTTTATGGGTTAATTGACTTCCTCTTGGGAAAGCTAAAACAAGATTTTAAAGAGAGGAAGAGAGATTATCATGCAAAAAATTAAAGAAGCTTTTCTCGTTTCTCCCTTTCTTGTCTTTTTTCTCGTCCATTCTGAACAAGTAGGGGTAGGGGTTTTAGGGTATCAGCGAATCATCGCTAAATACGCAGGGTATGATTCTTGGATATCGGTTATCATAGCAGCTGTTTTGGTACATCTTCTAATCTGGATGATCTATTACGTGCTTGATAATGGTGATGGAGATATTGTGACCACACATAAAACGTTGTTTGGCGGTTTTATAGGAAATCTATTTAACCTCTCTTTACTTCTCTATTTTCTGCTCTGGTCGATTACTGTACTAAGAACTTATATTGAAGTTATACAAGTATGGATGTTTCCGACTTTAAGTACTTGGAAAATTGCAGCTGTATTCCTTTTATTAACGTACTATGTTGTTTCTTCTGGTTTTCGAACGGTGGCAGGTATTTGTTTTCTAGGAGTGGTTATTCCATTAGGTCTGATCGTTTTGCTGGTGTATCCACTGGAATTCACTCATTTTTCTAACCTTTTGCCTGTATTCGATGAAAGTATGAAGGATTACTTGTCAGCAACAAAAAATATGATGCTGAGTTATCTTGGTTTTGAAACGCTACTTGTCTTTTATCCGTTTATCAAAAATGCTAAGCGATCGCAGAAATTTGCTCATCATGCCAATCTTTTTACATTTATGATGTACTTGCTAGTCACTTTGTTTTCATTTGCCTTTTTTAGCGAGGAACAATTGTCTAGAAATATTTGGGCAACATTATCTATGGTAAAAATCGTTCAAGTTTCATTTGTAGAACGCTTTGATTTCGTATTCGTCTCCATGTGGTGTTTAGTGATTCTCCCTAATATTGCATTGGCGATTTGGTGTTCGAGCCGAGTAGCCAAATTGATGTTGAACATTCGTCACCACATCACACTCATTGTGATGCTAGTCTTAGTATTAGCAGCTTGTTACTATTTGGACACGCGGCTTAAAATTAATATGCTAAACAATTACACAAACAAGGTTGGTTTTTACTTAGCTATCAGTTATATTCCACTTCTTTTTATAATGACTTTTATAAAAAAACACTTTAAGAAAAATAAAAAAGAACAGGCATCACCCACTACATGACACAAGAAAAAACTGACCGTTAACTTCCTTCATCTGTTCAAGAGATAAAGGAATTAACAGTCAGTTTTTTATTAAGCTTGAAGAAGCATAGTAAGGCGCGTTTTATGTTTTTCACGCTGAGAATCATCTGATGTATTGTGCCAATTCTGCAGAGTCTCGTTGATTAATTGGGTGACCATATGCTTTGTCCAAACTACATAAGCGCCATACGTATCCCCTTTGAAAAAGGAAGAGAGCATATTATTATCAGGCCCGAAGAAGAAACCGAGCTGATCATGAATGAGTGTAGCCTCATCCATCGAGAAGGGCATGATTTTATCTGAAAGGGTAAATTGATAAGAATTGTTTTCTTTTTTAATGAATGCGATCGCGTATACCTGTCCTTCTGGAAGAAAACCTTTCGTAGTAGGTAAGAGCAGTAACGGATTATGTCCTTTGTCATAAGCGATAAAAAAGTCATTCACATCTTCCTCAAACTGTGGTGTGCGTGACATTGAAGCTAGTGCAATTTCTTTTTGTACGTTTAACATGTAACAACCCTCATTCCGTTATATTTCTTACTATCATTCTTACCGCTAGTTTGCTAGATTATACGTGTCATTTTCTTTACTAAACTGCTGTGATAAGTTGTTGAAAGGGAATTGACGGACAAATTGTAAACGCATACACTAGAAGTAGTTATTAGCCGTTAGAGAAAGAGTGATTCATGCAATGGCATTATCAATTGAACGTTTGATCGGAAAGATGGCCATGTTAGGGGTATTAGATGAAAGTTATCTGCCTGAAATTGAGAAATTGGGCTGGAAGTATTGCGTAGGCAAAGCTGGTTCCATGGATTCACAAAAGGTAGTAGCTGCCATTGAAACAGCGGCCAAAAGTGAAAATATCATTCAAACCGGAATTTATCGTGAAACACATTCGTTATATCATGCAATCATGGAAGCTTTTCATGGGGTGACAAGAGGGCAGGTTCAGCTTGGCACTGTTCTTAGGACTGTAGGGTTACGTTTCATCGTTGTCCGCGGTAATCCGTATGAGAAGAAAGAAGAAGGTGACTGGATCGCAGTCGCTCTCTATGGAACGATAGGTGCTCCTGTAAAAGGATTAGAGCATGAGGCGATCGGTCTAGGAATCAATCATATTTAAATAATGCCCATAGTAACTAGTGATGAGGGGGCGTATTCGAAAGAGTTTTCTTTCGGGTGCGCTCTTTTTGTATGTGAAAAATGCATTTTTTAGTGAGACTAGTTGTCTTTGAAAGTAGTTGATTTCCGTTCCAGGATGCTCGCTTTCCGGGGGGCGTGCGGTGAGCCTCTTAGCGCTCTGCGCTGTTAAGAGTCTCACCTGTCCCGCTGATCCCCAGGAGTCTCACACCTTGCACTCCAATCAACTTGTCAAAGAAGATAAAAAAATAACCCAAAGTCACCACTTATATGTAGAACGCCTTAATAAAAAGAACGTTAATAAAAGAGGGATGAAGATGATTACATTAACAGGTAATACGCTTTCCATGGAAGAGATCAAGCGGATTCTGCATCATAACGAACCCGTAGAAGCTTGCCCGCTTAGCATGAAGAAAGTAGCAGATAGTCGGAAAGCGGTTGAGGAGATCGTAGCTGCAGGTAAAGTCGTATACGGAATTACTACCGGCTTCGGAAAATTTAGCGATGTTTTTATTTCTAGAGACGATGTAGAAACGCTTCAGATCAATCTGATCCGCAGTCATGCGTGCGGCATAGGAGATCCTTTCCCAGAGACGATCTCCCGCTTGATGCTGATCTTGCGTGCCAATGCACTTCTAAAAGGGTTATCGGGTATCCGTCCAGTCGTAATCGAAAGGCTACTAGAGTTGGTCGAAAAAAGTGTCCATCCTGTTGTTCCTCAACAAGGATCCCTTGGGGCAAGCGGAGACCTTGCACCGCTCTCTCACTTAGCACTTGTATTAGTAGGTGAGGGAGAGGCTTTTTACAAAGGGGAACGTATGCCGGGTCAAGAAGCTTTAAAGAGAGCGGGCATTGAACCCGTTGTGTTAACGGCAAAAGAGGGTCTAGCTTTAATTAATGGAACACAAGCCATGACGGCACAAGGAATTGCTGCCTATATAGAAGCCGAACGAATCGGACTCATGGCAGATGCGATTGCAGCACTCACAACAGAAAGTTTACGGGGGATAACAGATGCGTTTGACGAAGATGTACATCTTGCTAGAGGTTACCAAGAGCAGGTAGATGTCGCTCGTCGATTGAGAGAATATTTAGAAGGCAGCCAGCTTACAACGAAACAAGGAGAGATTCGGGTCCAGGATGCTTACTCCTTAAGGTGTATCCCTCAAGTTCATGGTGCCTCATGGCAAGTTCTTGGTTATGTAAAAGAAAAGCTTGAGATTGAGATGAATGCTGCAACGGATAACCCACTGATTTTTGAAGGAGGAAACAAGATCATATCAGGTGGGAACTTTCATGGTCAGCCGATCGCTTTTGCCATGGACTTCTTAAAGCTCGCTGCTGCAGAATGGGCAAATATTTCAGAGCGACGCATCGAACGGATGGTCAATCCTCAGTTGAGTGATTTACCTGGTTTCTTAAGTCCAAATCCAGGGCTAGAGTCTGGTGCGATGATCATGCAGTATGCAGCAGCATCACTCGTTTCAGAAAATAAAACATTGGCACATCCTGCAAGTGTTGATTCAATTCCTTCATCAGCGAATCAAGAAGATCATGTGAGTATGGGAACGATCGCTTCTAGGCATGCGGCTCAAATTATTGCGAATGCAAGGCGTGTACTTGCAGTCGAGTTAATCTGTGCGATGCAAGCAGCAGATTTTAGAGGTCCAGAAAAATTAGCACCTAAAACAAAGAAAGTATACGAGCAGGGAAGAATCGTTTGTCCAACGATACAATGTGACCGCATGTTCCACCGGGATATGGAAGCTGTTGCTTCATGGATCCTCGATACATCATGGAATGACATCCTAATCGGGTCAAAAATTCAAAAGTTAGCACATTAAAAGGAGGTATTTTTACATGTCAAACGTAAAACATTCTATATCAGCTGCAAGAGGTACAAAATTATCCGCTAAAGGATGGGTTCAAGAAGCGGCTATCCGTATGCTGATGAACAACCTAGATGGGGAAGTAGCCGAGAATCCCGATGAATTAGTCGTTTATGGTGGTATTGGTAAAGCTGCCCGCAACTGGGACTCTTATCATAAGATCATAGAGACGTTAGAACGTTTAGAGAATGACGAAACGCTTCTCGTACAATCTGGAAAACCGGTCGCTGTATTTAAATCGCATACGGATGCTCCACGTGTTCTACTTGCGAACTCCAATCTTGTTCCTGCATGGGCAAACTGGGAGACATTCCGTGATCTCGAAAAAAGAGGGCTGATGATGTATGGGCAGATGACTGCAGGAAGCTGGATCTACATCGGGACTCAAGGCATTCTTCAAGGTACGTATGAGACGTTTGCGGAGGCTGCACGCAAACATTTTAACGGATCTTTGAAAGGCACGATTACACTCACTGCAGGTCTTGGAGGTATGGGCGGAGCGCAATCTCTAGCCGTAACGATGAATGATGGGGTTGTGATCGCCATTGATGTAGACGAAACAAGAATTCAACGCCGCTTAGACACAAGATACTTAGATAAGATGACAAAGAGTTTAGACGAAGCTTTAAGCATGGCTAAAGAATATGCGGCAAAAGGTGAGCCTTTATCCATCGGTCTCTTAGGAAATGCTGCTGAACTTTTACCGAAGATGATTGAAATGGGAGAGATTCCGGATCTTGTTACGGATCAGACATCTGCCCATGACCCGTTGCATGGCTATTTACCAGTAGGTTTCTCTATGGAAGAAGGAGCAGAACTTCGTAAACGCCATCCAGAGCAATACATTGAAAAATCAAAGAAATCTATGGCGGTTCACGTTCAGGCTATGCTAGAGATGCAAAAAAAGGGTGCTGTTGTTTTTGATTATGGGAACAACATCAGACAAGTCGCTTTCGATGAAGGAATAAAAAACGCTTTCGATTTCCCTGGATTCGTACCAGCTTTTATCCGCCCATTGTTCTGTGAAGGGAAAGGACCTTTTAGATGGGTAGCGTTATCGGGCGATCCTGAAGATATCAGAAAAACGGATGAAGTAATTTTACGAGAGTTTAGTGATAACGAGCACCTCTGCAAATGGATCAAGATGGCTCAGGAAAAAGTACAGTTTCAAGGTCTGCCTTCCCGTATCTGTTGGTTAGGCTACGGGGAACGTGCGAAGTTTGGAAAAATTATTAATGAAATGGTAGCTAGCGGCGAATTGTCAGCACCAATCGTGATCGGGCGTGATCACTTAGATTGTGGTTCAGTGGCTTCGCCTAATCGCGAAACAGAAGGAATGCTTGATGGCAGTGATGCGGTTGCTGACTGGCCGATTCTAAACGCGATGATCAATGCAGTAAATGGTGCAAGCTGGGTATCTGTGCACCATGGCGGCGGTGTTGGGATGGGGTATTCTCTTCATGCTGGAATGGTCGTTGTAGCAGATGGAACAGAAGAAGCAGCTCGTCGGTTAGAGCGTGTATTAACGAGTGATCCTGGAATGGGGATTGTAAGGCATGCTGATGCAGGTTATGACCTTGCGATTGAAACGGCAAAAGAAAAAGGCATAGATCTACCGATGATCGAGAAATAAAAAGGAGTGTGACGAATGCTAGATACATTGATTTTAGCAGGACAGGTGGTCGTTCCAAAAAGTAATGGAGAAGCGCTTCGAGGAACACAGATGAATGAACTCTCCATCATCGATAACGGAGCGGTTGGTATAAAGGATGGTGTGGTCACTTTTATTGGAACAGCGGAAGAAGCCGCTCAGTTACAAGCAAAAGAAACGATTGAAGCAGAAGGAAAACTGCTATCACCAGGCTTAGTGGACCCTCATACACATCTTGTGTTCGGGGGGTCACGAGAGCATGAACTCGCTTTAAAGCAACAAGGCGTTCCTTATTTAGAAATTTTAGCTCAAGGCGGAGGAATTCATTCAACGGTCAAAGCAACACGTGAAACATCTGAAGATGACCTCTATGAAAAGGGAATGTTTCATTTAAACAGATGTTTAACGTATGGTGTTACGACTATGGAAGCAAAGAGTGGATACGGTTTGGATAAAGAGACTGAATTAAAACAGCTGAGAGTAGCAAAACAGCTGAATGAAACCCACCCGATCGATCTTGTTTCAACTTTTTTAGGAGCTCATGCTATTCCTGAAAATTATAAAGGAAGACCAGATGCCTTTTTAGAAGAGATGCTTTCCTTGTTAAGCATAATCTCAAAAGAGGGTCTGGCAGAGTTTGTAGATATTTTCTGTGAAACTGGTGTGTTTACGGTAGAACAGTCTAAAGTCTTTCTTCAAAAAGCAAAAACAGCAGGATTTGGTATGAAGATTCATGCGGATGAAATCGATCCTCTCGGTGGAACGGAGATGGCTTGTGAGATCGGTGCGGTTTCTGCTGATCACTTAGTTGGAGCGAGTAAAGAAGGCGTTCGTATGCTAGGAGAATCAGATACGATCGCAGTCCTTCTTCCAGGAACAACGTTTTATTTAGGAAAAGATCACTTTGCTCCAGCACGAGAAATGATCTCAAGCGGTGCAGCAGTTGCCCTTTCGACTGATTTTAACCCTGGAAGTTCACCTACGGAAAATCTGCAGTTTATTATGACACTCGCTGCATTAAAGCTGAAGATGACGCCAGAAGAAATTTGGAATGCCGTAACGGTCAACGCCGCTTTCGCGATTGGACGCGGTGATGTTGCAGGTAGTTTAGAAATAGGAAGAAAAGCAGATCTTGTTCTGTGGGATGTACCAAACTACAAGTATATTTCGTATCACTATGGTGTGAACCACGTTAATAAAGTTTGGAAGAACGGTAAGTTAGTGGTTGGAAAGGGAGATATTCATGCAAACTATACCCTTTCTAAGTAAATCGGGCGCTGCGCCGTTTACTGACAGAGGGATCAAGAAGGCAGGACAACTGTTAAAACCTTGGTCAGGAGATGAAGTGAGAGGTGTAGCCATAGCGGGTGCTCCTCTCTCTAAGACTTCTATTTCACATTCAGGTGCACATCTCACACCGCAGACCATCCGTGCGATGATGCATTCATTTTCCACGTATAGCATCGAAGAACAAAAGGATCTGTGGGATTACTGCATTACCGATTTTGGAGATATTGAGATGCATGTTACAGATCTCTTTACTTCACAATCCCGTATTTATGAGGTCTTAAAAGACATTGGATCTCATCATAGTGAAGCATGTTTGATTACGCTTGGTGGAGATCATTCTGTTTCTGCTGGAGCGATTAAAGCTTTTCAAGAAACGAAGGGACGGGTAGGCATCATCCAGTTTGATGCACATTTTGATCTTCGTAATACGGAGGACGGAGGACCATCAAACGGTACGCCGTTTCGCCAGCTTATAGAAAAGGGAGTGATTACAGGCGACCAACTCGTCCAGATCGGTATTCGAGATTTCTCAAATGGGAAACTTTATCATGATTATGCCAAGGACCACGGAGTGACCGTTCACACGATGGGTGATGTGAAAAGAAACGGATTGCTTTCTTTGTTACAAAAATCAGTTGACCAGTTAAAACAGACAACAGAAAACATATATATTTCTCTCGACATGGATGTCTTGGATCAGGCATTTGCACCAGGTTGTCCTGCGATCGGTCCGGGTGGATTAGACAGTGACTCATTAATTGAGGGAATACAATATCTCGCACAAGAGCCATCTGTTAAAGGCATGGACATCGTAGAGATTGATCCAACGTTAGATTTTCGTAACATGACGAGCCGATTAGCAGCGTACATCATCATACAATTCACACTGTTTTATTCAGGAAGAAAGGGAGGTTTTAGCAATGAGTGAGTTCGGAAAGTTTATTGAATTGTCCAGAAATCAAAAAGGCTTAAGCAAATCAGAGCTTGCACGACGATTAAGCATCACTCCTCAATACATGGCAGATATTGAAAAAGGTAGAATGATTCCATCTGAAGAAAAGATCGAAAAATTAGTAAAGACATTAGAGTTAAACGAAAAAGAAGCATTTAAATTAGCTGACAAACTTCCGTTACGAGTATTAGCAGAGGCAAAACAACATTATTATAAACAAGGTTCCTAGAATTTTATTTTAATACGCACTCTTACTATTTATTACATTCTTCTCGACACAAAAAAAACACCGCGAGCCATTTTTGGCTTAGCGGTGTTTCTTATTATGAACATCAGCTTTCTCTAGGCTGAGAGGACTTTGGTTTTAACATTTTTTTAAGTTTAGACCAGCGCAATTCAATAAATGGCTGTGCTAGTGCGATAACGGGCTTGCTTGCTAGAAATAGCGTTACGATAACAGCTAGGAAGAGGAGCATAAAGTACGCGCCGTTTTCCTCAATAGATGCAAATAGATCTGTGGTAAACAAGTATTTCAGCACGAATCCATGCAGCAGATAAATATATAAGGTGCG
This sequence comes from Fictibacillus nanhaiensis, assembly GCA_017052515.1. Classification (GTDB taxonomy): domain Bacteria; phylum Bacillota; class Bacilli; order Bacillales; family Fictibacillaceae; genus Fictibacillus; species Fictibacillus nanhaiensis. The sequence continues at coordinate 241,264 of JAFHKR010000037.1, forward strand.
TTCTCCAAATTCAGTGAAGAACATTTTTCTGCGTGGAAGAAGTGCTAAAAAGCTGAAGGTTGCCGCAAACATAACACCGTACATGGCAAGTCGCACAAGACCTCCATACCAATCGTTGTATCCTAGAATTTCTGAGTAAGAAGATGACGATAATAGCCACTCTTTTGTACCGTTTGGAAATACGAAATGGTAGGTCACAAATAGTACGATTAAGAAGGCTGAAGAGACGGCCTTAGCTCTCGGACGTAAAATCTTTTTGAAGTCTCTCTTTTCAAGCAGATGTCCTAGCAAGAATACAGGGAAGAAGACAAACGTTCGAAGAAGACTCAAAAATGTACCAATATCATGAATGTAGCCCACTGCCACTCCTATACCAATGGCGAGAACGAGGGGATACTTCATTTTCACAAAGACTTTTAAAAGAATATTCCAGAAAACTAAACTTAATAAGAACCAAAGTGTCCAGTGCGGTGAAAAGAAATCTAGTTTCACTTCACTCTTACCGTACAAATCATAATAGAAAAAACTGTAGATTAATTGAAAAACCAAATAGGGAATCAGCACTTTTTTAAAGATTTTTGGAAGATACCCATCACGCCAGACCCCTTTTGTAAAGAATCCTGCTATTAAGATAAATGCAGGCATATGAAAGGTATATATAAAGTTATAAATCGTGTAAAGCCACTCGTTTTGACTTTTTATCGGGGAAATAAAGTGCCCGAACACGACGAGGAAGATTAAAATAAACTTGGCGTTGTCGAAATAATAATCGCGTTCTTTTGTTGCAGTACTCATCGATATTCCTCCAATAATTATTCACCTTATAAAGTATTCGGATGATTTTCTCATTTTTTTTACTTATACTCTATAATTCCCAACATTGCAGGTGTTTCTAACCTATAAATAGAAAAAAACGTGCTTCCTATTACAGGAAACACGTTTTCACTAGAAATCAATCTTAATTTTAATAAACCCTGCGCTTCTTAATGCTTCATAGATGATGACGATCGCAGGACCGACGATCAGTCCGATAAACCCTAATAGCTGGAACCCAATATATAGTGATACAAGAGCTGCTAGTGCAGAAATGCCAAGACTTGACCCAAGTATTTTAGGTTCTATGATTCTACGAACAATCGTGATGACTCCGAACATGATTAGAAGTCCGAATGCGAGATGATCATTGTTGTTGATAAAGAAAGAATAAGCGGCCCATGGAACAAGGAATGATCCAGTTCCGAGAATTGGAAGGATATCAACAATGACGATTAACAGAGCGAGAATTACGGCGTACTCAACATCTAAAATCATGAGTCCGATTAAAGCCAATGCATATGTAATAACGCTTAAGATGATCTGAGCTCTAAAGAACCCTACTGTTGCTCTAGACAGTTGATTAAAAACCAATTCAACCTTTTCGCGGGCTGCTGTCGTAAACAGGTTAAGAAACTCAGCGTATAAACGCGGAAGATCCAGTGAAAATAAGAAAACGGCTACTACATAGATAATAAAGTAGATCAACAATCCTGGTATCGCTGTGATCAGTCCTAATATACCGGATGTTAAGTTCTTTGCTGTTTCAACGCCATAATCTTTTAAACCTACTAATCCCTCTTCAAGCGTCCTTACTACTTCAGGAGGTAAGCTAGCATAAAAGTTTTCCATTTCATAAAACGTATTCTCTGCTACTTCGAATAGATGAACCGAATAGGATGGGAGAACAGTAATAAACTCGATGACTTGAATAACAAGTGTTGTTGTAAGCCAGTAAGAGAAGATACCAAGTCCCGCAAGATAAAGAATGAAAGTAGCAGTGACGGCCAATAATCGTCTACCCTTAAATAGTCTAATAAACAATTTCACTACTGGTTCTAGCATTATAGCAGTTAGCAATGCGAGAAGGAGAGGTATACTGTAAAAGACAAAGATGACGATTCCGGCAAGCAAAATGAGTAATAAGATTAAGTTTTTTACAGTCATTTTCCAGCCCCGATCTCCGTAATTTTAGCCGGTCAGCAAATTTTTCGTTACTATCCATTATGACCGGAAAAAAGATGTTAATTCTTCATATATACACAATGATGTTACGATAATGTGAAAAAGTCAATCACAGAAACGGAAGTTTTCAAAAATCTTCTTATTTTCTTAATTCCCTCTTTAATGCGAGTATCGCATTCAGCTGTCCACCAGCGATTAAGATCATGGCAGAAAGATAGAACCACACCATCAATGTTAATATTGCGCCCAAATTTCCATATATCTGTCCGTAGTCAAAAATAAGAACGTATGAAGAAAATAAATAAGAGAAAAGATGCCAGCCTGCAGTCGAGAAAATGGCCCCTGGCCACACGTTTCTGAACGTTAATCTAACATTTGGAGCAAAACGATAAAGAGCCGAGAAAATGGAGAGAAGCACAGAGAACCCTATAAGATAGCGTGCTGTTTCCCAAATGTGCCAAACAGGGTGAGAGTATCCAGTTCGTTCAAATATGTAGCTTCCGATGTTTCTGCCAAATACCGGCAGAAGAAGAGCAGTGATCACTGCGATCACAAGGCCGAACGTAAGGAACATACCTAAGATGAGCTCTTTTATAAAGGGGCGGCTCTCTTCCACTTGATAAGCTTGGTTGAAAACGCGAATGATCGCATGCGTTCCGATGGTCGCTAACCAAATCATGATAATCAATGAAACAGATAATACATCTCCTCTATGCTCGTCCAGAACAGCCACTAGATTATACTCTAGTAAAGCATATGCTTCTTCTGGTGCAATAGACTGAAAAAGTGACAGTACATAAGCAGAAGAAATAGGCAAAAAGCTTAGGATCGTAAAGATGAGAAAAATAAAAGGAAACAGAGAAACTAGGAAGTAATAAGCAAGTTGTGCAGAAAGGTCAAACACTTTATCTTGAAAGAAACGGTGAAACCACTGTTTCATAAACCAACGCACGAGGACACCCCCAAAATGGATCATAGTCATTCTATCCTGCATTATTCCCTTAATAAAAAAAAAGAACGCTTTTTCTGAAACAAAACGTTCACTCAATCGTATCAGTGATGTGAAGTTACAAGGTAATGACGTTTAAAGCTAGTTACCGATGTCTTGTTGAGCAACGAGGGCATCTACAAACAACAATTAAAGGAGAGGTTACTGGTGTAGGTTGAGGCTGGATAAAAGGAAAACAGCAGGGATGAATGTCTCGACAAAATAAAGGAACACCACAAAAATTTACACAGGATTGACATCTAACTATACTTCCGCATGAACATGAACGCATAAAAAACACCCCCTTTGCTCTTATTATATGTAGAAATGGATAAGCCTGGCAGGGCATAAAGTGTGCGTAATTACTCAAATTTTTATTTTTATCATTCTTTTTTAAAGGATTGTTCTTTCGTGCACTTGGTCTATTTGGTAGTTGATTGGAGTGGAAGATGCGAGACTCTTGGCTAGGACAGGTGGGCAGTCCCAAAAGTGGAAGTGGCTCGTCCAGCACCGACAAGCAAAAGGTGAATGAGCAATGAAGGCGCTCTTTGCCTTCCGGTTCATTTAGTTTTGACCTTGAGGGGCTAGCCATTGGAACTAGACAGGTAAGACTTAAGAGTGAAACGTGCGAATGTGGCTCACCGCCTGCCCCGCTGAAAGCGATTATCTGAAACGGAAAATCAACTGCTTTCAAAAACAACAGATGTTTAACAGGGAGGATTTTTTGAATGGATTTTTTAACACCAGATTTTTGGTCGGCCTTATTGGCGATCGTTGTTATCGACTTAGTATTAGCTGGTGATAACGCAATTGTAATCGGCTTGGCAGCTAGAAACTTGCCGAAAGAGAATCAGAAGAAAGTAATCATCTGGGGAACAGTAGGAGCGATCGTGATTCGAGCAGCAGCTACGCTTGCGGTTGTCTGGTTACTAAAGATTCCAGGCTTACTACTTGCAGGTGGATTAATTCTTGTCGTTATCGCTTATAAGCTGATGATCGAAGAAAAAGATCATGATATTGAAGCTCAGAATAGTGTGTGGGCAGCCATTAGAACGATTATTATTGCGGACGCGGTAATGGGGCTTGATAACGTTCTTGCTGTTGCAGGTGCTGCACATGGTGATTTCTTACTGGTAGTAATCGGTTTATTAATCTCAGTGCCGATTGTTGTTTGGGGAAGTACATTGTTCTTAAAGGTTATTGATAAATACCCGTTCATCATCACAATTGGAGCAGGTGTTCTGGCTTGGACGGCTTCTAAGATGATCGTCGGAGAAAAATTCATGGCTCCTTATTTTGAGAATGGATTTGTGAAGTATGGATTTGAAGGTCTCGTGGTTCTTCTTGTTCTAGGCTTAGGTACATGGAAGAAAAGAAAAATCGCTCAAGAGAGAGCATCAGAAAAGGTGCTTGCCAGAAAAAAAGCTTAAAAAACCGCCTCGTGCGGTTTTTTTGTGTGGTTCCATTTGCAATGTCATAACTCGGATTAGGTATAAAGTACTTGTATTGAATGGTGTTAATATGGAAATGAATCTTTTGTACCTGTTTAGACCTATTTCATAAATCATTTATAACTAAATGTCGATATGTAGATAAGGGGTTTTAGATAATAAATGGGGGTTAAACAGATGTTCAAAAGAATTCAAACAAAAATCATGCTTTCAGTAAGTATTCTAGTTGCCATTACACTTTTATCAGTATCGCTATTTTCTTATTTTCTAACTAAACAGCAACTTGAAAGTAACAGCAATGAACAAGCAACGAGTCTTTCGAGCGAGGTGAAAGCCTCAACAGAATTGTATCTTAAATCATATGGAGATACGATCGATCGATACAGCCAGGACAGCAGGCTAATCAATTATTTAAAAACAGTAAAAACAGAAGAAGCAAAAGGTTTGAATGAAATTTGGCCAGTTGTTGATCAAGACTTCAAGCACTTTTTGGGTCTTAATAAAAACGTTGCGGTCGTTTACATAGGTGCAGAGTCCAAACAGTTTAAAACGACTCCAAAACTAGATCTTCCAGATGGATTTGATCCAACTGAACGCCCTTGGTATCAAACGGCTAAACAAACACCAGAAAAAATCATATGGACAGAACCTTACGAAGATGCGAGTTCTGGTGAATATGTTGTAACGGTTACAAAACCGGTCTTAGATCCTGCAACAGACGAAGTACTTGGAGTAGTGGGTCTTGACTTAAATCTAGCTGGACTAACGAGCATGATCAACAAAACGAAAGTTGGGTACAAAGGATATCCAGTGCTTCTCGACCCGAAAGGAATGGCGCTCGTTCATCCGAAACAACAAGGAAAAGATCTAAGTAAAGAGACGTTTATTAAAGAGATGTACAAAAATGAAAAAGGAAATGTTTCCTACACCGAACAGAATAAAGACCGTCAGCTTTATTATACGACGATTGCCGGCACGAACTGGAAGCTTGGGTTTGTCTATGATCAGAAAGAGTTGCTAAAAGATGCAGAAGAGCTCTTAAACATGATACTCATCTTTACGTCGGTCGCAGTTATCGTTGCTCTAGGTGTAACCTACTTATTGGCGAAGAGTATTTCCAATCCGATTACTAGATTACAAGCACAAGTACAAAAAGTAGCAGATGGCGACCTTACCGTATCAGTTGAAGCAAAATTCAAAGACGAAGTGGGAACGCTCACTCATCATTTTAACGCTATGGTGGAAAATATGCGGGGATTAATAACATCTGTCAGTCATTCTGTGGTAACAGTTAATGAATCTACCTCTAACTTGAGTGCCGTGTCAGAAGAAACGATCGCTGCAAGTGAAGAAGTTTCTAGAGCTGTCAGAGAGATTGCATCTGGAGCGACCACACAAGCGGAAGATGCCGATGAAACAAACCGTCGAACGATGGACTTATCACTTCAGATTGAAAAAGTAACTGAACAAGCAGAAGAGATGACCCGATTGTCTTTATTAGCTGAAGCTGCAAATAAAAAAGGGATCTCGCAAATGGATGTTTTGCGTGAAAAAACGGGAGAAAGTAACCAAGTTCTAAAAAACATAGAATCTGTTATTTCAGGACTTGCTGTTAAAGTAGAAGAGATCGAACAAGTGATTCAATCTATTACAGAGATCTCAAATCAGACGAATCTACTCGCACTGAACGCAAGCATTGAAGCGGCTAGAGCAGGTGAGAGCGGTCGTGGCTTTGCCGTCGTTGCCGATGAAGTTCGAAAGTTAGCGGAACAATCAGCTGTTGCTGCAGATAAAGTGCGTAAGACGATTTCCGGAATTGGTGAAGAGTCCGAGCGTGCTGTAAAAGAGATGGCATACACAAAAAAAATCGCTCACGATCAAAATGTGACCGTAACGGATACCGAATCAGCATTTAATGATATCTCAGGAACTATGGCTGATATGGTGAGGTCTATTGAAAAGATTACGAGTGAAGTAGAGATGATCAATAACTACAAAGAGGAAGTAGTAGCTTCCATCCAAAGTATCGCAGCAGTAGCCGAACAATCGGCAGCGGCAAGTGAAGAAGTAAGCGCGTCTTCTGAAGAGCAAGTGCGTGCACTATCTACGGTTTCTCAGTCTGCCGAAGAATTGAACAGTGCTTCTGAAGCACTTACTGAAATGATTAAACACTTTAAAATCTAGTAGAGGTTGCAATTGGACAGATAATGTTGTCGAATGGCTAAATTATCGGCTCAACTGGACAGATTATCTTCCGAATTCGACAGATTAACTGCGAGAACGGACAGATTACCTTAAAAAACTAGAAACTTAGTCACATAAAAAAGGAAACCGACTTCGGTTTCCTTTCTCTTTTTCTATTTTAATAGATATCTCGCTTAGAAAACGTAACGAAAGCGATGATGAATCCAGCAATTCCCCAGACGGCTAGTACGCTCATCGAAAAGCCTAATGACATTCCTTCTATCGGGGTTGCCATTCCACTCACATAATTCGTAAGGTTTAGGTTTACCATAAAGAAATACTTCGCGCTTTCCCAAGAAGATACCATGTTTGCTAGAATGGCTCCTGCAATGAGTGATGCGAGCATGATTCCCATTACAGCGGCCGTACTTCTTAACAGTACGGATAGCATGAAGGTGAGTGTTCCTACGATCATACAAACATACCATACGAGTCCAAACTCCATCAGGATGTATTGCCACTGTGGAACGATATGAACATTTTCAGTTAAAAGTTCTTCTCCAGAGACTGTAAAGCCTGTTAATAGAGGCATGTTCCATCCACCATATCCGAAGACTACGCCAGATATTCCATATGATAGAACGGCTACTGATAAAACGATAAAGGAAATCGAGAGCAACATCGCTAAATATTTGCTGAGAAGGATGCGCCATCGTTTAACAGGCCGGGTAAGTAAGAGTTTGATCGTTCCTCCGCTTGATTCAGAAGAAACAAGGTCTGCCACGATTACCATGACGAGCAACGGAAGAAGTAGATCGATCGAATTCTCGACGAAAATACGCATGAACGTCGGTGCACCTGGAGCGCGCGGATCAATATCGTTCTCTAAATAATATTGTTGTTGTGAAAGTCTGATCTTTAGAAATTTCCGCCATTCATCTTGAATGCGGCTTGAGCTTAATCGGTTTTGTGTGTCAGTGATCTCTTGCTGCAATGTCGTTCGCCAATCTTGGTTACCCAGCTTTTCACGTTGATCTTGAATCTCTTTAAACTGAGCATATGTAAAGAGAGGGACCAAGAACGCGATGATCAAGATGATGACATACAAACGTTTTTTTCTTAGAAGCTTTAACATTTCATTCCGGACAAGATTAATCAATGCTTTCGCCTCCTGTTACTTCTAAGAACAGATCTTCTAAAGAAGGAAGCTGAGTTCTCATTTCTTTTACCTTCACGCCAGCTTTTACGAGTTTTTCGTTCCAATCTGGCAGCAGAGGTTCATTATACAACGTGATTAACGTACCGTCTGGACCTTCTGTAACTTCTGTTTCCATAGAAAGAATCTCTTTTGCGAGTGGGATAGGTTCAGCACGCCAGATTACACGTTCCTGCTCAGCCAATAGGTTATCAACAGAATCTGTGCGTAATACGGTTCCTTTTGATATGATCGCCACACGATCACACATCAGTTGAATTTCACTCAACAAGTGTGAAGATACAAGAACACTTAAATTCTCTTCTCTTGCTAATTGTCTTATGAATTCACGCATCTCGCGAATACCTGCAGGATCTAGTCCGTTTGTCGGTTCGTCCAAAATGAGTACTTTTGGTTTTCCTAATAAAGCTTGAGCAATTCCTAAACGCTGTCTCATGCCGAGTGAATAGGTACTTACACGATCGTGAATCCGATTTTGTAATCCGACGAGTTCAATTACTTCATTCAATCTCGTCTTAGGAATGGAAGAATCCATTTTTTGAAAGTGTACAAGATTTTCCCATCCTGTTAAGTACGGATATAATTCAGGGTTTTCAACGATACAGCCGAGATGTTTCATCGCTTCTGTAAATTCCGTTCTTACATTCTTACCGCCGATTTTTATCGTTCCAGAAGTGGGAGAGATCAAACCAACGATCATTCGAATCGTTGTCGTTTTCCCAGCACCGTTTGGCCCAAGAAAACCAAAGACTTCTCCTGGAACAAGTGTAAAAGATACACCCTTGATGATCTGCTTGCCTTTAATTTTCTTTGTTAAATTTTCTACTTCTAATGCAGGTGTTTGACTCATGATTCCTTCTCCTCCTGTTCAAAGTTGATCAGTGAGGCTACACGTTCTGCAATCAGCTTGTAACCTTCCGTGTTAGGATGAAATTGATCGGTATATAGATAGTTTTCTACTTGAAGCTGAAAGAGATCAAAGGTAGGTACATATACGATGTTATCAAACCCAGCTGCTGTTTCAGCAGACTGAAAGTTCCAGTCTCTAACGATGGAAGAAGTCGTTTTTGAATCAGGCATATTGCTAAAAGGGTTGTATAATCCGACATGATAGATGACTGCCTCTGGATTCAGTTCTCTGAGTTGGGTATAGATTTTTTTAACATTACTCAAATAGATCTGCTTTTTACCGTTAATCGCATTAGTATCTAGATTCTCAAGTGCTGCTCCTTGTTGAAAAAGATCATTGCCGCCAATCGTCATGACGATCACATCTGCTTGTTTGGCTTGACGCTGGATCTCACTTTGTTGAAGCTGCTTTAGAAGACCTCTGGATGTTTCTCCTTTAATAGCCGTATTAAAGAGGCTTATATCTTGATCTGTTTTTTCTTTTAAGCGCTCTGTTAGGTAGCCCGTATAACCCTTTCCGTCAGCGTCACCTGTTCCGCGAGTAAGGGAATCCCCCAATGCAAAAATCGTAAGGGTGTCATCTTGCTTTTTTGTTGAAGTTGATTCGGTTTTTTCTTTGAGCTGTGAAACTTTTTCGTTAGCGGAAAATTGGTCTTGTAACGTCCAGCCAAGACCAAAGAGCCATAAACATGTAGCTGCGATAGATACAATTGAAACGACCGTTAAGGTATATTTTTTCAAAACCGCTTTCATCCTTCCCAATTCCTTGATCTGTTCTTTATAGAATAGCAAATAATGATTCATATTCTAACTTTTTTGCCTATTTGCGGTAAAATAAACCAAAGGGAGTGGAATCATGCAAAAAAATGTTAAGTGGGGTTTGTCATGAAATTGAAGCCAGTAGGAGATCAAGAGCGGATTCAATCGTTAGATATTATGCGCGGCATAGCCATCTTTGGCATATTACTTGTAAATATGAAGTCGTTTTCAGGACCTGATTCACCAATTCGTGCGTTAAGTTACGAATATTTTGATGAGCCGTATAACGTTTGGACAAACGTGCTATTAGAGTTTTTTGTTCAAGGTAACTTTATAACGATGTTTTCCTTTTTATTTGGGTTTGGTATCGTGTTGATGGCAGAAAGAGCAAAAAGCAAAAATACGAGGTTTGTTCCTGTATTTCTAAGACGTCAGTTTGTTCTGCTATTCTTTGGAATCCTTCATGTTCTGTTTTTTTGGTACGGTGATATTTTGATCATGTACGCGATCGTAGGTCTGTTCATGTTGATCTTTTATCGTTTAGATAAGAAAGTGTTAATCATAACGGGATTTCTGTTAATAACGGTCTACAGTTTATTTATGACAACATTAACGTACGATTATTGGAGTAGTGGCGCTGCGATAACCTATCAGAGCACTCAAGATAAGCTTTATGAACAAGAGATCGCTCGATCCATACAAATATACAGCAAGGGTACTTACGTAGAAATCATGAAGGAAAGAATTCACGAATGGGCAGATCTGAACCGTTACTTTCTCTTTTTTATAGCCGGACTTTTGCCGATGTTTTTATTCGGTGCCTATGCTGCTAAAAAAAGAACGCTCACGAACCGAGGCTTATGGAAACTATGGTGGTTAACATTGATCCTAGGGCCTGGCAGTAAAATATTCGCTGTTATTTTCTTTCCTTTTAAAGGAGAAGATTGGCGTTATGAAACTGCGATGTCATGGGGATACGAATTTGGTGGCGCAATGATGAGCATCTTCTACATCTGCAGTATCGTTCTTTTATATCGAAGTGGAGTATGTAAACGTTTGTTTAACTACTTCCAATTTACAGGTCGCATGGCCTTTACGAATTACTTATCTCAATCGATCATTGCGACAACAATCTTCTACAGTTATGGAGGGGGTCTATATGGTGAATTTGGTCCACTCGTTGGTGTGATCTTGGCGTGCCTTATTTTTTCTATCCAAGTTATTTTTTCAAAGTGGTGGATGGAAAGATATTACATGGGGCCACTTGAGTGGGTGTGGCGCTCACTAACATATGGCCGAAAACAGCGATTTAAGAGAAACGAAATAAGCAATGGTTAAAGAAGCTGAGAATTCTCGCTTCTTTTTGTTTTGCACATTTTTTTATTATTAGGTACACTCTAAGTAACATATATGAGCATATGTTCATATAATAAATAAAGCCAAAGCCTGGGGAGCTGTTATTCATGTCTGATCAACAAAACAAATATGAACACCTCGATGAGGAAACACTATTTATCGTATCTCAAACATTTAAAGCACTTTCCGATCCGACTCGAATTCGAATTCTGCATCTATTAGGTGAGAGAGAATGCAATGTTTCTGAAATTGCTGAAGAACTATCACTCATGCAATCAACGGTATCCCATCAGTTACGCTTTTTAAAAAATTTAAGACTTGTTAAATTTAGACGCGCAGGAACAACACTATTCTACTCTATAGACGACGAGCATGTGATGACCCTTCTGCATCAATCCATCCATCATGCGAGACACGACTAGAAAGGAGGGAGCAAATGAAAGAGCATAAGATCACCGGATTATCGTGTGGCCATTGTGCATTAAAGCTGGAAGAACAGATTCAACAGCTTCCAGGTGGAGAGCGAGCGAAAGTACAGTTTAACTCAAGTAAAATTGTATTAGATGAACAAATGGATATGGACAGCGTACGTTCTATTCTTTCAACGGAAAATGTGCGACTTGAATCAGATGGAGAGCCTACAGGACCAAATTGGCTTATGATCGGTTTATACGTATCAGTTGCATCCTTTATTGCCGCGCTGTTTACAGAACGTATGCTGAACTCAACGTATGTCTCCATAGCATTCTATGCGGTTGCGACGATTGCTTCTGGGTACTCAACGTTTTTAAAAGGTCTCCGAAATCTAACGAAGTTGAAATTTGATATAAACACTTTAATGACAGTTGCCTTAGTCGGTGCAGTAGCCATCGGAGAATGGAAAGAAGCTGCACTGGTAGCAATTCTTTTTGGTATTAATGAACTGCTTGAATCTTACGGAATGGAAAAAGCACGTCGTTCGATGGAATCTCTTTTAAAGGTAGCACCGAAAGAAGCGCTTCTGTTAAGAGACGGGACAACAGAAGTCATCTCGATCGAAGAACTTGCAGAAGATGATGTCGTACTCGTTAAAACAGGTCAAAAGATTCCATCAGACGGTGTCGTCGTTTATGGAAAGAGTTCTGTGAACGAAGCAGCGATCACGGGTGAATCACTTCCTGTGGAAAAAGAGGATGGAGAGACCGTATTTGGTGGAAGCATCAACAATGAAGGTGTACTTCATGTGAAAATAACGAAGACCTATAACCAATCAGCACTTTCTAAGATTTTGGCTCTCGTACAGGAAGCCCAAGAATCCAAAACGCCAACCGAGCTTTTCATTAATCGTTTTGCAAACTATTACACTCCAATTATCATGATTGTATCTGCACTTGTTATGTTCGTACCACCACTTTTGTTCAATGGTCCGTGGGGTGAATGGTTCTACCAAGGACTTGCGGTGTTGATCGTAGGTTGTCCTTGTGCTCTAATTCTATCTTCACCGATTGCAATCCTATCTGGTATTACAGTCAACGCAAGAAACGGAATTCTGATTAAAGGTGGAGCGTATCTTGAACAACTCGGCAAGATTGAAGTTATCGCGTTTGATAAAACAGGCACACTAACACTCGGAGAACCGCATGTTGTGGCAGATCAAGCGTTTCATCCTGACTTTTACAGGATAGCTTATGCAATCGAGAAGTCATCATCTCATCCACTAGCAAAAGCAGTAGTCGCAAGATGCCGCGAGATGGGAACGGAAGAAATTGAAGCGGATGAAATCACTACCGTTAGTGGTCAAGGTATTACAGCTGCAGTCGATCAGAAAGTGTTTAGACTAGGAAACGAGAAGATCATTGGGAACACACATATAAGTGAGGATGTAAAAGGGGTTATCGATCGTTTTAAAGAAGAAGGCAATACGATCGTTCTCGTTGCAAGTGAAACAGAAATTCTCGGTGTGTTTGCAATTGCTGATGAAATTAGAAAAGAAAGCACTGATATCATCTCTATGCTTCATAAAAAAGGAATAAGAGAAACCGTCATGCTGACTGGAGATCACCCAACGGTTGCAGAGAAAGTGGCTAAGATGACGGGAGTTTCATCATTCTTCGGTGGCTTGTTGCCTGAGGATAAAGTAAATCAAGTTAAATCCCTGAAGAGGCATGGGAAAGTGGCTATGATTGGCGACGGAATCAATGACGCTCCTGCACTGGCTACGGCGGATCTCGGTATTGCAATGGGAAAAGGAACGGATAGTGCCATCGAAACAGCAGATATTGTACTCATGCAAGATCACTTAGGGAAACTTCCGGATGCTGTGCAAGTTTCTAGAAAAGTAAATAGAATCATCAAATGGAACATCGGATTATCTCTTGGATTGAAGCTTTTAGCCCTTCTCCTTACGATTCCTGGATGGCTCACACTATGGATTGCCATTCTTTCTGACATGGGTGCTACCATACTTGTCACATTGATCAGTCTAACGGTATTGCTTCATAATAGAAAATAATGAACGTAAAAAGCCATGCAGCTGCATGGCTTTTTTAGTACGATGGAAAGGGAAGAATGTAGGAGGATTAAGGAGGAAGTCACCTCATGTCAGAAACAGTTATTCACTTTTTTAAAGAGTATAGGGAATGGGCGATTATCATTTCACTCGTTCTCAATATCGTGGTTGGTATTTTAGGAGTTGTTCCTACGGTTTTTATAACAGCTGCAAATATCATGTTCTTTGGATTCTGGAATGGAACCATTCTTTCATTTATCGGAGAGGCACTTGGAGCGATAGCTGCTTTTCTTTTATATAGAAGAGGATTTAAACAAATTTCTAGAGATAAGCTTAAAGGTTACCCCAGGGTGGTAAGGTTGTTAGAAGCAAGAGGGAAAGAAGCGTTTCTCCTCATCTTGTCACTTCGATTGCTACCATTTGTACCGTCAGGATTTGTGACGTTTGCTAGTGCGATCGGGGCTGTCTCTGCGGGAACGTTTATTATAGCGAGCTCTATCGGAAAATTACCAGCATTGGTTTTAGAGGCTTATTCTGTTTATAACGTAACGGAATGGAATACAGAAGGGAAAGTTATCTTAGGAATTGCTGCGGTAGTAGGGCTCTACATTTTTGTATCAAAGCGAAAAAAATGAACATAACATTTGATACTATAGGGGGGTATAGTATATAATCGTTTTATAACATCCAAAAAGAAGGGGTGAAATAAGATGGAACAAAAAACACATCGCTGTGAGAGTGATAAACAAGATTTAAACAACCGATTAAAAAAGATCGAGGGTCAAGTACGCGGCCTTCAAAAAATGATTGAAGATGATCGTTATTGCATAGATGTTCTTGTTCAGATTTCAGCGGTAACAGCCGGTTTAAAAAGAGTAGGTTTTCAATTGATGGAAAGCCACACTCAGCATTGTGTTGCTGATGCGATTAAATCGGGTGATGGGGAAGACTCTATAGAAGAGTTGATGCGAGTCATTAAACAGTTCTCTAAATCTTAAAAGAAGGTGAAGACCATGAGCCAAAAGAAAGTGAACCTTGGAATCACGGGCATGACATGCTCCGCTTGTGCAACACGCATTGAAAAAGTGTTGAACAAAATCGAACATGTCGATGTTAACGTCAACTTAGCCATGGAAAAAGCTTCTGTAACGTTTGATCCTGAGACGATCAGCCTTCAAGAGATTGAACAAAGAATCGAAAAGCTAGGATACGGAGTCGCTAAAGAAAAGGTAGATCTTGATATTTCAGGTATGACGTGTGCAGCATGTTCTACACGCATCGAAAAAAGTTTAAACCGTATGGAAGGAATCTCTAGTGCTACCGTTAACTTAACGGGCGAAACGGGGTCCATAGAATATAATCCGTCTATTGTTTCTGTAGACGATGTTTTAAACAAGATACAAAAACTCGGGTATCATGCGTCTACTCAACAAGATCGTGAAACGAAAAAGACGAAAAAGGAAGAAGTGATTACTGCTAAGAAGAGAAAGTTAGTTCTTTCTATCGTCCTGTCTCTTCCACTGTTATATACCATGCTTGCTCATATGCCTTGGGATTTTGGTTTGCCGATGCCATCATTGTTCATGAACCCTTGGTTTCAACTTCTTTTCGCTTCAGTTGTTCAATTTTATATTGGAGGTCCGTTTTATGTAGGGGCATATCGAGCTCTTCGAAATAAGAGTGCGAACATGGATGTTCTTGTTGCACTAGGAACCTCTGCTGCCTTCTTTTACAGCGTGTTTGAAACCATAAAAACGATCAGCAATCCAGCATATATGCCACAACTTTATTTCGAGACGAGTGCTGTACTCATTACACTGATCTTAGTGGGAAAATATTTTGAGACGCTTGCAAAAGGTAGAACAACAGAAGCTATTTCTAAACTATTAAATCTGCAAGCGAAGGAAGCTACTGTCATTCGAGAAGGACAGGAAGAGAAGATTTCCATCGATGAAGTGAAGGTGGGAGATACCCTTCTTATTAAACCGGGTGAAAAAATACCGGTCGATGGTACCGTGCTCTCTGGAAATTCGTCTATCGATGAAAGTATGATCACAGGCGAAGCGATTCCTGTTGAAAAAGCAGAAGGTGATTTGGTTATTGGAGCTACACTCAACAAGAATGGTACTCTTCGGATGGAAGCAAAAAAAGTAGGGAAAGAAACGGCTCTTGCAGGAATCATAAAGATTGTGGAAGACGCTCAAGGATCAAAAGCACCCATACAACGAATGGCTGATTATATCTCTGGGATTTTCGTGCCGATTGTAGTAGGGATTGCACTACTTGCCTTTATGGCTTGGTATTTCCTTATTGATTCAGGAAACCTGCCTCAAGCTCTTGAAGTCAGTATAGCCATTTTAGTGATTGCCTGCCCGTGCGCACTGGGTCTTGCAACACCGACATCCATTATGGTTGGAACGGGTAAAGGAGCAGAGCAGGGAATCTTGTTTAAAGGTGGAGAGTATCTAGAAGGCGCACAAAGAATTGATGCGGTACTTCTTGATAAAACAGGAACGGTTACAAAAGGAAAACCAGAAGTGACAGATCTCACAGAGTTACAAGAGGGTTTCTTATCTCATGTGATTTCCGCAGAAAAAAGCTCTGAACACCCATTAGCGGAAGCGATAGTTGAGTACGGTAAAAAGCAGAATATACCACTCAATGAACCGGAGTCCTTTCATGCTATTCCGGGTCATGGAATTGAAGCTGTTGTGAGTGGAAAAACTGTACTCGTCGGAACAAGAAAGCTCATGAAAGAAAAAGCAGTAGAATACACAGAGCACGAATCACAACTTGAAGCATATGAGAACGAAGGAAAAACAGCCATGCTTGGAGCGGTAGATGGAGAGCTTGTTCTGCTTGTAGCTGTAGCTGATACGGTAAAAGAAACATCAAAAAATGCGATTAACTCGTTAACCGATCAGGGTATTGATGTGTATATGATCACAGGTGATAACAAAAGAACAGCCCTTGCAATCGCACACGAAGTAGGTATTAAAGAGGTATTTGCTGAGGTATTGCCAGAAGATAAAGCACGAATCGTGAAAGAGCTTCAAGATAAGGGAAAAACAGTTGCGATGGTGGGTGACGGAATAAATGATGCCCCAGCACTAGCGACTGCGAATATTGGGATGGCGATCGGAACAGGTACTGATATAGCGATTGAAGCTGCTGATGTTACGCTTGTTGGTGGGGATCTTAATCATATTCCAAAAGCGATCGAGTTAAGCCGAAAGACAATGCGGAATATTAGACAAAACTTATTTTGGGCATTGTTTTACAATACAGCCGGTATTCCGATCGCTGCATTCGGCCTTCTTGAACCTTGGGTTGCTGGAGCGGCTATGGCTTTTAGCTCGGTATCGGTTGTAACGAACGCACTTCGTTTAAAACGTTTAAACTTAAATAAAATGTAGGAGGAAAAGATGATGGAAACAAAAACACTAAATGTAGAAGGTATGACATGTGGACATTGTAAAGCAGCAGTAACGAATGCACTGAATGAACTAGATGGAGTGAAAAACGTTGTGGTTCACTTAGAAACAGGAAAAGTGGAAGTTGAAGTGGATTCCTCGAAAGTTACAGATGCAGACATGCGTGAAGCGATTGAAGAGCAAGGATATGACGTGAAGTAATGTAAAAGCCTCTTAGATTCTGGGCGGTGATCTCCGCTCCACGGTACATGCTTTCCGCGGGGCGGGCGGTGACCCCCCTGCCGCTTTGCGCCTTTAGTGGTCTCACCTGTCTGGCTACAGTGGTTAGCCCCTCGAGGTCAAAAGTTAAATGGTCAGAAGGCAAAGAGAGCCTTCCTCGCCCATTCACCTTTTGCTTGTCGGGGCTGAGCGAACCACTTTCGCATTTCGGACTGTCCCACTCGTCCCGCAGGAGTCAGTACCCTTCCGCTCCAATCACTACATGTTTGTAGAGTCTATGTAGGGCACTTTATGGTTTTTCTTCAGACAATGACTTTTTGTAGGACTGGTTAGCATGAAAATGAAAAATACAGTTACATGATACCGGTAAATTTAAAGAGAACCATGAAGAAATTAATTAAAAAAATAAGTCAATGTAAAAAAACATGAGTTTCGCATGTGATTTATGCAAGCCCATGTTTTTTTATTGAGAAAAAGGATAAACCGGTAAAGATCAACCAGTTTTACAGTAACATCTCCTTGGTGGAGGAGCTTTTTAAATAGGTACTATAAATTCCCTTTAAGTGCTTTTGCCACTTTTGCCACGCGTTTTCCTAAACGAGTAGCCATTGTTTTTTCTGCATCCTGAGGCTGTTGACTACCATCTGCTCCTGCAACGGTCGACGCCGCGTACGGTGAACCACCGATACCTTCTGATGTCATCTGTTCTGGATTTTCTCCATATGGAAGACCTACATAGATCATCCCGAAGTGCATGAGTGGAACGAAAGAAGTGATCGCAGTAGATTCTTGTCCACCATGAATTGTATTTGAACTTGTGATTACCGCCGTTGGTTTACCTTCTAGATCACCATTCGCCCAAAGACTGCCGGCGGAATCAAGCAATTGTTTGATTTGTGCTGGCATCATCCCATATCGAGTTGGAATCCCCCAGAGGATACCATCTGCCCATTTTAAATCATCAAGTGTAACTTCAGGAATATCAGCCTGGGCCTCTTGAGCTTTTACATAGGCATCTTGTTGAGACATATATTTTTTTGTGACTTCAAATTCTGGAACCTTAACCACTTTAACTTCTGTACCATCCACTTGCTTTACACCTTCTGCAGCTGCTAGTGCCATCTCATGGATATGCCCATAAGAACTATAATAAACAACCAAAATGTTAGCCATTTAACTACCTCCTTAATTGATATGACTTATGTACACTTCCCGTTTTTACCCAAAGGATGCTAACGGGAAGATTTGACGATAAAACCTTCGATAATAAGGGTTACCATACCATTGTCGCTGATTTCTTTGAGAACTTTGTTGAACTTGCTGAGACTGTTGTTGAGGATTTGCAGATTGTTGTGGAGATTGTGGACTTTCTTGTTCTTCTTCTACAGGCATCATGTTCTGCGGAACCATCATATAGACATTTTTCTTGTCTAGATCCGTAATAATTCCTTCAACTTCTTGCCCGTCTCGGGTTTTGATCGTTACATGATAATACATGTGTTGCTTGCACATCTGATGCATATTATCAGCACGAATCTGGTTCTTCGCATTCAATTGGTCGTCGCTCATATTTTCACTCCTTCCCATGATATTCATATTTCAATCTAATCGAAGTTATGTCTGTACATATAAAAATTTTTCCATTCGTTTTAGGGGACAAAAAAAGAACCGCTTATAAAAGCAGCTCTTTCTCTTTAACTTTTTTCTGTGCTTTGAAGTTTTGTCTTGAACATTCGTTTGAACAATCCAAATACCGTTTCCGCCTCAAGATAATAAAACAATTTGAAAAGCAGACTGCTTAATAAAATTCCAGCAACTACATCTAATACAACATGTTGCTTAACGAAAAGTGTCGACAAGATAATACTGTAAGCGATCGTTGATACAATAATATCTTTTTTTATCGTCCACATCTTACTATGACGAATTCCTAATATCATTAGATAACTACTCAAAACATGAATACTTGGAAAACAGTTGAAAGGTTGGTCAGCCCCATAAACATACTGAACCATCTTAGTGAGTATACCGCCTTCAACTAGTTCTGGACGAGGAACAGTTGTTTGAAAGAAGAAATAAATCACGTAACACACCAGCATTCCGACACAAAAACTTAATAAGGTCCGATAATAAATGGCTCTGTCATAAACACAAAAGTAAACGAACATTAGAAAAATAAAAGCATACCAAAGGATATAAGGTACAATGAAAATCTCCGCAAATGGGATTTGGTGATCCACTGCTGTAATAAGTTGCCTCGCCCCGCGTTCCCCATGATTTAATACTTGATAAATAATATTCAGTAAAGGGATAGAGAGGAGAAGACATAAAGCTAGAATATTCTCTTTTATTATACGCAATATGAACTACTCCTTTATCTATATCATCAGCTTTATAACATATTCCCGATTTTAATGGTTTTACACGTTTTAAATACACCTTATTGAGGTTACCATATTATGGTTTATTTGTCATAGGTCATGAGGCGTATTCTACTCTAAATTTTATCTTAATTTATGGTTATGTCTAGTCTTCCCAAGAGCGGTTACAATTTCTTTGCCACTATTTGCGTCAAGTAGTAAATGTACCCGTAAATGATATATGCAGACTATTCTTTTTTTGACTTTTCTGATAAAAGGAATATAATGGAGGTACAACCGTAAGACCTAATGCATAATTAACCTCTTTGAAAGGGAGTGTTATGGATGTATGTAGGCAATACCATAAAAGTTGATCGCTATAATGGTGAGTATTTTATGATCAGCCAAAAGTGGCTGATGGAAGTGGTCTGGAACAAATACAACATGCCATTGCAGGAATTTTTATTAGCGTATGACAAATCAGACAGTGACTACATTATGTCACTTGCTAAAGGGCAAAGCATTCAATATGAAATTGAACATGATGAAGACTACCTGTACATTGGGTAGTTTTTTTATTTTTATGTATGTCAAAAGCCGCTCTTCCTACATACACTGGGTTTAGGATTCAGGGGGAGGGCACATACATGGCTAAAAAAAATGCAAAGAAAACAACAAAAAATAAATATGACAGTCAGGTTAATAAATATCAGCATACACAAAAGATGGTTACGAGTGAAACTTGCATCGCCTGTAAAACCCAATGCGTAAGGGGATTGGCTTACATGGAGCGAATGTCACAGCCAGGAGCTATGGGTAAAGGAGTACCATGCCATCTTACAAAAGGAAGAGGGCATAAATAATGTGATCGTGTTCGCTGGCCTATTTCTAGGCCAGCTTTTTTATAGGTAGAGAAGTGAAGAGAGGGCTTTAAAGAAAATTTCTAGCTACGGCAATGAGAAATCTCTATGATTTAGGGAATTATGATCGATTCTCGGAATTTATGATCGATTCACGGGATTTATTATCGATTCTCGAGATTTATGATCGATTCTCGGGATTTATGATCGATTCTCGAGATTTATGATCGATTCTCGAGATTTATGATCGATTCTCGGAATTTATGATCGATTCTCGGGAATTATGATCGATTCTCGAGATTTATGATCGATTCACGGGATTTATGATCGATTCTCGAGATTTATGATCGATTCTCGGAATTTATGATCGTTTCCCGAAAATTTCACCCATCCCAAAAACCCTAAATCAATAACCTCATTATCCACTCAAACACCGTCAAAGACGTAATCACCTGTCATGTGGTACACTTTGTTTGGCTTATATTACCATAAAAAGGATGAAACATTTTTATGATCAAAGCAAATCGTTATTTTCATTTTTTATGGAGCGGACAGACGCTCGCAAACTTAGGAGATATTCTCTATATCATTTGTTTGATTACACTTGTTTACAATGAAACGGGATCTGTCCTGCATATGGCTCTTATTCCATTTGCGAAGACGATGTCCTTGCTTGTTTCAGGTTTTCTAGCTCCTCTATTCATTGAAACGTACAAACGAACGAGTTTATTGATCCACACACTTATTCTTAAAACAGCATTGTTATTCTGTTTATGTTTACTCGGTTTATTTGGTATACATACGCCTACAACATTTACTCTATTATATATTTTGGTCGTAATCATTTCTCTTCTTGAAGGTCTCGGAAACCCTGCAAGAAGATCAATGGTTCCTGATCTTGTAGAAAGCTCTGAGCTTGTAAAAGCAAACAGTTTCATTAGTATTGCCAACCAGACTTCTATGCTCTTATCCTGGCCGCTTGGTAGTGTGTTTTTAGTATTATGGGGTGAACAAAACATGCTATGGGTTACATTTGGCTTATTTGTCGTTGCAACAATTCTTACAGCACAAATAAAGGTTAACGAAACTGAGAAAGTTCAACCGCAAGACTCAAAATGGAAAGCGATGAAAGAAGGATGGCAACTGATCTTTTCATCGAAAAAACTAACCACTTTAACGGTTATGGATGTGCTTGAAAACTTCGGTCATGGGGTTTGGATTGCAGCAATCCTTTACGTCTATGTTGAAACGGCGATAGGAAAAGGAGAAGCTTGGTGGGGTTACATCAATGCGTCTTTCTTTGCAGGAATGATGATAGCTGGCCTCGTAGTATATCGGTTTTCTAAAAAAATGGAATCTCATCTGGGCTTTGTCATTATGGCATCGACCGTCTGTTTGATGTTGCTTAACATTTGGTTCGGTTTGACTTCATCAGCCTGGATAGCCTTATTTGTGTCATTCACCTTTGGGTTTCCACAGATGGCGAGAGATGTTTCCCAAAATACGTTGATTCAAGAATCCTATAGAGATAAACAGCTGGCTAAAGTGTATGCATCTCATGGAACACTCGTGTATGGGACCTTTGGAATAGCGACATTATTACTTGGTTGGTTCGCAGAAGAATTCGGAGTCAGGGAGACGTATGTTTTAGTGAGTTTTTTATTTCTGGTTTCTTTTTCTATCGCCTTTATGAATCGTAAAGTCCTACATTCTGACCAGACAAGAGTCTCTTTAGAACAAGATCTTGTATAGATAACCTATCATTTCTATCTAATAAGTTGGGAAAACTGCTTGTATTTTACTAAAAAGAAAGCACATGTTCTCCTTCAATTTTCCCAATACAAAGCAAGTCGTCATCCTGTTACAATAATTATACACCCTCTTCCCTGCAAGATGGGTAGAAAAGTAACAGGAACGGGTGAATACCATTGAAAAAGAAAGTACTTGTCTATTTGTATCCACAATTTAGAGAAGTTGAAGTAATGACAACTTTATCTATTATCGGTAAAAAGTATGAAGTGCTGCCTTTCTCGCTGTTGCCAGGAACTGTTACTAGTGAATGTGGCTTATTGATGCAGCCTACGATCAAGATGAAGAATATTAGTCCTATTGATTACGAGATGCTCATTATTCCTGGTGGAAAACAAGCTTTTACACAAGGAAATCCGAGGCTTCTGCATCTGTTGCAAGTGTTCAACAGAGAGAATATTAAGATTGCAGCTATTGGAAACGGAGCCGTTATATTAGGACGAGCGGGAATATTGAATGGTAGATCATATACTGTTTCTTTGCGTGAAGATGAGTTTGCTAAAACAAACAGTTGGTTGAACGGAACGTATCAATCAAAACAGATCGTCGAAGATAAGAACCTGTTAACAGCAAAAAGCCATGCCTATATTGATTTTGGTTTAACAATCGGGGACCGTTTGCAATGTTTTGACGGCCTTGAAGAATATAATTTCTATAAAGGTACAAGTTCCTTTTAACGGAACACTGATTTTACTCCCCCTTATCGCTTTCTAGCTATTAGCTAGAAAGCGTTTTTTAATGAAAAAAAACACTAAAGTAAATCATGATAATTATTAAAAGTTTAGTGCTTGACAAAAGTAAGTTATGGAATTATGATGTAAAGGAATCAACTTACTAAAGAGAAGTTAATCACTAATTACAACAGACATTTAAAGGAGAGAAACAAAAATGAAAGTACTTTACATTAACTCTAACCCAAAACCAATGGATCAATCGTTCGGACTTCGCCTAGGACGTCACTTTTTAAACGAACTTTCTAATCAAAACGAGAACGTAGAAATCGAAACGGTAAATCTTTATGAAGAAAACATTCCGTTCATTGATGCAGATGTTCTAGATGCTTGGGGCAAATTAGCTGCAGGACAAGAGCTTTCCCCATCGCAAGTTGAAAAAACGAGCCGTATGGGCGAAATTTTAGAACAATTTCTTTCAGCAGATATGTATGTCTTTAACACACCAATGTGGAACTTGAGCTACCCTCCAATGCTCAAAGCGTATATCGATAATGTCGTGATGGCTGGTAAGACGTTTAAATACACAGAAAACGGTCCAGCTGGATTACTCGGCGGTAAGACTGCTGTACACGTTCAATCTCGTGGTGGTGTATATTCTGAAGGTCCTGCTCAAGCTTTTGAATTCACGAACGGATACCTTCAAGGTGTGATGGCATTCATCGGAATTACTGATTACCATCATGTATTTACAGAAGGAATGGCAGCAGCTCCAGACCGCGCAGAAGAAATTTTGGCTGATGCAAGAGAAAGAGCGACAGAATTAGCTAAAGAAATAGTATCAGCGAAGCGCAATGCATAATTTTTGACTTCAACTGATAACCCACTATAATTGGTGGCATAGTAACGAGGTGTCAACCAAAAATGGCACCTCGTTATTTATAGAGAAATCATAAGATTGCGGAATAGGGAGTGGAAGAGAATGAACGAAACATTTAAAGTCATGGAAGAACGATCTTCTGTCCGTTTGTATCAGAAAGATAAAGAAATTCCAACCGAAACACTTCACCAAATTTTTGAGATGGCAGGGAAAGCTCCATCAGCTTGGAATCTGCAGCACTGGCGTTTTATCGTAGTAACTTCTCAAGAACAAAAAGAAAAACTTTTCCCGATTGCTTATAATCAAAAGCATGTGCTAGATGCATCTGCTGTTGTTGTAGTCTTAGGAGATACCGAAGCAGATAAAGTAGCTGCAGAAGTATTTGAAAAAGCGCCAGAAGAAGCAAGAAATACGTTATTAAAAAATATTAACTCTGCTTATTCACAAGGTCGTGCGATGGGTGAGAGAGAAGCGCTTAGGAATGCGTCACTCGGTGCGATGCAGCTCATGCTTGCTGCTAAAGCTGTCGGAATTGATTCATGCCCTATGACTGGATTCGATCATGCAGCCATTGTGCCTGCTCTGGGAATTCCAGAACGATTCATTCCTGTTATGATGATTACATTGGGGTATGCAGATGGACCTGCAAAGCCTACTGAACGTTTTGATGTTAATCGCATTGTCATGCATGAAAAATTTGAAGAAAAATAGATATTACTTTTTAAGCAGTTATGCCTACTATCGGCATAGCTGCATTTTTCATCTTACTAACACGAAGAGTACTAAGTTTGCTTCATGGAAAAATGTGCTATCATACAAGTAAAATTAGTTTTGGTCAGGAGTCAGTATGAGCACATTAACCATTTCCATTTTAATTACACTCGTCATCATTCTCTTTGTCGTAATTATATTCGCCGCCGCCATTACAAAAGGGTATTCTTATAAACATACAATCGATCAGTTGGACGACAATCCATACTTAAAAAATGAAGACAAAGATGAAGAACGAGCAGAAGGTAAGGAGCCGTCATAGAAAGGGATGTGTCAGGATGAAGTTTGATATAAAACCGAAACCACCGTTCGATTTTCAAAAGATGATGCAACGACTCACAGTCACAGGAAAAACGCATGTCTTGAAACTCAATGAACAATTCACAGAATATGAAAAAATTATTAGGATAGAAGGAGTTTCTTGCTTTGTAAAAGTAGTATCGAGTGGAACGGTTACAGCCCCTATTCTAAACTGTCAGGCTATACCTTTAAATGGGCAAGTATCTGAAGATGCCGTTAAGAAAAAAATACAACAATTGTTCTCGACAGAAGTCGATCTGTCACCTCTTTATCACCACTTTGAAGAACACGACAAATTGGTTCACGTCCTACAACGATTTGAAGGATTAAAGCT
Organism: Fictibacillus nanhaiensis; assembly: GCA_017052515.1. GTDB lineage: Bacteria > Bacillota > Bacilli > Bacillales > Fictibacillaceae > Fictibacillus > Fictibacillus nanhaiensis. Next base: position 266,251 of record JAFHKR010000037.1, read on the forward strand.
TCTGACAGACACGGACCTGTTTGAATCTATTGTAAAAATTATAATTGGCCAACAAGTAAATCTCACTTTTGCTGGAACTTTGACCGAACGCCTAATTGAGCTTGCTGGCGATAAAGTGGAAGTAGAGGGAAGTGCATTTCAAGTTTTTCCAACTCCAGCAGCTGTTGCAAAGCTTAAATACGAAGACCTTCGCGAGCTTCAATTCAGTCAGAGAAAAGCAGAATATATCATCGATCTTGCAAGGCTGATCTCAGAAGGAACCATTGATTTTGAAAGCTTATGGGAGATGTCAGATGAAGAAGTGATGCAAACGCTGTTACCAATAAGAGGAATAGGGAAATGGACGATTGAATGCCTCTTAATCTTTGGTATGGGAAGAACAGATGTACTCCCTGCTGCAGATATTGGATTAAGAAATGCCATCCGTCAAGTATGGAAGTTAGCTGATCAACCATCAGAAGAAGAAGTAAGGTTGCTTGCTATGGATTGGACACCATGGCGTACATATATCACGTATTATCTATGGGAGAGTTTAAATCAGACTCCCGCTGTCGTGGATCATACTTAATAAAAAGGTGAGGGGCACTTTGAAAGTGACCCTCACCTTTTTTATTTATAGTTCTTTACCAAGAAACTCTGCGATCGCCTTCATGCCATATATATTGGCTTCTGCTTCAGCATCACGGTTGTAGTTCGTATTCGTATTTACATCATAGGCATATACGTTTCCGCTCTTATCCGTAATGATCTCAATGCCGGCAAACGTAATCCCGTTTGCGTCTAAGAATGCTTCATAACTTTCTTGGTGAGGGAGAATAAAGTCTTTAAGAATCTTAAACTTTGGTGTTTGAGTCTGAGTCTCTGGTTGATCTGTAATCGGACAGAACTGATCACCAATCTGACAAGCATCAGCCGGACAAAGTTCAAATCCATCAGAAGTATTCACTTGAACGGCATATAGAAACTTGCCACCAATAAATTCGCAACGCACGATATAAGGTTCTGGAGCTTCGATATAATCTTGTAGAAGCGTGATTCCGTCAATGGATTCATCAAAATTCTCCGAATGTACATAAGATTCTAGTGCAGTCTGAGTTTGAAACAATTGAACCCCAAGACCTTTACCAGCACGGTTGTGTTTCGTGATGAAAGGGCCGTTGAATTTCGTTGCAGCGTGTAGCAATTCATCTTTTCCGTAAGCGGCAATCGTTCGGGGAACAGGTATATGAAATGCTTTTAATGCGCTGTATTGTTTCACTTTACTGATCTCGAGCTGAAGGGCTCTTGAGTCGTTAAATACTTTACGATCATAACTCTCAAGCCAGGACAGTACTGCTGACGTATATTCAGGCGCATATCTGTGTCCTCTTGTATGAGAAGAGGCACTCATTCTGTTATAGAAGATACCTTGTGGTGGAGCCTCAGTCAGGTCAATATGTCCTTTTTTCATGTGCCAATCTTCATAAGGGAGACCAAGCTCTTCAAAACGTTTGAATAACGGGGCAGTCCATTCGCTATTTTCGTGAATCACATATATTTTCTTTGTCATAATATCCTCCTTGTATGCAAAAATTCCGACTAATTATATATTCTTAGTCTATATTAAATTGAGAGTTCTGAACAGAAAAAAGAAGCCGTTTTACTTTGGCTTCTTGAAGTGGTCTGACTTCTCGAATTTTTTTAATGCATCTACATACTGTTTGTACTCAGGATCAGAAATACTCTCTTCACCGTAACGCACTTTTTCATAAGCGTCTAAAACAGAATCTGCCTCTTTTCCGGATAGATCAAGTCTAATAAACCAATTCGAAGCGGATTCACCGGGTTCTCTTCCAAATCCCTTTTTATCCATTGCTTTTTCAAATTGTAAAAATTTCTTTCTCGTTCTGTCTTTTGATTGAAGCCATCTTTTTTTTCCGAGCCATTGTTGGTTTGTAAAAGAATCGTCGAGAACTGAAATGTTTCCGTTAAGCAATAAGCTCGACTGATTGTTGAATACATTCTTCTTTTTCCAAAGAAAGAACAGAATAATGATGATAAGAATTGCGATTGTTGCATAAAAAAACATCGGAGATTCCGCCATTGTTTCAGGACGTTGTTCTAATATATCCTCTGTCTTATTATCCAACTTCACCTTTCCGCCATCTTCTATGTTGAACAATTGTTTAAGCGATTGGATCAACGGCGGCAGAAGGGAAACTAACTTCCAAAGAGGAACCGCCAAAATATAATACAGGATAAAGAATACACCGTCTAAAATCCAATAAAGTAGAAGCTTTAAGGGTCCTAATATAGCAAGGATCACTCCGCTTAATCCAACTAAGGTTAAAGGAACAGCAAAATCCTTCATAACGATACGCATAGAAATATTTCTAAAATAATGTAGAGTCATTTTAATGAGCAACAAGAGCAGGAATTGTGTCCAGATAGCTCCATATATGACGGTGTAACCATCTTTAAAAAAGAGCGAGAGGATGAATGTTAAAACTACCCCAAGACCAAAAATTAATTCAAGATCTGTCTTAAAGGGATCATTCCAATTTTCTGCACTTCTCCACATAAGTACGATTGAGACAAGAATGGATAATAGGATTGAAGACGTCATGTACCAAAACAGGATTGAAGAAAGAATCAAAAAACCAACAAGTGTTATCTTAAATAGCCTAGGTTTGAATATAAACAGAGACCCGCTAATTGCGATCAGGGGTATTAGATTTACAACGAACCATACGAATTCTAGCCAAGTTGCCCCCGCTGTAAAAATGGTCATGATTATAAAAACTAGCATAGCATCAAAGGTTAGGTTCAATCCATAAAGAGAAAACTGGTGATTTTTCTTTAGCATGAAGCGACCTCCGATGAAAGATATGGCATCAAAATGGCATGCTCTTCGTTATGCTCTACATAATAGGTTCTTCCACCTGACTTAGACCATTTCTTAATTAAGATCTGAGAATTCGGATCGGTAGGGATATGGCCTAAAAAGATAACGAAGGGACTCGTACCTACAAAATTGCGGTCCATCTTATTCCACATGATCTGAGGTTTTACGATTACGTTAGAACGATCTATCCTTGCCAAACCTTCAAGGATGCTGCTCAGGTGGATGGGTCCGCTTCCAGTTGGCACATGGTACATTCCCATTGGGCCAGGAACTTTAAAATTAATGAATACTTCAAAAGGTATACCTTTTTCAGCTGCAAACTGACACATGAATGCCAAGTGACTGATCTCGTTCTCCATATCCTCGGATGATCTCATCTCTTTATGGTCAGGAAGTATCGTATAAACAAATGTCCAATGAAAGACGACTGTTTTTTCAAAAACCTTCGTTTGAAGCGAGCCTGATCGTGCTGTAGCTTTCCAATGTATTTTATGAAAAGGATCTCCAGGAGAATAATCTCGGTTACCTGCAGGAAGAGATACATTCTCGAATAAAGCAAAAGGTCTTACAGCTTCACCGCTGCCTTGAGAAAACAGATGCTCAATGCGTTGAACAGGGAGTGGTCTTGGGTAAACAACAATTTCAGTCGGGAAGATACCCGTATAAGCCAAGGCTTGACCACTCAGAGAGAGAGGATCTTGTACCTGGAGAGTCAGGTTAGAAATTCTTGTTGTTCCTCTTCTTGTAGCAGTAAAAGGCACTGTTTGTGTAAAAGCTGTTTGACGGTAGAGCGCAAAATGACGTTTAACTTCAATTCTTCCTTTTGCAGTATGGTTAGATTCACCATTTCCAATGACCTCTATCGGTGCTCGGTGTGTAAAGATGAGTTCTCCTCTATAAGAAGGCCACCTACCATTATGAAGAAGTTTTACGTGAAATTGATCTGTATCACCTGGAAACAACCGATGAACTTGTTTAGTAGTATCTAACACAATATCGTTGAGTGCTGAACGGGATTGCAGTAATACCGTTCCATATAAAAAAATGATGGCAAGCCCTAATAAAAATAAGAATGATATATTTCGATAAAAACCAATCAAAAGGATTAAGGGGCTGAAAATAACTAAAGCCCGAAAGATGGATTTAATCCATACCTCGCTGTTCCATTGCATGTTATCTACCTGCCTCAGACTCTACAGGGACAATAATAGCTTCAAGAATTTCATTTAACACTTGATCTTTCGTCTTTCTCATCGTTCCTTCCATCGTCAATACGAGTCGGTGAGTTAATACATAAGGTGCTACGAATTGAACATCGTCTGGAGTAACGAACGTTCTTCCTTGAACATAAGCAGCACCTTGAGCAGCTCTCATGAAAGCAAGGGTGCCACGAGGAGACACGCCGTTCTCAATAAATTCATGACTGCGGGTTGCATGAACAATGGATAGTAAATAATTCTCAACACTATCACTAACATGAATGTGCTTTACTTCTTCTTGCATGACTAATAGATCTTCTAAAGTGAAGACAGGTTCTAAAGAATCTTGAGGGTTATTTTTGCGATACATATGAAGCATTTCTTTTTCTTGATCGTAATTCGGAAAACCAGACGGTAATTTCATAAAAAAACGATCAAGCTGAGCCTCAGGAAGCGGAAATGTTCCGTGAGATTCAATAGGATTCTGTGTAGCTAAAACTAAGAAAGGAGATGGAAGGGGGAGAGTTTCACCGTCGATCGTAACTTGTCTTTCTTCCATCACTTCTAATAGACTGGATTGTGCTCGTGGTGTTGCTCGGTTGATTTCATCCGCTAATAAGATGTTAGTCATAACCGGACCGGGTCGCAGTTCAAACTCTTGATGTTTAGGATGAAAGAACTGTATACCTGTTATGTCAGCAGGAAGGATATCTGGTGTAAATTGAATTCTCTTAAATTCGCCCCCTATTAATCGTGCGAGGCTTTTAGCAAGTACTGTTTTTCCTGTTCCGGGAACATCTTCTAATAATAAATGACCTTTATTGACGATCGATATCATCGTTAATTCAACAAGCTCTTCTTTTCCTGTTAATACTTCAGCTATAGCATTTTTAATAATCGTCATCTGATCCTTTATGTTCATCTATGTACATCCTCTCAAAAATATTAATTTAACTTTATCATTATTATAATATTTAGAAAATAAAAAATGTAATATTTTTGAAATTATTGTAAACAAAAAAACTCACAGCAATTTTTTTGCTGTGAGCGAAATGAAGAGAGGTACAAGACATCATCTTATTTTAGTTAATAATTGTAATATTTACGCTCTTTCTACCCCAATTAACGGCATCAGAATAGTTCTTCATAAAGATATCAATCTCATTACCATTAATTCCACCACCAGTATCGTCAGCTACAGCATAGCCGTAACCTGGAACATAGACGACCGATCCGATCGGAATTACATTCGGATCAACAGCGACTACTTTCGCATAAGGAATTTCTTTTAAATTTGTACCATTAAAGGTAGTACCACTGCACCCTTCACAGCTTGCTGTATAGGCAGTTGCAGCAACAGTCATACTCTTTTTTGTAATATTATTTTGAATGCTGTTGAACGTTTGAGGTCCAGCAATACCGTCTACTGATAAACTCTTAGCTCTTTGGTAGTCTGTTACGGCTTGTTTAGTAACGGGGCCATAATACCCTGTTGTTACAGCAAAATCGTAGAATCCTAACGCTTTTAATTTTCCTTGAAGTTCATATACGTCATTGTCCCAAGTACCCGGTCGGAGAGTGTGATCCCCCATTGCTGCAAATCCACTAACGGGAGCAGAAACGAGCAATCCGAATGCTAGTGCCCCTGTAATTACCCATTTTTTTATCATGATAACTCCTCCTAATATGTATAATTGGTTAAATACGCCTCGGTTGCCAATTATACTAATCAAATGTAACAAACTCGTTAGGAGAAGGTAACAAAGAGATTACAATACTATTTTCATATAATAATAGGTAATTATGGAAATTAATAGATACCCAAGATGTGCGAGAGGATGAAGAGGAATATCAGCCTCTTAAACGACAAATTCCCCAGGAAATAGACAAAATTATCAGTTGTCGCTAGGTTCACTGCTATAATCCCCTAAGCGATTTAACAATTGATCTAACTCCTGACTGCAGAGGACTGTTTCTTTTGCCGTTAACCCATATGTTTTGCCAAGACATAACAATACTTCACGTTTTTCCTCAATTAATTGTAATAACATGTTTCATTCACAACTTTCATGAGAGATTTTGTCTTCACTTAATATGCAATAATTTTACAAAAAGAAAAAGGGTTTCGCCTAAAAAAGTGATAAAGTTACAAAAAACTACAAAAGGAAGGAGTTGAATGTCGAAAGAGGTTTAAAGGATGAATTGCTAAAAGGAGAAATACTATTCAAATAAAAAACGACCTAATTGAGGTCGCTTCCTACACTTTTTGTTGAATTTTAGAGTACTGGTTTAATAGATGGTCGAGTTGTTGACTTATTGTGACCAATTTAGGGTGTGTTAGTTCATAGTTTAGTTGATATGAAATTCGATACAATTCTTCTCTTAATATACGAATTCGTTCTTGAATACTTATTTCTTTCATAAAAAGTTCTTCCTTTCGGGTTTTAACAAAGAAGGAGACTCTATGGCGGCTAAGTGGCATATCATGAGAGATAGCCTTATCCATAGCTTTCTGTACAAGTTTTTATATCTTGCTTTTTAAAATTTATATATCAGACTCTTCCATTCATATTATCGGTAAAAAATGGAATAGTTTAAGAAGTTAATGTGTATCTTTGGTCAATTTCACCGGTTTCCTTTAAAATAGATATGATATACATGAATGAGCCTAGATGTATTTTGCTATAATTGGTAATAAAAAGAAAGGGGGGAGACGGAATGAAACCAACTGAAGAACATAATGATAAGAGCGAAACTCAAGTTCATTATGAAACACCTGAGCAAAAAGTACAAAATACACATTCTGTTCAACTATGGCGAGAGTATTTTTCAGAACGGTTTGAAACATTCGAGAGACGTAAACTGCAAACCGTCTCCTTTCGAGATCTCGTAGACGGAAAAGATACGAGTTATACATTTGTTCATATTTATAGAGATTATTACCCTGCGCTCTTAAATGCGGGGCAATTCTTTGACGAAGATATTGCGTTATTATACAAATATCACGTACAGATCGAAACACTACTCCGCCTGTTTTCGTTTGAAGCTCAATATGGTGTAGCTACCTATATGCAGTCGAACTTTGATGCTACGGTTGAGAAATTATGTGACCAAATGTATATAACCTTAAAACAGATCAACAGTGAAAAGTTACTAGATGGAAATAAAAAACTTGTGGAAGAAAGTTTAAGAAACTTTCAGAGTCTTTATGAGATCCCTCCTAAGTGGGGGCATCTATTATTTTATCTGTTTCAGATTAGCTGGTCGTTACTTTATATGGAACAAGCTTGGGTATCTAAATATGAAAAGCAGCTTTTAGAAGAAAAAGAGAGTGGCAAAACATCTCAAATGCTTGAACTAGCCCTCGTTCATTTTGCCTTTGCGAGTGGAAATGAAGAACTTGCTTTTAAACGACTCGCACAGTGTGATAAGAAAGTGGACATGGTTCATTATCTTGTTTGGATGAAGTTATTGGTAGACAAGCAAGAATGGGAACGTCTCCTGTTATGGCTACTCGATCTTAAGCCTTATTTCTTAGAAGGTGTTGGCACGTACTATTACCATTCAGATTCTCGAGAGTTTTTTCATGAGTACTTAAGTTATTTTTGGAAGTACGCTCAACACACGGGGGACGAGGATCAATACGAAGAGATGCTGATTGAATTTTTACCCATCACGTTCTATGAGTATGGTGAATATTTGATGGTGATCGGCGAGCATGAAAGATGGGTAGAACTTCAAGTGATCATGGGATATTCACCCGAGTTGATTCAAAGAAAGGATCTGAAAGAGGTCGTATCCTTTCAAAAAGAATCCGCACTACCGATCTATCACCAAGCGATTGATAGGCTGATTAATGAGAGGACTAGAAAATCGTATCAATCCGCCATCAAACATCTAAAAACGCTTCGCTCTTTATATTTTGAACTTGGAGAAGAAGACCGTTTTTCACAGTACATCAATCAGATTGTTACTGTTTATGGGCGGCTTAGAGCCTTTCAGGAAGAGCTGAGGAAAGGAAAGTTTATTTCATGATCGATACAAGCAATCTTTTGCTACACGCGAAATGGCTACATGGAAACATGGTTTTATGGGCCACTAAACATTCAAAAAGAGTGCATGTAAACGACTGGAAACCTCTTTTATTTACATGGCATAAGCCTTCATTCTATGGGACGATGCTAGATGTTGATGATGATCAGAATGTCTATTTAGATGCAGGGGAAGCATTTGATCTATTTAATCGTTATCCCGATTTTTTTCTGACGAAAGAAAACTGGGAAGATGATTCTTGGGCTTTTGTAAACGAGGCGAACGATGTCTTTCGTTTGATGAAACAAGATAAGGTTACTCCTGATTATGAAGCATGGAAAACGGGTTTATGGTCATGGAGAAGAGATGGAGAGCGAATAGAATCAGCTTGGTTGAATGAAGCACTCTCTACATTGCCTCATGACGGAAGTACTTACATGCCTCCAAACTTTAACAGAGATCGCATGAAGGGGATACCTCGACAGATCATATCCGCTTTAAATCATTTAAATGAAGAGGAATGGCTAATTAAAATCGGCTGGAGAAAAGATCCAAAGCCCTTTGATATCATTTTTGAACTGTCTGAACCTGCAAATGATGGTGAAGGTAATGAAGATATTTGGAAGTTACATGTCATTCTTCAAGAAAAAGAAGATGGGATAGCTGTACCTTACCTTGGAAAGAGTACACTTCTTCCAGAAGAGTGGAAACCTTTCAAGGAGATGTTAGAATCTGATATAGAGCTTGTAACTAAATTGATTTCTTGGTTAAAACCAAATGCGCGTAAAGAAATTCGAAATGAGATCACCGAAAAAGAGGCATGGGATTTCTTAACACAAAAAAGCGATCTGTTAAGACAGATCGGACTTAACGTTGTCCTTCCAGTTTGGTGGCAGACCGTTCAAGAACTTCAACCGAAAGTAAAAGCCAAGATCAAAACAAAATCTCAACATTCTGGTGGAACTCCATCGTTTCTAGGATTGAATGCAATCATGCAATTTGATTGGAGAATGTCAACGGGGGACGAAGAGCTAACGGAAGAAGAGTTTCGAAAGCTCGTTGATGGAAGCAGGAGACTCGTACGAAGAAACGGTCAATGGTATAGAGTAGATCCTGAGTGGATGAAACAAGTACGTCACTTGATTAAGAACGTGGATCGTACAGGTATTCAATTAAAAGATGTATTAGAACAACATCTATTAAACATGGAGACCAATCCTGCTGAAGAGGGTCTTGAGGGAATAGAGTCTGAAGGGCCGATGCTCGACATAGAGTGGGATGAACCACTGAACGCGTGGATGGATCAGCTTACTGAGATCAAAACACTGCCAATCGAGCCAAAAGCTGAAAACTTGATGGGAACGTTAAGAGACTATCAAAAGACAGGAAGTTCTTGGATGTATTTTCTCCGGGAATTCGGCCTCGGTGGTTGCTTAGCAGATGATATGGGATTAGGGAAAACCGTTCAGACTATTGACTATTTCTTAAAAGTAAAAGAAAAAGAAAAGCACGAAGGTACTTTTTTGCTTGTATGTCCTACTTCTGTAATCGGAAACTGGCAAAAGGAACTTCAAAACTTTTCACCGACTTTATCCGTAGGCCTTCATTACGGAGGAAACCGGAAAAAAGGACATCAATTTACGGAGTGGTACAAAAAATTCGATGTCGTGATCACTTCTTATACAACTTGTCAGTTAGATTTTAATGAGATGAGTGAAACGTATTGGGAAGCGATCGTACTCGATGAAGCACAGAACATTAAGAACAGTTATACAAAACAATCAAGAAGTATCCGCAGACTTAACGGACGCCATAAGATCGCGTTAACAGGAACTCCTGTTGAAAACAGACTTCTTGAACTTTGGGCAATCTTCGACTTTTTAAACCCAGGATATTTAGGGAGCGAACCTTCGTTTCAGAAAAAGTTTGTGGTGCCAGTTGAGAAAGATAATGATACGTTGCGTTTACAGCAGTTAAAACAGCTTGTTCAACCATTCTTGCTGCGTCGGACGAAGATGGATCCTGCCGTACAGCTCAATTTACCCGAGAAACAAGAGATCAAAGAATATTGTCCGTTATCAAAAGAACAAGCTTCTCTGTATGAAAGACTTGTTCAAGATACGTTTGAGCAGTTAGAAAAGGTAACAGGTATGCAAAGACGTGGGTTATTACTCGCGATGTTGGGTAAATTAAAGCAAATATGCGATCATCCAGCTCTTTATACGAAGAATGACAAGCTAGGAAAACTCGAAGATCAATCTGTAAAATTTGCAAAAACGATAGAATTGATCGATGCCATTCTTGAAAAAGACGAAAAGTGTCTGATCTTTACTCAATTTATCTTTATGGGTGAATTAATCAAGAAGTATGTGGAGAAAAAGTTCGGCCGGTCCGTACTCTTTTTACATGGCAGCCTAAGCAAACAAAAACGTGACCAGATGATTGAAAGTTTTCAAGACGGAGAACATCCGATCTTTATCTTATCTTTAAAAGCTGGCGGAACCGGACTCAACTTGACTGAAGCCAATCACGTTATTCATTACGATCGATGGTGGAACCCAGCTGTTGAAAATCAAGCAACGGATCGTGCCCATCGTATCGGACAGAAAAAATTTGTGACGGTGCACAAGATGATCACGCTTGGTACATTAGAAGAGAAGATTGACATGATGCTCGAGAGCAAAAAAGAACTCTCAGAAAAAGTGATTCAGAGTGAGAATTGGATTACGGAACTTTCAACAGACGAATTAAAAGACCTATTTACGCTAAGAAAAGAGTGGGTAGAATCTTAAAAAACACAGCGAATGCGCTGTGTTTTTTTTGTGACCTTTACCAGAGTGTGTGGATAGCGGCGTTGAATGGTATAACTTGTGAGATATGCTTCTCGTTCGTTTCAATTTCTATTCAAATGAAGCGTCTTTTTCACGAATTTTTGATAAACTTAAAGTATTATCCAAAAAATAGGGGGAGAGCGATGCGACTGGAATCGTTTCTAATTTGGGGAACGTCAGCTATTTTTCTTGTATTATTACTCCTTATCTACACGAAAAAAGCAAATCGTGAAGAATCTAACATTGGGTGGAAACTGATCGGCTACTTTTTGTTAGGCACGTTTACGTTTCGTATTGAATCACTTGTATTGCCTGTAGGCATTGCGATTTTTTTACTCTTTTTTCTTCCTAAGCTTATGGTTAATAAAGATGCAAAAAAGTGGGCTGCTTCTCTTGGGGTGTTATCTTTTATATCAAGCATCATTGTGAACCACTCAGTAACAGCTTTCTATGAAGAAGTTCTTCATGTTAAAACAGCAACGAATGTGTATGAGATGAATTTCTATAGTGAATATGAGAAGGTAAAGAAAGCGCTACACGCAGAAGGAGAGCTTGCTATCAACAACGTGGAGCTCAACTTTACTAGCGATGGAGAGGTTCGGCAGTTTAACTATGAAATCTCTTATTATAGAAACGATCGAGATATGAATGCATGGATCTCTTTTCATGATGGGAATTATCAAATAAGTACACAAATTGGGGATGAAGATCTTGAAAATATGAATCAGGAAAACTTTATTTCTGTGCCTACCATTTATTTTAAAGCCCTCGATCTGCACGGCTTAAAAAATATGGTACCAAAAGGTGATTCCTATTATTTGAGCTTCACAAACTCTGAACAAGTACAGGTTGATAGCGTAGATAGCTCTTTGTGGAACATAGAGAAATCAGGTGTTACAACAATGACCGACGTAGTTGTGCCTGAGGACGGTTCTGACATAGAAGAGGACATGGATATACCTACCTATCAAATTAGCATTCATACAATGAATGCTTATGAATCAAACCAAGAACGTTATTTCATCATTTCCCCTGAACTTTTTAACTAAATAGAGGAGGTCGTATACGTGTATTTACCGTCATTTTCACTTAAAGGAAAAACAGCACTCGTAACGGGTGCTGGAAGAGGGATCGGACAGGCGATCGCGATTGGTTATGCAGAAGCTGGAGCGGATGTGGTAATTGTGTCTAGAACACAATCGGATCTGGAAAAGACAGCACAGGTGATCGAAAGTGTTGGAGCAAGAGCTTATCTTTTTGAGGCTGATGTTACGAACAAAGATCAAGTGAGAGGGATCTTCGAAACACTAGATTCAGAGCAGCTCAGCGTCGATATACTTGTGAACAATGCTGGGATGAATATTCGTTCAAAAGCTTTAGATGTCTCTGATGAGGAGTGGGATACCATCATGCACACGAACCTTCGTTCAGCTTTTTGGTTCTCACAGCAAGCAGGTCAACGAATGAAGCAATCTGGGGGAGGAAAGATCATCACCATTTCTTCTGTTGCTGGACATGTCGCTCTTCGTACCGGCGTAGTCTATGCTTCTACTAAAGCGGCGATCATACAGATGACGAAGAACTTAGCACTTGAGTGGGGGCAATACGGAATAAATGTGAACAGCATCGGACCGTGGTATTTTAAGACACCTCTAACAGAGAAACTACTAGCCGACAAAGAATATCTTCAAGATATACTTGATGTAACTCCGCAAAAAAGAGTAGGAGAATTACCTGACCTTGTAGGACCAGCGGTGTTTTTAGCAAGTGAAGCCGCTGATTATGTGAACGGACAAACTCTATTTGTTGATGGTGGAATGACCATCCAAGGGTTCTGATTTGAAAAATAATTATTAAACTATATAAATATTTTTCGGAATTTTGTATCTTTCTGTATGAAACCTTTTTTTTTCGTTAATAATGTTGCTACACAAGCAGTTCATTCAATGTTTGAAGGGAGCAACTTATAATGAAAAAGATGGATTTAGTAGATGCCGTTCGAAATGCAACAAGTATGAACAAAAAAGAATCAGCGCTAGCCGTTGATGCAGTGCTAGATGCAATTACAGATGCTTTGAAAAACGGTGAGAGCGTTCAACTTATCGGTTTCGGAACATTTGAAACAAGAAACCGTAACGCAAGAAAAGGACGTAATCCTCTTACTGGTGAAGAGATCATGATCCAAGCGAGCAACGTGCCAGCTTTCAAGCCAGGTAAATCGCTAAAAGAAGCGGTAAAAGCCGTTTAATCGTCAGCAGATACGAAAGACGCTTTCCTCGAGGGAAGCGTCTTTTTGTCATATTTAGGCGAATAATAAACGAATTTGACGTGCGAATCTCTGAAAAAAATAAAGGAAAATAGACCCTTTTATTTAATTTATAGACGTTAAGAAAGTTTTAGTAAAAAAGGGTGGATAGAATGAAAGTATTAAGTCAGGACGAATTACCTGCTGTTGCCACTTTAAAAGAAATGATTGATGTCCTGCCCGAATTTGTTTGTTTAAGGTATCCGGATGGAACTTGGGCAGAAGCGAACCGGTTCGCTCTTAATATTTATGGTATCAACCACGATGAATATAAAGGGAAAAGTCTTGAGGAACTAGAAACAAGACTTTCATATGAAGCAATTGAAAGATGCAGCCTTTCCGATAAGAGAGCATGGGAAACAAGAAAACCAATAAAAACAACTGAAAAGATTATGATGAAAAGCGGGCGTAAAGTGATGCTGGAGCTCATCAAGCAACCGACCTTTACGAGTGATGGTAAACCGCAAGTGTTGGTTATCACAGGAAGGGATATAACACCTCATAAACAGAAGGAAGAAGAGCTGAGTGTAGCTCTAGATTTATTAGAGTCGGTTCTAAAAGGAACGACAGATGCCATTCTCATTATCAATACAAGACAAGAAGTCATTAAGGTGAACGATGCCTTTATTCAGATGTTTGGCTGGGCTGAAGAGGATTTCGCAGAGAATAATGACGACTATCCTGTTATTACACCCGCTCACTTGCAAGGTGAATCGAAGGAAATAATCAACCTTTTAAAACAGGGACAATCCGTTCCGCTTCATGAAACACAACGTATACACAAAGACGGAACGGTTTTTGACGTATCAGCATCTTTTTCAAACATATGTGACATGGACGGTAAGATTATGGGGTTTGTAATCGTATACCGTGATATTACTTCTCAGAAAAAAGTAGAGCGTGCTCTACGGGAAAGTGAGGCGAAATATCGTTTGATCGCAGAACATTCTACAGATCTTATTACTGTGATTGATCCGACTGGCATTATTCAATATGTATCTCCTTCACATCTACCTGTACTCGGCTATGAAGATGGTGAGATTAAAGGTGCTATCCTAGAAATGGTCCATCCTGATGATTTACAGAGCCTTTCTGAACTTTTTATGAGAGCTCTTGTGAAAAAAGAGCCGTTTCAGACTGAATTCAGGTTGGTCCATAAGAACGGTGATTGGATTTTATTAGAAGCACGCGGTGTTCCAGTTATGACGAAAGACGGTCATGTGGAGAGCTTAGTTACCTTTGCTAGAGATGTAACGAAAGCTAAGCAGACAGAAGAGCTTATGTTAAAATCAGAGAAGCTTTCTGTTCTAGGTGAGCTTGCTGCAGGAGTCGCACACGAAATTCGAAATCCATTAACTTCACTTAAAGGATTTACGAAACTTTTAACAGATGCAGACGATGTGATTCGATTGGAATACTTAAGGATCATGGAGTCAGAGTTGAACCGGATCAACGACATCGTTGGAGAGCTTATGCTCGTAGCCAAACCACAGGCAGTTAGCTTTGAATATACGAATATGCAAGAATTGATCTATAGTGTTGTAAGGTTACTTGAAACGCAAGCCATCATGAGAAACATACAGATCTGGGTAAACATTTCAGATAACATACCGCTTGTATATGGTGTCGAGAATCAGCTTAAACAGCTTTTCATCAATCTATTAAAGAACGCGATCGAAAGTATGGATAAAGACGGAGAAATTCATATTAAGATCGGAACACGAAACGATTCTGTCCTTCTTGAGTTGAAAGATCAAGGCTGTGGTATTCCAGCAGAACGTTTGAAAACCCTTGGAGAACCCTTTTATACCACAAAGGAAAAGGGAACGGGCTTAGGATTGATGGTGTGTTTTAAGATCATTGAAGAGCACGGTGGTGCTATTCAATTCTCTTCTGTTGAGAACGAAGGGACGAAAGTAGAGATCGAACTTCCAACTGCACCGTCTTCATCAAAATAAGGTTTAATGTATGAAAAATCCGACCACACTGTTCATAAGGGAGTGTGGGAGAGATGAATAATTACCGTATCTTTTTTGTGTATAGAGTGAAAGATTTAAATTATATTCATGTGCATGGGATGAACATGGAAAATAAGAAGTTGTTCACCGTTCTCATCTCATCTCCGAACGATGAGATGAACCTAGTGGATCATCACAGGGAACTTCCTAATGAACTGTTGTCATTGTTGGAAGCAGAGAGTACACGAATTAATTCTGGCCACTATGATCTCGCTCATTGGGAACCATATACGTATAGCTGAAGCTCCTTTCATTTTTGTTGAAAGGAGTTTTTTTGTGTAAAATGTTCCTAAAAGGATAAAAGGAGAATTTCTTTATTATGACACAAGAAGAAATTGTGGACTTGTTGACAGGCAAGATTAAACTGGTTCGAACGGAACTTGGATATACACAAGACAAGATGGCCGATATATTAGGTATTTCTAAGAAAACGCTAGTACAGATCGAAAAAGAAAGAATCAAAGCGAGCTGGACTGTAATCGTTGCTATGTGTGCATTATTTCGGAATTCTGACATTCTTAATCATGCGCTTGGTGGAAACCCTTTGGATGTCATGGAACTTGTCGTTCATGAATATGTAGCGAGACCGAAAGAAAAAACATGGGGTGGACATGTCTGGTGGAAAGAGATAGATTCACTTAAAGGCTACCGGCTTCAGCAGAATGTAATCAGTCAGCATTTCCGAATTCTTGATCAAAATGATTATCGGGTATATAGTTCTTTTGAAGAAAAAGAAGCAAGAAAGAGATTGAAAGAGATATAGTAAAATAATTTATTCATAAAATGTTTAATGTGCTGTTACATGAAATTTACGTTGTGCTGTTACTTTCAAGATGCAAGTTATTTTGAAGGGAGAGTTACACATGAATTGGAGAACGAAGCTAACAGCACTTGTTATTTCGGGCGCTTTAACGATACCTGCCGGCCAAGCACATGCCTTCTTGTCTGGTATAGACAAACAAGATGGTGGAATTGGAAACACTGAAAACTATTTAGATAATGTACCTAATTTGGCACTTGATCCAAAAGTAGATAATATTATTTATCCACTTATGTCAACTCCGGCAATAAAAAAGAACGGATCTGATCTGACGATTAAGGTGGATACAAAAGATAAAGAACCTGCAGGATGGGAAGTTTCTTTAAATCCAACTGAAGCAGCGAATATTGATGGAACATTTACTCTTCCTGTAAAAAATGTGCAAAAAGGATCTTCTTATTGGAAGGACAGCTCTTCTATTTATGAAGTTACGGTACAAATTCCTGATGAGGTTCCAGAAGAGTTATTTGATCTGCAAGTTTCTTATACCGGGAATGGAACGCGTATTACAGATGATGAACCAAACTCGGTAAAGGTAGTTAAAGAGTTCAAGAAAGAATTTAAGTTTATGCATCTAACGGATATTCATGTTGGCTCTCCACGGAATATTGCAGACCCTGCTAATATTACTGAAGCAGGATTGTGGCATCCAGATCGAACGAAACGTTGGTTATATCTCCAAAAAACGATTAAACAAGTGAATTTGTTAAAACCAGATTTTGTGGTGATGACTGGTGATTTAATGTATGGTCAGATGAATCCGAAAGAATATATTTATGAATATGAAGAAACATACCGCATGCTGAAGCAGTTTGATGTTCCTGTGTATATCGTCCCAGGGAACCATGATTATTATGCACAAGATGCTACACTAACTGATGGTGCTAAGTATTGGGAACAATATTTCGGTCCTCAATATTTCTCATTTGATTATGGACCATATGCTCACATGATCGGATACAACTCTTTTGATTGGCACAAGTTTGATAGACAAGGCCACGGATCCGTATCTGTTCCTACTTGGGGTGGACAGATACGTGATGAGCAGATGGAGTGGATTAAAAAAGATTTAGCAGATAACAGATCCAGTGCACAACCTGAACAAGTAAGGGGATTATTTTCTCACCACAATCCGTTATGGCGTGATCGTGACATATGGCCGTCAACAGATCCACATGTAAACGAGTATTGGAAAGAATACGATGCTAAGCATGATCCTCAGCATTTAACAACGCTCATAAAAGGTGAGGCGCTCGGTATTAAATACGATCAGCAATGGCATGGTGAAGGGTCTCATGAACTTATTGATATAATGAAGCAGAACAACGTTAATATATCTTTGCATGGACATACGCACATCGATAACATTACAGAGCAAGACGGTATTTTGTATTCCACGACTGCTTCGATTGAATTATCAGCTAAACCATGGGTAGGCTATCGTTTGTTTGAGAAGAATGCTGCTGATAATAAATTCAATTCATACGTATATGAAGGTCCAGATAGATCCATGCCAGTATATCAAGATGGGAACACGTCAGCTGGAGTTGTTTCATTTGAAAATAAGTTTCAACTGCCGAACGATGGATCTCAAGTTACCCAAACAGCTACAGTTACGAATCGTTTAAATAAATCTTTGACTGTAAATATCCCATTCTATATGAAACAAGGCAGCTACACGCCTTCTGTCGGTAAAGTAGTTGAAACACAATTATATGGTTCGAAACAGTTTGTAGAGGTGCAAGTAACCATTCCACCGAATACGGTAGAGAATGTAGAATTAAAAAGATAAGTAAGAAGAACGCCTGAGCAGAAATTGCTCAGGTGTTTTTTTATTGATGATAAATAAGCTAAAAAACTCTAAAAAAGACTAATCGTTTTAATATCATTTTAAGACTAAAACATTTGAAACTCTAAACCGATAAAAAGAGGGAAAACTTATGACTTTCGTTTAATGAAGAAATACCTAGAAAAGGAGCAAGTGAGATGTCACTTAGCACTCAAAGTTTAAAGATTGTTGTAATAACAGCTGGTGTTGAACAATATGGCCTGCCGATCGAACATGTCGCTTCAATCGAGCGTGTTCTGGACATAACACCGATGCCAGAGATGCCTTCAGATGTATTAGGAATCATTCATTTAAGAGGAAACGTTATTCCGATCATAGATTTTGGACAGCTGATCGGTAAAGGGAAAACAGAGCTCACCGATCAGACTAGAATTGTTATTTTGCAGAATGAAGCAAACTTTTTAGGGCTACTAACTGAAGCTGCAACCGATGTTATTGATATTGAAGCAGATTCCATACAATCACCAGGAAGTTTTCGTTCAAGAGAAGATTCGTTAATAAAAGGTGTCTCTAAGCAGGATCTTCATCTAGTCATTGTACTAAATTGTCCTGTCATTTTTAGCAACAGAAATTTATAAGAGGTGCAGTATGAAATTGACGTTGAGAAAAAAGCTAGTAGGATCTTTTTTAACGATTGCTGTTCTTTTTGCGGCAACTTGCGGGGTCTTCTTCTACTTTATAAAAGACATGCAACAAACATACAGTGAACTGTTAGACAGAAGAACAGTGATCTATAACAATGCGAAAGAGATCGAACTCCAAGCGACCGTTCAAAACAGTAGTGTTCGGGAATACTTGCTTGAGCAATCGACCGAAAGCAAGCAAAAGCTGACTGACGCAAATGAAAGAATTAATACACTTATTACTAAAACGATGAAACTCGTTAAAGCTAAGGCCGATAAAGATAGACTAGAGAAGATCTATTATTTAAACAATGATTACAGAACGGAATCAGACCGCGTGCT
This sequence comes from Fictibacillus nanhaiensis, assembly GCA_017052515.1. Taxonomy (GTDB): domain Bacteria; phylum Bacillota; class Bacilli; order Bacillales; family Fictibacillaceae; genus Fictibacillus; species Fictibacillus nanhaiensis. The sequence continues at coordinate 285,154 of JAFHKR010000037.1, forward strand.
CCAAAACTCAATGAGTAACATGGAAGCTGCAAATGAATATGCGAAAAGCACTCTTTTTCCATTAGGCAGAGATATGAGAGCCGTAACAGAAGAGATGGGCAAGCGACAAGCAAACCTATTGGATGAGGGTAAAGTAGTCATTCATGACGAAGAGAAGTTTGTTGTCTCTCTTATCACGATACTAGGAATCGTTATTGTTGTGGCTGCACTTGCAATCGGTTACACGATTTCCCGCATGATCTCAAGACCTGTTGTAAGAATGTCCAACATGCTAAATGATATAGCGGACGGTGATCTGACGATGGATCCGATCTCTATTAAAAACAAAGATGAGATTGGTATGCTCGCAGATGGCATCAACCATATGGGTACGAACCTTGCCGGCTTAATCAGACAAGTAAGAGCCACAGCTGAACAAGTGGCAGCATCTTCTGAAGAATTAACCGCTTCAGCTGAGCAAACGAGTATGGCAACAGAACAGATCGCAACAACGATAGGTGAGGTAGCTGGAGGTTCTCAAGAACAAGTTCGCACAGTAGACGATATCGTAGAAGCGATGAACCAGCTTTCTGCAGGGATTCAACAGATCGCAGTTAGCATGCAGAACATGTCTGAAGCTTCAGCCCGTTCGATGCAGGTAGCAGAAGGCGGAAATGAAACGATACAAAAGACGATCGGCCAAATGGATGCGATCCACACTTCTATGGACAACACCTCTCAAGTTGTGAAGAATCTTGGTGAGCAGTCTCAAGAAATTACGAATATTGTTGATGTGATAACGGATATTGCCGGTCAAACAAACTTGCTAGCACTGAATGCAGCGATCGAAGCTGCACGTGCAGGAGAACAAGGCAGAGGCTTTGCAGTAGTTGCTGATGAAGTACGGAAATTAGCAGAGCAATCATCAGCATCTGCATCACAGATCGGTCAACTGATCACTAGCATACAGGAACTAACTGAAAAAGCCGTTGCTGCAATGAAAAATGGTGCAATAGAGGTGAATGGCGGTAGAGAACTTGTCTATCAATCAGGAGAAGCGTTTAAAAGTCTGTACGATACAGTTGCAGAAGTATCTGGTCAAGTGAGCGATATCTCAGCAGCAACAGAACAGATGACAGCGAGTACCGAGCATGTTGTTGGCTCGATCGATGTGATCTCATCGATGGCAGAAACAGCCGCTTCGTCCACCCAAGAAGTTTCTGCTTCTGCGGAAGAACAGTTAGCAAGCATGGAGGAGATCTCATCTTCCTCGATCGCATTATCTCAATTAGCTGAAGAAATGAATGAAGCGATAAATAAATTTAAAGTGTAGAAATGAAAAGCAGTTTAGTGAAAGCCGCCCAGCTTGAATGGGCGGCTTATTTGTTAGTTTGATACGGAATCTAGATAGTAGTGCAAAAATAAAACCTGATACCGAGCATAAGACTCAGGGATCGAGCATAAAACTCAGTGACCGAGCATAAAACTTGGGGACCGAGCATAAAACGCGGGGGCCGTGCATAAAACCTTGCAACCGCACCAAAAAATATCAATAAAACATAACGAGCTACAAAAAAGCTTGTCTTCCAAGGGGGATTCCTCAAAAGACAAGCTTATCTTTATTCTTCTTTATAAAACCGTTCGCCAGTATCCGGATTATAATAAACGCGCTCTCTTTTTCCAGAGGTTGGATCGATTGATATCTCATCTGTCCAAATATAGCCTGAAGGCACTTTTGTCTCACTTTTTTTGTATCGCTTATCAAAATACATCCAGGAGATGATGCCTAAGATAACCAGTAAGAGGACAGACAAAACCTGCCAGCCGATAAGAATATTTATGATGTTCATTGTTTTTCAATGACGACAACCGTTCCATAAGCAACGATCTCGCTCATGTTATTGCCCATCTCTCCAGAATCAAAGCGCATCATGATGATTGCATTCCCGCCCATCTCCGTCGCATTTTTAACCATTCGATCAACGGCTTGCTTTCGGGCATCTTCAAGCATGCTCGTATACTCTTTGATCTCTCCACCCAGGATGCCTCTCAATCCTGCCATGATGTCGCCGCCGATTCCACGAGCACGTACAACGACTCCAAAAGCAGAACCTTTTACTTCCTTCACATCATAGCCTTTAATGTTCTCTGTCGTAACGACAATCATGAAATAACGCCTCCTTGGTTTGTGATAACGCTATATACGAATCATACAAGCTCTTCGTTTCATTTCTATAATATGATCTTACCAGGGTTTAAAATGTCGTTTGGATCCAATTGTTTTTTTATAGTCAACATGATGGGAAGAGTATCAGCATGTTCCTTAGCTAAATATTTTGCTTTACCGATTCCTACACCATGCTCTCCTGTACACGTGCCGCCTTTTTGAAGAGCATGATCCACGATACGAGCGTTGACCATATCTGCTTTTTCACGCTCTTCCAAAATCGAGCCATCGTACATCAAGATGGCATGAAAGTTACCGTCACCCACATGCCCGAGCACTGCACCTGGTACACCGACTTCATCCATCGTTTCTCTCGCGTGTACGATGGCTCCGGACAATTCAGAGAGTGGAAGACAAACATCTGTGAACATCATCGATCTACCAGGATAGCCATGTTTAAACGCATAAGCTAAGTGGTGTCGAGCTTCCCAAAGCTTAGCACGAGCTTTAGAATCACGTTCCTCCACCCATTCTAGACCTCCAAAGCTCTCGAGTAACTCTTTTGTTAGTGCTGCTTCATACGTAACGCTTGCTGGGTTACCTTGAAACTCTAAAAATAAGGTAGGAGCTTCCGTATACGCCGTATCACTATTATGGTTCACCTGGACGATCGAACGTTCGTCTACTAGCTCCATCCTTGCGATACCTGTACCAGAGCCAAGAATCGCACCGGCCGCTTCAACTGCGGTTTGAACAGATGGAAAGGTACACCGTGCTGCTAATACAGATTCAGGGATGCCGTATACTTTTAATGTGATCTCTGTAAAAACCCCAAGAGTCCCTTCAGAGCCTACAAACATGGAGGTCAAGTGATAGCCGGCTGACGATTTAGCGGCCATTCCGCCGGTTTGAATAACCTGTCCATCAGCAAGTACTACTTTAAGGTTTCTTACTTGGTCGCGCATGATTCCGTATTTTACGCTTGTAGTCCCACTTGCATTCGTTGCTGCCATCCCACCGATCGTAGCATCAGCTCCTGGGTCGACTGGAAAGAACAATCCGAATTTTTTTAGTGCTAGGTTAAGCTGAGTACGTGTAACGCCAGGCTGTACTTTCACTAAAAAATCATCCGGACGAATCTCCAACACTTCATTCATTTCTTGAAAATTTAGTGAGATTCCGCCCTTTACAGGTATACAGTGACCTTCGAGACTGGAACCGGCTCCGTAAGGCACAACAGGAATTTTGTTTTCATTTGCGAATTTTAAAATAGACGAAACTTCATCTGTTGATACAGGGTATACAACAACATCAGGAGAAACAGGGTGGTGATAAGATTCATCGTGGCTATGCTGCCAGAGGATCGTTTCATTTTGTGTGGCACGTTTTTCAGAAGTTATTTTCTGCATTTCAAGCAAAAGATCTGACTTTGTCATTTCCAAAGAAACACACTCCTTATACGTATGATGTAATCTCTATTCTACATGAAGTAAGCTAAAAATCCTTTTCAAACATGAAATTACGTATATATGCCCAAACTAACAAGTGAGGTGAAGAACGATGATAAAATGTAGAAGAAATAAATGGCGTGTTATACTGTTCATATTATGTATTTCGATAGTCTTTACAGGCTGTGGGAACAATGACAGCCAAAACCAATCCGAGGGGAGAGAGCAACCAGTGATAGGTGATGGTAAAAAAGACGATAAGAAACAACACAGTCCAGAGGGTGACAAAGAAGCGCGATCTGGACAAGGTGGTCAGAACGGTATCGTTGCAGGAAGTATTGAGAGTACAATCAATGTTCAAGAACAGCAGAATGCAAAAGGTATTCTATTTCGATATGAATTAAAAAATCAAACAGAAAAAGAAAAGGTCTTTCAATTTTCATCTAGTCAAAAATTTGATTATGTGATCAAAGACAAGAATGGAAAAATTGTTTACCAATACTCGAAAAACCATATGTTTATGCAAGTTCTTAGTTCGTTAAAATTGAAGCAAGCGGATGTATTTAAGCAGGATATTTTAGTCAATAAGCTTGAGCCAGGAGCATACACACTTGAAGTATGGTTGACACCAACGGGAGAGACAGAAGATTATAGACAAAAAATCACTTTTAATTGGAACTGATTTGGGGAAGAGATGAGTTAAGAGCTCATCTCTTTTTTGTTTTTTTTAACAGTCAAACAAAATACTTGAAAGTCAAAAAAGGTCAAAGTATAATATGATTAAAGGTGAAAGGTCAAAGAAAGTCAAAGTCAAACTTTGCACTTCAAACACCTTAATCATATAAGTTGCGAAACGAATGGCATACCGTTATAATCGCAAATAATTTATACAAAAAAAAATCTTATAGGGGGTTACAAGTATGCGTTGTGAACAATGTGAAGTTAATCCTGCTACGATTCAGATGAGTATCTCTATGAATAAAGAAAAGAAACAATTTGTGCTTTGCTCTAATTGTTACCATAAAGTAAAACAGGAAATGACAACTGGGGGAGGAATGAACATGAATTTTTCTTCTTTCGATGATATTTTTCAACAAATGATGAATGGTCAGGCTTTTGCTGATCAGGCTAACAATCATCAGCATCAACAAACTCAAAAAGGAAAACGAGGGGGCGGGGGCTTCTTAGATAAATTTGGTCGTAACTTAACTGATGCGGCTAAAGCAGGAATCATCGATCCAGTCATCGGACGTGATCAAGAAGTACGTCGTGTTATTGAGATTTTGAACCGTCGTACAAAGAACAACCCTGTGCTCATTGGGGAACCTGGTGTAGGTAAAACTGCAATAGCAGAAGGCCTAGCTACTAAAATTGTAGAAGGCAATGTACCGGCAAAACTTCTGAACAAAGAAGTGTACTTGTTAGATGTTGCTTCACTTGTTGCAGATACTGGCGTAAGAGGTCAGTTTGAAGAGAGAATGAAACAACTGATCGCAGAACTTCAAAAACGCAAGAACGTCATTCTTTTTGTGGACGAGGTGCACCAGATCGTAGGAGCGGGTTCTGCAGAAGGTTCGATGGACGCAGGTAATATTTTGAAGCCAGCGCTTGCTCGTGGTGAACTTCAGATGGTTGGCGCGACCACACTTAAAGAATATCGCCAAATTGAAAAAGATGCTGCGTTGGAACGACGCTTCCAGCCTGTTATCGTTAACGAACCAACGACAGATGAAGCGTTTGAAATTCTTAAAGGACTTGCGACACGTTATCAGGACTATCACCAAGTTAAATTTACAGAAGAAGCTCTAAAAGCTTGTGTGACATTATCACATCGATATATTCAAGACCGATTCTTACCTGATAAAGCGATCGATCTTATGGATGAAGCAGGTTCAAAGAGCAACCTTCAACATATTACGATCGAGAAATCATCCATTGAAGAGCGCTTAGAAGAAATCGTTAAAGAAAAAGAAAAAGCTGCAGCAGATGAAAACTATGAACTCGCAGCTAAGCTTCGACAAGAAGAACTAGTACTCGATGAGAAACTTAAAACACAAGAAGAAGATAAAAAGGCTGCGATTGTTCAAGTAGAAGATATCCAACTTATCGTTGAACAGAAAACAGGAATTCCGGTTCGAAAACTACAAAGTGATGAACAGTCTAAGATGAAAGAGCTCGCTTCAAAACTTTCAGCTCAAGTAATCGGACAAGATGAAGCCGTCGAAAAGGTTGCAAAGGCAATTCGCAGAAGCCGTGCAGGGTTGAAAGCGAAAAAGCGTCCGATCGGTTCCTTCTTATTTGTAGGACCAACGGGTGTAGGTAAAACAGAATTAACCAAAACATTAGCTAAGGAAATCTTTGGTGATGAAGAAAGCATGATTCGTCTTGATATGAGCGAATACATGGAAAAGCATGCCGTGTCTAAGTTGATCGGTTCACCTCCAGGGTATGTAGGACATGAAGAAGCTGGGCAACTTACAGAACAAATCCGTCGTAAACCATATAGCATATTGCTACTCGATGAGATTGAAAAGGCTCATCCGGACGTTCAGCACATGTTTCTTCAAATCATGGAGGATGGTAGACTGACTGACAGCCAAGGCCGTACAGTGAGCTTTAAAGATACAGTGATCATTATGACAAGTAATGCAGGATCAGCTGTAAAACAAACAAAGAAACTAGGGTTTAATACAGAAGAGGTTGAAAAAGAGACGCAGATTTTAGATTCTTTAGGCGGCTATTTTAAACCAGAATTTCTTAACCGTTTTGATAGCATCGTACAATTCCAGTCATTAAAAGAAGAACACCTTGTGAAGATTGTAGATCTGATGCTGCAAGAACTTGCGGATCAACTTGAAGATCAAAACATTTCAATTACAGTAACTTCTGCTGCAAAACAAAAACTTGCTAAACTAGGATATCACCCAGCATTTGGAGCAAGACCACTTCGTCGAATCATTCAAGAACACATCGAAGATAAAATCGCGGATGTTCTTTTAGATGACGAGAATGTTGAGAAGCTCACAGTAAATGTTGCAGAAGGACAAATTGTTGTGAAAAAAGCGTAAGAAGGATAGAGAGAAGAGTTAAAACTAAAAACCTTGCTTGGAGAGTATCTCCAGCAAGGTTTTTGTTTTACAATTCAAAGATAGGGTATGTAGCTTTTAATTAAATTTATCCGAAAAAATAAGCCATGCATCTGCATGGCAGAATGAATAAGAAACAATATTCTCTGTCTTTATGAATTATCTTTGGAGCGGATTATGGTAAGAACAAGCATTGAAAAACCAATCATGAGTGACATCGCTTCAAATACTGTCATCCCCATCCCTCCTTACAAATTAGGAGTAAGACTCGTACAGAACTAGAGAAGGAAAAGTATTGTATGATTACCATTTTATCCCGATTCTTTAAATGAAACAAGAATCGGAAAGACTATTTCTAAAAACGACATTTAGGTCAATAGGATTATTTTACCAATATTATTTTAGAGCAAAAACGAATTTATTTTTCATTTTTGCTTGGTTGGATCAAAAGGCCTATAAAAAAATCAATTCTAAAACCATCTAAATAACAGGTGTAGCTAGGAACATTGCGAAAAGAAATAGAAATAAGCAAAATACGTAGAGTAAGCATTTTCTTTTCATTCTTTTCATCCCCCTTGTGTATATCAATGTATAAAAAAATGACAAACTTCATGACTATTATGCAAGGAAAATTTTAAGGAGGATTAATCGTTGGACACATCTTATGTTTGGTATGTAAGTTATGGATCGAATTTAATGGAGCATCGTTTTTTATGTTATATTCTTGGTGATCAGCCAGAAGGTTCTTCTCAACGGGAAAGAGGCTGCCGAAATCCAGCCATGCCCCTGAAGAACGGTAAAGCCGTTCTGCCGTATCCCCTTTATTTTGCAAGAGAGCGGACGAAATGGGGAGAAGGTGGAGTAGCTTTTATCGGACACGAAAGAAATGAAGCATACGAGACGTATGGCAGAAAATACTTAGTCACTGTTGAGCAATTTTTAGATGTGACGGCTCAAGAAAATAGCTGTGATGAAATAGAGGCTGATCTTGAGGAAGTGATTAAAAAAGGATATATCCACTTTGGTCAAGGGTGGTACAGTCGAATGGTCTATCTTGGTGAAGATCAAGGGTATCCGATGGTAACCTTCACCTGTAACCTTGATATGCATGAACAGGATTTGAATCCACCACCAGCCACTTATCTCATTACGATTGCAAAAGGACTTAGTCAGATAGGTCTATCTTGCGGTGAAGCAGTAAAATATTTTGCTCAAACGCCTGGAATTGCAGGTCGAATGAAGGATGATGAGATTGAAAGTATCATTAAAACGTATTTTTAGCATGACAAAAGCTTGATAACTTGTCCAACCACCGGCTAATTTACCGATTAAAGGGTTGAACATAGGCCTAGCGGTATACGTCTAATGGAACTTACGTTTTTAAAAATTCGATGAGATAATAAAGTCCCCTATACATATAGAGGTGCTTCTTTTCGAGAAGCACCTCTTTTTTTTTCTTAGAAGCTCTCATCTTAAATGTTTTTTGGATATCTGCTTAGGACAGAGTAATGAACCATTCTAATCCGACTAGGTTTATGCATTCATTTTTATTTGTTTAATAGAGATAATCTCATCAGAGCAATTGAATTGACCTGCGATCAGCTTTTTTACTTGTTCGTGGAGATTGGCTTTACTCGGATAGATATTTACAATCACGATGTTTCCTTCTGTCATTTTTTCCTCACCATGACTAATTTCGAAATCTACTACAATTTTAGCCATTTTAATTCTCCTTATTATTTCTGTCATAAACTGCTTGTTGAGATATTCGACATTTTCGTGAGAATCCTGTCTTTATTTAGTGAAATTAGGCGAAAAGTATGGAGGATTTTCAATACATTTACTTTTCTCAATTTTTTACAGGGGAAATCCGTCACATTATAGAATGTAATTAGGAAGATTGTAGTGGCAGGGGGTCTATAGGTGGAGAGTACGCTTCAGAAAAAAAAGTCTGTTAAACGGTTATCTTGGAAAAAAAGTTTAGTGATCATCGGAATAGCTATCGTTGTCATTCTAGCAGCTGCAGCAGGTACAGCCTATTTTTTGCTACAAAAAAGCAAGCCTGTAATTAATGGGACTATTCCTCTAACAGGACTTCAAGCAAATGTAGATGTTTTTAGAGATAAAGACGGGGTTCCTCATATTGAAGCGGAATCGATGAAAGACTTATTTATGGCTCAAGGTTTTGTGACCGCTCAAGACAGGATGTTTCAAATGGATTTGAGCAGAAGGCAAGCCTCAGGAATGCTCAGTGAGGTTATTGGAGAAAAAACTCTAACTCGTGATAAGTTTTTTAGAACACTAGGTTTAAGGAGAGCGGCAGAAGCATCTTATGCTGAGTATTCTAAAGAAATGAAACAATATCTGTCATGGTACGCAGATGGTGTGAACGCTTATATGAACCAGGCGAAGCAGAACAACACGCTACCTGTAGAATTCTTGCTCGTCGGGTATGAGCCAGAGAAATGGACCCCGGTTGATTCTCTCGTAATCGGAAAATATATGGCTTTCGATCTTGGTGGACATTGGGAAGGACAAGCGTTTCGTTATTACTTAACAGAAACGTTTTCTAAGGAGAAAGCTCTAGATCTATTTCCAGGGTATCCGAAGGACGCGCCAACCATATTAGACGATCTGCAAACAGAACTCATTGATTTTGAAAAAAGTTTCGCAGGTTCCGTAATTCCAAACTATCATAATGGCAGTAACAATTGGGTAGTTTCAGGCAAAAAGACGAAATCGGGTAAACCTCTTCTTGCCAACGATCCTCACCTTTCATTAGGAACACCATCTATCTGGTATCAGGCGAATCTAAAAGCTCCTGATTATGAGGTTTCTGGTGTTATATTTGCAGGTATACCAGGCATTATTGTGGGTCATAACAAGACGATCGCGTGGGGAGTTACGAACGTAGGGCCGGATGTTCAAGAACTATACGTAGAAAAAAGAAACCCAAAGAACCCTTATGAATTTCAATACTTGGCAAACTGGGAAAAAGCTGATGTCGTTAAAGAGAGAATTAAAGTAAAGGACAAAGTGGATATCGATCATGAAGTAGTGATCACAAGACATGGACCCATTATCTCTGAATTTGCCCATCACGATAAACCAGGTACAGCTCTCTCATTAAAATGGACAGCTCTTCAGCCGTCAAAAGAGCTCGAAGCTATCATCATGATGAACCGCTCAAAAAACTGGACTCAGTTTGAAAAAGCACTTCAATCGTTTCATACACCTGCACAAAATTTCGTTTTTGCGAGTAAAGACGGAACGATTGCATACAAAGCAAACGGATTGATTCCTGTTCGTAAACAAGAGTATACGTCACTTCCTGTTCCAGGGTGGACAGATCAATATGAGTGGGAAGGATATATCCCGTGGGATGAACTACCAAGGAGTGTGAATCCAGAAAACGGATATATTGCGACTGCGAACAATAAAGTTACTGCTGATTCATATCCCTATCATATTTCAGATACATTTGCTCAACCTTATCGACAACATCGAATCGTAGAAGTTCTTGAAGGGAAAGAAAAGCTTACGGCAAAAGACATGAAATCTTTGCAGTTCGATCAAAAAAACAAGCAAGCAGAAGAGATGCTGCCTATTTTTATTCAGCAAGTAATGAAAAAACCATTGGACGATAAAGAAAAGAAAGTGATCTCCCTTCTACAAAGATGGGACCATATGGATAGCAAAGACAGTGCTGCTCCATTAATCTTTCATATCTGGATGAGTCATTTTAGTGATGAGTTGTTTAAGGAAGAGATCAGTGAAGAGATGCTGAAGATGTTTGATGGTAGAGAACAAGTTGTGGACGAACTGATCAGAAAGGCGAATGCTGGGGATCCCGGCCCATGGATTAGGGAGAATGGTGGGTTAGAAAAAGTAACCCAACTCTCATTTGAATCGATGATAACCTTTCTATCAGAAAAATTTGGGGAAGATTCATCGAAGTGGAAATGGGGAGACTTTCATACGTTAACCTTTGAACATCCTCTTGCTGCGATCAAACCTTTACATCTTTTATTTAATCCTGATACACAAAGTATGGGAGGAAGTAGAGTGACAGTCGGTGTAGCTGGATGGGACCGTGAGACGGGCAACATTACACACGGTGGAGCTTGGCGCATGGTCATTGATATGTCCGATACATCCAGAGCGTATCATGTAGTGGGGCCAGGTCAATCCGGCCATGTACTTAGCCCGTGGTATAAAGATCAGATTGAAGATTGGGCAACAGGAAAGTATCACGAAACGAATCTAGATCAGAAAGAATGGCCGAAGGATCAGCATCTCGTTTTGAAGCCAGAGTAGAAAAATAAAATCCGTTAGACTCTTGTCTCTGTCAAAATAACAGGTTGGACATATGGTGTAGAGAAGGCAAAAACAAGCTGGGAGGTTTACCCTTTGTCATACCAAACGTATCAACTGTGCCGTAGTTATTTAGGCAGATCGGTCTATATTGATTGTCATTGTGGCACAAGATATCATGGTGTTCTTAAGCACGTAGATGAGAGTAAAGCGTATATTCTACCGTATAGTTCAGAGAGTCAGGATGAAAGCAGCGACCGCTTCTTTTTTGCTCCTGCTCTAGTTGGACTAACACTTGGAACCATCGCAGGTCTTGCGTTAGCACCACGACCGTACCCGATCTATCCTGTTTACCCACCATATCCATATCCACCTTATCCGTATTAAGATCGACAAGACTGATTTCGTACTACACACAACGTGTAGAGGAATCAGTCTTTTATTTTTGCTCTTTAAGGATTTTAGAAAACTCTTAGTGTGAACAAACATCAATCATTTTTAAGAGATAGCATGCATATAAAAACAGTCTTTTAAAGTAAGGATTTTTTATAAAAAAGAGCAGGAAATGAGGAAGTAGAGAGGGAATTTAACGAATACATAAAATGAATAATGAATATAAATCTAGCACATGATCACGAATTTTTTACGAGGGGGGTATTTGATATGAAGCTCGCGTTCTTGTTTCACCCAGTAAAAGATTTACAAGAGTCACAGCAATATTATGAAGGGCTCGGCATGACTGAAGCCTGGCGTGAAGGTAATCAAGTACTAGGGATGTCGATGAAGGATTGCGAAGTGCAGCTGATGATTGAAGAAGATGAGCATGATCTTGGTCCAGGAGGAGTGTTTTTGGTAGATAGTGTAGATGACTTCTATCATGAACATGAGGCTAAGCTGAACTTTGTTAAAATACCTTGTACGATACCTCCGGGAAGGTATGCCATCTACCTAGACGCAACAGGAAATCCTATTCGAATTATTGATTCTACGAATAAAGACTAGAAATGGGTAAAAACACCATCCAACTTTTTTGAATGGTGTTTTTATTTGGCTTTTTTAAAAGAATGTTGCCTCGGCTAGTTACAAGAGGGGGCGAGTAATCCGGAATGAAGTGACTATTCTTAAAAGCAACGATGATTACACAGTCTCTTCAAATACTAATGAAGAAGGAAAGTTCTCTAATGATAAAAATCATCGTTTTCGTTCAATGCAGGATCATGCAGATCACCAACGAAATGTAACAAACTATCCCCTTCGAAATAATAAGGTTCTGTATCCTCTAACCAACTTCTATATTCTTGGAAATCTTGATTAAAATCTCCTGAAAAGAAACGGTGTGCTACTTCGTTTGTTAGTGTATCAATGATCACGATACCTCTATAACTTTGGCGATCAGGTTCATCATAATCGCATGCTATGTAATAGGCCATTTTTTTACTCCTTTTTCAGTCATACTCATAATGTTGCAAATTAGTTCTTTTTTCATACCATTATTTTTCAGTTTCTACATAAATTGAATGCATAAGCCATAAAACTCTAACATGGAGTTAAAACGCTCTTTACATTTCGTTAGTAAAATAAAAATGAACAGGACTGAAAGAGGGTCATACAATGAAAACATATTTTATGGTACAAAAAAAGATCAGACCAACTTGGATTCATGAAATGGTAGTCAAAGCGAACGAATTTGAACAATGTCAGATTTTTTTTGAATGCAATACGTTAAGAATCAATGCAAAAAGTCACCTTAGCATGAGCCTTTTAAATGGCATGCAAGGGGTATGTTGTGTTTCTGCAACTGGAGAAGATAGCAGAGGTGCAGTTGATGCATTACGCAGTTTAGGAACAGGTTCATTAACATAAAAATATAGAAGCAAATAAAAAAGCAGTCCGAGGACTGCTTTTTTATTTGCTTTTTTTAGACTCAACCATTGATCGGTATTCATGGAATTTTTTTTTGAATATAGACATCTCCAACTACTGTGCGTGCCTGCTCAACTTCTTTATGCTCTTCCCGTGCTTTTTGTTCAAGCATATTAATTTCACTTTTATTGTGCTGTGTCAATTTCTTGTCCACCTTTCTGCTGCTCCCACGTATCGTGTTATTTCCGCAAAAGAGATGAACAGGGCCCTATTCCTCTAAAAAGGAGTAATCATTAAAAAGATATGTTCTGACTCCTGTTTATATGTGTTTTATTTTAGTGAAACATCTTGTATTTCAAGTGAAGAGGTCTATGATGAGAGAAGGAATAACTCAGAATGAGAAAGGGTTTTTATTTTGCAACGAATGATTTGGTTAACGTTTGGTGCTTTACTGCAAGGAATCGCTATGGCAGCCTTTCTTTTTCCTCACCATATCCCTTCTGGTGGTGTTGCAGGTATGGCAATACTAAATGAATTTTTCTTCGATATATCACTAGGTCTAACGTTATGGACGATGAATTTTGGATTATTGCTGTTGGCGATAAACAAGCTTGGAAAACAAGCAGCATTGTGGACCATCTATTGTGTGGCTGTTACTTCCATCGTGGTAGATTTGATGTCTTCTCATGTTACAGGCCCCTTAAATGGTACATTTATAGATGTAATTTATGGAGCGATTATCTTCGGAACAGGAGTGGGTATTCTCTTTCGATTCGGTGCTTCTTCGGGAGGGATGGACATTGTTGCACTCATACTTGCTAACTGGACAGGTAAAAAGCCAGGAAGCATTCTCTTTTTAATCAATAGCTTTATAATATTAGGTACATCGTTAACTTTGGGACTCGAGATTATCGTATTCGCATTCATTTGCCAATGGATTAGCACAAGACTCATTGATTTTGTTAGGACGGTATCTCTTAAGAAGACAGCAAAACCGTTTATGTAATAAAAAGAGGTACGGATAAAAAGATCCGCACCTCTTTTTCCTGCACATAAAATTAGCAATCTTTGCCTTTATATGCCCACGAACAGCCAACGATAATGAGAAGGACAAATAGAACTACTATGATCGCAAAACTCTTGCCATAACCTCCGCCACCACAATAACCATATCCGCCACCATACATTGGTGCGTTTGCAAGTGAAGCATTTACCGGTGAATTTGCATACATTCTAAAAACTCCTCCTTAACAATTGTACTTTCGACTTCGATACAGTATATGTAGAGAACAGAAAGCGTGTATGGACAATTGTTTAGATTTAGAGGAAATAGGCAGATGTAACATTTGAAATGAAAATGTGATGTTACGACTGTATATAAATGGGGTAAATGTAAGCAAGGAGGCGTTATACATGCAAACTACAACTCAAACTCAAATGAAAACGACGAGTAAGTTATTGAAAACACAATCGTGGGCTTTGATTGGTCTTGGTACAGGAGCGTTAGTATGGCTCTCTTTCAAACCAAACCGGATTAAAACAAAAATGAAGTTTAAAGATATGAAACGCAGAGTTCGACCTGATCACATCGATCGTACGCAACTACCTATTAATAAAGCAGGTCATCCTGATCCGATGGATGTTGATGATAACAAGATGGTAGAAGAAGGAGCTATGTACTCTGTAAACTATTACAATGACAGAAAAGGTTAAAAGGATGGGAAATCGCCCATCCTTTTTTCTTTTATATAGAAAACATATAACTCACCTTCGCTTCCGTTTAATTGCTAGTTACACAGGTAAGAATGTAGGCGAATGCGGCTGAAACTTGAATCATATTGAATGAAATATTGGGTATTTGTGACGATAAGTCATGTAAAAAATTGTCCGCTTTTGTAAGATTACTTCTTCTTTTGCAGAATCTATTTTCAAGGATATAAAAAGCGTTCATAATGAGCAAGAGGTATATAAAAAAGACACAAGAGGAGCGGATTTTCGTGGAGAAAAAAGAATGGAATAACTCTCTTCTCATGGAATGTATAAAAGAAAAAAAAGAGAAGCTGGTAGAAGTTGCAGATCGCAATGGTTTAACCAGCAATGAAACGGTTAAATGCAGTCAAGAATTAGATGTATTGCTGAATGTGTATCAAAGACAATTTTCTTTTTAATTATCTTTTATTGAAGATGAGTTCATCTGTTAGTTGATCGATACGAAGTAGAATCGCTTTTTTTGTTACTAAAGGATAGTTACAGTGAAACTCTGATAGAAGTTCACGTATCTCCTGAATCAGGGTAATTTCTTGTTCAGGCATACATTTAGATGATTCACTTTTAGTCTTGAATTGAATCAGATTGTCCTTCACACCAACACCCCATTTTCATATTGTGTTGGATACTACTTCCATAGAAGGTTTTAAATACCTTCTAAAAGTCGAAATGTTTCCTTTCTACAGCAGAATGTGACAATATCTTTTTAGGGAACAAAATTTGGCTTTTAAATGGGAGGCTACTAAACAGATGACAACAATTAAATCATTACAAGATACTACGACTCTTCATAACGGAGTAAAAATGCCATGGTTCGGACTTGGTGTATTTAAAGTAGAAGACGGCCAAGAAGTAATCGACTCTGTGAAATGGGCGATTGAAGCAGGATACAAGAGTATTGATACAGCAGCGATCTACAAAAATGAAGAAGGTGTTGGACAAGCTATAAAAGAAGCGGGTGTTCCTCGCGAAGAATTGTTCATCACTACTAAAGTATGGAATAAAGATCAAGGCTATGAATCAACGCTTGCAGCGTTTGAAGAGAGCATGAACAAACTCGGACTAGAGTATCTTGACTTGTATCTCGTTCATTGGCCTGTAGAAGGCAAGTATAAAGAAACGTGGCGTGCACTTGAAAAGCTTTATAAAGACGGAAAAGTAAAAGCGATTGGGGTATCTAACTTCCAAGTTCATCATCTAGAAGATATCTTGGCAGATTGTGAGATCAAACCGATGGTGAACCAGGTAGAATACCATCCTCGTTTGGCACAAAAAGAGCTTCTTTTATTCTGTAAAGATAACAGCATCCAACTCGAAGCATGGAGCCCGCTGATGCAAGGTGAGTTGCTAGAAGAACCTTCATTGGTAGAACTAGCAGAGAAACACGGAAAATCTGTAGCTCAAATCATCCTTCGTTGGGACGTTCAAAATGGCGTTGTAACCATTCCGAAATCAGTTAAACAACACCGCATCGTAGAGAATGCAGATATCTTTGATTTTGAATTATCTCTAGAAGATATGGCCAAGATTGACGCGTTAAATGAAGATCGTCGTATCGGTCCAGACCCAGACAACTTCGACTTTTAAGAAGGGTCTGACCCCAAACAAATACAACAATTTAAATTTGTCCACGTGGAATCTACAGATTCCACGTGGATTTTTTATTACATGGATTGCAGAAATGAACTTTCCTAAAAGTTGTTTTACTTACGTATAAAGGGTATAGGCTTAAGGAAACTGTTGTACGTACATAATGAATAGAGGCTAGGAGTATTAATATAAATTTCAACCACTTAAAACAATGTAAATTAGTTACTTGACAAAAGTAAGTGATAAATTATATACTTAACTTACAAAAAATAAGTTACATGATAGTGAAAGGATGTTTTGGATATGACAATGCATACTGATGGGATTCACCATATCACGGCGATTGTTGGCAATCCCCAAGAAAATGTAGATTTTTATGCTGGTGTTCTCGGTCTAAGACTTGTTAAGAAAACGGTAAACTTTGATGACCCAGGAACGTATCACCTTTATTTTGGAGACGAAGGTGGAAGTCCCGGAACCATCATGACGTTTTTCCCTTGGCCGGATGCATATAGAGGAAGAGTAGGTTCAGGCCAAGTTGGAACTACATCTTTTGTAGTCCCGGAAGGTTCCTTACCTTTTTGGGAAGACAGGCTTGTAAAATTCTCTGTAGAGTATAAAAAGACGGTTCGTTTTCAAGAAGAATATTTAGAATTTCTCGATCCTCATGGATTGCGACTAGAAATTGTTGCAAGACAAAAAGGCAAAAATAGTGAATGGTCATTTGGCGGAGTAACTGCTCAACACGCCATTAAAGGGTTTGGTGGAGCCGTACTTCTTTCAGCAGCTCCACAAGAGACTGAACGAGTTCTCGTAGAAGTAATGGGTTTAGAAAAAGTGGGGCAAGACGGAGATTACATCCGGTTTCATGCTAGAAGTGACATTGGCAATGTGATTGATATCAAACTTTCTCCAGAAGCAAGGGGAGTAAGCGGAGTAGGAACCGTTCACCACATTGCTTGGCGAGCTTCTACTTATGAAGAACATGAACAATGGCAGCAACATGTAAAACAAAATAAGTTTCAAGTAACAGAAATTATTGACCGACAATATTTTAACGCAATATATTTCCGTGAAGCAGGCGGCATACTCTTTGAAATTGCAACTGATCCACCAGGATTTACTCGTGATGAGCCAGAAGAAGAGCTAGGAAAGAAATTATTGCTTCCACCATGGCTTGAGGCTCATCGAGAACAAATTGAGAATCATTTACAACCTGCTGAAGCAAGAATTTTAAAGGAGGATATCCAATGATTCATCTATTTAAAGAAGGAACAGACTTAAACAAACCGGTACTTTTGTTATTACACGGTACAGGAGGAAATGAGAAAGACTTACTTTCACTTGCAGAAATGATCTCACCAGAATCATCCGTGTTGAGTGTCAGAGGAAACGTTTCTGAAAACGGTATGCCAAGATTTTTCCGTCGTTTAGCTGAAGGTGTATTTGATGAAGAAGATTTAATCTACCGTACAAAAGAGCTTCATGAGTTTATTGATGAAGCAGCAAATAAATATTCGTTTAATCGCGATCAAGTAGTAGCTGTCGGCTATTCAAACGGCGCTAACATTGCAGGTAGTTTAATCTTTCACTATGAAAAATCATTAAAAGGTGCCATTCTGCATCATCCGATGGTACCTAGACGTGGAATTGAACTTCCAAAATTAGATGGACTTCCTGTATTTATCGGTGCAGGAAATAATGATCCGATCTGCCCTCCTCAAGAAACGGAAGAGTTAGAACAACTTTTGAACAAAGCTGGGGCAAACGTACATTTAAAATGGGATAACATGGGGCATCAGTTATCAAGAGCTGAAGTAGAAGAAGCAGCCGAATGGTTCAACAAAAACTTGCTATAAGTCACTTTTGTTAAAAGAATTCAAAATATTAGATGATGAAAAGGTCTTTTTGTCACAATTAGGTCATTTATTATGTAATCAATCGTATAAAAAACAGAGTAAAGCGGGTGAAGATTCATGAAGTCTATCGATCCTCAAGAGCTATCTGTAAAAGAGAACTATAAGTTTCTTACCGGTAGCATTATTCCTAGACCGATTGCATTCGTTACAACACTTTCATCAGAAGGCGTGCTCAATGCTGCACCATTCAGCTATTTTAATGCGCTAACTTCCAATCCTCCTCTCATCGCCATCTCAATAGGGAGGAAGGATGGTATACAAAAAGATTCATCGCGGAATGCAGAAGAGCTAGGTGAGTTCGTCGTTCACATTCCAGACGAAACGTATATTGAAGCTGTAAATAAAACCGCTGCGAACCTGGACCCAGATCAAAGTGAAGTTGAACTTGCAAACTTAACGAAGGCTAAATCAGTAAAAGTGGGAGTGCCTGGCATTGCCAAAATCAAAAATTCGAATGGAATGTGTAGTCGAACGGATCATTCCACTTGGTGGTTCACCTGAAAAGCCAGCTACTGATCTCTTAATCGGAAGAGTAGTTCATTATCATATCTCAGATGAGCTCTATCAGAATGGAAGAATAGATGCTGAAAAGCTAAAGCCTGTTGGCAGATTGGCAGGGGCAAATTACGTAAAGCTTGGAGAGACATTTTCGCTAGAAAGACCAGAATAATTATTTTGCCTTCCTCATTAAGAGGGAGGTTTTTTTGTGCATTCAAGTTTTTAAACGAAAAATACGCTGTCGAAAAACGACAGAATCAAGATAGCTAGATGTTAATCGTGTTACAAACTATTAAACTTCAAGTATTTCATAACCCATTTGCTTAGGAAGATATACCGTTTTTTCCGACATAAGACCTGCATCTATAAAGGGAGAAACGCCTCATGGATGAACATGTGAACCCTCTGAATTCCCGTATGATTGCAAAACAACAAAGAAAATAATGGAATTAATCTAGTTTCTTTTTAACAGATTTAAAGGGACTGTATCCTCATTTTTCTCTTGCGTGATTTTATATTACAAAAATAAGTAGATATGTACTGTGTCATAAGTTTTGTATTCTA
The DNA here is from genome assembly GCA_017052515.1 of Fictibacillus nanhaiensis. Classification (GTDB taxonomy): domain Bacteria; phylum Bacillota; class Bacilli; order Bacillales; family Fictibacillaceae; genus Fictibacillus; species Fictibacillus nanhaiensis. Next base: position 304,349 of record JAFHKR010000037.1, read on the forward strand.
GTAAAAAGAAGAAAATAGAGAAAAATGACAAATCAATAGTCGCGAAATAAAATGTAATCAGTCATACAAAGGATTTATTTTCCAATTAGTAGTACTTTCTACGACAAAATATTACATAATCTTACAGTGTCTTTCCCTTAACCTTTATATAACAACAAAGAATTACTATATTTTCATAAAAAGTACAGGAGGTGTGACAGAATTCTTGCTTGGTTAGATCAACCAAAATCAAATGGACTAGGGAGGGAAAAGTTACATGAGTAAAAAACGAAAAAAAGTACGTTGGCTTTCCGTATTTTTAACTTTTTTAATGATTGTTCCAATGATGTTCCCATCTCAATCGAATGCTGTTACTTCAAAAGGTAAAGCTTCTACTTCAGCGAAAGAGGCGGCATTAGAAGGAAAGACGAATAAGGTTGCAAAGAAACTGAACGAGCAATTCAGCAAGAAGGATAAAGTTACATTCCTCATTAAGTTCAAAGAACAAGTAGATACGGCTGCCGTAGCGAAAAAAGCTGCTAAAGATGCTAAATCTCAAAAACTCTCTTCTAATCAAACAAAACTTATGAAACGTTCAACGATCGTTTCTACCCTTCGCGCAAACGCGCTTGAAACCCAACAGCACACAAAAAAATACTTAGAAAAACAAGAAAAAGCAGGTAAAGCTGAAAAAATTCAATCTTTTTATGTTGTTAACGGTATGGCCGTAACGGCGACAAAAGAAGTAATGGAAGAAATCGCAGCTTTTCCAGAGGTTGAAAAAGTACTTCCAAACGAAACAAGACAGCTTATTCAACCCGTAAGCTCTGTTAAACTTCCAGAAAAGCAACTTCCTAAATCGTCATTACAGGTCCAACCGAAAAACGATACTTCATCTATTGAATGGAATATCGAACGTGTAGGAGCTCCTGAGGTTTGGGGAATGGGTGTTGATGGGGCTGGTACAGTTGTTGCCAATATCGATACAGGTGTTCAATGGAACCACCCCGCACTAAAAGAAAAGTATCGCGGATATAATCCTCAGAATCCGGATGCAGCAGATCATCAATTTAGCTGGTTCGATCCAGTGGGTGGCCAAGCTACACCATACGATGATGATGGACATGGGACACATACGATGGGAACTATGGTAGGTGCTGAACCGAACGGAGGTAATCAGATCGGTGTTGCACCAGGAGCGAAATGGATCGCTGTAAAAGCCTTTTCTGCTTCAGGTGGAACGGATGCTGATCTTCTTGAAGCCGGCGAGTGGATCTTAGCACCAAAAGATGCAGAAGGTAATCCGCATCCTGAAAAAGCGCCAGATGTTGTAAACAACTCTTGGAGTGGCGGAGCAGGACTTGATGAATGGTACAGAGAGATGGTACAAGCTTGGCGCTCAGCTGAGATTTTCCCAGAATTCTCTGCAGGTAACACGACGATCTTTAACCCAGGTGGCCCAGAATCGATAGCGAATCCAGCCAACTATCCCGAATCCTTTGCGACAGGTGCAACAGATATCAATAACACTTTAGCAAGCTTCTCACTGCAAGGGCCTTCTCCATATGACGAAACAAAACCTGAAATCTCAGCACCAGGAGTAAATATCCGTTCAGCGGTTCCTGGAAGTGCATATGAAGGTGGTTGGAATGGAACGTCAATGGCCGGACCACACGTTTCAGCAGTGGTTGCTTTATTAAAGCAAGCTGATTCGAGTCTGACGGTTGAAGAACTCGAAGAGATTTTATTAAATTCAGCAACTCCTCTTACAGATGCAACGTTCCCTGAATCGCCGAACAACGGATATGGACATGGACTTGTAAATGCATTTACAGCCGTATCCTCAGTAGTAACGGGATTAGGAAGAATTGAGGGAACTGTAACGAAACAAGGAGAGGATAGTGAAGCTCCTTCCATCACGCATGAGGGACCTACTGAATCTTACAAAGAGATGCCATTAAATCTTGAAGCCGAAGTGTCAGATAACATTAGTGTCACTTCTGTTACATTAAGCTATCAGAACGAAGACGGAAGCTGGACAGACGCAGCTGCTGAACGCTCAGGCGGAGATTATCAATCAGGTACGTACAGCGCTTCTATTCCAGGATCCGCACTAACAGGTGATTCCATCGTTTATAAATGGACAGCTATTGATTTTGGAGGAAGTTCCGTTTCAACAGATAACTATACAATAACACTTTTACCTGGAATCTCTTCAGGATACAGTGAGGATTTTGAAGGAAATCCTACAGGCTGGACTTCGTTCGGAGCGAATAACAGCTGGGAGCATGGTGTACCAACAAGTGGACCTGGTGCAGCATTCTCTGGTGAAAAAGTATATGCTTCAAACCTTGCTGGAAACTATGCGAACAGTGCAAATATGACACTCGTAATGCCTCCTGTTGATCTTGCAGAAGGCAACACCTACCTTCAGTTCAAACAATGGCACGATTTAGAACGAAACTATGATTACGGTCATGTATTCGTTTCAACAGATATGGAAAACTGGACACAAAAGCTTCGCGTCAACTCTACTTCCGGTGGTTGGATCGATGGAGAAGTAGATTTAAGTGAATATGCAGGACAACGCATTTACGTTGCGTTCAATGTAACTTCTGATGGTTCTGTTGTAAAAGCAGGCTGGTATCTAGATGATGTGAAACTACATGACCAATCGATCACACCTTCGAAAAAAGCCAAACTTGGCGGATCACCAGCAATTGAAAAAGCGCCTATGTCACAAGCCAAGCCAAAAGTAGATCCATCTAATATCAAGCCGATAAAACCTTCTTATGAAAAAGAACCTGCGAAATATGGCGATGCTGCACCACAAGCTCTTCCGATGCGTGCGGAAGTTAGTGTCTTAGAAACAGGACGTTCTGTTTATACGAATCCTCAAGATGGTTCGTATAGCTTAACGCATGCGGCAGGCACATACACTGTACAAGCAGAGGCGTATGGTTTCCGTTCGCAAACACAATCAGTCACACTTGAAGCAGACGGAACGGCCCGTGCAAACTTTACTCTAGAAGAAATTCCAAGAGGAACAGTGTCAGGTACGGTTACGAATGAAGTAACAGGAGAACCAATCGCAGGAGCTACCGTGATGCTCATGGAAGATGCTGCGATCGCACCTGTACAGACGAACGAAGATGGTACGTATGAAATCTCTGCCTATGAAGGCGAATACACGCTAAAAGTTCTTGCTCCTTCTTATTATGGTGAAGAAATTTCCGTAACCGTAACAGGTGGCGAAACAACAGATCAAGACATCGCGTTAAAACCTTTCATCGGTTACCCAGGTGAGATTGGGTATGACGATGGTACAGCTGAAAATGCTCGTGCATGGAATGCTGCTGGAAACGCTTGGGCAGTTAAGATGTCACTTGCAGATGGTAATAAAAAAGCGGCTGTAACGGGAGGCCTATTCCGATTCTGGGATACAGAGTGGCCAGTACCAGGTGGGACAGCATTCCAAGTAGCTGTATACGATGCAAGTGGACCAGATGGGACACCAGGTAAAGAGCTCGCTGGACCGTTTGATGCTACAGCATTACGTAACGGCGAGTGGACACATGTTGACTTAAGTCAACACGGCATCATGGTAGAAGGAGACTTCTATATGGTGTACATCCAAAACTTTGCGAACCCAAACACGCCAGGTCTTGCAACAGATGAAGATGGAGAGTGGTCCGGTCGAAGCTTCCAAAGCTTGAGTGGAGCATGGTCTCAATCTCCAGAAGAAGAAGGTAACTATATGATCAGAGCGACTGTAAATTATGAAGTAACGGCACCATCCATTACTTCTCCAGTCGATGGATCGTTTACTAATGAAGAAAAAGTAACAGTAACAGGTAACGCGGCTCCGACCACTTCTGTTGAGATCTACAGAGATGGAGAAGAAGTGGCTACTGCGGAAACGACAGACGAAGGTACGTTCTCTGCTGAAGTTACGCTAGAAGAGGGCGCAAACACCTTAACAGCTAAAGCTGTTACTGAGAGCGGTTCAACAGATGAATCCGCACCAGTAACAGTGACGCTCGATCAAACAAAACCAAAAGTGAGCATCACATCACCAGCTGATGGTATGAAGACGAACCGTGAATCTGTAACCGTAAAAGGTACAGTAGATGAAACCAACCTCGATTGGGTAAAAGTAAACGGACAAAAAGCGCAAGTCGATGAAAACGGAAACTATAGTCACCGCATGCTATTAAATGAAGGAGAAAATGTGATCAAAGTAGTTGCGCTTGATAAAGCAGGAAATCGTCACTCGAAGACGGTAACCGTTTATGCGAAGTTCGAAGCTCCAGTAGTTGAGAACTTGAAACCAGACACAGATAAAGAGCTGAAGAGCGGAGAATCTGTGAAGATCGAGTTTGACAGTGACCCTGGATTAGATGCAGTATTCGTCATCCATATGCCGCTTACAAATGCTGGCGGAGTAGCGAACGCAACTGAGCTTCCGATGCGCGAAACGTCTGAAGGTCATTACGAAGGTTACTACACAGCAACTACGAACGTTAAAGCACCTGGTGCGGTAGTTGAAGTAATCGCTTCAGATGATTATGGAAACAAAACAAGTAAACGAGCGACAGGTAAACTTTATATCAACGCAAAAAAATAAAAAATAAAAAATAAAAAATAAAAAACAAACTTGTTTTTCCGGCCATCTCCCTTGTGAGAGGCCGGTTTTTATGTGGTTTTAGTACCAAGTCATATAATAAGTTCATAATTCGACAAATATAGGTGGGTGCTAAATCAAAAATATGTGATAAGATAGGGAAGATGTGAAGTTAAAGGAGACTGATTGAATGAGCGAACATTCGAAGTACGACATTCGTGAATGGAAGAAAAAATTAGCACCATTTGAGCGCCCGCGTATATCAGCAAGTGTATGGCAGTTAGTTAATTCAGTAGGACCATTCTTGATTTTATGGGTATTGGCTTATTTGAGTTTAAATATATCATTCTGGTTGACGTTGCTCTGTGCAGTGCCAGCAGCCGGCTTTTTAGTTCGAACATTTATCATTTTTCATGATTGCACACACTATTCATTTTTCAAAAGCAGAAAAGCCAATCAGATCGTTGGAATTTTTACTGGTCTGTTTACATTTTGTTCGTATGAACAGTGGAAGAACAGCCATGCAACACACCATGCAACGAACGGAAACCTCGAGAAACGTGGGGTTGGTGATGTATGGACTATGACGCTTCAAGAGTACGCAGAAGCTTCTTGGTTTAAACGTTTACAGTATAGAACTTATCGAAACCCGATCGTGCTCTTCTTGATCGGACCATTATACATTTTCTTGATCGATTATCGATTTAATGCAAAAAATGCTTCTAAGAAAGAAAAAGTACATGTTTGGTTAACGAACATCGCATTAGTAACGATTGTATTAGCTGTTGGATTTACGATTGGATGGAAAGCTTTCTTACTTGTAGAACTTCCGATCTTCTACATTGCAACGTTTTCTGGAGTTTGGTTGTTTTATGTTCAGCATCAGTTTGAGGATGGTTATTTTGAGAATAACGAAAAATGGAACTATGTTGAAGCCGCTCTTAAAGGAAGTTCATTTTATAAACTGCCAAAAGTATTACAGTGGTTTACAGGGAACATTGGTTTTCACCATGTGCATCACTTGAACTCTCGCGTGCCGAACTATCACTTGGAAAAAGCACATAAAAGTGATCCGCGACTTCAAGATGTACCAACGCTTACTCTACTTACTAGCTTAAAATCATTAACCTTTAAGCTTTGGTGTGAGCAGTCTAAGAAGTTTATCGGAAATCGTGATATTCGTAATTTTATCCGAAAAAATAGAGCAGCATAAACATGAAGAGGTCACTCTCACTACGTTTAACTAAAACGTGTGGGTAGTGGCTTTTTTATTTATTTCTTTGACGGAGAAAAGGAATGCAAGGCGAGCAAATAGGAGACTTCCTCCGTTATCTTGTAGACGCAGGCTTAAAGGTGTGCATTCTTTTTGAGGAAATCATCGGCATTCAAAAACAAACGAGATGAGATCTATAGGCACCTTTTATGTACTTACTTTCATAATATACATACATGATGACTCCACAAGAAAGAGGAGATATAGCATGAAGTTGAATGTTCAATATATTCATCTAGCTAAAATCAAGCCGGATTACTCGATAAAATTAACGAATCACGTAAAGATGCTTAAAAATCGAATGTGGGACTCTATGCATATGCTTGTAGTAAAAAAAGATAAGAAGAATGAATTTAGTATTGTATGCGGAAATGACCGTTATGAATATTTAAAAAAACACACAAAAACGAATTACGCGCTATGTATGATTGATGAACGGCCTACAAAAACAGACATAAGTTACTGGGTGCAGTGTTTAAAAGGGACTAAAAAGAAAGAGCAAGAAAAAAATGAAAGTAAGGTGAGCCCAACCACTCTTTCAATCATTAAGTGTTTCGTGAAAGAGGAACCACGTTATCATGATCTGTCACTACGCAAACGGTTAAAAGTGCTCTTACTTGCTGTTCGATATAAAAAAACAGTAATAGGTTCAATGAAGTCAAAAGTAGATGACTTAATAAGTAATGATTAATACAAAAAACAAGCACCTCATTGAAGTCTGAGGTGCTTGTATTAGTTCATATCCCATAAATCACTAAGTTTAGTAGTAGGATCAACCTTTTTCACTGCATATAATATCTTGCGTATACAAATCATTCTTGGGTTTTTATTTGGATTATAGGTGAGCTCCTCGATCGTTTGTCTTTCGATACCGGAAGTTCGGGTTAACCATTCAGTATCTTTATTATGCTGTTCGAGCCACATACCTAATTTGCTACGCTTCTGCTCCACTCTGTACATATTCGATGATACCCCCAAACATTTTATTCACACATTTTATCTCTATAACTAAGGGGTACCCGTATTGAATGACAATTAAACCTAAAAACTTACATACGAATGAGTCTTTACTACTAAAAAAGATTTTTGATCTACAAAACACGTCAAAAAATTTCTTTTTCCGTAAAGTGTTTATAGGTATAAAAACCTATTGGTGCGTTAAGTTGATTTTTCTGAAAATTATTTTATTTTTTTGAAGTATACTTTATAGTGAAATAAGGTGGTGTTTACTTTGGAGGATGTCAGGGATCTGCTGCAGAACTTGAGTAGAAAATATGAAACGTTGCAAAAGAATAGCTGTCGTTTAGTTGAAGAAGATTTGACTTTGGCACTTAGTCATATCCTTTATGAGATCAGTAAGCACTCAGAGCCTTCAATGCAATTCATTGCAGAAAATATAGGTGTTGATATCACGACATTCAGCAGGCAAGTGAAATCCTTAATAAGAATGGGTCTTGTTGTGAAAAGAGTGAATCCAAATGACAAAAGAATTTCCATTCTACGATTGACAGAAAAAGGATTTCATACATTATCTCATCTGAATACGATCGTAAGCACACGTCTCAATCAAAATATTGAAGGACTCTCTGAATTTGAAAAAAACACGATCATGCAAGCTTTGAAAATATTAACAAAAGCAATCACTCACAAATAAGAAAGAGTATCTGTAGAAAAATCAGATACTCTTGTTTCAATAAAGGAATTATATGATGGCGATATCTTTATCTTTTTTAATGTTTATCTTTCCTTGCTGAAAGAAGAAAATGAACAAGCAGCTGTTGAAGATGCTGATCTTGTATGTTTTTCTTTGTGAAATGACGTTTCACAAGGTGACGGATGATCACTTCACTCATTTTCTTTTCCTCCCTTCTTGGTTTTCTCCATAATTCTCTCTCAATCGATAAATATCCTCTTAATTGTCGAAACAATAGTACAGCTTTCCTAGGAATAATTCGAAGATAAAGAAAACAGGACATTTGAAGGGGGAGTGCTAATTATTTTGTTAGATCATCTGGTAGTAATACTTGTTTCTTTTTAGCCAAAAATAATGCAACTGCATGTGTTTTTGTAATCACACCTGAATTTTGCGTTACAATCACGTTCTTGACTTTTTGATAGAGTTGATTCTTTTTGTTCATAAGGCAATAGTTGGCGACTTTTTATAAAATCCTCTGTAGCTTTACCCGTTCCACTTCCTACTTCCAAAAGAGTATCATCCACATCTAGGTTTGCATAACGAATAATATCTTCAAAAAGCTCTTGTAGTTAAGTGGATCTATACTTTTCATAAGAATCGGCCACAGAGTTAAACGATTGTTTAAGCAAAGTCATCGAAATCAGCTCCTCATGTTTTAAGGAAAATGATACCAAATGGGAAGTTGGTTGAATAGAGGGAAGTATAACGAAAGAAAAAAAGTGTGCGTTCAGCAACACCTCATCATAGTTTTAAATTAAAGGGAGTGGTGGTAAAAAGTAGTTCTATTGGGTCGTCATTTTTTAAAAGAGCTTGAAGCAATTTTGATTTTTCAATTCTCTTTGAAGGTGAGACATAAATGTAATCATACATATTTAAGCTGTTTATAAGCTTTTTAAGTTTTTTTATATAGAATTTTCGTAGTTTTCGGGCTGAATAGTGGGGACATCTTTTTATCATCGAGCTTTTTAGAAATTCAGGATGAAGTGATAGATAAAGAGGTGGCTTGTAACGTTTTAAATATTTCTGCATGGATGGAATGAGTAGATATTCCCCTCCTTCAATATCCATTTTGATGAGTGATAAATCTGTAATCTTATAATCACCCACTAAATCTTTAAGTGTACTAACGGCAACGGGGTGAAACTCAGCTGACAATGATTGAACCAAGCTTGAACTAGAATCACCAAACTGTGTTCGTTTATATAAGTTCATCGTTCCTGACTTATAAGAAAGAGCTTTGTTGATAATCGTGATTTTTTCTTCAAGTTCAGAATTTAACTTAATATTTTTTTTCAATGCTTCATAGGCTACTGAATCTGGTTCAATGCCAAACGAGTGTTTTGCTTTTTTTGCTGCATAAAGTAAAGTTGGTCCGACCCAAGAGCCTATATCTAAATAATTTCCATCGGGCTGTAAGTAATGATCTAAGACTTGAAACGTAAAATCTTCCCAATGATTAGGGAAAACAGTATTCCAAAAGTATGCGAACTGTTTATCGTCAGTCACATTAAAAGATACATCATTTTTTATAACGTGTTTCAAATCTCCCACCAACTTTCATTTAAAAAAGCTGCCACAAGCTGTAAGAGCTTGGCCAACTATATAACAGTATATGTATTTACGTCACTTAAGGAACTTCATAAACTCTTAATCTCTTCCATTTCAAAAAAATGTTTGTTTAACCACTATTGAGATTATTACCTTGTTCTAAAATTTTTGTCCCTTCACATAACATGAGGTATGACATGAAACAGGGGGGATGAAATGAGAAATTATTTGAGGTGGTCTGAAATACCTTATCTCGGTGAAAGCTATCCCCCGATACCCGTAACCCCAGAAGCAGGTAATTGGCCGATGTTCTTTATAGCACGAGAGAGTCATACATTTTTGGACCCGTTTCGTCATCCGATTACGTGGAGGATAAAGGATCCGAATACCATTGATTGGGCAACTGAACTACAAATCGTACAACAGGTCATGCAGCAGATTACACCTGAGCAGATACGCATTGCACAAGTGTGGGCGGCAGGAGAAGTGAATAAACAGATCATCCCAATCGTATTTCAGATGATGGAAAAGTATGGACTTGCTTCAACAAAGGCAGCACGTTTTTTAGCGTTTTATCAAGCTGCTATTAATGATGCTTTCGTCATCACTTGGCATTTTAAATATCTTTGGGATGTTGCTCGGCCTTGTCAATATGACCGAAACTTAAAGACGGTGTTGATGACCCCGAGTTTTCCTGGGTATCCTTCCGCACACGCTGTTATGGCTGGCTGTACAGAGCCCATCCTAAGCTACTATTTTCCTCAAGAAAAAAATCGCATCCATCTTCTTATGGAAGAGTGTGCGATGTCTAGGTTATATGCAGGTGTTCATTTTAAAGTAGATAATGATGAGGGGCTGTCACTTGGCAGACAGCTCGGCGAAATCGTCGTGAATTTAATTCGATCGCAAAATATATAAGTAAAAAAGAAAAGACCGGACGTATGGTGTAGACTAACCTAGGTAGATGGGACACAATAAAACACCTTCGAAATGATACACTTATTAAAAGTGAAAAATCGGAGGTGTTTTTGCATGGGCAAAAACGTTTATTCAAAAGAAACAAAGTGGGCTGTTGTTAAAGATAAA
>JAFHKR010000038.1 GCA_017052515.1 Fictibacillus nanhaiensis
CATGTATTAGGCACGCCGCCAGCGTTCATCCTGAGCCAGGATCAAACTCTCCATAAAAGTGTTTGTCTTGCTCGATTTTAAAACTGACGGAATTAATTCTTAATTCCTTACCTATTTCTTTTGTTCAGTTTTCAAAGAACTGTGTGTTTCATGCGCCGTTTTGTTTTGGCGACTTTAATAATATACCACGCTGAAGCGCTAGAGTCAATAGCTTTTTAAAACTTTTTCAAAAACATTTCATTGTGAAACATTTCATCGCGCTAACAGTTTGTAATGTGCTGTTTTCTAAGACAGCTTGATTAGTTTACCACGGTTACCAACCCGTGGCAATACCTAAATTTAAAAAACTTCTATCCTAGGATAGAAGCTCTTCTATAAATAGATCGTTACGATTTTTAAGTGCGATGATATCGCCGCTTTCCTCTAACTTAATCATTGGTCTGGTCGGTTGGCTTTCTTCTATAAATACGATCTCACCGATATCATAGTTTGTAAGTCTGACACGGCTGCCCACTGATAAAGTAGAAAGTCCGGCTAACATGGCTTGCATCACTTGATGATCAAATTTCCCAAACTGATCTTTCATCATCATCTCAAGCACCTTGAACGGAGATTGCTTGCTTCGGTAAGGTCGCTCAGCAGTCATGGCTAAGTAGACATCAGCAACCGCTAGAATCTTACTAAATGGATGAAGCTTATTTCCTTTTACTTTTAGAGGATAGCCTGATCCATCTGTTCGTTCGTGATGTTGAAGAACACCGAGAAGAACACCTTCTTTAATAGAGGGAATCTTTTTCAGCATGTTATAGCCTTGAATCGTATGTTTCTTTACTTCATCAAATTCAGCTGTTGTTAATGACCCGCTCTTTTTTAATAAAGTGGGCTGGACTTTTGCCATTCCGCAATCGGACAGCACACCGGCTAGACCGATCTGTATGCAGTCTCCGCTAGAGAAGTTTAACTTTTTAGCTAAGAACGTGCTTAGGATGCCTACAGCGATCAAATGGTGATACATATAATCAGCACTTGTAGCGTAGTGGTGCAGCAATAGGATCTCTTTCGGTACAGTCGATCCCATCTCTAATACAGGTAGAACACTTTGGCGTACTTCGAGCATATCGACGGGACTACCAGATTGCCAGTTTGTGAACAATTGTTTATACCGTTTTACCGTTTGCATATATAGTGCTGGAAAAGTGAGCTCATCTTTACCAGGCTTATGGATTTGGAATCGTTCTTCTGAAGTCGTCGCATCGCTTCTATTACTCAGTGGGTCTTTTACTCGTTGTGTTGTATTCATACCAGACGATGATTCATTCAAAACATCTATCTCATCGATTTGAAAACGAGTAAGTACGCGCAGGTGCTCGGTATTCAATCTCGTGTTTTTATTGACGATCGGCTGATTCGTCATGGAGAAGACATCCTGAACCAGCAATTGCCCGGCCTTAGCTTGACTCGTTTTTATCTTCATACAAAAAAGCTCCTTTTATTTGGAAGGTCATAATTTTATTTTACATATAAAAAAGAGGAAAATGAATCTACATTTTCCTCTTTTTAGAAATTATTCGTTATTCTCTTCGTTTGTATCTGTTTCTGGAGCTGTAGTTTCTTCAGCAGGTGCTATACTTTCTTCACCTTCTGTGATGATTGGGTTACCTTCCTCATCCAGCAACTCATCCGTTTCTTCCTCACGTTCTACAACAGCTACTGTTGCTACGTGATTCGTATCATTCATGGTCATCAACCTGACACCTTGAGTGTTTCGTCCCATTTGGGAGATGCCTGAGATGTTCATGCGAATGATGATTCCTTTTGCTGTAATGATCATGAGGTCTTCTTCATCCGTTACGGTCTTAAGTGTAACAACCGGACCGTTCTTTTCTGTGATGTTTACGGTTTTAATTCCTTTACCACCACGTGATTGAAGACGGTATTCGCTCATAGGTGTACGTTTTCCGTAACCTCGGTCTGTAACGATTAAGATATCTTGTGTTTCATCTAAGACTTCCATACCTACAACCGCATCGTCATCACCAAGAGTAATCGCTTTAACACCTGTTGCGGTTCTACCCATCGATCGAACGTCAGTCTCTTGATAACGGATCGACATTCCTTGTTTCGTTCCGACGATGATATCTTTTGTTCCATCTGTTAAACGAACGCCCATCAACTCATCTTCTTCACGTAGGTTGATCGCGAAAAGACCACCTTTACGAATGTTGCTATAAGCTGATAACGGAGAACGCTTCGTGATTCCTTGCTTCGTCATGAAGTTCAGGTAGATCTCATCACTTTCCATATCTTCTACAGGAATGACAGCAGAGATCGTTTCACCTTGCTCGATCTGCAGCAAGTTGATGATCGGGATACCTTTTGCTGTTCTTCCGTATTCAGGAATCTCGTAGCCTTTTAGCCTATAAGCCTTCCCTTTATTTGTGAAGAACAGGATATAGTTGTGTGTATTTGTCGTAAACAGCTGTTCAACAAAGTCATCCTCACTCGTGCCCATTCCTTGGATTCCTTTACCACCACGACGCTGTGAACGGTAAGTAGAAATCGGAAGGCGCTTGATATAGCCTTTGTTCGTTAATGTAATAACGATATTTGAACGAGGAATCAGATCTTCGTCTTCAATACTATTAAATCCTACAGAGATGATCGTACGTCTAGGGTTGTCGTACTTTTCTTTGATCTCGATAAGCTCTGTACGAATAATCTCCAAGATTTTTTCTTCATCTGCAAGAATCGCTCTCAATTCTGTAATCAAAGCAACCAGATCGTTGTATTCGTTCTCGATCTTATCTCGCTCTAAACCTGTTAAACGCTGCAATCTCATATCTAAGATCGCCTGAGATTGCTCGTAGCTTAGTTCAAACTTTTCCATTAAGCCTTCACGTGCAAGATCCGTTGTTCTTGATCCACGGATAAGTGCAATAACTTCATCAAGGTGATCAAGTGCGATACGAAGACCTTCTAGGATATGAGCTCTTGCTTCTGCTTTTTTAAGATCAAATTCCGTACGGCGACGGATGATGACTTGCTGATGTTTCAGGTAATGATACAAACACTCTTTGATGTTAAGAACTTTTGGATGGCCATCAACAAGGGCAAGCATATTGATACCAAAGCTTGTCTGTAGAGCTGTCTGTTTATATAAATTATTTAAAATAACATTCGCATTCGCATCACGGCGTATCTCCATCACGATACGCATACCGTTACGGTCAGACTCATCACGAAGATCCGTGATACCCTCGATCTTCTTGTCGCGAACGAGCTCAGCGATCTTTTCGATCAAACGAGCTTTGTTTACTTGGTAAGGAAGCTCCGTTACGATAATCGCTTGTTTTCCGCTTGGCATCTCTTCGATTTCTGCTTTTGCGCGGATAATGATAGAACCTCTTCCAGTTGTGTACGCTTTACGAATTCCTTCACGTCCTAAAATTTCACCTGCCGTTGGAAAGTCTGGGCCTGGGATAATTTCCATCAATTCAGGAATCGTGATATCCGGATTTTCACTTACTGCTAATATACCGTCGATCACTTCACCTAATTGATGCGGGGGAATGTTCGTCGCCATACCAACCGCGATACCTGCAGCACCGTTAACGAGCAAGTTCGGGAAACGAGCAGGTAAGACAACCGGTTCTTGTTCAGATCCATCATAGTTGTCTTTGTAACCGATCGTGTCTTTGTTGATGTCTCGCACCATCTCCATGGCGATCTTAGACATACGTGCTTCTGTATAACGCATCGCTGCCGCTGCATCGCCGTCGACCGAACCGAAGTTACCATGGCCGTCGATCAGCATGTGGCGGAAGTTGAAATCTTGTGCCATACGAACCATCGTGTCGTATACAGCAGAGTCACCGTGAGGGTGGTACTTACCGATTACTTCCCCAACGATACGAGCAGACTTTTTGTATGCTTTATCAGCCGTCATACCAAGATCGTTCATCGCATAAAGAATACGTCTGTGAACAGGCTTTAATCCGTCACGCACATCTGGCAAAGCTCGGCTGACAATAACACTCATGGCATAATCCATGAATGATGCTTTCATTTCCGTACTAATATTAATTTCTTTAATCCGGGAACGTTCCATTTCAGACATTCATTCTACCTCCATAACCCTTTAGAACAGGTTTTTAAAGCCCCCTCATTCGGCGCTTAAACGCACCGAAACTGGACCTTGTCCAGCTTCAGTATCTTTTATGTTCAGCTTTCGCGGCGTAACCGCTAAGCATTTTATATGATGTTGTACTTTAACGTAACTGCTTAACGCATGCGTGCCTTGCTTAAATATCTAAGTTCGTCACATATTGTGCGTTTTCTTGGATGAAGTCACGGCGCGGTTCAACTTTGTCGCCCATTAAGATATCGAACGTTTCATCCGCTGCCATCGCATCTTTCATTTCAACCTGTAGCAATGTACGTGTCTCAGGATCCATTGTTGTTTCCCATAACTGAGATGGGTTCATCTCTCCTAGACCCTTGTAGCGCTGAAGCTGCGGCTTAGGAACTTGCGGAAGTTCAGCCAGTAACTTTTCAAGCTCTTTATCGTTGTAGGCATACTCGATACGCTTACCTTGCTGTATTTTATAAAGCGGTGGCTGTGCGATATAGATATAGCCGTGCTCAATGATCGGACGCATATATCTGAAAAAGAACGTTAGAAGCAACGTACGGATATGTGCACCATCGACATCGGCATCTGTCATGATGATGATCTTATGATAACGAGCTTTCGTAATATCAAACTCATCACCGATTCCTGTTCCTAGAGCAGTAATGATCGCACGAACCTCGTTATTAGAAAGAATCTTATCAAGTCGTGCTTTTTCAACGTTGATGATCTTACCGCGAAGTGGCAAGATCGCTTGGAAATGACGGTCACGTCCTTGCTTAGCCGATCCACCGGCAGAGTCACCCTCAACCACATAGATCTCAGAGATGCTTGCATCTTTTGAAGAACAGTCTGCCAGTTTACCAGGCAACGACGATACTTCTAACGCACTCTTACGTCGTGTTAATTCACGTGCTTTTTTAGCAGCAACACGCGCACGAAGTGCCATCATCCCTTTTTCAACGATCGATTTAGCAACGACCGGATTCTCTAGCATGAAAGATGAAAACGTCTCTGAGAAGATGGATTCTGTGATCTGTCTTGCTTCAGAGTTTCCGAGCTTCGTTTTCGTTTGCCCTTCGAACTGAGGATCAGGATGTTTGATCGAGATGATCGCTGTTAGACCTTCACGAACATCTTCACCCGTTAAGTTCGTATCGTTGTCTTTGAACAGATTGTTCTTACGGCCATAATCATTGATCACACGCGTAAGAGCTGTTTTGAACCCTGACTCGTGCGTACCGCCTTCATGTGTATTGATATTGTTCGCAAACGAATAGATGTTGCTTGCGTAGCTGTCGTTGTATTGGAACGCGATCTCAACCGAGATGCCGTCCTTTTCCCCTTCAACGAAGATCGGTTCTTCATGCAGCACTTCGCGCGTGCGGTTGATGTGCTCCACATAAGATTTGATCCCGCCTTCATAGTGGTATTCCTTAACAACTGGCTCTTCACCGCGTTTGTCTTCAGCGATGATGCGAAGACCACGGTTCAAATAAGCAAGTTCTCGAATACGGTTTGAGAGTGTAGGGAAATCATATTCTAATGTTTCAGTAAAAATTTCAGGGTCTGGTTTGAAGTGAGTACGAGTACCTGTCTTGTCTGTTTCGCCGATCACTTTAAGATCTGCAGTCGGCACGCCGCGTTCGTAAGACTGATAATGCAGCTTACCATCACGAGATACGGTTACTTCAAGCATCGTGGATAAAGCGTTAACTACTGAGGCACCAACACCATGCAGTCCGCCTGATACTTTGTAACCTCCACCGCCAAATTTTCCTCCGGCATGGAGAACCGTCATGATAACTTCTAGAGCTGGTCTTCCCATCTTTTCATGCATACCTACTGGGATTCCACGTCCGTTATCTTCTACCGTGATGCTGTTATCTTCTTCAATCGTAATTTGGATCGTGTCACAATAACCTGCTAGGGCTTCATCGATCGAGTTATCGACGATCTCCCATACTAGATGATGAAGACCGCGTACGTTCGTAGCACCGATATACATCCCTGGACGTTTACGGACGGCTTCAAGACCTTCGAGTACCTGGATATTACTTTCATCATAATTTTGCTGTTGTTCTAACTGTTGTTCAGTCGTCAATTCGTTCACCTTCATTCCGGTTTAAAAACGCTTTATTTATAAAACCTTTATTTTATATTCCAGCCATTTTCAAGTTCAAGGCGATCAGAGGCTCTCTTTTTTAACGTAGAGGCAGAAAGAGGAGATAGATAGATCGTTTTATCTGTAATGATTACGGATTTTGCAGCATTTCCGCTTAAATCGGTCAATGTCTGATTGTTCTCATGCTTTTTAAGAAACTCTAAAGCTAACTCAGAAGCCTTTAACGCATTGATATCCAATATCGCCAACACATCTTTTGAATGAATGACTTCTTCATCACCTAAATGCAAAAGCAATGTCCTCACCTCATTTCAAACGTTCTATAGAGCCTGCATGAACTTTGTAAGTTGCGGCTTTCTCGAGTGTTTCGTGGTGTATCCCTTCCACACTAGTCGTTGTAACAAAGGTTTGTACTTTACCTTGAATCGTATTTAAAAGATGTGATTGTCTGAAATCGTCTAGTTCAGATAACACATCGTCCAACAATAGGATCGGGTATTCCCCGACTTCTGAATAGATCAGATCGATCTCAGCGAGTTTCAAAGATAGAGCAGTCGTTCTCTGTTGTCCTTGAGATCCGAATGTCTGCACGTCTTTTCCGTTCACTGAAAAAAGCAGATCGTCCCGATGAGGACCAAATAAAGAAGTTCCTCGGTCAATCTCTTTTTCTTTTATTTTACCAAACTTCAGATGAAACGCTTCTATCATTTTCGACAAGTCGAGCTCATCACATACCTCTATAGTCGGTTTGTAATGAATTTTTAACGTTTCCAACCCCCTGGATATCCCATGATGGATCGGTTCTGCCCAACTTTGAAGTTTCTCCATGTATTTCATGCGTTTCAACGTCACTCTGGCTGCTTTATCAATAAGCTGTTCGGTTAAGATCTCGAGCATCGTCATGTTCTGCTGACTTTTGTTGCGATACATCTCTCTTAATAAAGAGTTTCGCTGAGACAAAATCTTTTGGTACACAGAAAGGTCATTTAAATAAACCGCGTTCACTTGGCCAATCTCCATGTCAATAAAACGACGACGCACCTGTGGACTGCCTTTTACAAGATTAAGATCCTCAGGTGCAAACATAACCACATTTAGATGTCCAACGTAATCGGTCAACCGGCGTTGTTCGATGCGGCTGATTTTCGCTTTTTTTCCTTTTTGTGAGATGACGAGACTTAAATCAAAAGAACTGTTTCTCTTTTTGATGCTACCCTCTATTTTAGCATATTCTTCGTCCCAAGATATCAACTCTTTATCTTTTGCTGTCCGATAGGATCGTGCCATGGCCAAAACATAGATCGATTCCATAACATTTGTTTTTCCTTGTGCATTCTCACCTAGAAAAACGTTGACCTTATTTTCGAACTCGAGAGACTGTTCTTTATAGTTTCTGTAGTTCCTAAGCTGAAGCTTTTCGATATGCAAAGGGATACCCCCTATTCCGTTGTTACCTTGAACTCTCCTACTTCTGGAATGGACACGACATCACCCGCATATAGTTTCTTACCTCGGCGTGTTTCATGTTCTCCGTTCACAAGAACTTCATGTTCTGCTAAATACCATTTTACCATTCCTCCCGATTGGATGACATCGGTAGTTTTCAACAGTTGTTGAAGGGTGATGAATTCGGTGTTGATCTTTACGTTTTCCATTTTTAAAAAACCTCCTGGTTGTTTCTCTGGTGTGTTTGAAAGGTTGATCTGCGTTCCAGGTTGCTCGCTTTCCGCGGGGCAGGCGGTGAGCCACTTGCCGCTATGCGCCATTAAGTGTCTCACCTGACCGCTTGTCCCGCAGGAGTCTCGCACCTTCCACTCCGATCAATATTCGATGATGTTAAATAAACAAAATTCAAAATTAAAATTCTTAAAATCTGTTGTGAAAATATTAGTAAAAACATATCACTCTTACTAGTTTCTCCAAAAAACGTTTGACTTAGAAAGAAAAGAAAGCCACCGGTGATTCCGGCAGCTTTATATTTTAGTAAGTTCTTACAGGTAGAATTAATTGGCGGATCGAATCGTCGGATACGGGTTGGATAAGAAACGGTCTCATCGCCCCTGTAAACAGGATGCTGATCTCTGTGCAATCCATAACTTTTAGAGCTTCCATCACATATTTTGCGTTGAATGAGATCTTCAGCTCTTCTCCTTCAATTTCCTCTGCGATCATGTGTTCAAATACTTTACCGATCTCTGGGGAATTTGAAGAAAGTTCGATTGTTTGGTTATCGAGTGTTGCCAGTTTCACGACGTTGTTTCTTCCTTCTCTCGCTAATAAAGAAGCACGGTCGATCGCTTGTAAGAATTCTTTTGTCTTCAAGACGAAAGTTGTTTTGCTCTCCGAAGGAATCAATTTTGATGTATCCGGATAGTTGCCATCTAATAGTCTTGAGAACAATAAGATGTTTTTAGCTTTGAACAAGATCTGATTGTTCGTTACAACGATCTGTACTTTTTCAGCATTTTCATCAAGAATCTTCGAAAGTTCGTTCAAACTCTTTCCTGGAATCACGACGTTCTGAAAAGAAAGCTCTTCACTTTGAGAATCGATCGGCATTTTACGTTCAGCCAAACGATGACTATCTGTTGCAATACAGTTTAGAACACCATCAGTTAACGTCCAGTTAACACCAGTTAGGATAGGGCGTGTTTCTGAGGTGGACACCGCAAAGACAGTTTGACGAATCATTGCTTTTAGAAGATCACTTTGAATCTCAAACACTAAGTTCTCTTCGATTTGAGGTAATCTCGGGTATTCTTCAGGGTCTAATCCTAAAAGGCTGAATTCAGAAGCGCCTGAACGAAGAGTCGTTTCAAAACGCTCACCTACTTCAATCTCAACAGAATCATTCGGAAGTTTTTTAACGATCTCTGAAAAATAACGAGCTGGAAGTACTACGCTTCCTTCTTGTTTCACTTCGATATGTACAAGATCTCCTTCTTCAACCGGTATCAGTCGTTCAATGGAAATATCAGAATCACTACCAGTCAGATGAACACCGTCATAGGTTACTTCCATTTTAATCCCCGTTAGAATCGGTATTGTTGTTCTTGAAGATACAGCTTTCATTACATCTTGAACAGCTTCGATCAACTGGTTTAATTGAATCTTAACTTTCATTATTTTGCCCCCCTGATATTTATTAAAATCTTTTAAAAAAATAGTAGTAATAGTACTAGGCGCTGTGAATGTGTGGATAACCCTAGAAAACAAAGATAGAACAGCCTATCCACATGTGGACAGACTGTGTATAAAGTGACTGCAGTTATTCACAGTATTCAGTGCTACTTATTTAATTCGATTTCAGCTGATCGTGAATTTCTTGCACTTTTCTTTGTAAAACATGATCCGTAATCAGCATAGTAGAGATCTTTTCATGAGCATGAAGGACCGTTGTATGGTCGCGACCTCCAAATTCCTCACCGATCTTAGGTAAAGAATTATCGGTTAGCTCACGAGAAAGATACATCGCGATCTGTCTAGGAAAAGCAACAGACTTTGTTCGTTTCTTTGCTGTAAAATCCTCTAACTTTACATTGTAATGCTTACCAACTACTTCTTGTATGTGATGAATAGTGAGTGTTCTTGGTTTTGCAGAAGGAATAATGTCTCGAAGTGCTTCTGCTGCAAGATCTGCATTCATATCTTGGTTGATGAGAGACGAATAAGCAACAACACGAATGAGTGCTCCTTCTAGTTCTCTAATGTTCGTATCGATCTGATTCGCTATATAAAGCATCACTTCGTTTGGAATATCTAGTCCTTCTGCTTTTGCTTTTTTACGTAAGATCGCAATACGCGTTTCTAAGTCAGGAGGTGTGATATCCGTAATAAGTCCCCATTCAAACCGAGAACGAAGTCTGTCTTCTAATGTCGGAATCTCCTTTGGAGGTCGATCACTAGAGATAACAATCTGTTTGCTTTCTTCATGAAGCGCGTTAAACGTATGGAAAAATTCCTCTTGCGTTTGTTCTTTTCCTGCAAGGAACTGAATATCATCTATTAAAAGCACGTCCACGCTGCGAAATTTGTTGCGAAACTCAACGGTTTTATTGTCACGAATCGAATTGATGAACTCGTTCGTGAATTTTTCTGAGGACAGGTAAACAACCTTCGCCCCAGGATTATGTTCTAATACATAATGGCCGATCGCATGCATAAGATGCGTTTTTCCTAAACCAACGCCCCCATAAATAAATAGCGGGTTGTAAGCTTTTGCTGGTGCTTCAGCAACAGCTAATGAAGCGGCATGAGCAAAACGGTTTCCAGAGCCGATAACGAATCGGTCAAACGTATATTTCGGATTCAACATACTTTGGGAAACTTCTTCGTGAGGCTCATTTGCTGCTTTTGGGGCTTTTTTCATGGAAAGTTCCAGATCTAAGTCTAGTTCTGTCTGATTTTGTGGAATGATGAACTTTACGTCAAGTGCTGCTCCTGTTACGTCTAGGAGCGTCTCTGAAATGATACCTGCATATCTGGATTCCAGCCAGTCACGGGCAAACTCATTTGGCGCAGTAATGACAAGCGTATCATTTTGTAAAGCATGAGCCGTTGTTGATTTTAACCAAGTCTCAAAGCTAGGCTTACTGACTTTTGTTTCGATCGCAGCAAGTGCTTTGGACCATAGGTCGTTTATGTTTTCCAACCAATTTACCCCCCTTATCTCTTTCGAATCATCCTATTTCAGCAGTCATTTCCCTGTTGTATAAGAATTGTACACCCAGTGAATACCTATGAATAAAAATAAAAAGTCCACACCTTATGTGAATGATAATTAATATAGTAGATAATAGGATTATGAACAGTAAAACCGTATCTGTGGACAACCTTTATAACAGCTTTTGAAACCTGTCCACAAGTTTATCCACAGGTTGTGAATAACTTTATTAGTGTTGCAGGTTGTTAACGAGTTAAAACACAACTAGCATATCA
Organism: Fictibacillus nanhaiensis; assembly: GCA_017052515.1. Lineage (GTDB taxonomy): Bacteria > Bacillota > Bacilli > Bacillales > Fictibacillaceae > Fictibacillus > Fictibacillus nanhaiensis. Next base: position 11,193 of record JAFHKR010000038.1, read on the forward strand.
AAAATAATCAGGCTTGGCAACGAGTTATTGTTACTTATCCACAACGCCCATACCTTGTGTAGAAAAGTTGTCCACAACACTAGATTTTGTGTAAAACGTGTCGATAATTGGTGTGGATAATGAAAACCATGTCGAAAAAGATGTCCACAGGTTAGGTGATGAAGATTTTGGTGAAGCTTGTAGAAGGATTATTATGGAGCTATTGTTGTCCTGTGATAATTGGGAAGCTGTAGTGGATCGTCAGCTCTGCAAACTTTCTTTGGTGTGATTTTAAAAGAGTGTTTTGTTTTTTATTTACTTCTTTGGTTTGTTGATTGGAATGGAGGGTGCGAGACTCCTGCGGGACAAGCTGTCAGGTGAGACACTTAAGGGCGCATAGCGGCAAGTGGCTCACCGCCTGCCCCGCGGAAAGCGAGTAGCCTGGAATGGAAATCAACTACTTTCAAGAACTTCACTAGCATTTCGAAACAGACATCCTCACTTTCAAAGGCAAAAAACTTGCAAAAAAACACAAAGATAAAATCCAGCTTGACAAAATTAAGGGTCAGTCATTATACTTTATTAGACTGTCTTTTATAAGAGATATCCTCAGGGAGGTGTAATATACATGAAACCTACATTTCAACCGAACAACCGTAAGCGTAAGAAGGTACATGGTTTCCGTGCACGTATGGCTACTAAGAACGGTCGTAAAGTTCTAGCTCGCCGTCGTCAAAAGGGAAGAAAAGTGTTATCCGCATAGGCCACTGACATCAGTGGTCTTTTTTTACTTTTATAGAGAGAATTTTGCTCACTCCGAGTCCGTATTTTCTGTACGAAGGCGTTTTTTCGAAGTTAATGGTTTTATATGAACCAAACAGGCCGATACTGGGTGATGATCGCTACAAAAGACTTTGGAATGAGATTGCATAATTGATGGAGTGTTAAATGAATGAAGAAAGAACAACGCATCAAAAAAAATGAGGAATTTCAAGAAGTCTTCAAAAAAGGAAAATCAACGGCTAATCGCCAATTTGTAATATACAGTTTAAGAAAAGAAGATCAGCGTGTTTTTCGAATCGGACTTTCTGTCAGCAAAAAAGTTGGAAAAGCCGTTACGAGAAACAGAATTAAACGATCGGTTAAAGAAATCTTCCATAAATATAGTGAACAGCTTCTTTCAGGCAGGGATTACGTGGTTATCGCGAGAATACCTACTGCTAACATGGACTTTCACGAGATGGAAAAAAGTCTGCTTCATGTTTTGAACAGAGCGAACGTTTTAAAAAAGAGGGTGTAAAAAAAAATGAGGTCCTTATTTATAGGGATTATTCGTTTTTACCAGCTATGGATTTCTCCGCTAACACCGCCTTCATGCCGCTTTTATCCGACCTGCTCGCATTACGGTATAGAAGCTTTCAGGCGTCACGGTGTATTTAAAGGAATGTGGCTAACTTTTGTCAGAATTTCAAAGTGCCATCCTTTTCATCCCGGAGGCGTTGACCTCGTGCCTGAAAAAAGGGACAATAAATAATTGAGATAAGATTTATGATTTTAAGGAGGATAAGAGTGTGCGTAAGAAAATAGGTTTACTGATTGCCCTTTTCGCACTCATGGCTGTCCTATCTGGATGTGGATCGATGAATGATCCTATTACTAGTGACAGCACTGGAATTTGGGACACATATTTTGTATATCCGTTATCATGGTTGATCACATACTTTGCGACCCTAACTGGTGAAAACTACGGATTAGCGATCATTATTGTTACATTAATCATCCGTACTGCGCTTCTTCCATTAATGATTAAGCAAACACGCAGTTCAAAAGCGATGCAAGAGATCCAACCTGAAATTCAAAAGCTTCGCGAAAAGTACAAGTCTAAAGATGCGAACACACAACAGAAATTACAGCAAGAAACGATGGCTTTATTCCAGAAGAACGGAGTTAACCCGCTTGCTGGTTGTTTACCTTTATTGATTCAAATGCCGATTCTTTTAGGTTTCTACCATGCGATCATGCGTACGGGTGAAATCGCGAACCATAATTTCCTTTGGTTTGACTTAGGAGATCCGGATCCATTTTATATCTTACCGTTAGTAGCCGGTTTAACGACATTCTTACAACAAAAGATCATGATGGGTGGAATGGATAATCCAAACCCACAGATGAAGATGCTTTTATACATCATGCCAGTAATGATCGTTGTGTTTGCGATTAATTTCCCAGCTGCACTATCTCTATATTGGGTGATCGGTAACATATTCATGATTGGACAGACATATTTCATTACGACCCCAATGAAAAAGAAAGAAAACCAAGTTGATGGGGGAGCTAAAAAGTGAAAAAGGTACAGGTAACAGGGAAAACGATTGAAGAAGCAGTAGCAGCAGCACTAGAACAACTTCAGACTTCAAAAGATCAAGTAGAGATATCCGTTCTAGAAGATTCCAAAAAAGGTTTCTTTGGACTTGGCGGGAAGCCAGCAGTTGTTGAAGTAACAGTGAAAGCTGATCCTGTTAAATCCGCGATCGACTACCTAGAGGATGTTACATCCAAAATGGGAGTGCCCGTTACCATCACACAGCGACAGGAAAATGATCATCTTGTGCTGGATTTATCCGGTGACAAAATTGCGATTTTAATTGGAAAACGTGGACAAACGCTTAATGCGCTTCAGCTTTTAACGAATATGGTTGCAAACTCTGATCCTGCAAGCAAGCATGTGAAAATTGTGCTTGATGCTGAAAACTATCGTACCAGAAGACAAGAATCACTCGAGCGTTTAGCCGAGCATTCTGCACAAAAGGTGTTTTTCACAAAGAAAAGCTTTGCTTTTGAGCCGATGCCTGCCAACGAACGAAAAGTGATTCATTTAGCACTCAAAGAAAACAGAGATGTTGAGACTACGTCTGAGGGGGTAGAACCTTTTCGTAAGGTCGTAATCCGCCCGACATCCTCAAGCAAAAGATAAAAAAAGCTTCAGAGGCTATCCTCTGAAGCTTTTTGTTTGGGTCCATCAACTAACAAATACCGATACAACCACGCATTTTAGTCGATCAAGCGAGCACATTTATGCTCGTTTATAAGCTTTATTTCAGCCTCGTTTTCTTTACTGTGAGGACATTATGCGATACACTATTTTTTATTGTGGATATTTATGTCCATTTTTATAAGAACCTTATCACAGTAAGTATTTAAGGCCATACTAAAGGTAATTTATATAGAGCGTATGAAAGAGGAAAGCCGAGGTGAAACAACAATGGAATTTGACACGATAACAGCGATCTCAACACCTATGGGAGAAGGGGCAATCGCCATCGTTCGGTTGAGCGGACCTGACGCAGTGTCCATTGCAGATAAAGTTTATAGTGGGACAAAACGTCTCTCTGAAGTTGATACACATACGATTCATTACGGAAAATTGATCGACCCGAAACTCGATCAAGCGGTAGAAGAAGTTATGATCAGCGTGATGCGTGCACCGCGTACGTTCACGCGGGAGGATGTTGTTGAGATCAACTGTCATGGAGGATTAGTTTCTGTAAATAGAGTCCTTCAATTGATTCTTCAGCAAGGAGCGCGCTTAGCGGAGCCAGGAGAATTTACGAAGCGAGCATTCTTAAATGGCAGGATCGATCTTTCTCAAGCGGAAGCAGTCATGGATCTGATTCGAGCGAAGACAGACCGAGCGATGAATGTTGCCCTCAACCAGATGGAAGGGCGTTTATCTTCACTCGTCATGCGTCTTAGACAAACTCTTTTAGAAACGATCGCCCATGTAGAAGTGAACATCGATTATCCAGAGTATGACGCAGAAGAGATGACTCATGCTTTATTGAATAACAATCTGCTCACTGTAAAAAAAGAAGTTGAATCAATATTGCAGACGGCAAGTCAAGGTAAGATCCTTCGTGAAGGATTGTCTACGGCGATCATTGGAAGACCGAATGTAGGTAAGTCATCGCTCATGAATGCACTCGTTCATGAGAATAAAGCGATCGTTACGGATATTGCTGGAACAACACGTGACGTTATCGAAGAGTACGTGAACGTTAGAGGCGTGCCGTTACGTTTGGTGGATACAGCGGGAATTCGTGAGACAGAAGACATCGTAGAAAAGATCGGTGTTGAAAAGTCGCGGAAAGTACTAAAAGAAGCAGATTTGATTCTTCTTGTTATCAATGGGAATGAAGTGCTCTCACATGAAGATGAGAACTTGTTCCGTGCAGCTGAAGGACTAGATAAGATCGTAATTATTAATAAAACAGATCTTGAAATGAAAGTAGATATGGATCGAGTAAAGAAACTTGCAGAGAACTCACCTGTTATCGCAACCTCTTTAGTAAAAGAAGAGGGAATCGATGAACTAGAGCAAGCGATCGCAAACTTGTTCTTTGCAGGCGGTATCGAAGCGCAAGACTTAACATACGTATCCAACTCTAGGCACATCGCACTTCTGCAGCAGACGATTCATCATATTGATGAGGCACTCGGCGGCATTGAAGCGGATCTACCTATAGATATGGTACAGATCGATATTACAAGAGCTTGGGAGATACTTGGGGAAATCGTAGGAGACACGGTTTCAGAGAGTCTGATCGACCAATTGTTCTCTCAATTTTGTTTAGGAAAATAAAAAAAGGAGGTAAAAACGATGGGATATAAAGCAGATACGTTTGATGTGATCGTAGTCGGTGCTGGACATGCGGGTGTTGAAGCAGCACTTGCTTCTGCACGTATGGGCGCTAAAACATTATGTTTAACATTGAACTTAGATACAGTCGCCTATATGCCGTGTAATCCGTCAGTAGGCGGACCGGCTAAAGGGATCGTCGTTCGTGAAGTTGACGCACTCGGCGGAGAGATGGCGCGCAACATCGACAAGACACATATTCAAATGCGTATGCTGAACACAGGTAAAGGCCCAGCGGTACGTGCGCTGCGCGCGCAAGCGGATAAATATCTGTATCAGCATGAAATGAAAAAAACGATGGAAAACACAGAGAACCTTACGTTGCGTCAAGGGATGGTAGAGCGTCTGATCATCGAAGACGGTGAATGTAGAGGGGTAATCACAAAAACCGGAGCAGAGTACGCGGCAAAAGCGGTCGTACTTACAACCGGAACGTACTTAAGAGGGAAGATCATCATCGGAGAACTCGCATATGAGAGCGGCCCGAACAACATGGCTCCTTCTATCAACTTGTCATATCATCTGCAAGAGTTAGGTTTTGATATGGTGCGTTTTAAAACAGGAACACCTCCGCGTGTTAACAGCAAGACGATTGATTATTCAAAAACAGAAATTCAGCCTGGTGACGATGTACCTCGTGCTTTTTCTTATGAAACAACAGAGTTCATCACAGATCAGCTTCCTTGCTGGCTAACGTATACAGGTGAAGAAACGCATCAGTTGATCAACGGAAACCTTCATCGTTCACCGATGTATTCCGGAATGATCGAAGGTACTGGACCGAGATATTGTCCATCGATCGAGGATAAGATTGTCCGTTTCAATGATAAGCCAAGACATCAGATCTTCTTAGAGCCTGAAGGACGCAATACAGAAGAAGTATACGTTCAAGGTCTTTCAACAAGTCTTCCGGAAGATGTGCAGAAACGAATTTTAGCAACGATTCCTGGTCTTGAAAAAGCAGAGTTGATGCGTGCAGGATATGCGATTGAGTATGATGCGATCGTTCCAACTCAACTTTGGCCATCTCTTGAGACGAAGCGCGTGAACGGTCTATTTACAGCTGGACAACTGAACGGAACGAGCGGATATGAAGAGGCAGCGGGTCAAGGACTTATGGCGGGAATCAACGCAGCGTTAAAAGTCCAAGATAAAGAGCCTCTTGTGCTTGATCGTTCAGAAGCGTACATCGGAGTTTTGATCGACGACTTGATCACAAAAGGAACGAACGAACCTTATCGCCTTCTAACATCGCGTGCAGAGTACCGTTTACTTCTTAGACACGATAACGCAGATTTGCGATTAACGAAAAAAGGTCATGAAATCGGACTGATACCACAAGATCGTTACGAACGCTTTGAAGAGAAGAAAGCATTAATTGCGCAGGAAATAGATCGACTTGAGCATGTTTCGATCAAACCGAGTGAAATCGTGCAGCAAGTTCTTGCAGAGTCACAATCGACTCCGTTAAAAGAACCTATGTCAGCGGCTAACTTGTTAAAGCGCCCTGAAATCACATATCCAGTCATTCATAAGCTTGTCCCAGCTGAAACAGCATTGCCAGAGACAGTGATGGAGCAGGTAGAGATCCAAGTGAAATATGCTGGATATATTGATAAACAGCTCGCACAAGTTGAAAAGATGCGCAAGATGGAAAACAAGAAGCTTCCCGTAGATCTTGATTACATGGCAATCAATGGACTAGCGACAGAAGCGAAACAAAAACTTCACGAAGTTCGGCCTCTTTCTGTAGGGCAGGCATCACGTGTATCAGGGGTAAACCCAGCAGATATCTCGATTCTGTTGATCTATCTCGAACAAGGTAAACTGGCGAAGATCGCCCGTTGAGGGGGAACGTGAAAATCATGAATATCGAATTGTTTCAAACTTCCTTAAAAGAAAAGGGAGTCGACTTATCTGAAAAGCAGCTTTCACAGTTTGAAACGTATTATAACTTGCTCGTTGTGTGGAACGAAAAAATGAACCTTACAGCGATCACAGAAAAAGAAGAAGTGTATTTAAAACACTTTTATGATTCTGTGACGGCAGGTTTTTATTTTGACTTTAGTCAAGACATCACGGTGTGTGATGTTGGGGCTGGAGCAGGATTTCCAGCTATTCCACTTAAGATTGCATTCCCAGAAATCAAGCTAACTGTCGTTGATTCTCTGAATAAACGCATCGGCTTCTTACAGCATGTTGTAGATGAACTTGGTTTAGAAGAAGTGTCACTTTATCATGACCGTGCAGAGACTTTTGCTCACCGTCCGGAGTTCAGACAAACGTTCGATCTTGTGACAGCTCGTGCGGTTGCTAGACTATCGGTACTCTCCGAACTCTGTCTGCCACTCGTGAAAATTGGTGGACACTTCTTAGGAATGAAAGGTGCTAACCTTCCTGAAGAAGTGAGAGACGGAGAAAAAGCGGTCAAACTTTTAGGCGGTAAAGTAAAAGATATTCATTCGTTCGTATTACCGATCGAGGAGAGCGAACGCAATATCATTGTCATTGATAAAGTTAAAGAAACACCAAAGAAATTTCCGCGTAAACCAGGAACACCAAACAAATCTCCTATTTCATAATCTTAGGCTGTGTTTCTATGTGAAACACAGCTGTTACATAAAAGAAAGATTTTTACAGACTTGCAGGATTATTGAACTAGAGAGAAGAATTAGTTAACAGGCAGATTACAAAAGGTGGTGTATTCGCATGAAGCATCCTTTTTCACGTTTATTCGGCATCGGCGAAAAGAGCCAGCAAACCTTAGATCCAGAACCAGCTGAAAAAAACGACAACGAAGAAGTACTTCAACTTCCGGTTCAAAGAATCATACCCAACCGGTTTCAGCCTCGTACGGTTTTTATAGATGAACGAATTGAAGAGTTATCACAGACGATTGAAGCTCACGGAATCATTCAGCCCATCGTTGTTCGAGGTATCGGCGACGACAAATACGAGCTGATCGCGGGCGAACGTAGGTGGCGTGCTGTCCAAAAGCTTGGATGGGAAAAGATCCCGGCAATCATAAAAGAGATGGACGACTCTCAAACGGCTTCTGTAGCACTTATTGAGAACCTTCAGCGAGAAGAGTTGACAGCTATCGAAGAAGCGATGGCATATGCTAAGCTTCTAGAACTGCACGGACTCACACAAGAAGGCCTTGCTCAAAAGTTGGGTAAAGGTCAGTCTACGATTGCGAACAAGCTGCGTCTGTTAAAGCTTCCGCAGTCTATTCAAGATGCCCTTTTGCAGAAAAAAGTAACAGAACGTCATGCTCGTGCATTGATCGTTTTGAAATCTCCTGAAAAGATGGAGGCCGTTCTTCAAGAAATCATCGAAAAGCAACTCAATGTGAAGCAAACGGAAGAACGTGTGAAACGAATGATCGAATCTGAGACAGCAGAAAAGAAACCTCAGTCACGCCGTAAATCGTATAGCAAAGATATGCGACTCGCGATCAATACGGTAAGACAATCGGTAGACATGGTCGTACAGAGCGGACTTTCTATCGACACAGAAGAAGAAGAACATGAGGAGTTCTATCAGTTCACGATTCGTATTCCCAAAAAATAAAAAGAGAAGGCCATCAGCTTGAATAGGAGCTGGTGGTTTTTTTGTTGTTTTGATGGTTTGTTGTTTTGATGATGCTGGGTGCTGACTGAAATGGAATGGGTGTGGGGTATCTGGCAGTCGGTCAATGTCGATTGATGTAGACATGCGGATATATGACAAGAATTCGCGGGATTAATTCGGAAATTTCCTGAATTGATGCTAGAATTTAAGGGATTCTTAAGGATGATACCCCTCTCCGTATAGTAAATAATCTACTTATGACCCCTAAAATGCTACTTCTACAACTCTTTCCCACTTAAATTCCTGCAGCAGACAGATTTACAATCAATAAGTAGAAAACCCAACAAAATAAATCCTTCTTTTTCTGTAATTCCGTACGTTATTTTATTTTCTTCGTGATAGAATAATAGATAATGAATGTTTTTAAGTGAGGTAGGTGACAACGTGGCCAAGACCATTGCAGTAGCCAACCAGAAAGGCGGAGTCGGAAAAACGACTACGTCGGTCAACCTTGGTGCATGCTTAGCATATTTCGGTAAAAAAGTATTGCTCGTAGACATAGATCCTCAAGGGAACGCAACAAGTGGCGTAGGTGTAGATAAAGGGGATATCGACCAGTGTATCTACAATGTTCTTGTCGAGGATGTAGAAGTAAAAGACGTGATCGTCGAGACCATCTGTGAAGGTTTACATATCCTCCCGTCGACGATACAGCTTGCTGGAGCTGAGATCGAACTCGTACCAACGATCTCTCGAGAAGTTCGATTGAAAAGAGCGTTAGAAAAGGTAAGTGCCAATTACGATTTTATAATTATCGATTGTCCACCATCATTAGGACTGCTTACCATCAACTCATTAACAGCATCTGACTCAGTCATCATACCTGTTCAGTGCGAGTATTACGCGCTAGAAGGTTTAAGTCAGCTTTTAAACACAGTACGACTCGTACAAAAGCATTTAAATACTGATCTGATGATTGACGGTGTGCTGCTTACCATGCTGGATGCACGTACAAACTTAGGGATTCAAGTCATTGAAGAAGTAAAAAAATATTTTCAAGATAAAGTGTATGAGACCATCATACCAAGAAACGTTAGACTATCAGAAGCGCCGAGTCATGGGAAACCGATCATCATCTACGATCCTAAATCCCGAGGTGCTGATGTTTATTTAGATTTTGCGAAGGAAGTGATCGGCATTGGTGAAAGGGTTAGGTAAAGGGCTACATGCCTTCTTTCCTCCAACAGAAGCAGGGGAAGAAGAGCAGATCAAAGAAGTCAGTATATCAGAGCTAAGGCCAAATCCGTATCAGCCCCGAAAAGTTTTTGACCAAAAAGCCATTGAAGAATTAAAAGAATCCATTATCGAACATGGCATTCTTCAACCCATTGTTGTACGAAAAAGTATTAAAGGATTTGAGATCGTTCTTGGGGAAAGACGATTCCGCGCCGCTTCAGAAGCCGGATTGAAAGTGATCCCTGTAATCGTAAAAGATTATGACGAACAAAAAATGATGGAAGTTGCTCTGATCGAGAACTTGCAGCGTGAAGATCTGAATCCTGTTGAAGAGGCTCAAGCCTATCAGAAGCTGATGGAACACTTAAAACTGACACAAGAAGAGTTAGCTTCTCGAGTTGGAAAGAGTCGTCCTCATATCGCAAACCATATTCGTTTGCTTCAGCTGCCAAAACCTGTTCTTGAACTTCTATCCAACGGACAAATATCAATGGGGCATGGACGAGCATTGCTAGGTCTTAAGAAAAAGACGAAGATGCAGCTTGTCGTTGATCGCGTAATCAATGAAAACTTAAACGTGAGACAGCTTGAGAAATTAATCTTTGATATTAACATGAATGTTTCACGTGGAACAAAGAAAAAAACAGTCCCAGCGAACGTTTTCTTCCAAGAAAAAGAATCATCTTTACGCGATCGATTTGGCACATCCGTTTCGATTAAGAAATCAAAACGAAAAGGGAAGATTGAGATCGAATTCTTTTCACAAGATGACCTGGAACGCATTTTAGAGCTATTAGAAAAATAAGCAGAAAACCATCGTTAAGGTGGTTTTCTTTTTTACTCTTTCTAAAAGAGTTTTGATGAACAGTTTCTAAATATGTATATTAAAATTCACCATTGTGAAGTTGATTGGAGCATCTGAAACGGAGATCAACTTTCAATGCTAACGTATAAACGAGAGTAACCATCTTGAATCAAGCTTATCAAAGATCATAGATGACCTACTTAGATAGGAGAGCATAGAAAAATGTCACTGTTAGGAACGATAGTTAACGGTATTGCAATTATTGCAGGAAGCTTTTTAGGTTTATTTTGGACGAATATTTCTGATCGCTATAAAGATACGATCTTACAAGCGATGGCATTAGCTGTAACGATTTTGGGGATCGGAATGGGTCTGAAGAGCGAGCAGTTCTTAATTGTGATCGCAAGCTTGGCGGTCGGGGGCGCTCTCGGTGAGTGGTGGAATCTTGAAGAGCGATTGAACGCGATTGGCAAGTGGCTCGAGACGAAGATAGGAAAGCAAGACAAGGGATCGGTTGCTACCGGTTTTGTTACGGCTACACTCGTGTTTGTTGTAGGAGCGATGTCTATCGTGGGAGCCCTAGATAGTGGTCTTAGACAACAGCATGACGTTCTTTATACAAAAGCGCTGATCGATGGTTTCTGTGCCATCCTGTTTACCTCAACGCTCGGTATAGGAGTCATGTTCTCCGCTATACCTGTCGTTTTATATCAAGGGATGATTGCTTTGATGGCTACACAAATCGATCGCTTCGTTTCTCAGGAATTGATGGATGCTCTTATCGTTGAGGTCACAGGAACGGGTGGGATCATGATCGTCGCGATCGGACTTAATTTACTTGGCATCACTAAAATTCGTGTGGCAAACCTTCTCCCAGGTTTACTCATCGCAACGATTTTAGTTTTTATCGTTGAAAAATGGGAGAGCATTCTAGCGTTTTCTCATGGATTGATGTAAACAAAAAAAGCCGCTTCTATTCTAATATTAGAAGCGGCTTTTGCTATTGAATTTTGTAAATGTCTTGTGAACGAGATTCTGTGCTTACAATCATGTTTTTTTGTTGAATCTTTTTACGTAAACAAGCCATATGAAGAGAATCAGCGATCAAATCAGCCATCTTCATGACAATGCTGAGTCGTGTGTTTTGAAGAACAAAGTATTCCATAAAACCACTGACGTTTACGATACCTGTAATGTGCATATCACCAACAGGCGGCAGCTGTTTGTTAACGCCAGCCCCTGGTTTAACAGGTCCATCGTTGATCGAGACCATGCCAACGTGGTTTAATCGACCTAAGCAAGCATCAATTCCTATAACAAAAGCACCTGGATGCTCAGTAGCGATCATCTTTAACTTTTCTTCTAAATTCACCGCATGAACAGGATCATCTAGTGTGCCGTAAACAAAGAAGGGGAATGTATCTTTGTTATGCAACTTGGTACCAACTAGAGGACCTAATGCATCACCTGTCGATCTGTCTGTGCCTATACAGACAACGACAACGGGCTGATGAGCTGATTCCGGAAGCATAGGTAAAATTTGTTCGGTGATTCTAAGCATCGCTTCCTTGTCTTCGTGATGCAATTTATATTGAATGGGTTTCCCTAATCCCAGCTTCCGTTTGAGGAACATGACATCCTCTCCTTTATAATGGTTCTACTAGTATACGGAAGAAATCCTTTTCTTATACATGGTAGAATACAATAATCACAGACTTTTGTTTAAAGTCTATACCCGTTTCCCCTGCACTCGTAACTCTAGAAGTTTTTCTTAAAGCAGGTTACGTAATTACATTTGATATTCTCAGTAAAAGCTGATTAAATAATTTCATAATCAAAGAGAGGAAGATGATCCATTGGCAGGTGCGAACTTACCGGAAACTGCAGAGAAAGCCGTCACGATTTTTTCCGATAAAGAATGGTGGACAGGCATTGCTACGACTAGCTTAAAAATTGTAGGCATCATTATACTCGCTATAATTTTCAAATATATTGTAAAAGCAGCGATCGCTAATGTGTTTAAAGTTCGACTCAAATCTCCTCTGCGCTTAAGTGAGAGAAGAGAGAACACCCTATTTAGACTGTTAGATAATGTTGCTTCATATGTTATTTACTTTGTAGCGATCTTAACCATCCTAACGGAGTTCGGTGTAGACATTAAAGCGATCCTTGCCGGTGCTGGAGTGGTTGGTTTAGCGATTGGTTTTGGTGCTCAAAGTCTGGTGAAGGATATCATTACAGGTTTTTTCATCATCTTTGAAAATCAGTTCTCTGTTGGAGACACGGTACGAATCACAAACTTTGAAGGAACCGTTGAAGAAATTGGATTAAGAACGACAAAAATTAAAAGTTGGACAGGAGAATTGCATATCCTGCCGAATTCGTCTATCACAGAAGTTACGAATTTTTCTGTTCATAACAGCATTGCAGTCGTTGACTTGAGCATTGCTTATGAAGAGGATATCGATAAAGCTCAAAATATTATTCAAGAAGTTGTGAAGAACGCTAAGCCAAACTATCCTGAGATGGTCAAAGAACCAGAAGTATTAGGCGTTCAGATGCTCGGTGCATCAGAAGTAGTGATTCGCGTTACGGCAGAGGTCCTTCCGATGACACACTTTAAGATCGCTCGTGAACTTCGTAAAACGCTAAAACACGAGCTTGAAGTTGCGGGGATCGAGATTCCATATCCAAAAATGGTCACGTATCAAAAAGAACCATTACCAAAAGAACATAAATAAGGGAGAGCTGATTATGCAACAAAAAGAATTTCAACTTCACGATGAAGTAGAAATGAAAAAACAGCATCCATGTGGAACGAATCGGTGGAAAGTAATTCGAATGGGTGCTGATATCAGGATTAAGTGCATGGGATGTCAGCATAGTGTGATGCTGCCAAGAGCGGAGTTCGCTAAGAAAATAAAAAAAGTTTTAGCATCTCCAGGTGAGTAACGTTTTGTTTCACGTGAAACAAAACTTAATAATGAAATGATCAAACATTAGAGCCGGGTTATACGACCCGGTTCTTCTTGTTTTTTAAGAGGATAAAACCTATAATTGGGAAGGATATTTTTTTATTACAATGAAAAGTCTTAGGATTTCTAAGCTTTATATAAAACAGAGGAGTGAATGAACAGTGGCTCTTACAACTGGAATCGTTGGTTTACCGAACGTTGGTAAATCTACATTGTTTAATGCTATTACACAAGCGGGTGCTGAATCTGCTAACTATCCGTTCTGTACGATCGATCCGAACGTTGGAATCGTTGAAGTACCAGACAACCGTCTTCAAAAATTAACAGAGATGGTACAACCGAAAAAAGTAGTTCCTACAACTTTTGAGTTCACAGATATCGCAGGAATCGTAAAAGGTGCGAGTAAAGGGGAAGGACTAGGAAACAAATTCTTATCTCACATCCGTCAAACAGATGCGATCCTTCAAGTTGTTCGTTGTTTTGATGATGAAAACATCACGCACGTACACGGTAAAGTGAATCCGATCGATGATATTGAAGTTATCAACCTTGAGCTTATCTTTGCTGATCTAGAGTCGATCGACAAGCGTGTTGCACGTGTTGAAAAGCTTGCGAAGTCTAAAGACAAAGAAGCGGTAGCGGAGTTTGCTGTTCTTTCAAAGATCAAAGAAGCTCTGATGCAAGAACTTCCGGCACGAAGTGTTGATCTAACACCTGAAGAGAAGAAGATTGTTCACACGATGCACCTTCTTACAATGAAGCCGATCCTTTACGTGGCTAACGTAAGCGAAGATGAGCTTCTAGAAGGAACGAACGAGCACGTTGAAGCCGTTAAAGAATACGCGGCACGTGAAAATGCTGAAGTTATCGTTATCTGTGCAAAAGTGGAAGAAGAAATCGCAGAGCTTGATGGCGACGAAAAGATGGCATTCTTAGGTGAACTCGGTATCGAAGAAGCGGGTCTTGATAAATTGATCCGTGCTTCTTATTCCCTACTAGGTCTAGCTACTTACTTTACAGCAGGTGTTCAAGAAGTTCGCGCTTGGACGTTCCGTAAAGGCATGAAGGCTCCTGCATGTGCGGGTATCATTCACACGGATTTTGAAAGAGGATTTATCCGTGCAGAGATTGTAGCTTATGATGATCTGATGGCTGCAGGGAACATGGCAGCTGCTAAAGAAAAAGGTAAAGTTCGTCTTGAAGGTAAAGAATATGAGATGAAAGATGGAGATGTTGTTCATTTCCGTTTTAATGTTTAAAAAAATAAACTTTGAAAGTCGTTGATTTCCGTTCCAGGTGCTTCGCTTTCCGGGGGGCGTGCGGTGAGCCACCTAGCGCTCTGCGCTGTTAGGTGTCTCACCTGTCCCGCTGATCCCCCAGGAGTCTTGCACCTTGCACTACAATCAACTAGTCAGTGAAGTTTTTTACAACACTAATCTCAGAGCAATTTAAAGAATACAGCCCAAGTAATCTAGAAAAACCAAGGAAAAGCAATCGCTTTTCCTCTTTTTTATGCTTTCTTTTAAGAGATGCTTGTTTTATGCAAGATGTTTTGATATAATTCTTTATTGTGAGTTAATTGTCAACAAATCTTGTTATGATGATTTTCTCCTTGCCCGAAATAAATTTTTTGGGCCGCTTAGACCAAAAGGAGGTGAACGGAATGAAAAAGTACGAAATTATGTACATCGTCCGTCCGAATATCGAAGAGGAAGCTCTTAAGGCAACGAAAGAGCGTGCGAAAAGCATCCTAACTGACAACGGTGCGGAGATCGCGAACGAAAAGGAAATGGGTAAAAAGCGTTTAGCTTACGAAATCAATGACTTCCGCGATGGATATTACACGCTATTGGAAGTTAACGCTCCAAACGAAGCGATTAATGAATTCGACCGTCTTATGAAGATCAACGAAGATGTTCTTCGTTTCATGACAATCGTAGACGAAAGAAATTAATCCTTTAAGGAGTGGTTCTGAATGCTAAATCGAGTAGTACTGGTGGGACGTTTAACAAAAGACCCAGAATTAAAGTACACTCCAAACGGTGTGGCAGTTGCTAACTTCACGCTTGCTGTTAATCGACCTTTTTCGAATCAGCAAGGTGAGCGCGAAGCAGATTTTATTAACTGTGTCGTATGGCGTAAGCCCGCTGAAAATGTAGCGAACTTCTTGAAAAAGGGATCGCTTGCAGGAGTGGATGGACGTTTGCAAACTCGTTCTTACGAGAACCAGCAGGGTCAAAGAGTGTATGTTACTGAAGTAATGGCAGAAAGTGTTCAATTCCTTGAACCTAAAAACGCTAATGCTGGAGGCCAGCAATATCAAGGCAACAGCAACAACTTTGGTGGACCATCAAATGACCGCGGATTTGGGCAGCAAAATCAGAACCGCAGCTATGGAAGTGACAACGGATTTGGAGGACAGCAACAGCAGAATCCAAAACGTAATAACTTCAACGATGACCCGTTTGCAAATGATGGCACGCCGATCGACATCTCTGATGACGATTTGCCATTTTAAACTAACGTAAACTATGAATCGGAATATATAAAATAAATCTAAAGGAGGGGACCAACTATGGCTGGACGTCGTGGTGGACGCCAAAAGCGTCGTAAGGTTTGTTTCTTCACTGTAAACAAAATCACTTACATCGACTACAAGGACACTGATCTTTTAAAGCGTTTCGTTTCTGAGCGCGGTAAGATTCTTCCTCGTCGTGTAACTGGTACATCTGCTAAATATCAACGTCAATTGACTCGTGCGATTAAACGCTCTCGTCACATGGCATTGTTACCATATGTATCTGAATAAGATCGTTTAAAGAGCGCAGCTGGGTTTTCCTGGCTGCGTTTTTTTTGTAATAATAGAAGGTCGCAGGCGCGTCGACTTTTGTCGAGGATTGTAGACTCGCGGATAAAAGGCTAAAACTCGTGGATAAACAGCTAAAACTTTAGGATTCAGGCAGGAAATTTGTGGATTGGAGCTCAAAACTTTTGGATTCCTCTTCATTAAGTATGAAAAACGGGTGTGAAATGGCTGAGTCACCCTCTATTAAACCACAGTAGTGCCTTCCCCCATCAATCAGATAACCTATTCACACATATTTACCCTAGAAACAGGTGAATATCACCTATTTTTCACCCCACTCAAGCAAACCTTCCATAATTTGTTTACTTCGCTTCAAGTACGTCTATGCTAGAATTAGCGTTTAAGTTGAATTACGGCGGTTATGTCACTACAATTAGAACATATGAAGAATTTATGAGGTGAATCATGCGCAATACTAGAGTATTGGTGGAAGGTGCCGTTGTTTCGGGCATTTATACGCTTCTTTTTTTGATCAGTATGTACATACCGTTATTTAGCTTGGTCTCGTTATTTATTTTGCCGCTTCCGTTTATCATTTATTTGTACCGGCAAGATCTTAAAGCGGGATTACTTTTATGGGCGGTCACGTTTGGCGTTTCATTGGCTTTTGCGGGGCTTAACGGTATAATTGTCACCCTCTTTGCTGGTTTGACCGGAATCGTGATGGGGGAACTTTATAGAAGAAAAAAATCTGCATTTGCGGTTCTGCTCGGTGCGAGTTTGTCTAACATCGTGAACATGTTAGGAACGCTTGCGATCGCTCAAGTATTCATGGGCATTAATTTTGTTAAAGAATTAGAATCTCAGTTTCAAAGTGCGATAGGTACAGCAGAAGATTTTTATAAAGCAGGTGGACAAGACCCTAGCCAGATCGAAAGGCTTAGAGAGCAAGCGGAATTGATTCCAATGATGCTTCCAACATATATTATCGGGGGAGCTGTTATCCTTGCTTTCTTAACGCATATCGCCGCAAGAATGTTGATGAAAAGAATGCGCTATGATGTGCCATCGTTCCCTCCATTTCGTGAGTGGAACCTGCCAAAATCGTTTTTGTGGTATTATATTATAGCGATTGTTTTAACATTTAGTATGCCTGAAAAGGGTACGTCTTTATATATTGTAACGATAAATTTGTATATGATATTATCGTTTGTACTTATAATACAAGGTTTCACAGTTATTTTTTATTATGCCTGGATAAAGAATTGGAAGAGAAAAAGAATCATATTGTTGATTATACTCTTGTTTTTGCTGAGCTCTATCTTGCCGATTCCTCTGGAAGTCGTTAAATTCTTAGGTATAATTGATTTAGGATTTATGATTAAAAAACGGTTGAAACCCAAACAGTAGGAGCTGAAAGTATGCCAAAGTTTTTACTAAAACGGTGGCATGGTTATCCCGTCATCGCCTTATTTGTAACTTCTGTTGTTCTGGTAAGCATCATCACGTATTTTCATTGGATGATCGGAATGGCAGGCTTCGTGCTGCTCGGTGGTTTGTTTTATTATGCCATGAAAGCCGAAGCTAGTTTTCAGGAGGAACTAGGCGATTATATTTCTACGCTTTCTCACCGCTTGAAGAAGGTGGGAGAAGAAGCGTTGATGGAAATGCCGATCGGGATTATTTTGTATGATGAGGATTTTAAGATCGAATGGGCCAATCCATACATGGGAGCCCTTATTGAAGAAGAGTCCTTTATCGGCCATTCTCTAAACCATGTTTCAGAAGAACTGATTCCTCATATCAAGAGTGATGCGAAGGAAGAAGTTATTAAGATTAACACACATAGATTTCAAGTGAACTTTAAGAAAGAAGATAGACTGCTTTACTTTTTTGATGTAACCGAGCAGTTAGATCTTGAGCGTTTGTATGATGAAGAACAAACGGTCATGGCGATCATCTATCTCGATAACTATGAAGAAGTAACGCAAGGACTCGATGACCAGTTTCGATCAACGATCAACTCAAAAGTTACGTCTGTGTTGAACGAATGGGCGAACGTACATGGCATCTTCCTTAAACGTACGTCTTCTGAGCGGTTTTTAGCTGTATTTAACCAACGAATTCTTTATGAGTTGGAAAAGAACAAATTCAGCGTATTGGATGAAGTGAGAGAGTCTACAGCTAAGCAGAATATCTCTCTTACGCTCAGTATTGGAGTTGCAGCGGGAACATCTTCGCTTCCTGAGCTCGGACAGCTAGCTCAATCCAGTTTGGATCTTGCTCTTGGACGCGGAGGCGACCAGGTTGCGATCAAGCAAACGAACGGAAAAGTACGTTTCTATGGAGGAAAGACAAATCCTGTTGAAAAACGTACCCGCGTCCGTGCTCGCGTCATCTCCCATGCATTAAGTGAATTGGTGGCAGATAGCGACAAGGTCATCATCATGGGGCATAAGAATCCGGATATGGACTCTATCGGTTCTGCGATCGGGATCTTAAAAGTTGCGCAAGTGAATGGAAAAGATGGATATATCGTGCTTGATCAAGCGAATATCGACATTGGCGTTCAGCGTTTGATGGACGAACTAAAAGAAACAGAATCGATTTGGAAGTTCTTTATCTCGCCTGAAGAAGCGCTAGAGCTTGCATCGCGAGACACACTTCTCGTCGTGGTTGATACACATAAACCGACGATGGTTATTGAAGAAAAGCTGTTATCCAAGCTTGATCATGTCGTGGTCATCGATCACCATAGACGTGGTGAGGAGTTCATTAAAGATCCTGTTCTTGTGTACATGGAGCCTTATGCTTCCTCTACGGCAGAGCTCGTGACCGAACTTCTCGAATACCAGCCGAAGAGACTCAAGATGCGCATGCTTGAAGCCACAGCCCTTCTTGCCGGTATTATTGTAGACACGAAGAGTTTCACCCTCAGAACAGGTTCTCGTACGTTTGATGCTGCGTCTTATTTACGAGCGCATGGGGCAGACACGATTCTTGTTCAAAAGTTCTTAAAAGAAGATTTAAACACGTATACAAGACGTTCCAAGCTCATTGAGAGTTCGGAAGTCTATAAAAAAGGCATCGTTATTGCCAAAAGCTCTCCTGAGGATGCATACAATCAAGTCGTGATCGCTCAGGCAGCAGATATACTTTTAACCATGAACGGTATTCAAGCATCCTTTGTTATTGCCAATCGTATTGATGGCAGAGTGAGCATCAGTGCCCGTTCGCTTGGGGACATCAATGTGCAGATGATCATGGAGAGACTGGAAGGCGGAGGACATCTTACGAATGCTGCCTGCCAGATTGAGAACAGCTCGATTGATGAAGCAGAAATCCATTTAAAACGTATTATTGATGAGTATATTGAAGGGGGAGAAGAGGAATGAAAGTAATTTTTCTTCAAGATGTAAAAGGTAAAGGCAAAAAAGGTGAAGTTAAGAACGTTTCTGAAGGATACGCACGCAACTTCTTATTTCCGAAGAACCTAGCTTCAGAAGCTACATCTGGCGCGATGGCGACACTTCAAGGTCAACAGAAGAGCGAAGAGAAGAAACAACAAGCTCAATTGGAAGAGGCTGAAGCGTTAAAAGCAAAGCTTGCTGAGATGACCGTTACGATTAAAACGAAAACAGGTGAAGGTGGCCGTGTTTTCGGATCTGTGACAAGTAAACAGATCGCTGATGGCTTGAAAGAGCAAGGAATCAAGATCGATAAGCGTAAGATCGAGCTTCCTGAGCCGATTAAGGCCCTTGGGTATACGAATGTTTCGATCAAGGTTCATCAACAAGTTACAGCAACTGTAAAGGTACACGTAACAGAAGAATAAAAGAGCCGGGTTATCCCGGTTTTTTTGCGGGCCGAGAAAGCGTTGATCTCCGTTTCAGATGCTCGCTTTCCGGGGGGCGTGCGGTGAGCCTCTTAGCGCTTTGCGCTGTTAAGAGTCTCACCTGTCCCGCTGATCCCCCAGGAGTCTCGCATCTTACACTCTGATCAACCTATACTTGGAGCCAAAACCAAACTAATTTAAAGCTTTAAACCATATATGAACGATTATTAGTAAGGAAAGGAGGAACTACTATGAGTGATTTATTTGCTGATCGTATACCGCCGCAGAATATTGAAGCGGAGCAGGCTGTTCTTGGTGCGATCTTTTTAGAGCCCGAAGCTCTTATTACGGCATCTGAGATTCTGCTTCCTGAAGATTTTTACCGTGCCACTCACCAAAGAATCTATCGCGTGATGCTCGATCTTAATGCAAAAGGTGAGCCGGTCGATCTTATTACTGTTACGTCAGAGCTTCAGGACAAGAACCAGCTGGATGAAGTCGGCGGCTTATCCTTCTTAACAGAGTTGGCGGATAGTTCTCCGACGGCTGCGAACATTGAGTATTACAGCAAGATCGTTGAAGAGAAATCTCTGCTTCGCCGTTTGATCCGTACAGCGACTGATATTACCGCGAACAGCTATGCGCGTGAAGAAGAAGTAGAAGCGATTCTGAACGAAGCGGAGAAGTCGATTTTAGAAGTAGCGAACCGTAAGAACACGAGCGCTTTTACAGCGATTAAGGATGTCTTGGTTCACGCTTACGACAACATTGAAGCTCTTCATAACCGTAAAGGTGATATAACGGGGATTCCGACCGGCTTTAATGACCTGGACCGAATGACGGCTGGGTTTCAGCGAAATGATCTGATCATCGTTGCCGCTCGTCCATCCGTAGGTAAAACCGCGTTTGCTTTGAACATCGCACAGAACGTTGCGACAAAAACAGATGAGAACGTGGCGATTTTCAGTCTAGAGATGGGTGCTGAGCAGCTTGTTATGCGTATGCTTTGTGCAGAGGGAAATTTAGATGCACAGCGTCTTCGTACAGGGTCATTGTTACCAGAAGACTGGCAGAAGCTTACGATGGCTATGGGAAGCTTGTCAGCGGCTGGTATCTACATTGATGATACACCGGGTATTCGTATTAACGATATTCGAGCGAAATGCCGTCGTCTGAAGCAGGAGAAAGGCCTAGGAATGATTTTGATCGATTACCTTCAACTCATTATGGGTAGCGGGAAATCAGGCGAAAACCGCCAACAGGAGGTCTCTGAGATCTCTCGTTCCCTTAAAGCACTTGCGCGTGAGCTGGAAGTGCCGGTTATTGCCCTTTCACAGCTATCTCGTGGAGTTGAATCTCGTC
Organism: Fictibacillus nanhaiensis; assembly: GCA_017052515.1. Classification (GTDB taxonomy): domain Bacteria; phylum Bacillota; class Bacilli; order Bacillales; family Fictibacillaceae; genus Fictibacillus; species Fictibacillus nanhaiensis. Next base: position 32,460 of record JAFHKR010000038.1, read on the forward strand.
AAGACAAGCGTCCGATGATGTCTGATATTCGTGAATCAGGTTCCATCGAGCAGGATGCCGATATCGTAGCCTTTTTGTATCGTGATGATTATTACGACAAAGAAACAGAAGCGAAGAACATCATCGAGATCATCATCGCTAAGCAGCGTAACGGTCCAACAGGAACGGTAGAGCTCGCTTTCGTAAAAGAATATAACAAGTTCGTTAACCTGGACAGGCGGCACGATGAGAGTGCCATACCGCCAGGCGCATAAAGAAAAGCAGCTAGGAATTATTCCGGCTGCTTTTGTATTTCTTTGATTTTATTTTCGGTTAACCACATCTCTATTCTGCTTTGTACTTTATTTTTTTTGAACGCCTGCCATTTTTCATGGAGATTCAGTTCACTCACTTTTTTGGTAAAACGTTCAAAAGGCTCTTCCTCATTTAATGCGTGAAGCAGTTCGCTGTTTTGATGGAAGCTCTCAAATTCCACCATCCAGCTGAAAGATTCTACGCTCATCACTTTTGGAATCTCTATAAATCGTTCTGGCTCTTCTGCATCTAAAAATTCTAGGTTGGGGAGACCACCGGGCTCGATCGCATCGAGCAATATCGTTTGTTCATTTCTATCTAGATAATAAATGTGGTTCGCTTTTGTATCCATATAAGCCACCATTAATTTTTCGATAAGCAAGTAATCGTACCTCCTAAAAAAGGTGAATACTACAGGATACGATAAGGTTTTTGATCTTCTGGCTATAGAAGTGTGAAATTATTACGAACGAAAATATTGTTTTTTTCTTTTAATGTTCGTGTTTTTAATTGACTTCTATCAGATATATTGCTAAACTAAGCATGGTTTTCAAGATTAGATGATAAATTCGTCAATCGTTAATTTCATGGAGGTGCAACCATGTCATCAGTAGTAGTAGTAGGAACACAATGGGGAGATGAAGGAAAAGGTAAGATTACTGATTATCTCTCAGAAAAAGCAGAAGTAGTAGCTCGATACCAAGGCGGAAACAACGCTGGTCATACAATCGTATTTGAAGGAAAGAAGTATAAGCTTCACCTTATTCCATCTGGAATCTTTTATAAAGATAAAATTTGCGTGATCGGAAACGGAATGGTTGTCGATCCGAAAGCAGTTCTTGAAGAACTTGCTTACCTTCATAGCCACGGAGTAAGTACGGACAACCTTCGTATCTCTAACCGTGCGCACGTCATCCTTCCTTATCATCTTCGTCAAGATATCTTGGAAGAAGAAAGCAAGGGAGCGAACAAGATCGGCACGACGAAAAAAGGTATTGGTCCAGCTTACATGGATAAAGCAGCTCGTATCGGAATTCGTATCGCTGACCTTTTAGATCGTGAAGAATTTGAAGAGAAGTTAGAGCGCAACTTGGCGGAAAAAAATCGTTTGTTCGAACGCATCTACGAATCAGAAGGATTCACAAAAGAAGTGATCTTAGATGAGTATTATGAATACGGTCAACAAATTAAAAAATATGTAGTGGATACATCAGTTGTTCTGAACGATGCACTAGACGATGGCCGTCGCGTTCTTTTTGAAGGTGCACAAGGTGTTATGCTTGATATCGACCAAGGAACATATCCTTTCGTAACGTCATCAAACCCAATCGCAGGGGGAGTAACAATCGGTTCTGGTGTTGGTCCGTCTAAGATCAACCATGTTGTAGGTGTTTCAAAAGCCTATACAACACGTGTTGGTGATGGTCCTTTCCCAACTGAGCTTCATGATGAGATCGGTAACCAAATTCGTGAAGTTGGCCGTGAGTACGGTACAACGACGGGACGTCCTCGTCGTGTAGGTTGGTTTGACGCAGTGGTTGTGCGTCATGCTCGTCGTGTTTCAGGAATCACGGATCTTTCTTTGAACTCAATCGACGTTCTTACAGGTATCGAAACGTTGAAAATCTGTGTAGCCTACAAATACAAAGGCGAACTAACGTATGAATTCCCAGCGAGCCTTAAAGAGCTTGCTCAATGTGAGCCTGTTTATGAAGAGATGCCAGGTTGGACAGAAGATATTACAGGTGTGAAGGATCTTGGTGAGCTTCCAGAAAACGCGCGTCATTATGTAGAGCGCATCTCGCAAGTGACTGGTATTCCACTTTCTATCTTCTCTGTTGGACCAGATCGTGCACAAACAAATATGGTACGTGGCGTATTTGCTTAAATAACTAGTAGCCCCTTGTTGAAACGAGGGGCTTTATTTTTGATGAATGGGGAATGCTTTCGTGAGTATTTTTAAGCATTTGAAAGTTTTTTTGAAAAATATATAGAAAACATATTGCCAAAGCTTCGATATCGTGATAAAGTAACACTTGTCGTGAAAAAACGACAAACGTTTTAAAACAAAGCACGAGCCATTAGCTCAGTTGGTAGAGCATCTGACTTTTAATCAGAGGGTCGAAGGTTCGAGTCCTTCATGGCTCACCACTTTTTTTAAAAAAAGTGGCCCGTTGGTCAAGCGGTTAAGACACCGCCCTTTCACGGCGGTAACACGGGTTCGAATCCCGTACGGGTCACCATTTTTCTTTTAAAGTAAATAAAAGCATTTAAAAGTGGACTCGTGGTGTAGTGGTTAACATGCCTGCCTGTCACGCAGGAGATCGCCGGTTCGACCCCGGTCGGGTCCGCCACTTTTATGGCTCGATAGCTCAGATGGTAGAGCAGAGGACTGAAAATCCTCGTGTCGGCGGTTCGATTCCGTCTCGAGCCACCATTTTACTTTAAATCCTAAAACATGTTGCATGTTCCTTGAAAAGGGAGCATGCTTTTTTTATTTGTGTTTGTGTGGCAGACTTTGGTGAGGGGTATGGAGCGGAGACGGGAATGTCGAAAATGATCGAATGGCCTTTATTTTGTCTTTTAGACTTAATTGCGATCGATTTTGACTTAATTTTTTTTCGTTTTAACTTAATTCCATCCAGAATAAGCTTAATTTTTATTTCGAGTACCCTCCTAGGTATATGTGCTAGCCCCTTTCCCCACAAAAACAACACCGATAGACCTCCAAATAAGCGGGCAGAGATTAATGCACAGAACCATTCAGCTTCTTCACACTAAGATTTATAACACTTTCACACTTACGATAGACATTTAATGCTGTTAAAGAGGGATAAGTACTCAATCGTTCGAATATAGTGTATCAATTGGGATGAGGAAGGTAGTGATCATACAGATGGAATTTGAATGGGCGCTGTATTTGATCGCGAGTTACCTTGTTGGCTGCATCATGACAGGGTTTCTTGTAGCAAAGCTTATAAAAGGCGTTGATTTACGCTTGTTAGGCAGCGGAAATATAGGAGCACGGAATGCTGGCAGAGTTTTAGGGCCATCAGGATTCGTACTCACGTTAGCTGGTGATATTCTAAAAGCGGCAGCAGTCGTTTGGGCAGGGATACAATTTCAATATCCACCATATATACAGCTTCTCGGTTTTTTAGCCGTGATTATAGGACATCTCTATCCGATCTTTCTTCGTTTTCATGGGGGGAAGGGAGTGGCTTCCTTTATTGGGGGGATGATTATTTTTCACCCGATATCGGCTGCCCTTGTAGCAGCTGCGTTTCTACTCTTTTATGGGATTAAAAGAAGTTTAACCGTAGCGGGACTTTTTGCTTTTGCTCTCACACCTTTCTTCTACTGGCTGTTTGAAAAGCAATGGCTAGAGACGCTGCTCTTGATTCCGATCAGCTTCCTTGTTGTGTATGTTCAAAAAGAAGATATTAAAGAGCGCATCAAAATAACGGAATAGGTGTTAAAAAAGGGTATAAATCGGTGAATTTATACTCTTTTTTATGTCGTTTATTTACAGTTGCATTACAAAATCCCTGAAATTCTGACAAAGCGAAATTCCTTGTGATAGGATACTAGAGGTGCTAAAGGCATAAAAAGTAGTAGGTCTTTAGGCGTATTTTAGAGATCACAGAGAGAATCTTTAGGGGGAAATAGAAAAAGTGAACAGTCGAAAAACCACTGAAAGATTGATTAAATATATCGCACTGCAGTTTGTTGCAGTGATTTTAATAGTATCAGCATTCACGCTGAATCCATCGAATACATCCGCTAGCAGCGATGATAACCAGTTGATTAAAACGGTGTATCACGTTTATGTAGACGGAAAGAAGGTTGGAACGGTTCGTGATGAAAGTGTTGTCGATGAGACAGTCGACCAAATTCTCCAACAAGCAAAAGGGAAAAAGAGTAACTTTGCTTTTGCGGTGAGAGAATCTATCGAGCTTAAGCCTGAAAAGATGTTCAGACCAGAGTTTGATAATGAGGAAGTAAGAGAGAACTTGAAGGAGCAGCTAACGGTTGAAGTTGAAGCTTATCGCTTAGTCGTTGGTGGGCAAACTGTTGCTTATGTTTCTAGCAAAAAAGAAGCGAAGGATACGTTGCTGAAGTTAAAGCTAGAACATCTTTCAAAGGCCGAGCTCGATGACATTGAAAAAAAGAAAGCTGAGAATGAAAAGCTTGAAGTACCGGACTTAAAGCCGGGAGAACGTAAAGTGGTAGATATCGACTTTTCAGAGCCAGTTCTTATTCAAAAAGCCCAAACATCTATTAGTGAGCTCGTTACGGTAGATGATGCCATTTCTTCTTTAAAAGAAGGCAGTCTAAACAAAAAAGAGCATATGGTTCAAAAAGGAGAAACGGTTCAATCTATCCTAGAACAATATCACTTAACGATGGATCAGTTTTTCACGCTGAACCCTAGACTTATGTTAGTACCTATTGTTCGTACAGGACAGGCAGTAACGGTTACAGAGAAAAAGCCTTTTACCCAAGTCCTTGTGTATGAAGCAACACGCGTTCAAAACGAACTCCCTTTCCAGGTTGAGAAACAAGAAGATAGTACGTTAGAAAAAGGACAGGTCAAAACGGTTCAAAAAGGGCAAGTTGGCTTAGAAGATATTACGTATACAACGAGAAAAGCTGATAAGCAAGTGCTACAAAAAGAGATTTTAGAGAAGAAGCAAGTGAAGGCACCGGTTACAGAAATCCAAAAGATTGGTACGAAAGTGATTCCTTCTAAAGGGACAGGCACTCTTTCATGGCCTGCTGTAGGTGGATACATTTCCAGCCATAAAGGCACGCGTTGGGGTAAACAGCATAAAGGGATGGATATTGCTCGACCTTCAGAACGATCAATTCTAGCTGCTGACAACGGTAGAGTTGTTTCTGCAGGATGGGATGGTGATTATGGAAACAAGATCATCATCGATCACAATAACGGCATGAGAACCATTTATGCACATCTTGATTCTGTTTCTGTTTCAGCAGGTGCTGTGGTGCAGAAGGGGTCCAAGATCGGTGTGATGGGTTCAACGGGTCAATCGACTGGTGTTCATTTGCATTTTGAAGTGTATGAGAACGGTGTTCTTAAAGATCCAGCTGATTTTGTAAGTGAAAATTAAAATAATGTGAAAGTAGGTTGATTTCCGTTTCAGATGCTCGCTTTCCGTGGGGCAGGCGGTGAGCCACATTCGTACGTTTCACTTTTAAGTGTCTCACCTGTCAAGTTGCAGTGGCTAGACCCTCGAGGTCAAAAGTTAAATGGCTCAGAAGGCAAAGTGCGCCTTCTAATCCATTCATCTTTTGCTTGTCGGGTCTGAACGAGCCACTTCACTCTTCGGACTGCCCACCTGTCCCACAGGAGTCTCGCATCCTACACTACAACCAACATTGCAATGAAGATAAATAATAAACAAACCTCTTAGGAACAATAGCTTCCTGGGAGGTTTTTCACGCTCAAATCTAATACAATAATTTTTCAGGATGTAATTCAAACAGCGAACTTTCGACGGTGATCTTATGTGAAACCAACTTTTCTTTGTCTAAAATTAGAAGGTTTTGCTAGTAGTATGGAGAAAGTTTCAACTGTGATAAAATAGTAGAGATACCATATAATCGATACTACAAAATATTCTGCTATATATAAAATAGAGTTTCCGAAGAAGGAGCGTTCCCATGGATAAGAAAATTCTCGTTGTGGATGATGAAAAACCCATTGCAGATATTCTGCAGTTTAATCTTGAAAAAGAAGGCTTTACTGTAAGCTGCGCGTATGATGGCATCAATGCGTTAGAAAAGGTAGAAAAAGAGAAGCCGGATATGATTTTACTAGACATCATGCTTCCTCTAAAAGACGGTATGGAAGTTTGTCGTGAGATTCGTAAAAAGTACGATATGCCGATCATCATGCTTACAGCGAAAGACTCTGAAATTGATAAAGTATTAGGCTTAGAGCTTGGTGCGGACGATTATGTGACGAAGCCGTTCAGCACGCGTGAATTAATCGCACGTGTGAAGGCAAACCTGCGCCGTCATCAACAGGAATCTGAGCGTGAAGTCGATGAGAACAATGAGATCACGATCGGTTCTCTTACGATCCATCCAGATGCTTATATCGTGACCAAACGTGGTGAGACGATTGAGTTAACACATCGCGAATTTGAACTGCTGCATTATTTAGCAAAACATATCGGACAAGTGATGACACGTGAACACTTGCTTCAAACGGTATGGGGATATGATTATTTTGGTGATGTTAGAACAGTCGATGTTACGGTCCGTCGTCTTCGCGAAAAAGTAGAAGACAATCCAAGTCACCCATTATGGATCATCACAAGACGTGGAGTGGGGTATTACTTAAGAAATCCTGATCAGGAGTAGTCATGATGGATAAAGTCAATTTTTTTAAATCAATACACGTTAAGTTTGTATTGATTTATGTTTTGCTCATCTTAATAGCCATGCAAGTGATCAGTGTTTATTTTATCAACAACTTAGAATCTGATCTTCGGCAGAGCTTTTCTAAATCACTCTACGATAGAGTGAACTTATTAGAGTTCAACATTGAGCAGAAGTTGAAGGATAAAGATCGATACAAGGTCAAAAAAGATGAAACGAGTGAACCTCCTCTAACGCTTGAAGAAGATATTCAAGCGTTAATTGATGAGGAGTTCGAAGAGAAAGAAATTCAAGTGCTTGACGAAGATGGCATGGTACTTGCGAGTAATAAAAGGCAGTTGGTGGGGCAGATCAGCTTTAACCCGAAAATCAAGCTGGCTCTTGAAGGAACGGTCGATGATGAGATCATGCTTCATGAAGGAGAGCGGGTCATGGTGCTCGCTAAACCGATCAAGATCGATGCTACAAGTGAGAACATTGGTGCCATCTATTTAGTAGCCTCTATCGAAGGCATCTTTAAACAGATTGCACGTATCAATAGCATTCTCGTGACGGGAACCGTTATTGCTCTTATCATTACCGGACTGCTAGGGGTCTTTTTGGCGCGTACGATCACGCGTCCTATGGCAGATATGAGAAAGCAAGCTCTTGTAATGGCAAGAGGGGATTTTTCTCGTAAGGTTCAGCTGTATGGAGATGATGAGATCGGTCAGCTTGCTATGACCTTTAACAACTTAACAACAAAGCTGCAAGAAGCAACGGCTATTACAGAGAGTGAGCGTAGAAAGCTGCGTTCCGTTCTTACGTATATGACAGATGGTGTGATCGCGACAGATCGTGACGGAGCGATCATCCTGATGAATGACCGGTCGGAAGAGATGCTGAATATTTCTAGACAGAACGCGCTAGGAACGCCTCTGATGGAGCTATTGCGTTTAAATACGGAATACACATGGGAAGAGCTCTATAACGAATACGAATCCATGCTGCTCGATTTTAGTACGGATGATATGCACTATGTGGTGCGAGCAAACTTCTCCACGATACAAAAAGATGATGGGCCAATCAATGGTCTTATTTGTGTTCTTCATGATGTAACGGAGCAAGAACAGATCGATAACGAGCGACGTGAGTTTGTATTCAACGTTTCACACGAACTAAGAACACCGCTGACAACAATGAGAAGTTATCTTGAGGCGTTAGCTGAAGGGGCGTGGCAAGACGAGAACATCGCTCCACGTTTCTTAGAGGTTACTCAGAATGAGACAGAACGTATGATCAGGCTTGTAACCGATCTCCTTCAATTATCCAAAATGGACAGCAAAGATTATCGATTTAACTTTTTTGAGATTGATCTAGTGGAGTTCTTGAACGGCATCATCGATCGTTTTGAGATGCTGGAAAAGGAAAACATCGAACTTTCCAGATCCCTGCCTAAGCACAAGATCAACGTTCAGTTGGATACGGATAAGATGACACAAGTGCTTGATAATATCATCTCGAACGCGATGAAATATTCTCCTGAAGGTGGAACGATCACCTTCAACGCGGCCGTAATTGGGCGCAAAGTGAAGGTGAGTATTTCCGATCAAGGTGTTGGGATTCCGAAGAATAACGTTTCTAAGATCTTTGATCGATTCTTTAGAGTAGACCGTGCCCGTTCTCGAGATATCGGAGGCACAGGCCTAGGTCTTGCGATCGCAAAAGAAATCGTCCTTGCGCATGGCGGAGACATCTGGGCAGAAAGTGAATGGGGCCAAGGAACGACCATCCACTTTACTCTTCCTTTAAAAAAGGTTAAGGAGGGGCTGCAACAATGAACTGGTTAAAGTGGATTACACACGCAAAAGAAGTGATCACTTTTTTCAAAAAGAACTATGAACATATCAAGTCGATCGCGCTCACTTTCTTGATCGGATTGAGCCTTGTTCTTACATGGAGCTTATGGACATTCAAACCGAGCTATCCATCGCTAGAGGGAGCTCGTATCGTTAAGAAGCAGGAAGTAGATGTTGAAGCTAGCGTGAAACAACTCGTTTATCCTACACAGGTGATCTACCATAGTGGAGATGAGTTATATGGACTTGAAGCGAACAATTTGATTAAAGAGTTTCATAACGGCTTGAATGAAACGAAATTCACATTTGATACAGGCTCTAAAAATAATCAGCCGTTTGATCCCGATGAAAAGTTTTTAAGAGATAACAAATATGTGGAGATTGTTTTCCCAGTAGGAATGAGTCAGGATATTTACAAAGAAGTCTTCTCCATCGAATCCGAGATCCAAGCCACTAAACCACAAAACGTGGATCGAATCTTTTTATATCAAGATAAAATGACGGATAGTATTGAGGGTTATCTTGTCTCTTATCAACAAAATAAGATGCAAAAGATTAGGGCAATGAATAATCAACTAAATCCGCTAATAAGAGATATGGATAAATGGGTAGATACAGGAAACTTAATTCCTTATATTCATTATGATATTGAGGATGATGGGAAAGAGGGACAAGCTGAGATCTTAAGAAGATTTTACTTTCCTAAAGATTCTCTTTCTTTAACTCGCTATACGTACTTTTCAAAAGCAACAGGTGAAGATACGTATGAAATGTATAAAAAAGCATTGTTCAAAGACCCGTTAGCCGTAAAAACCGCTTCTGATAAAAATCAGATCACTTATGCTGATGGAACAGCGGCGATGGTTGTGAATGAATTGCAAAATCGTTTCACGTTCACAAACTTTGCAGGGAACCGAAATCCGAATACAACACCAAACATTTCGCCACTCTATCAATCTTTAGAATATATCAATACGCATGCTGGCTGGGGCAACCCATATATACTCTCCGGTCTATCAACGTATTCCGCAAACTTCTGGCTTTTTGCTGAGAATTTGCCTGTTTTGGATCCTGAGATGCAAATGAACTTAGTGTGGTATGAAAACGAGCTTAAAGAATATCAACGTTCCCTCGTTCAGTTACAACTTGATCAAAAGTCTTATCTCTCACAGAAGGTCACCCTTCAGTCAGGATTAGAGGTAAAAAGAGAGCTTGAAGAAAAAGAGTACAACGAAAACTATGTTCAAGATGTTCGTATTGGACTCACCATGAGAAAGCAAAAGGAACCACATGTCTATAAACTAGAGCCACAATGGTTTATCAACTATGATGCTAAGGGATGGCAACCATTATTTTCACCGACTGGAAAGGAAGGATTCTAATTGAATTGGCAACGAACAAAAAGCATTTTTATCCTTACCTTTCTCGTCTTAAACCTATTCTTGGGGTATCAGCTTTATCTAAAGAATGATATCAATAATATTTCGAGGCTGACCGATCAGCCATTAGAAGAGCGGTTAGCGAACAATGAAATATCCCTTTCGGAAAAGCTGCCGAAATATAAAGAAAAGCAAACCTTGATCAGTGCACAACGTTACAAGTTCTCTGAAGAAGAGAAGAAATCTCCTGCAAAAAACGTATCGCTGGATAAGGAAGCGAGCACAGACATCACTCTTCACTATGATCTTAGTAAACCGATGGATCTGCCGAAAAAGGATACGAAAGATCTGATTTCAGAGCTTAATCAATTTGCAGAAGAGAACATTACCCGCGGGAAAGAATACGCTTTTTATGAGTGGGACAAAAAGAGCAACATCGTCTGGTTTACACAAGTCTATCAAGAGAAAAAAGTCTTCTATAATCCTACTAATTTTGGCATTGTTTCTGACGGAAAAGATTTCGATGTGCCGAACGGGATGATTAGGTTCAAGCTTGATGACAAGGGCAATCTTACTAATTTTACGCAGACCTATCTCTTTATTACGAGACAGGGAGCTTTTCAACAGATCATCTCACCTAGTAAGGCGCTTGAGAAATTACTAGAAACAAACCTTCAAAAAGGTGATCATATACAAAAAGTAGAGCTTGGCCACTATAGCCTCGTAGGTGAAGGGGAAGTTCAGGTTTATACCCCTACATGGTTCATAGAAACCAAGGACGGACAGTATTTAGTTAATGCGACTGACAGTTCCATTCAAGTTTTGACGGAAAAGGCAGAGTAGAGAGGAACATGCGGTTATGAGTTTAAAATTTAGCGTTCTTGCAAGCGGCAGTTCGGGAAACGCCGTTTACGTTGAAACCGAACAAACACGCTTGCTCGTGGATGCAGGCTTAAGTGCTAAACAGATTCAAATATTATTTGAAAAAGCAGCATGTGGTGAGGTGGCCGACATTGACGGCATCCTCGTCACGCATGAACATAGCGATCATATAAAAGGACTCGGAGTGCTGGCTCGGAAGTTCAAGCTGCCGATCTATGCGAACAAAAACACGTGGAATGCCATGAACGGCTTGATTGGCGAAGTGGCGACCGAGCAAAAGTTTGAGTTTGAGATGGAAAGTGTGAAAACGTTCAAAGATCTAGAAGTTGAATCTTTTGGCGTGTCTCATGATGCGGCGGAACCGATGTTTTACGTGTTCCACCATAACGGCCGAAAGCTTGCGCTCATGACGGATACAGGCTATGTAAGCGATCGTATGAAAGGCATCATCCGTGACAGCCACTCGCTTGTGATCGAATCGAACCATGACATCAACATGCTTATGATGGGACGTTATCCGTGGAACATTAAGCGTCGTATTCTAGGAGACCATGGTCACATTTCAAACGAAGATTGTGGACATGCTCTCGCTGATGTAATCGGTGACGGGACGAAACACATCTATCTTGCTCACTTAAGTAAAGATAACAACATGAAGGATATTGCTCGTTTAGCAGTTGAACAGACGTTAAAAACGTATGATATTTCAGCGGGTGAACAAGTGATTCTGCACGATACAGATGCGAGTCAGCCAACAAAGCTCGCTTTAGTATAAAATACTTACTTGTTTAAAGTAAGCCGTTTCCGGAAATAACAATAAGTGTGGGAAATTATGAAAAATAACCCAAAATGTCCATAATTTCAGGACTAATTGCTTATACTAGGTTATGACTTCATCCATTTAATTGTTGAAAGGAACGGTGAGGAACGTATGGGTTATTACGATGATGATTATCAACAACCATCTCGACAAAAAGGAAACCGTGGAGGAAAGTTTCTACCAGCTTTGCTAGGAGCCATTCTAGGCGGTTTGCTTGTCTTGTTTACAGTACCTGCACTAGGAGGAGCTGGTCTCTTACCAGACAATCTGTATCCTCCGAATGAGGAACAAAACGGTCTAGGCACTGACGAAAATGTGGAGCAGCGAAAAGTGGATGTGGATTTGACTACGAATGTAACGGATGCCGTTGATAAAGCATCTGGCGCGGTAGTCGAAGTTATCAACATTCAGCAGACCGATTTTTGGAGCCAGCAGCCAGCGGGCACGGGATCAGGTGTTATTTATAAAAAAGAAGGCAACAAGGCGTATGTGGTAACAAATGACCACGTTGTTGCAGACGCGAACCAAATTGAGATCACGCTTAGCAACGGAACGAAGCTTAAAGGCACATTACGCGGAACTGATCCTTTAATGGACTTAGCTGTTGTTGAAATCGATGGCAGCAAAGTCGACAGTGTAGCGGAGTTTGGAGTATCGGGTGACTTAAAACGTGGTGAACCTGCTATCGCCATCGGTAATCCGCTCGGTAACTTCCCTGGATCTGTTACACAAGGTGTTGTTTCAAGTGCAGACCGTTCGATTCCAGTTGATCTGGATCAAGACGGAAACCCAGATTGGCAAGCTGAAGTTATTCAAACGGATGCTGCGATCAACCCGGGGAACAGCGGCGGGGCTTTAATCAATATTTCCGGTCAGGTGATCGGGATCAACTCTTCTAAAATCGCACAGAACGAAGTAGAAGGAATCGGATTTGCTATCCCTTCTGATGTGGCAAAACCGATCATCGAAGACCTTGAGAAGTATGGTGAAACACGCAGACCGTTCTTAGGTGTTAACATCATTCCGCTTTCTCAAGTGAACACGTATCAGCGTGAACAAACGCTGAAGATTCCAAACAGCGTACAAGAAGGTGTCGTTGTGATGGAGATCACATCAGCTTCACCAGCAGCACGCGCGGGTATTAAGGAAATGGACGTTATTGTCGAAATGGGTGGAGAGAAGATCAAAGACCCAATCGCACTTCGTAAATTCCTTTATACAAAAGCGAAGATTGGTGATGAGGTGGATGTGACGTTCTATCGTGATGGAAAGAAGAAGACCGTGAAAGTTGAATTGAGCGGTGGTAAGCAATCTCAATAAAAGCGGGAAACAGGGGGCTTAAGGGTCTCCTGTTTTTTTGTTTGTTGGTGCTTAGGCGACTTTGAGAGTGAGTTGCTTTCCGTTTCAGGTTGCTCGCTTTCCGCGGGGCAGGCGGTGAGCCCCTTGCCGCTTCGCGCCCTTAAGGGTCTCACCTGCCCGCTTGTCCTAGCCTAGAGTCTCGCACCTTGCACTACAATCAACTTGTCGGTGAAGTAAAGGAAAAGGAAATTGAAAGCCACCCACCCTATAAAGAAAAAAATTAAGAGTTTGATTCCACATGTGGACAACTTTATTGTAGCGGATTGTTTACACACAGCTGTAAATTCGTTAGTGTAAGAAGAAGGATTGTGGATAAGTTAGGAGTGAAAAGATTTGGTTATTATTTGCTGCAAAGACCATGCTGAGCTTGCGATTGACATCATTGTGGATGAGTTTGAAACGCCACCTGTAGTAGAGTTACTAACAGAGAATGACGAGTTATCAACAGGTTGTGAATACTGCGATAACAAAGGTGTATATAAAGTGTCGAACATATGAACGCCTACAAGATATAGCACTAATTGTGCATATGTGGATAAGTTCTGGGGATAACTTATTTGAAAGGAAGTTTTCAACAAGTGAATATTTCAATCGTTTCCGTAGGGAAATTAAAAGAAAAGTACTTAAAACTAGGTATCGATGAATATTTAAAACGATTAGGACCTTATGCAAAAGTAGACATTATCGAGGTTCCTGATGAAAAAGCACCGGAAACACTAAGTGATCAAGAGATGATCATGGTTAAAAACGCTGAAGGTGAAAGAATTTTGGCAAAGATCGGCCAAGATGTTCATGTGATTGCAATGGCAATTGAAGGAAAGGCTGTGTCATCTGAGGATTTGGCTAAGAATTTAGATCAGCTTGCGACTTATGGGAAAAGCAAGGTTGCCTTCGTTATTGGAGGCTCTTTAGGCTTGAGTGATGCTGTCATGAAACGTGCGAATGAGAAGATTTCTTTTGGGAAGATTACGTATCCGCATCAGTTGATGAAGTTGGTGCTTGTTGAGCAGATTTATCGGGCTTTTCGGATTAATCGTGGGGAACCGTATCACAAGTAAGCACATAGTTTAATTTTTGAAGCGTCACAGTACAAATCAATGTCTTTGACGCTTCTTTCAATAGGAGAATTTTCATAAATTATTGGAAATTTTATTTATACTGGTATGAAGTAAATCTTTTTGCTTTACAGTTTCAACATTAGGAAGAATTTTTATAAAGGTGCTTCATACATTTTGTAATTCAAAGCTATCCGTTTGTTTTAAAAAAGAGATCAAAAGAAGTAACTCTACCTCCTCGCACTCCATCGATTCACCAGTCCAACTAGATGACCATTTACGAAAATAACCCCAAGAATGATGATTGCTCCCCCTAATAAACTGGTAAAAATAACCTTTTCGTGTAGAAGTAGCACGGCTGCTATTAGTGTAGAGATTGGTTCGAGGTATAAGAAAACCGATACTTGAGTGGCCTCCAACACCTCCAATGCTTTTGCCCAGTACCAGTAGGCAATACCGGATACAAAGACTCCAAGGAAAATAAGATGAGCCCATTCTACTCCATCTAGAAGAGCAAGCTTTTCCCAGCTTTTATTCTGATAGATGAATGGGAGAGTAAGCAAAAGTCCCAAAGCACTCATGTAAAAGGTGAGGACCAATGCAGGCAATGGCACCTTTAGGCTTTTTAGTAAAACTGAATAAATGGCCCAATTTAGAGTACTGAGAACCATCAATAGATACCCGATGTTGATTGAGAATCCTAAGGACCTGTCTCCACCTGCTGTTGTGACCAACAACACACCACTAATGGCCAAAATAATTCCAACAGCCTTTGGAACTGTCAACTTTTCATGCAGAAAGACCATGGAAAGAACGACGGTGAAAACCGGAGAGAACGTAATGAGCCAGCCTGCAGAGGATGCATCAATAGATAGAAGTGCGCTCGCTTGAATGACCTGATGAAGAAAAACACCAAGAATCCCTAATACAATTAAGTGCGGGATATACTGGATCGGTAGTTTCATGGAATGTTTCTTTTTCACAAGGATAAGTATCAATAAAAACAATGCACCTATACCAAAACGGATGACCAGAAGAGTAAAGGGATCAAGCTTGTCCAGCACTGCTTTAGTCGAGACAAAAGATATTCCCCAAAAACTGATGGACATGGTGGCATATAATGAGGCTCCTAGCATTTTTCGAAATGAGATCATAGATAGGTATTCCTTTCTCAATTAATTCTTCTACCATCTTATGCTTGTCCTGAAAAAACATGAGAATGAGAAGATTATCTAGGATCAAGAAAGTTCTTGAGAAGCGGAAGCACAGGGACGGTTCTCGTGCTTCATTAATTTGGTTTATATGTGTTCAGAACATCACCCGGCAAGATGCCACCGTCTGCTTATCAGCAACTGGCTACAGGCAAATGGATGGGATGTGCGTCATCTCATACCTCATTCCAAGGGAGATCCTAGGATAGTCCCTCATGAATTGGGACAGTGGGGAGCCATGCCAATCATTGAAGAGGATGGGACCGTCGTGTATCCGAAACTATAAAATGAGTAAATGCAAACACAGAGGCCTGTCCCAACTACTAAAAGGGGCAGGCATTTTTTAATTTTATAATGTTGTTTATAAAAATAATTGAACAAAATTGTAAAAACCTGCACAGGGTGTACTATTTTATGTTTATTATTTCATGGAGTAGTTACCATTTTATTTAACACCACCGAAGATCAGTTAATTAAATGAAACAATGTACAGTATTAGTCTTATTATAAAACTCCATTAGTGAGTGTTTAAAAAAGTCGTAAATTATTACATGTAGAAGAACTACCCCATAAACCCAACACCGAGTTTATTCTAACGGAGTTTCCTGTCAACGACAAAAAGAATTTAGGTTCACGGTCACTATGGGTAGGGCATAGGATAGCTGTAAATTTAGGATATGTAGGTGATTAAGTTGAAAGAGCCTTCTATTGTTTACAGTGAAATACCTTTTGTTGCGAAATACGAAAATATATTGAGCACTAGTGAATGTCACCAATTAATAGCTTTAGCCAAAGAACATTTAAAGCCGTCAACGGTCGTTGGAACAGCGGACATACGAAAATCAGATCAAGCATGGCTTCCTCATCTGTTAAATGAAACGGTTCATCAGATTGCACAGCGCGTTGCCTCTATCGTAAACAAGCCGCTTACTCATGCAGAACAGTTACAAGTGGTTAGGTATCAGGTCGGCGGAAAATTTGATGCTCATTATGATACGTTTAGTCCCTCCACTCAGTTAGGGAGAACATATTTATCGAATGGAGGACAACGAATCGTAACAGCCCTTCTCTATTTAAACTCTGTGACTACTGGAGGAGGAGAAACGTTTTTTCCATCGCTAAATTTTGAAGTAGCTCCTACAGAAGGGAGTTTACTCGTTTTTGAAAACTGTATAAAAAATACAGATCACCCACATTATCTTTCACTTCATGGTTCTCGTCCCTTAACAAAAGGTGAGAAATGGATAGCTACGCTCTGGTTCAGAGAAAAGCCACGTCACTAGTGATCGTCAAGTAAAAGCCAGAGATATTATCAAGTCTCTGGCTTTATTGATTTTGATAGAAGACACAATTTACCTGATTGATTTTGTTTTCCTTTTCCAGGGTAGAGAGATAGATAAAGGGTGAGAGGAGAACGATATGAACTGGACAGTAGTGGTTAGCACATTTTTTATCATTTTTTTAGCCACATTGGCTTTAATGAAGTTTAATAAAAAAAAGTGAACACTGTGTTATAGGTTGACATTCTCCTAAGTTCGTACTAGTATAAGGAATTATTTAGAAATATATATTAAAGATAGCAAGCTATGATTGCTGTAGGTCGTACTACAGCAGGAGCAGCTTCTGGAGAGACCGCATGTTAAGCGGCGCCGAAGGGTTCACAATCTCAGGCAAACGGACAGAAGAGTATTGAATTTTGACATTGTTGTGCTTGTCATTTATAGCGCAGTGAATGTTTTTTCATATTCTAATGTACAAGAGATTGGAGATTCTTCCAGTCTCTTTTTTTCGTTGTATTTGCATCTTAGAAGGAGGATTCATACGTGTCACAGCAAGAGTTGAAGAGGGATTTGGCTAACCGTCATGTGCAGCTGATCGCCATTGGCGGAACGATTGGTACGGGATTATTTTTAGGTTCAGGAAAAGCGATTCAACTTGCCGGGCCGTCTGTTATATTTGCTTATTTAATCGTTGGGATCGCGCTGTTTTTCATGATGAGAGCGTTAGGAGAGCTGCTGCTTTCGAAGGAAGGCTATGAGTCGTTTACCGATATTGCGGAAGACTATCTAGGACCGCGAGCTGCGTTTATCACAGGATGGACGTATTGGTTCTGCTGGATCATGACAGCGATGGCCGATGTGATTGCGGTCGGTGTTTATGTTCAATATTGGTTTGACATACCGCAGTGGGTCCCGGCGATTGTCTGTTTGCTTCTTTTACTTGGGCTGAATCTGTTAACGGTAAAGCTTTTCGGGGAATTGGAGTTTTGGTTCGCTTTGATCAAGGTGATTACGATTCTAGCGTTGATTGTGATTGGCGTTGTCCTACTCGTTATGGGCTACCAGACGGATGCGGGAACGGTCTCTATAAACAATCTGTGGGATCATGGAGGTTTGTTTCCTAATGGGATGACTGGGTTCTTACTCTCTTTTCAGATGGTTGTGTTTGCGTTTGTCGGAGTGGAGTTGGTCGGTGTGGCGGCAGCAGAAACATCTGATCCGAGAAAGAATATTCCGTCTGCGATCAATAAAATACCACTTCGCATTCTATTTTTCTACGTTGGCGCATTGATCGTGCTGCTATGCATCAATCCGTGGACAGAGCTAAACGCAGCGGAAAGTCCGTTCGTTAAAACGTTCAGCTTGATAGGAATTCCGCTTGCGGCTGGAATCATTAATTTTGTTGTGCTGACATCAGCGGCATCTGCCTGCAACAGTGGATTATTTTCAACGAGTCGCATTTTATTTACGTTAAGCAAGAGTGAGCAGGCACCTCGATCTTTTAAGAAACTAACGAAAAATGCGGTACCTGGAAACGCGCTTTGGGTTTCGGCTGTAGTTGTTTCAGTGGGAGCACTCCTCAGCAAGCTTATTCCAGAGCAGGCTTTTGGCATCGTAACAACCATCAGTGCCATCTGTTTCATCTGGGTGTGGAGCGTGATCTTAATTAGCCATATTAAATACCGTAAGTCACGTTCAGACCTGCACAAAAAGTCAACGTTCAAAGCACCTTTTGCTCCATTCGTTAACTATGTGGTACTCGCATTGTTCGGGATCATTTTAATCGTATTGCTTGTGGCAGAAGCTACTCGTCCGGCGTTATTGCTGACACCGATTTGGTTTGTTTTGCTATATTTCCTGTATGCATATAAAAAATCGCCAAAGTAACGTTTATGAATGAATAAATAAAAGGGCAGAAACGCATTTACTCCTGTGTTTCTGTCCTTTTAGCATGTAAGGCTATCTTAAATTGCAGTATTAAATCAGCGATATTTGATGGAAATGCCTGCTGTCTTTCAATTCACGAATGGTGTGAGCTATTTTTTCTATTCCGGGTTGTATTTGATGTTTTTCAACTTGAGAAATGCACAAGCGGATAAGGTTGTCTTGATTGAATTCAGGCAGAAACATTCTTTCTCCATCATCAAGTAAAAGGTGTTGTATTCGTAAAAGGGATGTAAGCTTTTTGGCTGATACGTGAGGAGGCAAATAGATGGAAAGGTAAAAACCCGTATCAGGCTTCGTATAGTGCGTCCCTTTAGGAAGGAACTGTTCACATGCCCTTTTGAGTTCATTCATTTTATGAAAATAAGTGTTCTTAATCTTTTTCAGATGGTTGTAATACATTCCGCTTTTTAAATAAATGTCTAAGGCACCTTGGGAGAGAACGGGGCTGTTAAAGTCAGCGCTAAACTTATAACGCAAAAAGCTCTCAATCATGTTGTTGGGCAAGACAACACTCGCAATTCGGAGCCCAGGAAGAAAGACTTTTGAAAAGCTTTGTATATAGATGACTCTTCCTGATGTATCAAAAGCGAAAAACGGATCGGCTTTCTTATCCTGTTCTAGTCCGCCTAGAAAATCGTCTTCTACGATATAGACATCATATTTAGCTGCCAGCTCTACGATTCTTTTCTTCTCACGATTCGTATAGGAATGGCCAAGAGGATTCTGAAATCTAGGAATGACATAGAAGAACTTAATCTCGTTATTTTTAAACATAGATTCGAGGTGTTCTAAGTCGATTCCGTCCATGGATAATTCAATGCCAAAGGTCTTCACATCGTTCAGTTTAAGCGTTTCAATCATTCCGAAATAGGTTGGTTGTTCAATTAAAATATTCTTTTTGTTATTAGGAAAAGAGAGAGAAGTTAATAAATGAATCGCTTGCTGAGATCCTGAAACGATGACGAGCTGCTTGGGATCTGTAAACACTTGAGAAAGTTGAAGATTTTTAGTAATTTGGGTTCGCAATGAAGGAAGACCTTGTTGATCGGTATAGGTGAAAATTTCTTCCTTATAGTGTTCGATCGCTTGATTTAAACAGTGTTGAAATTCAGTGTAAGGCAACAGCGTTTTATCCGGTCCAGCAGATAAGAAATCAATCATTTCAGGCTGATCTTCAGGCCGTCGAAACGCATTGACAACATAATAGCCTTTTTGAGGCACGGTATATATCAAATGCTCTTTTTGCAGCTCATTGTATGCTTTAATAATCGTATTCTTGCTGCAGTTATATGTATCAGATAGCTGTCGGATAGAGGGTAGCTTATGGCCGGCTGCTAGTTTCCCGTCTATTAGCTGCTGCTTAATGTCCTCTAAAACGATTCTATATTTTGGACTCAATCCTGCTTCACTCTCCTCTAACTGTACCCTGACAGTGGATGAAAACAGCAATAGTATCATCTATCACGTTCTAATAGTATGTGATTATATCCATTATAGTCGGGGAGGAAGGAAATTGGAAAAAGAAAAGATAGGATTATATCTAGGCTTAGCGGGTGTGATCTGCTTTAGTCTTACCTTGCCCGCGACGACTATCGCTGTTGAGCATTTCGGAACCACAATTGTTGGATTAGGGAGAACGGTAATCGCTGCATTATTAGTGGCCGTTATCCTGATCGGGCGACGGGAAAAAATACCTAGTGTACAGCAGTTTAAAAGCATCCTGATCGTTGCAGCAGGGGCAGTGCTAGGTTTTCCTTTACTCACTTCATGGGCCATGAAGACGCTGCCGGTTTCCCACGGTGCGGTGGAAGTAGCGCTATTGCCATTAGCAACCGCTGGTATCGCGATGTACAGAGCGGGAGAAAGACTATCTATACGGTTCTGGATATCCAGTTTGGTTGGTTCGGGAGCGGTTATTTTATATGCAGGGTCCCTAGGCTTTGGCTCTCTTCAAGTTGAGGATGCAGGAATATTAGCGGCCGTCATCATCTTAGGTCTTAGTTATGCAGAGGGAGGCAAGCTGTCAAAGGAGATCGGAAGCTGGCAAGTCATTGCATGGGCCATCCTAATAGGAGCACCCATCTTTGTTATTCCAGTAGCGCTTAGTATTTCTGCTGAGATGTTACATGCTCCCGTACAAGCTTGGAGCAGTTTAATCTATTTAGCGGTGGTGAGCCAGTTCTTAGCTTATGTCGCTTGGTACGCGGGCATGGCATTAGGGGGAATTGCGCGGATCAGCCAGCTGCAATATTTACAACCGTTTCTGATGATTATATTCTCAGCTCTTTTCTTAGAAGAATCAATCACAACGATGACGTTCGTCACTGCTGTCATTGTCGTCGTTTCTGTATATGTGGGTAAAAACGCGCCGATATCTAATACTCATACAAGCGCAAAGATGATAGAAAAAGGATGATGAAATAGTGACTGACGAAGAAGGGAAACGAGATGATTTCTCTTCTTTTTTGCGTTTACGTTTAGATATTTAAAGAACAACCGAACGACCAACCTTTCGTTTTCATCTGTTAATTTCCTCATAACACGTTTATCTTTTTAATGAATTGTGCTCTAATAAGAAAGAGTTAAAAAAGCAGGTTGTTTATGTGCACTGTGGCTTAAGTGAGTATTAGTGTATGTATCATGAGTTTGCGAAATGAGGAATACCCATGAAAAGATTTAAGAAGTTTTATATAGAGATTACGAGTATCTGTAATTTGGCGTGTCATTTTTGTCCTCCAACTGAACGAGCTAAACAGTTCATCTCCATTGATGATTTTAAGAAACGTTTAGACCAGATCAAACCTTATACTGATTTCATCTATTTGCATGTAAAAGGTGAGCCGTTGCTTCATCCAAAAATCGATCAGTTATTGGACATAGCCCATGAAAGAGGATTTAAAGTTAATATCACGACGAATGGGACACTCATCAAAAAGAACTGGGACAAGCTCATCAATAAGCCTGCGCTCAGACAGATGAATTTCTCCCTTCATAGCTTTGATGGCCACGTTGGTCAGAGTATGACGGACAAAGAAGAATACGTTAGAACGATCCTTGCATTTGTACAAGAAGCAACGAGAGAGTCTTCGTTATTTGTTTCTTTAAGGCTTTGGAACCTGACGCAAGACAATGCGACAAACTTGGAAAAACAGCGTAACCGTCAGCTGCTTGAGATTATTGAAAACGAATTTAATCTCGGATTTAAAATTGAAGAAAAGCTCACGCCGGGTAAAGGTATCAAACTAGCGGATCAAATTTTCATCAATCAAGATTACGAGTTTAAATGGCCGGCACTGCATGAAGAAGAGGACGATGGAAAAGGATTCTGCTACGGTCTTCGCAATCAAGCGGGCATTTTGGCGAACGGAACGGTCATTCCTTGCTGTTTAGATGGAGAAGGTGTTATCAACTTAGGAAATATCAATGATACACACTTTTCAACGATTATTGAAGGTGACCGAGCAAAAAATATCGTGGATGGTTTTTCACGAAGAGAAGCGGTAGAGGAACTTTGCAGAAAATGTGGTTATCGAAAGCGTTTCGGTAAATAAATACATGCTAGACATTTAAGACGGGGAGTCACCCTGTCTTTTTTTATGGGCAAAAAACGCACCTAATTTCAAGAGCTCTGAAGCAGCAAATTCTGCATCAAACATTGTGATTAGGTGCGTTCATTATTTATTATTTTAATTTAACATCAAATCGATCAGCGTCCATTACTTTCACCCATGCTGCAATAAAGTCGCGTACAAATTTTTCTTGGTTGTCGTTCTGCGCATATACTTCAGCGAGTGCGCGAAGTTCTGAGTTGGACCCGAACACAAGATCAAAGCGGGAAGCTGTTCGCTTCACTTCTCCTGATTTACGGTCGCGGCCTTCGTACTCGTTAAAACCTGTTGATTTCCACTCCACGCCCATGTCGAGCAAGTTTACGAAAAAGTCATTCGTTAACGTGCCAACGCGGTCTGTGAATACACCGTGTTTCGTATTCTTATAGTTTGTCCCAAGAACACGCAGACCTCCTACGAGGACGGTCATTTCAGGTGCAGAAAGACCTAGAAGCTGTGCTTTATCTACAAGCATTTCTTCAGGACTTGTACTATATTCTTTCTTTTGGTAGTTGCGGAACCCGTCTGATACCGGCTCTAGTACATCAAACGAAACAGCGTCCGTTTGTTCAGGCGTTGCATCACCGCGTCCAGGTGTAAAAGGAACGGTAACATCAAAGCCAGCATCTTTTGCTGCTTTTTCAACAGCAGCACTTCCCCCAAGAACGATTAAGTCCGCAAGACTCACCTTCGTGTCGAGCTGGTTTTGTAGATCTTGATAGATTCCTAGCACTCTCTCCAGCTGCTCAGGTTCGTTCGCTTCCCAACCTTTTTGAGGAGCTAGGCGGATACGTGCACCATTCGCACCTCCGCGCATATCAGAAACGCGATACGTGCTTGCTGAAGCCCAGGCTGTTTTGACGAGCTCACTGACAGACAATCCTGTATTTAGAATCTTTTCTTTTAACTGAGCGATGTCAGATGTTGATAGATCATAATCTACACTCGGAACCGGGTCTTGCCAGATGAGATCTTCGTCTGGTACTTCAGGACCTAAATAACGAACTTTTGGCCCCATGTCACGGTGAAGGAGCTTGAACCACGCTCGTGCAAAAGCATCGGCAAATTCTTCTGGGTTCTCGTAATAACGACGAGAAATTTTTTCATACTCTGGATCCATACGTAATGCCATATCAGCCGTTGTCATCATCGTTTTCACACGGATTGAAGGGTCTTCTGCATCTGGAGCCATGTGTTCTTCTGTCATATCAACAGGACTCCATTGGTAAGCGCCTGCTCTACTCTTCGTTAACTCCCACTCGTAACCAAACAGAAGATCAAAGTATCCATTATCCCATTGTGTTGGGTTCGACGTCCATGCTCCATCAACACCACTCGAAATGGTATCGCGGCCTTTTCCGCTGCCGTGACGGCTCAGCCAACCAAGTCCTTGTGTTTCAATGTCTGCTGCTTCCGGATCGTCACCTACAAGAGAAGGGTCCCCTGCGCCATGGGCTTTTCCGAACGTATGACCACCAGCGATAAGCGCAACCGTTTCTTCGTCATTCATCGCCATACGGCTGAACGTATCACGAATATCACGAGCACTCGCGAGAGGATCAGGCTTTCCGTTCGGTCCTTCCGGATTCACATAGATCAGACCCATCTGAACCGCAGCAAGCGGGTCTTCAAGCTCACGGTCACCCGAATAACGGTTGTCCGCTAACCATTCTTTTTCCGTTCCCCAATAAACATCTTCTTCTGCATGCCAAATATCTTCACGACCGCCAGCAAAACCAAACGTTTTTAGCCCCATGGATTCAATGGCTACGTTACCTGTGAAAACAAGGAGATCTGCCCATGAGATCTTGTTTCCGTATTTTTGTTTGATCGGCCATAACAGACGGCGAGCTTTATCCAAATTTACGTTATCTGGCCAGCTGTTTAGAGGTGCGAAGCGTTGAGAACCTGATCCGCCACCACCACGTCCATCAGCCGTACGATATGTACCTGCCGCATGCCAAGACATACGGATAAAGAAAGGTCCATAATGACCATAATCCGCCGGCCACCAATCCTGACTGTCCGTCATCAATGCATGAAGGTCCTTCTTCAGCGCATCGTAATCCAGTTTGGAGAACTCTTCACGATAATTAAAGTCTTCTCCCATCGGGTTCGATTTTTTGTCATGCTGGCGAAGAACGTTCAGGTTGAGTTGATTCGGCCACCAATCCTTATTTGTCGTACCATGTGGCGCTCTTGAAGTCGTAATCGCACTATCCTTGTGGTGTGTAACAGGACATTGACCTGCAGATGTGTGTTCTTTTTGATCGGGCTTGTTGTTGTTTTCCATTACAATTTCCCCTTCCTTTTTTGGAACTTAAAATTGCAAAACACGAAAAGCCATGATGTTAGATGTTTGATTATTATGATAACTCAATTATAGTGGACAGGTATGTGGATTCAAAGCGTAATGCACTTTTGATGTTCACATTAAAGATTACGAGTAAAACGATACTGCTGAAGTCATCTTTAGCTAAATTTTAGTGTGGTAAAATGAACAATAACTATAAGAAATGAGGACTACATAGATGTCTAACCTACCAAACTGCCCGAAATGCAGCTCTGCTTATGTGTATGAGGATGGAGCTTTTCTCGTTTGTCCCGAGTGTGCTCATGAATGGGCTCCAGAAACAGAGAGTGAATCTGAAGAAAAGGTTGTAAAAGATTTCAACGGAAACATCCTTCAAGACGGTGACACTGTATCTGTTATTAAAGATCTTAAAGTCAAAGGAACTTCTTCTGTTATTAAGATCGGGACAAAAGTAAAAGGAATTCGTCTCGTCGAAGGTGACCATGATATTGATTGTAAGATTGACGGATTTGGCGCGATGAAATTAAAGTCCGAGTTTGTAAAAAAGATATAGCTTTTAATTATAACCACCCTTCACCGGTGGTTATTTTTTTGGAAAAATAATCCCGCTTTCTAAGACCCCAACCCTCTTAAACCCCGTCCTTCCAGTATTTAACGCTCATTTTTTCTCAAAAAAAGATGAAGAAACATAAATAAAAAAAGGTTAACAATCGAATACTTAGGGTATTTAAAGAAAGTATGTGTGCATAAAAATTTTAACTAAAAACTTTTATATTCTACTATAGTAATTATTCATAGATTGATCGCAAAAGGAGAGACAGATGAATATACATTTTGAACAAAAAAAGCAGCAATTAGGTATTCGGGAAATTTGGGGAAGCAAACAGCAAACCATTTCTTCTGTCTGCTTTGATTCCAGAAACGTAACGAATAACTCTTCCTTTGTTTGTATAACAGGTGAACAATTTGACGGTCACACCTTTATTGAGAGTGCCATCAAGAACGGTGCTATTGTGGTGGCCGGTGAAAATAAAACGATTTTAAAAGAGGCGAGCGAAATCTATAGGGATCGTACATTCTTACTTGTTGAGGATGCTCGCGTATTTATGGCTCAATTATCTATCCTATTTAATAAACGTATACATGAAAAATTGATCACAGTGGGCATTACCGGCACGAACGGAAAGACGACGGTCGCCGCTTATGTCAGATCATTAATGAACTTATGTGGTGTGAAAGCGGGTTCGATTGGAACAACAGGCATGATTTCCTCTACAGGTAACTTAAACATGAAACAGTCCACGCCAACAACGCCTGAAGCACCTGATCTTCATCACATCTTCAAACAATTTGTTGAAAATGGAGATCAACTCGCTGCGATGGAGGTTACTTCTGTTGGAATTGAACAAAAAAGAACAGCGGGCATCTGTTTTGATGTTGCGATTCATACAAACTTATCGCCAGAACATTTAGAGTTTCACCATACATTCGAAAACTACAAACAAGCGAAGTTGAAATTATTTAAACAAGCAAAAAAAGCGGTTGTGAACATTGATGACGAGGGCATGGGGAAAGAAATCGTTGAGTTATTTGAAGGTCCTTTGCTAACGTATAGCATGAATGAAGAGAGCGGTGCAGATGTGATCGCGACGGATGTTAAGCAGGTAGCAAACGGTACTTCATTCACTTTATCCGTTTACGGAAAACATTATTCTGTCATAACACCATTTTACGGAACTTATAATATAGCGAATCTCCTTTCTGCAATTTGTACAGGTTTGCATATTGGAATTTCATTAGAAAAAATGCTTCATGTTCTACCCGAAATGACGGGACCTGAAGGAAGATTTGAAATCATTCATAAACAAAAACGCAAGATCATTCTGGACTACGCACACACTCCTGTTGCGTTACAAAACCTAGTAACAGAAGTGAAAAAGCTGCCATATAGTCGACTGATTGTGTTAGTCATGGGTATTGGCATAAGAGATAAAGAGAAGATGCCAAAAATGGCGGAAACGATTGAGAACCAAGCAGACGAAATCGTCGTATCTGTCGATCATCCAGGATATAACGATCCGAGTGAGATCGTTGGTCACGTGATGAAAGGGTTCAAAAATCCAGGCGCCCCTAATATTCACTCAGAACTTACACGGCATGATGCGGTGATCAAGGCATTGTCTTTGAGTGAAGAAAATGACATCGTCCTCCTCACAAGTGGCTGCATCAATGGTGCTCAAATTGTAAAAGGCGAGAAGATTCCTCACTCTGACAAAGACATCATTGCAGACTTCTTTAGAAGTAAAAAAGTGGCGAAGAGTGGAAGAATGTTTGCTTCTTCTAAGATAAGATGGGCTCCATCTAAAAAGAGAAACATATTGTAAAAAAAGTTTAGATAAACATAAACCCCGTTATGGAAATAGCGGGGTTTTTACTCGTTGTGCTTTCAGTAAACGAATCATCAAACACTCTCTTTTTACAGTTATGGGGCATAACCCCTGAACAAGCCGGGTATTGGTTAATACTTACAAAATGTTGAGGGAGCTGACAGCGTGAATACACTTTTCTTAGTTTCTTTTTTAGTGAGTTCTATAGTGACAAGTGCGAACTCGAGCGAAATGGCCTTAAATCGTACGAGCAATGAAGTAACGCAGAATGAAGAGGAAACACAGAGCTTTTCTGAGCCGATCAATACGGAAGAACAGCAAGATGCTGTTTTACAATTTATCAATGTGGACGTGGCAGCGGTATCTACTTACGAAGTACAAGCCTTTGAATCTTTAGCTAGTGTTTCAGGTGCAAATTATACCGATGACGAGACTATGTATTTGGAGTTAGTGGAAACGACGATTCCTGCCTATGAAAAAGCAGTGTCTCAAGCGAAAACGATCGATGTTCAAGGAGAAGAATTAGTAGGAATGAAGAAGCAAATCGTAAAAGCTACCGAAACTTTTTACGAAGGCTTAATCCTTCAAAGACAAGCGTTAGAACAACAAGATGAAAACCTCATGACGCAGTCTAATTTAAAATTAGAAGAATACTTCCAATTGGTAGACGCTTATCACGCAGAAATGGAATTGTTGAGCAAAAAATACGACATCGAATATAAAGACGCTCCTAGTAATTCTGAACAATTGGAGCAAACAGATGAAGGCGATTTCTTGTAAATGCTAAACTAAAAGGTTTTAAATCAGTGCTTAGACATAGATTTTTATAAGACTTCATTGATAAGTTGATTGGAGCGCAAGGTGCGAGACTCCTGGGGGATCAGCGGGACAGGTGAGACTCTTAACAGCGCAAAGCCCTAAGAGGCTCAACGCACGCCCCCCGGAATGCGAGCATCCTGGAGCGCAAAGCAACCTCGTTCAAATCTTCTAGACATAACAAAAAAAGTAGCTACCCTGTAAAAGGATAGCTACTTTTATTAATGTGCCTATGATTCAGTTCCTTCTTCCTCTCGCATTGAAAAAACTTTCTTTGCAACGGTTAGAGCGTTTAACACACTGGAAAACCTGTATACGGAATCAAGTGTGTGATACTCTCCACGATCTCTTCTTTTGTTAAACCGGCCGTCAGCCCCGTATTGATATGAAGCTCCATTTGCGGCTCTGTTCCTTGTGTCACAAGAGGAGAAATGGTTACTAGCGCTCTTTGCTTGTTCGTCAGTCCTGCTCGTGAATAGATCTCTCCGTGCGCAAATTCAATAATGTATGTTCCTACATCTGGCGCAATATCTTGCAAATCATTTGAGATTTTTAAGTGTGTTGAAGTGTCTTTGTTATCCGTTAGCGTGTACTCCATTCATTTATCTAATCCATTTTGAAAACGATCTTTTTCCATGAGTAGTACCTCCTATTATTTGTATAGGAATTACTTTATCTCAACTCAACCTGTTCTTAAAATACATATAATAATATCTAAATTATGCATTTTAGTTATATGTTATTCACTAAATGGCGAAAGCATGTTAATGAATTCTCGAGTCGCATACGTAACGTATTTATCTTTCTTTTTTATGATACCTAGCTTATAAGGTAGTGAAGGATCAACGATCGGAATGGCTTTAACCAACGTTTGATCTACCTTTTTTGCGATGGATTCTGGAAAGATAGAAACCCCTAAGTTCTCCCCGATCATGCCGCTGATGAAGTCCCATTGTGAGCTTTCATAGGAAATTTTAGGCTGAAAACCAGCTGCTAGGCACTCATTGATCACTCTGTCATGCAGGGTAAAGCCTTCTTTAAAAATGATAAAAGATTCATTCTCTAATTCCTTCATCGATACTTTTTCTCTATTCGCTAGCGAATGTGAATGATGAACAAACAACATAAGATGCTCGGTTAAGAACGAAACAATTTCGAGTTTATCTTCAGTTAGGGGCATGACTACAACCCCGAGATCTAAAAGACCGTCATTCACTTCTCTTTGCACACGGTTTGCGCCATGTTCCACGAGCTGAATCTGTATTTCAGGGTAAGATGCTTTGAATTTCTTGATGATTTTAGGGAAAAATAAGAAGCCGATCAGCGGAGGAATTCCAATTTTGATTTTCCCTTTTTTTAAGTTCATTAAGTCGTAAAGGTTTGATGATAGATTGTCCAAAGACTCTAGAATCATCTTGCTTTGTTCAAACACAATTTCGCCGGCTTCTGTTAGTTCGATTTGTCTCGAAGAGCGATCGATCAGCTCCATCTCGAGTTCGTCTTCTAGACTTTTTACCATTTTACTAAGACTAGGTTGAGATAAATGCAAGTCGGTTGAGGCTTTCGTAAAGCTTTTATGTTTGGCTACAGCGTGAAAATAGGTCAATTGTCGAATATCCATATGGAAATCTCCATTCTATAACTTTTGTGCATACTATCTATAGTTATAATTCATTTTACTTAATAAATACACAGGAGTAAAATGTCCTTCGTGCAATGAAAACTTTTGAAAAGTAAGTGCTAATAGATGAAAGCGCACTCTTTCTATATAAAAAAGGAGGAAAGATTTTGATTAGTATCATTATAGGTCTGGCTCTACTCATGTTTTTTGCCTACCTGGGCTGGTCGATCATTTGGGTCGCTCCAATCGTAGCAGGTATAGTTGCTCTGATGAGTGGTTTAGACTTGATGGACGCGTATACCAATACGTATATGACCGGCTTTGTAAACTTCGCAAAAGCGTGGTTTCCGATCTTCTTGTTAGGAGCCGTACTCGGTAAATTGATGGAAGATACGGGCGCTGCTAAATCGGTTGCGATTCAGTTCACGAAGTTTATAGGTGAAAAACGTGCCATTCTCGGAGTTTTGGTAGCATCAGCTGTCTTAACATACGGTGGCGTAAGTTTGTTTGTTGTTGTGTTCGCCATCTATCCGATCGCGTTGGCATTGTTTAAAAAAGCAGATATCTCTAGAAGATTGATCGCACCTACGATCGTTCTTGGAGCATTCACATTTACGATGACTGCTGTACCAGGAACACCGCAGATTCAGAACTTAATACCGATGAACACGTTTAAGACGACCCCAATGGCGGGTACCATTATCGGTATTGTCGCTACGCTGATCATGGCAGTTGGCGGGTATTTCTGGCTGAAGTTCAGAGAAAACCGATTAACGGCAGCTGGCGAAAAATATACAGAACCAAATAAGTCAAAAGAGAATGAAGATGAAGATGAGGAGAACCTTCCAAACTGGATTCTTTCATTAGTCCCTTTAATCGTTGTTGTTATTTTACTTAATTTCTTAAAAATCGCTCCAATTCCTTCATTGTTAGCTGGAATTCTAGCTATTCTTCTTATCAATATCAAGCAATACAAAACGTTCATTCCTTCTATGAACGAAGGTGCTAAAGGTTCTGTTATGGCGATCATCAACACGAGTGCCGCAGTTGGTTTCGGTGCAGTTGTAACGAGTGTACCTGACTTTGACCGAATCACAGATATGCTGTTAGGAATCTCAAGCAACCCACTAGTATCTGAATCCTTAGTCGTACAGCTTTTAGCGATGATCACAGGTTCAGCTTCTGGTGGTATGGGAATCGCGTTAGAAGCTCTTGGTGGAACCTATTATGACTTATCTCAGTCAACAGGCATGAGTCCGGAGGCGTTCCATAGGATGGCAGCCATTGCATCCGGAGCATCAATCTTGCCTCATAACGGAGCATTGTTAACGCTTCTTGCGGTAACGCAGTTAACGCACAAGGAAACGTACAAAGATGTATTTGTTGTCGCTTTAATCATCCCTACCATTGCCGTAATTGTTGGAATCATTATGGCAAGCATGGGAATTATATAAAAACTTTTTAGGAGTGAGTATAGTATGGTAGAAAATAAAGTAGTCGTTATTACAGGTTCTGCAAGTGGTATCGGATTTGAAATTGGAAAAACATTCGCTCAAAACGGAAGCAAAGTAGTTTTAACAGACCTTAATGAAGAAGGCGTTAAAAAGGCTGCAGAAGAACTAAAAGGTCTTGGACTAGAAGCGATCGGTCTTAAAGCCGACGTTACAAGTGAAGAAGACATCAAGAGTATGATCGAAACAGCACACAAAGAGTATGGCCGTGTTGACGTTCTGATCAACAACGCTGGTCTTCAGCACGTTTCTCCAATCGAAGAGTTTCCAACAGCTAAATTCGAACTTATGATCAAAATCATGCTAACAGCGCCATTTATCGCAACGAAGCACGTGATGCCGATCATGAAGCAGCAAGGTTTCGGCCGTATCATCAACATCTCATCCATCAATGGTTTGATCGGATTTGCTGGTAAAGCCGCTTATAACAGTGCGAAACATGGTGTAATCGGTCTTACAAAAGTAGCAGCATTAGAATCAGCAGCAGAAGGTGTTACAGTTAACGCACTTTGCCCAGGATATGTAGATACGCCACTTGTTCGCGGTCAAATGGAAGACTTAGCGAAAACAAGAAACGTATCACTTGATAAAGTACTTGAAGAAGTAATCTATCCACTTGTTCCACAAAAACGTTTGTTAGAAGTTAGTGAAATTGCAGACTATGCGATGTTCCTATCAAGTGACAAAGCGAAGAGTGTAACAGGACAAGCAATCGTTATCGATGGCGGTTATACAGCTCAATAATTTCAGATTTAATAACCTCAGTCATGAATATTGGCTGGGGTTTTTTTGTGTTTATAAACTCTCTCTGTCTGTATAAACATGTCCCATTTAATAGGACTATAATGTAAAATATTAGTAAGCATTTATAGATAGATAACTGAATAATACTGAGGTGGCTACGATGGATAAAAATTTGAATAGAAAAAAACTAATGGCTGATCTTTTTAAAGCACGCTTTCCTTTCCTTTACTTGTCTACTTGGGAAGAGGATAGGGCACTTGAATTCATACGCTCTATTGCTTCAAATCATGAATTAATCAAAACACCAAGAAAATTAATTACTTGGAAAGTGACCAATGGCATATCAGGAGATGATTTGAGTATTACAGATACTAAATCTCCGTTAAGAGCTTTGGAATACATCGAAAAGTTCCAAGACCCTGCTATTTTTATTTTACATGATTTTCATGTTTATTTTGGTAATCAAGGCCAGCTTCCTGATTATCAAATCATTCGTAAATTGAGAGACCTATTATCCAATCTTAAACAAAGTCAAAACCCAAAGAACGTCGTTTTTTTATCCCCGATTTTAAAACTTCCTCTTGAGCTGGAAAAGGATATTACCATCTTTGACTTCAATCTGCCAACGTTTAAAGAGATTAAGAATAGTTTAGAAGAGATGATTGCAGTTAATAAGCAAAGAGGTCGTATTGAAATTAATATGTCTGATGAAGAAATTGAAAAGCTGGTTAAAGCAGCACTAGGATTAACATTATCAGAAGCGGAAAACGCTTTTGCACGTGCTATGGTGGAAGATGGGAAATTATCTGTCGATGATGTAGAAGTGATATTAGAAGAAAAAGAACAAATCATTAAAAAAACGGGTATTTTAGAGTTTGTAAATAATGAATTGAACATGGAAGACATCGGTGGATTGGAAAATTTAAAAAGGTGGCTTCGAAAAAGAAATAAGTCCTGGCTGGAATCGGCTCAACTATATGGATTGCCTTCTCCAAAAGGGGTGCTCATTACAGGGGTGCCTGGTTGTGGAAAAAGCTTAATAAGTAAATCAATTAGTGAAATGTGGCAGCTGCCATTATTGAGGCTGGATATAGGGAAAATATTTAGCGGCATTGTAGGAAGCAGTGAAGAGAACATGAGAAAAGCAATTCAAACTGCAGAAGCCATAGCCCCCTCTATACTCTGGATCGATGAGATTGAAAAAGGCTTTAGCGGGATAAACTCTACCGGAGACGGCGGGACAAGCTCCCGAATTTTTGGGCAGTTCTTAACTTGGATGCAAGAAAAAGAAAAGCCAGTTTTTGTTATTGCCACAGCAAATAATATTTCCAGTCTTCCTCCAGAAATGTTGCGCAAAGGAAGGTTTGATGAAATCTTTTTTGTAGATCTGCCAACTCACCGGGAACGGATTGATATTTTTAGAGTCCATTTAAAGAAAAGATTAAAGGCACAGGAAGTTATAGGAGAATTCGATATCTCTGATTATAACTTAGAATATTTGGCAGAACTGACGGAAGGATTTGTGGGTGCTGAAATTGAACAGGTCGTGATTAATGGATTATTTGAAGCTTATTACGAGGATCGAAGTGTGAGACTCAGTGATTTCGAAAAAGTGTGTAAGCAATTCATTCCGTTATCTGTTACTCAAGCAGAACAGATCAAAAAGGTCCGTGAATGGGCAAATGTAAGAGCAGTAACGGCAACACCTCGTGAAGATCGAAAAGAGTATTTTGAAAATGCGGATTCAGACCCTGAGTTTGACATCAAAGCGTCTCGAGGCGGACGTACAATTGATTTCTAAGATATGAATAAGAAAGGGTGATAGATATGAGTATCGAATTAGTACTAATTCCTGTTGGCATCGCTGTTGCACAATCTGTGGGCTCTATGATTGAAAAACACAAATTTAAGGAAAAAACGTATACGATAAAAACAGTAATGAAACGACATCACTTATTACAAAGAGCCATTGAGCAATATGGATGCAAGGTTAATGAACTTACTCTGCAAAACTATGAAACAGAAATAGGAGATATTAAAATTTATTTCCAACAAGACGAGCAAGGGATCTTTGAAGCTGTTTTTGATGAAAGTGTAGATGCAAATGACGCTATAGAGTTTATAGAAAATTTACATACCGAGTATAAATATTTAATTCAACAAGAAACGTATAAAGCGCTCCTGATAAAAGCGAAAGATAAAGGACTGATACTTGAATCTGAAGAAATACAGAAAGATCGTTCAATTCTATTAACCTTTAATGTCGCGAATGTAGGTGGTGAAAGATGAAGAAGATTCAGATTCGCATAGCAGAAGACGGTAAATTTTACGCAGAAACAATGGGTATTAAAGGGAATTCCTGTTTGTCATATATAAAAATGTTAGAAGAATTGCTTGATGCAGAAACGGTCGATTCAACTTTTACGGAAGAATACCACGAAACAGAAATACAAACTTTCCAAGAACAGCAACAAACAGTGAAGGGAGACTAATAAAATGGCTTCAGTTACGGACAGAGGAAAGTTTTGGGAGATGAAAAATTCAATATGGATGCTTTGGGTTTTTCTTACGTTTGGTTTTTTTAATTATATTTCATTCTTTTATGTTTCTTATAAAGTAAAACAAAGAAAATGGTTTGTAGCAGGGATTCTGTATTCAATCCCATTTATATTGATGATGATTACTGCTGATACGGTTTTAAGTGATACTTGGCTAAATGATGTTGGAACTATGAGTTATATAATTGGATATATTGTTTCTATCCTTCATGTAATTAAAATACGTCCTGAATATTTGCTAAGACTTGATGCCAAACTTTCTTCTGGGTATAAAGAAAAAGAAATAGATTATTTGAAAAAGACAATCGCTAGAGAGTATGGTGCTGCTTCGGTAATAGAGAAGCAACCTGTTTTACCATCTAAAACTGTAGATGAACAAATAAAATTTAAAGAAGAGAAAGAAATGAGGGTAGAACAAGTTATGATCAACGAAACAACTGAGGAGGAGTTAGCGAAAGTCCCAGGCATTGGAGGTTTGTTCGCTAAGAAGATCATTTCTACTCGAAGTCAGGAAAATGGGTTTCAATCTTTTAATCACTTTGTTGAGGTACTTTCTGTTAAACCACATTTGGCTGAAAAAATAAGACCATATCTCTTGTTTCCAGAGAAAGAACCTGTGGTAGTATCAGCCAAAAAAACGGAAGGAAGAGTCATCGATTTCTGATGGAACTTACTATACATCGATTTTTGCCAGTTACAACCGTTGAAGGTCCAGGTAAACGATTTTGTCTATGGGTACAAGGGTGCTCCATTCGTTGTGAAGGATGTGGCGTTCCATGGACATGGTCAAAAGAAAACGGAAAGATAGTAAGCGTTATTGATCTCTTTGAGGAAATAAAAAGAAGTAAACAGGATAACAGGATAGAAGGTATCACAATACTTGGTGGAGAACCGTTTGACCAAGCAGAACCTTTAGGAGAACTTGCTGTCATGGTTAAGGAGATTGGATTAACCGTAATGGTGTTTTCTGGATACCTTTATGAGAATCTTAAAGAACGAAAAGAAGCACAGAATCTTCTTAATGCAGCAGATTTACTGATTGACGGTCCTTTTATTAAAGACAAGTTAGACTTAACACGTCCTTGGGTGGGTTCTTCGAATCAGCGGTATCATTTTTTAACGAAAGTGTATAAACATATAGAGAACGAGTTGGAATCCATTCAAAATAAAGTTGAGATACGTATTGGTAGTGATGGTGTGGTTTCAATTAATGGTATGGCTACTCAACATACACTTACTGATCTTTTCAGTCAAAATCATTTTAAGAAAGTCAAAAACGCTCCTCCGGATTTTTAGGTGGAGCGTTTTTGAGTGTATCTACAGTGCTTCCCTAACCACTTTCTTATAATAAAGAACAGATAGCACGCCAAAGATCGAGTAGAGGATCGTATACATGACCATAACGATGATCATCGGTGTCCAGAGTTCAGCTCCGAATAGGAACCAACCGGATTGTACGGCGAAATAGCTATGAAGCAAGCCGACCACGAGTGGAATTCCAAAGTTAAAGAGCTGCTTATACTGAATACCCTTTAACAGGTCACTTTGCGTGTAACCTAGTTTTCGCAGAATCATATAGTTCGGCTTTTCACTTTCACCCTCGTCCATCTGTTTGAAGTAGAGGATACACCCTGAGGTAACGAGGAAAGTTAGTCCTAGGAAACCTACGATAAACATTATGAGTCCCATGTTTTTCTTTTGATTCGTGCTGATCTCATGACGTGATTCGTTGTATAGCTTTTTATACGTTTCGGTTGATTTAAACAGTTTATCTGCCTCTTCAAGTTGTTCTTTATTTTTTATGTCAACCCCAATATAGAGGCTGGATTCCTTTTGTACCTTAGGATCGATATCTTTTTGCATCTTTGTAAAAATGGCATCATCCACGATCGCTGTAGGAACGCCTCCAGCTGTGAAATACCAGGATACGGGATAAATATCTTCTAAGCCTACATAACGTTGAGTGAGCGTTTCTGTCTTTCCTTTGATCTTAATAGAACCAGAGCTCTTTAATGGCATAAACTTTTGAAGCAGGTCGTCATAGCCGGTAAAGACCACTTCATCCCGTGAAACATCCATGCCGGATACTGACTTTTCACTGATTAAAGGAAGTGGCATCGCTTTTGGATCGATCACGAGTTCTTCTAAGCTTCGATCAATAAGCTGTGAAGCATTCACCGTCACCTGGACCACTTCAATCGATTTTTCCGAATACGGAATATTGTTTTTCTCTAAAGCGGATTGGAACGTATCAGCTGATTCTCTATCAATGATTGAAAAGTCATGCGGAACATTTTTTTCAGCCGTTTTCTCTGCCGAATAATACGAGATATATGCAAGGCACAACAAAGCGATTGAAAGCGCTGAAACGGTGGTGATGATCATAAGCAGAAGTGCGTTCGACTTCATACGGAACATGACGGATGCGAGCGACATCACTTCGTTGATCGATAGATAGCCACCTTTTCGTTTTCTTATTAGGTTCAGCAGAAAACTGACAGAGCCTTTGTAAAAGAAATACGTACCTAAAATAACGGCAGCCAAAATAAAGATCATTGCTCCAAATAATTGAGGCATCGTTGTAAAATCGCCGCCAAACAGTTTGGAAGATACGATGTATCCTGTCGTGATCAGAACGAGACCCACGATTCCCATCACCATCTCGAAGCGAGATAGTTTTTTCACTGTGATTTCTGTTGAAGAAGTCACACGGAATAGGGATAGAATGGTCTGTCTTTTAATGAATGTATAGTTCATGATCATGATCAACAGATAGATGACTGTGAAAACGATAACCGTTTGTACAAGGGCTTGTGGTGAAAACCGTAGTGATGCGACTGAATTAACACCCGCCGTCTTAAACAATACGAGAATCATTAATTTTGAGAACGAGAATCCAGCAAAGATTCCGATCAATAAGGAACCGAAGTAGAGGAATAAATTTTCGATTGAAAGAATTCGAAAGATCTTTCCCTTCGTCATTCCGATCAACTGGAACAGCCCTATTTCTTTGCTGCGTCTCTTGATAAAGATGTTGTTCGCGTAAAGTAAAAAGAACGATACGATTACGACAAGTAGGATAGAAGCGGCTCGAATCGCGGCTTCACCTTTTACAGAACCTTCCACAGAATCCATAGAAGGATCATATTGCAGCGTTACAAATGCAAAATAAAGCGCAGAACTGAACACTAAAGCAAAAACATACAGGTAATAGTTTCTTAAGTTTTTCTTTAAGTTGCGAAAGATGAGCTGATTAATGTTCATGATGAACACCACCTAAAACACCTTGCGTTTTCATAATATCCTTAAAGAAACTTTGTCGATCTTGCTCTCCTTTCATAAGCTGCGTGTAGATCTGTCCGTCTTTTATAAACACAACGCGGCTGCAATAGCTTGCTGCTACAGGATCATGCGTTACCATAAGAATGGTTGCTTGTCTGTTCTCGTTAAGACCGCTTAATTTGTTTAAAAGGTCAGACGCAGACTTAGAATCGAGAGCTCCGGTTGGTTCATCGGCAAAGATGATACTCGGCTCATGAATGAATGCACGAGCAGCAGATGTTCGTTGCTTTTGACCACCTGAGATCTCGTTCGGATATTTATCTTTTATCTCAGAAATACCGAGCTCATTCGCCACTTCTTCAAATTTCTTTTCAGCTTCCTTTTTCGGTGTTTTCGTTATCGAAAGCGGCAGAAGAATGTTTTCTTTAACCGTTAACGTATCTAATAGGTTGTAATCTTGAAAGATAAAACCAAGGTTGTTCTTTCTGAATTCTGCCAGCTGTTTTTCCTTCATAGCTGTCATCTCAAATGAGTTAATTTGAATCGTTCCATCGCTCACTTGATCGATGGAAGAAAGAACGTTTAATAACGTCGTTTTACCGGATCCAGATGCACCCATGATACTGATGAACTCACCTTTTTCAACGGAAAGATCGATGCCTTTAAGGACATGCTGTTTATTATTTCTATTTCCATAGCTCTTATGAAGCTTAACTGCTTTCAATATACTCATGATTGATGACCCCTCTCTGATACTTTCATTATAGAAAGCATTTCAGCTCTTTTCCTTCTGTTCAACGAACAAAACAGAAAAGCATGTGACACTTTCGTCACATGCCCATCGTTTCATCAAACTCATTTCTTTTTGGAAAAGCGAGCGTGACCGTTGTTCCTTCATTCCGTTTTGACTCTACAGAGAGTTGAATATGTAGGGAGTCTGCCGCTTTTTTGGCTAAATATAAGCCCATGCCGGTGGAAGCTTGATCCTGATGGTCTGTCGTTGACGTGAACCCTTTATCAAAGATACGAGGCATATCCTTTGCATCAATTCCTCGACCAAAGTCTTGAATTCTTAAATAGTTTCTGTCGTTCATGTTATAAGAGTTGATGATAATCTCTGATGAATGGCTGTATTTCACAGCATTCGTTAAGATCTGACGAATGATAAATGCTAGCCATTTGGCATCACTTAAGACATGGGTGACTTCAAGGTTAAAATCAAAGCCGATTCCTTTTTGAATGCACCACGACTGCAGCGTTTTGAGCTCGGAAAAAAGCAGCATCTCGAGTTCCGTTACTTCCATATAAAGATCGTTTTTAATAAACGGGATTCTTTTTTGATGAAGCTGTTGATCGAGCAAAAGGTGGATACGGAGCCATTCGTAGGTCAGGTCTCCTTTAAGAGGCGTTTCTTCCATCCGTTGAATCATGAGATGCATCGCCGTCAGCGGTGTCTTAACCTCATGAATCCAGGCTAAAAGATCGTCTTTTTCTTGTTCAACCAGCATACGGTTTTCTGCTGCTGTTCGCTTTAAATGCTTGGTCTGCTTCATGATGCTGTTTTCAACAATATGTTCAAAAGGTGATAAAGGCGGTGACAGATTAGAAAGATCAAAATCATTATCTCTCTCTTTCAGTTGGCGGAAAAAGGCTGTCTCCTTCTGATACCGATAAAAAAGAAAGATAACAAAGACAATAAGTGAAATAAAAACGATATAGCCAACAGCAGAAAGGGGGATTGCTGGATCTAGATAGGCTATCAAGAGAAGGATCAGCTGTTGTAATAAAAACAAAAAAATCCAGCTGCTGCGTTCGATCAAATAGCGTTTGATCATACAGAATCCTCTTCTATTGCACGATAGCCTTGTCCCACTTTCGTTTCAATAAATTGTCCGAGTTCGATTTCCTCTAGACGTTTTCTTAAGCGATTCACATTTACTGTGAGGGTATTGTCACTAATAAACTTTTTATCATCCCATAAGCTGTTGATGAGATTATCACGACTTACAATTTTATTCTTTTGCTCGATCAAGAGTTTCAGAATAAATACTTCATTCTTAGTCAGTTCAACGGAACCTTTTTCGTTCGTTACGATATTCTTTTCATAATCGATTTGAGCGCCGCACCACGTTTTGAGACTAACGGTATCTGTATTGTAATTATAAACGCGCCTGAGTATCGCATGGATCTTGGCGATCAATACTTCAAAATGAAATGGTTTTTGAACAAAGTCGTCCGCACCAAGCTGCATGGATAGGACCATATCGCTCGGATGATCACGCGAAGATAAAAAGATGATCGGCACGTTTGAATGCGATCGAATATTTCGGCACCAATGAAAGCCATCAAACTTTGGTAGCTGAATATCGATGACAACCAGGTCGGGTTTAATCTCTGTAAACTCCTGCATCACTCGTCCGAAGTCTGTAATGCCATACATTTCATACGACCATTGAGACAATCGCTCCTTGATCTCGCCGAATAGCGTCGCATCATCTTCTATAAGCAAAATTTTAAACATCATTTATCACCACATCATTACTTGATATGTTTTTTAGTCTATAGCAAAACTTGGATATTTTCTAGGATGTGTATTTTTTTAATTGGTTCTCATATGCTTCGGAGCTCTTGAAAGTGGTTGGTTTCTACTTCAGATCGCTCGCTTTCCGCAGGGTGTACGTTCAGCCTCCTAGCGCTTTGCGCTGTTAGGAGTCTCAACTGTCCCACTGATCCCGCAGGACAAGAAAGGCTACGGCAGCGACACATCGCACGAAGAAAATTTGAAGTTTAATTTTCGAGGAGTCGCGCATCTTACGCTCCAACCAACTTCACAATGATGGAGGGAAAAGCGATGCAAAGTTACAGCAGAAAAAAGATGCCTTCTGTATAAAGGCATCTTTTCTAGAAAACTTATGATGTTACAACCTCACTCATTAAAGCGTGAGTATTCCCTTCTGTATCCTTAAAGAATACCATCCATGTTTCCGTATTTTCCATCTTAGCAACGATATGAGGAGCGTCTAGGAAAGCAACTTCTTTCTGTTTAAGTTCCTTATAAG
The DNA here is from genome assembly GCA_017052515.1 of Fictibacillus nanhaiensis. GTDB lineage: Bacteria > Bacillota > Bacilli > Bacillales > Fictibacillaceae > Fictibacillus > Fictibacillus nanhaiensis. Next base: position 72,836 of record JAFHKR010000038.1, read on the forward strand.
ATTCTGCGATGTCTCCCACTTGAAAGTATATAACTGAGCTAGCACTTGCGAATTCTTCTTTTTCAGGAAGGCTGAGCATGATTCTTAGTCCGTCACAATCAAAGAATGCCATATGATCAGTGTTGAAAAGAAGTTGTAATCCTAATACGTCCTTATAAAAGTGAATGGAGCGTTTAATATCTTGAACAGGTACTGCAACTTGTCCAACTTTTTGAATGCTATTTGTTTGAATCGTCATGTTAACCTCTCCCTTATTCTTCTCTTTTTCATCATAACCAGTAATAATAGTTATTTCTTATCTGAAATCACCTTTTTGCGATATTGAAGGGGAGAGATGCCCATATGTTGTTTAAATAATCTGCTGAATGAAACAGGGTTATTTAATCCGATTTCATAGGTAATATCAGTCATGGAGTATTTGGTTGTCTTTAGTAAAGTTATTGATTTAGCAATTCTTAGCTCTGCAATATGCTGAAAAGGCGTTTTTTTGTAGATGGTTGAGTAATTTCTTAACAGGTGATTAGGAGATAAGCATGACACTGCTGCAATCTCATCTAGTGTAAGCTGTTTATCATAAAAAGCTCTTATGTATTCATGTGCTGTACTAACTCGTTTATAAATTTCTTCACGAGTCGATTTTCGGACTAAATCTAGTTGATTGATCTCTTTAAAGACCTTCATTTGTTCTCTTAATAGAGAGTCCATAATGGAATGAAACTGTTCATCTAACAAGCTAGAATCATTTTGATACTGATCTGTCTTGTATTTTAAAAGGTTCAATTGGTGAGTGAGAATGGGACTCTGTTCATACGTTTTTTCAAAAAAGGAAGCTGATGTATGAGTCGTATAAGGATCATCTAACAGTTGGTGTTCGGAAGTGGACAGATTACGGAATACATCGTTCGCAAAATCTTCTTGGAAAAAGACACAAAACGATTCCACTTCTTTTTGTTCATCTATGGTTATGGTGTAGGAACCTTGATTGAGTAACAAATAGTTCCCTTCGTCAACTGCAAAATACCCACGATTCGTTTTGTAATAAGCTTTTCCGTTCGAAAAGGTTTTAATAGAGAGAAGTCCAGTGCCATCCCAATGAAATTGAGCGCTCTTTGCATGAAGGATGTAATTTGACTTGCGTACGTTTCTTTCTGTCATTAGATTGCTCCTAAAAGAGATAATAATAGGGAAATTATACCTTATTCATTGAAACCTTGATAAAGATTTTTTAATCAATGTTCCACATGAAACAATAAAGTATGACCGGATCATGTTAAAGTAAATCTATGGAAAAAATGTAAGGGTGGGATGATTTATTGAGGAGAAATACAATTGCAATTTTAATTCTTATCATACTATTGCTAACAGGGTGTAGCAGAGTAACTCATAATACGGATTTGGAGAATTCCATTCAGTCTATTGTAAAAGACAAAAATAAAGTTCAAATAAAAATAGATTCTTTAGCAAATTTTGAATGGGACAAAGGATTTTTATTTACCCCATATACAACGGAAGAAAGTATGGAGAAACAAATGGGCGTTAATTTTAAAGACCGAAGTAAAATTTATAGCAGAGATGATATCTATTTATTAGTCTTTCTTCATAACGAAAAGGTTGTACAGTATGTGGAAATTAATCGTAATCAATCGGATTTTTCGATATGTAGTAAGGAATATATTTCTCCATTAAAAGCTTTAATAACAATTAATAGACATTGATTAAATATAGCATAAATAAACCGCAACAAGGTCCGTTGCGGTTTATTTATGCATGTCTGTAATAAAACCTATTTAACCGATCTTCGCACCCTCAAAACGAGTTGCGATTGGGTTTACTTCAATTTCAATCGTTGCGCCTGAGGGACTTGAAGCAACGACTTGAACTTCATCGCCTCTTCTTAACTCGACGAGCGATGATGTCGCTACGATCGCGTTTGGCGATGTAATCGTTTCTTGACTTCCTGCAACGATCTCGCCGTTTACACGAATGCCAACGAATGCAGAATACGGTGTTCCCGTATAAATCGGCAAAAAGATACTAGCTGTAAACGTATAAATGCCATTGCTTTTTGGAACAAACGTTGATGTATCTGGATTGTATTCATTATTACTATCGAAAACCTCTACCGGATAAATGACTTGATTTGGTGTGGAGCCTAAAATAAATTGAAACAGATCTTTAACTGCTTTAAAGGCAGAAACTGTCTGGCAAGGCTGAACCTTTCTATGCTTGCACTCACAGTCTCTTTTCATATGTGCGTAAGGATTCTGATCATAATGGTGGTACATACAAACTTTCCCTCCTATTTTCACTCTGAACTAGAATCTAAATCAGAGAATAATCTATCAGATTATTACTAGTAGATTATGCGGACAAGGTGTAAGTGGTGTGTATGCATAGAGGTAGGGGAAGTAGTTTTACTAGAAAGAATGAAAGAAAGCGATTAGTAGTTTCTAATCGCCGTTAATAGGTATGATCGTGCATTTAATCATATTTCACAACTGGCCATTTTTCTTTTCTAAGAGAGTTCATGAGCTCAGGACTAGCGTTCACATTCGTTTGCACGATTTCTTTAGGCGTTAAAGCCATCCATTGGTTTAAAGAAACATCTGCAAAACGGTCACTTTTAAACATTTCTAAAAACCAGAGGCTCTTATTTCCGGTATTTTGTACATAATGACCGAACGCAAACGGAACATATCCCACGTCTCCAGCTCTTACATCAAACGTTCGTGCTGTGCCATTTCCAGCGAAAGCGGTCATGCGCCCTTGACCGGCTAAATAATATTGCCACTCATCATTATTCGGATGCCAATGCAACTCTCTCATTCCGCCAGGTTTTATTTCAACTAAAGCAGCAGCGATTCTCTGTGAAATCGGAAAATTAGTAGAATCAACGATACGAACGGTCCCACCTGGAGTAACGAGAGGTTTCTGTGCCATTAAACGGTGTGTGAAGCTTAACGGAACTGTTCCATAGGGATCAGGTACAGCTTGTGTTTCAATCGGACCGGGAACGGTAGACTGATAAATATAACGTTGTTCAGTCGGAATGTTCGCAAACGCGCTCTCCGGTATACCGAAGTTGGCTGAGAGTACTTCTTTTGGTGTATGTGCAAACCAATCTGAAATAGAAAACGTACTAAGATCAGAAAAATTTCCATTATCAAAAACAAGTAAAAACTCACAGCCTTCTTCAAGCCCTTGAATCGAGTGAGGAATGCCAGGCGGGAAGTACCAAAGATCACCTTCACCCACATCGGCGATAAAATTCCTGCCGTTTTGATCAACCGAGGTAATCCGAGCACGGCCTAAAATCATATAAGCCCATTCCGCTTCTTGGTGCCAATGCAGCTCTCTCACACCGCCTGGGGTAAGTCGCATATTTACTCCGGCAAGCGTCTTGGCGACGGGAAGCTCACGAACCGTAATTTCTCTCGACCAGCCCCCAAAATTTAATTGCATATGTGTATCTGAATAGGAAAAGCGCAAATTCGGCACAGTTCCCGCATCTGTTGCAGGTGAAACTAGCATATCCGGATTTTGTATGTCACGCATGATGTCGCGAGGTCCTAAGTCGGTAGCACCCGCACCATCACTGCGAATCGGCTGAGGAATCTGCATTTGCCTTCGTTGCTGTTGATCTTTAGGGTTCTTATCCATGTGATGAGCTCCTCTCTTTTAGAAGGTTTAAACGTCATCTCTGTATGCATATGGAGGGGACATCTTGAACATGCAGATTTATTACGAAGGGGCATAACAAAAAAACACCTGAAAGCTAAAGGTAGCTTAAAGGTGTTTCGTATGCGTGAAAATCTCGTCTTGGTGACTTTTTATCCGTTTTAACTGTGCCACGATAATGATGCTGATGATCACGAGCAAGAACCAAGAGCTGATCTTACCAATATGAACGAGTGACCAAGCGGCTTCCTGATTCGGATACTGCCAGGCACCTAGAAACGTTGTAATGTTTTCAGCGATCCAAATAAAAAATCCGATCAACAAAAAGGAAAGAAGGATCGGCATCTTATAGACACGCTCGTTGATCGTATAATGAACAACGGTCTTATAAAAGATAGGAAATAAAAGCAGAATCAGAATCCATCTGGCATCAAACAAGTAATGATGGATAAAAAAGTTTAAATAGATCAGCACACAAATACCAAAAGAAAAGAGAGGATACGGCCAACCCGTTATCTGTAGGTCGAGCCTTCTCCAGCTTTGGCAAATATAGCTCGCAACACTTGCATACATAAAACCGCTATAAAGAGGTACACCGTAAATTTTCGAATAAGCGTCTTCTGGATAGCTCCAAGACCCCATATGAACTTTAAATAGTTCTAGAGCAAGTCCGATCAAGTGGAAGACACAGATGACTTTAAGTTCATCAATCGTTTCAAGTTTCGTTAGAATCATAGCAACTTGTGTGATGAGACATAAAAGAAGTATGAAATCGTATCGAGGGATGAACGGAATGCTGAAGAACTTTGAAAGAGCTAACGCCCCAAAGATGATGACTGGGAAGATGCAAGAAAGAGCTTGTAAATAAGTGAATGTAAGAAGCGCTCTCATGAGTAGACCACCTTTTATTGATTGATATGGAAATATATTGTATCCATAATAACCTATGGTGATCCAAATCTCATCATACAAAAATATGTTGAGTTTAACATGAATCTGTCAGTTGACTTCATTTATTTCAGCGCTGCATCCGCCAAAGAATAAACGATTGCATCATCTGTTGGTGGATTATGAAGTCCAGCTCTCACATCTCTGAAATGCCGCTGAAGCGGATTTTGTACAGAAAGACTTCTCGCCCCAACGATTCTCATGGCAAGATCAACGACTCTATTCGCACTGTTCGTTACAGAATGCTTAACGGCCGCAAGTTCTGTACCTAGATTCTTACGTTGTTCAGGCTGATTTACCCATTTTTCAGCAACGGCATGAAGAATTGTTCTCGCTTGGAATAGCTCAAGTTCAATCTTGCCAATCTTTCTTCTCACCTCAGGTACTTCTGAGATAGGTCCTGATAACGTGTTAGGGCTATATTCTGACGCAAATTCAATTGCATAATTCCGCGCAGCTCTTGCGATACCTAAGTACACAGCAGGGACTTGAAGATACCAGCCTTTCGGAACGATGTTCTTCTCATCTTCAACAACAAGAAGGTTTTCCTTGGACACATAAACATCTTTCAAAAGGAGATCGTCACTTTTTGTGCCTCTCATAGAGATACTGTCCCATGTTTCTTTTACAAAAACCCCTTTTTCACGATGATTCACTAAGAAAAATCCTTTATGGTTAGTTTCTGAAATGGTAGCGGTTACGACCGAGTAATCAAGGGCCTCTGCCATAGAAGTAAAAGCTTTGCTTCCGTTGATCAACCATCCATCTGCTTTCTTAACAGCGGTTGTTGTAGGAATACCTCCGCGAGAAGGACTTCCTGTCGCACGCTCTGTTTGTGCCAAGTTGATGAGTGCTTTTTGTTCCACTACTTTCCGGCTAAGATCAGCGAACGCATCACCACTCCAATGCTGGTTTTCCGCCGCCTCTAAAAAAGTACCCAAATGCCACCCAAGAGAAAGGGCAGTAGGAGCATCTCCCTCCGCTAAATGTTCTTGAATGGTTAAGAATTCAACTAGGTTTAACCCTTTACCGCCATATTCTTTTGGAATGGTAAGAGAAAGAAAGCCAGCATCCTTTAAATCTTGGAAATTCTCATAAGGAAAAACGCCTTCTCGATCTACAAATTCTGCCCGTTTCTTGAAAACTTCTTTTAGTGCTAGTGCGGTATTTATCGCTTCTTCAAAATGATCTATTTCAGTGGTTTTTCTCAATGGAATGCTCATAGTTCCCTCCTAATTTTTTTATCTGTAAGTGGTTTTTGGTTTTGGATTGGTTTTGTTATAAGTCTTCTTCGATAGGTTGATTGCAGCGCAAGGTGCTAGACTCCTGCGGGACGAGTGAGCAGGTGAGACCCTTAAGGGCGCGAAGCGCGAAGTGGCTCACCGCTCGCCCCGCGGAAAGCGAGCGTCCTGGAGCGGAAATCAACTACACACAAGAACAGCGAAGGAAAAACAAAAAAGCCCTCTTTCAAAGACGAAAGAGGACGTAGATTCCATATGCTAACACGCTCTCTCATCTTTCAGACATTAAAAAAACATCTGCTGGAATTAGCACCTTTCTTTTGAACAAAGCGGTTGCTGCAGGATCGTAGGACCAGTTCCTCCCCTGACTCTTGATAAGAAAATATTTAATTATTAGTCATCACTATAGAGGATAATGCCAACCACTGTCAACTAAAAACTGATTGTTAAGAAAATTATTTTATTTTTTTAAATTGCATTGACAGGCTATTTTTAATCCTGTATATTTCGTTATTAAATTGAATCATATCGATTTCTTATCGAGAGAGGTGGAGGGACTGGCCCTTTGAAGCCTCGGCAACAACTATTTTTAGGACTGTGCCAATTCCAGCAGGCGAAAGCTTGAAAGATAAGAGGAAATCTATATACGTATGTTTATTTCACGTATTTTTTAACCTCTTCTCATAGTTGAAGAGGTTTTTTATTTTCTCTTGGAACGGGTACGAAAAAATTGGATACGGAGGAATGTATGTTGAGTAAAGAAATTTTGTTGAACGCGTTTGAGATGACGAGTGCCATGCACAATTCTCATGGCCTTTGGAAGCACCCGGAGAACAAGAGACATAGAGGTTATAAAGATCTAAAATACTGGATTGAGTATGCGAAGCTTTTAGAAAGAGGGAAGTTTGATGCTGTGTTCTTTGCAGATGTATTGGGCGTTTATGACGTTTATAGACAAAGCAAGACACCTTCTATTCAAGATGGACTTCAAGTTCCTTTAAATGATCCCGCACTTCTTGTATCGGCTATGGCGAGCGTAACAGAAAATCTATCTTTTGCCGTGACGGTAAGCACAACGTATGAACAGCCGTTTGGGAACGCGCGCCGCTTTTCTACGCTAGACCATCTAACGAATGGCCGAATTGCTTGGAACGTAGTCACCTCTTATCTGCCGAATGCGGCAAGGAATTTTGGACTGCAGAATATGATTAAACACGATGAACGATACAACATCGCAGATGAATATTTAGATGTTTCTTATAAACTTTGGGAGAGCAGCTGGGAAGACGGAGCCGTTGTTGAAGATGTTGAAAACAATAAACTGGTGGATCCTGAAAAAGTTCATGAGATCAATCATGAAGGACAATATTTTAGCGTGGAAGGACCTCACTTAAGTGAACCATCTCTGCAGCGCACACCTGTTATCTATCAAGCGGGAACGTCTGAGAGAGGACGAGACTTTGCGGCAAAGCATGCTGAATGCATCTTTGTAGGTGGTCCAACACCAGAGAGAATTCGTTTTTATGCGGACGACATTCGTAAACGCGCTATCAAACATGGCCGAAACCCAGAAAACCTTAAGATCTTTTCATTTTTAAATGTGGTGGTGGGGAGAACGACTGAAGAGGCGGAGGAGAAATTCAAAGAATATGCAAGTGTTTGGAGCGCGGATGCTGCAAAAGCGCAGTATGGAGCGAGCGGTTATGATATCGCGGAGTATGAAGAGTTAGATCCGGAACTTCCATTCTCGTACAACAAATCAACAGAGGGCGGACATTATAAAGCCGCCACACTCACTACGGATGCGCCTAAACCGTTAACAGTGGGAGAAGTATTGAATCGCTTCGAGTCTCCTGACAGAGGTAGTTTCATAGTGGGGAACCCTGAAGAGGTAGCGGATGGTATTCAAAAGCAGTTTGAAGAGTCTGGCGTAGACGGTTTTAACCTAAATCACCTTGTAACACCAGGAGACTTAGAAGCTTTTGTAGAGCTTGTTGTACCTGTTCTTCAAGAAAGAGGACTATACAAAAAAGAGTACAACAGGGGCACGCTTCGTGAAAAATTGTTTACACCTGGACAACCTTTGCTGCCTAATGATCATCCAGCGGCTAGATTTAGACCGGTGTTAACGGAAAGTAAATAAGTGGAGAGTGGAGGAGAAATCTTATGAAACGATTCAAAGTCTTTATATCAGCAGCGCTCTTAATCGGTATTCTAGCAGGGTGTGGCGCTTCAGGTGAGAGTGAGAAGAAGATAACACTCGGCGCAACCGTGCCTTACAGCGACATGCTAGAAAAAGGTGTAAAGCCATATCTCGAGAAAAAAGGATACGCAGTTGAAGTAAAAGAATTCAATGATTATGTACAGCCGAATATCTCTTTAAAGAGTGGTTCGTTAGATGCAAATTTGTTTCAACATAAAGTGTACATGGATGCTTTTTCAGAAGAGAATGATATGAAACTAGCTTCTGTGATTACGGTGCCTACTGCGCCAATCGGTATCTATTCTAAGAAATACAAGTCAATAGACGAGATTAAGCCCGGAAGCACGGTTTCTCTAGCGAATGATCCAACGAACTTAGCAAGAGGCCTTACTGTTCTGAGAGACAATGGACTGATTGAAATCGATTCTTCCGCAAATCCACTCAGAGTCTCGGAAAAAGATGTCACGAAAAATCCAAAGAACTTAAAGTTCCAACCTGTAGAAGCCGCTCAAACACCAAGAACACTAGACTCCGTAGATTTAGCGGCAGTTAACGGAAACTTTGCTCTATCATCAGGTCTAGATTTAAAGGATGCGCTAGTAAAAGATAAACTTCCAGAAGATATCATCAATCGAATTGTTGTACTTGAAAAAGATAAGAATTCACAGCTCGCAAAAGATTTAAAAGCTGCCGTAGAGTCAGATGCATTTAAGAAGGTCATTCAAAGTGATTTCGAAGAGTTTCATAAGCCAGATTGGATGAATAAGTAATTTCAATAAAAATCAGCATTTTATGTGCTGGAAAAGCTGTACGAATGCCGTTGCCAACTCTCTTAGATGTTCATAGAATATGTTATGTTGACTCAAGGGGGGATTAGTATGAGTAACTGCCCGCACTGTGGCCTTTTCCGATATGATCTAAGTGGATGTATCTGTTCTGATAAAGAATTTACTAGTGATTGGAATCAAAGATATATCGAAGAAATCTTCAATCCAAACAACCATCAGGTGAATGGATCGAAGAAGACGAGACGTCAACAAAATCTCTTAGACCTGTAAGAACAATAAGACTTATTCATTCTTACTATAAATGTTACAAAGCCGACTTTTTGATTTGTACTTTTGATCAAATCATGAGTTGGCTTTTTTATTTTCTTTTTTAATAGCATTTTTTTAAAGGTTACTTTTGGAAGTATTGATCTCCGTTGCAGATACTCGCTTTCCACGGGGCAGGCGGTGAGCCACATTCGGACGTTTCACTCTTAAGTGTCTCACCTGTCTAGTTGCAGTGACTAGCCCCTCGAGGTCAAAAGGTAAATAGATCATGAAGGTAAAGAACACCTTCCTTGCCTATTTACCTTTTGCTTGTCGGGGCTGAACGAGCCACTTTCACATTTAGGACTGCCCGCCTGTCCCGTAGGAGTCTAGCAACTTACACTCCAATCAAAGATTCAAGAAGACAATGAAAGCACAATGTTTTAAATAACATTACTATCGGACAGTGTATTTTTTATTTCACCTTCCATGCAAGTTGATAGGAGCGGAGGGTTGCCGACTCCTATGGGACGAGCGGTCAGGTGGAGACTCCTAATGGCGCGTAGCGGCAGGAGGCTCACCGTTCGCCCCCTGGAAAGCGCGCAACATGGAGCGGAAATCGACTACTTTCTAAGAGCAGCATTGAAATAAAACATCATAGGAATGCAAAAAGCAGATCTTACATAGAAGATCTGCTTAAATATTTTCCATGACTTAGCTAAGCGATGGAGGAGTAGCAAGCTTTCTTACACTTGACTTCGTACGAACACCAGTCGGCGTTGAAATAGAATTAGACGACGTAAGCTCTTTTTGGATAACGATGCTAGAACCTAGCTGGCCGTGAACTTTAAAGCCCCAATGCTGAAATGTCTTTAGAGCATCTGTATTCTCTTCATCAACCGTACCAAATACATTGCGAATTCCTTGTTTCATAAGGTGACTCTCAAATACGGGAAGAAATGAGGTAGCGATGCCTTTTCCTTGATGTTTTGTATCTAACACGACATAGTCCACAAAGATTGTAGGTCCAATTCTGAAACGATAACATACAAAGCCGATGATCGTGTCATTGCTGTCACAGACAATCATAACCTCATTCGCCATGTTTATAATCATTTCAATCACGTTTTTACGGACTTGAAAATTACTTACTACCATATCTACTAAAAAAGGATCGTCCTTTCCAGGAACCCGTTTGCGAATATACAATGATATTCCCCCTTATATTACTTTACGAAGGGAAGATACAAAGAAATAAATAGAAGATGATTCACTTTTAGAAACACTTAGTTTACATCGAACATAACTATTATTTATTAAAAATCCCCCTTGCTTGTACTATATGTGCTTGTCCTTGAAAGGGTTTGGATATCCTCCTAATTTCATTGAAAAAGGCGCTATGTAACATAGAGTTCTAAAAATAGTTAAAAGCCGAGGAGAAATCCCCGGCTTTATTAGTTATGCTGCATGTTTCTTACCTTTTTTTCTTTTCTTAAATCCTAATAGGCTACCGATTAAGCTCACTATAGACCCCCCCTTTCTATAAGCGAACTGTTGAGAAAAAGAACAATGATTCTTGTTTTCTTCTCTACTCTATCTTACGCAAGCTTGTCTTAATGGTTTGGACAATTTTTAAAAATGGTTGCAAAAAAATCCAATTCACAATTGCAAGTCAAGTGACGAGAAAGCTCACAACTGTAGCATTGCTTGTAGACGAAGGATTAATCCGCACATCCCCTGGAAAGCGAGTCCCTGAAACGGAGATCAATTACTTCTCAGCACAAAAAAACCACTGAGGTAATGGAGGACCATCACATCAGTGGTTTTAAATTTTGATTAACGAATACCTTTCATCTTCTCTTGGATCTTAGGTGAGATGACAAAAAGGATAAGTGATAACACAATCGCAGCTCCACCGATCGTACCGAAGTACATCATTTCTGTTTCTGCAGAATAGAACTTAACGATTTGTGCGTTGATCGCTTGTGCAGCTGCACTTGCTAAGAACCATAAGCTCATTGTTTGTGCAGAGAACGCTGCTGGAGCAAGTTTCGTTGTTGCAGAAAGTCCTACTGGAGACAATAGAAGCTCACCGATAACAACGATAAAGTAACTAAGCACTAACCATAATGGACTTACTAGAGATCCTTCTCCACCAAAGTAAGCAGGAAGAAGAATAACTAAGAAAGATAATCCAGCAAATAACAAACCTAACGCAAATTTCTTAGGTACAGTCGGCTGACGGTTTCCAAGTTTCACCCAAATCCAAGCGAATACTGGAGCTAAAGTAATGATGAATAGCGGGTTAAGAGATTGGAACCAAGCTGGCGAAATCTCAAGTCCAGCAAATGTTAAATCTGTACGCTTGTCCGCATATGATGCAAGAATTGTTGAACCTTGCTCTTGAATCGCCCAGAACATAACAGCAGCGATAAATAGCGGAATATAAGCGATAACTCGTGAACGCTCTTCGGAAGTCGTTTTTGGGCTGCGGTACATAACCACAAAGTAGATGGTAGGGATCGCGATACCAAAAATACCGACTAACGTAATGAATACATCAAGTGTAAAAATACCTGCTGGAATCGTTATACCTAAGAATACAGCTAGTACAACAGCAGAAAGACCAACGATGATTGATACTTTCTTTTTCTCAGCTGGAGTTAATGGGTTAGGCACATACGTACCTGCAAGACCAAGATTCTTTTTCTTTGTTAGAGTAAATACGATCAGTCCTAATAACATACCAACTGCTGCGATCCCGAAACCTAAGTGGAAGCTCTTTTTAGCAACTTCCCCAACGATTAATGGAGAGATGAAAGCACCAAGGTTGATCCCCATGTAGAAGATACTGAATCCTGCATCACGGCGATTATCGCCAGGTGCATAGATATCACCTACAACACTGGATACATTAGGCTTTAGCATACCTGTACCAATAACGATAAAGACCATGGAAATAAACAGCATAGTCAGATCGCCAGGTAATACAGCTAGGACGATATGACCAATCATGATCAAAATACCACCATAGAATAACGCTCTAGATGTACCAAAAACTCTGTCTGCTAACCAACCACCGATTACACCGGACATATATACAAGTGAACCATAAATGGACATGATTGCGAGTGCAGTGGACTCTTCTATCCCTAGACCACCTTTTGAAACTTCATAGTACATGTAGTAAATTAGGATTGCACGCATTCCGTAGTAAGAAAAGCGCTCCCAAAACTCTGTGAAGAAAAGAGTGAATAATCCTTTAGGGTGTCCAAAGAATCCTTTTTGCGGGACACTATCCACAATTTTCTGTCTATTGATGTCTGACATATGACAACCTCCTCTTAGTACATTAAATATAATACTTTGAAATATTTATTATTGTCAAAAGTTTTCGGCTTATCTATTATTACAGGTTCTTATGCATACGTAAATGGAAATTACACCCTATATGGGCATAATGGCTTATATCTATGCATAAATCGGTTATAAAAGGTGTATAAAAGTAGTGCGAAAATTTACTTACGTATTATGCTCAAAAAAACAAAAAAATTGTAAGGTGCTGGGAAAGAGGTTCAACCATTGTGTACATAGTGAAATTTTTAGTACTATAGAAGAATAAGTTTACAGGTAGTGAAAAGAGGTCTTTTTACATGAACAAAAATTCCATTTATGGATTAACGATTGAACAACTTACAGAATGGCTAGGACAGCATGGCTATAAACCATATCGTGCTTCACAAGTATGGAACTATTTATATAGAGAACGGGTAACCGCTTTTACGGAAATGACGGACATTAAAGCAGACTGTATTGAATTATTAACCGAAAACTTTACGATTCAAACGCTTCGGGAGCACGTTAAGCAGGAAGCTTCTGATGGGACGGTTAAATTTCTGTTTAAATTGAATGATGGCAACTTAATTGAAACCGTACTGATGAGACATAAATACGGTTTATCTGTATGTGTAACCACTCAAGTTGGGTGTAACATCGGTTGCAGTTTCTGCGCAAGTGGTCTGTTAACGAAAACACGTGATCTATCGAGTGGGGAAATTGTAGAACAGATTATGAATGTGCAGCATCATTTAGACGCTGTAGGTGAAGGAGAAAAGGTAAGTCATATCGTTGTTATGGGAATTGGTGAGCCTTTCGATAACTTTGAGAACATGATTGATTTTCTTAAAATCATGATCGATCAAAAAGGTCTAGCGATCGGATCACGACACATTACTGTTTCTACAAGCGGTATCGTCAACAAAATGTACGAGTTTGCAGATGTGAATATCCCGGTAAATCTTGCTTTATCCCTTCACGCACCGAACAATGAACTGCGTACAAAAATTATGAAGATCAACCGAGCTTTCCCTGTCGAAAAGTTGATGGATGCGATCAACTATTATATCGAGAAAACAAATCGAAGAATTACGATTGAATATATTTTATTAAAAGATGTAAATGATCATGTTGAAGAAGCGGTAGAACTTGCAGCTCTTTTCCAAGATAAAAAGAAAAAAACATATATTAGCTTAATTCCATATAATCCAGTAGATGAGCATAGCCAGTATCAGCGAAGTGACCAAGAATCGGTTCTAGCGTTTTACGATACGCTCAAGAAGAACGGAATCAATTGTAAGATTCGTCAAGAGCATGGTACAGATATCGATGCAGCCTGCGGCCAGTTGAGAAGTAAACAGATTAAGAAGGATAAGAATCAATCGATTAAGTCTTAATGGAAAGCTGTTTACTCCTAAAAGTGCGTGGTGAATGGAAGTGGACAGTAAAAATGGCGAAGTCGACAGTAAATGTGTAAAAGTGGACAGTATTTCATCGAAAGTGGACAGTAAAACTCAAAAAGTGGACAGTATTTTCTAAAAAGCGGACAGTAAGCACACTTTGAGGGGTTTGCACGCTACCCATATGCTCCTATGTAGAGGTAGTTTTGTTGATGGTGACGGTAATCTGTCTGATTCGAAGATTAATCTGTCCAATTATATATTTCAAAAGCAGCATTGAATTCGAAAACAGCCTAATGAAAAGAGACCGGTTTTTCAACCGGTCTCTTTTTATTAAGTTGACAACTGTAAAACAATTACATATGATGATGGTAATTCAATGGAAGGGATGGTGTGTTTGTGAGCGTTGTCGTTCTTAACTAAAACAATTTGGATATCGGTCTACAAAAGAAAAAATGAAACGGCTTGTCCGGTTTATTTGCTATGTCTTTTGTTTGCCACCAATAGTTAAGAACAGCGGTCAGATACAAGCCATCATACTCAATCCCTTGATGCTGCGGACTCTTCTTATGAGCCGATTTTTTTATGCATTTTTTAAGGGTGAAGTCTATCTATGAGGCAGAAATGACAAGTTCATTTCTGTCTTTTTTTATTGGCACGTTCCTGGCCTCTGTTAAGAGGGGGGATAATAAACGATTCATTAATTCACTTGTTTTCGCCATAAAAAAATTTTGGAGGTAGTTCCATTGAATACACAAACCATAAACATGCTTGAATATAACAAAATTAAAGAACAACTTGCGTCTTTTGCATTAAATAGAGTAACAAAAGAACAGATAGAAAAACTTCAACCTTCTTCAAACCTTTCTGTGATTCAATCATGGATGCTTGATACGACAGAGGCAAAACACATTCTTGAGAAGAGTGCTAGTGTTCCAATCGCTAATTTAAACGGTTTGGAGCAAGTTCTAGAGATACAGAAGAAGGGATTGAATCTATCTCCCGAACAACTCACATTAATATTTGGACTTTTAGAAAACGTGAGCCGGATGCAGCGATTCATGAGAGACAAAACTTCTGTAGGACCCGGCGTCTCTTCTTATGCGTACTCTATGTTTGACCTAAGTGATTTAAAAGAGGAGATCTATCGGTGTATTCGTAACGGTGGAGTCGATGACCATGCTAGTAAAGCTTTGTTGAAAGTAAGAAAAAAGATCACTGTTGTCGAAGAAAGAATTAAATCCAAGCTTGATAACATGATGAAGTCCTCTATTTACCGTGATATGCTGCAAGATCAGATCGTTTCCATGAGAGATGGTCGTTATGTTATTCCGGTTAAGAGCAAATACAAGCGTAATATCGACGGTCAAATACTCGATAGTTCTTCAAGTGGCGCTACCGTGTATATTGAACCTCATGATATTCGTAAACTTCAAACCGAGATCAGTATGCTTAGAGCGGAAGAAGAGATTGAGATCTCTATGATTCTAGGCGTGCTAACAGGTATGGTTGCGAGTTATGAGAGGGAATTGCACATTACGATTGAAGCGATGATTCATTACGATTTTATCTTTGCAAAAGCGAAGTATAGCAGAACGCTAGATGCGAAATCAGTAGCGTTAAATCAAGAGAACAGAATAAACATTGTAAACGGCAAACATCCTCTAATCGGTGAAAAATGTGTACCACTGCATTTTAATCTTGGCAAAAACTATCAGTCACTCATCATCACTGGACCTAATACGGGTGGAAAGACGGTAGCTATCAAAACAGTTGGTTTATTAACTCTAATGGTTCAAACAGGGCTCCACGTACCTGTTGATGAAGGAAGTGAATTTGCCGTATTTAGAGACGTTTTTGTCGATATCGGAGACGGGCAAAGCATCGAACAATCTTTAAGTACGTTTTCTTCTCATATGACAACGATTATTTCCATTTTAAAAGATGCAGGACCACAGGATTTGGTCATTTTAGACGAACTAGGTGCGGGAACGGATCCTTCTGAAGGAATGGGGCTTGCCGTTGCTATTCTTGAAAGATTGTACAGCAAGGGAAGTATGATTTTAGCAACCACTCATTATAGTGAAATAAAAGAATTTGCTTCTGCTACACCTGGATTTGAAAACGGATCGATGGATTTTAACCTTGAGACGCTTCAACCAACGTATTCTTTAATTATAGGCAAAGCAGGGAAGAGTCAGGCTTTCTCGATCGCAAAGAAATTGGGGATGGACGATGAAATTATCCACCGTGCACAACTCATTACAGGAAAAGAAAGTTATCCACATGTGGATAAAGGTGATGAATCTGTGTTTTCCACAGAGGATTTCAGGAGAATAGATGAGTTACGTAATAAAGCTCAGTCGAAAGTAAAAAAACATCAGGAGAAACCAAGTGAAACGGGAGAGCAATTAGGGAAAGGTTTTCATATTGGTGATCGCGTGTTTGTTTCAAGTTTAAAGGCTGCAGGAATCGTTTATAAACTGGAGAACGACCATGGGGAACTAGGTGTTTTAGTCGGAGAAAGTAAACATATCATTCACAAAAAGCGCCTAAAACTTCAAATTGAGAGTAAAATGCTGTATCCAGACAATTATGATATGGACATTGTATTTGAATCAAAAGAAAATAGGAAAAAGAACAATTCCATGAATAAGCGACATATTGAAGGTCTTTCTATCGAGAGGGAAGATCACTAAGTGAGGGATCTAAATGAAGAACCTTGTCACGTGTAGGGTAGTAGGCGTTATGGAACTAACGGATAATTTTTTAAACGAATTCAATAGATATCAAGTAACAAAACAAGTATGGTTTGTTGAGGGTAAAGCATTCAAACTGAAGGATGATGATTTTATTGATGACTGGTCGCCTGAAAGGAAGATTCAGGTCATCGCAGAGTTAAGAAGATGTGTAAGCAGCGGGGGAGTGGTTGTGGCAGCATGGCTACAGAAGCAGTTAGTGGGCTTTGCGAATATTGAAAGTGAACGCTTTGGTTCCGAAGCGCAATATGTAGAGCTGCCATACCTACATGTCACAAATGAGATACGGGGTATGGGGATAGGGAAGAAGCTTTTTTCTCTTTGCTGCCAAGAAGCGAAGAGGTTAGGTGGTAAGAAACTCTATATTGCAGCGCATCCGTCTATTGAATCACAATCGTTTTATCGCGCTGTAGGGTGCTCTCCAGCAGAAGAAGTGAATGAGTGTATCTTCAAAAGAGAGCCATTAGACATTCAACTTGAAAAAGCGCTATAACAAAGGGAAAGAGACATCTAGGTACTGCTAGATGTCTCTTTTTCAATAACAATCTCATCAGTTACAGCTTTCTCGATGTCTGAAGCAATATCTATCGCCTTAATAATATGGTGATCGCAACGAATGCCTTTTAGCGTTACATCATTGGCCCGATGCGGTCCTCCGTATACTTTTACTGCAGGTCCAGAGGTTGTAAAATCTTTTACGACAACATCGTTCAGAATGACGTTGTGAGCACGATATTGAATGGCGATTAGCGGGTGTCCATCATAGTTATATGTCCGATCACCGAGTACCGTTAAACCATTGATAACAACATGGTTATATCCTGATACCACAAGGCTACGAGGTGTTGATTCTTTATAGAGCTCAGTATAAATAGGAGCGATGCTAAAGAGATTAGTTGCAGAGATATGATGAGCTGTTTTCGATTCAGGATCTATATCCTTATGATGGCCGATATGACGAAAGTTGTAGGATCGGTTATCATTTACGGATAAGTGACCATAGATGTGTACGTTTGAAGCGGCAGAAGCGTTATGATGTGCTTTAATCTCAACACCCCCAAAGCAGCGTGCTGTTGAGTTGTTTAGTAGCCAAACATTATGAGAACCGTCATCGATTTCAATGCCATTAGAGTTCGAAAATCCTTTCTTATGGGACCTTCCGCTTGGGTCACACATATGGGAATTCGAAATAAAGATATACTCACTGTGGTGTGTGGTAATACCATCATCCCCAAAGCCGTAGCCATTGAGATTGTCTAACCAGATGTATTTACTTCCTCCTCTTGAACGAGTACCGTCCCCGAGGTAAGTATATAGCGAAGAAGACACATCAAACCCGTGCAGCCCTGGATTAACAGCTTCTAGGTCAAACATCCATCCATAAGTGACGTTTGCGAAGGTCATACAGCTTGATCGATTGTTTCCTGCACTTGATTTTTCTTCAGGATTTAGCCGTTCAATGTTCCAATCCAGAGTCATTCCTTTTACGGCTATGTTTCGGTTACCTTTAAAGTGATTCTTGTTCGTGATCAGCCATTCTGATTTAGGACAATCATCATGCAGTTGTAGGGTCGTTTTCCCTTTTCCTTCCCCTAAAAGTATCGTCCACGAAGGCAATTTAATGCCTTTTGTTACGAATTTCCCCTCTGGAATTCGTACGATGACTCTTCCTTTACCGATTGCTTTTCTAAAAGCCTCCGTATTATCGGCTATTCCGTCTCCAATAGCTCCATAGTCAATTACGTTTACTTCCTCTTTTATATAACGATAAAGCATCTCGTACTGCCCATTTAGCTTTAAGATCCATCTTGGATAGATATTGTCTTGCTCGTCTTTTTCCCAATCCGTGGTATCAACGTCGTAATAGGGAGCTTTTTTTATTACCATGCTTTTTGTCGCGTATTTGATCCATTCAAGAGAATTTCTTTGCTGTGCACTATATTTTTTAGACGAATCTTTAAACAGATTCTCTGAAGTTTTTAAATCAATAGATTCTGTATGAGCATGTTTCTTTCTCATTTGTTTTATTAAGTTTTTGTTTGTAAGTGGATCATGTTGTTTATCTAATGAAAGCATCAAGACGATCACCTCAATTTTATAAGATAGATTATAAATCATGATTTCCCTATCTAAAATAATATAATCAACATGTAAGAGAAGTAGGGGAGAGACATTTTAAGGACCTATTTTTTGGATGCAAACATTTTTGTTTACAAGTTTACAAATACGTTTACGATTGTTTGCTTATTTGTTTGCAAGTTTGCAAAGTTGTTTACATGTTGATATACAAGGGTTTGTTTCATATTAAGTGGTTTGTTTGCAATGATGTTTACAAGTTTACAGAAAATGTTTGCGTGTTTACAAATGTATTAAAAAGAAAAATAGGCATTGTTTAATTTCAATTAACCCTCTAATCTATTTATATAGCAACAAAATATAGATTTGAAAAAAGAAAGGATGTACGCCCATGAGTAATTCTAGAATTGCTGCAGTTGATGTAGGTAACGATTCACTAAAAGGGATTTTCGGTACATTAGAACATGAATTAAACATCCCTAACGTAATTGCTAGAGATATTGAGGATCGTCCTGTTATCGGGATTGAGGAGTTAGACAGCAAAGATCCTTTAGAAGGCATACATATTAGAGTTCACTCCCCTGCCCTAAAAGAAAACAATGTTATTTATCGTGTGGGTCAGCTTGCTGCTAAGAGCGATAACTCTACTGAATTAGATCCAGGAAGCAGTAAATCAGAAGAAGATCAAACATTGATCATGCTTTTTGCTGCATTAGCTCTTGATGCTGTAAATGAAGATAATGCTAAAACATTTACGAAAAACAACAATGTGATTGATACAAGCTACATTTTAGGTACAGGACTTCCTCTACGCGAAGTGAAAGAAGGTAAGGACGCGGGTTACCGTTCAAAACTACTAGGATCAGTTCACCAAGTAGAGTTCTTAGTAACGCCTAAATATCAAGGGATTAAAGTAAACTTGAAGTTTGAAGAAGTAAAAGTTTATCCTGAAGGATTCGCAGCTTTTATTAACCTTGTTATGGATAACGACCTGAACATTATTAATAAAGATCTGATCGATAAACCAATCCTAATTCAAGATATTGGCGGTCTATCTACAGATATCGCAGTGATCAAGAATAGAAACGTTGATGATGACAAAGCTCAAGGCTTTAATCTTGGTGTTTCTGAAGCGCTAGAACAAATTAGAGAAGAAATACGCTCTAAGCATGGCGTGGAATTAGACAGCCGACGTGATGTAGTAGATATCATTACGAAAAAGACGAACCGAAACCACATCATGGTTCGCGGTAGCCGTACGAGTGTTCACGATATTACGGATCGCATTTTAGTAGACTTGGCGAAAAAGCAATACCGTCTTCTTCGCAACGTGTGGCAAAAGAATTCGCAAACTGAAATCTGCTATTTTGTAGGTGGAGGATCTGCGGTACTTAAAGATTATATTAAGACGTTAAACAATAACCTTGATGGCTACAACATCGACTTTTTTGAAGATGAAAAAGAAAGCATCTGGATGATGGCAAACGCTTATTATAAGCTGATCTCTGATCACTTAAAAAGAACTGCGCCAAAAGAGAAAAAGAGCGAGGATAAAGACAAAAAAGCCGTTAAAGCTTAAACAAGGGTGATGAAATGGACAAAAAAGCATCCAATGAGATTACAAGAGGAAAAACGATTGCTTTTCGTATCCCCTCTGACACCCCAGATCACGTCATCAAACAGCTTCAAAAGCTGAAAGAGACGGAGAGGCGCAATTTTTCGAGCAAGATTTCAGAGTATGTTCTTCAAGGTGTTGGACAAGACATCCAAAGAGATCGAGAAACGATTACGATACCGTTGCCGAAAAATTTAAGTAAGATGCAGCGTGATTGGTTGAAGCATGAACATTCAGAGGCCTTGTTAGGCAATATTTTGTATCAGCTCATATCCAATCCTGTAAGAACAGCATCGTTACTGGCGGCTTTAAACAGCAACGCAACTGATATAGACCAAGCCCTTTATCTGCAGGAAGATGTAGAGCGCGACGAGGATTCATTGGATCAGTATGAAAATCCAGTTGAGACCGAGCATTCAACCGATGACTTTGACGATGATGATCTTAGTCAATTTGATTGGGACAGCGCAAAGCGAGACGAGCCTGAAGAAAAAGAAGAATCAGTAAGCCCCGAACAAGAAATGGAAGATTTGCTTGGGGATTTCCTAGCACATATGAATAAGTAACTCGAAAACGCAGCTGAATTATCAGCTGCGTTTTTTTTGATAAAAGTGAGCTTTCATCTACGGGGTATGTGAGAGAAATTAAGATGCGTAATTTGTCGAGGATTGTAAACTTGCGGATAAAAGACTAAAACTTTTGGAGTGAGTGACTAATCTCGTGGATAAACAGCCGAAATTTCTGGATTGCGTTCCAAAACTTCTGGATTGAACGAGTTAAATACCCATATAGGTATATGTTACGACCAGTTTCGGTACACGAAACAGTAACTATTAAGGGCGTAGGACTTTTATAAAAATCAGTTTGCTTCCAACATAGGTAGGGAAAGGTCTCTCTATGATGTGAAAATACATAAAGAGAGGATTAGTTAAATGAGCGATCAGAACAAAGTGAACGGCAACAGCAAGAATGAACAGCTGGAACAGTATCGTGCAGATGACAAAGGCAAAAAGTTAACGACCAATCAAGGGTTAAAAGTTGCTGAAGACGAATTCTCACTAAAAGCGGGAGAACGTGGTCCAACCCTTATGGAAGATTTTCATTTTCGGGAAAAAATGACTCACTTTGATCATGAACGAATTCCTGAGCGTATCGTACATGCTCGTGGATTCGCAGCTCATGGAGAGTTTGAATTATATGATTCTTTAGGAGAATACACAAAAGCGGAATTCTTAAACGACACCTCTAAAAAAACACCAACGTTCGTGCGTTTTTCGACCGTAGCAGGTTCACGTGGATCTGCTGAAACAGTGCGTGACGCGCGCGGTTTTGCTACTAAGTTTTATACGGAAGAAGGAAACTACGATCTTGTTGGAAACAATATTCCGGTATTCTTTATTCAAGATGCGATCAAGTTCCCTGATCTGGTTCATGCGTTAAAACCAGAGCCTCATAACGAGATGCCGCAAGCAGCAAGCGCGCATGATACGTTTTGGGACTTTGTAGCCAACAACCAAGAGTCGGCACATATGGTGATGTGGGCGATGTCTGACCGAGCGATTCCACGTAGTTTTCGTATGATGGAAGGGTTCGGCGTTCATACGTTCAGACTTGTGAATGACGAAGGAAAAGCGCATTTTGTTAAATTTCACTGGAAGCCAGTCTTAGGAACACATTCACTCGTGTGGGATGAAGCACAAAAGATTTCAGGGAAAGATCCGGATTTCCACCGAAGAGATCTTTGGGAATCGATCGAAAATGGGGATTACCCTGAATATGAGCTAGGACTTCAAATCATTGCGGAAGAAGATGAATTTAACTTTGATTTTGATATTCTTGATCCGACGAAATTGTGGCCAGAAGAGGATGTGCCGGTAAAAATTGTCGGCAAGATGACGTTGAATCGTAACGTTGATAATGTGTTCGCAGAAACGGAGCAGGTTGCGTTCCATCCTGGACATGTTGTACCAGGAATCGACTTTTCTAACGATCCACTTTTACAAGGACGCTTGTTCTCCTATACAGATACACAACTATCTCGTCTTGGAGGACCAAACTTCCACGAACTTCCGATCAATCGACCGGTTTGTCCGTTTCATAACAATCAGCGTGACGGCATTTCAAGACATACGATCAATAGAGGACAAGTGAGCTATTATAAAAATTCACTTGCAGCGAACACGCCGTCACCTACTCCTGAAGCAGAAGGCGGATATGTTCATTATCAAGAAAAAGTAGATGGAAGAAAAATCAGAAGCAGAAGCGAGAGCTTTAAAGATCATTTCTCTCAAGCCACTCTCTTCTGGAACAGTATGAGCGAACCGGAAAAACAGCATCTTAAGAATGCTTTTAGCTTCGAGCTCGGTAAAGTGAAGAGTAAATCCGTCCAACAGCAAGTCGTAGATATGTTTGGAAACGTGAGCTTGGAGCTTGCGACTGCTTTTGCAGAAGCAATTGATGCAGTCCCTCCTCAAGGTGAAGACTCTTCCGTTACGAAGTCTTCACCAGCTCTCAGCCAGCTAAATACGGTTAAAAGCCCTAAAACAAGAAAAGTAGGGGTAATTGTTGGGTCTACTGTGAGTGGCGAAGTAGCAGAGATATTGAACTCGTTAAAAGACAGTGGTATTCAGGGTGAATGTATTAGTGATAAGTTAGGTAAACGCACAGCGGATGATGGATCAGAACTAGAGGTCATGCATACGTTCTTGACCGCAACGTCTGTCATCTTTGACGCGATTTACGTCGTAGGTGGAAGTGATGATGCTGCATTTAAGAAGAATGCTCTGCACTTTGTTAACGAAGCCTTTGCGCACTTCAAACCGATTGGTGGCACTCATGAAGGTCAGCAATGGCTGATTGAAGCAGAACTGACCGGACAGCCTGGTGTTGTTAGTGAAGATGGAAAAGATGATTTCGTAAGTAACTTTACGGAAGCCATTTCCGTACACCGCCATTGGAACCGTCAAGTTTAGGGATGAAAGAACAGTGAGCCTAAGTGTTCACTGTTCTTTTTTTTTGTCTTAGGAATGAAATGATGACAAAGATACAAACTACATATGAAAACGAACATAAAGGAGATTTCATATGTACAGAAAAATACTAACCATGATTATGGTGCTTGCTATAGTGTTTCCGGTTTTTGGTCCATCCTTAACAGCTGAAGCAAAAGCAAAACAAAGAGTGCAGGGACCGTGTTTTAACCAAAACGCGATCGATCTGTATTCGTTGCAAAGAAGACTGTGGAAAGATCATGTTTATTGGACAAGAAGCTATATTGTGAGTGCTACTGAAGGGGCCAAAGATCAAGACGCTGTGTTAAAGAGGCTATTGCAGAATCAAACCGATATTGGTAACTCAATCAAGCCCTATTATGGAGATAAAGCCGGGAACGAACTCGGAAAATTATTAACAGAGCATATTGTGATTGCAGGGCAGTTGGTGGATGCTGTTAAAAAAGGAGATTCGGCAAAAGCGGCGATCATCAATAAAAATTGGTACCGTAACGCAGATGATATAGCCAAAATTATGAGTAAGGCGAATCCGAACTGGTCAGAGCAACAAGTCAAAGATATGCTTTACACACATTTGAAGTATGTCACGGATGAAGTAGTTGCAAGGCTTAAAAAAGATTATGAAGGAGAGATTGTGATCTTTGATAAGAATAAGAACCATATGGTGATGTTTGCCGATGAAATAACGAATGGCATCATGAAGCAGTTTCCAGACTCATTTAGAACCTTATAAGAAAAAAGCCTCTCGAATGGGAGGCTTTTTTCGTTATTAATCCTTTTTTTCTTTTTTGGTTTTTTCTTTTTGATCAATGGTACCTTCGTTAAATGTATCGTTGATCTGATCGTGAACGGTTTCTAATTCCTTATCTGTTTTAGATTTGTTTTTCTTATCAAGTTCAAAGTTTTTCTCTGCGATGTCTTCTGATTGCTTTTGTTTCTCTGTTTTGTCGCTCATGAATGGATACCTCCTATTTTAGAAAAAGGGTCTATTTATCCTTTTCCCTCTCAGTTTTCCCTGAAACATGCTGAATTAAAATAAGCCTTATCCGATGGTGGATAAGGCTTTTGAAAAGGCTGTGCTTGAAAGTAGTTGATTTCCGCTCCAGGTTGCACGCTTTCCATGGGGCGAACGGTGAGCCTCCTGCCGCTTTGCGCCATTAGGAGTCTCCACCAGTCCACTCGTCCCATAGGAGTCGGCAACCTTCCGCTACAATCAACATGCAACAGATGAGAAAAAACATCTATAAGCCACTGACTTTTAGCAGTAACCTATTAAAAGAAATCCAGAAACGCTGCGGGCTTATTTGTAATGATTTCTTCAAATCGTTCTACGTCTTTTTGGTTTCCTTTGATTTTTCCGCATGTAAATAAAAACTGGGGCTTTTGTGAGCCTAGAAGTGCTGCTGCCAGGGTTTGTACATCCATAGCTAATGCTTCTGCTACTGTCTTTGATTCCCTCGTGATGCCATTTGCATCGATTGTGAACGTACCGTTGTTCCATTCTGCTTTTTCGTCTGTAATGGATAGTGTAAGTGAACCTTCTACCTTTTTAAACGGATATTGCTTTAGAAAGTTTTCTACATCCACAATACGTGCCATGAAGTATGGATAGTGCTCTTGGTGGATTCGTGGATTGTTTAATAAAAACGGAAGCTGATCATTGGATGGTGCGATGATTTTCACTTTGTCTACCATCGAATCGTGCTGACAGATAAAATTCCATAAAGCTCGACGTGCATCATCGCTTACATAAATAAACTCTTGAACATCCAGCAATTTATCTGCGACCTTGCAGCATAAGTATCCCTTAGGTTCCCCGTTTTCATCTTTATAGAGGATTCGGTTATAACCTTCTGTAAACACATGATAGTTCCACCAATAGTCTGAACGAACAAGCAGATGATTGTATGTACGGAACCAACCTTCGTAAACCGTATTCAGTAACTCATTTCCATCTTTCTCCGTTAACCTGGAAATGGTCCCAGGGACATCTTTATATCGCACGAGATCACTTTTATTGAGTGTATATTTGTTCACGGAGGCTGTTAGCTCCCATCCGAAACGGCGATAAAACTGAATGTTAAAAGGGTGAAGCAAGCTGATGCTTTGACCATTTTCCTTCATTCTTAAAAGTGCTTGTTGTAATAGACGAGTGACCGATCCTTTTCGGCGATGTTCTGGCCAAGTGGCTACACCTGCGATCCCACCCATCGAAAAACGCTGATTTTCAATAGAGATTTCTAAAGAATGAATGTGAAGCTTCGAGATAAGCTCTTTGTTCTCAAACTCTCCCCAGATCTCTTGTCTCTTCATCATTTCATATCGTTTTGGCAGATCTTCTTTCTTTACGATGTACTGAAAAGCATATTGAGAAAGCTGAATGGATTTTTCGAATTCTGATTCTAATAATACTCTGAGTTCCATTTTTAAACGACCTCCCTTTACTTCTCCATACTACAAGTTCGGCGAGAGAGTTGAAAAGTTTTTCACTAAAAAAGCATGCATAAACGCTTTAAATAAAAATGGTAGTATGAATAGAGAAGTGAAAAATAATGGATATTTATAAAAACTATCGAAATTATATTCATTTGGAGTTATAATTATAAATCGTTGTGCATATTCACAACGTTGAAGTGAGGATTAGCATGCACATTCATAAATATATTAGTTTAACGGGTTTTTGCTCTAGAAGAGAGACGAATCGGCTATTGAACAGTGGCCGGATTTCTATAAATGGAGAGATCGCTAATAAAGATAGTTTTGTACATGAGACAGATACTGTCCTTATTGATGGGAAAGTCATTCCTCAAAAAACGTCAGCGGTCTACCTCGCTTTTAATAAACCAGTGGGAGTCACGACCACATCTAATCCTGAGATTGCTGGAAACATTCTAGCGTATATCGATTTATCAGAGCGCGTATTCGCTGTTGGAAGGTTAGATAAAGCTTCTCAAGGTTTGATTTTATTAACGAATGACGGGGAGTTAGCCAATCGAATCTCGCAGGCCGATTATGGGCACGAGAAAGAATATGAAGTGACAGTCGATCAACCTGTTAGCGAGTTGTTTCTTGAAAAAATGGCTCAAGGCGTCTTCATTTTAGATTCAGTAACCAAACCTGCGAAAACAGAGCTCATAAGCAAGTATGTTTTCCGAATCACACTTACGCAAGGACTGAACCGGCAGATTCGGCGTATGTGTAAAACGCTCGGGTATGAAGTGGAGAAGCTAGAGCGTATACGCATTATGAATATACATCTTCATACATTGGATGTCGGAAAGTGGCGTTATTTAAGGGATGACGAGCTTATTGAACTCAAGAAAGGTTTAGAGATTTAGTAAAAAAGGAAAGAAAAACTAGTATTTTATAAGAATTCTAGCATTTCTTACAATATTGCGAAAATTGTAGAATACACATATACTTTGTAATGGAAAGTGTATGAAAGCGCTTTACATCGTAGAAAGAGAGGCATAACATCATGGGTTTACCAAAGCAACAAATGGATTATGAAATGAAGCGAACGAATTTCTCAAGTTTGATTAAATTTATTGTTCCGTCTTTGATCGGTATATTTTTATTCATGATTCCCATCTCGTATAATGGAGAAATTACCATTCCTGTAGCGATTTTAGCAGGTATGTTACAGGATGGAATCGGTGCGTACATTCCGAAAATCATGACGGCTATCATAGCGATTACGGTCGTAGGTTCTTTAGGAACATACTTTTTCAAACCGAAAGCTATTATCAATAAACCATTTTTAAACACTTTGTTTAATGTAAATATCGTATGGCAATTGATTCGTTTAATAGGGTTAGTTTTTGCTGTAATGACTCTGTTCAAGCTTGGGCCGGAAGCCGTATGGTCTGAAAATACAGGACAGCTTCTACTCTTTGATTTAATTCCTGTATTGTTTTCCGTATTCTTATTCGCCGGACTGTTCTTACCTTTGTTATTCAATTTCGGCTTATTAGAGCTTTGTGGAGCTCTACTCGTAAAAGTGATGCGACCTGTTTTTAAACTGCCTGGACGTTCGTCTATCGACTGTTTAGCATCATGGCTTGGTGATGGAACGATTGGCGTTCTTTTGACAAACAAGCAGTATGAAGAAGGTTATTATACGAAACGTGAAGCAGCTGTAATTGGTACAACGTTTTCTGTTGTATCCATAACGTTCGCGATTGTTGTTCTTGCTCAAGTCGATCTCGCTCACATGATCGTTCCGTATTATTTGACGGTTGTATTAGCTGGGCTCGTGTGTGCGATTATTATCCCGCGCATCCCGCCACTATCTAGAAAGCCTGATACGTATTATGAAGGCGCAAAAGAAAATGTAGCGGATGAAGTGATTCCAGAGGGTGACACACCTTTTAGATTTGGTCTTAAAAAGGCGGTTGAACGCGCTGATCAAAATAAAAAAGCGGCACCGTTAGTAAAAGAAGGCATTCAGAACGTTCTTGATATGTGGATGGGTGTAGTTCCAATCGTAATGGCGATCGGAACATCTGCACTGATGGTAGCAGAGTTCACACCTTTCTTCACATACCTAGGAGCACCTTTTGTACCGATCTTAGAGTTCCTGCAAGTACCATATGCATCAGATGCAGCGCAGACGATCGTAATCGGATTTGCAGATATGTTCCTTCCTTCTATCATCGGAGCAGGAATTGAGAGTGAACTGACTCGTTTCGTAATTGCGGCAATGTCAGTCATCCAATTGATCTATATGTCTGAAGTTGGCGGATTGCTGCTAGCTTCAAAGATTCCTGTTAACTTTAAAGAACTAGTTATTATCTTTTTCTTGCGTACATTCATCTCACTTCCGATTGTAGTGGGAATGGCACACCTTATGTTTTAAACAAAAGCTGTTCAGAGAGTCGTTTCTCTGAACAGCTTTTTTTAGATGCTATAAAAGTTCTTGTATATGTTTTTCAATGGTTTCGGGCTTGTCCGTTGGTGCGAAGCGTTTAACAACTTGTCCGTTTCGGTCTACTAAAAATTTAGTGAAGTTCCATTTGATCGCTTTAGATCCTAAAATTCCAGGAGCTTCTGCCGCTAAGTATTTAAATAGAGGATGCGCTCCATCACCGTTTACGTCTACTTTTGCGAACATCGGGAAGTTAACGCCATAGTTTAACTCGCAGAACTCCATGATCTCGTCACTTGAACCGGGTTCTTGAGCTCCGAATTGGTTACATGGAAAACCAAGAACAGATAATCCTTGCTCTTTATGGCTCTCATATATGGATTGAAGGCCTTTGTACTGAGGGGTAAAGCCACATTTACTAGCTGTATTTACAATTAAGAGCACATCGCCTTTGTAAGTGTCTAGGTTCGTTTTCTCGCCTTTGATCGTTTCAACTGAAAAATCGTATACAGACATTTTCTCAAGCTCCTTATTTACGTATTTTTTATTAGTGTACCTGTAAATGGAATGGCTTTCACTGAAAATGCTCGAAGTGGTAAAATAAGGAGCTAACTAGAAGGGGGAAGATAAAATGGACGCAGTGTTTCATGTGGAACATCAAGTTTTTAATTATCGTGTGGCTGCCGTTATGATTAAAGAAGGTCGAGTTCTCATGCATCGAGCGAAAGCAGAAACAAATTGGTCATTGCCTGGAGGACGGGTGAAACTTGGTGAAGATGCGCAGACAAGTTTGAAGCGTGAAATGAAAGAAGAACTGGATGTAAACGTGACTGTTGATGGTTTCTTATGGACAGTTGAAAACTTTTTTACATATGCAGAAAAAGAGATTCACGAAGTTGGATTATATTTTAAAATCACAGAAAATAAAGCGTTGCCGCTTCATAATGGAGAGGAATTTACTGTGTTAGAAGCAGATCGGCTTGTCTTTAAGTGGGTCCCGTTGGAAAAGTTAAATGAGTATGTGTTGTATCCCCAAGTGGTGAAGGAAAAGCTGAAGAAAGGTTCTTTTGAGCCGGATTATTTCTTAGTAGGTCAATCTCCTGTAGTGGATAACCGTTCTTAAAAAGAAAAGGTAAGTAGAGAGGTTAAAGTGTGTTTAACCTTACGCTGCTTACCTTTTTTTACTCCAATTATTAATCGGATTCTTCTTCACTGCTGTTATTGTTATAAGCTAATCCGCAAGAGCAGCGACTATCACCGAACAATAAATGATAAGCAGCCGGGAACTCTTGGTTGACTACCTGTACGCCACGTGCAAACTCTTTTACATCCGTTGGTACTCGGGAAAGTGCATCGGCTTTCTTTTGAGAATCGATATAAGCTCCAGGCGGGACAAACCGATTCTTTCGAATACGCACTCCGTTCGTCACTACTGCATTGTAGGAAATAAAGCTTCCTTTTTCGACTGTTGCGTTATATACAATCGCTTTAAAGCCTACGAATACCTTTTCTCCGATAAAACACGGCCCATGAACGAGAGCACCATGTGCGACAGAGACTTCATTGTCGATATATATGGAATACTTTCGGCCATCAACTTTGACGAACTGATTCGTTAATCCATGAAGAATGACGCCATCTTGAAGGTTCGTATCAGAGCCGATATAAAATGGTGTTCCTTCATCTGCGCGAATACTCACGAGTGGTGCAACATATACGTTCTCTTGGATTCTTACATCACCGATTACGCTAGTAAAAGGACTTAAAAATGAACTTTGATCAATGGTTGGTGAAATCTGAATTGGATTAAATGTCGTCTTCGGATTAGGGCTAACAAACGGTTGAAAGCCATCTCCGCAATCATTATGTTTCAAAACTACCCACCCCTTACAATTTATCTCTTCAGCCTATGCAGAAAAATAAGAAGTGGAAACCCGTCTGATCATTCATACTCGTCTCAAGGGATAGTAACGTGCAGGTAAATGTTAGTGTCCACCCCGCTTGTACAAAGTGGGGTGTTTGTATTTGTGTGGGGTCAGACCCCACTAAGCCTCGAGGCTTATCTAAAGATACAGCTACGGCCAGTTTTGAGAAAATGCTGAGGAAGGTAAGCTAAAGATACGAAAGGAGGAAGCCAATATGAAAAAATTAGGCTTGCTTGTAGTTGGAGGAATTGCAGCAATCGTTTTGATCGCAAATCTTGGCCCGATGGTAGGTCTTGGGATCGGTCTGGCTGTCATGTATTACGCATTTAAGAAGGCGATGGCTGCACATAGTGGAGGAAAGAAATTTTGGTGGGGTGCTCTATCGGTAGTAGGACTCTGTGTATCCGTTAGCAACCTTCCTGCCATATTAGGCGCTGTCGCGATCTATGTTCTTTACGTGGTCTATAAGAAATGGAACCAATCAGCGGTATTAGAGGAGAACGACAGTAATGACCCTTTCACCAATTTTGAAAGAGAATGGGCAAAACTTAAAAATAGCTAAAAACAAACGTTAAAAGGAGCGAATCATTATGAATTTATTTGAACGCATCAAAAACTCAATCTCAGCAGATGTACATGAGCTTTTAGATCAAAAAGAGGATAAGAATCCGTTATCCCTTCTGAACCAATATTTAAGACAGTGTGAGTTAGAAGTGAACAAAGCCCATAAGTTAGTAGAACGTCAACAGCTGTTAAGAGAGCAGTTCGTACGTGAGATGGAAGAGGCCGAGGCAAGAGCAGCTAAACGTGCTCATCAAGCTGAAATCGCTCAGCAAGCGAACGAACAAGAGCTGTATCAGTTCGCAGTCCAAGAAAAAGAACAGCATGCATTACGTGCAGCCCACTTAAAAGAGTCTACGCTTCAAGCAGAAAAGGACCTTGTAGAGCTTGAGCAAAAGTATGAGCAGATGAAACATAAGCTAAAAGATATGCAGATTAAACGTATGGAATTAATGGGGCGTGAGAATGTAGCACGTGCACACCAGAAGATGGACCGTGTGATCGATCCGTCTCATTCCATGAAAAAATCGGCTTTTCGTTTTGATGAGCTAGAACATTATATGGATCGTCTTGAACAGAAGGTAAACGCTGATTACCATGCGAGTTCGATGGAAGCGAAGCTGGCTAAACTTGAAAAAGATTGGAAAAAGGAAGAATCATCTACTACCGTTTGAGGCAGTATGTGATACGATAAAATAAGAGACAAGGCGCAAATTGCTGCGCCTTTTACCTCGTTTATGACAGAAAGTGAGTGAGTGCAGATGCTGAATCGGAAAAGAAGTGATTTCATAAGTTGGGGGCTTTTAATAGCGGTTGTCTTGGTGTTATTAGAAGCAACTCTAAACGGAGGAGGAATCTTATTTTCCCTCTTATTTAGTGCTGCACTCTTGTTTTTTGGAAAAAAACGAATGCCGAAGCGCTCCGGCAAGATCATGTTCTGGCTCGGTGTTTTTATCGCAGTCATGAACGTATTAAGCATGTTCACCTTTAAGCTCTTATTGGTCG
This sequence comes from Fictibacillus nanhaiensis, assembly GCA_017052515.1. Lineage (GTDB taxonomy): Bacteria > Bacillota > Bacilli > Bacillales > Fictibacillaceae > Fictibacillus > Fictibacillus nanhaiensis. The sequence continues at coordinate 104,495 of JAFHKR010000038.1, forward strand.
CATTCGTCATCTATGTGATCTATGAATTTTATCAAACGAAACAAAACCCGGTTTTTGTTACACCTCAGTTTGTACCGAATGCTACTAGGTCACAAGATGATATATATAGAAAAGAAACGCTGTTAAAAAACATTCTGCTTGGCACACAACAAACACCAGAGCATGTGTATGAATGGAACGATATTAACATCCAATGTGGTCCTGGTGATACGATCATCGACTTGAATCAGACCATCTTACCGGATGGGGAATCGGTAATTCTGATCCGTGGTACGATCGGGAACATCACGATCTATGTTCCTTACGAGATGGAGGCAGCAGTCAGCCATTCTATGATTATGGGGAATTCAAGGATTTTTGACCGAAGTGAATCTAAGCTTTTCAACCAAACGCTTTTTTACCGAACAAAAGGGTATGGAGAGGCTGAGAAAAAAATAAAAATTGTTACAAGTATGTTTGCCGGCAGTCTGGAGGTGAAACGGGTATGAGTACTGTTTTACGTCATATGTTCTCCGGGATCGTAGCGGCATTTGCTGTAGCAATTCTTATAGGTACTATAGTTTACACGATTTTTCCGATCGACAACTGGGATTTTTTATTGCAAAAACACTTGCTTGATATCCCCGTTGCTTTCATCTTGCCTTTTTTAGTGTTCATAATGGGCGCTTTCTTTGGTTTAAATTCAGGCATCACGTCTCGCAAACAACTAAACTCCATCAATCGTACGTTGAAGTCCATTGAAGACGGTAGGCAAGTAGACATGAAAGAAGTCAGCAGTCTTGAGTTGCGAACGATTAAGAAGCGGATGGAAGGTATTCAGAAGCAACTAGGGGAAAAGATTCGTCAGTCTCAGAAGATGGCTACGGAAAAAGCGGTGGATCAAGAGAAACGGATTCAAGAGATTATTTCCCAAGAAAGAAATCGTTTGGCGAGGGAACTCCATGACTCTGTTTCGCAGCAGCTGTTTGCTGCAAGCATGATCATGTCTGCTGTAAATGAAACGCGAAGAGAAGAAGACTCACGTGAATCCAAACAGTTAAAGCTTGTAGAGGAAACGATTCATCAAACACAGCTTGAGATGAGAGCACTTCTTCTGCACCTTCGTCCTGCTGCATTAAACGGAAAATCATTGCAGAAGGGGATGGAAGAGCTTTTACAAGAGCTTCTGCAAAAGGTTCCAATCGAACTAAAATGGAAGATTGAAACGATTCCTCTTGCTAAAGGAGTCGAAGATCACCTGTTTCGTATTCTACAAGAATCGGTGTCGAACATTTTAAGGCATGCACAGGCAAATAAAGCGCAGATCTTGCTCGTCCAAAGAGATGATCTGATTATCCTTCGCATTGAAGATGATGGTGTGGGCTTTAAGATGGATCAAGAAAAAACAGGTTCCTATGGCCTGCAGAACATGCATGAACGGGCAGCGGAAATTGGCGGAACACTGAAGATTGTGAGTTTGCCAGGCGAAGGAACGCGGCTTGAAGTAAAAGTACCTATTTTAAAAGCGGGGGATGAAGGCAATGATCAAAGTATTATTAGTGGATGATCATGAGATGGTGCGTATCGGGGTTGCGGCTTACCTTTCTGCGCAGCCTGATATCGAGGTAACAGATGAAGCGGAGAACGGAAAAGTTGCGATAGAGAAGGCGCTAGCACTGAAACCGGATATCATCCTCATGGATCTTGTTATGGATGAGATGGATGGAATTGAAGCAACACGAGAGATCACGGGGGCATGGCCAGAAGCAAAGATCATCGTGGTTACGAGTTTTCTTGATGACGAGAAAGTATATCCAGCACTAGAGGCGGGTGCGTCGAGTTATATGTTAAAAACGTCAAAAGCGAGTGACATCGCTCAAGCTGTTCGCGATACGTATCATGGGAAGTCCGTTCTTGAACCGGAAGTAACGGGGAAGATGATGAGCAAGATGCGTAAAAAACAAACGCGCGAGCCACATGAAGAGCTGACTGCGCGCGAGATGGAGATTCTTCTGTTGATGACGAAAGGAAAGACGAATCAAGAAATTGCCGATGATCTGTTCATCGCTTTAAAAACGGTCAAAGTACATGTGAGTAATATTTTAAGTAAGCTGGATGTACAAGATCGTACGCAAGCTGTTATCTATGCCTTCAACCATTCACTCGTGTAACGCTTTATTCGCTTTATTCTGCCTGCACAGAGATATGCTGAAAGGTTTTGAAATCAAAGAGACCAAGATCTGTAAGCTTTATCTCTGGAATTACAGGAAGAGTTAAGAAGGATAGGGTCAGGAACGGATCAAAATCTCCGTGAAATCCGATTTCCTTTAACTTTTCTTTTAGATGAATGATTTGGTCGTTGACTTCTGTAAATGGTCGATCTGACATCAACCCCGAAATGGGAAGCGGTACAGACGCGAGCACTGCTCCGTTTTTCACGATTACATAGCCGCCTTGCATGTCACGGATTGCGTCAATCGCGACCAACATATCCTCATCATTCGTTCCGGAAACAACAAGATTATGTGAATCATGTGCAACCGTTGAAGCGATCGCGCCGTTTTGGATAAGTAGACCTTTTACGACGCCGAGTCCTATATTTTCAGTCTTATTGTGGCGTTCGATCACAGCCATTTTTAATAAATCGTTCGTGTGAGAAGGTGTGAACTTTCCGTTTTCTGCTGTTGCCGCTAATATCTTCTTTCTCGTTACTATTTGGTTCGGGATGATTTCGATCACATGCATGGGCTTACCATTCGTAATAGGAATCGCTAGCTTTTCGGAATCTATCGCCGTCATGTTTACCGACTGTGTTAAAGCGGCTGATGGCTGCGCACTTCTAGATTCTGCACCTTTGTACTTCCCGTCCTGAGCGACCAATTTTCCTCCTACAAAAACATTGGAAATGGCTACAGAATTTACATCATCAAGCAAGATAACGTCCGCTTTGTAACCGGGTGCCACTGCGCCTTTTTCTTTTAAGCCGTAACATTCGGCTGCGTTCAAGGTTGCGAGTTGAATCGCTTGTAAAGGATCCATACCTTCTTGAATAGCGAGCCTCACGTTATGATCTACGCTTCCTTCTGCTACCAAATCATCCAGGTGCTTATCGTCTGTACAGAATAGAAAGCGGCGAGCGTTTTTCGGCGTTACTGCTTTTATGAGCGCTTTTAAATTTTTTGCTACAGATCCCTCACGTATTAGCACATACATCCCTCGAGAGATCCGTTCCAGTGCTTCTTCCTTCGTCGTGCATTCGTGATCCGTAGTGATCAGTGAAGAGCGATAGACATTGATTCCATCAGCGTCTAGTCCTGCTGCATGACCGTCTATCTTGCCGTTTTTAGCCGCTGCTGAAACGATCTTTTGAAGCATATCCTCATCTCCTCTAAAAACAGCAGGAAAATCCATCACTTCCGCTAAACCGAGAACACGTGGATGAGTTAAAAAGGGCTCTAGGTCAGATGCTTTTAAGACAGACCCTGCATTCTCAAAAGGAGTAGCAGGAACAGATGAAGGTAACATCACTCTAACGTCTAGAGGAAGCCCTTCAGATTGATCCAGCATAAAAGAGATACCTTTAGCTCCTGAAACGTTACCGATCTCATGAGGGTCCGTTATTACGGTTGTAACGCCATGGGTGAGCAACACTTTGCTGAACTCTGCTGGTGTCACCATAGACGACTCGATGTGAACATGGCCGTCGATGAAGGCAGGGGAAATAAATTTACCTGATGCATCAATGGTTTCATGTCCTTCGTATTGCCCTATACCCGCAATATAGCCGTCAACGATCGCAATATCTCTTTCAATGATTTCAAGATTAAATACATCAATAATTTTTCCGTTCTTGATTACAACATCTGCTGGCATTCTTTTTGTACTAACATCAATTCGTTTTTTTAGAGCATCTATGTTCATGAAGAGAACTCCTTTAAAAAATCTATCAATTAGTATACGGATATCCAATGTATTCCATGTACAGAAAAAACGGTCCCGAGGAGGTGACCGCTTTTGTTTTATGCATTCAGAATGTCAATGACTCGTCCAACTTGACCGTCTTCAAGGCGTACCTTAATGCCGTGTGGATGAGTAGGTGAGTTTGTTAAGATATCTTTTACGATACCTTTTGTTTTTTTACCAGAACGCTGATCTGCTTTTAAAATCACGTTCACAGGAAGACCAGGGGTGATATTCGCTCGCTTACGATGCATTAAACACCTGTTCTCCGCGCTTGGTTGTTTGCTTTTTTGGTTTGTTGGTTCTTAAGCTGGTTGGCTACTTTCACTGGCCCCTTGCTGAATGTTCCCCCTGATTGCTGTGCTTTCTTTTCAGCTAATCGCTGTTTCGCGATTTCTTGAAAGCTTAATTTCTTTTTCTCCTCAGCCATCTTCGTCACCTCTATTTTTTCTTTTTAAAATCTGCTTCTTTTAAATAACCTTCTGCTTCTGCATATGTTTCGAATGCAGCTTCTAGTGCATCATCTTCATCAAAGATGAACCACATGCCATCTTCTCCTACGAGTCGAATCTCTTCGTGGCTGTGGCTGTACCAGTGTTCTTCTTTACGTTCTTCATCATCAGAACGATCTTTCTTCGGCTGCTGCCAGCCGTGTTTTTTTGATAAGAACTCCATGGAGTCTTGGATCAGAGCAATGAGTTCTTCTGCTTCGTAGTCTCGGATGTTTACATAGCCTTTATCGTTTTTTACGCTCTGTGGTAGGTGTCCACCATAAACGAAGCCGTTTCCGTTCGGGTGAAGGTGGTACACGACGATTTTTTTGTCTTGTACACTTTCTTCAAAGTGGAAGTTCAAGCGGCCAAGGGATACTTCGTGCATGTCGAGCTCTGGGAAGTTTTCTTCGATTAAAGCAATTTTATCTTCAAATGAAAGCATGTTTATACTCTCCGTTTCTTTGTTGTGATTGGTTGATTATATCACATTGAGTGGTGAAAACGAAAAGGTCTCAGGGGAAACTGTAAGGGGAAAAATGGTTATATGGATAAACAGGTTGTTTTGGAAGTAGTTGATCTCCGTTTCACGTGCTTCGCTTTCCGCGGGGCAGGCGGTGAGCCCCTTGCCGCTTTGCGCCCTAAGGGTCTCACCTGACCGCTTGTCCCGCAGGAGTCTCGCACCCTACACTCCAATCAACTTGCAAAGGTGTTAAAAAATTGAAGGACAATTTCCTTGCAACCACACATACCAAATATAAAGAAAAAGCTGACATGATTTCTTTCCTGTCAGCTTCATCTGTTTTATTTTGTTGTTGTTTCTTTTTGGATGGATTTTTCGAGTTCGAACCAGTAGTCTGCTAGTGTTTCCATGCCTTTGTCGAAGTTTTCGAGGTGGAAGTGCTCGTTTGGTGCATGGAAGTTTTCTGTTGATAGTCCGAAGCCCATTAATACGACGGGAATATTCAGCATTTGGTCGAACGTTGCTACGATTGGGATCGATCCGCCGCCACGTGTGAATGCTGTTGGTACACCGTACACTTTTTCATAAGAACGTGCAGCCGCTTGGATGGCTGGGTGATCGAACGGCGTTACGTATGGAGCTCCTTTATCGAAAAGGGTAACCTTCACATCAATGCCCGCAGGTTTATGCTTTTCAATGTGTGCTTTTACTTTTTCGATGATTTCATCTGGTTCTTGGTTCGGTACGAGTCGGCAGCTGATCTTGGCGTGTGCTTTTGCAGGGATTACGGTCTTGATCCCTTCCCCTTGGAAGCCTCCCCATACACCGTTTAACTCTAATGTTGGGCGGGCCCATGTACGTTCGATGTGAGAATAACCTTCTTCACCTGTGAGCTCTGTTACGCCAAGCTGATTCTTAAGCGCCTCTTCTGTTAGAGGAAGAGCGCGGAATGCTTCTCTTTCTTCTTCCGTCAATTCTTGTACATTATCATAGAAGCCATCTACTAAAATGCGTCCGTTTTCATCACGGAACGATTGAAGAAGCTCTGTGATCGCGTGCAGCGGGTTCTGAACAGCACCACCATATAGACCGGAATGGAGATCACTGTTTGGTCCCGTAACATCCACTTGCATCGCACACATGCCACGAAGGCCGTAGCAGATTGCTGGTTTTCCGCGATCTAGCATGCCTGTATCCGAAATAACGATAACGTCTGCTGCTAGCAAGTCTTTATTTTCCTCAATAAACTTTGGAAGACTTGGACTGCCGATCTCTTCTTCACCTTCAATACAGAACTTGAAGTTAAGAGGCAGTGTACCTTCTAATTTAAGGATGGCTTGTAAAACCTTTACGTGCATGAACGTTTGGCCTTTGTCATCTGAAGCTCCGCGCGCGTAAAGTTTGTTATCGCGAATGGTTGCTTCATAAGGAGGAGATTCCCATAGCTCGATCGGATCAACAGGCTGTACATCGTAATGGCCATAAACCAGTACGGTCGGTTTGCCTTCTGCCTTTAACCAGTCTCCATAAACAACAGGGTGTCCGTCTGTTTCATAGATCTTTACGTTTTCCATACCGGCATTTGTCAGGCTATCTGCGATCCATTCTGCACCTTTTCGAACGTCTTCTCTGTGCTCAGGCAGTGCACTCACACTTGGAACAGCGAGCCAGTCTGTTAACTCTTGCAAATGCGTGTCACGATTTTCTTTTAAGTAATTTACGATTTTATCTGTCATAGCAAAAATCCTCCTTATGTACGTTATGTTCTACTTCCTAGTTTAATGGAGTTCAGCTCGGAAATGAAATATTCTTTATCTTCTTTTTTCATAATCTGCTGAGAAGCTTGTAGCGCTAGAGCAAAATACTCTTCCATACTGGTTTCATCATTTTTTACTAGATATGCACGTGCAAGAGCTTCATACGCGAAAGCCAGATCAAAATCGGTTACGTTGTTCTCCAAACAGAGTTCGAGAGAGTGTTTCCCGTGAAAAAGCGCGGACTCGCTCATGTTTAGTAGCGCGTACACTCTTGAGAGCTGCCATTCTCCACGTGCGAAGTGGAGAGGTTCTCCGATTTGTCCCCAATGAAAGCGCGAGGCGTGAGCGGTGTGTATCATCTCTAGGTCATCTTCTTTTTTCCGATTCTCTTTTTCGATCAAGTCCCACGTTTTATTAAAATTGTCTACAGCTTGTTTGCGATGCCATTCTTTAGGAGTGAACTTCTCCATCCATTTCACACACCTTATGTATTTGTGGTTTACTAAAGGTAAAGCTATCGGTATGTGTATTCTGTATAAGTAGATATTTCCCTTTATAAAAGATAGAAAGAAGTGCATAGAGTATGGAGAAAAAAATAGGTTTTATCGGGTTTGGAAAGATGGCGCAAGCGATGGCAGGAGGTATGATCAGTTCAGGCTTGATCAGTCCTGATCAGATTATCGCGAGCATGCGAACGGAAAAGACACGCCTGTACGTCGAGAAACAATATGGTATTCACACGTTCTCTTCTAATAGTGACGTTGCAAAAGCGGCTGACGTGCTGTTTCTTGCGGTTGCGCCATATTCCTATTTTGAAGTGATTGAAGAGGTAAAGGAATTTGTAAAATCTGATGCGATCATCGTAACGATTGCAGCGGGAATTACAACAGAAGACGTTGAAGTTGCTTTCGGGAAGCAGGTAAAGGTGGTACGGACGATGCCAAACACACCATCACTTGTCGGAGCAGGTATGACGGCTGTTTCTGTTAATGATGAGATAACGGATGACGAACTACAGACTGTTGAGGAGTTGCTCGGCAGCTTCGGTAAAGTAGAGGTAATCGTAGAATCTCAGATGGATGCGATTCCTGCGATCAGCGGCTCTTCACCAGCTTACGTGTACATGATGATTGAGGCGATGGCAGACGGAGGCGTCGTTCAAGGCTTGTCCCGCGATCAATCCTATCGTTTAGCCGCACAAGCGGTTTTAGGAGCAGCGCAGATGGTGCTTGAAACAGGAAAACATCCAGGTGAGTTAAAAGATCAAGTAACGTCTCCAGGTGGAGCAACGATTGCCGCCGTCGCAACGCTTGAGCAAGAACGCTTTCGTGGTGCGGTGTTAGCAGCGATGGAAAGCTGTACAGAAAAAGTAAAGAAACTGGGGAAAAAGTAGATGGGTTTTAAAGAACTAGGGATTCATGATGAATTGATAGAGATTTTGCTTCAAAACGGAATCGGTGAACCAACACCGATTCAAAAAGAAACGATTCCTGTCATCTTAGAAGGTAAAGATGTCGTGGGACAAGCTCAAACGGGTACGGGAAAGACACTTGCTTTCGTGCTTCCTCTTCTGCAAAAAGTTGATGCTGAGCGTGATGCGATTCAAGGGTTGATCGTCGCACCAACACGTGAGCTTGCCATCCAGATCACAGCTGAAGTACGCAAACTTACAGAAGCTCTCGGTGAGATCAACGTGCTTGCTGTCTACGGTGGGCAGGACGTGATCGCGCAGATGCATAAGCTAGAGGGCAAGGTACATGTTGTTGTCGCAACACCTGGAAGGCTGCTCGATCATATTCGACGAGAGACAATCGATTTATCTCATGTTTCAACGTTCGTGCTTGATGAAGCGGATCAGATGCTGCATATCGGATTTTTAGATGATATAGAAGACATCATGTATGAGGTGCCTGAGGATCGTCAAACGTTACTTTTTTCCGCGACGATGCCTGATGAAGTGAAAAAGCTAGCTGAAACGTATACAAACGACCCTCAAGACATTCATGTGAAAACGAAGCAAATAACGTTAAAGGAAATTCGTCAGCGAATCGTGGAAACAACAGATCGAGGGAAGCAGAACGATCTCGTTCAAACGATCAGACTGCTGCGTCCGTATTTAGCGATTATTTTTTGCCGAACGAAAAGAAGAGCCAGCAAGTTGAACGAAGCGCTGCAAAATATGGGTTATAACTCTGATGAACTGCATGGCGATCTTTCTCAAGCGAAGCGAGAGGACGTGATGCGACGCTTTCGTGAAGGGGAGATCCAATACCTTGTAGCAACGGATGTGGCGGCACGCGGGCTTGATGTTGATGGAGTCACGCATGTTTTTAATTACGACATCGCGCTTGATGCAGAAAGCTATATTCATCGAATCGGAAGAACGGGACGTGCTGGAGGAAAAGGACTCGCGGTGACGTTTGTAGCGCAGAAAGACAGACGTTTGCTGCAGGTTATCGAACGAGAAACGAATCAAAAGTTAAACGTGTTAAAACTTGAATATATGTAAGATTATTTCTTTAAAAAGTGGGCTATCCTTCAGGATGGCTCCTTTTTTGTGGGTATATAATACCAACTATTATTACCAGGTAACAAAAACGGTTGCTTCATAAAACAAACCTTGTTACGATTATATTGTACGAGAATTCGAAAGAGTCAGATTAGAGGAGTTGAGCAAATGAAGGATCTACAATCGTTTGGCTGGTATGCAGCAAAGATCGCTCCAAAGCTGCCTAAAGAAGCCTTTAAGCCAGTGCCTTCAAGATTATGGGGTGGGCTTGTCTATCTATTGATCGCAATCGCCGGTATTTTAGTTATCGGGTTATTGAATAATCTTCACCCTTGGTTAGGCATTGGAATCGCCGTAATATTAGGAACGTGTTTCGCAGGCATGGGCTTCTTAGGCCATGAGATTCTGCACGGCACAGTTATTCGAAAGCCGTGGCTTCGTGACTTTTTAGGAGCAGTAGCTTTCTGGCCGTTAAGTGTTGGACCGAAGCTCTGGCGAAAGTGGCACAATACGACGCATCACGTTCATACACAGCACGACGGGAAAGACCCGGATGCGTGGCCAACGTTAGAGAACTTGTCTCACAAACCATTGCTTCAAAAAGTGTACAAGCTTCCGATGTGGATGCGTTCGATCGTAAGCTTTGCTTTCTTGTCTGTCTCGTTTACGCTTCACGGACTTTTCATGTTCAAACGATTTATTACGGAGTTCAAACCGAGCAAACGTCCTTCTGTGTGGATTCAGTTGTTATTGCCGTGGGCGATGTGGCTAGGCTTGCTGGCGTGGCTTGGACCGGTTAAATGGTTCTTTGCGGTATTGCTGCCGTTATTGATCGCCAACGCGATCGTAATGAGCTATATCTCAACTAACCACCGCTTGAACCCAATGACAGACGTGAACGATCCGTTAGCGAACAGCTTAACGGTTACAGTTCCAAAATGGATCGATGTGATTCATTTTAACTTCTCTTACCATACGGAGCATCATCTGTTCCCTGGTATGAGTCCAAAATATTACCCGCTCGTGAAAAAGCATATTAAAGAGATGTGGCCAGAGCGCTATCACGAGATGCCGCACTGGAAAGCACTTGTTGCACTATGGAAGACACCGCACGTGTACTTTAATCAGACTCAGTTTGTAGATCCAGCACCGGGTAACTTGTATCCTTCGCTTGGTTATGGGATGAATGAGACTGAAACTGTGGAAGAGAAGAAGCGGGAACGTAAATCAGTGAGCCGCACGTCGAAAAGCATCCATTAATTTGGGTGTTTTTTTGTTTGTTATGTGTGGTCCGAGCAGAAGGTGCAAGTGGACAGTATTTTTTCAGAAGTGGACAGTAAATTCAGGAAAGTGGACAGTATTTCTCAAAAAGTGGACAGTAAATTAAGTTAACTGGACAGTATTTACTCAAAACTGGACAGTAAATCTAACTTTCTACATCCAACAATGTCCGCAGGTCGTACTTTCTATCTTTAAATGTGCCGGTATACGGTAAGTTCATGGAAACGAGGAGCTTAGAAGCAATTGAGATTGAGTTAACTAATAGAAAATCCCTTGCTTGTTGATTATTGATAGTAGAATGATACAGCATACTGTAATCTTTTAACGCTTTTATGTGCGCTTTCTTGCTAGTGTGACCACATTTTGAGCATCTCCAAGATCCGTGCCCTTTTATCATCTCAAAACCCAAACACCCCTCACATTGCACCCCTTTTATAATCATCTCCTTACTAATCTTATAACGCTCCATTACATCGACATCCCGTGGGGTGTGTTCCTTGATTAATCGCCGGGTGATCTTATTCATTACATCTCCCGAAACTATGACATGTTGTTTATATTTCCGTTGAAGGTGCCGAATACGGTCTAGCAGTTGAACGCTATGAATCACTTTTTTCGATATGCGACTCGACATGTCGTTCGTCTTCAAGACAGATTGGGAATGAGTCATAACCACAAGAGTCTCGATTGGAACTGAGGGAAACTTATTTTTACTCAGCCAATGTTCAAGCTGGTATTTTTGGCGTTCAACTTGTGCGATAGGATCTTGGAAGGGTTCTTCTATACCGTTTTTGGTACGTAATAGTTGATTGAAGGTATGATCGAAGAAAAGGTTTCCGGAGATGTTCTTCACTTCAATAATAAGAATGTACGCGTGGTTAAGGATGAGCGTGTCGATTTGAAAAAAAGTAGATTCATGGGGAATTCGGAGGTCGTGCAGTACGTGGCATTCTTTCTTGTTCGGAAGCATGTTTAAAAAATAGTTGATAGAGTCTTCACCGCGAAAGCCGGCTGTCATCTTACTCAGTTCTATTTCAAGACTCTGTTTAACAAGAGCGTCCTCTAAACGGCTCATCAAGAGCTGGATTTTGTTCATATAAATGGGCTTCAATCTTACCTTTTTTATCATAGCATCACTCCTCACGTTAAAATTCTCCTTTCATCGCGAAAAGTCCTTTTAAAAAAGCTATAGGATTGATTAAAGGATTGGTAGAATGGAGGGAGAGTGATTTGCTGCTGAAGGAGAAGAAATGATGAAAAAAGAACTAAACTGTGATAGCTGTTTGATGCCGATCAAACAAAGAGACGAGTTGCGTACGGTGTGGGCCTTTTTTAAGTTGCGACCGTACCATAGATCGTGTTACGAAAATTCCTTAAGAGGGGCGGGGCTTGTAGGAACTCAGCCGATCAATGGATTTTCAGGAAATTTTACAGCGCTTGTTGCGTTTATTTTAGCGTGGTTACCTCTATTCACGAATATATCGCCTGTTTTAACGATTGTGGGTACGTTGATTGTACTTCTGCGACTGTATTCCTTTATTCGGTTTGAAAAAAGACTGCCACATTAAAAAAGCGTGCTCTCCTTAATCGGATAGCACGCTTTTGTTTGTTACGCTTTCACGCGATATACGCGCGCTTCATAAGATTGTAATGTCACGCTTGTTACATCGTCATGAGCTGCAACTTCTTTATTTGCTAATAACAGATCTTTAGCGTTCAACTTCAATTTCGTTTCGAACTTCGCTTCCGTCTTAGAAAGGTTCGTGATTACAACGATTTTTTCCTCTCCAAGTGTACGAGTGTACGCATAGATCTGCTCATCTTCTTCAAGGATCAGATCATACACACCGTACGTGAAGACTTCGTTCTTTTTCTTTAATGCAATCATTTTCTTATAAAAGCTTAAGATCGAATGCTCGTCTTGTTCTTGCTTCTCGACGTTGATTTCTGTGAAATTTGGATTTACTTTCATCCAAGGCGTACCCGTTGTGAATCCAGCGTTTTCATCACTGTTCCATTGCATCGGAGTACGGCTGTTGTCCCGAGAAGATGCCCAGATCACAGACATGATATCTTCGTGTGAAACGCCTTCTTCGCGCTTGATGCGGTAACGGTTTTTGTCAGCGACATCATCATAGTCTTCGATTGAGTCAAACTGTACGTTCGTCATACCAATCTCCTGACCTTGATAGATGAACGGTGTTCCTTGCATCAAGAAATACATCGCACCGAAGCTTGTTGCACTTTCATACCAAAACTCACCATCATTGCCCCAAGTGGAAACAACGCGAGGCTTGTCATGATTTTCGATGAATAGAGCGTTCCAGCCTTCTTTTTCAAGACCCTTCTGCCAGCGTGTTAACACTTTTTTCAGTTCAACGATATCTACTTCTGGATTTGTTTCCGCATCCCAAAGGCCGAGGTGTTCGAATTGGAAGATCATGTCCATCTTTCCATTTTCTTTTCCTACCCAAAGATCCGCTTCGTCAATCTTAACGCCGTTCGCTTCACCAACCGTCATGACATCATAGTTTGCATACGTGCGGTCTTTGAACTCTTGTAAAAACGTATGAATGCCTTTTTGGTTCATATGCATGTCGAAGGAAGACACGTACTTTTCGTTCTTCGGGTTCGGCATATCAGGGAAGCCATCGCGCTTTTTAATATGACTGATCGCATCGATACGGAAACCGTCGATTCCTTTATCTAACCACCAGTTAACTGTGTCATAAAGAGCTTCACGCACTTCAGGGTTCTCCCAGTTCACATCTGGTTGTTTAGTTGAGAAAACATGGAGGTAATATTGATCTGTTTTTTCGTCATATTGCCATGCAGATCCGGAGAAAATACTTTCCCAGTTGTTTGGCTCTTTGCCGTCTTTACCGTCTCTCCAAATGTACCAATCGCGCTTCGGATTTTCTTTAGATGAACGAGACTCGATGAACCATTGGTGCTCGTCACTCGTATGGTTAAGAACTAGGTCAATGATCAGCTTCATATCACGCTTATGAACTTCTTCCATAAGAAGATCAAAGTCTTCCATCGTTCCAAAGTCGTCCATGATATCTTGATAATCGGAAATGTCGTAACCATTATCGTCATTTGGCGATTTGTACATTGGGCAGATCCAGATCACGTCGATACCAAGGTCTTTAATATAATCTAAGCGTTGAATGATCCCTTTTAGATCGCCGATTCCGTCTCCATTAGAATCTTGGAAGCTGCGAGGGTAAATTTGATAGCCAACGGCTTCTTTCCACCAAACTTTTTCCATAATGTTACCTCCATGTTTTCTCTTTAACAACACGCCAGGGGATACCGCAAAACGGCTCCCCATGGTTTGTTTGATTTTTTATTTCTTTTATAGATTTTGATTCCATGCGGTGTTTTCTAGCACACTTCACTGACAAGTTGATAGTAGTGCAAGGTGCGAGACTCCTGGGGGATCAGCGGGACAGGTGAGACACCTAACAGTGCAAAGCGCTAGGTGGCTCACCGCACGCCCCCCGGAAAGCGAGCACCTGGAACGGAAATCAACCACATTCAAGAACAACAAAGATTATAACTTAACCGTCACAGCCACACCTGCATGATCGGAGACCACTGGTGTTTCTTTTCCGTTAAAACGAACAGATGATTGAACCACATCAACAGGCTTGCTGCTTAAGATATAATCGATTCTGCGGCCAGCCTCATTATCATCCCAGCCAGCAATTGATCCGATAATTGTTAGGCCGTCATCTTTCTCTGCAGCCAGTTCGTACGTATCGTAAAGCCCTTTTTCTTTTACGTAGTCAAAGCCTTCGCCACAAACGTTCGCATCGTTGTTTAAGTCACCCATGATAAAAGAAAGACCTTCTTCAGGAATGTACTGCATCAAACGATCGAACTGACCTTTAAAGGGTTCGATGTCATCTTCCCACCAGCCAAAGTGCCCGGAGAAGAATTGAATATCTTGTCCTTCATAAGAGATGGTTGCTTTTACGATTTTGCGTGTTTTCCAGTTGTGCATATCTTGTAGATCAGAAACAAAAAAGCTTTCATGAGAAGTAATCGGATGGCGGCTGATGATCGCCAATCCTTCTTCGTACGTCACATAGCCATAGTGGGCCATGTCCCATACAAAGTCATAATCTTCAACGCCAAGTTTCTTCAATAGCTCTAAAAGAACAAGGGCATAATTATCTTTTTTGATATTGTCTTTGACAAGAGAAGAGTCGATCGACTGCATGACCTCTTGAAGTGCGATAACATCATAACGCTCGCTCGCGATATCGCGAGCAAGCATCTCTAATTTTTCCATCTGGTTCTCTTCTTGCCAAGCATGAACGTTTAACGTTAATAGCTTCATGAATTACATCCCCAAACGATCTTGAATATCAGATTTTAATACGTCAGCTTTTGGTCCGTAAATCGCTTGAACACCTTTATCTTTGATGATCAGACCTAGTGCGCCGTTCTCTTTCCATTCTTTTTCCGTACCAACACCCGTTGTGTCTTTAACGGTTACACGAAGGCGAGTCATACAAGCGTCAACGTCTTCAATGTTGTCAGCTCCACCTAAAAGCGTGATGATCGCTGAAGCTTGAGAGTTGTCTGATCCTGCTGCTGCTTCGTTTTTAGCAGGTGCAGCATCAGCTTCTGTTGTTTCAATATAGTTACCTGCACGACCTGGAGTAGGCAGGTTGAACTTTTTGATCAATACATAGAAGATCGAGAAGTTTAATCCAAAGAATACGATACACGTTACTGCAAAGTTGATTAAGTCACGTGTTAATCCTGCTTTTACAAGCAATGGTGTACGAGTAAGAAGCTCGATAAAACCAAATGCGTGAACACGTACGTGGATAAGATCCGCTACTGCGAACGCAAGTCCAGTCGTGATCGCATACACTACATAAAGAAGTGGAGCAGCAAACATGAACATGAATTCGATCGGCTCAGTTACACCTGTTAAGAATACAGCTAGAGCTGCAGATAAGAACATAGACTTGTACTTTTTACGCTTGTCTTTATCAACGTTCATGTACATCGCAAGAGCGATCGCTACAAGAGATGCCGTTGAAAGAACAACTTGTCCCATTTTAAAACGAGCTGGTACTACATCATTTAAAAGTGCTTGATACGCTTTTGTATCTCCAGCAGCTAAGAAGTTGTTAAGGTCGTTGATCCAAGCCAACCATAGTGGATCTTGTCCAGCTACAGAAGATCCTGCTCCTGAACCAGTCATGATTTGATACGTTCCGCCGAGCTCCGTATAGTTGATCGGCACCGTTAACATGTGGTGAAGACCAAATGGTAACAATAGTCGCTCTAGTGTACCGAACACGAATGGAGCGATTACTGGAGCCGTATTACGAGATGTTGCAATCCATTTACCAAAGTCATTAAGTAGAGACTGGATAAACGGCCAAATTAAAGCTAGTAGTAAAGCTGTAACCACTGACCATAAAATAACAGCGAATGGTACAAAACGTTTTCCGTTAAAGAATGCTAATGCATTTGGAAGCTTGTTGTAGTTGTAGTACTTGTTGAACAATACAGCCCCTAGGAAACCGGAAATGATTCCGACGAACACTCCCATGTTTAGAGCAGGAGCACCTAGAATAGATGTGAAATAATCACCAACAACGAGTTCGCTGCCAAAAAGTGATTTTACTTTTGCGCCTTCTTCAAGCATCATCGCGCTGTTAACGCCGAAGATCGCTCCTGTGATACGGTTGATCAGAATGAACGCGATTACGGCTGCAAATGCACCACCCGCACGTTCCTTCGCCCAAGATCCACCGATTGCTACCGCAAATAAGATGTGCAGATTTGTAATGATCGCCCATCCGATGTCTTCCATAACACGAGCAATCGTTTGCACTAATGTCATGTCGCCACCGAACATAGCAATAACTTTACCTAGTGATATCATCAAACCGGCAGCTGGCATTACCGCTACTACTACAAGAAGCGCTTTACCTAGCTTTTGCCAGAAATCAAATGAAATGAGTTTTCCACGTTGTTTCAAAACGATTTCCTCCTTAAAGTATATATCTTTCGTTGTCTTTTTGAAATCGCATTCAGTAGATTGCGAAAAAAAGTTGAATCGCTTACATATTTGTATATGCATGTTGGTGCAATCGTTTGCATTAGTGATTGTAAAATAAAACGGTTTCATTTACAAGTCAAAATGATTAAAAAATATATAAAAGTTTTTCCAACAGGTCTTTTTAAGCTTATTTGCGCGGGGAAGCTGTTCAGAATGACGTCGTTTTATTAGTTAGCGGTGATGCTGATTAGGTTTCAGGTGAAAGATGCACCTTTTCAGGTGGATAAGAGCGTTTATAGGTGAAACGAGACACATCTCAGGTGGTTAGTCACGATTTACCGGTGGACGTGTAACAAATTATAAAAACACGTACCGTAAAAACAGAAAAAGCCAGCTCATGCATTGAGCTAGCTTAGTTCCTTGCCAATTGTTTTAAATTCTTTTTTACCGTGTCTATTTTTCGCATACCGATCATCGTTGACAAAATACCCGGTGTTTTTAAAACAAAAGATAACAGCTCATCTACATGTCCGTGTTGATGATCAGTAAGCTTACCACAATCTAATGGAGCACTTGTTGTAACATGAATTCCTAACTCTTCTGCAGCTTGAAGCAGTGTTCTCCATCTACCATACACTTGCTGGTTCAGATCGGTTGCAGCGATCTGATTCGAATGGTTTAACGGAGCTTGTATAAAACGCAGATGATGGGATTTTCCTGCAACAGAATGTGCCATATCCAACACTTTCTCAAGTGAGATGTAACCAGGTGAGTTAGGAGACTCTGCAAAAGCTGACCAGACCGCTAAGCCGTAATAACGAATCAAACCTCTTTCAACTTGTTGTTCATAGAACGAAAATAATTGTTGGAGCTTCTGATAAAAGATTTCTTCACCTAAAACGATTAATGAGACCTCAGGGTTATGAATGTAATGGACGTCGATGTAATCTACATGCATGTGTTTTAAACTTTGCTGGATAGCAAATTCATAAAAAGAAGGCTCCATCACGTGTCTGTGATGGTCGATGATCTGTAAATCAGAGCGCTGAAGAATTTCTTTTTCCACTAAAACTTCCTGCAGGTATTTGTCAGGACGAAGTTGAGCATCAATATCACCTGGTATGATTCCGGCTTTTGTAGACAAGAAAACGTTCTTTCTGTCGATCTGCTCATCCTTACGAACAAGTTTCGATAAAACACTTCCAACATCTCGCTCAGAGCGCATACCTCGATATTGAGTGCTGTATCAATAAAGTTGATGCCGTTTAACAGCGCATATTCTATAGATTGTTGATAGAGAAGTGAATCTTCATCATTCATTTCCCCTAGATGTGTGCCGATGGCTATTCTTGAAACCTCACTTAAATCCATGCATTCCCCCCTCACTCGTTATCCAAATTATAACATTATCTCTCGCTAATTTTTATTGAATCCTTCTTTATAAGAATAAAGAACCATGAATATTTACTCATTTGTATTTCTTTGTATTTTTCGTGGAGGTATCAACTGAAGTCTATTGAATACTAATTCTGGTGTAATAATTTTAAAAAGTAATTGTATTAATATTCATATTTAAGTATAATTATTTTGTTTTTGATAGAGGAAGGGGAGAAACAACATGTTAAAAAAACATTGGGTAGCAGGTGTCATGAGTTTGAGTTTACTGACATCAATGCCATTTGCTGTATCGGCAGAAGCACCACAAAAAAAGTGGACGAATGTTAATAGTTTCGAAGAGGCAGATGGAAGTCCATTTAACTCTGAGCAATATGATTTTGTGAAATATTCAAAGATTGGTTCAGTTTTAAAGAAGATTGAGAGAGAAAGTAAACGTGTAACACTTGAACAAACAGGGGTTTCATCTAAAGGATATCCGATGTACGTGGTCACGATCTCTAATACAGGGGATAAGGGCAAGTATGGACATTATAAGAAACTACGAAAGGAGATGTTCAGAAATCCTCAGAAAGCACAAGATTGGATCGCTGAAAATCCTGATTTTAAAGTACCCGTGATGATCAATGGATCCATCCACGGAACGGAATACATAGGGTCTGATGCTGTTCTTCAGCTGATCGATCGTTTTGCTAATGACAATGACGAAGAAACAAAAGCAATTCTAGACAGCAACATACTTATCTTTAATGTGGTGGCGAATCCGGATGGTCGTGTTGACGGGACTCGTTTTAACGGAAATGGAATCGATCTGAACCGTGACTTCATCACACTTTCGCAAGAGGAAACGAAACAAACCGTTGATCTGATCACAGAGTGGAATCCGATGGTCTTCTTAGATCTTCACGGCTATGTGAACAGTGATGATGGAAAACCTGGGTTGATCGAGCCATGTACACCACCTCATAACCCGAACTATGAATATGATCTGTTCTCTAAATGGGCATTAGATCAAGCGAAAGCGATGGAAGCAGAGATTGTTGGTAATAAGGCAAACTATGAAACAGATCTCTATAAAAATATGACAGGTACTTATATTCCTCAGCGTGATGACAGTGCGGGTTGGGATGATTATCCGCCGATCTTTACACCGATGTACGCAATGTACCACGGGGCATACGGCTACACGTTAGAAGCACCAACAAACAACTGGGATGGTGTGAGATGGGCGAACGATGCAGTCATGGGAGCTTTGAAGTTTGCTGTTCAGAACAAACAAGGAATGCTTACCGATCAAATTGAGATCTTTGAACGTGGCATCAACTTTGATCATCCGTATCACGAGGAAGGATTCTTCCCGAATGCGTATGTACTGCCCGTCGATGAAAAAGATCCAACAGTTACTGAAAAAGCGGTGAACCACCTCATTGAAAATGATATTTCTGTAGAAAAAGCCGTTAAACCTTTTTCAGTAAAAGGACAAACCTATCCGGCTGGCACGTATATCGTAAATATGAGCCAAGCGAAGGCTGGGCTCGCAAACACGATGCTGTGGGATGGTGAGGATATCACGAACGATACGCCTGCGATGTACGACATTTCAGCTTGGAGTCTTCCAGAATTATGGGGCTTTGAAGCGATTGAAGTAGATGAAAAAGTGAATGCGAAAACAAAGCCTGTTAAAGAGGCTGAATATGAAGGATCGATACAAGGGAAGGGGCCGTATGTAATTTCCAACAGCTCTGTCCAAGCGGTAAAGCTAGTGAACGATCTTATGAAAACAGGTGAGCGTGTTTATAAAGACGATGCAGGAAATTTCTATATCGAAAACCTATCATCGATAAATAAAAAACTGGTAAAAGAATCCGGAATCAAGCTGCAAACAGCAAAACTTCCAGCACAAAAAGAAAAGCTATCTACATTGAATGTAGCTGTATTAAAAGATGGTGGCATGAATAAAGCACAAAGTCATGCGGGTACGAAGCTCGCATTAGAACGACTCGGTTTCTCTGTTACAGAAGTGACACCGAAAGAAGTGGCAGAGAAAGGTCTATCTTCTTACGATGCGTTCCTGTATGCCGGAACGGATGCCTTGATTCAATACGAGAATGTAAGAGAAGCGAATAAGCCGTTCGTGATTGGCAGCAAGCAAGCTTATGACAATTTTAAAAATAACGTACAAACATTTATCAATAATGGCGGAAAATACATTTCGGTAGGCGCTGGTGGTGCTAAAGCTTCAAGTCAGCTTGGATTAACAACGATAAAAGTATATACGGGCGGCTCCAACAGCAACGGAATTGTCAATGTGAACTATGAAAAAGATGAAGTGACAGCTGGCTATAAAGAGGCAGATCTCGGATTTGTTTATCGACCAGTTTGGTTTACGGAGTTAGGAAACTCAAAAGCTATCGCCACGTTAGGAGAAGGTGACTTTTTTGTTGCGGGACACTGGAAAAATAATCAACAAGCAGCTGGCCAAGCCGTGATTGTGGAAGAAGCACAAAAAGACGTTACGTTGATCGGACTCGAAGCAGGATTCCGTGATCACACGGATTATCTGTTCCGCTTATTGTCCAACGCGCTATATCAGTAATAGAGCCTTTCTCGTTGACAACCAGATAAGCACTGCATTACTTTTATAGGGAAAGTTTACCCTGTTTAATAGGACCTGAAGAGCATTGAACTTGTTTCTTGCTCTTTGGTCTTTCTTTGTATTTAGTCAGAATGAAATTTTTGTTGGGGCTATTTTAGTCATCTTTGACAAATTGATTGTAGTGTAAGATGCGAGACTCCTGTGGGACAGGCGGGCAGGTGAGACACTTAAAAGTAAAACGTACGAATGTGGCTCACCGCCTGCCCCACGGAAAGCGAGCATCTGAAACGGAAATCAACAACTTACAAGAAACTACTCCAGAAAAATGCCCAAATAGAGCTGGAATGTTTTAAAGCGTTCAGACAGGTGTAAATTATAAAAGTAAAGCAAACTGAAAGGTGAGTGAAAAATTATGTTCAATAAACTATTTGGAAAAAAAGAAGTTAAAAAAGAAGAAACACTAATCGCTCCATTAACAGGAAAAATCGTAAACATTGAAGAGGTGCCAGATCCGACGTTCGCTCAGAAGATGATGGGCGATGGGATTGCGATAGAACCAACAGAAGGTGTTGTAGTCTCTCCAGTTGATGGAGAAATCGTTCAGTTCTTCCACACAAAGCATGCGATCGGCATTCAATCAGAAGCTGGCGCAGAAATCCTTATTCATGTTGGTCTTGAAACGGTTAGCATGAACGGTGAAGGTTTCGAGGGTCATGTGAACGTTGGAGATAAAGTAAAAGCGGGAGACAAGCTTTTAAGCTTTGACCTGGACTTGATTAAAGAAAAAGCGGCTAGCACGGTGACACCAATCGTGATCACAAACGGTGATGCGGTAGAATCTTTAGACAAGCGTGCAGCGTCTGAAGCGACAAAAGGTGAAACGTCATTATTGCAGGTTAAAATGAAATAAATCAGGAAATCAGGCTAACCATGCCTGATTTTTTTCCAATAAAAAGGGGGAGGCTACGATGAAAAAAGGCGTCATTTCTTTAGGAGAAGCACTTGTTGATTTTATTCCAACGGATGAAACGAACACAACATACCAGAAAAGTCCTGGTGGAGCACCTGCCAATGTAGCAGTTGGAGTTGCTCGATTAGGGTCAGCGTCTACTTTTTTAGGAAAAGTTGGGGACGATGTTCTAGGATCGTTCATGATCGATACTTTAAAGAGCTATGGCGTAAATGCGTTTCATGTGTACAAGACGGAAGAAGTGAGAACAGGCGCTGTCTTTGTAACGCTTGATCAGAACGGTGAGAGATCGTTCGACTTTTATATCAACCCGAGCGCAGACCGCTTCTTAGAAGAAAAGGATGTACAGCCTAGTCTCTTTAAAGAGCATAAGATTCTTCATTTTGGTTCGATCTCTTTAATCGGTGAGCCTTCTAAAAGCGCTACTGAAAAAGCGGTAAGACTCGCAAAAGAGAACGGCATGTGGGTTTCGTACGATCCGAACTTGCGGTTGTCGCTCTGGAAGACACCTGCACAAGCGCGTGAGACGATTCTCTCGATGCTGCAGCACGCTGACATTGTTAAGATCTCTGAAGAAGAGCTTGAATTTATCACAGGTTTAAAAAAGGTCGAAGAAGGCATTAAAGTGCTGCAAGAATATGATATTCCCTTACTGTTCATCACACTCGGCGATGACGGGAGTTACGTGGTCACGAAAGAGGGTGGAGAGTATATCCCGGCAAAGCGTGTCTCTTCGGTAGATACGACCGGAGCAGGAGACGCTTATGTTGCGGGAGTTCTGCATCAACTGAATGAATATGAGGGCTCACTT
The DNA here is from genome assembly GCA_017052515.1 of Fictibacillus nanhaiensis. Lineage (GTDB taxonomy): Bacteria > Bacillota > Bacilli > Bacillales > Fictibacillaceae > Fictibacillus > Fictibacillus nanhaiensis. The sequence continues at coordinate 126,744 of JAFHKR010000038.1, forward strand.
CATGACCTGACACTTGATGAAGCGAGCGATATGGCGTTGTTCGGAAGCGTTTCTGGAGCACTTGCAGTTTCTGTTAAAGGAGCAATGACCGCACTGCCTACTTTAGAGCAAATTGAAAAAGAGCTTGCACAAAATAAACAATAACTGCATATAATAGGAAAATCTTTTGACTAATGTTTTTGTTTTTTGGTAATATTATTTTATTATAAAAGATGATATGCAGCTGTGAAGGATGAATAGTAGCTAAATGTACACTCTTTTTAGCGAGCTGGGGATGGTGAGAGCCCGGTAAGAGACATTAGTGAAACGGCAATCCGGAGTTGCTTTTTGAAAAGAGGATTCGTTCTTTACATACGGATCAACTAGGGTGGAACCGCGGGAGATACAACTCTCGTCCCTGGGCATAGCGCCTTGGGACGGGAGTTTTTTATTTTTTTTAAAAAAAACGGCCGACCCATAAGGCAAAACCTAAATGGGAGGAATAACAATGACAAAAAACATGGAAACCATCACAAATCATGCGAAACACCGCGGTTTTGTATTTCCGGGATCTGAAATTTACGGAGGTCTTGCAAACACGTGGGATTACGGCCCGCTAGGTGTTGAGTTGAAAAACAACGTAAAAAAAGCTTGGTGGAAAAAGTTCGTCCAAGAATCACCTTACAACGTAGGTCTTGATGCAGCGATCCTGATGAACCCTCGTACGTGGGAAGCATCTGGCCACATCGGAAACTTCAACGATCCGATGATGGACTGTAAGAACTGTAAAGCGCGTCACCGTGCTGATAAATTGATTGAAGACGCTGCTGATCAAGATGGAAAAGAAATTATCGTAGACGGTCTTCCTTTCGAGAAGATGGAAGAGTTAGTGAAAGAATACAACATCGCTTGTCCTGAGTGCGGAAGCCATGACTTCACAAGCATCCGTCAGTTCAACTTAATGTTCAAAACACACCAAGGTGTGACGGAATCAAGTTCAAACGAAATCTACATGCGTCCAGAAACAGCGCAAGGAATCTTCGTTAACTTTAAAAATGTTCAACGTACGATGCGTAAAAAATTACCGTTCGGTATCGCGCAGATCGGTAAGAGCTTCCGTAACGAGATCACACCTGGTAACTTCACGTTCCGTACACGTGAGTTCGAACAGATGGAGCTTGAGTTCTTCTGTAAGCCAGGAAGTGAGATCGAATGGTTCAACTATTGGAAAGATACAGCTGAAAACTGGCTGAAATCATTGGGTATGGCGTCAGAAAACCTTCGTCTTCGCGACCATAACGAAGATGAGCTTTCTCACTACTCCAATGCAACAACTGACTTTGAATACAAGTTCCCGTTCGGTTGGGGAGAGCTTTGGGGTGTTGCATCTCGTACGGATTTCGATTTGAAGCGTCATATGGAATTCTCAGGTGAAGATTTCAACTATATCGATCAAGAAACAAACGAGCGTTATGTTCCTTATTGCATCGAGCCATCTCTAGGTGCTGACCGCGTAACGTTGGCGTTCTTGATTGATGCGTACGAAGATGAGCAGCTTGAAGATGGTACTTCAAGAACGGTTATGCACCTGCACCCTGCACTAGCTCCTTATAAAGCAGCGATCTTGCCACTATCTAAGAAGCTATCTGAAGAAGCAACAGAAGTGTTTAGCTCACTTGCGAAAGATTTCAATGTGGACTATGACGAAACAGGATCGATCGGTAAACGTTACCGTCGTCAAGATGAAGTTGGTACACCTTTCTGTATCACGTATGACTTTGATTCCAAAGAAGACGGCATGGTAACCGTACGTGACCGTGACACGATGGAACAAACGCGCGTGAAGATTGCAGATCTTAAAAGCTTTATTGAGGAAAAAGTTCAGTTTTAATTCTTTGAAAGAAGCAATGTTGCTTTTGGTTAAAACTCACAAAAGGCATCATTAGCAAGTTGATTGGAGTGCAAGGTGCGAGACTCCTAGGGGATCAGCGGGACAGGTGAGACACCTAACAGCGCAGAGCGCTAGGTGGCTCACCGCACGCCCCCCGGAAAGCGAGCACCTGAAACGGAAATCAACCTCTTTCAAGCTTTAAAATTTTAAGCACACATTTGCGTCTTGCGATGTGTGCTTCTGTTTTTTCGCAGGAGTTTATTCTACAATAGAGTATGAGAGATTAATTTATAGCCCTCGGGCTTTTATTGGAGGTATATACATGAACGAAGGACGTATTCAAAAGGTACAGAACTGGTTAAAGCAAGAAGGGCATACTTTCGCGTTCATTCACACGACAGCAAACGTGTTCTATCTATCAGGATTGTATTCGGATCCGCATGAACGTGTGTTGGGTGTAGCTGTACTTGCAGAAGGAGAGCCATTCATGATCTGTCCAGGCATGGAGCGTTCGCAAGCTAAAGACGCGGGCTGGACGTATGAGATTGTTGGATACAGCGATTCTGAAGATCCTTGGGCGAAGGTACAAGAAGCTTTAGCTACCCGTGGAGTAACTGCAGCATCAACGATTGCCGTTGAAAAAGAAACACTTCCATACGCACGTGGCGAAAAGCTACTTGGTATGTTTGATGGTGCGAACTTGGTCGGAGCTGAAGAGTTGATGAACGAGCTTCGTCTCATAAAAGAAGAAAGCGAGTTAAAGACGTTGCGTGAAGCAGCTAGACTTGCTGACTATGGGGTTGAAGTTGGAGTTGCAGCACTTCGTGAGGGTGTAACAGAGATGGAAGTACTTGCGAAAATCGAATACGAATTGAAGCAAAAAGGCATAAGTGCGATGTCGTTTTCTACAATGGTACTATTCGGTGAAAAAGCGGGACAGCCTCATGGTAAACCAGGCTTGAGAAAACTTCAGCACGGCGACTTTGTTTTATTCGATCTAGGAGTAGTCCTTGACGGTTATTGTTCGGACATCACGCGTACAGTAGCGTTTGGCGATCTGAATGAAAAGCGCCGCGAGATTTATGATACTGTGCTTCAGGCACAATTAAAGGCGTTAGCAGCTTCTAAGCCAGGAACACGTATCGGTGACCTTGACGTGATCGCGCGAAAACACATCACGGAAGCAGGATACGGAGATCACTTCCCGCATCGCATCGGACACGGCCTTGGAATCGATGTACATGAATTCCCGTCCGTGAGTGACAACAACGATGGCGTGCTTCGTGAAGGAATGACGTATACGATCGAGCCAGGCATCTATGTTGATGATGTCGGCGGTGTACGTATTGAAGATGACGTCTATGTAACGGCAGATGGGCACGAAACACTGACGAAATATCCAAAAGAGCTGCAGATTATTAAATAAAAGTAGATAAATAATGAAGGATGGCACTTGTGGGAGCCATCCTTTTCTTTTTTGTAGTCGAAGAAAGTAGCCAGATAGTCACTTTGGTAGGTGCTTAGAGGTGCAATCCACAAGTTTTGCCTTTGAATCCACGAAAAATGACGTTCAATCCACGAGTTTTGTTCCTCAATCCACATATTTGAGGATTATATCCACGAGTCTACAAACTTAGACAATTATCGACAAACGGTTACCCGTATTCTCTAAGTTTTTATCACTGAAATTCCAATCTGCTTATTTTTATGATCATCCCACACTCTTTGTATCTCAAACGTACCTTCCTCAAAGAATAACGGAAACCTCTCTTTAAACCAGTCTTGCATGGGAAGATCTAATGCATAACTTATAGGCACCCACAAAAGTTCTCCCTCTGGTGGATCTAACAAAAGTTCACCTTCAAAAGTATTCGTCCAATAGTTGAACACCATATATCTCACATTCTTTTGTGGGTTTACATACTCATCGATTCCTTTAAAAACTAAATTTGAGACATGTAATCCTGTTTCTTCTTTAACTTCACGACAAGCACCATCTACTAAGGTTTCAGGAAAATCCACTTTTCCGCCAGGAGCTAAAAAACCTGGAAAGCCAAGAATGTCTGGCCGCTTAATCAACAGCACTTTCTCTCCGTTCTGAACCATGCACATCGTATAAAGTCGGTGTTCAATAGATATCGTCACACATCATCCTCCACAAAATCATTTTACTTATTTTAACATATACTCTATAATAATGATTGATTAACCAATCATCCATAAAAAGGAGATTATTCAATTGCCTTTATCACATAAACAAATGAAAGCGATGGAACAAAAGCGTGAAAAGATTTTAGAGCAGGCGATCTTGTTATTTGCAGAGCAAGGGTATGAGAGCACCACCATTGCAAAAGTGGCAAAAGCCGCAGGTGTTAGTTTTGGAAGTGTATTTACGTACTTTGAAAATAAGGATCAGCTTTTTTATCATGCTGTAACAGAGCCTTTAGAAAAACAATACAGAGAAGCGATGTTAGATTTTAATCCAAATGCTGAAGATCTTTTGACTGAGATTAAAAGCATGATAGATAAACATATTACGATTTTTATCGAGATGCGTACATATCTGCAGCTGGTCGTGCAAGTGATCGGACAGCATACGAAGTTTCCTGAACCGTTTAAAGTTCTGGACGAATTTAGTCTGACGTTTATTTTAAAACTTCAAAAGATCATACGAAATGGTCAAAAAAGCGGAGTTCTAGAAGAATCTGATGAAGACTTAACAGCAACAGCATATCTCGGCTTTCTATTAGGAATTCGATTAACGTTTACAGACTATGCCGTATCTCGCGTAAGAGAAAAGTTTAAGATTCCAGCTTTCCAACTGTTATATCCGAAACGCTAAAAGGTGTTTCGGTTACTTTTTATCTTAACAACGATTGATTAATCAATCGTAAAAGGAGAGGGAAATATGAATTTCTTTTCGTTTCATCGCAACATCCAGCTAAGGTTAGTGCTCCAATTTATTACGACTTTTGCTTCTTCAGCCGTAATCCCATTTCTAGCTATCTTTTTTTCTAATCAGGTAGGGGCTTTTTCCACGGGTTTGATGTATATCGGAGTCATTCTATCCGGAATATTGGGAGCGTTATTGGGCGGGAAGCGTTCCGATCAATTCGGAAGAAAGAGAATTATCTTACTAAGTGAGAGCATGATTGGTCTCGGTTACTTGATTGCTGGAGCTCTCAATCTGATCTTTCCTCTTTCAGCATATATGAACTTTGTACTGTTCATCGTTATTCTCTTTTTTACAGGTATGGCTGGACCTGCGTATGGCGCAATCATTATTGATTCAAGTACGAAGGAAAACAGAAAGACCATTTATACGATATCCTATTGGCTTAGTAATTTAGCGGTTGCTGCAGGGGGAATAACAGGGGCTATCCTTTTTAAGACCTATCCATATGAATTATTCTTAGGAATCGCATTGGTTACATTTTTCACGTGGGTGGTGAGTTGGTTATGGCTTGAGGATGTGCGGTTGCCGAGCGCTGTGAATCAGGATAACAACGTATCTAAAAGCTTGCAGGGAAGCTATAAAGACATTTTTTTGAACCGGAAATTTATCCTATTTACGGTAGCAGGGTTGTTTCTTATCACTTTAGAAGAGAGTCTGACCACATATATCGGTGTAAAACTCGTAAGCGATATGAAGGACCCGGTTGCGTTACTGCCTTTTACATCACTAATTGAAGTAGATGGATTTCAGTTGATCGGTTTACTGAAAGCGGAGAACACCCTCTTAGTTGTCGTCTTGAGTCTAGTAATAGCCACTATATTTAAGCGTTTCAAAGACCGTTCTTTAATGCTTGGAGGAGGATTTGCATACGCTTTAGGTTTTGTGGTGATCAGCTATAGCACGAGTCCCATTGTTTTAATCATAGCTATGTTTATTGCGTCTGTTGGTGAACTGATTCATATCCTGCTAAACAAGCTTATGTTGCCTCGATCATACCGGATGATGCTAGAGGCTCCTACATGGCGATCTACGGACTATCGTTTCATGTGTCTGGAATGGTCGCCGCACTATTCGTCATGATGAGCGGAATCCTTTCAGCCAATACGATCACCTTGCTGTTTAGTTTGATGGGTCTTACTAGTTTGATCATTTATCACTTTCTATTTCGATCTGAAGAGTCTGCAGAGACGAAGGCTGTTAAAACTACAGCATAAAAAAGAAGCAGAACATTTTCTGCTTCTTTCAAAAAATATTTTAGTTAGGCAACACATAAAACATCATGAGAAAATGCATCACACTGCCGGCTAGAACAAATAAGTGCCAAACGGCGTGGTGGAACGGGAAGCTGCGCCATACATAAAAGATGCTGCCGAGCGTGTAGATGATTCCACCTGCCACTAAGAGCTGGATACCTGCTGGTGGCATGTTTGCTGAAATATCTTGAAAGGCAAATGTGATCAGCCATCCCATTGCTACATAACCTAATGTTGATAATACGACGAACTTTTTCGTAAAAAAGACTTTGAACACGACTCCAAATATCGCGAGTCCCCAAACGACTCCAAATAACGTCCAGCCAAGTGCTCCGCCTACAACGATTAGCACGATTGGGGTGTACGTTCCTGCAATAAAGAGATAGATGGCCGCGTGATCCATGATCTCAAATAAATCTTTAACCCGTCCTTTAGGAAAAGCGTGTACGAGGGTTGAAGCTGAATAAAGCGTCAGCATCGTTCCTCCGAATACGGCGAAGCTAACAATATGAACCGCTGTTCCTTTCCATACGGCAAACACGAGCAGAATGGAAGTAACCGCTACACTAAGAAGGACACCGAGTCCGTGTGTGATGGCATTTGCTATCTCTTCGCGTTTTGAAAATACATGTGTACTCATTTCGTTCACCTTCCTTTACGTTATGGTCAGTATATCAGAAAATGACATCCTTTAACCAATTAAAGAACATAAAAAAATGTAAATACATAGTTGCCTTTGAAAGTAGTTGATTTCCGCTCCAGGTTGCGCGCTTTCCATGGGGCGACCGGTGAGCCTCCTGCCACTTCGCGCCATTAGGAGTCTCCACCAGTCCGCTCGTCCCATAGGAGTCGGCAACCTTCCGCTACAATCAACTTGCATAGGGAGAGAAAATGAAAAGATCCTCAATATTTTTTAGGGTTAAAAGCAAGGACTCTGAAACGTATATCAATTCCTTTTAAGAAGTTTTCCTTCTTCGACTTTTGATTGTAGTGGAAGATGCGAGACTCCTGCGGGACAGGTAGGCAAGTGAGACACTTATACGTGAAACGTACGAATGTGGCTCACCGCCTGCCCCGCGGAAAGCGAGCATCTGTAACGGAAATCAACTCATTCAAAAATCTCTAAAAAGAAGGAATCTTTCTTAAGGGAGAGGAAATAGATAAGATTACAGACTTAATAGATAAAGAGAGGGTCACGATCATGGAGGTAACTCGTTATTCGTCTATAACAGCGTTTTATAGGGAAGTAGAAGAATTCTTATTGTGTCAGGAGGATCGGGCAGGGATCATGCTTGGCAACTGCCTGCGTTTCCAAGACAAAGTATGGGAGGGCGAGCAGCCTTTTTTAGCTACTGTTAAACAGAATGGAAGAATCATGCTATCAGCCATGCTTATTCCGCCTTATGCGTTATTACTTTTAGAAAAAGAGGAATCAGATGGTGTTGCAGCTGTGCCGCATTTGGTTCATTATTTGATCGATGAAGATTATTATGTACAAAAAGTAATGTCGCCGAAAGCTGTTGGAAAGGTGTTTGCACAAGAGTGGACGACCGCTCATCATCTAGAAGAGAAATTGCTGATGGATCTGCGTCTCTATACACTGCCTTCTGTTATACAGCCTGCAGCCCGAACCGGCCATTTAAGACAGGCAACAAAAGCTGACTTATCTTTCTTGCCTCACTGGATCGTAGAAATGACGGAAGAAACGAAGCAAATTATGACGATGACTGAAGCAAAAGAGTATGCAAAAGTCCGTGTGGAGAGCAAATTCCTTTTCATATGGGAAAAGGATGGCAAGCCGGTTTCAATGGCAGCTAAGACCCGACCGAATATTAAAGGTGTTTCGATCAATTTGGTTTATACACCTAAGAATCTTAGAGGTAAAGGATATGCGAGCGCTTGTGTTGCTGCACTAAGCGATTACCTGTTGAGTGAAGGATTTTCGTTCTGCACCCTTTATACGGATCTCTCAAATCCTACTTCAAATAAAATCTATCAAAATATCGGTTATGAGCCGGTATGCGATTATATTGAACTAAAATTTAACGAAAAAAGAACAGAGCGACCGGCTTAATTACCGGTAAGCTTTGTTCTGATTCTTCATCTCTATATAGTTCGTTATGTATGTTCGTGCACCGCCTAACGTGTCTTTAGGAAGCTGATCAGGTTTAAAATATTGAAAATCATGTGATTCATCGTGATCAATGGTCAGTTCGCCACTTACAGAATGAGCCGTATACACTGCGGTCACGGCATATAGTTCATCACCGTTTGCATTCTTTATATAATGATCTTGGCCCGAATAGACATGAAGCTGGGTCAAGCCCTCAACATCGAGTCCTGTTTCTTCTTTTACTTCACGAATCGCCGTTTCTTCAAAACTTTCACCAAGCTCCATCAGGCCACCAGGTAATCCCCATCCGCCATCGGTCCGATGTTGTAATAATATTTCATCCTTTTCATTCACAATAATAACAACAGAACCAGGTAAGATGAGTGGTGCGGTTCCTACATATTTCCGAAGATCTTCATAGTAAGCCATCAAATCGCTCCTTCCTAACCAACATTTTACAGAAATTATGTTAATAATTCATCTAAAAGTGGAACACTGATAAAAAGATCGAGGGGAGTTTTGGAATGGAAGCCTTCGCTAGACCACGTGTAGTTGTAAGTAAGTGTCTTGAATTTGAAGCATGCCGCTATAACGGTGATGTCATATATAATGATGTGATCAAAAAACTGATGGACTATGTAGATTTTGTTCCGGTATGTCCAGAAGTAGAAATCGGGCTAGGAACGCCACGAGAAACGATTCGTATAGTGAAAAAGGGTGAGGATCATTTTCTTCTTCAGCCATCAACGCAACGTGATGTCACGAACGAAATGCGTACATTTTCAGATGGTTATCTGGCTGGAATCATTGATACAGATGGGTTTATTCTGAAGACGCGTTCTCCTTCTTGTGGGTTAAAAGAAGTGAAGGTGTATGCCTCTACTGAAAAAGGTCCTGCGATTGGGCATTCGAGCGGGTTGTTTGGCGGCAGAGTTGCTGAACTATATTCACATTTAGCGATTGAAGAAGAAGGAAGGTTAAATAACTTTACGATTCGTGATCGTTTTTATACGAAGCTTTTTACGCTCGCTGCTTTTAGAAACATACTGCCGCAGGGGCTTCAAGCGATTAAAAGCTTTCATGAGAAAAATCAGTTTCTGTTTATGGCCTATAGCAACCCAACGTTAAAAGTGATGAACCGGATCTTGAAAAAAGAACAAGAAAATGGAGAAGAACGAACGATACAACTATATGCAAAAGCCATGAACAAGCTGTTTAATCGTACGGCAAGAAGCGATTCTAACCGGAAAGTGGCGTACGAGATATTCAAACGGTTTCAGCCGCATCTTTCAGTAAAAGAAATTGCCTTTTTTGAAGAGCTTCTTCAAAAGTACGCAAACAAAAAAGAACCCTTTTCTAGTGTGGCTACGATTTTGAAGTCGTACGCGATCCGTTTTGAAGACAGTGAGATTCTTGGTCAGACGTTCTTTGCACCGTACCCCGAGATTCTGCTTGAGATCTCAGACTCCGGTAAAGGAAGAGATTATTAACACGAGTGCATATAACAGTGGGATGGTTAGACAGGAAAGAATTGTACTTAACATAACACCCGCTGCAGCAAAAGAGGCGTCCTCTCCATAACGCTCTGCATACATCGAGATGGTAGGAGCAGAAGGCATGCCAGCTGTTAGAACGGCTACGACTACAAGTTCCAGTGGTAAGGAAAAGAAAATATAAGGAATTAATAGAATCGGAAACAGAAGAAGCTTGTAAAAACTCGCTAGCCATAAGTGTGATTTTTTAAAAAAACTAATTAAATGGTTAAAAGGCAATCCGCCTAGAAGAACACCGATCAATAACATAGAAAGCGGAACGGTAGGTTTTCCTAGCATTTCTAATGTGTTCGATAAAGCATGTGGAAGGGTACCTGGCAGAAGCAAAAGAATGAAGCCAATCAGTGTTGAAATAACGCCAGGGTTTAAAAAGACACTTCGCCACGGCAAAACTTTGGAATGACGAGCAAAGAGATAAATACCATACGTCCAAATCCACAGCAAATAAACAAAATTAAAGAATGTTGCAAAAAGCACTCCTGTTTTTCCGAATAATATAAAACAGACTGCGATGCCTAGAAAACCTTGATTCCCAAAAATCATGATTCCTTCTAAGGCATTTTTCTGTGTGTTTTTTATCGTTAGCCGCTTTACGGTCCACCAAGAAAAGAGTGAGGAAATCATTAATACGATTGCAGACATCATAGAAAGCAAACCGAACTGTTTAAGATTTTCAATGGAAAAGGAAACATCCATTCCGAAGATGATCAATGCAGGTAACGTTACATTTAATAAAAGTGCTGAAAGAGTACGTTCACTACCAGATGGTAAGATCTCTTTCTTTCGAAGGATATAACCGATAAGAGCAATGCTGTACAATAGGGTTAATTCTTGCATAAACGAAGCAAGTTTCATAGATCTTCATCCTCCTTACCTACAAGCATATGGAGGATGTGTAGAATAGGTGATACATACGATACACGCAAGGGGAGGACGATACATGCTGATGGCAAAAGGTGAGATTCTATTCAGGCAAGGAGAGGAAGGTCCATTATTTCGGTTAGATAGCGGCTTATTAAAGATTGTTCGTGTTCATGAAGATGGAAGCCAGGTTTTGTTGAATTTAATTATTCCAGGCGAAGTGATTCCGCATCATTCATTGACGAGTCCGAACGAGTATAACGGAACGGCTATAGCACTGTTACCGTGTGAGATCACGCGGATCGAACCGCAGCAATGGTATCGGTCACTTGAAAAAGACCCATCCAAGTATAAAGAAGTCGCATTATTGCTGGAATCGAAATTAAGAATGATGCAGCAGCGCATCAATCAGATGTCTACTTTGACGCCAGAAGGAAAGATTAGAAAGCTTCAAAACTGGTTCGCCAATTATTTTCCGGATATCCAGATTGAAAAAGTGCTGACTCAAGAAGAGATCGGGCAGTTTGTTGGTCTAAGACGAGAGACGGTCAACCGTGCACTCAAAAAGTTATGATGAAATGTCAAAGAATTTACATACATATGAACGTAAGATTTACGCTCCTTTAACAAATGATACCTGTATAAAAGTTAAAGGAGTGAGTGTGATGAAAAAGTTTATTCCTCTTGCACTGGCGTTTTCCGTTCTAACGAGTGGTGCGGTTACAGTGTCGGCTGCCAACCAAGAAAAGATCCAAGTGGAGGCACATAAGAGAGGTCAACACTTTAAGCAGATGAAAAATTTTGAGGAGCAGGTTCACAAAGCGAACGCTCTTAAGATCGAACGATTAGAGATCCAAAAAGAGATCGTTAAAAAGAAAGACCAGCTTTTCGACCTGCACGTAAAGGCTGGAGAAAAGAATGTAAAAGAAAAACGAAGCTCACATAAAGCCGGCTGGCAGGAGATGAATCAGATTCATCAGGAGTTAAGAACTCTGCAAAGCCAAGCACATGAAACGAAAAAAGCGATGCACGATGCTTTCCGAGCAAATAATGAGAAGCTTGCATTAGAGAAGATGAACCAGTGGTTGAGTCTCAATGAAAAGATCAATAACAAGCTTAATGAAAAATCAGCAAAGTTGGATGAAGTATTGGCTAAACATAAATAAATTACAAAAAGCATGGAAGTTTTGGACTTCTATGCTTTTTTATTGTTAGATGGTAATAAGAAAAATAACCATGGGGGGATTAGATGAAAGAGTTTGACAGAATGCTATCCGGTGAGTTTTATAACACTCGAGATCCTGAACTTTTACAAATGTCGTTCGATGCCAAAAAGCTTGTTGAGACCTTTAATTCGACAAGCGTGGATGAGACCGAAAGCAAAGTACAGATCTTAAAGAAATTATTAGGCAGCGTTGGAGAAGGGGTTTGGATTGAGAAACCCATTCAATGTGAATTCGGAAAAAATATATCGATAGGACGCAATACTTTCATTAATTTTAACAGTGTTTTGTTAGATAACAACAAGATTACGATTGGGGAAAACGTACTGATCGCACCTAATGTCCAAATCTACACGGCAACACACCCTATAAGCGTGATGGAAAGAATCAATAAGCATCCACAAGCAAATGAAGCGCCATATCGAACGAACACAAAGCCTGTGACAATCGGAAACAATGTTTGGATCGGTGGAAATTCCGTTATCTTACCGGGTGTTTCGATAGGTGAAAATACCGTAATCGGAGCGGGAAGTGTTGTCACAAAATCTATTCCAGCTAATTGTGTAGCTGTAGGTAACCCATGCAAAATAATCAAAGAGAATATCAATTAAATAAAAAAGTGTTGAAGCAACCCATAGCTTCAACACTTTTTATAATCATTTATTTTGATTTATGTCTTGGCGTATAATCTGGATAGTCTGTAATGATTCCATCAACACCTGCGTCTAAGAGCGGTTGAACTTCTTGTTGATTTCGAACCGTCCAAGCCATGATACCCATATGACGCTCATGTACCTCATCAACTACTGAAGAATTAACGAGCGTTCTGCTAGGGTTTACAAATTCAGCATATGTAGCAAATTCATCGAGTTTTGCTTCACTTAGATCTGTTGAACGAGAAGTCAGTACCCCGACTGGAACTTGAGGCAAAAGCTTGTCCATCTGTTGCATAGATTCAGACTCAAATGATTGAATGATAATCTTATCATGAGCAGGTAGATGCATGTTTCTTTCCTTTATGGCTGCTGCAACTTTTTCTTCAATGTTAGGATAGTAATAGGTTGCTTTCAATTCGATCAGTATACCCGTTTTTCCACGAAACTCATCAAGAACTTCTTCGAAAGTAGGAACTTTTTCTCCTTTAAATTCTTCCCCAAAGTAGCTTCCAGCATCAAGTTGACGGATCTCCTCTAGCGTATGGTCTTTCACATATCCCGTTCCGTTCGTTGTTCGGTCTAATGTAACGTCATGAATAACAACAAGCTCACCGTCTTTTGTTTCCTGTACGTCTATTTCAATATAGTCAGCTTTCATATCTACACCTTTGTGGAACGCCGCCATCGTGTTCTCTGGTGCATAGCCTGCTGCGCCGCGGTGTGCGACAGTTTGAACTTGTTCTGACGGGTCGTAAGCGAGTGTGGAAGTACTGTAGAATGAGCCAATAATCCCCATTGAAAGTAATGATGCAACAGCTTTCTTCTTCATGCTCAAATCATTCATCCCCTTATCATTGATTGATCGTGAACCTACTCGCCTCATGCAACAAGCAGGTTTCACAATCATTATGCTAACAAAGGAAAATGGTGAAAGAATGGTCAGAATCTCCCTAGTATTCTAAAGAAAATAAGGTCTATATGAGGGGAAATCTTAACAAATGGTTGTTCTGTAAATGTGGAGTGAAGGAGATTTCAGGTATGTTAAAATGAAAAAAACAAAAAAAGGGGAAAAGGCATGATAGTTGATGATATATATGGTTTTTTCGAAGTTGAACCTGTGTTGCAGGATTTAATATTGTCTAAACCGGTACAACGTTTAAAAGGCATTCATCAAGGCGGTGCTTCTTTTCTTGTAAACAAGGAATGGAACGTTTCGCGATATGAGCATTCGGTTGGCGTAATGCTATTGATCAGAAAATTAGGAGGGACACTTCAAGAGCAGATCGCTGGGCTCCTTCACGATGTTTCCCACACTGCATTTTCTCATGTGATAGATTTTGTACTGGATAATGAATCAGAAGACTTTCATGAAGAAATCTTTGAGGAAACCATTATGGACTCAGAAATTCCAAGTATATTGAAACATCATGGATTTTCCATTGAAGAGATCATGAAAGGTGATCATTCGTTATTAGAGCAACCATTACCGTTGTTGTGTGCGGACCGCATCGACTACACACTAAGAGATATGTATAGATACGGTTACCTTTCAAAGCTTGAGATTGGTCGTTTTATGGAGAAATTGTGTGTATCACGAGGATTAATTTGTATTAAAGGAACGGAACAGGCTGAATGGTTCGTTGAAGCGTATTACAAAGAGGTTTTAGATTTTTTCATGAATCCCCTGAACGTATACGGATATGATCGACTAACAAAATTGCTCAAAGAAGCTCTAGAGCTGGATGTTATTACACTATCAGATTTTAAGCTTACTGATGAAGAAGTCCTTCAAAAAGTCCGAACATCGAGCGAGTCTTCCTTAGCCGCTCGATATGAAGAGCTCATAAATCCAGTGAAGCTAGAAGAAAACGAGATTGAGTTTGAAATTCACTTAAAAGGAAAACCCCGGTTGATCGATCCAACGGTCATCATTGACAGAAAACCAATAACTGGTTCACATATATCCAATAAAATCAAAGAAATGAACGCGAAGGCAAAGAAGCGTGCTGAAAAGGGAAGCTACATAAAAGTCTTATAAAAGTGGCTGACATAGTTCTACAATCATAACAAAAAGGGTAAGTCCATCTCCTTATGCGAGTTGGTCTTACCCTTCACTCTTAATGCTCTTGAATTTCATCTCGGTATGTTGATTGGAATGCAAGGTGCGAGACTCCTGCGGGATAAGTGGGACAGGTGAGACTCTTAATAGCGCAGAGCGCTAAGAGGCTCACCGCACACCCCGCGGAAAGCGAGCATCCTGGAATGGAAATCAACTGCTCTTCAAGAGCAACAAAGTTTATTAAACGCCTGGTTTCTGAAGGTCTTCTTCCGGATGGTTGAAGCTTCTTGCAATATAGATAAACGGCGTGGAAGCCGCTGACACTACAAATTTAATCACATAGGTTGTAAAGAAAATCTGAATCCAAACATCCCATGAGAACACGCCAGCAAATGCAATCGTACAAAAGATAACCGTGTCGATCAGCTGACTCACCATCGTACTTCCGTTATTGCGAATCCAGAGTTGGTCAGGGCGTGAGAACTTTTTCTTCAGTTTCGCAAAAAGTTTAACGTCTAGGTACTGACTGATCAAGTAAGCAGCGAGACTTCCTATCACAAGGCGAGGCATAAAACCAAAGATGGCTTCAAGATGCGGCTGGAAGACGTCGCTTTCGTGCGGTTGGAACACGAGCACCATCTGCATGATAATCGTCGTCATAATGAGCGTGAAGAACCCGAACCAAACGGCTTTTTTCGCTTCTTTTTCCCCGTACTTCTCGTTGATTAGATCTGTTGCTAAATAGATCGTTCCATAGATCACATTACCGAGAGTCATTACAAGCCCGAACATCTCGATCGTTTTAACAACTTGCAGGTTAGCAAGAATGGTAGCTGCTGCGATCCAAGCAAACAACCCCATACGGCCAAACCACTTATAGCACGTTAAAAACAATATAAAATTAACCAGTGCAAAAGCTACACCAAAATAAAAATTAAACATAAAAATTCCTCCTAGTTTTGATAACGCGGGAGTTTGCGAACCGCGAAACACGAAACACTTTTAACACAACAGTTCCCCATTATAAGGCAGTTTTTGTAATTAATCAATAAACCATATAAATATATAGTACAAGAGTAGTTTACATTCTCTTTCTTTGTGCAATACATAGGGTAGATTGATTATTGATTACAGAATAAACGGAAATACTGCTAGTAATAGATAAAGCACACTAAGGAGCAGGTGTATGATAACTTTTGACAATGTTTCTAAAGAGTACCGTGATGGAACGTCTGCCGTTCGCGATTTGAATTTAACGATACAACCAGGAGAATTTTTTGTCGTGATTGGTCCGAGTGGTTGTGGGAAAACGACGATGCTTAAGATGATCAATCGGCTGATCAGTCTTACAAAAGGCACGATTTCCATCGATAACAAGAGAATCAGTGATTACAATATTGATGAACTACGTTGGAATATCGGGTATGTACTGCAGCAGATCGCTTTATTTCCTCATATGACGATTCTAGAGAATATCAGTATCGTTCCCGAGTTAAAAGGATGGGACAAAGAGAGAATTCGTAAGAGAGTGGACGAGCTTCTTGAGATGGTCGGTTTAGATCCGAAGACATATCGAGATCGCAAGCCTAAAGAACTCTCTGGTGGACAACAACAGCGGGTGGGTGTCGTGCGAGCGTTAGCTGCAGATCCTAACATAATTCTTATGGATGAACCTTTTAGTGCACTTGACCCGATCAGCAGGGAAAAGCTGCAGGAAGATCTTTTTAACCTGCAAAGAAACATCAAGAAAACCATTGTTTTCGTAACGCATGACATGAAGGAAGCGATCAAACTTGGAGATCGGATCTGTGTGATGAACGAAGGATCTATCGTACAAGTTGGAACACCAGAAGAGCTTCTCGAAAACCCAGCCGATGATTTTGTAAGAAATTTTGTAGGAACAGAGAGTGTGAGTTCTGTTGAAAATATGGATCTTCGAAAGCTTGTCATTCCATTGAAAGCGGATGAAATTGGATTGGATTATCAATTAGCATCCATTTCAGTGAAAACGAGTATAAAAGAGGCACTCGATATGCTAACCCGTGAAAATGAAGTTACGGTTGAAGATCACGGTGCGATCATAGGAACGCTAAACAGAAAGGCTGTTATTCAATATCTTGCAGATCAATTGCAGGAAAGAGGTAGCAGAGATGAATAGTTTCTTACAAGTATTTCAAGATCGAAAAGGTGAACTCGTAAGTGCACTTATTGAGCATATTCAGATTTCGTTTATCGCTCTCCTCTTTGCTGTGGTGATTACAATCCCTCTAGGTATCTATTTAACGAAAAAACCAAGATTGGCTGAACCGATCATCGGAGTGACCGCCGTGTTGCAGACCATTCCGTCACTTGCTCTTCTAGGACTCTTGATTCCACTGTTTGGGATTGGTAAGGTGCCAGCCATCATTGCACTTGTTGTTTATGCCCTGCTTCCGATTTTAAGAAACACGTATACCGGAATTAAAGAAGTCGACTCTTCGTTAATTGAAGCGGCGCGAGCGATGGGGATGAACAGCAGGAAAAGATTGATGAAAGTAGAACTTCCTTTAGCGATGCCCGTTATAATGGCGGGAATCAGAACGTCCATGGTCCTGATCATTGGAACAGCTACGCTCGCAGCATTGATCGGAGCGGGTGGACTTGGTGATATCATCTTGCTCGGTATTGATCGCAATAACACGATGTTGATCGTGCTTGGGGCAGTCCCTGCGGCATTGCTTGCGATCTTATTTGATTTTCTACTTAGGAGGTTTGAACATCTATCGTTTAAAAGAGCGTTAACAACCGTCAGTGCATTTTTGATAGCGGCTCTTTTAGTCATAATTGTTCCTTTTGCAATGAAAGGCGGACAAGAAGATATCGTGATCGGTGGTAAGCTAGGTTCTGAGCCTGAGATTTTGATCAACATGTACAAACTCTTAATTGAAAAAGAAACCGATTTAAATGTGGAGCTGAAGCCAGGACTCGGTAAGACTTCATTTGTCTTTAATGCATTGAAATCTGGAAGCATCGACATCTATCCGGAATTTACAGGAACTGCGATCGCAGAGTTTTTAAAAGAGAACGCAACAAGTACAGATAGCGAAAAAGTATATGAACAAGCTCGACGTGGGATGGAAAGTAAGTTTGATATGCAGCTGTTAAGCCCGATGAAATATAACAATACGTATGCGCTTGCTGTTCCTGAACAGTTGGCGAAAGAGTACAACTTAAAGACGATTTCAGATTTAAAAAGTGTCAGCCAAAGCTTAAATGCAGGCTTTACGCTCGAATTTTCGGATCGTGAAGATGGCTACAAAGGAATCCAGAAACTGTACGATATTCAGTTTGCGAATGTAAGAACGATGGAGCCGAAGTTAAGATATAACGCGGTGAAAAAGGAAGAGATCGATGTCGTAGATGCTTACTCTACAGACAGCGAACTGCGTCAATATAAACTTACCGTATTAGAGGACGACAAAAAGCTGTTTCCTCCATATCAGGGTGCACCTATGCTTCGTAAAGAAACCGTAGAGAAGTACCCAGAA
This sequence comes from Fictibacillus nanhaiensis, assembly GCA_017052515.1. Lineage (GTDB taxonomy): Bacteria > Bacillota > Bacilli > Bacillales > Fictibacillaceae > Fictibacillus > Fictibacillus nanhaiensis. The sequence continues at coordinate 144,815 of JAFHKR010000038.1, forward strand.
TTAAAGGATGCGTTGGATCAGCTGGCGGGAAAAATTACAGATGATGAAATGCGAGAGATGAATTATAAAGTGAATGTTGGAGGAGAGTCACCTAAGAAAGTAGCGGAAGATTTCTTGAAGAAGGAAGGACTTCTATAAGCTTCTACCGTAATTCATTATGATTCGACAAAAATTTCCCGGAAAATAAAACATCCATGCAGTGTTGCCTGCATGGATGTTTTTTTAGTCTATAAATCAACAGTCAGAGTTATAGGATCTGAGATAGATTTTTCCTGATCATCCACCACTTCACTTGATGTAATGGTTATTGTTTTTAGGTTTTCAATATTCGTTTTGTTTAGTATAAATCCTAAGCTGCCCATCTTTTCTTCTCCGGGTTTAATCTCTCCGTTTAGTTCCTCCAGGTAAAAATCTTCTTTCCACGTTACGGTTTCACCTTGATCAGTCTTAATATTAGCTACTGGGTTAAAATGAACACTTTCCTTACCTTTATTTGCAATTTTTACGTTTACACGAACGTAAGGAAATTCATCTTGTTTCGTATAGCCATGAAAAAAATCGATCAGATCTACAGATGGTGCATAGTGTAATACTTTCACTTCATCGATCGTAAGCGCAATTGAATCAGACTGCAGTTGTTTATTAACTTTTGCATATTTCTTTAACGTAATGACTCCATCTTGGTCTTCCACTTCTTTATTGATTTCCGTTAAGTTTGTATCATCTGAAGCTTGAGAGCTATCGGTATAGGTTTGTTTTTCTGGCTGATTTTCAGTTTTCGCTTTATTTGATTCATGTTGTTGATGGTTTTCATGGGTATCCTTTTTCTTATCCGATTCCGACGCGCAGCCCGTAACTAAAGAAGCTGACAGAATCAGCATGATCCAACCTTTGAAAGGCATGGATGCACCTCCTAAAAGATAAGCACCCCGTAAAGAAACGGGATGCTTTTTTTGTTAGATTGACCTAGATGTCCAAATTTTATTTTCCGAAAGAAGATTTACTTTTTTCTAAGATTGAAAAAATCTCTTTGGCTGTGTCGGTATTGTCGATCTTGCCAGAGAATTTCTCCATACCTGGCCCATATGCATAAACGTTAACATCTTCTCCCGTATGCCCATCAGTGGTCCAGCCTGTTCCTGTACGAAGATCAAAGATTTTTTCGATGGCGTTATCGATTTCTAAAACATCACCGCTTTTTTCTTTTGCATCCTTAACAGACTGAACTTCTTCAGGTGTTAATTCAAGATCGATATATTTCTTTAATGTTTCTTCTACAGGTGCACCTTTTGCGATTTGCTTCGCGATATAGTCAGGTGTTTTCTTTGCTGCTTTAATTGAAGCAGGATCCCATTTGTAATCTCCGTCACGACCCATTGTCATACCGCCTGTTGAGTGGTCAGCTGTTGTGATTACAAGTGTGTGCTTGTCTTTTTTAGCAAATTCGATTGCAGATTGGAAAGCTTGTTCAAAGTCTTCCATTTCACTCATTCCTGCAACTACATCATTGTCGTGACCAGCCCAGTCGATCTGGCTTCCTTCTACCATTAAAAAGAAACCTTTGTCATTCTTGTTCAAGCGGTCTAATGCAGAGTTCGTCATTTCTTTTAAAGAAGGCTGTTCTTGTGGGCGATCTATTTTTTTATCAAGCTCTTTTGGAGCGAACAATCCAAGAATCTGTTCATTGTCATCTTTAAGCATCTGATCTTTGTTCGTTACATAAGAGTAGCCGTCTTTCTTAAATTCATCTGTGATGTTGCGGTCTTTACGCTCAAAATAACTAGTACCGCCACCAAGTATAACGTCTACTTTATGCTTTCCATTCACCATGTCATCGTAATAATCATCAGCGATTTGGTTATAATTTTCACGTGACTCATCATGTGCACCGAAAGCTGCCGGTGTTGCATGGTTGATTTGAGATGTTGCCACTAATCCGGTGGACTTGCCATTTTGTTTCGCTTGTTCTAGAACGGTTTTTACATCTTGTTTTTCCATATCAACAGCAATAGCACCGTTATAGGTCTTGATTCCTGCAGACATTGATGTGGCAGCAGCAGCTGAATCTGTTACACTTTCCTTCTTATCATGTGAATAAGTGGATTGCATGCCCACTAAATAGTCATCGAATTTTGTTTCTTCCATCATCGGAGTTTTTGGATTATCTTTAAAAGCACGGTATGCAGTCGTGTAAGTTGGCCCCATACCATCACCGATTAAAAAGATCACGTTTCTGATCTCATTCTTTTTATGCTTCTCATCAGCAGATGCTTGATTTATAGCTAAACCACTAATGGCAAGTGTTCCTGCCATTGCAACTGAAAATACCTTTTTAGAAATAGTCATAATTGCCTCCTGTTTTTCCGAGTTGTCTTACAATGTGGAATTATACTCCGATAATATTTTGAAAAGGTTATGAGAATATTAAGATTGTGTAAACAACTGGGTAAAAAGTGCTATTTAGACTATTAATTGTGAGGTTATTATGTAGGGGACGATGTTCAGCTTGGCGAAAAATCGGATAAAAAAATTTATGTACGGATATAAATCTGTTATTTACGGAATTATTGCTGTTTACCTCGTATAAAAGTGCATTACCTCATAACAAAAGATTCACGTCTGTCGAAAACGTACATCATTAGGAATACATAAAAAAGAAGCTAGCGCTCAAATTTTTGAGGCTAGCTTCTATCATGTAATCGATTATACCGTTTGAACGGCTTTTTCTAATGCAACTTCAGCTGAAACATAGTCATAACCAAGGCCAGTTGCAACTGCTTCATAAGTTACGAAACCACCAGCCGTGTTAAGACCCGCTTTTAATGATGGATTTTGAGCGATTGCAGCTTGTGCACCTTTGTTAGCGATTTGTAGTGCATAAGGAACGGTTACGTTAGTTAGTGCGATCGTAGACGTACGAGGCACAGCACCAGGCATGTTTGCTACTGCATAGTGAACAACTCCGTGCTTGTCGTATGTTGGGTTGTCATGTGTTGTGATACGGTCAACCGTTTCAAAGATACCACCTTGGTCGATCGCTACGTCAACAACTACAGATCCTGGAGTCATGGACTTGATCATTTCTTCTGTTACCAATTTAGGTGCTTTTGCTCCTGGAATTAGTACAGCTCCGATTACTAGATCAGATTCAGCTACAGCTTGTGCAATGTTTAATGGATTAGACATTAATGTTTGAATGCTGTTTCCGAAAATATCGTCTAATTGACGAAGACGGTCTGGACTAAGGTCGATGATCGTAACGTCAGCGCCAAGTCCGATTGCAACTTTTGCTGCGTTTGTTCCTACAACTCCACCACCGATGATCGTCACTTTACCGCGACGTACTCCTGGTACACCTGCAAGAAGGATGCCTTTTCCGCCTTTTGGCTTCTCAAGGAACTGAGCACCGATCTGTGCAGACATACGTCCTGCCACTTCACTCATCGGCGTTAATAGTGGAAGCGTACGGTTGAATTCTACTGTTTCGTAAGCGATCGCTGTAACGCCGCTCTCTGTTAGTGCTTTTGCCAATGCTGGCTCTGCAGCTAAGTGTAAGTATGTGAAAAGAATAAGATCTGAACGGAAGTATTTGTACTCAGAAGCTAAAGGTTCTTTAACCTTCATGACCATTTCAGCTGCCCAAGCATCTTGTGCTTCTGCTACGATTTCAGCGCCTGCTGCCGCATAATCTTCGTTCGTAAATCCGCTGCCCACACCTGCATTGTTTTCTACAAGTACTGTGTGGCCTGCTGCTGTTAGTGTAATAACACCTGATGGCGTAATTGCTACGCGGTTTTCGTTATTCTTAATCTCTGCTGGAACTCCAATAATCATTTGTGAATCCTCCTATATAAGTAAACTCTTTGAGTGCGTTTTCATTTGTGATTTCAGTATAGTTCGGGGAAATGAGCTTTTCATTGTGGGGAATCTAGAAAATGAAAAAAAGCATTTGTGATAATTCACAAACGCTCTTGTTTGAATAACCGATTCATCTTGAAATCAAGATAGATCATGATTTTTTGATGAGGGCTTTTCATATCAATATTCGTAAGCTCGCTGATCCGTTTAAGACGATAAAGTAAAGTGTTCATATGAATGTGAAGCACTTCTGATGCTTTGTTCAGGTTTTCATCTAACGTCAGATACGTTTCTAACGTGTGATAAAGCTCTGTCTTGTGCTGAGCATCATAGGCTTGAAGCGTTCTGATCATTTCATTGCGATAGTTCTGTCTTTGTTGTTTTTCATAAATGGTATCTAAAAATTGGTAGATGCCAAGTTCATGATAGCCGTTCAAGGCCAACGTTTCTCCGCCAAGCTTTTCCTGAACAGCTAATACACTCGAAGCCTCTTTATAACTTTTTTCCACGTTTGAAAAAGAGGATACCAGACTGCCGTAAGCTGCTTTAATATCTGACACAGAAAATCGCTCTTTCATATGTGTGAAAAAGGATTCTACAAAAGACTTTGCAAGCTCCAAAGGTGGCTCTTTGCCAACAGGTGAGGCGAGGAGGAGCATTTGATTCGCGTCAGCCGCTGATAAGAGAACATTGATCTTCTGGTTGACTGCAGCGAGATATAAAATATCTTTTTCAATCGCTGGTGTTATCTCTTCTTCCAGTTGCAGAATAAAAACAGTTGCTGGAAGAACTGGCAAGATGTTGAGTTCGTGCAGTTTTTCTAAAATATGCTCTTCTTGAGGAAGGTTGCCCGTAAGCATCTTCCAAAATAGCTCTTGCCGGTTTTCTTCTTTCTTTTTTGTGCCGATCTGCATCTGGAGAAGTTGGCTTTTTGCTGAAGCAGCAGCAAGCTTTAACAATTGCATATCGTCTGTTGTTAGTTGTTTTTCTACTTCAAGAACCCAAATGTATCCGAGAACTTCATTGTTCTTTCGAATTGATATCGCGACCCGGTCGCCAAGCCCGACGTTTTGTATCGTGCCTACACGAACAGGGTCATCGCTTTCTTGCAGTCTAGGAATCACGCCGTCTTTCCACAAACTGTTCACTACTTTTTCTGGTACGCGCCGTCCGATGATGGTCGCGATACGCGCAGGGTCTGTTCCGTCTTCATGTGTACTGTAAGCAAGGAGTCGGTGATTCTGATCTTCTATCGTTACAGGGCACGACAAAACGTCGCTGATCTTGTCTGCTAAATTTTCAAGACTGCCGAAAGTTCCTTTAAAAGGATCAGATTGAAAGCTCTTCATAACATTTGTCTCCCGCCATTAGTTTCTCTGCTTACATTCTACCGAAAAAGGGAAGGTGATTACAGGAGAAAAGCAATAGATTGTAGAATTGGTATTACAGGAATGGAATGTAAATGAATGGGAGGCTTTTTGAATGAAATTTAGTGAATTTACATATGAAAGACCTGATGTTGCAAGCCTAAAAAGAGAATTTGAAGAAGCTGTACAGATTTTTAAAGACGCGAGTTCGGCGAATGAGCAGAATGAAGCGATGAAAAAAGTCGTAGCGCTTCGTAATAGTTTTGAATCAAAAGCAAGGCTAGCGAAGATTCGCCACACGATTAATACGGAAGATGTTTTTTATAAGGAAGAGCAAGCATTCATGGATGAAAATCTGCCAGTCTATCAAGGTATGGTTACGGCGTTTCATGAAGCGCTTGTTCAATCCCCTTTTAAAGACGAGCTTGAAAGTAAATGGGGCAGTCAGCTGTTCCGCTTGGCAGAATTAAAAGTGAAAACCTATTCTGAAGATGTATTAGAGGATCTTAAGCAAGAAAACAAATTGAGTTCAGAGTACGTAAAAGTGATGGCATCAGCAAAGATCGAGTTTGACGGAAAAGAGTTGAACCTAGCACAACTCTCTCCATACGTTCAATCGGCAGAGCGTGAAACACGAAAAGCGGCGAGCAAGGCTGCTAATGCTTTCTTGAGTTCCAACCAAGAAAAGTTTGACTCGATCTACGATGAGCTCGTAAAGCTACGAACGGGAATCGCTAAAAAGTTAGGATACTCTACGTTTACAGAATTGGCGTACGACCGAATGGGAAGAACGGATTATAACGCGGCGGATGTAAAAGTGTTTCGTGAGCAAGTTAAAGAAATCATCGTTCCGCTTTGTACAGAGTTAAAGAAGCGTCAGCAAAAGCGCATCGGACTCGATGAGTTTAAGTTTTACGATGAGTCGTTCAGCTTTACAACGGGCAATCCTAAGCCTCAAGGAGATGCTGAATGGATCGTTAATCAATCGAAACAGGTCTTTAGTGGCCTTTCACAAGAAACGGGGGCATTCTTCAACTATATGGCAGAAGATGAGCTCATGGATCTTGAAAGTAAAAGCGGTAAAGCGCCTGGCGGGTACTGCACGTATCTACAGGACTATACGGCACCATTTATCTTTACAAATTTCAATGGTTCAGATAACGATGTTCGCGTATTGCTGCATGAGATTGGTCATGCGTTCCAGATGTATACGAGCAGAGGATTCGAAGTGCCTGAATACCAGTTCCCTACACTGGAAGCTTGTGAGATTCACTCTATGAGTATGGAGTTCTTAACGTACCCATGGATGGATAAGTTGTTTGGTAAGGACACAGAAAAATATTTATACTCTCACTTAACGGGTGCTGTAGAGTTCATCCCGTATGGTGTTGCAGTTGATGAGTTTCAGCACTTTGTATACGACAACCCGGATGCGACGCCATCAGAACGCCGTTTAAAGTGGAGAGAGCTTGAAAAAACTTATTTACCACATCGTGATTATGATGGGCTAGAGTACTTAGAAAGCGGCGGTTTTTGGCATAGACAAGGTCACATTTTCCGCTCGCCTTTCTATTATATTGATTACACGCTCGCTCAAATCTGTGCACTTCAGTTTTGGAAGCGTGCTGGCGAGAATTCTGAGCGTGCATGGGAAGATTATTTCGCACTGTGTCAAAAGGGAGGAAGTCTACCTTTTACAAAGCTCGTTGAAGAAGCGGGTTTGATCTCTCCTTTTGAAAAAGGATGTGTAGCATCCGTTGTTGGCGAAGTAGAGAAGTTTATTGCTACAGTGGATGAGGAGCAATTTGCGAAAGCTTAATTCATATAAGTGATAGGATGAGGAGAACCGGCCGTGTGCCGGTTTTTTCTTTTTGGGGGCGACGGGCAGGAGTATAACTGCTGCAAAAAATGTCGAACAATGACATCTCGTGGATAAATCGCCAAAACTTGTGGATTCAGGCACGAAACTCGTGGATTCAACGCAAAATCTTTTGGATTGATGGCGCAAACTTCTGGATTGATCTTCATTCGCAACCATAAATACCCCAGGGTGTATGTCCAATAAGTTTCTTATTTTTTGAAGAATTATTGACACTTGTATGGGGAATGCTGTTTTCAGCTGCCTATATGTTTGTGAATAGGGTCTTGAGTGGTAAAATAATAAGGAATCTTAGAAGTTATAAAGACTTTTAGTGGAAAAGGAGTAATACCAAATGGCTGAAACGAAACAGCGTAACTATACACCGCTAATTATTGGATTATCCATCGCGATCAATGTACTTGTTGCGGTATTGTTCTTCCTGCCGGAGTATGAGGGAGAAATCGCATTTGATGTAACGTTGCTACCGCGTTTGAACGCGATCTTTAACAGCTTTACTTTCGTATTTTTGCTTGCTGCTCTTTATTTTGTTAAACAAAAGAACATCACGCTGCATAAGCGCTTTATCTTAGCGGCATTTACGAGTACAACCTTCTTTTTGCTGTCGTATGTAACGTATCACTATCTTACAGAGTCTACGTCTTATGGCGGTGAAGGCCCGCTTAAGTATGTGTATTTCTTTATTTTGATCACACACATCTTGCTTGCGATTGTTATCGTACCACTAGCGCTGATTACTGTTACAAGAGGCTTTAACATGCAAGTAGAGAAGCACCGTAAGATTGCACGTTGGACGATGCCACTATGGCTTTATGTAAGTTTGACAGGTGTTATTGTGTATTTGATGATCGCGCCGTATTATTCATAAAAAAACCAGGGGACTTTTGCTGAAGACGTAATACAGCAAAAGTCTTTTCTGTAACGAGAGGAAATGAGAGATGAGCTGGTTTTGGATCATACCTGTCGTGCTGAGCGGATTCGGAATTGCCGTTATTGTTTATGGGATCCGTTATCAAAAAGAAGTGGTCGAACACAAAAAGCGCTATGATGCGAACTACAAAGGTGGCCGTGTGTCAGAAACGTTTTTCGGTGCTCTTGTAGAGTTTATCTTTGTTGCATTTATAGATAAGCTAGTTGGCCGATTTCCAAAATGGCTGATCAAGTTTTTTATCTTCCTTATTGGAGTGGGCTTCTTAGGTCTTGGTGTCTATTTTTTTCAAGAGATGCCTCGAAGGCTTTAATACGCGATGCCTACTCGTGACTGTAAAAAGTCATTTTTACTTAATAGAGAAAACGCAAAATGAGCCGTGTCGCCAGTACTGATCTTAGAACCGTCGATCGGTAAAACGTCTTTTTCCGTTCGGTACTTACCGGTAGGCTCCCCATCTGGTAGGTATGTGGGACATACAATGGTCCAATCCAGTCCGCTTTCTTGCAGCTGAGTGAACGCTTTATGATGATCCTCTGCTGCTCTTGTTAATTTACGCTTTGATTCAGATGATTGATAGCGAAGTAAATGAGGCTCTGTGCGAATTTGTAAGATGCCTGCCGTACCAATCGTGATGATACGCGAGATGCCTTCCTTTTTCATCGCTTCAATTATAATAGGCATACCCTCGGAAAGAACATTAGCTCCGTCTGTTGAAAGAGCGCTAAAAACGACATCACAGCCCTTCATCGCCTCAGCCACGGATTCCTTATCTACTACATCTCCTTTTGTATAAGAGATCTGATTTAAAATGGTTTGTGAAAACTTATCTGGGTTACGAATCAATGCTTGAACAGCTATTTCGTTCTCTAACGCCATTTTAGTAAAATATTGTCCGACTCTTCCTGTCGCACCTAGTACGCATAGTTTCATAACATACCTCCTGATTGTTCTTTTCTTATCATAACATCTAATGCAAACCATAAAAAATCCCTTACCGAAAGCTCGGCAAGGGATTTCTTTTATTGAAGCGTGATCACATCCGTGTAACGACTGTCGAGCTTATCGCCTCTGGCCGCAAATGCGACAACACGGTATTTACCTGGTGTGACGGCCTGACCTGAGATCTTTCCGTCCCACTGAAAATCGTTATACTGTTTTGGAACATCTTCGTAGCTGCCGATCAGACCGATCTCTTTCGTCAGGTTGTTGTCGTATAGAAACAGATCAACTTTGTCGGCTTCAGCTGGGAAGTAAGCTGAAAAAGTGAATGCATTATTTCCTAATGCTGTAGCGCTGATGCTAGTGATTGAAGGGAAGTCAGGCTCTTGTACAAATAGAATCGTAGGCACAACTATTTCGTTGCTTCCGTCATTGATGGTAATCGTTCCTTCATGATAGCCAGCTGCCAACTTAGAAGCGTCCACTTGTACATTAAACTTAACGTCTTTTGAGCTGTTACCTTTGATCTTCAAATTCTTGCTTGTCGTTACTTTTACTCCTTCTAGATCTACGTCAAATGAATAATCCTTTGATTTGTTGCTTAAATTCTTAATCGTAAAGTGCTCGCCTCTAACTTCCTTGCCTTTCTTTTTGGAGAAAACGCCAAAAGAATGGCTGCCAGGAGATACAAGCGTCTCAGTTTCAATCGCTTCGACTACACGGATGCTTCCTGCCCCTTGCGTATTATGCGGGTATAGCTTTCCGTTAGCATCATATAGATCTTCCGATGTATTCATAAGAGCGGCTTTAATATCGTCAACACCCCAGTTCGGGTGAGCTTCTAATAAAAGAGCGGCAGCACCTGCAACATGTGGAGAGGCCATACTTGTTCCTTGCTTCGCACCGTATCCATGCGGATTTGCAGGGTCATGAGTCGGTACAGTGCTTACGATGTTTACGCCAGGTGCCGAAACATCAGGCTTGATCATCCACGTATCCATGACAGGACCTCTGGATGAGAAGTCAGCCATCAATTCACCGACCTGTTTATCAAACTTGGTGCCAAGTGTTACCGTTGTGTTTGGATTTGCACTCAATAAGCTTTTAAGTTGAACGCCGTCAGCGTTCGTTAGCTTGATCGTTGGTACTGCCATTCCAGGCACATCCACGATCTCGCCCGCAACGTTATTGTAGATGACCATGCCGATAGCGCCAGCGTTCTTTGCATTTGTTGCTTTGTCTACAAACGCATACGTGCCTCGTTGTGCTAAAACGAGCTTACCTGCAACGTCTTTCCCAACAAAGTCAGTTGTTCCTGCTAAGCCTACATCAACGATCGGTAATGTTTTTCCGTTAAGAGCTAAAACGGACTCATCAGACGGAAAGCCCATTACTTTTGCGGAAGAAAAACTAGCATTTCCTGCCTTTAAAGTTGCTGCATACACGTTGAACGGAAGCTGTGTAGCCCCTACAGAAATAGCTTCTCTTGACGTACCTGGTGAACCGACCGTCCAGTTGTTTGGTCCGCTGTTTCCATTAGACGTTACGGCCACAACACCGTCAGACATCGCTTGATCAAGCGCGATACTCGTTGCCCAGTCAGGGTTGTTTAATGAGTTTCCAAGAGACAAGTTCATAACGTCGGCGCCGTCTTCTACCGCTTTTTCAACGCCTGCAATTACGTTCTCAGTCGAGCCGCTCCCCCCAGGACCTAATACGCGGTACGCTAATAACGTAGCATCAGGCGCTACACCTTTAATGCCGCCATCTGCTGCAACTGTACCCGCTACATGCGTTCCATGCGTAGTTTCTGCTCCTCTAGGGTCACCTTTAGGCGTTTCTTGTGGATCGTTGTCATTATCAACAAAGTCATATCCTTTATAGTCACCGAATGCTTGATCCAAATCTGGGTGTGTATAGTCAACCCCTGTATCAATTACAGCAACCGTCACACCTTCGCCCGTATAGCCAGACTCCCAAGCTTGGTTGGCACCGATAAAAGGGGCTGAATTCATCATCTGAGGCGAAACATCGTCGAATGATTGGTCACCCATGTCATCACCTGTAGTGTGGTATTCAACATCAGGGTAAACCGCTTTTACACCCGGAGTTGATAGCAGGTTTGGAATCTCGTTCGCTGCGATCTCTAGGGAAAAACCAGAGAAAACATGATCGTATTCCTTTTTTACTTTATATGTTTTGGAGCGTGTGGAGATTTCTTTCACCACTGCTTCACGTTTTGATTTTAAATTGGATTTTGTTTGTTTTTGACCCTTCTTTTTTGCTTCTAGTACAGAAGGTTCTTTTAATTCCACCATTACTTTTGTAACATGAGAAGAGTTTAAATTGTACTTCCCATAAAGCGGTGCTAGTTCTGGCTCTGAATTGTTCGTAGATGGAGCAGCAGATACACCAGAAAAAGCAGAAAAAACAAACGTACATGCTAATGTGAAGCTAGATGTCTTGCGTAAAAAGCTTTTCATTCAAACGTACACCCCTTATTTTTAATATCAAGGTAATATTCTATAGGTGTGTTTTAATTCCTTGAGTACATGGTAAAAACAGATAATAGGTCCTTATATTGGAAAATAATGAGCTGGTCTTTTGACCTGAAAGGTTCATGAGCAAATCGTAACGATAATTCTATAGACCCATGATAAGATGGGAATATTGTTTTTTAAGAGAAGGCTGTTTTAGCGTAAATGGTGGTTCTTGAAAGTAGTTGATTTCCGTTGCATATGCTCCCTTTCCACGGGGCGAACGGTGAGCCTCCTGCCGCTACGCGCCATTAGGAGTCTCCACCTGTCTAGTTGCAGTGGCTAGCCCCTCGAGGTCAAAAGTTGAACGGTCAATAAGGCAAAGTGCGCCTTCATAGCCCATTCATCTTCTGCTGGTCGGGGCTGAACGAGCCACTTCCACTTTTCAGACTGACCGCTCGTCCCGTAGGAGTCTCGCATCTTCCACTTCAATCAATCGTCAATGAAGTGAATAAAAAAAGTTCAAAAGTAACATTCCATTAGAAAACATTATTAGAGAAAGAAGGTGAACGAATGGCTAAAGAGGAAGGGTATGGAACGATTCAGGAGAACCGGATTATTCCATTATGGAGTCTAACTGTATGGCTTGTAGTCATGAATACGACGATGTTTAACGTGGCATTACCGAGTGTTATCTCGGAATTTGACCTGAGTCCGACTGCAGGATCATGGATTGTTTCAGGCTATTCGATCGTATTTGCCTTATCGACGATCACATTCAGTAGATTATCAGATTTTATACCGATTGGAAGATTGTTATTTACAGGTGTCATCATCTTAGGAATTGCCTCTATCATCGGATATTTTTCAAATAGTTTTGAATTTGTATTGGTCAGTCGTATGGTTCAAGCGATGGGAGCGGGTGCGGTGCCAGGTCTAGGCATGGTGCTTGCAACGAGGTACATTCCGATATCGAGGCGAGGACGCGCCATGTCCTTGATCTCATCAGCGGCATCTCTTGGCTTCGGGTTAGGACCCGTAATCGGAGGCAGTATCACACAGTTATTAGGATGGAATTTTCTTTTCATCGTAACAGGTCTCGTGCTGCTGTTGCTGCCAGTATTTAAGGTCTACCTGCCTGTTGAACAAAAACGGGAAGGATCGTTCGACTTTGTGGGCGCATTATTAACAGGCGGTGGAGTAACTTCATTGTTACTCTATCTTTCTTCATTTTCTTGGTACTTGCTGGGATTGAGTGTACTATTCTTTGGCACACTCGTATTTTATTCAAAGAAGAAGGAAGATCCGTTTATTCGTGTGAGTTTGTTTAAGAATACTTTGTATGTGTCGCTCTTAATTATAGGACTGATCGCGTTCATGACCCATTTTGCGCTGTTGTTCGTGATGCCCGTCATGTTGTCGAACTTATTTGGAAAAGAACCAGCTACGATTGGGTTTGTTATTTTTCCAGGTGCTATGCTATCCGCGTTAGCAGCAATCTATGTGGGACGCTGGATTGATCGATTTGGGAATCTGCCTGTCATGCGCACGGGGCTTGTGGCACTGTTGTTGTCAGTCGTGCTGTTTTCTCTTTTTGCAACAAAGGCATTCTATCTCACGGCAATCTTCTACATGTTTACGAGCATTGGGTTCTCTAGCTTAACGTCAAGCTTGGCTAATGAAAACTCTAGAATCTTAAGCGAGGATGAAGTAGGATCTGGGATGGGTATGCTTCAGCTGGTGCAATTTTTTGGCGGAGCGCTCGGTGTAGCCGTTGCAGGACTCTTAATCGAGGGACAGCAAGGAATGGCGTTAGATGCTATTTATCGTAACGTGTTTATCGTGTATACCATTCTGGTTGTTATCGCCATTGTGATCTATCGAGTGAAGATAAAAAGAAATGTGAGCCTAGAACTTTAATAAGTTCTAGACTCACATTTTTTATTTTAGCATCTTGAAATCATAGGAATAGATAGACTTACCTTTGATCGATTGTAGGATCTCGTTTAAACCATTGATTTTAATATTTTCTATCTTCTTTCCTTCAGTTAAGGAATAGTGCTCGATGTAGTATTTTTCTTTTAGTTTTTCGTCATGTCTTAAGACGTAAAGATTGTCGTCTTTGTAAAAGAGCTCTTCGTTATGTCTCACTCCGTCTTTTCTAACGTTTTTCATGGTCAATGTTTTATTCACTTTCCCGGTTTTCGTTTCAAATTCAAATACCTCACCTAAGCCGTTTGCGTAATACAAGACGTCATTATATAAGTGAGCAGAGTTTTTTATATTGAATGGGTAGTGCGCTGTGATATTCTTTTCGTCTCTATAAGAAGAGAGGGTGAACTCATCTTGAGCATGCGTGTTTTTATCGATCCGATAAAGCACAATATCTGTATCTATCGTTTCCGTAACTTCTCCTAGCGTTTTTTGTCCAACAAAATAGTAAAACGTTTCGTCGCTTAGGATTGCAGACATAGTGCTAAAATTAGTTTCTTTTGAATGATTAATTTTTAGAATATCTTGAGTAGTTATATCATTCTTTGACAACTTTACTTTTCTGATATGAAACTCTTCCTTCAGATTATCTTGAGTTAACACAACGATTTCACTTTGATCTATTCCTGAAGCGGCAATGTAATGGGGAATGTTTTCTTTATGAAATCCTCTTTTGTTACCATAGAGGATGTTTGAATCATACCCGCCCTTAGCACCTACACCCGTATTGAAAACAGTAAAGTATAATTTTTCTTTCTCCAAGTATCCCGTTCTTTCACCCGTATACTGGGATTTATCCATGCCAAATTCTTTATATGTGTCTCCGACTAGCCGGATTTTATTTTTATCTACTAACAAAACTTCATTTTGACTCGTAGCTACACTGCCGAGTTCTAAGCCTTTCATCTTAAATGCATCCGCTTCACCTGAATCTTTGATGAATACAGCAAGGCTTACTCCTTTTCCATCCATATCTTGATCTGCTGTCGTTGAAAAATAGAGCACAGCTTTCTTATCTGTTAAAAAATTCGTTTGTTTGATTGCTTCATTCTCAATAGAAAGAGAAGCACTAAAGTTCTTGTCGAGGTACAGTTTATATACCAATCCACTGATTAAGATAATTAATAATAAAAAGAAGATTATTTTTTTCACTGTAAACTCCTTCTTATGAAAATAAGGCAATAAGTTCGTAGTTCTACGTCCTTATTGCCTTATTATTTTTTATATATTCCGGACAAGCTGAGTGCCTGGTGCATCTCTGACATCCCGTGGATATACACCTAACCCGCCATCTACATCTAGATCTAAGTTTCCATTTAATTTATAGGCAGACCAGACCAATTTGGAACAGTTCTTATCACCGATATGTGAAGTTGTTCGGTTGGTCACGAAGTTATAAGAATAGGCGTCAATGCCTACGCGGCTGAATGCCCAGTTTGCAGCATTATTACGGTTTGTAGAGCTTGTTGTAACGGATTTGACCTGTGCATCTCCTTGATCCACTTTTCGTAAAGTAGTGGAGATTGTCCGTACACCTGTTTCAGGAACAGATTCAACAATAACGTCGCTCGAATAGTACATGCCCACGTGTCCATGGTTCATGTAGGCGGTTTGAGATGCCGTGTAATAGAAATTACCTTTCGAACTAGGTCCAACGGATACAGTTCCTCCGCTGCTTCCCATCGTACCGATCGTGCCGTTTTCTTTTTTACTCTTTGATTGGTCGTGTTTTAATTCTTCGTAGATCTGTTGTAGTAGAGCATCCTCTGTATTACCTGTGTTCTTCGCGATCGATCGAACACTTGAAAGCAATTCAGCTGATGTTAAATCAGGCTGCATCCTTAAAATTTCTTTTTTATAGGAAATCTGATCTTGAGCAAAAGCACTTGGTACCGAAAAAGCTGCGAGACAGAATGTTAAAACACTAGTAACTAGATGTTTTTTCATCTTCCAAACCTCCTGCCGTAATACGGGACCCCTTTGTCGACATGTTCAATTTACCATTTATATACAGACGCGTAAATATGAAAACGAATAAACAGTAGGGTAGACTTATGAGGGAAATAAAGAATACACCTAAAGGACTGCGCGTGCTGCACATAAAAAGAGAAGAAACAGGTCAAAAGGTATTGAGGAACACTAGTAAGATTGGATGCATGGGAGGTTCGTGTAGATAACGAGATTTTGAAAAGATGAGAATGAATGATCATAAATGGAGCATTCTCTTAAGAGCTGTGGAGTAAATCGGCGAGGGAAATAAATTGTGTGGGGTCAGACCCCACATTAAAGTTTCTATGAAACTGCCGATACTTATTATGAATGACTAAACAGGCGAAACTTTAACAAAGTAACACAATTTCGGAGAAAGATGAGGGACGAATTCGTGGAAAGAAATAAAGAACTGATTGATTCATTATTGAAGCTTCAGGAGCTATTAGACACACTACCAGACACTGTAGAGGCTATACCCGCTTTCACACAATACATCCGCTCTTTTTTACGTATTAAACCAACCGGCAGAACATTACCTACTATTGAGATGATGACCATGATCAAGAGAAGAAAACCGAACTTATACCAACTTTTTAAAAAGCATTCGAACGATGACATGCTATCGATGTTAACAAACCTAGATATGGATTATGAGCTAGCTCAATTAAAGATCGAACGCATTCTTCAAGGAGAGGTCATCGCCTAAAAAGCGGTGTCTTTTTTATTTTCGTTATTCTTCGTTATAATGAGTGAAAGGAGTGAGGAAATTTGCAAAGTGTTGGATTTATCGGAACAGGTGTAATGGGAAAAAGCATGGCCGGTCACTTGATGAATGCAGGTTATCCAGTCCATGTTTATACAAGAACGAAAGCAAAAGCAGAAGACCTTCTTGAAAAAGGAGCTAAATGGGCAGACACACCAAAAGAAATCGCTCAAAACTGTGATGTGATCATCACGATGGTCGGCTATCCAAAAGATGTAGAAGAAGTCTATTTAGGTGCAGAAGGGTTAGTAGCTCACGCCAAAGAAGGTTCATATTTAATCGATATGACAACTTCTAGTCCGCAACTGGCGCAAAAAATTGAGAGAACGGCTGCTGAACGGAATATTGCAACGCTTGATGCACCCGTTTCTGGCGGTGATATCGGTGCCAGAGATGCCAAACTATCCATCATGGTAGGCGGTTCAGAGTCTGCATTCCACGATATGGAGCCAATCTTCTCTAAAATGGGTACGAACGTTGTTTATCAAGGAAAAGCTGGATCTGGTCAGCATACAAAAATGTGTAATCAGATTGCGATCGCCTCAGGTATGATGGGCGTTTGCGAAGCGATTCTTTACGCGGAAAAAGCAGGATTAGACCCAGAGAACGTGCTGAAAAGTATCGAATCGGGTGCTGCAGGAAGCTGGAACCTTAGCAATCTTGGGCCAAGAATTCTAAAAGGAGATTTTGCTCCTGGCTTTTACGTAAAACATTTTATAAAAGATATGAACATCGCATTGAAATCAGCGGAAGAGATGGGCTTACTGACACCAGGATTACAACTCGCGAAAAAGCTGTACGACGAGCTTGCTGAGATGGGTGAAGAGAATAGCGGGACACATGCTTTATATAAACGTTTAGCAAACCAAGGGTAATTCACCTTGGTTTCTTTTTTTTTGGTCTTTACAAAGCGTAATAATTACGATTAAATATAGGGTGCATTCCAAAAAAAAAAGATACTAGATTTATTCATTACAAAACGAGTAGAGAAATACATAGAACAAATGAAGTAGAGGAGCATTAGACGATGAAGGACCTCGCAACAAGAGATGTTATAAGAAAAGAAATGATAGGGCTTTTATTGCTGGCTATCTTTATTATTTCTTTTCTATTTATGGAAGAAATAAAAAATGATTCTGTATTTGATAACTTACCAAGTTCCATCATGCATGTGAACACGGTGTTTTTAAGTATTTTAATAGAAGCAGTTCCCTTTATCTTATTAGGAGTTTTCGTTTCTGCACTGATTCAAACCTTTGTAACAGAACAGCATATCCAGCGGTTGATTCCAAAGAATCCATTCTTAGGAATCGGTGTTGTTCTATTTATGGGAGTGATTTTCCCAGTCTGCGAGTGTGCGATCATACCTGTCGTAAGACGCTTGATCAAAAAAGGACTTCCGCTGCACCTTGGAACGGTTTTCTTATTAACCGTACCAATCGTAAACCCAGTCGTTATCCTATCCACTTTTTATGCCTTTCGTAACAATATGGCAGTCGTATATGGAAGAATTGGACTGGCACTTCTTGTGGCAATCATCATTGGATTGATCGTCTATTGGGTTTTTCGCAATAAAGATCAACTCAGATTACACGTAGAGCATGGCGCTCACGATCATTCACATGGTATTACGATGAGCCGTTGGAAACAAACGGTGTATCATGCATCTGATGAATTCTTTGATACAGGCAAGTTCCTCATTTTCGGTGCGTTTTTAGCAAGTATGTTCCAAGTGTTCATCAATCGTAATGACCTTTTGGCGCTAGGAGGCAATGAGTGGTCATCAACAGGTCTGATGATGGGACTTGCTTTCTTGTTATCTATTTGTTCAGAGGCGGATGCCTTTATCGCAGCATCATTTGGAAGTACGTTTACGGTAGGATCGATCATTGCGTTCTTGGTTTATGGACCGATGCTTGATGTGAAGAACATGCTTATGATGTTCGCTTATTTTAAGACGCGTTTTGTATTTGTATTAATGGGATTAATAACGCTAACTGTTTTTGCTGTAACGATGGTGTATCAATTTGTGGTATAGAAAGGGAGGGAAGAAACAATGAATAAAGAGAGTCGAGATTTTCATACGTATTTAAGAGGTATCATCTTAATCGGTTTCATGCTCCTGCTGATCGGATTAATCACAACAGGGAAGCTGAATTATTATGTAGCACCGAAAATGCATATCTTCGTCTATTTTGCGATCGTCATTTTAGGGATTTTAGGTGTGATGCAGTTCTTTAGACGATCGGATGAACAGCATGATGACGCATGTGGATGTGGTGTGGATCATACACCTAAGGGTAGGCCGCTCAAGCATTTCTTTATCTATGTGATCTTTGTGATTCCTCTTCTTACAGGGTTCATGATCCCTGAAAAAGCGATGGACAGCTCTGTTGCTGAGAAGCGTGGCATTCGTTACGGAACGGGACTTTATGCTAAACCAGCTCAGAAAACGGATGATGGTAAAGTAACGACTACACAAAATATTGATGTGGAAGCCTATTTAGATGATCCAGAAGGTTATATTAAAGAGATGGAAAAGAACGTTAAAGAAGAAAATCCGATCGAGACTTATGATGTTACGGCGTATTATAAAAAGTTCGGAAAAGAACAGTTGGCGAAGGATAAAGTGAAAGTAACATCTGATCACTATCTCGATACGATGACTGTTTTGGATATCTACCTGGATAAGTTCAAGGGAAAAGAAATTGAAACGACAGGATTTGTGTATCGTGAAAACGGGATGAGCGAGAATCAAGCTGTTATTGCACGCTTTTCCATGAACTGCTGTAGCGCGGATGCCGTGGTATATGGAACCATTATTGAAGGTGATGGCGTATCCAAACTTAAAGCGGATGAATGGTATACCGTTACAGGAATCATCGACGAAACAGAATTGAACAAAGTGCGCCTGCCATTAGTGCAGGTTGAGTCTCTAGAAAAAATTAAACCAATTAAAGATCCATACGTGTATCCGAGCCCTGAGAGTTTGGGAGCTTATTAACATACAAGGATAACGGAAAAGGACCCTTCAACAGGGTCCTTTTTTCTCAGATGTATGCATGTAAACTCAAAGTAAAATAGATTGGACAGATTATCTCTTCAATTGGACAGAATCAATTGGATAGATTAATACGTGAAATGGACAGATAATCTATTGGATTGGACAGATTATCCGGCCAATCCGCTAAATTACTCAGGAACAAGCCCTAGTACACATACGTTCCAACAACAAAGAGTTCGAACAATACCGTAAGTCCGATAAAATAAGAGACTTGTGCAAATAATCCCCAATCCTTATCTCTAGCAACCTGCATCACCCACAGTGCGATCGCGGAAACAATCATAGGAATGATGAATGAGCTTCCGGTAAAGGTAAGGTATTTTGGTGCTAGTGTATAGAATGTGTTGTTGAACAGAGACTGAATAACATAAAGCTGAGTAATTACAAAAAGTGCGATCGCAGTCCATTTTGCCCAAGGTTTTTCATCCTCAATAACGTCTATCCTTACAAAATAGAGGATGCCTAAGAACAATACAGATGGCACTACCCAAATGAATGCGTTTGTCATAGCGATGAACGATACAACGAAAGCCGTAAACGCGTCAAACGTGGCTGTATATAAATCTTGTTTCCCTATTTTTTTACTCGCACTCTTAATCTCTGAATCTTTGCTTGCTAAATAAAGTCTATAATCACTGACAGATTCTGCTTTTAACCAAGCAATCGTCTTTTCATCCACCTGTATCGGATAAACTGAAAAATCACTCGTTGTACTGATTCGGGCTGCTTCCCATTTATCGCCATTTAAGGTTGCTTTGTAAATGTTGCCCGCTTCCTTTTTAGTAGAAATCGGTCCTTTCGCTGCAAATAAAATGATAGGTTTGTTATTTTCTACGTTCAACTGCTGGTAGGAAGGATTCTCGATCTCATAACCAAGCTTTGAGCTGTATAGCTTAACATTGCTGAAATCAATTGCTGTAAGTTGATCCGTTGGTGCTGCACCGTAAAACGTTTTAAACGTCTTCGTTCCTTGTTTAGAAGAATAAAAGGTATACATAAAATGAACTTGATCATCTGCTTCAGCAAAGCGGAAGTTATAGATCTTATCTGTCGGTGTTTTGCTGTATCGCGTAATAGATTGAGCGCTATATTTTCCGTCAGCTTCTTTTAAATAAAAAGCTTCCATTTCTACTTTTTCACCAACAGTCAGGATAAATGATTGAGATGCTGGGTGACCTGATATTTCTGATAGCTTTTCTTTAGCTGTAAAGATAGATTGACTCTTTCCATCTTCAGGCATATAAACAAATACTTCATTACCTTTTGAATAAGCAAATCGATCTTTTGCATCAGCTAAAAGATCTACATCTTTATCTATGACTGTTTGTTTTCCATCTTCATACAGAATGAGCTCACCACGAGAGATAAAGGCAATCTGTTTCCCGTTTGTCCAATAGCTCGCTCTTTCATCGAGAGCAAGATTCTCTTTTTTTTCAGAGAGTAGATTTAGCTTTTCGTCTAAAGTTGTCACCTGTAAACCGTCTTTTTGATGAGTATAAGCATAATATTGGTCATCTCTTTTTATAACAGTTGGTTCAGCGCTAATGGATTGAGCGGGTGTGCTTATCGATCGGCTCCAATCAGGATCAGGAAGCTTTGTCTCTTGTCTTACGTTATTCCAGATCACTGCTGCGATCAAAATTATAACAACTGCAAAAGGAAGTAATAAAGCTCTGTAATTGGATTGATTTCTTTTCTTTTTAATTTTTGTTTTTACATTCGTATTCATGATGATAGATCCCCCTATTTTCTATAAAACGACAAAGTTATACTATTCGTTATATCAAACGTATTTCCTTGTAAAAAATTTCAAATCTTTCATAAAAAGATTTTGTTGGATAAAAATAATTTATTCTTAGTGGGTCTGTGTAAATTTTTGTAGAATAACAATCATTCCCCTGGAAATATTGTCGAATATCATCAACTAATTTTTAAAGTGAGGGTTAGAAACTGGTGGTATAATTTAGGTTATAAACAGTTAATAAAGAAGGTGGGGAGAAGGTATGAAACAATCCATTCATATTTATGTGACAAGCGATATTCACGGCTATGTTCTCCCGTTAACTTACGCTAATAATGAAAATGCAGATATAGGGTTGGCAAAAACTGCAGCACTAATAAAAGAAAACATATCTAACCACCTCAACACCTTCCTCATCGATAATGGAGACCTCATCCAAGGAACACCACTCACATACTATCACGCTAAAATAGATCAAAGTGACGTGAATCCGATGGTTCATGTTTTAAATGAACTGAACTATGATGCTGCAATAATAGGAAATCATGAGTTTAATTATGGTCTTCCCTATCTACATAAGACGATTGAAGAATCTAGATTCCCTTGGCTTTCAGCTAACATCGTGCACCAAGGAACAGAGAAACCAGCATTCGGAAAACCTTTTGTAATTAAAACATTAGAGTGTGGGATAAAAGTAGCGCTCTTAGGATTAACAACACAATATGTACCGAACTGGGAGAATCCCGAGCATATTAAAGGTCTTTCCTTTCTAGATGCGGTGGAGACGGCAAAAAAATGGGTTCCTTATCTACAATCGAAGTCAGATGTCATTATTGTTTCTTATCATGGTGGGTTTGAGAGAGATCTTAAAACTGGAGAACCAACAGAAACGCTCACGAAAGAGAATCAAGCGTATCAGCTCTGTATGGAGGTTGAAGGAATCGATGTGCTTTTAACAGGTCATCAGCATCGCTTGCTTGATGGTGAAGTGAACGGAGTCACTATCATTCAGGCTGGAACACAAGGAACTGAGCTTGGGTATGTAGAAGTAAAGCTCGATGGTGAGGGTGATTCATGGAAAGTGAAGGAAAAACGAGCGAAACTGCTTTCTGTGAGTGACTACGGACCTGATCAACAGGTACTGGGTCTTATTCAGCCTTATGAAAGTCAAACACAGAAATGGTTGGATCAACCTATAGGGCAAGTAGACGGAGATATGAAGATTACTGATCCGATGTTAACGAGGCTAAAGGATCATCCGTTTATTGAATTCATCAATAAAGTGCAGATGGATGCAGCGGGTGTAGATATTTCAAGTACCGCCCTGTTCGATGACCACTCAGAAGGGTTCTCAAAACATATAACGATGCGCGATATCGTTTCCAACTATGTGTACCCTAACACGTTAAAAGTGATTGAGCTAACAGGACAAGATATGAAGGATGCACTAGAACGGTCAGCTTCTTATTTTTCTGTAAATGAAGAGGGAAATCCGATCATAAATCCAGCATTTTCGATTCCTAAGCCTCAACATTACAACTACGATATGTGGGAAGGTATCGATTACACGATTGACCTGTCAAAGCCGATCGGACACCGAATCGTGAATTTGATGTATAAGGGAAAACCGATTGAAAAAGACTCCTTGTACGAGGTAGTGATGAACAATTATCGTGCGGGTGGAGGCGGTGATTATCACATGTTTAAAGGAAAACGCGTCGTGAAGGATATTTCGATCGATATGTCTGAACTGATGGCAAACTATATTCTGAAAAGAGGAACGATACAAGCAACGTGTGATCATAACTGGCGCGTAAAGGTTTCATCTTTCTTACAAAAATAAAAGAAGCAGGTGAAGCGTGTTGAATAAGTGGGGTTGGTTTATATTCGTAATCATAGCCGTTTTGCTAGCTGGGTGTTCGAGTGAAGAAAAAAGAACGCTGAACGATAAAGGTTTAACACTGCAAGATCATCCAAAAGGCGCTTATCCTCGTTATTACGATCCAGTATCTAAGAAAGAAACGTTAAAAGCCGTTCCGTTCTCATTGGAACTGCCTGATCAATTGCCGTTTAAAGTTGCTCTTTCAACCTATCAGATCTCCGATTGGGGTGAAAAACGAAATATCCTTGTAGACTCCGTTTTTTATCCGGAACAACAGGGGCAGAATGTTTATTTAGCTTATCGAGTATCAAACTTTCTCCCGAAGACGGAGAAATTAGAAACGCAAGATGAGGTTGAGCTTAGTGATGGCACGGATGCCTATTTTTCAGGTAGTGCAGATCTTCCTATCCTTGCTTGGAAAAAGGATGGCTTATTCTACAGGATGGAGTATTTGATGAAGGAATACACAGACAGAAAAGCGGAGAAAACGAAGCTGGTGGAAGCAGCAAGTTCTGTTTTTGAATAATTTTATATAAAATGTGGCCGTGGAGGGAGTGATCTCTTGCGGCTCAATCTTTGAAATTCAGTGGTTTACAAGAAAATATGATAATATGGTTCAAAGGAGGGGATAATCTTGCAAAAACTGGAGTTTGAATCAGCATGGGACAAGACTATAGCCCGCCAAGATAGAGAAGAGATAGAACGGGTCTTTTCTGAATTGCACTCAGAAGAACATGTGAGACAGCAGGCTGTGATCTTGAAAACAGCTTATAATCATAAGGAAGAATTTTTAGTGACAGTGCTTATAAATAATTATTCAACAGAGCCTTTTTCTTTAATCGGTAAAAAAGTGCTGTATACAGAAGAGGAACATACGATTAGTGAGATGGCTTCCCGTTATACGTTGGAAATTTCTCCTGATACAAGTATGCCATGGACGTTTATTTTTCCAGCAGCATCACTAAGAAAACAACCATCTCGAGAGTATGGGAAATTAATCATC
Source organism: Fictibacillus nanhaiensis (assembly GCA_017052515.1). Lineage (GTDB taxonomy): Bacteria > Bacillota > Bacilli > Bacillales > Fictibacillaceae > Fictibacillus > Fictibacillus nanhaiensis. The sequence goes on from JAFHKR010000038.1 coordinate 168,703, forward strand.
AAGTAAAGTGGGGGAAACGTGTTGAGAACGATTATTTGGTTTATTTATTTTTGGGGAATTTTATTAAAATTGATCCCTTCATTAAACCGTGTGAAAAAGTTTTATAATGCCGGAAAGATAGAAGAGCGTGACCGATTGGTTGACGAGAAAGTAAAAGAGTGGTCAACTTCACTCGTTAAACTAAGTGGAACGCGTGTATCGGTGAGTGGTGAGGAAAACATCCCGAAAGATACAGCTGTTCTTTTTGTCAGTAATCATCAAGGTAACTTCGATATTCCGATTCTTCTAGGCTATATCCAGAAACCAAAAGCCTTTATCTCGAAGATCGAAGTAAAGAAGATGCCGTTTATCGGGACATGGATGGAGCAGTTGAACTGTTTATTCATGGACCGTAAGAATGTAAGGCAGTCTGTGCAAGCGATCAACGAGGGCGCTAAACTGTTGAAGAACGGAACCTCTCTTGTGATCTTTCCTGAAGGAACGAGAAGTAAAGGCGACGATATGTCGGAGTTTAAAGCCGGCAGTTTTAAACTAGCGACTAAATCTGGGGTGCCAATCATTCCCGTTACGATCAACGGTTCTTATAAAATTATGGAACAACAAAAGTTCTGGATCAAACCAGCTGATGTTCACCTTACCGTGCATCCACCGATCTATCCAGATCAACATCAAGATGCAAAAGAATTAGCAAGGTTGTCAGAGGAAATGATCAAGAACGGTGTAAAAAAAGCCGTTTCTTAAGAGCATCTTATTGAGGGAAGTGCGAATGTTGGCGAAAACAGCTTAACGAATAACCTGTACGAACAGCATGACTATTTGTTATTATTGGGTTAGAAGGTAATAATTTCTAGGAGGAATACCATGACAGGAACAATCACAGTCATTATGATATTCTCGATCCCCATTATTGCAATCGTACTAGGTCATTTCCAACAACAGACGAAACTTAAACATAAGATGCTACAAGATGAGATAGAACTGGAACGTTTAAAGCATGACAACTATGTAATCGAAACCCAAAAGATGAGGATTGAACTCGAACAGATGAAACTGCTCGATTCGCCGAATCAGAAGAAATCGGTATAATAAAGAGGATGACCCAAGAGCTAATTGCTTTTGGGTCATCCTTTTTTTATCTGTAGTTGATGAACTGCACGTCGATCGGCAGGTTTGCTTCTCTAACAAGTGCAATAATCTGTTGAAGATCGTCTCTGCTCTTTGCTGTTACACGAACTTGATCATCTTGAACTTGGCTTTTCACTTTTAGTCCAGAATTCTTGATCAACACATTGATTTTCTTAGCGTTATCTTTATCGATTCCGGTTACCAACTTAGCACGTTGGCGAACCGTTCCACCTGATGCTTGCTCAATTTTGCTGTAATCCAAGTTTTTAGTTGGCACGCCGCGTTTGATCAGCTTTGTGATCAAAACGTCTTTTAGCTGCTCTAACTTGTACTCATCATCCGAAACGAGTACGAGCTCTTCACTAGATTTGTCTAGTGTGATCTCACTTTTACTCCCCTTAAAGTCATAACGAGTTGTGATTTCTTTTGTTGCGATATTGATCGCATTGTCTACTTCTGAAAGATCTACCTGTGAAACGATATCAAATGAACTTTCTTTAGCCATTTTGTGAAACCTCCTGACGATTACTTCGTTTATATAGTTACAGTATAAATACATTGTGGTTATGTTTCCAGTTTGTACACATTCTTTTCCGTGGAAACGGGTACAAAATATAAGTTTTATGTTAAAATGAAGGCTGGAAAATTTACAGAATGTTTGAACCACTAGGAGGAGTACTTGTTGCTTCATTACAAAACGTACACACACGAAAAAAATCATCAATGGGTGATTTTTGTCCATGGAGCTGGGGGCAGTTCATCCATTTGGTATAAACAGCTAAGAGAATTTAAACAACATTTTAATATTTTGCTTGTTGACTTAAGAGGTCATGGCAAATCACAATCCGATAAATTTTTATTGAAAAAATATTCGTTTAAAGAGGTCAGCCTTGATGTGCTTGAGGTTATGGATCATCTAAAGATTCAAAAAGCCCACTTTGTAGGCATCTCTTTAGGCACGATTCTTATTCAAACGATCGCAGAGCTTTATCCTGATCGTGTGGCTTCTATGACTTTGGGCGGCGCGGTTACAAAAATGAATTTCCGCTCGCGGTTCTTGATTGCGATGGGTAACCTTTGTAAATCGTTCATCCCGTACATGTGGCTTTACAGCTTATTTGCATGGGTGATCATGCCGAAAAAGAGACATGAAGCTTCGCGTTCTTTGTTTATTGGAGAAGCGAAAAAGCTTTGTCAAAAAGAGTTCAAGAGATGGTTTAAGCTTACACTGAAGATCAACCCTTTCTTGCAAAGTCTGCGTAAAAAAGAGATTCCGATTCCAACGCTTTACATCATGGGTGAGGAAGATTATATGTTCTTACCACCGATTCAGGCGTTCATTGATAAGAAGAAGCATTCAAAGCTTTTGACTATCAAAGATTGCGGACATGTATGTAATGTAGATCAGCCAGAGCTCTTTAATAAGAATTCGATTGAGTTTATTCGCAACCAGATTGCTGCTGCACCGAATGCGTCATAAAAAATTGAAAGTGATTGATTTCCGTTTCAGGTGCTTCGCTTTCCGCGGGGCAGACGGTGAGCCACATTCGAACGTGTCTCATCTGTCCACCTTTAGAGGTTTCTTGCTCCTGCGTCTACAAGTTAATACTACGTAGTAAGCTTCCTCGTCGCATGCCTTGCAAGAAGTATCTCATGTAGTAGGCACGCACCTTACACTCCAATCAACTGTCAATGATGTTTTAAAGAACGCTTTAACTGCAAGAGTAACAAACATAAATCAAAATAAAACAAAAGAAACGACCCGTAAATGTGTGGGTCGTTTCTTTGCGTTTGGTTTAGTTTTTGTCAATGATTGATCGTGGTTCAAGGCCCTGGTTCCTCCTGCTGGAAGTGATGTAGTAACTCCACTTAAGGTATTTTAATTTCATTTATAGATCATTGATCTTCTTTTTCACTTTTTTCATCAAACTATTATTAATAGTGTTCACATGCTCCTCATTTTTGACCAAAATGCGATAAGCATCAATGATGGATAGAGTACGAACCAAAATGTAGACCCCGATGCCGATCAATGCGATAAATATCGGCTTGTAAGGAGTTAAAATGTCTACTTCCACCCATTCTTTTTTTATGATTAGAAAGAAGATGGCTCCTCCAACAATAGAGCAAATTCCCACCATCATTACCAAAGTATATTTACTTTTTATCTCTTCGTATCTCATTTTTAATTCTTTTAAAGAATGTTGGTCAAAAATCAGCATCTCTTTCTTAAGTAAGCTATATCGATCTTCTTTTATGATTCCGGCTGTAATGGTTCCAATCCCGAAAACCGCTATTAAAATCGTTAAAAGTGTAAAGATGATCGGCTCTTCTTTAAATAAGAAGTAAGGAATCGTTGAAAAGATTAAAAGGCTAAATCCAAGGGCAAGGTATTTCGAAACTTTGTTTTGATATAGGAGGTATCCTTCCGCCATCTCTTTGCTAACATAATAACCATTTTCATTTTCACCACTTCGTTCAACCGTATCTTTCAGTAAATAATCAATGGAAACTTCAAAAATGTTACCGAGCATCAATAGCTTTTCTGTTTCAGGAAAACCCTGACCGTTTTCCCATTTGCTGATCGCTTGTCTCGTTGTATTTAATTGTTCGGCCAGCGCTTCTTGTGAGAGGCCTTTTTTCTTTCTAAGCTTAAAAAGTTTTTCGCTGAATGTCATGAATGAGCTCCTTTCATTTACTAGTTTAATTGTAGTAAAACATTGTATGGTTTTCTATATTTTAGCAGGTGCACTCTGTCAACTTGAGGTTGCACGTATGTAATATCCGCTAAAATAGGTGTGAAGACATAAGAAAAACGACCAAGAAAGATTGGTCGTCAATAAGGTCTGGATAGCTTCTTATTTACTTCAATTACAAGAATTTCTTGTAGTGAAATCAACTACTTTTAAGATGAATGAAGCTAATTTTACAAACTTACAGCGCGTGCGATTGTGAATAGACGTGATGCGGGGTGGAAGCCTTTAGTGATTAAATCTTTGATGATCGTAGCGCCAAGCATACTATAGACAGTACCGTTACCACCAAAACCTAAACAATAGTACTCACCAAGACGGTTAGGATGTTCACCGATATAGGGCAGTCCGTCATGTGATTCTCCAAACGTCGCACACCAAGAATGTGAGATTTTTGGCGAGAGATCGGGAAAATGTTCTTTGATCTTTTGAAGAATTCGCTCACCGCGCTCTTCGATAAGCCCTTCATTTAATGGTGCTTCAGCTTTATCTTCATCAAGACCACCTGCAACGATTCGCCCATCTTTAGTCGTTCTCATGTAAAGATAAGGTCGTTTTGTTTCCCAGATCATCCATTCTTCGTACCACGTTTTAAGTGATGGGATTGGCTCTGTTACGATCGCGTATGAACGATTCAGATCTGCTCCTAATTGCTGAGCTAGAAAGTCATTCTCATAACCAGTCGCAAAAATTACATATCGCGCTGAAATGGTGCCTTTTTCAGATTCACAGGTAAAGCCGTGAACGGTTTTTGTTTTTCGAATAAGAGGTGTGTGTTCAAAGATTCTCACTCCTGAAGCCGCTGCATCCTTTAACAGGATCTGTACACATTTGTACGGATTCACATCTGCATCACCACTCGTAACGAGAGCAGCGGGTTTGGAAAAAGGAAAACGTGAAGAAATTTCTTGAGGTTCTAAATATTCCACGGGAAAATCGTACTTTTTTAATGCCTCGTATTCACGCTGGAGTTTTAACGTGTCTTCTGGAGAACTGGCATAATACAAGCTCTTTTGTTCACGAAATTCAGGGTCCTCGGAAAGTCCTGAAGTCATCTTCTTTAGATCTTCTAACGCCTGTAAACAAAGCTGATAAAAATAGACAGCATCCTGTTCACCTTGCTGCTCAATGAGTTCGTGCAGCATCTTATCGCTTGAGAATTGCAGAAGCCCTGTATTGGCTGAAGAGCTTCCTGCACCTGGTTGCCTCCGATCGATCAAAACAACATCTAGTTCTTTTTCTTGACCGAGTACATGGGCACAGAGGGCACCGGCCATGCCTCCACCAACAATTAGTACATCACACGATATATCTTCTTCTAGAACCGGGTACTGACCCGTGTTTGTATAGGTTTCAGGCCAATAGAGCTGACCGTTATGTAGATTCATAGTGACTCCTCCTCGTCTTCTTTTCATTCCCCCTATTTTCTTTAAAGAAACGCTTCAGGAGAAAATTTTTCAAATATATGGATTTTTTGTGAATGCTCTACGAGGATTATTTAGTAGGCTTGCGAATGCACAAAAAAAGAGTTGCTTGCCCGATTGGACAAGCAACTCTCTTCTATCCTTTATGGTAAAGTATTTACTTTATCTTCTTCTTTTACGAACAATAAGATTTTACCCATGTCGAGCTTCTTTTCATATTGATCCGCTTCTACATCAGATAACCCTAGTTCTGTCATCTTGTTGCGAAGCTCATCGCCTCTGGATTCAAATACATTGCTGATCGCCGTTCCGAGTCCTTCTTCTTTTAAACCGATTGTATTAACATCTGCTTCATGAGCGAGATCTTTTGTGTCATCCTTTTCGTGGGATAATACATATAAGTTGTCCTCGTGAATACCTCGGGCTTTCAAATCACTTGCAGCTGCAATCAATTCTTGTTGAGAGTTAAATTCATGTACGATAGGTTTTACCATTTACAATCCTCTCCTTTAAACGAAGTTATAGTGTGTATTCACGATTTCAATTACGATTAAACATCCTTTTTCAAATGCATACCGGGATAAAAGTACTAAATTAACCGCCGCAATCCAGCTGTGTAGGTATAAACTCCTTTTTTATTGAAATATATCGTTTTTACACCATTTTTACGAAATTCCTCTGTCATTTTACATTTCAAAATATATACTTTTAATTGTTGAGTTTTATTACAAAATGAGTGATAGGGGAGTTTGTTAGATGAAAAAGACATTATCAGCTTTAGCACTTGCTTTAGGATTAACACCAATCGGCGCAGGCGTACATGCAGAAGAGAACGCCATTCAAACACACAAGGGTCGTTACTTAGATGTTCAACTGCTTGGAGTAAATGACTTTCATGGACAGATCGATATTACACGTAACGTGGCAGGGGAACCTGTTGGACGAGCGGATTATCTAGCAAGCTACTTAAAACAAAGAGAAAGTGAGAATTCTAACACGCTTTTGGTACATGCTGGTGATATGGTAGGAGCGAGCTCTCCGACATCTGCATTGCTGCAGGATGAGCCGACAGTAGAAATCATGAATCAGATGGGCTTTGATGTAGGAACATTAGGAAACCATGAGTTTGATGAAGGCGTAGATGAGATGATGCGTTTGATCAATGGTGGAACGCATGATAAAACAGGATATTTTGAAGGAGCAGACTTTCCGTATGTGGCTGCTAATGTTATAGATAAAGAGACGAAGGAAAATATTCTGCCTTCTTATGTAATCAAGAAGGTTAAAGGAGTAAATATCGGCTTCATCGGGGTGGTTTTATCTGATACACCAGATATCGTCATTCCGAGCGGAACAGCAGGTGTTGAGTTTATAGACGAAGCGGAAGCAATCAACAAAGCAGCGAAGACTCTTAAGAAAAAAGGCGTAAAGTCTATCGTTGTTTTGGCGCATAACCCTGTTGAGCAATCAGCGACAGGTGAAGTATCGGGTGAACTCGTGGATATGGCAAACAAAGTAGATGATGAAGTAGACGTGATGTTTGGTGCACACAACCATAGAAACGTAAACGCTGTAGTAGATAACAAGTTAATTGTGCAAGCTTACTCTTACGGAACAGCCTTTGCTGATGTGGATCTGAAAATTGACCGCCGCACGAAGGATATCGTAAAAAGTAAAGCGGAAGTCGTGTCTGTTATGCAAAAAGGTGTAACACCGGACTCTAGCATTACAAAAATTATTAAACAAGCTGAAGACCAAGTAGCTCCGATCATCAATGAAGTCGTTGGTAAAACTGATCAACTTTTATCAGGTACAGGAGCCTATAACGGTGAGACCGAGTTAGGAAATGTGATCGCAGATTCAATGACAGAACAGACAGGTACTGATTTTGCGTTTATGAACCCAGGTGGTATTCGTGATGTGATCAATCACGGTGAAGTGACATGGGGAGAGCTTTTTAACGTTCAACCGTTTGGCAACGATCTGGTGACGATGACACTAACAGGAACGCAGATTAAAGAACTTTTTGAATCTCAATGGGCAACGGACAGAGAGAAGATGCTCCAGATCTCTGGTCTGAAAGCTACATTTGATCTCTCAAAGCCGGTCGGTGACCGAACTGTTTCAATGGTTAAGAAAGATGGAACACCGATTGTAGCAGAACAAGAGTATACGGTTACCGTAAACAATTTTATGGCTGGTGGCGGTGATGGTTATACCGTTTTATTAGAAGGTAAGAATCCAACAGTAAGCGTTACGGACCTAGAAGCGCTCGTGAACTATTTTAAAAACCGTGATACCGTATCCGCACAAATTGAAGGACGAATTACAAAAAAATAATAAAAAGGCAAAGCGTGTGTAAACATCCGCTTTGCCTTTTACATTTCTATTCTCCGCGTTCTACAAGGTCGAGTCTTCCTGTAGCAGGATCGATAACGAGACCATGTACTTTAATATCTTCAGGGAGCAACGGGTGATTTTTAACAAGTTGCACACTGTTTCTCACAGAATCCTCAACACTTTCAAACCCTTGAACCCATTTCTTTAAATCGAGTCCAGAATATTTTAACGTGTCAAACGTCGATTCTTCAATACCACGGTCTTTCATCTTGGCAAGTAGTCCATCTGCGTTTACATTGCTCATTCCACAATCATAGTGACCGATGATCATAACTTCTTCAGCTTTTAGTTCATAGATGGCCACAAGGATACTTCTCATAATAGAACCGAATGGATGGGAGATAACCGCTCCAGCCGATTTGATGACTTTTACATCACCGTTCTTAATATTCATCGCACTTGGCAACAATTCAGTCAGGCGCGTATCCATACAAGATACGATAACAAGTCCTTTATCAGGAAATTTAGTAGTTTGGAAAGGTTCATATTCTTTGTTTTCAACAAATTGGTGATTGAACGCTAAGATTTCATTAAGTACGGACATGATTCTCCTCCTTGTTTCTACAGAAAATAATTAATGAATAAAAAGATTTAGAAGTATACGTCTTTTTCTATCATATTAAGCTTAAACTCGCTAACATATTCACTTCTATATTCACTATTATACAAAAATGTGGGCCGAATCTGCTCTTTTTTGTACCTGAAGTGAATCTTTTGTTGATAGAAACTTTAAAACAAAAGCACATTGTGACAAACATTTTATAAAAAGGTACGTATAATCGCAATTAACACCACATACATTGGTAAGTCGAAGGGAGGATGAAACAAAGAAAAATACTTGCCAGTAAGTAGGGTTTAAATAGATCGGTACAAATCAATGAAAATTTGAAAGGGGTAGGGAAGATGGAAGTTATGACGTATGTGCTTTGGGTTCTGCTGTTAATGGGGTCGGTTATGAAGAACTACATGGTATCCGTTTCTATGCCGAAAACGGGACAAGTTATCGTGGCGAATGAATCAGGTGTGAACTTCTTTTCGTATGGTGACGTGAGTAACAAGAATGCATCGAAAGTTATGTCTGCAATTGCCGTGCCTTTCAATAATCAGAATTTCAGTTGGGTGGATACGTCATAGAGTACATATATGGAAGTTTGTTGTAGGTGTAGGAAAACTATTTTGGGGAGAAGGAGGTCTGCTGCAAAAATATAAATAGTGCTATTTTTCGCATTCACTATCATGCTCGCGGCAGGATCACCGTACGTGTGCTAGTGTATGAATAAACTTGAGCGGAATTTGGAGCAAAAGGCAGCTTGTTTGAGCTGTCTTTTTTGGCATACATTTTATTTATGTGAATGGGTTTGATAGAATAAGAAAAAAACAATTGTGGTGAAACCGATGAATATATCAGTAAGTCAGTTTGCAAAAAAAATAGAAAAGCATGTTGCAGAAATGAAAGTGTTAGATGAGAACTCGCCAAAACTGCGCGAACATGTATCAGCTATTCAAACATTATGTGAATTAATGCTAGAAGCCGATGACGATGATTCAGCTGTTGGCGTGAAAGGATGGGTCCCTTCTTATCCTGTTCAAAAACCAGCTAGCCTAGTGACTGCTCCTCCTCCTCCAAAAAAACATCAAAAGTCTATGATGGATTTTGATATGGACTATGAGGATGACGATCAAGAGGAGAAAGACGGCAACGGAGACTCTATTTTTGATTTTTAAATGTTAGTTTACTGAAAAACCTACTCTTTGAGTGGGTTTTTCTTTTTTCGGGCTGGTTTGAATGGGGGAGAGTACTTGTGGTGGGGTAGAAGGAGAGGCAATTCTGGAAATTCTGGAGATAATCCCGCAAGTTTGTACAATAATCCCGCGAGATGATATTTTCCCAAGGCTTTTCTCTGCAAGTTGATTGGAAAGCGAGCACCTGGAACGAAAATCAACGGCTTTCAACATTTCCGCAAAAAAAAAAAAAACAGCACCATTATCAGCGCTGTTAGATCGAAACATAAGTATTCTGGTGTTCCATTCGTGCATCTCTACGTTTGGCGATTTCAATTTTTTCGTTGATCTTTTTATTAGAAAAATAAATGGCAGTCACTGTTGCGATTAGACTTAGAGCAGCTAAACCAAGAATTGTATATATCATTGTGATAAGAAGTTCCATTTTATTGTTCCTCCTCTTATGTAATTTTTTCTGTCTTACTTTTTTTATTCCACTGTGTCAATTATTTAAACCTCTTTCTGAATGTCTTTTTTCCAAGATATTTGTCTTCGATTTTCACATCATATGCCTGTTGATTGGAGCGGAAGGTTGCTGACTCCTACGGGACGAGCGGTCAGTCCGAAAAGTGGAAGTGGCTCGTTCAGCCCCGACATGCAAAAGTTGAATGTGCTAGGAAGGCGTACTTTGCCTTCTTGACCGTTTAACTTTTGACCTCGAGGGGCTAGCCACTGCAACTAGAAAGGTGGAGACTCCTAAAGGCGCGAAGCGGCAGGAGGCTCACCGCACGCCCCGTGGAAAGCATGCAACCTGGAGAGGAAATTAACACTTTCAAAACCCAATTATAAATAGGTCCTTCGAATCAAAATAAAAATATGAGAAAGGAATGATGGTAAATATTCTCCGTTCGATTTATACTAAATTTACGAACATACGTTCTATTCTGTTCGATAAAAAATGAGGGGTGAATGGAAATGGTCGGAGCAAGTGAATGGTTAAACTTAGTTAATCTCCTCGGTAATGTGGGCTTTCCTATCGTCATTGCAGGCTACTTGCTTTTTCAGTTTGAGAGGCGTATTCAGAGCTTGGAAGGAATTATTCGAGAACTTCACTCTGAATTAGTAGAGAAAGAAGAGCTTGAGCGTAAGATCGATCAATACGTCCGATTGCTGGACAGCGAACGTCAACCGAAAAAACGTTAGCGTTCGCCTTTTTTATCATGGACAACCCGTCCGCCAAAATTTTTACAATCCTGTGGCAACCTTTGTATTGTCATTTTTCAATGGTAAGATAAAAGAAAAACAGGAGTGGAACAGGATGAAGCTTTTTCTTATATTAGGTGCGATCCACGCGATGCTTGCGGTTATGCTCGGAGCTTTCGGGGCACACGCACTCGAAGCTAAATTAAATGCAAGAAACATGCTAAATGTATACCAAACTGGTGTTCAATATCACATGTATCATGCATTGGCTTTGTTAGTTGTTGGTGTTTTGCTTGGTAAATTTCCTGCCTCAACGCTATTAACAGGTGCAGGTTGGTCGTTCTTTATCGGCATACTGCTTTTCTCAGGAAGTTTATATGCTCTCTCAACGACAGGAATGAAATTCTTTGGTCCTATTACACCGCTTGGCGGGTTAGCATTTATCGTTGGTTGGATTCTGCTCATCATCGCAGTTGTGAAAGCATAATAAAAGGCGCTCTCTTAAATAAAGAGGGCGCCATTTCTATAATTGCCTGAACCAGACAGGAATAATTTTTATCAACGAGGGCTGTACTGTGACATCTGACCGCCTTGCTGTTGCTGCTGTTGCGTACCATAAGGATAGCTATAGTTGATCTCTTCATCGAACGTTACATAGTTTACATACACCATTAATAGCAGATACCGTTTACCTGTTTGCGGATCACTTAGGATGATGTGATCACGGCCGGCAGCTTCAATGATTCCTTTAAACACCTTAGCGTTCCACTTTTCATTGTTCTCAAAAGTCATATAGACCGTAGCGACTTTCCCTTTGTTCATCCTTAAAATATTTTCAATGTAGGACTGCTCGAGCGGAAGCTGTCCAGGTGCACCGATATCTTGCAGAGGACCGCCACCCATTCCTGGTGCCTGCTGACTTTGGGCCATGTCTTGAGGAACCCCCATGCCTGCCATTCCACCCATGCCGCCACCCATCATACCCATTCCATTCTGAGCCCGATAATACTCTTGGCCGTACGGATTAAAGTTGTTCATCAACAAACCTCCCTAAAAGGTGTTAAACACATTTGGACAATCACTTTGTTTCGGCTGATAAAAACAGTGTGCCTTGAAGCTTCCCGAGTGAGGCTGATTGTACCAAGTCTTCGGACAAGCCCCTGACGGATCGAAAAACCATAACGCATTTCTAGCAGGGTGGAAGCGCTGACCGTTAATAACCCTCTTCGCCAATCTTCTTTCATTCTCTCTTGCACCTTGATAAAAATATCCTTTAATCGTCGCTTCAAATCCCCCAGGTCTTTGGAAGACCATCTGCTGCATCGTACGAATATTTTTAAAATCAAGGCAGTTGGAGCGAATTCGATTTACGCCGGTATTACCAACAAGGAGCATCCCTTGGTCACCTTCACCCTCAGCTTCCGCACGTATGAGACGTGCCAGCAAGTCAATATCCTTATTTGTAGCTTTAATGACTGCCAATTGCCTTCCCCCTCTATGTTGTTAATCTTGGTGTACAAGCAGGGAAACAGAACATTCGATATATGTGTATGAGCTGTTTTGGGAAACTAGACCAAAAATGGGATGGGAGTTTCATGTTTATGGGACATTTATGAGGGGGTGGTGATAAATTGATTCTAATCAGCAATGAAAGAATCAGTAGAGTGGAAGGTATGTTCTTGTGGAAAGGACATTATAGATTGATGTTTAAATGGGGGAACCTCTAGCAATTAATTTCACGGTAATCCATTTTTTATTCACGGTAAGTATGTATAATTTCACGGATAAAGTTAATAAATTCACGGATATAAAAATTTATCAAAGTTTCGACAAAAACAAAAAGATGACTCGCCATTGAACGAGTCATCTCAATCATTACACCTGCAAATAAGCGGGCACTGCTTCTTTTGTAAGGATGTTTCCAACGTAGAACGATCCGAACTCGCCGTAGCGTGCACTTACTTCGTCAAAGCGCATTTCGTATACAAGTTTTTTAAATTGAAGCATGTCGTTTGAGAAAAGCGTTACGCCCCATTCCCAATCATCTAGACCAACAGATCCAGTGATGATCTGCTTCACTTTTCCTGCATAGCCGCGGCCGATCATGCCGTGCGAGTACATCATCTTCTTGCGCTCTTCCATCGGCAACATGTACCAGTTGTCGTCACCATCACGGCGCTTGTCCATCGGATAGAAACATACATGTTTCCATTTTGGAAGCTCTGGGAAAAGACGAGCTTTGATCATTGGATCCATCTCGCCGCTCTCGTTTTGCGGATTATACGTACTTAGCTCGACAACAGAAACGTAAGAGTATTCTTTTACTGTATATTGCGCGAATGCTGTTTTGTTAAAGGCGTTTTCGATCTCGTTTAGTTCTTCCATCGTCGGACGAAGAAGCATCATCATAAAGTCAGCTTTTTGCCCCATGATGCTGTAAAGAGCATGACTGCCCACTTTATTTGCTTCTACGTTCTCCCACTTCTCAAGGAACGTTAAAAATTCATTGATTGCATATTCTCTCTGGTCACCGGAAAGCGTTTTCCAAGCGGCCCAGTCCATCGTACGGAAATCATGAAGGCAATACCAGCCTTCTAGTGTAATCGCTGCTTCACTCATCAATTATTCACTCCTTGCTAGATATAAACACGTCCCTACAAATATACCATAAGTAGGGACGAATCCAAAAAGGAGGAATTAGCTGTATTGGCGAAGCAACTGCTCGATCTTGCTCTTAACACTAGCAGGATTTCGAAGTTCAGTGCGTGACAGTGTGAGGCGAACCTTCGTTTCATCCATATCCATCGCTTCAGAAAGCATGCCGAACAATCCTTTACCTTTCTTATCGATCTCTAAGAACAGCTCGATGCTATCTGTTTGTGGAACCAGAATCACTTCTAGCTCATCCAGCTTTCCGGCATAAGCTCCTGATGTTGGCACATACTCAAACTCTTGTAAAAACGGAAGTCTGCGGCGCATATAACGCGGTGCAGATCCGCAGTATGCTTTTCGAAGGCGGAATCCAAGCTGTTCGATCGCATCAAAGATGGCAGACGTTTCGGCATCAGGCAGTACACGAATTTGGTCATTGTCTGTTGGGTCAACAGCCATCTGAATATCAAGTCCTGTTTTGATCCATACCGGCGTGTGGCCAAGTGTTAATGGAGCATCGTATGGAAGTTTAAGAGAGAACGGAATCTCTTGCTGACTGCCAGCTTTAACAACAAGTGAGCTTGTTACATTTGTCTTTTCAATCGCTGCAGTATCTCTCACTTTTTTGTCGTCCACTTCTCGATAGTATTCTGTCATGACATAAAGAGTGATGTGGTCGATGTTTTGATCGACTTTACCACCCTCGATTCTAATCTTTCCTGTAATGCTCTCACCAGGTGAGTACGTATCTTTATCTAAAATGGTGTCTACCTTCGCTGAACCAATTCCTACAGAAGCTAACATACGGTTTACAAAAGACATGTATAATTCCTCCTCAAAATTTTTCAAACAATTTTACGATAGTTGAACAAAAAAGATTCATAATCAAAAAATATATTTTATAGACGTAAAAAAATTCTAAATATAAGAACTTCTTTTATCAAGCGCTTACAACTGTATGGGTAGGTTTAAAAGGTGTGAAAAAAGGAGTACCCTAATAGTGAGTGCAAAAAATGTACAGTTTATATAGAAAAATAGGAGGCTAAATCATGAGTGATCTTTTTATAGATTTAAAGAGTAAAGTCCAGTCGGCTAACCCAACCATCGTTTTTCCTGAAGGAACGGATGAAAGAATTCTAGAGGCAGCAAGTCGTCTAGCATCTGAAAAAGTTCTTCAACCGATTTTAATAGGAAATCCTGCTGACGTAACAGCAAAAGCACAAGCTGGTGGATTCTCACTAGATGGAGTAGAAGTTTTAAATCCTGCTGAATATGGTGAATTCGATGCATTGGTTGATGCATTAGTGGAACGCCGTAAAGGAAAAACTACAGAAGAACAAGCGCGTAAGATTCTTTTGGATGAGAATTATTTCGGAACGATGCTTGTTTACACTGGGAAAGCACACGGACTTGTAAGTGGTGCAGCACATTCTACTGCTGACACAGTTCGTCCGGCTCTTCAGATCATCAAAACAAAAGAAGGCGTAAAGAAGACTTCTGGTGCGTTTATCATGGTTCGTGGCGATGAGAAGTATGTGTTCGCTGATTGCGCGATCAACATTTCACCTAACAGCCAAGATTTAGCTGAATCTGCTATGGTTTCTGCTGAAACGGCACGAGTTTTCGGTATCGACCCTAAAGTTGCGCTTCTTTCTTTCTCTACAAAAGGATCAGCGGTTTCGCCTGAGACGGAAAAAGTGGTAGAAGCGTTAGAAGTATTGAAGGGAATGAACCCAGACTTCCCATATGATGGAGAGCTTCAGTTCGATGCAGCATTCGTTCCATCTGTAGCAGCGAAAAAAGCTCCAGAGTCACCGATCAAAGGGGAAGCGAACGTATTTATCTTCCCAAGCCTTGAAACAGGAAACATCGGTTACAAGATGGTTCAACGTCTTGGTGGATTTGAAGCGATCGGACCGATTCTTCAAGGATTGAACATGCCTGTAAACGATCTTTCTCGCGGATGTAACGCTGAAGATGTGTACAAATTAGCGTTGATCACGGCGATGCAAGCTCTTTAGAATTTACTCTCGCTTGTGGAGGGGTTGATTTCCGCTTCAGGTTGCTCGCTTTCCACGGGGCAGGCGGTGAGCCACATTCGGACGTTTCACTTTTAAGTGTCTCACCTGCCCGCCTGTCCCGTAGGAGTCTCGCACCTTCCACTCCAATCAACTGTCAAAGGTGACAAGAATTTAAAAGCTATCTGTTAGAAAAGAACCTAAAGAAAAAAGTCAGCAGCCTGCTGGCTTTTTTCGTTTGCTACTGTGAAATAAAAAAAGACACCACCTACAGTGACAGTGCCTTCTCGTTTCGATCCCACATTCTTTTAATGTTTCCTGGAAGCAGTTCGCTTTCCTCCACTGTAAGCTGGCCGCTGTAGAATAGCTCGCTGTTTTTGTGAAGCACTTGCAATAAAGATGCGTGTAGATCTGCTACGGTTAACGGGTGTCCCAACAGCTCTGCTAAACTCGCCATAACATCCGGTTTGATCTCTGGATACTGGAACTTAGTCTCAGTCCCCGCTAACCCACGCTTATAAAACTCTCCGATTACGGATGCGCGCTCTGAACCGCTGCCGTCTACACATAAATAGATCTGTACCGCAACACCGCCGCGCATACGCCGTTGAGAGATTCCCGCAAACTTTTTGCCGCCGATACTGAGGTCATAACTTCCCGGGCAATAAGAGCCGACGATCTCATACGCTTCACACTTCGCATCATACGGAAGAAGCAGCTCTTCCACAAGTGCAGTCATCGTGTCGTACCCTTGATTGATGTCAATCGTCCCTTCTTTTTCAGGAAGAATAAGTGAGATGTTCAACACGCCGCTATCAAGCACAACAGCAAGTCCGCCAGAATTCCTCACAATTACGCGATAACCCAGAGACTCCAGAAAATCAATACCTTCCTTCAGGTGAGGAAGACGGGTATCTTGTATGCCGAGGACGATCGTATCGTGATGCACCCATGTTCGTGCTGTTGCGGGGGAATCACCACTTCCGATCGACGTGCAAAGTGTATCATCTGTCGCAAACGATTGCCGTGCATCAAATGACGGACCAAGTGTAGACTGGTCGATCAACCGCCAGACAGGTTGAGAGAGAAGATGATCGGTCATTACAATTTCTCCGCCACGATAATGAATGATTTTGGAATGCCGCGGTCGAGTTCATCTGGGTGTGGTTCTTCAACGAGCTGTTTAATCCAAAGGCCGGCAGATCCGATAGCTGTGATGATTTCACCAAGCGTCCATTGGCGGATCTGTACTTGGAACGGTGCGCGTTCTTCAGATGTCGCGTACTGAAGTTCAGGTATGAATTTTGAATAAGCAACGTCTGTTGTAACAAGCTCTTCACTAAAATAATCTCCTGAAACTTTATGCTTCCTAACCGCTTGGCTCTTTCCTTGAGATTCGATCAACTTTGTAGATACAGGGTGGAAGTCTTGTAGGATCAAAGTTCCTCCCTTTTTCAAAAGTTTTGAAACAACGCTGAAGTATTCGTTCAGATCGGCAAAATAATGCAGAATGCCGTTTTCCATGAATGCCATATCATAATTCTCTGTCATTTCGGATTTTGACAGATTTAAAATATCTTCTACCACGTACCGGACATCTACGTTAGCGGCTGAAGCCAGTTCACGTGCGTACGCTGCATTCGAATCTGAGATATCAATCACCGTCGTCTCTGCTCCAAGAAGGGAGAGTGCGACTGCTTTACTGCCGTGCGAACCTAAGAGGTTCACGATCTTTTTGCCTGAGACATCACCAACATATTGATCTAATGGCTGAAGTCTGCGTTTCGGATCTTTTAGAATACGAGAAACTGCTTTCTCAGGTGTGCCAAAGCGGTTGACCCAGGCTGTATAAGAGCTGTTACTCCAAGCTTGTCCGTTTCTAATTCTTCGATCTTGATCCATGATGGGTTCCTCCTGAAATCTATATAAAATCTATCATTTCCGTTATAAGCCTTATCTAGTATAACTCAAATGTGAACGGTAAGAAAATGGTGTGAATACCGATAAAAAGGGAGTGTGAATAGAAAAAAATAGTGGTTGTTTTCAAAGTTAAGAACACGATACAATAGGGTATATTCTAGTAGTCACAACACGATACTTATACAGAAAATACCTTCTTAGCTAGACAGACCAAGGAAGGGATTTTTCTTTTTTACGAGAATTCTTACCTATAAATGCAGGTGAAGGAGCAGGAAAAAAATCAATGGCTAAACTCTTAGGAAAGTTGCACGAAGAGAAAGTATTTAAAGACCCAGTGCATCGTTACATCCACGTGCGTGATGAGCTGATCTGGCGTCTGATCGGTACGCGCGAGTTTCAAAGACTGCGAAGAATTCGTCAGCTTGGAACGACATACTTAACATTTCATGGAGCAGAACATAGCCGTTTTAGCCATTCTCTTGGTGTTTATGAGATTACGAGGCGGATCATTGATATTTTTCAAGAAAAGAAAACGTGGGACCCAGAAAAGCGTCTGCTCGTTCTTTCCGCGGCCCTTCTACATGATGTAGGACACGGTCCATTCTCACATTCATTTGAAAAGGTGTTTGGTGTGGATCATGAAGAATTCAGTAGAGACATCATACTCGGAGATACAGAAGTTCATCGCGTGCTTTTGCAGATGGGAGAAGATTTTCCTGTGCAAGTAGCAGAAGTAATCGCGAAAACACATAGAGATAAATTAATCGTTAGTCTGATCTCGAGTCAGATTGATGCAGACAGAATGGATTACCTGTTACGAGACGCTTATTTTACAGGAGTGAGTTACGGTAATTTCGATATCGAGCGAATCCTGCGTGTGATGCGCCCGACTGAAGAAGGCGTCGTTATAAAATCTAGCGGCATGCATGCGGTAGAAGACTATATTATGAGTCGTTACCAAATGTACTGGCAAGTGTATTTTCATCCTGTTACGCGCAGTGCGGAAGTCATATTAAGTAAAATTTTGCACCGAGCGAAGGAACTGTATGAAACAGGATATACATTCAAAAGAGAGCTGTCTCATTTTAAAACGCTGTTCGAAGGTAATGTTTCGCTTCAAGATTACATATCGCTCGATGAGGGCGTAATCCACTATTATTTCCAAGGATGGATGGAAGAAGAGGACAAAATCTTGAGCGATTTATGCCATCGTTTCATCGACCGAAAACTGTTCAAGTATACGGAGATGGTCTCATTTACAGATGGTCATCTGCTGTCGAGTTACTTTACAGAAGCAGGCATCAATCCGAAATATTACTTAGTAGTCGATTCATCGTCAGATCTTCCATACGACTTTTACCGCCCAGGCGAAAAAGAAGAACGTCTGCCGATCAATCTATTAAAACCAAACGGCGATATCCGCGAGCTGTCCAGAGAATCAGACGTCGTAGAGGCGATCTCAGGCAAACGCCGAACAGATCACAAACTCTATTATCCCCTCGATCTAATCGAAGCGATTGAGGATAAAACGCTTAAAAGTAAAATTAAAGAGATTTTGAATAGATAGTGTGTTTAACAGTCGATTTGACTATCAGATTCACTTCAAGTTGTTGTTTGTTACTAAAAAGACATCACTGAAAAGTTGTTGGAGTGTAAGGTGGGAGACTCCTGGGGGATGAGCGGGACAGGTGAGACACCTAAGGGCGCATAGCGTCGAGGTGGCTCACCGCACGCCCCCCGGAAAGCGAGCACCTGAAACGGAAATCGACTACTTACAAACACAACATTGACTAGCCAGAAAAATAAATAGATAAAACGAAAAAGGATGTTAGGGGGAACGTACTGTGTTTGAGGATCATTTAAAGGTAGTCACCTTGATTCAAGAAGCCGGAGAAGTCGTCGGTCGGAAAAAGCTTCAAAAGATGGTGTACATCGCAAAAAAGCTAAACTTTCCTTTCCAAGAAAAATATCAATTTCATTTTTACGGCCCATATTCCGAAGAATTAACGCTTAAAATTGAAGAACTTTGCAACATGGGATACATACATGAGGTAAAAGAAAAGGTGAGCGGCTATTCGCAATACCGGTATGCCGTGAACGAAGAAGGTCAGCAACTTCTTTCCACATATGGTGCAGAGATTGAAAAACTAGGGAGTTGTGTTCGCTCCATGAACGAGCAGTCTTCTAGATTCTTAGAATTAGTCTCTACCGTGATGTATTTCGAGAAACTTGAGAAGGACGAGATCAAAGAAAAGGTACAGACGGTCAAGGCGAAACAAAAGTATACAGAAGAAGAGATGGATGAAGCTTTTACCTATATTGATTCGTTAAAAAGTCAAGTTCAATAAAAAATAAACCTGTTTAGTTAGCGTGGAATAGATGCTGATGAACAGGTTTTTTATTTACCATCTAAATTGTAAGGGATGGCCGTTATTGTAAAGACCATAAAAATAAATAAATGTGATAAAGATCGTAAATGGAACGATAATACCAAGCAGCGTCATAAAAAAGCCTTTTGCCACACTTTTTTCATAAAGGCGCGTTGCGTAATAGCCGATTCCGAGCCCTATAAACAAGAGCGATAAAATTAGAGCAACAAGCCAAAGTTTCATGCTAGCGCCTCCTCTATTAACAGCATATCCAGCACATTCTCCTTATAAACGACAGTTTAACTGAAACTTTTTAATAAGAGGTACGACTAACAGGGTAAAAGGAGGGCTTAGTGATGAAAAACATGAAGCTGATCGTAATGGCGTGTCTGCTCGTTCTCCTCGCCGCTTGCGGCTCTAAAGCAATGCCTGATGAGGAAAAAAAGAACGGAGCGCCTCAAGTTAAGAATGAGATACCAGCTGAAAAAGAAGTTGTACAAGCTGAACTCGCACTCCAAGAAAATAGAAAAGCAGCAAAATTAACGTTGAAAAACTCATCCGATAAAGAAGCTGGTACAGGAACCGCGTATGCACTTGAAAAATGGACAGACGGTAAATGGGAGAAAGTGAATAACAATCAAATGTTTACTGAGCAGATGATCATGGTGAAAGCTGGATCAAACTATGATCAATCCATTGATCTAAAAGAACAGGGTGCAGGCACGTATCGTGTATCGAAAGAATTCTTTGTCGATGAAAAGAAGGAAAAAGTAGCCGTTGTGTTTGAGACAGAATAAGAAAAGACCGGTCAGCCCATTATTGTGAGGGTCGGCCGGTCTTTTTGTGTTTTATTAATTTTTTGTCTTTTATACTTCGTTGCAAAGTTGATTGTAGCGCAAGGTTGCCGACTCCTATGGGACGAGCGGTCAGGTGGAGACAACTTAATGGTGCAAAGCGGCAAGTGGCTCACCGTTCGCCCCATGGAAAGCGAGCAACCTGGAGCGGAAATCAACTGCTTTACAAACAATTTTTTAATGAGGTAAAAACGCTAATTGATAGAAGAACAACACCGCAAACAAGTAAACCAAGAACGGAACTTCACGATATTTACCTTTTACAATCTTCAAAATCGGATACGAGATGAATCCTAATGCGATACCAGTTGCGATAGAAGACGTTAATGGCATCGTCAAAATTATCAAGAACGCCGGGAATGCTTCATCAAGTTCGTTCCAATTAATTTTACTTAAAGAACCAAGCATCAAACTTCCAACGATGATCAGTGTTGGCGCAGTGATTGCGGCTAAGCCTGAGATCGCACCAACGAGTGGAGAGAAGAACGCAGCGGCCACAAATAGGATCGCTACCACCACAGATGTTAGACCAGAACGTCCCCCTGCCGCTACGCCTGAAGATGATTCGATATAAGCACTCGTTGGGCTCGTACCAAACGCTGCACCAACTGTTGTCGCAACGGAATCAGCTAACAGTGCTTGACGTGCACGAGGCATCTTGTTGCCTTTCATCAGTCCAGCTTGTTCTGCTACACCTACCATCGTACCCGTAGTATCAAAGATCGTGACAAGCAAGAAGGAGAACACAACAGCATATAATCCATATTGAAACACGTCAGAAAAGGCTGTAATCGGATCACCAAAGATGAAAAGTTCTGATGGTAAGTTTGGTGTAGATACGAAACCTTCTTTAAATTCTAAATGCCCTGTAAAGTAGGCGATTGCACCCGTAATGATCATTCCGAAGAATAAAGCACCGTTCACGTTCAGTCCCATCAAGATCAACGTGATAGCAAGTCCACCAAGAGCAAGAAGCACCGTTGGTGAATGCATGTCACCTAACGTTACTAAGTTATCGGGGTGAGCCACAATAATTTTTGTAAGACGTAAACCGATGAACGCGATAAATAGTCCGATACCCGCTGTAATACCGTGCTTCAGGTTTGCAGGAATGGATTCGATCAATTTTTCACGAAACGGTGTTAACGATAGGATGACGAACAAAATACCTGCAACAAACACTGCCCCAAAAGCGATCCGATAATCGATATCAGGGTTGTTTCCTACAACAGAAAACGCGAAGTAGGCATTCAGCCCCATACCTGGAGCAATGGCAATCGGATAGTTGGCCATTAAAGCCATCCATAGTGTACCGACTACCGTGGCAATAATCGTTGCAATAAACACGGTGTCAAAAGGAACACCAGCAGAATGCAGGATAATTGGGTTGATTATGACAATGTAGACCATCGTAAGGAATGTAGTGATTCCTGCTAATATTTCTGTTTTGATGGTCGTACCAAGTTCTTTTAGTTTAAAAAATGAAGAAAGCATACGTTAGAACCTCCAAAATACGAACGATTTATAAGTACATGATATATAATATTCGTTTTTAGGTACAATTTCAACAATTATCTTCAAACTTTCCAACTGAGAGTTTTTCATGATTTGTGATACAATACGTGTTAACAACGAATGTTTAGAGGAGCTGGAAGCATGAAAGATTTTTTCAATTCCAATGATGCTGATAAAAAGAAAAAAGGGATGGGCTTTACCATCATAAGTGGTGACTCTACAGACGGTCATGGTGGATATGGTGTTGGTAGTTTAACACTTGATCACGTAACACCCGTAATCGTCGATGTAGAAGAGTCGATCGCTTATATCGATATGGGAGCGATGCACGCGAGAAGTGATGTGGAAAAGCGCATCAAGTTTACGCCAAATCGTGAAGATACACCGAATCCTCGTCTTTATTGGCTCGTTTGGGTTACGATCAATAGAAAAGCAGAAGGACCGTTTTACTTCGGGTTGACGGCATGTGAGATGCAAGTAGATGTTGAAGCACGAAGAGGCTATAAAAGTCTTCCAGAACACGTAAACCGTATGGATAAATCCATGAAGGGTAAAGTGATTGTTGAGGATATGGACGTGAACGCTCGTCGTGTGCTTGGCAACTTCCTTAAAGAACATGATGAAGCAATGTTTAACCGTTCAAGTGACGAAATCAAGTCATTAGTGGAATAAAAATGGCAAAGTTATGAACCTTTTTTGAACATTTTGCAAATAACTTGTGACAAGAAAGCACTTCCATTAATATAGTAGGTAGCATTGTACACACAATGTTTCTAGGACAATAAAGTGCCCGGGGCTCCTGTAGTAGAGCTCCGGGCATTTTATTGTCCTTTTTTTGAGTTTAGCGAATGATGCAAGATAGTCGGGATATGTCGAACTGTATCGACTCGTGGATATTTAGCAAAAACTTGTGGATTAAAGCCCGAAACTTGTGGATTAAAGCTCAAAACTTATGGATTCAGACCTAAAACTTTTGGATTGAATGCTTCGTGTAGCTGGCTGGCAACGTCTAGCAGCGAGCTGACAAGGTTAACGTCACATCACCAAGAAAAAATCCGGTTGAAGAACCCTTTTTCCTCTTTTTTTTGCTCTAACTTTTCTTTTATTTCAATTGAAGCACCGTGTTCATCACAATATTCTACGGGTTCTGTTCCTTTTTCATAATAGGAGATGCGAGTTATTGGACAGCTATCGGTTGCGAGCTTTCCGTTTTGTGGGTTGATCGTTACCGCTGTAACGCCTTCTGGTTGTTCAAACGATAGAATCTCTTTGTTCTTCAACGCACCTTCCATAAAATACGCCCAGATTCGTTTGGAGTATCCTGTATCGTTCACATCATGCAGCTCTTCGTTGTTATCGTAGCCGACCCAAACGCCTGTAACAAGTTGTGGAGAATATCCGACCATCCAACTGTCATTCGGCGTAGAACCTGATTTTCCAGCCATCGGACGCGTCAGATAGTGGTTGATACTTGAGCCTGTCACACTCGT
The DNA here is from genome assembly GCA_017052515.1 of Fictibacillus nanhaiensis. Classification (GTDB taxonomy): domain Bacteria; phylum Bacillota; class Bacilli; order Bacillales; family Fictibacillaceae; genus Fictibacillus; species Fictibacillus nanhaiensis. Next base: position 192,148 of record JAFHKR010000038.1, read on the forward strand.
ATAGTCATTCAATTTTTCATCAAACGTACCGGCTAACAGATCGGTCATAACAAAAGCTTTGTTCTCGTCGATGACTTGTTTACTTTCATATTTATGTTCATACAGCACTTTGCCTTTAGAATCTGTAATCTTCGTGATGAAAACAGGATCTACCTTCTTACCACCATTTGCAAACACGCCGTATGCGTTCGTCAGTTCTAACACACCTACTGCTTTTGAGCCTAGTGCAAGTGAAGGGATGCTCGCGAGTTCACTTTTAATCCCGAATTTCTTAGCTGTTTTAACAAGCTTCTTCGGGCCGAGATAGAGATTCGTTTTTACAGCATAAATATTATCTGACAGCGCGAGCGCCTGAGCCATCGTAATAAAATCATTTGCATAGCGGTTCTTGAAGTTCTTCGGCTTATAATCGCCTACACCATCTCCCATCGCGAATGTTGTTCGTTCTGATTTAATAGGAGTAGACGCAGTGTATCCATGCTCAAGCGCCGTATAATATAGAAAAGGCTTAAATGTTGAACCTGGCGCACGCTTCGCTTGAAGGGCACGGTTAAACGAACTCTGCTCAAAATCTCTGCCGCCAACGAGCGCTTTCACATCTCCGCTTCGAGGATCCATAGCAACTAATGCTGTTTGGATCGAACTGTTATCGATGATGCGATTTTCAATCGTGTGTTCAGCAACTTCTTGCATTTTTGGATCAAGCGTCGTGTAGATTCGAAGGCCACCGAATTGTATCGAGTTCGTGTTCACGTTCAGTTCCTTTTTTAAAGCACGCATCACGGCATCCTGAAAGTAAGGAGCGACCGTTGCGACTTCTTCCTCTTCTTCTCTTACATAGGTTAACTGATCGGATGCTGCTTTTTGGACGGCTGACTTCTTAATCGTTCCATCTTCAGCCATCGCGTTTAAGATGATGCTTTGTCTTTTTTTCGCGTTCTCTTCATGAAGGATCGGAGAATAATAGCTCGGACCTTTTGGAATTCCCGCTAACATCGTTGCTTCACCTAGTGAGAGCTCTTCAGCATTTTTGCCGAAATAGTAGCGAGATGCGGATTGGATGCCATAAGAGCCGTGTCCGTAATAGATCGTGTTCAAATAACCTTCTAAAATCTCATCCTTTGAATAACTCATCTCAAGACGCAGGGTGTAGAAAGCTTCTTGAAACTTTCTTCGCCATGTTTTGTCATGTGTTAAAAAGAGATTACGGGCATACTGCTGCGTGATGGTACTGGCTCCTTGAACTTTTGCGCCAGCTTTTAGGTCAGCGAGCAATGCGCCCCCAATCCGCTTCATATCAAAACCGTTATGTTTATAAAAACTTTTATCTTCAATAGAGATCGTTGCATTGATCACATGTTTATCAATTTTTTTGAGTGGAACCCAATACCGGTTCTGACCGCCGTTGTTGATCTCACCCATTTTAGAACCGTCCGCTGCGTACATGATAGTCGTTTGCGGAACAAGCAGAGCGGGAGGGCCCATGAGTTTAGCGAGCAGCAAAAGCCCGACAAAGGATAATGCAAAGCATCCAGCAACGATAAGACCCCATTTTTTCATCCAGCGTATTTTCTGCTGTTTCGTAGCTTCTTTATAGATCTGCCAAAACTTCATAATCCGCCCTCCTTAAAAACTCTCATTTTGTTATCTAGTATGGTGAAAAAAGATGCTCCTTAAACGTGAAGTGAGAATGAAGTGCTATAATGGCTGTGAGAAAGAGGAGGTTCGAAACATGCTTATACAAAACATTCAATATATGACCGTTTCGGCAGATGGAAAATGGGTTGTTAACACGGGAGATATCCTTATAAAAAATAATAGGATTGATTCAATAGGAAACTTTGAATGCGATGAAACGGTTGAGAAGCTCGACGGAAAAGGGATGCTGGCGCTGCCGGGCTTAGTGAACGGACATCAGCATACACCGATGTCGCTGTTGCGTTGCTATAGTGATGATGTGACATTGATGACTTGGTTAAATAAAAAGATGCTTCCGCTTGAGATGAAGATGAATGATGAAGATCGTTATTGGGGCGCACTTCTTTCCATGGCGGAAATGATTAAGAGTGGCACAACTTCTTACGCAGATATGTACATAGGAATCGACACGATCGGAGAAGCGGCCGTTGAATCGGGTATTCGTTCCGTTATCGCACGAGGGCTTATCGCGATGGACTCGGATTATGAAGGTCGATTGAAGGAAGCGGCTGATGTTGTTGACCGCTGGCACGGACAAGGAGACGGTCGAATCACAACGATGATCGCTCCGCATTCACCATATATGTGTCCCCCTGATTTTTTGAGGGCGGCTGTAAATCTTTCAAAAGAAAAGAACGTTCCGCTTCATATTCATTTGGCAGAAACGAAAGACGAAGAGAAAATGATTCAAGAAAAGCATGGACTGAGACCGGTTGAATATTTAAAACAAGCAGGGGTGTTCGATCGCCAAGTACTTCTCGCGCACGGTGTTCATTTTAACGATGCAGATTATGAAACGCTGAAAACCATCCAGGGCGGTATCATTCACAATCCGGTAAGTAATGCGAAGCTCGGATGCGGGATCGGTGATGTAAAACGTTTAATGGATAGCGGTGTGAAGGTTGGTTTAGGAACGGATGGACCAGCGAGTGCCAGTTCTCTTGATCTTTTCTTAGAAATGAAAGCTGCTAGCTGGTTCCAAAAACTGAAGTACGAAGAAGCGGCGGTGCTCAGTGCGCATGATGTTTTATCGATGGCCACGCAGCATGGTGCTGACATCCTTGGAATCGGGGATGAGGTGGGGTCCTTAACGGTCGGTAAAAAGGCAGACCTTCTATTGATGGACATGAACAAGCTTCATCTAACGCCAAGTCATGAACCGGCTAATCTTCTTGTATATTCTGCAACGGGACAAGATGTGGATACGGTGATCATCGATGGCAAAATCGTTATGCGCGGCCGCGAGTTGAAGACGATTGATGAAGAAAAAGTGATAGCAAACGCTAAAGATCGAACGAAAGAGCTTCTAGGGCGATTATGATAAGTAGGGTGTCTCAAAATTGAGGCACTTTTTTTGTTGTGAAAATGATTGACATGAAAATTATAATCGTGATATTATAAAATATTTGATTAAAATCAACTCGTATGATACTCTTAGAAGGTTAGCAAATCTGGAGGTGGAGTATTTGTTTCAAATTGGCGATAACATTGTGTACCCAATGCATGGAGTTGGCGTAATTGAAGCCATTGAAGAAAAAGAATTCCCCGACGAAAAACAACAGTATTATGTGATAAAGATGTCAGTCAGCAACATGCAAGTTATGATTCCAGCATGTAAGATTATGACTTCTAAAATTCGTCCAGTTACAGAACTATTAGCACTAAAGCAGATCATGCACGATTTTCACAATGGAGAATCTGAAACATTACTAACGTGGAAAGAAAGATACAAAGTAAATTCAGATAAGCTAAAAACGGGGGAAATACGTGATGGTGCCGAAGTTGTACGTGATTTGATGCGTATGAAGAAAGAAAAAACACTGAATGCAAGCGAAAAAAAGATGTTGGAAAGTGCATATGGATTTTTACTCAGTGAACTGGAAGTAATCGAAGGAATCACTGAAACCCAAATCAAAAGTTTCTGTTAAGGTTTAATGGCATGGTATGAGGCTTGAAAAGAATCTCATTCATAGTCGTTTCAGAAACAACACACTTCTTAAACTTACTTAAAGTAACCTCTTTAATTTCTACAAGAGTTAATCCTTAATTTTGATTTTACTTTCCTCTATAACCTTATGAAGTTTTTCAAATCCAATTCTATTTAATAATCACATGATCGTAGTAATACTGATTCACACTGGCACGGACAAGGAGCCGTAAGGATGGAAGAGAGGTAGGGCTTCCATTGTTTTAGGTATACCTCAGTGACTATTTTTTAGAAGATTTACTTATCCACCTCCACTAGTACTGTTAATTGAATGTAAAATGGGAAAAGCAGCCGTGAGTGGGTAATCGCGGGTGCTTTTTGTTTTTTTTTTGACAAAAAAGTTCAGAAAATTATGTTAAAATAAATAAAATTGAATACCTACAAAAGGAGGCCGACACGTCATGATCATTAAATGGATCAAACTTCGTTAATGACAAGTGCAGGCCAAGACGACTCCGTTGAGTACTTATTGCTCTGCGCTATATTTTAGGCAAAAAAATAAAATCACGGAGGAAACAATGATGAAACAACAACTTTTACAATCAAATCAGGTAGATATAAATACAGAAAGCTTCGGTAACCCTAGTGATCCTGCTGTTCTGCTCATCATGGGGGCGATGTCTTCGCTTGATTGGTGGGATACAGAATTTTGTGAGCGTCTAGCAGCAGCGGGGAGATTTGTGATTCGGTATGATCACCGTGACCTAGGTCAATCCGTGGTCTATGAACCTGGCACGTCGAACTATACGATTGCTGACCTGGCTGATGATGCGTTTGGCATTCTAGATGCCTATTCCATAGAGAAAGTGAATATCATGGGAATGTCTCTTGGTGGAATGATCGGTCAGATTATGGCGATCAAGCATCCTGAACGTGTACGAAGCCTCACGATTCTTGCGTCCAGTGTCTTCGGTTCAGAGCAAGCTGAGCTGCCTCAGATGGATCAAGAGATTTTAGATTTCCATGGAAAAAGTGCATCTATTGATTGGAATAATCGAGAAGAGGCGATCGCTTATCTAGCAGACGGATGGGAAGTCCTTTCGGGATCTAAACCTTTTGAAAAGAAAAGAATGTACGCATTGGCAGAAAGAGAATACACACGCGCCAAACAGATTCAAAGCCGATTTAACTATATGTATCTAGGCGGCGGTGAAGATTATTTCGATCGGATGAATGAAATTAGAGTTCCTACGATTATTCTTCACGGAACAGAAGATCGGGCCCTTTCGTTCGAACGCGGTCAAGCGCTTGCGAGAGCGATTCCGCATGCTGAACTCGTCACGCTCGAAGGAACAGGCCATGAGCTGCATACAGAGGATTGGGATATCATTATAGATGCGATTGTAAGGAATAGTTCTATGGGTGAGTAAGGGTTTAAAGCCATGAGCGGGAAGGTTGCTCATGGTTTATTTATTTTTGAGTCGTGCATTTTGTAAGGGCTAGGGGTATAGAATTGGGTGATGGAGTATAATTTTGTCAACTCGTGGATAAATGGACAAAAATCGCGGGATTAAAGCTAAAACTCGCGGAATAAAATCAATAATTTCCGGGATTATAGCTCTAATTTATTGAATTAGAGTGGAAAATACCCCCGTTGGTATAAGTGTGTTAACACGAATTGTTCCTAATTTGGCCGGTTATATCATATTCCATCGAAAAAGAAATCGCCCGTGCACGAGACACGGACGAATGGGCGCCAGAAGGGACACACGAGTCGGTAAAGCAAGGCCGGATTTTCTGAGACGAAAAGCCGGTGCTTTTACACGTGTGACAGAGGCCTATTTATTTTTAGACGTAAGGACAGTAACGATAAGCGAGCTGAAAGCGACCGCGAACATCAACGCCTCAAAGATCGTCAGAGGCATCACCCCCCTTAACTGTAAGCTGCGGATACCCGCAAGATGTCCAGCTTCAGTTTAAAAAAGGGAATGCGCCGACCGTCTGTCCTTCTGAACGCTATCATCATTATACCACTTAAGTAGTCAGAATAGTCAGCCGAAAGAAACAGGGTAATTGACTCATTTTTCGTGGATATCGATTAGGAAAACAGAAATGTGGTATGGATAAGAAGTGGTTATTCGAAATTAGATGCGTTCTTACAAAAATTGAATTGGAATGTTAGGTCCCAGAATGCTATAATCATTTTGTTTGTAAAATCTCGAAACAACGATGCCTGGCATTTCAAAATATATAGTAGGAGTGAGACCAACATGAGTATTTGGTTTACTGAAAAACAAACGGAAAATTTCGGAATTACGATGAAAATTAACAAAACGTACGTATCTGAGCAAACAGAATTTCAAAAGCTAGATATGGTTGAAACTGAAGAGTTCGGAAACATGCTGATCCTTGATGGCATGGTTATGACAACGCAAAAAGACGAGTTCGTTTACCACGAGATGGTAGCACACGTACCTCTTTTTACACACCCTAACCCAAAAAACGTTCTAGTTGTAGGTGGAGGAGACGGTGGAGTAATCCGTGAAGTGTTAAAGCACCCATCTGTAGAAAAAGCAGTTCTTGTTGAGATCGATGGAAAAGTAATCGAATATTCTAAGCAATACTTGCCTGAAATCGCTGGGGACCTTGAGAACCCGCGCGTTGAAGTAAAAGTAGATGACGGATTCATGCACATCGCAACGAGCAATAACGAGTACGATGTAATTATGGTTGACTCAACTGAGCCGGTTGGACCAGCTGCTAAGCTTTTTGAAAAAGGTTTCTATGAAGGAATCTCTAAAGCTCTTAAAGAAGACGGAATCTTCGTTGCTCAAACGGACAACCCTTGGTTCACGCCTGAGTTGATCTCTCAAGTATTCAGTGATGTTAGTGAGATCTTCCCGATCACGCGTCTTTACACAGCGAACATACCAACTTACCCAAGCGGACTTTGGACGTTCACGATCGGATCTAAGAAACACGATCCTCTAGAAGTACCGGCTGATCGTTTCCACGATATCGAAACAAAGTATTGGACGCCACAACTTCACACAGCTGCGTTCGCGCTGCCGAAGTTTGTTAGTGATCTAATTAAAAAATAAGTTTGCATATACATTGTTGTTTGAATGAGGTTAATTTCCGCTACAGTGGCTCGCTTTCCGCGGGGCAGGCGGTGAGCCACTTGCCGCTATGCGCCATTAAGTGTCTCACCTGACCGCTTGTCCCGCAGGAGTCTCGCCCTTGCGCTACAATTAACTAGTCATTGAAGCAAAATAGGCAAAACAACAAGTATAGTTTTTATTAAAAATAATGAATTAAAATGAGGGCCGTCAAAGGTAAGTGTGAGCTTGCTTTTTAGGACGGTCCTGTATTTTACATAAGGAGTGTAAAATCATGCGTTTTGATGAAGCTTATTCTGGAAATGTGTTTATTTTAAGTAAGCCTGATTATAAGACGGCTGATGCTGTTCTTTACGGCATGCCGATGGATTGGACGGTTTCTTTCCGTCCGGGTAGCCGTTTTGGCCCTGCTCGTATTCGTGAGGCATCTCTTGGTCTTGAAGAGTACAGCCCATACATGGACAAGCATCTTGAAGAAGTGAACTATTTTGATGCAGGAGACATCCCGTTACCGTTTGGAAATCCTCAGCGTTCACTTGATATGATCGAAGAGTACGTTTCAACGTTACTCGCTGACAACAAGTTTCCGCTAGGAATGGGTGGAGAGCACCTTGTGACTTGGCCGGTATTCAAAGCGTTGAAGCAAAAATACGATGACTATGTTGTGATTCATATCGATGCACATGCTGATCTTCGTGAGCAGTATGAAGGAGAAGTTCTTTCTCACTCAACACCGATCCGTAAAGTATGTGATTTGATCGGCGCAGAAAACGTGTATTCGTTCGGAATCCGTTCTGGTATGCGTGAAGAGTTTGAATTCGCAAAAACAAGCGGCATGCACATGTACAAGTTTGATGTGGCTGAGCCGTTAAAAGAAGTACTTCCAACATTAAAGGGACGTAACGTGTACGTTACGATCGATATTGATGTGTTAGATCCATCTGCAGCTCCTGGAACAGGAACAGCTGAAGCTGGAGGAATCACGTCAAAAGAGCTTCTTGAAGCGATTCAGTTGATCGCAAAAGCGGACATCAACGTGATCGGAGCAGACTTAGTAGAAGTGGCTCCCGTTTATGACCACTCCGAGCAAACACCAATCGCAGCTAGCAAGTTTCTTCGTGAGATCTTGTTAGGCTGGGTAAAATAATATAAATGTAACCCCTGTTTGAAGGCTGTTGTTTGTAGCCGTTGAACAGGGGTTTTTTATTTGGTGTGCATGTTGAGGGAATGTCGAGCTGTGTCGAATCGCCTTTATTTTGTGAATTAGACTTAATTGGTATGAATTTAGACTTAATTTTTTCGAAATAGGCTTAATAGAACCATACTCCGACTTAATTACTCATCAAAACGACTTAATTGCCATCCGCCACCCTCATCACACAACATCTAGCAGACCCCAAGACATAAGAAAACCGGCCTCGAATCATCGAGACCGGTGAGCACCTAAGCTAATTCTTCAACTAATTTTTCTTTTTTGATCGATTTTGCAAACAAAATCGCTTCTACTACAAAATAAACCATTGATCCGATGCATACATACGTCCAGATTTCTTGAAGCTTGGCGTTTTGCCACAAATCAAGCAGCATGAATAGAGAAGGCAGCGTTAACGTCACCCATGACTGAACGAAAGCGACTCTTCCGATATAATTTTCGTACGGTTTTTTAAGTGCGGATGATAAGAAGAACAGAAACCATAGGAACGCCCACAACACCCACGTTAGAGCATTTACAATGTCATTTTCTTGAACGTAAAACACAAGTGCATAAACGATAGCCATCATCGTTACCCACAGCGAGTACCATCCGAGCCCGCTGGAATCGAATCCTTTTAAAATCGTTACTCCTAGATAAAGGTACGTGAATCCAAACAAGAAGACAGCGCCATTGTTGAACATCGACCAGTTTGATCCATTAGACGTAATAATGAGATAGATCGGCGTGATGACTTGAAGTAATCCGACTAATATATTAAAAAACGCGACACTTTTTTCCTCAGCTTTTCCAAGCAACATTAAGCTGTTTAAGAATAAAGCCCCACCTGAAAACAGCAATCCTATAGCACCCATTTTATTCCCTCATTACTTTTTATAAATTCGTTTTAGAGGTCAGACCTCTTACATTAATCAAATATAGTAAATTCTTAAGTGTAAAGCAATGGAAATCTTAAGAAAAATAGTAGGAAGGAACTGACTTAAACTGTTTTTAGCTAAATTTGTCGAATTTTGTTATATCATTAAGTCTTTTTTGCTATAGTTACAGTAGAGAATTAGATGGATAAAGGGGGGACAAGTGGAATGACAGCGATTTCAAAAGAGATGGAATATTTCCAAACATTTATCGATCAGCTTTCTGAAGCGGTAGTAGTTTTAAATAAGAATGAAGAAATAACGGCAGTGAATCAACACTATTTGAATCTGACAAATCAAGCTGACTTTGAAACACGAAAGTCAGTGGAAGAAGTCCTTTTACGTCATTCAGACGGTGAAGAAGGAACATTGCTTGCTGTGAATGGTTTTATTTCGGTAAAAGTGAGTGAAGGAACTTTGCCGTTTGGTGAGAGCTCTGTACGCTATTATATCTTGAAAGAATTGCCGGCTGTCGTTCATTCTTGTCAGGAACCTCTTATGAAAACGTTAATGAACATTGTTCCCGATTTTATTGGCATCAAAGACGGGGATGGGCGCTTTATATTTGCGAATGAATTTGTAGGTGAACTTTTTGAACTGCCTGGATTCGATTTTACAGGAAAGACCGATGCTGACTTAGCAGAGATCACGCCTGACTTTCGAGATGTATTTCAATATTGTATCGAAACGGATGAGCAAGTGTGGCAGGCAAGAGAAATTGTAAGGTGTGAAGAATTCGTGCCTGCACGAGACGGCAGTACGCGTTTTTTTGATGTATACAAAATTCCTGTGTTTCATCCAGACGGAACTCGCAAAAACTTGCTTGTATTTGGCCGGGAGGTAACGGAAAAGATCGAGTCCCGACAACTGCTAGAAGAGAGTGAAGCGAGATACAGACTGCTCGCTGAAAATGCGATGGATATGATCACGACACATAAAGCTGATGGATCGTTTACGTATATCTCACCTGCCTCGTATGCGTTATTAGGGAAAAGACCTGAAGAAATTTTAGGGGAAACCGGCTATGGGATGCTTCATCCCGATGACGAAGAAGTTTCTAGAAAAGCACACGAAGAGTTAATGGCTGGACCATGTACGAAAACCGTTCCTTTTCGATTACAGCATAAAGACGGCCATTATGTGTGGCTCGAAACATCGTGTAAAAGCATCACGGATGATACAGGGAAAGTCGTCGAGATCATTGGGGTAACGCGTGATATATCAGATCGAAAAAAATCAGAAGATATGCTGCGTCAGTCCGACAAACTTTCGATCGTTGGTCAGCTTGCGGCTTCGGTTGCGCATGAAATCCGAAATCCGTTGACATCACTAAAAGGATTTATTCAGTTTTTACAAGAAAGCCACGGGATTAATCCATCCAACTACTACAGCATCATGGACAAAGAATTGGACCGCATCGATCAGATTATGGGACAGCTATTATTGCTGGCAAAACCGCAAGTTCGAACGTTTAAGAAGACGTGTTTAAAAGAGATCATCGAGTTTGTGGAAGCCCTACTTCAGCCTGAAGCGATCGTACAAAACATTCAGATTCGTACGAAGATGCCTAAAGCTCTTCCCCATATTCATGCTGAAGAAAACGAGCTGAAACAAGTGTTGATCAACTTATTGAAAAATGCGATCGATTCGATGGTGGATGGCGGAGAGATCACGATTCAAGCACAGATGATAGACGGCCAGATTCATGTGACCGTAAAAGATCAAGGGTGTGGCATTCCGAGAAATCGAATCGAGAAAATGTGTGAACCTTTTTATACGACGAAAGAAAAAGGAACTGGGCTTGGTCTCATGATCAGCTCTAAAATCATGAAAGAACATAACGGTGAACTTCGGTTTACGAGCATAGAAGGCAAGGGTACGACTGCTAGTATGATTTTACCTGTGTAATGTAATGGGCTTGAGCGGATGATTGTTTTCAGCTCAAGTTTTTTTGTGGCAACTACATAAAAAAGAAGCTTTTCACTTCTTATCGAGTGAAAAACTCCCTAATCTATCGCCTTTTGTTACATGTTCTCAGGCTCAGCTACTTTAACAAGCTGTTTTCCAGTGTTCTCACCTGAAAAAAGTCCTAAGAACGCATCAATCGTATTTTCAAAACCGTCAACGATGTTTTCGCTATAAGAAATTTTGCCTTCTTTTACCCATTTCGCAAGTTCGATCGCGCCTTCTTCAAAATGAGCGGCATAATCGCTAACGATGAATCCTTTCATCAGCGCACTGTTGATCAGAATTTGACTCTGCATACGTGGACCAACGTCTGCTTTTTCAAGGTTATAAAGCGCGATCTGTCCGCAAACTGGAATGCGAGCGCCTTTGTTGATCAAAGCGAGCACGCTATCAGAGATCTCTCCTCCGACGTTATCAAAATAAACGTCAACGCCGTCCGGACAAGCCGCTTTTAACGCTTCATATACATTTTCTGTCTTGTAGTTGATCGCAGCATCAAAGCCTAGCTCGTCTTTTAAGTATGAGATCTTATCATCTGAACCTGCGATTCCGACAACACGAGCACCTTTGATCTTAGCGATTTGGCCAACAATCGTACCAACAGCTCCAGCTGCGCCGCTGACTACAACCGTTTCGCCTTCTTGTGGGTTACCGATATCTAATAAACCGAAGTATGCGGTTAAGCCAGTCATACCTAACACACCAAGGTTTGCAGTAAGTGGAGCTAGAGATGGGTCTAATTTACGTACTTCAGCATCACTTGCTACGTTGTATTTTTGCCACGCTAAGTTACCAATGACGAAGTCGCCTTCTTCTAGCTCACCTGAACGAGATTCAACAACTTGTCCGACGATTCCACCTGAGATTGGTTCGTTTAACTGAAATGGAGGCACGTAAGATTTTCGGTCGCTCATGCGTCCTCTCATATACGGATCTACGGAGAGATAGATCGTCTTTAAAAGTACCTGATTATTTTCAAGTGCAGGAGTAGAAGCTTCCTCGAAGCGGAAATCGCTTTTTTGAGGTGCGCCTTTTGGTCGATTCACGAGTAAAATTCTTTCGTTTTTCATATAAGATCCTCCTCATTTCTATTTCATCTTCTCGAGAGTATAATACGCCATTCACTACTATCATTCCAAATCATCCACTCATGAAAACGTGTTTTTAGGATAAATTTACCTAATAAGACTAACAATTTTTAAAAAGACACCCATAAGGTTGAAGGGAAGCAGTGAAATCTTTTATAATAGGTAAGTTAAAGAGGTACATCAAAAAAGGAAGTGTTGTTCGCATGGATCAAGATACGGAATTGTCTGTTGCGCTTTCGATAAGTTCAGAAGTACATTTCAGCGGTGAAGCAGAGAAACATTTCACCGAGACAGAAGGCAAGCTCTATAAAAGAGGGGACGTCACCTATCTTCAGTATAAAGAAGAGATAGAAGGTGCAGGTTCTGTCAATAATGTGATTAAGATCACGCACGCTGGTATTCTGATTATCCGCTCAGGCAGTGTATCTATGAAACAGAAATATTTAATCGGCCAGACGACAAAAGGCATGTACGACAGCCCGTATGGCCAGCTTTGGATGGAAACGACTACACATGAAATGAATTTCCGCTGGAATCAGCAAAAGCAGACGGGAGATCTGAGTCTTGCTTATGAGCTAGTTCTGCAGGGTGAACATACAGGAACACATCGAATCAAGATTAATTTTCAGGAGGCAAAAGCATGAATATCCTTGACCAAGTCAAGCAGCTGTTAAAAGAAGAGATCGAAGAAGCGGTTGTAAAAGCAGGACTCGCTAAAAAAGAAGAACTGCCAGCAGTCGTTCTTGAAGTACCAAAAGATAAAGCGAATGGTGACTTCGCGACAAACATGGCGATGCAACTAGCGCGTGTCGCGAAAAAAGCACCTCGCATGATCGCGGACGACCTTGTAGCGAACTTTGATAAAAGTAAAGCATCTATCGCAAAAGTTGAGATCGCAGGTCCTGGTTTCATTAACTTTTACATGGATAACTCTTATTTAACAGAGCTTGTACCGACTGTTCTAAAAGCAGGCAAGGATTACGGAAGAACTCAGCATGGCGGCGGTAAAAAGGTTCAAGTCGAGTTCGTATCTGCGAACCCAACAGGAACGCTTCACTTAGGACATGCACGTGGTGCAGCTGTTGGTGATACGATCTGTAATATCCTAGACTATGCAGGCTATAACGTTTCTCGTGAGTTCTACATCAACGATGCAGGAAACCAGATCAACAACTTAGCTACGTCGATCGAAGCTCGTTATTTCCAAGCCCTTGGCAAGGATAAAGAGATGCCTGAAGATGGTTACCACGGAGCGGATATCATCGAGTTTGGTAAAGATCTTGCCGAAGAGTACGGCGATTCTTGGTTAGATAAAGAAGAGAGCGAGCGTGTAAGCTTTTTCCGTGAATACGGTCTTACACGAGAGCTTGAGAAACTAAAAGCAGATCTTGCTGAATTCCGTGTGGATTTTGACGTTTGGTTCTCTGAGACTTCTCTCTATCAAAACGGAAAAATTGATGCAGCACTTGAAAAGTTAAAAGCAAAAGGTGTTGTGTATGAAGAAGAAGGTGCGACGTGGTTCCGTACGACAGATTATGATGATGACAAGAACCGTGTACTCATCAAGAATGACGGATCTTACACATACTTAACACCAGATATCGCGTATCATAACGACAAGTTTGAGCGTGGATTTGAGAAGTTGATCAACATCTGGGGAGCAGACCACCACGGTTACATCCCGCGTATGAAAGCGGCTATTCAAGCACTTGGTTATGATAAAGAACAACTCGATGTGATGATCATCCAGCTTGTTTCTCTTTTCCAAAACGGCGAAAAAGTGCGTATGAGTAAGCGTACGGGTAAAGCTGTAACGCTGCGTGAACTTATGGAAGAAGTGGGAATCGACGCGACTCGTTATTTCTTTGCGATGCGTTCAAACGATACTCACCTTGATTTTGATATGGACTTAGCGGTTTCAAAATCGAACGAAAACCCTGTGTTCTACGTACAATACGCACATGCACGTGTATGCAGTATGCTTCGCCAAGGGGAAGAGATGGGTCTTTCTTATGATGGAGACGTAGATCTTTCTCAAATTGATTCGGAAAAAGAGTTTGAGCTGTTGAAGAAAATTGGAGAGTTCCCTGCTGTGATCAATGAAGCAGCAGAAAAACTTTTGACGCACCGTGTTACGAATTATGTGTTCGAACTAGCTTCCGCTCTTCATAGCTTCTATAACGCAGAGCGTGTACTCGATCCAGAAAACAAAACAAAATCACAAGCGCGCTACGCATTGATGAAAGCTACTCAAGTTACAATTGAGAATGCATTGAACATCGTTGGTGTAGAAGCGCCTGAGCGTATGTAATATATAGGGAAAACCTGTCTTCGGACAGGTTTTTTTCTTTTTGGAAGAAGTTTGCGACCGATTCTAGGGTTTTATGCTCGATGCCAGGAATTTATGCTCGATGCCGGGGATATATGCTCGATGCCGGGGATTTATGCTCAATGCCAGGGATTTATGCTCAATGCCAGGGATTTATGCTCGATGCCAGAAATTTATGCTCGATGCCAGTGATTTATGCTCGATGCCAGGAATTTATGCTCGATGCCGAGAAATTATGCTCGATTCTCATTATTCACGAGCTCACCAAAACAAAAAAGGAATTTCAAAGCTTTTCTTGAATTCTATTGAAGCACATCAATGCTTAGGAGGTTCATAAAATGACATCATCCAACAAAAGCCCTTTTGTTATCGGACAGATTGAAGGGTATTCGAAAGAATTTTCTAACTTGATATCCATGATGGACTACACGAGGGAAACGACGATCTGGGATGTCCACGATCTATCCGTAGAAGAGCTTGATTACCGAATCAACGGAATCGGAAATTCAATCGGTATGCTGCTCGCCCATCTTGTGGCTGTAGAAAAAATTTATCAATTTATCACATTTGAGGGAAAAGATCTGCCAGAAGAGGAGATCGAGCGTTATGCAGAAACCTTGCAGCCTGCACTCGATCTAGGTGAGGCAGCGACGATTATCCATGGCAATACAGCAGAATTTTATCTAGAAGACTTAAAAAAGACTCGTGAAATTACCTTACAGCATTTTCAGAAGCTTGAAGATTCCTGGCTCTATGAAACAACACCATGGTGGGGGAATGAACTTGGTAACAATTACTTTAAATGGTTTCATGTATTTGAAGATGAACTGAGTCATCGCGGCCAGATTCGTATTATAAAAAAGCAGTATGAACTCGCGACAACGAAATCTTCTACGCAATCCTAACCGCAACGAAAAAAGGGATAATGTCGGGATAACATGCCATATTAATAAGAAATAGGTTTGGAAACTCATTTGAAAGAGGGGGGTACATATATGAAGTTGATCGTATTATCACTGATAACAGGCGCTCTTGTAGGCTTTGTTTTCGCCCTGTTAAAACTCCCGATTCCGGCACCACCCGCATTACCAGGAATCATGGGCATCATCGGTATCTATTTAGGCTATCAAGCTTACATCTGGGTGGCAGGTACTTTTCTAAAGTGAGGAAAAGATGGCATTAGCCGGGCTGACCTCTGAGTTGCAAATCTATTATGAAAAGCTAGGGACCGGTGCTCCGATTGTTTTTTTACATCCGCCCGGTATGAGTCATCTCGTGTTCAAGTATCAAAGAGAATTAGCAGCATATTACCAGACGATCTTTCCTGATTGTAGGGGGCACGGTCGTTCGTCTACTAAAGATCCAGAAAGCTTTACGATATGGGACTTGGCAGATGATGTCGCTTCTCTATTGGACCATTTATTATTAGAAGAAGCGTATATTTGCGGGTATTCAGCAGGTGGTTCGGTCGCACAGGCATTTGTTCAAAAATATCCGCATCGGACAAAGGGCCTTATTTTGAGTGGAGGCTTTTCTCAAGTTTCTACATTCGCACTGAAGAAACAGTTTCAAACAGGAATAAGGCTGGCAAAAAATGCACCAGCCCTACTTAATCAGATTCTCGTCAGCACACACTCGAATTCTCCGGAAGATCGAAAAGAAAAGTTGTCTTATCATAAGCAGACCGATCCTAAAACGTGTCAGCGATTCTACCAAGAAAGTCTTTCCTTCCAATGCACGGATCATCTAAAAGAGTGGCGCTTTCCGTTGTTGTTCATCTACGGGGAACAAGCGGAATATATGCATCCTTATAGAAGGATCTACGCAAGAAATGTTCATGCGAAAGCCAAGTTTGTTTTAATAAATAAAGCGCTGCATCAGCTTCCGATCAAGCATTATGCAAGCTTCAATGCAGAGATTAAAAAATTTATTCCATGCCTTACATAAGGATGGTTCCACCGCTCATCCTCTTAAAGCCGCGTACTTTCTCCAGTTCACTAACTAGCTGTAGAACAGCGCGGTCTTTTTGTTTCGCTTCAATCATTACATCCAGCTCATCGGTATAATTAGACATCAATTTAAAGAACGGCAGCACATAATCCAGACTTACAAAGTCATGGTGACTTCTGTACGCTTTCTCGTCTTTTGGTGAGGAAAGATGAACTTTTGGCGGTCGACCTGTATTCTCCCACGTTTTCACGAACCTCGGTAACAATTCCTCTAGCGAGCCATTGTCATCCGGATTGGCCATATAATGATGGTAATCAAACATAAGTGGAATGCCTTCATTTTCACAGACTTCTAGCGTCTCTTGGGTCGTGAATGTTTTATCGTCGTTCTCAAGCGTCATCCGCGCTTTAACGTCAGACGGGAGAAGTTTAATATTTTCATAAAAGCGTTCTAAAGCAGACGGCTTATCACCATAAGCCCCGCCAATATGAATATTGATATAGCTTCTGTCCTCGATACCCATGCCTTTTAGTAGATCAAAATGATATTGCATATCTTTCACCGCGTTTAACGTTACCTCTTTCCGAGGGCTCGTAAACAAGGTGTACTGGTTAGGATGCATGCTCGTTCTGATGTTGTGTTTTTTAACGAGCTTTTCGATCTCTTTGCATTCTTTCTTCGTGTGCTTTAGAAAATCCCAACCTGCTTCAGGGTGGGTAGCTAAAGGAACGATTGAAGAAGACATGCGGTGAAGAGGAAGTTCGTGCGCAATACAATAATGAAGAACGCGTAAAGTGCGCTCGAGATTGTTTTTCGTGATGGCAAGCAGCTGTGCTGTGCGTTCTTTTTCATCACGTTTTTGATACGTAGCATAAGTCATCGTTTTTGCAGGTGAGGCCTCATATAAGTTGAGAGCCGTTGATACAAATCCGAAAGATGTTAACATGTTTGCCCCCTGTTGTTTTGTATGTTTTTTGAATAATGATTGGTGCAGTAGAAAAGCATTTTGATTTGCTTCAAAGACAAGTTGATTGGAGTGTAAGGTTACCGACTCCTGCGGGACAAGCGGTCAGGTGAGACCCTTAAGGGCGCAAAGCGGCAAGGGGCTCACCGCCTGCCCCGCGGAAAGCGAGCAACCTGAAACGGAAATCAATCACTCTCATATTCTCCATAGCACTTCGATTACTTGTTTATAAAAAAGGCGATAGCGCAAAACCCACCATTTCTTTAAATCGAACTTTAACGGAACTCCGTGTCTTCTTTAAACGTGCTAGCGTCAATTTCTCAGAGCGTTCAAGATCTGAATCGAGCACCTGCTTCACAGCTTGTATCTCGGTTTTGTCTGTAAAGATGCAATTTAGCTCGTCGTTATAAAAAAAGCTGCGAAGATCGAAGTTTGCCGTACCTATATCACAGATTGAATCATCGAACATAACGATTTTGGAGTGATAGAATCCTTCATGAAACTGATAGATCTCAGCACCCGCTTTTAAGAGCGGTTTGACATAACGATAAGAAGCTTCTTGGACAAAAGGGTGGTCGGGGTTCATGGGAACGAGTATCTTCACATTGACACCACGATCTAGAGCTGACAAAAGCGCTCTGTTCATCTTTTTACCCGGAATAAAGTATGGTGAACCTATAAAAATGCTTTTTTTCGCTTGTTTTATTTTTTCATAAAAATAGTGATACCCAGCTTGTCCTTTTGAAGGAAGGAGCAACAGATCTTTTTCTTCTATTTCCTGAGTAAGAGATGAAACACTATGCGTCATCTTTTCATTTGTTGAACCGTTCCAATCATCACTAAATAGACGCTGCAATTCAATCACAGCATGACCTCTTAATTTTAAATGATAGTCGCGCCAGTCTCCAAACCGTGTGACTCTGCCAATATATTCATTTCCTACGTTATAGCCGCCTAAGTAACCAATCTGTGAGTCGATGATCGTGATTTTACGATGGTTTCGATGATTAACCCGGTATAAAAGGTACGGAAATTGAGGCTTGTTGCTGTATTCAAAATGGACACCAGCGTTTTTGAGACTGTTCACCGTCTTTTTTTTCAATCCATAACTGCCCATGTAATCCAGGAGCAATCTTATTTCTAAACCTTCCTTGGCTTTATTGATCAATTTTGCACATAGCTCTTGGCCGAGTTCGTCATCACGCCATATGTAGAACTGTATGTATATGGACTTCCTGGCTTCATCAATATCTTGAAACAGAGAATCGAAAAAATGAGACCCCGTCGTTAAAAGATGCAAGTTGCCTTTCGTAGTTACAGGAGGTTCTTCTTTTGCAGTCGTTTGTTTATGTCCTAAATAAAAGTCGATCCAAGCCAAAAATCCAATGACTATCAGTAATAAAACGAACCACATCTTCTTCTCCTCCTTTTGTAGCAAACTTTTTTATAGTATACCCTCACCATATAAAACCACTAAAAAAAATTTTTTAACGGATGTTGACTGAATGCTCATTCATTTATTTTTTTATGCTATAATGAAGTCAGAAAATTAATTTCATTTAGAATTATTAAAAGAGAAAGAATTAGGGAATAGGAGCATTGGAAGGAGAGAGAGCGATGGACGGCTTAATGGTAGCAAACTGGCTTGCATTTCTTTTTGTAACCGCTTACGCACTGTTTTTATTTTTTTATGTTGTAAAAACAAGGTTTGAATTTATCAAGCTCGGCAAAAAAGTAGAGTTTGATCATACGGTTCAAGAACGAATTAAAGCAGTCTTAGTGAATGTATTTGGTCAAAAGAAGCTTTTGAAAGATAAGAAGAGTGGAATTATCCATATCATGTTCTTTTATGGATTCCTTCTCGTTCAGTTCGGAGCGATCGATTTTATTTGGAAAGGACTCGCACCTGGATCGCATCTGCCTTTAGGTCCGCTTTATCCAGGATTCACGTTTTTCCAAGAAATCGTAACGACGATGATCATGATCGCAGTCGTTTGGGCTTTTTATAGAAGATATGTTGAAAAGCTTGTTCGACTGAAGCGTGGATTTAAATCTGGATTGGTTCTTCTGTTCATCGGTGGCTTGATGCTTTCCGTATTAGTTGGGAACGGTGCAGAGATTATCTGGCACGATCTACCGTACGAGTGGACGGCTCCTATCGCGTCCGTAATCGCCATGGCTCTTGGTTTCTTAGGGAAAACGGGTGCTGCAGTCGTATTCTTTATCTCATGGTGGATTCACTTATTATTCTTATTAACGTTCTTAGTGTATGTTCCTCAATCAAAGCATGCTCACTTGATCGCAGGTCCACTAAACGTTTGGCTTGGCCGCAAAGATAAAGTAGGAAAGCTTTCTTCGATCAATTTCGAAGACGAGACACAAGAAGTTTTCGGTGTGAATAAGATTGAAGACTTCAATCAAAAGCAGCTTGTTGATCTCTACGCTTGTGTAGAGTGTGGCCGTTGTACGAATGTTTGTCCGGCAACAGGTACTGGTAAGATGCTATCACCGATGGATATGATCGTTAAACTGCGTGACCATCTAACGGTAAAAGGAGCAGCAGTAACATCACGCACACCTTGGATGCCAGCGTTCGTTTTCTCGAACACAACAGGCAACCAGATCGCTTTCGAAGCGAGAGGGAAAGGCGCTGAGGAAACAGCTGCAACAACAGACGGATCATCTGCACTTGCTTATGATGTTGAGATGATCGGTGAAGTTATGACAGAAGAAGAGATCTGGGCATGTACAACTTGCCGTAACTGTGAGGATCAGTGTCCAGTTATGAACGAACACGTTGATAAGATCATCGACATGCGTCGTTATCTTGTTCTTACTGAAGGTAAGATGGATGCAGAAGCGCAGCGTGCGATCAAAAATATCGAGAAGCAAGGGAACCCTTGGGGAATCTCGAAAAAGGAACGCGAGAACTGGCGCGAGCTGAAAGAAGATATCGTCGTTCCGACTGTAAAAGAAAAAGAAAAAGCGGGTGAGGAGTTCGAGTACCTGTTCTGGGTAAGTTCGATGGGTGCTTATGACAACCGTTCACAAAAAATCGCACTTTCTTTAGCGAAGATCATGAACGAAGCAGGAATCACGTTTGCGATCTTAGGAAACAAAGAAAAGAACTCTGGTGATACGCCTCGTCGTCTTGGAAACGAGTTTTTATTCCAAGAGATGGCGAACGCGAACATCGAGTTATTCCAAAAGCATAATGTGAAGAAGATCATCACGATCGATCCACATGCGTATAACACGTTCAAAAACGAATACCCAGAGTTTGGGTTAGAAGCAGAAGTGTATCACCATACCGAGCTTTTAGCAGACTGGATCAAAGAAGGAAGAATTAAGCCGAAGTATGAAGTGAATGAAACAATCACGTATCACGATTCTTGTTACCTTGGCCGCTATAACGAAGTATATGAACCACCTCGTGATATCTTAAAAGCAATTCCAGGTGTGAAGGTCGTTGAGATGGACCGCAACCGTCAGAACGGAATGTGCTGTGGAGCGGGTGGCGGAATGATGTGGATGGAAGAAAAAGCAGGATCTCGTGTGAACGTTGCGCGTACAGAACAAGCTCTTGCTGTAAATCCAACCATGATCGGAAGCGGATGTCCGTATTGCTTAACGATGTTGAGTGACGGAACGAAAGCGAAAGAAGTAGAAGAGCAAGTACAAACCTTAGACGTTGTTGAAATTCTAGAAAAATCAATGTTTGGCTCACAGAAACAAGAGGTTCTTCAGTAGTATTTGAGCATCATGTAAATAAGCTGCCTGCAATTGAGCTGGCAGCTTCATGCTTGGAAGTTGGTCGACTGAGCGTTCGCTCGGCTCGTCTTTTTATAAAATTTGTAAGCGTTAACATAATTCTTGTAGCTCTATTATTTCAATCGGGAGGTTTTTCATATGACAAAATCAGTAATCGTCAGTGGTGTACGGACACCTGTAGGAAAATTTGGCGGTGGATTAAGTTCTCTTACAGCATCAGATCTAGGCGGAATCGCGATTAAAGAAGCGCTTCAACGAGCGAACGTTGCGCCAGAATCGGTGGATGAAGTCATTTTAGGGTGTGTTCTTCAAGGCGGCCAAGGGCAGATTCCTTCTCGCCAAGCGGCTGAAAAAGCAGGATTACCTTGGAAGACGAAAACAGAAACAATAAACAAAGTATGTGCTTCTGGACTTCGTGCGATCACGATGGCAGATCAGATCATCCGTGCGGGTGATGAAGAAGTCATCGTAGCTGGTGGGATGGAATCGATGAGCAACGCACCATACATTCTACCGAAAGCGCGCTGGGGGCTTCGTATGGGAGATAGCTCAGTGAAAGATCTCATGGTACATGATGGTCTAACGTGTACGTTTACAGGTGTTCACATGGGGATCTACGGAAATGACGTAGCGAAAGAGATGGAGATCTCACGTGAGCGTCAAGACGAGTGGGCGTACCGCAGTCATAGCCGTTCTGTAGAGTCCATTGAAAAGGGTATTTTTGCGGAAGAAATCGTTCCGGTAGAAGTGCCTCAGCGGAAAGGTGACCCGATTGTCGTGTCCCTTGATGAATCACCACGTAAAGATACGTCTATTGAATCTCTTGCAAAACTAAGACCTGTTTTTTCACAGGATGGAACAATTACAGCAGGAAACGCACCAGGCGTGAACGATGGTGCAGCAGCAGTAGTCGTGATGAGCGAAGAGCGTGCTGAAAAAGAAGGCAAAGAAGTGATGGCGACGATTCTTGGTCACACGGCACTTGCTGTGGAAGCGAAAGACTTTCCTAAAACGCCAGGCCTTGTCATCAATGAACTGTTAAAGAAAACAGGGAAATCATTAGAAGACATTGATCTTTTTGAAATAAATGAAGCATTCGCAGCAGTTGCGCTAGCAAGCTCTGAGCTTGCGGGACTAGATCTTGAAAAAGTGAACGTGAACGGTGGAGCAGTCGCGTTAGGTCACCCGATTGGGGCGAGCGGCACGCGCATCGTACTTACATTGATTCACGAGTTAAAAAGACGTGGAGGCGGACTTGGCATCGCTTCGATCTGTTCAGGCGGCGGGCAAGGTGACGCGATCTTAGTAGAAGTGAAGAAATAAGGAGGAGCAATATTCATGAGCATTCAAAACATTATGGTGATCGGCGCAGGACAAATGGGTTCAGGAATCGCGCAAGTTTGTGCGCAAGCAGGCTATTCCGTTGTTCTGCATGACATGCAAGAAGAGTTCGTTCAAAAAGGAATCGGCATTATTCAAAAAAACTTAAACCGCTCAGTGGAAAAAGGACGTCTGGATGAAAGTGAGAAAGAATCCATTCTGTCCCGCATCACAGCTTCTGTTTCTCTAGAGAACGCGTCAAATGCAGATCTTGTGATCGAAGCGGTCGTAGAAAACATGGACGTGAAGACACAGCTCTTTAAGATGCTTGACCAATACGCGCCAGCTCATACGATCTTAGCGTCGAACACATCTTCCCTTCCGATCACAGAGATCGCGGCTGCAACGAACCGACCTGAAAAAGTAATCGGCATGCATTTCATGAACCCGGTTCCTGTTATGAAACTCGTAGAGATCATCCGTGGACTTCAAACAGCAGATGACGTATACGAGACGATTGAGTCAGTATCTAAGAAGCTGCAAAAAGTACCCGTAGAAGTGAATGACTTCCCAGGTTTCATTTCCAACCGCATCCTCATGCCGATGATCAATGAAGCGATCTTCGCGGTGTATGAAGGTGTGGCAACCCCTGAAGCAGTCGATGAGATTATGAAACTCGGAATGAACCATCCTATGGGGCCGTTAACGCTAGCAGACTTTATCGGGCTCGACACGTGTCTCTACATCATGGAGACGCTGCATGAAGGATTCGGTGATGACAAGTACCGTCCGTGTCCGTTGTTAAGAAAGTACGTAAAAGCCGGCTGGCTCGGAAAGAAGTCAGGCAGAGGCTTCTACAACTACGGGGTCTGACCCCACACAAAGACAAAAATTCCATTTTTGTCTTTGTGGAAGAGACAGCTAACAGAGGATAGCAGACAGAGAAAAATAAAAAACAGACAGAGAAACAGTAAGCCAAGAAAGAACAATAGAGATAAACCCGGAGAGAGACTTCAAGAGTCGGCATTTCACTATAGGAATGGGGAGAAACCATGAACCTCGTATTTACAGAAGAACAAAAGATGATGCAAAAGATGGTACGGGATTTTGCGCAAAAAGAGATAGCACCGGCCATTGAGCATATGGAAGAGACAGAAGAATTTCCGCGTCATCTGATCACGAAGATGGCAGAGCTCGGACTGATGGGGATACCGATTCCAGAAGAGTACGGCGGAGCAGGGATGGATTTTACGTCCTACATCATCGCGATCAACGAGCTTTCAAAAGTGAGTGCGACGATTGGCGTTATTTTATCCGTTCATACGAGTGTCGGAACGAATCCGATTCTATATTTCGGGAATGAAGAACAAAAGAGAAAATACATTCCTAAGTTAGCGAGTGGAGAGTACCTTGGTGCGTTCGGACTAACAGAGCCTAGTTCGGGTTCTGATGCAGCAAGCTTAAAGACGAGAGCAGTTAAAAAGGGCGATCATTACATCTTGAACGGCTCTAAGATTTTCATTACAAACGCAGGCGAAGCAGACGTGTACATCGTTTTTGCTTCAACAGCACCTGATAAAGGAAGCTACGGAATCTCGGCTTTCATCGTAGATAAAGATACGCCAGGTTTTTCAGTAGGGAAGAAAGAGAAAAAAATGGGGTTGAACGGATCAAACACGTGCGAGATCGTTTTTGAAGATGCACGTGTACCTGCTGAAAATCTATTAGGTAAAGAAGGGGAAGGCTTTAAGATCGCGATGGGTAACCTCGATGTAGGCAGGATCGGAATTGCTGCTCAATCACTTGGCATCGCAGAGGCAGCTTTAGAATTTGCGACGAACTATGCAAAAGAAAGAAAACAGTTTGGCAAGCCGATCGGTGCAAATCAAGGGCTAGGCTTTAAGTTGGCGGACATGGCGACAGAGGTGGAAGCGGCAAAACTTTTAACTTATCGGGCAGCTGATCTGAAGACAAACAATCTATCATGCGGAAAAGAAGCTTCGATGGCAAAATTGTTTGCTTCAGAGACGGCGATGAAGTCAGCAATTGAAGCTGTACAAGTGTACGGAGGTTACGGCTACACGAAAGAGTATCCAGTAGAAAGATTGTTCCGTGACGCAAAGGTGTGTCAGATCTATGAAGGAACAAGTGAGATTCAACGTATGGTAGTAAGCAAACATTTACTAGGATAAGAGGGAGAGATAGAAATGCAATTTATGTTATCTGAAGAACATGAAATGATCCGCAAGATGGTGCGTGATTTTGCCAAAAATGAAGTAGAACCTACAGCAGCAGAACGTGACGAAGAGGAGCGTTTTGATCGAGCTATTTTTGATCAGATGGGTGAGCTTGGCCTTTGCGGAATTCCTTGGCCAGAAGAGTACGGCGGGATCGGTGGGGACTATTTAGGCTATGTGATCGCAGTGGAAGAGCTATCGCGTGTTTGTGCGTCAGTGGGTGTAACGCTTTCTGCTCACACCTCTCTTGCAGGATGGCCGATCTTTAAGTTTGGAAACGAAGAGCAAAAGCAAAAGTTCCTTCGTCCGATGGCAGAAGGTAAAAAAATCGGAGCTTATGGCTTAACTGAACCAGGATCAGGATCAGATGCAGGAAACATGAAAACAACAGCGAAAAAAGACGGCGATGACTATATCATCAACGGCTCAAAGATCTTCATCACAAACGCTGGAGACGCCGAAATCTATGTTGTGTTCGCTCGCACGGATATTGAAGCAGGATCAAGAGGAGTTTCTGCGTTCATCGTAGAAAAAGGCACACCAGGCTTTTCTTTTGGTAAAAAAGAAAAGAAACTCGGCATCCGTTCATCTCCAACACTAGAGATCATTTTCGAAGATTGCCGTGTGCCAGCTGAAAACCTTCTAGGTAAAGAAGGAGAAGGCTTTAAGATTGCGATGATGACTCTTGATGGCGGACGTAACGGAATCGCAGCTCAAGCAGTAGGAATTGCTCAAGGAGCACTCGATGCTTCTGTAAACTATGCAAAGAACCGCAAACAGTTTGGTAAGCCGATCGGTGTTAACCAAGGGATCGGGTTCAAACTTGCAGATATGGCAACAAAAGTGGAAGCGGCTCGCCTATTAACCTATCAAGCGGCTTGGAGAGAATCTGAAGGTCTTCCATATGGAAAAGAATCCGCAATGTCGAAGCTATTTGCTGGAGACATCGCAATGGAAGTTACAACAGACGCGGTTCAAGTGTTCGGCGGATACGGCTACACGAAAGAATATCCCGTAGAACGTTATATGCGTGACGCAAAAATTACGCAGATCTACGAAGGTACACAAGAAATACAGCGTCTCGTTATTTCTAAGATGCTTTTGAAAGATTAAGAGCGTGGAGTTTTGCGACACATTGGCTAGGGAAACTCCTTGCTAAGTCAGTTATCTATGGCCGAGGTGCTCTCAAGAAGACTCTAGGCTAATCATCCCTGAAGTTGCAGGTGATGTTCTTAACAGAGTGTTGCTAAGAAAGGTTTTATAACACCTTTGCAGTTGAATGGAGCGGAAGGATGCGAGACTCCTGCGGGACAGGCGGGCGGGTGAGACCCTTAAGGGCGCAAAGCGGCAAGGGGCTCACCGCCTGCCCCGCGGAAAGCGAGTATCCTGGAGCGGAAATCAACTACTTCCAAAATAGATTTTCAATACCACTTTTAGGAGGAAACCATGCATCCATTAGCACAGCGCATCCAGCAAAAAGAGGAACGTGCTCTCGCGAAAGCGATCACGCTTGCCGAGAACAACGGTGAAGACAAACTTGAGCTTTTAAAGAGCATCTATCCCCAGCAAAAAGGCGCTCATTGGATCGGCATCACCGGTTCACCTGGTGCTGGGAAAAGCTCGCTCGTCAATCGTCTTATCTCTTTTTTGCGTAAAAAGAAGATGACTGTTGCGGTTGTTGCCGTTGATCCGACGAGTCCGTTCAGCGGCGGCTCTATCCTCGGAGACCGCGTTCGGATGGCTGATCATTTTACCGATCCTGGTGTTTTTATTAGAAGCATGGGGACACGTGGAAGTCTTGGCGGACTCTCTCGTTCTACGAAAGAAACAGTAAGGCTGATGGATGCTTATGGGTTTGATGTGATTTTAATAGAGACGGTAGGAGTCGGACAGTCTGAGCTCGACATAATGAAGCTAGCAGATTCGGTTGCGGTTGTATTGAATCCAGGTAGCGGAGATGTTGTGCAAGTGTTTAAAGCGGGAATTATGGAGATCGCGGATCTGTTCGTCGTGAACAAAGCGGATATGTCAGGCGTTCCGAAGCTTCTTGCAGAGATTGAAGCGATGCTTGACCTTGTGAAGCATGACAGTCCGTACCGTCCGCCAGTCGTTCAGACGATTTCTACTGAAAATATAGGTTTACAAGAGTTATGGGAATCCCTTCTAACGCACCGTGAATATTTAGAGAAAAGCGGCGAAGGCAAGGAAAGAAAGCTTTCTAACCTGAAACGTGAGGTGATGGAAGTGGTTCAGCATGAAATCTATCAGCAAGTGTGGAAACAAGAACAGAAAAATGGGTTCTCCTGGCTGGCCGACTTAGAATCAGGTACCACAGACCCTTATACAGCTGCAGAAGAGATCTTATCAAAACGATTGCAGCCGGCTGACGGGAAACAGAAATGAGGGAGGCCAATTGGGTAGGAAAGAAGTGCCGTCGCTCGTAAAAGACGAAAAATTGATTCAGAGACGACGGGAAGAGATGGTGAAAGCGGCGGTCTCTCTATTTAAAGAGAATGGGTTCCACCGCACGACGACCCGTGAGATCGCAAAAGCTTCTGGCTTCAGCATCGGCACACTCTACGAATACATCCGGTCAAAAGAAGATATTCTTTATCTCGTTTGCGACAGCATCTATGACGGAGTGAAGCTGAGGCTACAGCAGGATATCAATGGGGAAGACAGTGGGATTCAAGGAGTCGAGCGTGCGATCGCGGCTTATTTTAAAGTGATGGACGATATGCAGGATGAAGTGCTCGTCATGTATCAAGAAGCGAAGTCGCTCTCTCATGAAGCTCTTCCTTATGTACTCAAAAAAGAGTTAGAGATGACTGCGATCTTTGAAGAACTGCTTTTTAAAGTAGTGAAGCAAGGTGAACTGCATTTAAGTGAAAACGAGATTCCGGCAGCGGCTCACAATATTGTGATCCTCGGACAGATGTGGACGTTCAGACGTTGGGCGCTGCAGAAGATCTATACATTAGAAGAGTATACACAGTTACAGCTTCAGCAATTGTTGTACGGCATTAAAGGAGCTTAAGAAAGGATGAATGAAATGACTCAGACTGATATTTACCGGCCAAAGAATCCGGTTCGATTTGTAACCGCTTCCAGTCTTTTTGATGGTCACGATGCGTCGATTAACATCATGCGAAGAATCATTCAGTCGAACGGCTGTGAGGTGATCCACCTCGGACACAACCGTTCTGTAGATGAAGTGGTGAGTGCAGCCATCCAAGAGGATGTTCAAGGGATCGCGATCTCTTCTTATCAAGGCGGACATGTTGAATATTTTAAATACATGATCGATCTATTAAAAGAACGCGGTGCAGGACATATCAAAGTCTTTGGCGGAGGCGGGGGCGTTATTATCCCACCTGAGATCAAGGAGCTGCATGCTTATGGTGTAACGCGCATCTTTTCACCGGAAGATGGAAGATTGCTAGGGCTTCAAGGCATGATTAATAAGATGGTAGAAGAGTGTGATTTTCCGACGGTTACCTCTTTAACGGATGAGATCGAAAAAGTAGTAGAAAAAGACGTTCGCTCTGTTTCGCGATTGATCACGTTAGCTGAAAACGTGAAGCAAGCGCCAGAAGAAATCGCGGCAACGGCTGAACAGACGTTAAACGAATTAAAAAGTTTACAAAAACAAGTACCGGTTCTAGGGATCACAGGAACAGGTGGAGCGGGGAAAAGTTCATTAACGGATGAGCTTGTTCGACGATTCTTAAACGAGTGTGAAGACAAGACGATCGCGATCATATCGATCGATCCGACAAAACAAAAAACAGGCGGGGCGCTTTTAGGTGACAGAATCCGTATGAACGCCATCTATCATCCGCGTGTGTACATGCGTTCACTTGCTACGCGTGGTTCACGTTCTGAGCTGTCTGATGCGATCAAGGATGCGATCGCAGTAACAAAAGCAGCAGGATTTGATTTGATCGTTGTTGAGACGAGCGGAATCGGTCAAGGTGACGCTGGCATCTCAGAGATCTCAGATGCTTCTCTATATGTCATGACAAGTGAGTTTGGTGCACCATCACAATTAGAGAAGATCGACATGATCGATTATGCAGATATTATCGCGATCAACAAGTTCGAGCGCAAAGGCTCTGAAGATGCGCTTCGTGATGTGAAGAAGCAATATCAGCGTTCTCGCAACTGGTTTGATAGAGACTTAGATGAAATGCCTGTTTACGGAACAATCGCGAGCCAGTTTAACGACGCGGGCACGAACGTCCTTTTTTATCACTTGATGAAAGTGATCGAAGAAAAGTCAGGTATGGATTGGGGCATCCAGCCAGCTCAAGACGCGATGACTGCGAAAAAGAACGTCATCATTCCAGGTGAACGCGCGCAATATTTAAACGAGATCGCACAAACCGTTCGTAAATATCATGAAACGGTGAACGAACAATCCAAGCTTGCTCGCAAGTCGTTCCAAATTCAAGGGACGCTTGAAACAATAAAAGAATACGACGCAGCAGGTAAAGAAGTTGAAACGTCGTTAAATAAGGCACTGGAAAAAGTTGAAGAGCAATTGTTGCCAACGACTTCAAAAATGCTAAAAGAATGGCCAGCGTTAAAAGAAATGTATAGCAAAAAAGAATTTGTAACAAAGATCCGTGATAAAGAGATCGTAACGGAACTGACGACAAAAAGTCTTTCTGGTCTTGATATTCCAAAGGTTGCTCTTCCAAAGTTCGAGGACTGGGGAGACATCGTAAAGTGGATCATGAAAGAAAACGTTCCAGGCTCGTTCCCATATACAGCAGGAGTGTTTCCTTTTAAACGTAAAGGTGAAGATCCGAAGCGCCAGTTCGCTGGAGAAGGAACACCTGAACGTACGAACCGCCGATTCCACTATCTATCAAAAGATGACGACGCGAAGCGCTTGAGTACAGCATTTGACTCGGTAACGCTTTACGGAGAAGACCCGGATCACCGACCGGACATATACGGAAAAGTCGGGGAGAGCGGTGTGAGCATCTGTACGCTAAACGACATGAAAAAGCTGTATGACGGCTTTGATCTGATCGCTCCTTCTACATCAGTTTCGATGACGATCAACGGTCCGGCACCGATCATTCTCGCGATGTTCATGAACACGGCGATTGACCAGCAAGTGAAGATTTTTGCGGATACGAACGGCAGACAGCCGAACGAAGCAGAGTACAGCGAGATTAAAGAGAAGACGCTTGCCTCTGTTCGTGGAACGGTTCAAGCAGACATCTTAAAAGAAGATCAAGGTCAGAACACGTGTATCTTCTCTACTGAATTCGCGCTTCGCATGATGGGTGATATTCAGCAGTACTTTATCGATCATCAAGTGCGTAACTATTATTCAGTTTCGATTTCTGGCTATCATATCGCAGAAGCTGGTGCGAACCCGATCACGCAGCTCGCGTTTACACTTGCGAACGGCTTTACGTACGTGGAATATTACTTGAGCCGTGGAATGGATATTAACGCATTCGCGCCAAACTTATCGTTCTTCTTCTCAAACGGACTTGATCCAGAATATAGCGTAATCGGTCGTGTCGCTCGCCGAATCTGGGCAACGGTTATGCGAGATAAATACAAAGCGAACGAGCGCAGCCAGAAGCTGAAGTACCACATTCAAACATCTGGACGTTCCCTTCACGCACAAGAGATCGACTTTAACGATATTCGTACGACGCTTCAAGCGTTGATGGCCCTTTATGATAACTGTAACTCGCTTCACACGAACTCATATGACGAAGCGATCACAACGCCAACAGAAGAATCTGTTCGCCGTGCGATGGCGATTCAGATGATCATTACAAAAGAGCTTGGTTTGGCTCGCAATGAGAACTCGCTTCAAGGCTCGTTCATCATTGAAGAATTAACCGATCTCGTAGAAGAGATGGTACTTCAAGAATTTGAGCGCATGAACACAAGAGGCGGCGTGCTGGGTGCGATGGAAACGCAGTATCAGCGCGGGAAGATTCAAGAAGAATCCATGTATTATGAAATGAAAAAACATGACGGTTCTCTCCCGATAATTGGAGTGAACACGTATCTGAACCCGAATCCACCGTCAGAAGAAGAATTCAACATGCAGCTCGCACGTGCAACAAAAGATGAAAAAGAGCAGCAGATCCAAAATCTGAACACGTTCCAAGAGTCAAGCAAAGACCAAGCGGGTGAAGCGCTTAAACGTCTAAAAAATGTTGCGCTATCCGGCGGAAACATTTTCGACGAGCTCATGCACACTGTAAAATTTGCAAGCCTCGGTCAAATCACGAGTGCGCTTTATGAAGTAGGCGGGAAGTATAGAAGAAACATGTAGTGTGAGAGAGGAGAGAGCCGCCAGTTTTAGCGGTTCTCTTTTCTTATAGAAAGTTTTGCGAGGGTTACTGCAGGACTCGCTTTCCGCAGGGTGTGCGGTGAGCCCATTCGCCGCTTTGCGTCATTGAATGGTCTCACCTGTCCCACTCATCCTGCAGGAGTCTCGTCCTTCCGCTTCAAATAACTATTCGAGGAAGTATTCTCAAAGGTCTCTCTTAGTACTGGTATTTAGAAAGGGTCTTTTAGAAAAGGTTTTTAAAGCTGGGGCCATTTGCTATTTGCAAGTTGATTGGAGCAGAAGGTTGCGAGACTCCTGCGGGACAGGTGGGCAGTTCGAAAAGTGGAAGTGGCTCGTTCAGCCCCGACAAGCAAAAGGTGAATGGGCCAGGAAGGCGCACTTTGCCTTCTTGACCATTTAACTTTTGACCTCGAGGGGCTAGCCACTGCAACTAGACAGGTGAGACACTTAAGAGTGAAACGTACGAATGTGGCTCACCGCCTGCCCCGCGGAAAGCGAGCAACCTGGAGCGGAAATCAACCACTTTCAAGAGCACCGAAGTATGACGTATGATCTTTTATAAAACCTTTTATGCAAAAAAGATAGATTACTACTGGCATATACGCATGGGATTTGTTTATAATGAAGAGTATGATTCTTCTAAAGAATGAGCACAATGTGTTGATATAAATGAGTGTGGAGAAGGAAAGGAAGTGCCGATGTGGCTATGTTGAACACGTACACGAAAGAACAAGTCGTTGAAATGTCAATGGTCGAAATCGCATTTGAAATTTTGCAAAATGCTAAGCAACCTGTTCAATTCTATGATCTAGTTAAACAGATCGCTGAAATCAAAGGTTTGTCTAAGACTGCTGTTGAAAACCGTATTGCGTATTTTTACACAGATATGAACATTGACGGCCGATTCGTTTCATTAGGCGATAATAAATGGGGATTAAAAACGTGGTACCCAGTTGAGAGCTCTGAAGAAGAACTAGGTGCAACGAACAAACCAACAAAACGTAAAAAAGCGTCTGAAGATGACTATGACTTCGAAGAGGACTTCGATGATGAAGACTTCGATGAGTTGGAAGTAGAAGATGAGTTCGTTGATGAAGACGATGATCTTTCTGACGACGATGATGACGATGATGATGATGACGAAGAATTAGAATTCGATGAAGACGATGAAGACTTCGACGAAGACGACGATGATGAAGATGCAGACGAGGAAGAAGAGCTGTAAGGCTCATTGTGAGTCGTTTAAAACCAGTGCCTTTGGCGCTGGTTTTTGTTTTTTAGAGGGAAAGTGGAAACTCGTGGATTACTGAGGTTGATCTACCATTTCACAGGCTGGTCACATGTATAAATGGATTCTCACAGATCATCTTGACATGTGCTCTAGACTCGGGTAATATTCTTTTTGGGCTATTCCTGTATCTTTTATTAAAAAGACTAATTTTATATGATATCAAAGCAAAAGTGCCCCCTAACCATAGGGGAAGTGTCTTTTGCTTTTTATTTTTTTACGGCTGAGACTGTGTAGACTTCACGCACATACCTCTCCCGATAGTAGAAAAAGCGTTAAACGCACATACTTATTTTAGAAAATTTAGGGGGATTGAAAACATGGCAAAATATATTTTTGTTACAGGCGGTGTTGTTTCTTCTTTAGGAAAAGGAATCACTGCAGCATCATTAGGCCGTTTATTAAAAAACCGCGGAGTGAAAGTGACGACGCAAAAATTCGATCCTTACATCAACGTGGATCCAGGGACGATGAGCCCTTATCAGCATGGTGAAGTTTTCGTAACGGATGATGGTGCAGAAACGGACTTAGACTTAGGTCACTACGAGCGTTTTATCGATATTAACTTAAATAAATACAGTTCAGTAACGACTGGGAAAATTTATTCTACTGTTCTTAGAAAAGAGCGTCGCGGTGAGTATCTTGGAGGAACCGTTCAAGTTATCCCGCATATCACGAACGAGATCAAAGAACGTGTTTTCCGTGCTGGACGTGAAACGAACGCAGATGTCGTAATCACAGAGATCGGCGGAACTGTTGGGGACATCGAGAGCTTGCCGTTCCTAGAAGCGATTCGTCAGATCAAGAGTGATGTAGGTTCTGAAAACGTAATGTATATCCACTGTACATTGATTCCTTACATCCGTGCAGCGGGTGAGCTGAAGACGAAGCCTACACAGCATAGTGTAAAAGAGCTTCGCAGCTTAGGTATTCAGCCAAACATCATCGTAGTTCGTACAGAGATGCCGGTTCCTCAAGAAATGAAAGATAAGATCGGTTTGTTCTGTGACATCGATCCGAAAGCGGTTATCGAAGCGAGAGATGCAGATACGCTTTACCAAGTGCCAATCGATCTTCAAGAGCAGAAGATGGATGAGCTTGTTTGCAAACACCTTAAGCTTGAGACACACGAGCCGGATATGGCAGAGTGGAAAGAATTGATCAACCGAGTGACGAACTTAAAAGGAAAAGCAAAAATTGCGTTAGTCGGAAAATATGTGTCTTTACAAGATGCGTATATTTCTGTTGTTGAGGCACTTCGTCATGCAGGTTATCACTTTGATACAGATATCGAGATCGACTGGATCAACTCTGAGAACGTGACGGCTGAAAACGTGAAAGAACTTCTTCAAGATGCAGATGGTATCCTAGTTCCTGGCGGATTCGGTGACAGAGGGGTAGAAGGTAAAATCCTGGCTACTCAATATGCGCGTGAGAACAAAGTTCCTTTCTTAGGAATCTGTCTAGGCATGCAGCTTGCTTCCGTAGAGTTTGCTCGTAACGTCTTAGGACTTGATGGTGCTCACTCTGCAGAACTTATGCCTGGTACACCGTTCCCGGTTATTGATCTGCTTCCTGAACAAAAGGACATCGAAGATCTAGGCGGTACACTTCGCCTTGGACTGTATCCGTGTAAAATTAAAGAAGATACAAAAGCGTTCGCTGCTTATAACGATGAAGTCGTTTACGAAAGACACCGTCACCGTTATGAGTTCAACAATGAGTATCGTGAACAAATGGAGAAAGCAGGGTTTATCTTCTCAGGAACATCTCCGGATGGACGTCTTGTTGAGATCATCGAGTTAGAAGATCACCCATGGTTTGTTGCGTCACAGTTCCACCCAGAATTCACATCACGACCAACACGTCCGCAAGCACTATTCCGTGACTTTATCGGTGCCGTAACACAATTGAAGAATTAATTATGTCCGGTAGCTTCCTATTCAGTGGGAGCTGCCGGTTTTTTATGTGGATGGGGTATTAGATACTTTCAATTTGTCGAAATAGATCGACTCGCCGATATATGCGCAAAACTCGCTGGAATAATGTAAAAACTTGCGGGATTAACTTCATAATTCGCTGGATTATTGCAGATATTTCTCGAATAAACAATGAAATTACCCAGGTGGGTATGCAGCTAAAATGGTTTTTTTACAGAAAGACCTATCAAATTCTTACTCACAAAAGAAAAAGCTTGGCACAAAGCCAAGCTTCCTCATTATTCTTCATCATATTCTTCCAAAATCTCTTCCGTCGTTAAAAATAGGGCGTAATACGCGAATAAAGCGGTCAATCCAGATGGAAAACCTAGTCTTGAACCATCATCAAGCGGTATCAATCCTCGAACAGCCTTCGTATCGATCACGATATCGGCTATATCATCAAGATTCACGTCCATATCGGCATCTTTTCGTCGCCCGCCGATCAAAATGACGTTACAATCCGTCGTTTTTCGAATCTCTGAACATAGTGCCACAGCTTTTTTGTCATCTAAAAAACGCGTTGCTACAACTACACTATCGACCGGAAGCAGATCAGACAACTCCACATCTGAAAAATTAGCCCCAGCGCGAAACTTATTCTCTCCAAATAGTGCCTCACTAACAACGGCTTCCATCTCATCAAAGCCTTTAAAATATACAGTTCCTTCAGAAAGTACGCTTTGAGCAAGCAGGCGTGAACTTTCTTCGATCGACTGCTCTTCTTTATCTGAAATGGATTTTAGCAATCCTGCAACTTGTGTTGAAAAAATTTTTAACATGAAAAGAACCCCTTACTTTTTTCAAATCATCGTGTTTTTATTTATTAATTTAGTATACTTAATTTAACATTACAAATCATCGGGAACAGCAGGAATTCGTATCCTCTGTCTCGAATGGTATAGGGACAAAATGGTTTTGTAAAGAAACTCTAGATGAGGTGAGCAATAATGAGCGGGAAAATTTTAATTGTAGACGATCAGTATGGCATCAGAATTCTTTTGAACGAAATCTTTCAAAAAGAAGGTTATAAGACGTATCAGGCAGCAAACGGTGTACAAGCTCTTTCGATTGTGGAGAAAGACCGCCCTGATCTTGTCATTTTAGATATGAAAATTCCTGGAATGGACGGCTTGGAGATCCTTCGTCGTGTAAAAAAACATGATGAGACAATTCAAGTGATCATCATGACCGCTTATGGTGAGCTGGACATGATTCACGAGGCTATGAAGCTGGGAGCTATCACTCATTTTGCAAAACCTTTTGATATTGATGAGATTCGTGCAGCTGTTAGGAAAGAACTTCCATTAAACACGCCACAATCATAAAAGTTTAAGAAATGCTGGTGTGTCGCCAATGATAGCGGTTACACCCGGAAAACGTTGATGTGTTGCGGTTTTCAGGCGATATTGGTATGCTATACTAGAATGAAATATGAGCATAATGAAATGTTTAGCAAGACGCCATGAAAGGTAAACTAAAGTGGCTTCTTTTTGCTGTGTATGCACATTTCAGCAAAGCAAATATACTATACAAAAATGTAGTTGGTCTGCTCGTGCCAATATCTAAGGAGGACATTACTATGCCTTTAGTTTCAATGAAAGAAATGCTTGAAAAAGCAAAAGCGGAAAATTATGCAGTTGGTCAATTCAACTTGAACAACCTTGAGTTCACTCAAGCGATCCTTAAAGCTGCACAAGAAGAGAAATCTCCAGTAATTCTTGGTGTTTCTGAAGGTGCTGCTCGTTACATGGGCGGATTCAAGCTTGTCGTTGCTATGGTTAAAGCTCTTATCGAAGAGTACAAAGTAACTGTACCTGTAGCGATCCACCTTGACCACGGTTCAAGCTACCAAAAGTGTGCTGAAGCGATTCATGCAGGTTTCACATCTGTAATGATCGACGGATCTCACCACCCATTAGAAGAGAATATCGCTCTTACTAAAAAAGTAGTTGAGCTTGCTCACTTCCACGGTGTTTCTGTTGAAGCAGAACTTGGCCGTATTGGTGGACAAGAAGATGATCTAGTTGTTGAAGATGCTGATGCAGCTTACGCGATCCCATCTGAGTGTGATCAACTTGTTCGTGAGACTGGTGTTGACTGCTTCGCGCCTGCACTAGGATCTGTTCACGGACCATACAAAGGTGAGCCGAACTTAGGATTCGACCGCATGAAAGAAGTTATGGAACTAACTGGTGTACCTCTTGTACTTCATGGTGGTACTGGTATCCCAACAAAAGATATCCAAAAAGCAATTTCTTTAGGAACTGCTAAAATCAACGTAAACACAGAAAACCAAATTGCTTCTCACAAAGCTGTTAAAGAATACATCGGATCTAACCCAGACAAATACGATCCACGTAGCTATTTAACTGCAGCTCGTGATGCGATCCAAGCTACTGTAGCTGGAAAAATGCGTGAGTTTGGTTCTTCTAACAAAGCTTAATATAACCTTTCTCATGAAACCGCCTATACATCATAGGCGGTTTCATTTACACTATAAGAGTGCAAAAAACACGATCCACGTATAGATATGCAATTTTAACTACGAAGTTTTGTAAGCGTAATCCTTCGTGTATGAAGACGAACATGTTATAAAAGAATATAAAAGATAGACCTACTTAAAAAAACAGGAGTGATATTTTTGAAATTCTTTATTGATACTGCAAACATTGACGATATTAAAGAAGCCTATGACCTGGGCATTTTATCTGGAGTAACAACAAACCCTTCTTTAGTCGCTAAAGAAAAAGGTGTTGATTTCCACGAAAGACTGAAGGAAATCACGAGCCTTGTGCCGGGTTCTGTTAGTGCTGAGGTGATCGGAACTTCTTATGAAGAAATGGTTTCAGAAGGTCGTGAACTAGCGAAGATTGCACCAAACATCACGGTAAAAGTTCCCATGACACTGGACGGATTAAAAGCAGTAAAAACGTTCTCTGATGAAAACATTAAAACAAACGTAACGCTTATTTTTAATGCAAACCAAGCACTTCTTGCAGCTCGTGCGGGTGCAACATATGTATCACCATTCTTAGGACGTTTAGACGATATCGGACAAGATGGTTTGGAGCTTATTTCACAAGTGGCACAAATTTTTGCGATTCATGAGATCCCAACAGAGATCATCGCAGCATCGATCCGCCACCCTGTTCACGTAACAGAAGCGGCACTACGAGGCGCGCACATCGCAACAATTCCACCAAACGTAATCAAAGGATTAGTAAAGCACCCACTAACAGATCAAGGAATCGAAAAATTCCTAGCTGACTGGGACGCTGCTAACAGAAAGTAATTGTAAACATGTAGCTTTTGGAAGTGGTTGATTTCCGTTACAGATGCTCGCTTTCCGCGGGGCAGGCGGGGAGCCACATTTGTACGTTTCACGTATAAGTGTCTCCCCTGCCTAGTTGCAGTGGCTAGACCCTCGAGGTCAAAAGTTAAATGGCTAAGAAGGCAAAGTGCGCCTTCAAATCCATTCACCTTTTGCTTGTCGGGTCTTAACGAGCCACTTCCACTTTTCTGACTGCCAGCCTGTCCCGCAGGAGTCTCGCATCTTACACTCCAATCAACGTTCATAGAAGGGGAGATTTGAAAGTACTATCTTTTAGGTCGTCCTGATTAAAAGTTCTTAAGCTTTAGATTCTTCATCTTCTTGTAAGTTGATTGGAGCGGAAGGTTGCCGACTCCTATGGGACGAGTGGACAGGTGGAGACTCCTAAAGGCGCAAAGCGGCAGGAGGCTCACCGTTCGCCCCATGGAAAGCGCGCAACCTGGAGCGGAAATCAACATGCCCACATGAAGCAACAAAGCAACGCACAAATTTTTATACATGAAAAGAATATATTGGTAAATAATAGAACTATCTAAACGGGTAACACAATCACAACTTTTGTGACTCTTACTGAAAGGAGTTTACCATGGAAAAACTGATGATTGAAGGGGGCTATCCTCTAGAAGGAACGGTCCATATAAGCGGAGCAAAAAATAGTGCGGTGGCGTTGATTCCCGCCACGATATTAGCAGAATCTACCGTTACCATTGAAGGTTTGCCTAACATATCAGACGTTCGTATACTACGTGATCTGTTAGAGGAAATCGGAGGGGAAGCTTACCTGGATGAGAATCAGACTCTAACGGTTAACCCTGAAAAAATGATTGCGATGCCACTGCCGAGCGGAAAAGTGAAAAAGCTGCGTGCTTCTTACTATTTGATGGGGGCAATGCTTGGTCGATTCAAAAAAGCGGTCATCGGATTGCCAGGAGGCTGTAATCTAGGACCACGTCCGATCGACCAGCACATCAAAGGCTTTGAAGCACTTGGAGCTAAAGTAACAAACGAGCAAGGTGCGATCTATCTTCGCGCGGACGAGCTCGTTGGTGCACGAATCTACTTGGACGTTGTGAGTGTTGGGGCGACCATCAACATCATGCTCGCAGCAGTAAGAGCAAAAGGTCAAACGATCATTGAAAACGCGGCAAAAGAACCTGAGATCATTGATGTGGCTACTCTTTTAACAAGCATGGGTGCGAAGATCAAAGGAGCAGGAACGGATGTTATTCGTATCGATGGTGTCGATGAGATGCATGGCTGCCGTCACTCGATCATTCCGGACCGCATTGAAGCGGGAACGTACATGATTCTAGCAGCATCAATGGGTCAGCAAGTATTGTTAGATAATGTGATTCCTCTACACTTAGAATCTCTCATCGCGAAATTGAGAGAGATGGGTGTATATATCGAAACAAAAGATGATCAAGTGCTCGTTTATCGTGGAAAAGATCCTCTGAAGAGCGTTGACATCAAAACGCTCGTCTATCCAGGATTTCCGACGGATCTTCAGCAGCCGTTCACTTCACTTTTAACAAGCTCAGAAGGAACGAGCATCGTCACAGATACGATCTACAGCGCACGTTTTAAACATATCGACGAACTTCGCCGTATGGGAGCGAATGTGAAAGTAGAAGGACGTTCTGCTATAATAAATGGGCCAGCGAAACTTGAAGGCGCAAAAGTGAAAGCTTCTGACCTTCGTGCTGGAGCGGCGTTAGTTGTAGCGGGTCTGATGGCTGAAGGAGTTACAGAGATCTCTGGACTTGAGCACATCGATCGCGGCTATGAATCTTTGGTTGATAAGTTAAAAGGACTTGGCGCTAAAGTTTGGCGTGAGAGCTTAGGTGCAGAAGAGATGGAAGAGCTTAAGAATTCATAAGTTAAAACGAGAAATCACCATCACCTGGTGATTTTTCTTCAGGATAATTATGTAAGCGGTTAAAGTATGGGGAGGGAACAAACATGGAGAGAAGTTTATCGATGGAGCTTGTTCGTGTAACAGAAGCGGCAGCTCTTGCATCAGCACGTTGGATGGGAAGAGGAAAGAAAGACGAAGCGGATGATGCAGCCACAACTGCGATGCGTAACGTTTTTGATACGGTTCCGATGAAAGGTACTGTTGTGATCGGTGAAGGCGAGATGGATGAAGCTCCTATGCTTTATATCGGAGAAAAACTAGGGACAGGCTACGGTCCTCGCGTAGATGTTGCAGTCGATCCGTTAGAAGGAACGAACATCGTAGCATCCGGAACGTGGAACGCATTGGCTGTTCTAGCGATCGCAGACCACGGAAACCTGCTTCACGCACCAGACATGTACATGGACAAGATCGCCGTTGGGCGTGAGAGTGTAGGGAAGATCGACATCAACGCACCTGTTATTGATAACTTACGAGCAGTAGCAGAAGCGAAAAATAAGAATATTGAAGACTTGGTAGCGGTTATCTTAGATCGACCTCGTCACGAACAGATCATCCAAGATATTCGTGAAGCGGGTGCGCGTATCAAGCTGATTTCAGATGGCGATGTAGCGGCAGCGATCAATACGGCGTTTGATGATACGGGTGTAGATATCTTATTCGGTTCTGGTGGAGCTCCTGAAGGTGTAATCGCAGCCGTTGCGTTAAAATGCCTTGGCGGAGAGCTTCAAGGAAAGCTTCTTCCTCAAAATGATGAAGAATTAGAACGCTGCAAACGCATGGGCATCGATGACGTGAATCGTGTATTGTACATGGACGACCTTGTAAAAGGCGACGATGCGATCTTTGCTGCAACAGGCGTTACAGACGGAGAGCTTTTAAAAGGAGTACGTTTTGACGGGTCGACGGGTACAACGCAATCCGTTGTTATGCGTGCGAAGTCAGGAACCGTACGATTTATCGATGGAAGACACAGCTTGAAGAAGAAACCAGATCTTGTGATCAAACCATAAATGAGAGGGAAGGCCGGACAAGTAGTCCGGTCTTTCCGTTACAATTACATGAATTAATCTTAGTTTCAGTTGCAAAAGCTCAGCATGTATTGTAAATTCTCGTTAGAAGTCATTTACTTCTGAGTTTCTGTTGCTTGATTAAAGACTCAATATGTGGTTAAAATAAGAAGTATGATTCATTAGGTTAATATTTTCTTCATACCCACTAATACCCTTTACTTTCAAAGGAACTCCTTCCATTAAAAAAACCAAAACCAAACCAACATAAAAAATCCCATTTCAATCATAAACAAAAAGATAGTTATTAATAGAAAAGCGTGGTGTCACTATGGGGATAGATTTAGCAACATTAGAGACAAAGAAATTAAAAGAGCTTTATGAGCTTGCCAAACAATATAATATTCAGTATTACGGTAAATTAACAAAGCGTGAATTGATGTTTTCTATTCTGAAAGCACAAGCAGAGCTTGATGGTTATTCCTTTATGGAAGGTGTATTAGAGATCATTCCGAACGAAGGATTCGGCTTCTTACGTCCGATCAACTATTCACCAAGTTCTCAAGATATCTACATCTCAGCTTCACAGATCCGTCGATTCGATCTAAGAAACGGAGATAAAGTATCTGGAAAAGTTCGTCCTCCAAAGGAAAACGAACGTTATTATGGGCTTTTACAAGTGAATGCGGTGAATGGTGAGGACCCTGAAACGGCAAAAGAACGCGTGCATTTCCCTGCACTGACGGCTCTTTATCCAGAAAAGAAGATGGTTATGGAGACAACGAGCAACAATATTTCAACGCGTATCATCGATATGATGGCGCCAGTTGGGTTTGGTCAGCGTGGTCTGATCGTCGCTCCGCCAAAAGCGGGTAAGACAAGCTTGCTGAAGGAAATCGCACACAGTGTGACAACGAACAACCCGCAAGCAGAGCTGATCGTCTTGTTGATCGATGAGCGTCCTGAGGAAGTAACCGATATCGAACGTTCTGTAAAAGGAGACGT
Organism: Fictibacillus nanhaiensis; assembly: GCA_017052515.1. Classification (GTDB taxonomy): domain Bacteria; phylum Bacillota; class Bacilli; order Bacillales; family Fictibacillaceae; genus Fictibacillus; species Fictibacillus nanhaiensis. The sequence continues at coordinate 233,514 of JAFHKR010000038.1, forward strand.
TGTAAGTTCAACGTTTGATGAAGTACCAGAAAACCATATCAAAGTAGCAGAGCTCGTATTAGAGCGTGCGATGCGTCTAGTTGAGCACAAGAAGGATGTTGTCATCCTGCTCGATAGCATCACTCGTCTTGCTCGTGCATACAACCTTGTTATCCCGCCAAGCGGTCGTACATTATCTGGTGGTATCGATCCTGCTGCGTTCCACCGTCCGAAGCGTTTCTTCGGGGCTGCTCGTAATATCGAAGAAGGCGGAAGCTTAACGATTTTAGCAACGGCACTCGTAGATACGGGATCTCGTATGGATGATGTCATTTACGAGGAATTTAAAGGAACAGGAAACATGGAGCTTCACTTAGACCGCAAGCTGGCAGAGCGCCGTATTTTCCCTGCGATCGACATTCGCCGTTCTGGAACGAGAAAAGAAGAGATGCTTATCGCGAAAGATCATCTTGAGGCACTTTGGTCGATCCGTAAGACGATGGATGACTCGTTTGATTTCGTAGATAAGTTCATGAAACGTATGCGTAAAACAGAGAATAACGAAGAGTTTTTCGAGCTGTTTGAAAGTGAAAAAAAGGGAACGCCAAAGCGTGCTAAACCCGTAACAAACTAACGAAAAAGTATGGTTGCAAATGGGTTTTGTCCCTGTTATACTATTTTTATGTGTTTATAACTCTGTCTCCGCATAGGAAACAGGGCAGAAGGAGTGGAATTAGAATGAAACAAGGAATTCATCCGAATTATAAAAAGGTTATCTTTGTTGACGCTCAAAGCGGATTTAGCTTCCTTTCAGGATCAACTTTGTCTTCAAGCGAGACAATGAAGTGGGAAGACGGTAACGAATATCCAGTAATCAAAGTGGATGTTAGTTCTGACACTCACCCGTTCTACACAGGACGTCAGAAGTTCTCTGATGTTGGTGGACGTGTTGACCGCTTTAAGAAGAAATACAACCTTAAGTAATTTGTTGCAAGTAAAAGGGCAGGAGTCTTTCTTGCCCTTTTTTCTTTTGTATTTTATAGAAAACAAGAACTCGGTAACTGTTTTGATGGACCGGGTTTTTTATACGCCTTAAAAGGAGTCGAGCACTCCAGTACCGAACGTTTATGTATGGTAGAACATCATACATTTCGTACATACTAAAGGAAAGATTGTTGCGAAAGGGGGAGCAGGCCATGTATGTGATGAATCAAAATGGCTGGATCGAATTGATCTGCGGCAGCATGTTCTCTGGAAAATCAGAAGAACTTATTCGCCGCGTAAGAAGAGCGACGTATGCAAAGCAAAAAGTACAGGTGTTTAAGCCGCTGATCGATAACCGCTATAGCGAGGAATCGGTTGTGTCTCATAACGGAACAGCTGTTATGGCTGAACCAGTCGGACGTTCTGTGGAAATCTTAAAAAACGTATTGCCTGAAACCGAAGTCGTAGCGATCGACGAAGTGCAATTCTTTGATGAAGATATCATCCCAGTTGCTCAAGAATTAGCGGATCAAGGACTGCGCGTTATCGTTGCAGGGCTAGATCAAGACTTTAAAGGCGAGCCGTTCGGACCCGTTCCAAAAATGATGGCTCTTGCTGAACATGTGACAAAGCTTCAAGCGATCTGCATGGTTTGTGGATCACCTGCGAGCCGCACACAGCGTTTGATCGATGGCAGACCTGCTTCTTACGATGATCCAGTGATTCTAGTGGGAGCATCCGAGTCATATGAACCGCGCTGCCGCCATTGTCATGAAGTACCAGGAAAGAAAAGAAACCTCCTATCAAGCGCAGAGGGCTTAGAAGGTCGGTTGAAATAGTGTGATTTTATATTGTCCGGGAGCTTTGTGCTCTCGGGCTTTTTTTGATGTTGGTAGGACTGAGGTAGCGTGCAGGTGGAGTCGAAAAATGTCGCGGCGTGTCGACTCGTGGATAAATGGCCAAAACTTGTGGATTGAACGAAAGAATTTATGGATTGAAGGCTAAAACTTTTGGATTCAAGCTCCAAATTTGTGGATTCATCGCTACATTTGAAAATCATCCTCTTAGAAACGGCTACCAACTTAACATAATCACCTCCTGAACAGGAAATCCTAACAATATGGGAGGTGTTTATAGTGAAAAAGGCAATATATGCGCCGCTTTTCGCACTATTGGTAACAACAGCATGTTCACCTATGCAGTCTTATAAAGAAGAAGGGGCAAAAATAGAGCCTGCCGCTCATGAAGATAAACGGGATATTCGGGATAACCTGTTTGGTCATGGGATTATCAATTACCACCTAACCAAAAATGAACCAAGAACCAACTATAGCTATGACACGAACATGAATCCGAATGATTATCGAACGATGAACACTACGCGTTTTGATCTGTCCGATGATCAAGATATGATTCGTCAGGCTGTTATTGATTCATCTGGGATCAATCCACAGATGGTCACAATTAACGGAAATTATGCTCACATCCACGTGAATGTGCCGCATGATATGTCTAAAAAGGAACGTGCAGCTACGCATCGTAAAATCATGAACGCAGTAGAAAGAGCTGTTCCACGATATAACTTCTCACTAAAGATCGATCACTAAAGTGGGAAATAAAACGGGAAATGGGGTCAGACCCCATTTCCCATATTATTTCCCAAGTCTTCGAGCGGCCTGTTGGATGGGGTCCCATGACCCGTTATACGGAGGGGCGTATGCCAGATCCAAATCTGCCAATTCCTCTACATCCATCTCATGATAAAGGGCCGTTGCGAGCACGTCGATCCTTTTATCTACGCCTTCTTCACCGATGATTTGTGCACCAAGTAGCTTCTCTGTCTCTTTATGATACGTTAATTTTATTTCTAACTTCTTCGGATCAGGATAATAGCTGGCATGATTTCTTGATGTAATCTTGATCTCTGAAAAAGGAATGTTCAGCTGTTCTGCTTCTTTATTTGATAATCCTGTTTTTCCAAGTGTTAGATCCATGAACTGGATGATAGAGGTACCTACGATTCCTCTAAATGGTTTCTTCATACCAACCATGTTCAAACCGGCGATCCGCCCTTGTTTGTTCGCTGTCGTTCCTAGCGGAATGTGATCATTTAGTTTTTTAACTCGGTGATAATGGGTCGCGCAATCACCTGCCGCATACACACCATTCACACTCGTTTCCATCGTCTCATTTACAACGATCACTCCTTGCTCATTAAGTGCCACGTCCGTTTCTTTCAAAAATCCTGTGTTCGGTGACACACCGACAGACACGATCACAAGGTCAGTTGGATAATCTTTTTTAGCCGTTTTTACAAATTGAACGTGATCGTCGCCTTTAAAACCGAGCACTTCTTCTTCTAAACAAAGTTCGATGCCATGTTTTTCTGCTTCTTCATGTATGAGTGGAGCAAAATCATGATCAAAGATATTTCCTAACTGGTTGCTCCGCTGGATGATACGTACCTTTTTACCGAGTCGTAGTACGTTTTCGGCCATCTCAAGACCGATGTATCCTCCACCGATGATGGTTACGTTCTGAACATCTTTTAACCCGGCCATAAGGTCCTCAGCATCTGGAATCGTTTTGAGTGGGTAGATGCCCTTTAGATGCAATCCTGTCCATTGCTTCGGTATGATGGGGCTAACACCTGTTGCGACTAAGAGTTTATCGTACGGAACCTCAAAGGATTCCCCTGTTTTCGTATGTACACCGGAGACTGTTTTAGAGGTAGTATCTATAGCTTTTACTTCGTGAAACGTACGCGCATCCATGCCGTATTTTTCACGGAACGTCTCAATACTGCGAGCGATAAGTTCATCAGTAGAAGGGATGAGTCCGCCTACAACATAAGGAAGTCCACATTGTCCATAAGAATAGATACCGCCTTTTTCAAGAACCGTGATGTCAGCATCTTTTTCGTTTCGAACAATCTGCATCGCGGCACTCATGCCAGCCGCATCTCCACCAATAATGCAATATTTCATCTGATCAGCTCCTTACGTCTCTCTAACCATATAGTATTCCCATTGTTTCGAAAAAAGTAACGTTACCTGTATGATGCCACAACTCTCTTCATTTTGACCAACAAGAAGTACAGAGTTAAAACGAACTATGATAGTAGAAAGAGGTGGTGGACTGTGCTAGAGATCAAATCGAACGGAACGGACTGGAACGCACCGGTTCAGCCGATTCATACACTGATAAAAAAACTTGAACAAAAGCCATTGGATCCTGTCTATGAGGGCATGGGCAATTTTATTATTAAATATAAAAATGAAAATCAGACCGACAACCCGCGTTATATTGGCTGTACGCATTTTCTTGGACATTTTGCGACCATTCCTTATGTGTTTAACGTGATCACGAATGAAAAAGTGGTGATAGAGGAGCTGACAAAAGCGATTCGAATGAACCAAGAGCGTCTTGATTATGAGCAGTTGCGTCGCAATATCTTTTCCTATTAATTTCCTTTTGTCCTGTGCTATGCTTTTCATGAGGTGAGGGGAATGAAGGGGAATGTAGCATCTTTGAACATTAAGCTCCCAGAAGAAGTGGAGACACAAACTAAAACTTTTTTTACAGCCTACAATAAAACGCCGCAGCAGCAACCTGTTTTTTTACATATAACACACTTTGAAGGTGACGGAGTAGGGAATACGAAGCACCATGGTGGAACAGATAAAGCAGTCTGTGTGTATCCCTTTGAGCATTATGAAAAGTGGACGACGGAACTCGATTTAGAAGTTCCATTATCTATCCCGGCGTTCGGTGAAAACCTTACTGTTAAAGGTCTCTTGGAAGATGATGTCTGTATTGGTGACGTGTTTCAATTAGGTGAAGCAATCGTGCAGATCACACAGCCTCGTCAGCCTTGTCAAACATTAGCTTCTATCCTTTGCCGGCCAGATATGATCAAAAAGGTAGTAGATACGGGGCGAACCGGTTATTACCTTCGCGTTCTAAAAGAAGGGATAGTTACAGCGGGTGATGAGATGTTGCTGATCGAAAAGCACCCTGCACGTATTTCTGTAACAGAATCCAATCAGATCAAGTATGGATTTGTAATAGATGCTGAAAAAATTCAAAGATTGATCGAAGTAAAAGAATTGGCTGAATCGATGAGAGAGTCGCTGCAAAAACGGAAAATGTAAATATCGTCTCAAGTTTCATAAGGGCTCTCTTTTTAAGGAAAGAGCGGCCTTTTTTATTGATTTTATTCCTTTTTGCTTTTGACTGTAAGACCTGTAATAGTCTATAATTATAATGTTATGCATATAAAACAGAGGTGAAAAACCATGTTAGAACGTTTAGAGACGATCGAAGCAAGATACGACAAGTTAAATGAATTACTCAGTGATCCTGAGGTTATAAATGATACGAACAAGCTGCGCGATTATTCAAAAGAGCAATCTTCCCTTCAAGAAACGGTAGCGGTTTACCGTGAGTTTAAAGAAGCGAAAGAGCAATTAGATGAAGCTAAATTAATGCTCGAAGATAAGCTTGATGCTGAGATGACTGCGATGGTAAAAGAAGAGATCTCGGGTCTTAACCAACAGATTGAAGAGTTTACAGCTCAGTTGAAAATTCTATTGCTTCCAAAAGATCCGAACGATGACAAGAACGTTATCGTCGAGGTTCGTGGTGCAGCAGGTGGAGACGAGGCAGCACTTTTCGCGGGTGACCTTTACCGTATGTACACACGTTATGCAGAGATGCAAGGATGGAAGTCTGAAGTAATCGAAGCTTCATACACAGAGCTTGGCGGATACAAAGAGATCATCTTTATGATCAATGGTGCGGGTGCTTATTCGAAGCTTAAATATGAAAACGGCGCACACCGTGTTCAGCGTGTTCCTTCAACAGAATCAGGCGGACGTATCCATACGTCTACAGCGACGGTTGCTGTACTGCCAGAGGCTGAAGAGGTTGAAGTTGAGATTCATGAAAAAGACGTTCGTGTTGATACGTTTACATCATCAGGTCCTGGGGGGCAGTCGGTAAACACGACTCAATCAGCGGTTCGTTTAACACATGTTCCTACAGGTACGGTTGTATCGTGTCAGGATGAGAAGTCACAGATCAAGAACAAAGAAAAAGCGATGAAGGTTCTTCGTGCTCGTGTATATGATAAGATTCAACGAGAAATACAAAAAGAATATGATGAAACACGTAAGAGTGCGGTTGGTTCTGGAGACCGTTCAGAGCGTATTCGTACGTACAACTTCCCGCAAAACCGTGTTACCGATCACCGTATCGGTTTAACGATTCAAAAGCTTGATCAAATCCTTCTTGGTAAGATGGATGAGTTCGTTGAAGCATTGATTACAGAAGATCAAACAAGCAAGATGAAAGCTCAGGCGGACGCGTAAAATGAGTACAAAAGTTCATGAAGCCCTCGCGTGGGCTTCTTCTTTTTTAGCTGAACACGGACGTGAAAGCTTTGCGGCAGAGATTTTGATGAGGCATGTGTTAGGGGATGTGAACCGAACAGAAATGCTCATGCGCCTTCATGATGTGATGAGTGAAGAGAATGAGTCGCAACTCAGAGCGGCAGTCGCTCGCCACGCTGAAGGAGAGCCTGTTCAGTATATTACCGGAAAAGAAGAATTTTACGGTCGAACGTTTTCGGTAAACGAAGAAGTCTTAATCCCAAGACCGGAAACAGAAGAGTTGGTCGAGCACACACTAACGCTTATTTCAGAACATTTTAGTGACTATGAGACTGTTGCTGTTGCAGATATTGGAACAGGTAGCGGCGCCATTTCGATCTCATTAGCTCTAGAAAACAATCGACTGGACGTATTCACGGTTGATATTGCAGAGGAATCGATTGAGGTAGCGAAAGGAAACGCCGATCGACTTGGGGCAGAGGTTACATTCCTGCACGGTGACCTTTTACATCCTTTTATTAGTAGTGGGAAGAAACTTGATGTAGTAGTATCCAATCCGCCGTACATCCCAGATCATGAGATCGCGGTCCTTGAAACGATCGTAAAAGACCGTGAACCGATGAGAGCACTAAGCGGTGGGGAAGACGGCTATGTGTTCTATCGAAGATTCATGGAAGAACTGCCACTCGTTCTGAAAGAAAAAGCGATCGTAGGCTTTGAAGTAGGAGCAGGGCAGGGAGAGACGGTAGCGGGCATGCTTCGTGTCACGTTCCCTGGTGCGGATGTGTATGTGAAGGAAGACATCAGCGGCAAGGACCGCATGGTGTTCGCCATCCTCGGGAAATAAAGTGGGAAATGGGGTCTGACCCCGGGTCAGACCCCAAACAATTTACACACAATTCAAAAGGCCGACTGGGTACAAGCATGTAACGCTTTCAGCCAGTCGGCCTTTTCTAACTTCATTCATTCTACTATTATTTCTACTCTGTTCAACTATTCTTCTTTCACCATCAACTTAAGTGGTGCTGCAATCTTCTTTTCTACTTTCTTTCCTGCTAGAACGTCGGATGCTGCTTTCACTGCAAGTTCACCGATCAAGTCAGGTTGCTGTGCGACAGTTGCTGCGAGTTTTCCTTCATTTCCGCACGCCCCCCGGAAAGCGAGCATCTGTAGCGGAAATCAACCACTTTCAAAAACACCAGAGCAAAACAAATGTCGAATCAGACAGAACGAAAATTAGTAGTTTACTAGTATGAAAAAATCCCACCGTGTCCAAACTGTGGTTAGATACGACGGGGGAGGAAAAAACAATGAAAAAACGCAATCATTTCTTTATTCTAGTACTTATCTCTTTAGCGGTGATGTTCTTATTTTTTGAAACACAAACCAAGGTGGCGAACGCAACCATGAACGCCTCTGTTAAGATACCGGATGAATCGATCAGACTTCGCATTCTAGCAAACAGCAATACGGATGCCGACCAAAAGCTGAAGCGTGAGATCCGTGATGAAGTGAACGCTCAGATCACGACTTGGGTGGGTGAGCTATCTACGATTTCTGAAGCGCGTGAGATCATTCGTAAACAGTTGCCAACGATTGAAAAGATCGTTCAACATAAGTTGGATGAAGCCGGCCTTGAGAAGACGTTTTCTGTAGAGTTAAACAAAGTAGCTTTTCCTACTAAAATGTACGGCGACTACATCTATCCGGCAGGTCAGTATGAAGCGGTCCTGATCACCCTTGGTGAAGGGGAAGGGAAGAACTGGTGGTGTGTGCTCTTCCCGCCATTATGCTTCCTAGACTTTGAAAATGGCGATGCTGTAAAGGAAAACAAAGATGGCAAAGGCGATGTAGTAGATACGGCTTCTGCTGATCCAGGTGCAGACCAAGCAGATGAAGCTGAGGAAATCGAGACGAAATACTTTGTGGTAGAACTATTTGATAGCCTGTTCTCTTTTGTAGGATCCTTATTCTCTTAAAATGTGCATATTTTCCTCCCTATTTTCATAGATTATAGAAAATGAAGAAGGTAACCGAATGGTGGTTAGCCTTCTTTTTTTAAAATGATTTTCGTGATGAAATGGTGAAAAACAGCCGAACGAAGGCTGAAATTATATAGGAATAGGGGAGTTATGTGATGACGATAATCTTAAGGCAGGCTATGCAGCATGAAGCCAAAGATCTGCTACAGCTCGTCGGAAAAGCCGGACTACAGTCAGAAGGGATTAAAGACAGCATTGAAAATTATTTAGTCGTGGTAAACGACCAAGGTGAGACCATCGGTACAGTCGGTTTAGAGAGAATCGGAAACGATGGATTGCTCCGATCTTTCGTACTGAAGCAGAAATATTCGTCAGAGACGCTTCTTCTTAAACTCATCGATAAAATTTTGGTATACTCAAAAGATAAAGGAGTCGAAACCCTTTATTTACTTACGAAAGCTGTGCATATGTTCGAACAACTTTCTTTCAAAACGATTCCGAAAGATAAAGTGCCTCCACATATCGAGAGCGCGGATCATATAAAAAATAACGCAACATCAGGAGCAGAACTTTTAGCTTATGCACTAGATTAATAAGAAATTGTCAACAAGTTGTCCACAATTTGCGACAAATTGTGTATAACTCTGTGGATATAAAAGTTTTGTAATCGACCTTTTCAAAGAAGGTTGACCTGAGTAATAGAAAGGATTTATCTCATGAAATCATTCCAAACGGAACGCTGGGCTGTGGATAAAACAGAAAATACTCTAGAAAATCATCCACATATTATTCAGGCTTCCCTGTGGATAAATGAAAATGAAGTAGTCGCTATTCCAACAGAAACGGTTTATGGTTTGGCGGGGAACGCAAGAAGTGATGACGCGATCAAACGCATTTTTGAAGCGAAGGGAAGACCGAGTGATAACCCTCTGATCGTTCACATCTCAGATCTCTCACAATTAAAGGGGCTTGTTTCTTCTGTTTCAGATACAGCAAAAAAATTAATGACTGCGTTTTGGCCGGGCCCATTGACCATTGTGTTGCCAAAAGGTGAAAACGTCAGTGAAAGAGTTACTGCTGGGTTATCCACAGTTGCGGTAAGGATGCCAGACCATGAGATCGCTCTTGCAGTCATCTCTGCTTCGGGTGTCCCACTTGCTGCACCAAGTGCTAACCTTTCGGGAAAACCAAGCCCCACTTCAGCTCAGCACGTTTATGAAGATCTAAAAGGTAGAATTCCTGGCATTGTGGATGGTGGTTCAACCGGTGTTGGCGTTGAATCTACGGTTGTTGAGTGTACAGGTGACCTTGTCACGATTTTACGACCGGGCGGAATTACGTTAGAAGAGCTAGAAAAGGTAGCGGGTTCAGGGCAAGTTGTGGTAGATCCCGGATTGGAAAACGAAAAACAAGCGCCGAAATCCCCAGGTATGAAATATACACACTATGCACCTGATGCACCGTTCGTACTTGTGGATGGAAGCGTGGAATTCCTACAGAGACTTGTGGATCAAGAACGCGAAGCAGGAAAACGGATTGGAATTCTGACGACAGAAGAAAGAGCTGACGTTTATAAAGCGGATTGTGTGATTCCAGCGGGAAATCGTTCTAATCCTGAATCCGTAGCTCAGCATCTATACGAAGCGTTACGCGCGTTTAACGAAGCGGGTGTCGATCAAATTTTCGGAGAGGTTTTCCCGAAAACAGGGGTCGGTGTTGCGATCATGAACAGACTTGAAAAATCGGCCGGCGGGAATATCATAAAAGAATAGAATGATGCTCTGATTCAGCGTTTTTTGATTGGATCAGAGCTTTTTTGTTATTAAAGGGAGCTGCAGTGGCTGTTTGGTCTAGTTTGCACTGGGAATTTTAGTAGTGGAAATCGTAATGTTTAATAATTTCACGGTAATCCCTTTTAATTTCACGGTAATTCAAAATATATTCACGGATAGAGCCTATAATTTCACGGATAAAATTATTTAAACGATTTTCGACAAACAACCACACTAAGCGTCCACCTAAAAAACAAGCCTGCGTCTACTCAAGACACAGGCTTGTTTTTTTCGATCGGAAGCAGGATGGAGAAGGTTGTTCCTTGATCAATCTTGCTGTTGATTAGTATTTTACCGTGGTGGTTCTCTACGATCTTATAACAGATCATGAGCCCGAGGCCGGTACCTTTTTCTTTGGTGGTATAAAAAGGTTCACCCAAAGTTGGCAACCGTTCTTCTGATATTCCGCAGCCATGATCGATGAAAGAAGCAACCACATATCCGCCTTCTTTCTTTAGATGAATATGTACAGAGCCGCCGGTTGGCATCGCTTCGATCGCGTTTTTCAACATGTTCACGAACACTTGCTTGATCTGATTGTCCACACACCATATTTCTGGCAGATCTGGTTCACTCTCGAAATAAATCTGAACATTCGTTAGGATCGCCTGAGTATCAAGAATCGAGATGACGTGTCGCAACAGTTGGCGCAGGTCGGTCTGTACAAAGTTCATCGCTTGCGGCTTAGCGAGCAACATAAATTCTCCGACGATGCTGTTGATTCGATCAATCTCGGAGAGCATGATCTCGTAATAGTCTTCATTCTCTGAAGCTCTAGATTGTAGAAGCTGTAAAAATCCGCGGATTGAGGTGAGCGGGTTGCGAATCTCATGCGCTACACCTGCGGCAAGCTGTCCGAGAACAGAGAGCTTGTCAGATTTTCTTAGCATTTCTTCGGTCTTTTTTCGTTCGGTCAGATCACGAGCTACAACAACGAACGAATCAGGCTGATCTGAATCGTTGGCGATAGGAGTAGCGTTTGCTTCAAGGGTTACCCAATGGCCGTGTGCATGCTTGCATCTGACTTCAAACTTTACAGGTTTTTGAGTTTGAACCATCTCGTTCATCGCCATTCTGACTTTTGCTCGGTCATCTGAATGGAAGAATCCTTGAATCTTTTTCCCATCATAAAGAGACGGATCAAAGCCGAGAAGAAGACGGTTTGAAGGAGAGACGTATTTGACGTTTCCTTCAAGGTCAACGACACCTACTAAATCAGTCGTGTTCTCTGCGATGATACGGTACTTTTCTTCGCTTTCTTTTAACGCTTTTTCTTTTAGTTTTTTATCTGTGATATCTCTGGAGATCGCGGATAATGCCACGACTTCACCGTTCTCGCCATAGATCGGACTTAAGGAAAGGCTTACATTTAATCGTTTGCCAGACTTCGTTAATCGGATCGTCTCCACGCCTTTAACATATCCACCATGTTTGACGATCGTCATGAGCCTATCGGATTCAGCTACCTTATCCTCTGGAACAACGGGCAAGATGTGTGAAGTCATATTGGCGAGATCGTCTTCAGTCCATCCATATATGAATTCAAACGCCGGGTTCACTTTTACAGAAAAGTCTGTAAGGTGGACGACTGAGATCGCATCACTAGAATGATAGATCACAGATTCCAGCAGGTCCTTTGTTTCACGAAGTTCTTTTTCCGCCTCTCTTTTTGCGGTTACGTCTTTTGCGATTCCGAAAACACCGAGAACTTTATTGAGAACGATGATTGGAGTAAGGGTGAACATGATCTGGCGTGTTTCACCGTTCTTTTGCTTGATTCGGGTTTCGTACATTTTGGAATTTCCTTCTAATGCATCCTTAAACTGATCAACCGCGGCAGCTCTTCTGTCTGGCATCATGAACGGATTAAACGTCATGTTCAAAAGCTCTGTCTCGCTATAACCGCTCAAGGTTGCACACGCTTTATTGACAGTCGTAAATTTGCCTTCAAGATCGAGCGAAAACAAGGCATCGATGTTATGGTCCATCAATGACCGGAAGCGCTGTTCACTCTCAGCAAGCTGAGTTTCAACGGATACTCGTTCAGTGAGATCAACACAAAATCCATACACCTCAGAAACGGTACCATCTTTATCATAAATGGGGCCGATCGCAGCTAAAAAAGGAATACCGTTCAGTTCGGATTCGTACGTAAGACTTTCTCCTTTCAGCGCTCTTTCGTACATTTCTTTTTTAAAGTCTGCAATTTCTTTAGGAAAGATGTCTTCTATTCTCTTTTGAAGTACGTTTTCACGTTTAAGGCCAAACAAGTCAAACAGTTCACCTTCGCTCTCGGTCATAATGAGGTTTTCATTATGCTTCATACATCGAAAAGTCATGCTTTTTTGACGTGACAGGCCAGTCGGGAATGGCGACGTTCGCCACATGTCTTTTCCATTTGCCGTTATGGCCGATGCGTTATGGACCATGCTTGTTCCTCTCCTTTACATACAGATTCACTTCCTTTTATATACGATAAAAATCACATTATCCCTTCCTCTAAAGCGGTAAAGAGTTCCATTTTTTCATTCTTCCAACAGCTTGTATGGTTTTTAGTCTTTTTAAAAGTAGACATGCATAGTCTGAAAGTATGATGGTTTAAGGGAGTGGGAAGTATTTGGCAACCATGGGAGAATGGATGACACTGTTATTTATGTCAGTTGCGCTAGGTATGGACGCTTTTTCGATCGGCCTAGGGATGGGGATGTTATCGCTTCGCATAAGACAAATTATGAAAATAGGAATTACGATAGGAATCTTTCATATGCTCATGCCACTTGCAGGAATGACGCTCGGTAAACAGATCTCTGTTCATTTTGGCGGTATAGCAGCCATCATCGGTGGAATTCTGCTTGTCATACTGGGTGTAACGATGATTCGGTCTTCGTTTTCAAATGATGATGAACCGTTCGTACAGCCGATCGGTATTGGGCTCTTCGTCTTTGCGCTAAGCGCCTCGTTAGATAGTTTTTCAGTGGGATTATCACTAGGTATCTATGGAGCAAAAACGTGGCTTACGATTACGATGTTTGGTCTCATGAGCATGGTCTTAACGTGGGCTGGATTGATCATGGGAAAAAAAGTACAGAAGTGGCTCGGTTCCTATGGTGAAGCGTTAGGCGGATGCATCCTCCTTGCTTTTGGGGTGAAGATTCTGTTTCCGTTCTAAATGCTATCATTGCTGTTATTCTCTGGAGTGTTTCTCCCATTGAGAGGTTGATCGGAGTGGAAGGTTGCGAGACTCCTGCGGGACGAGTGGGACAGGTGAGACCCTTAGAGGCGCAAAGCGGCAAGGGGCTCACCGCCCGCCCCGCGGAAAGCGAAGCAACCTGGAACGGAGAGAAACAACTTACAAAACTACTTCGAATACGAAAAACAGGCATTTTTTTATTCACTAATCCGATGATATACTTACTAGTAAGAGCGTTAACCTATAGTAAAATAGGGAAAGATAGAATATGAGGTGAATTCACCATGAATGTTTTATTTATTTGTACAGGCAATACGTGTCGCAGTCCGATGGCTGAGGCCATTTTACGCAAAAAAGGAAAAGGGAAATTCAACGTTAAATCAGCTGGTGTATTTGCTGGAAACGGTGCCGTGATGAGTTCGAATGCGACACAAGCTCTTTCGGAAAGAAGTATTAAAGAAAGTCATCAGTCGCAAGGTGTGTCCGATTATTTGATCGAGTGGGCAGATCTTATCTTAACGATGACCGAGAGCCATAAACATGCGCTCGTCGGACGCTGGCCAGATGCGGTAAATAAGACGTATACATTAAAAGAGTATGTTCTCGACGACGATGAGCAGAAAAAGATTGAAGAGATCTATGAGCTCTATACAGAGATCGAGATGCTGAAGCTTCAGTATATGTCAAAGGACTCTGCAGATGAAGAAGTAAGACAGGCGTTTGAAAGAGAAGTAAGGCCCCTCGTTGAAAGAAGGATGAAGTTAGAGAGTGAAATCCCTTCTCTAGACATTACAGATCCGTTCGGTGGACCGCTTCATCTTTATCAAGAAACAAGAGACGAAATTGAAGTTCTTATTGAAAAATTAATGAAAAAAGACGATAGCAAGAAGTAGTAGGACAAAATGAGGTAAGGCTGTTCTAAATTGCCTAGCAGTCACATTGAACGGGTAATTGGAAGAGCATATAATGAAAAAAAGTATGAGAGAGCAGGTGCACACAACATGAAAGTAGCAATTGGATCAGATCACGCCGGAGTTGAATTAAGAAAAGAAATCATCAGCATGATTGAAGAGCTGGGTATGCAAGTGGAGGATGTTGGCTGTGAATGCGACACATCTGTAGACTATCCAGACTATGCGATTCCTGTAGCAGAAAAAGTAGCCAACGGTGAAGCTGATCGCGGAATTCTAATCTGCGGTACGGGCATTGGAATGAGCATTGCAGCGAACAAAGTTAAAGGAATCCGTTGTGCGCTTGTTCATGATCTATTCAGCGCTAAAGCTACAAGACAGCATAATGACAGCAATGTACTTGCAATGGGTGAACGTGTCATCGGGCCGGGTCTCGCACTTGAAATCGCAAAAGTATGGCTGACGACAGAATATGAAGGCGGACGTCACGGTCGCCGTGTAGATAAAATCTCTCAATATGAAGGCCAATAGCCTAAAGCTATAAACCCATAAAATGAAGGGAAGACCATCTCATGAGCGATGAGCTCCAACAAATTCAAGACCAAGTCCTGAATGTTTTGCAAGATCTGCAAAAGCATGCACAATTAAGACCGTCTCAATTATTAGTAGTAGGCGCAAGCACAAGCGAAGTAATTGGTGAACGAATTGGCACATCAGGCACGATGGATACAGCGGGTGCACTTTACCGAGGTATCGTAGCGTTTCAAGAGGAAACGGGCGTGGCACTTGCCGTGCAATGCTGTGAGCACTTGAACCGTGCGCTTGTTATCGAGCGCGAAGAAGCTGAACGACGAGGCTATGAAGAAGTGCGGGTCGTTCCAGCACGATCAGCTGGAGGTGCTTTGGCAACACACGCCTACCACCATATGAATGAACCCGTGATCGTTGAATATATAAAAGCCGACGCAGGCATCGACATCGGTGACACCTTTATTGGTATGCACTTGAAGCATGTGGCCGTACCGGTTCGCAGTGAAGTGAAAAAGGTCGGCGCCGCACACGTGACGTTGGCGAAGACACGTCCGAAGTTAATTGGCGGCGAACGTGCAGTTTATCCGAGTAAAGAAGACATACGTTGTTTCTAGATGTGGAAAGCCCTCCTGGTGAGGGCTTTTTTCTGTAGTGTTGTGATGTTTTGTGATGTGCGGGGCGATGAAGTGAGACTGTCGTAACGTGTCGAAGATTGTAGACTCGTGGATAAACTTCCAAAACTTTTGGATTCAAAGGCAAAACTCGTGGATAAACCACCCAAACTCGTGGATTCCAAGCTGAAACTCGTGGATTCACCGCCACTTTGTGTTGGATTACGGTTAACAAGCCCCTGTTAAGCGGCTTCTTGGCACTCGCTATGCTCTCTATCTCTCTAGTTATGTTCAATCTCGTAATGAATCCACTCTGAATTGATGTTTTTTCCACCCATCTTCTTATAAAGTGCTTGAGCCGATGTGTTATCGACCGCCGTTTGCCACGTCATGTACGCATAGCCTTCCTTTTTCGTGTATTCCAGCACATGCAGAAACAGCTCCTCCCCTAAACCGGCACCACGAAATTCCGCATCTACAAAAAGATCGTTTAATATGGCGATTTTCTGTAAACGAGTCGTGCTGAACGAAAAGTAGAGTGTTGCGAATCCAGCTAATCTGCCATTCTTTGTCTCAGCTACAAACTGAGTTCCTGCTTCCTCTGAAGAAAGCAGATGCTTGATATGATCCTCCAACTTTGATCCCTCAGGCGTTTTTCCTTTATAAAAATCAACAATGTAACGATGCATCAAACCCTTCAACTGATCTAAATCCTCCAAAACGACAGGGCGAATTCTAAAACTAGTCACGTTATCCATCTCCTCTAATCTGACTTCCCAAAAAAGGAACCATTCATTTTACATCTATATTAAGTGATTCTTTCTGGTCTGAATAGTATGATAAAAAAGGCGATGTAGAATGACGTGTTGTTTAGGAAGGGCATACTAGAGCTGCTTCCTTTTTTATGTGAAAGGAGAAAGAGATCTTGAGAAATTATGCGATCGGAATAGATATCGGGACAACGAGTACAAAGGTTGTTCTTTTTGATGAAAATGGAGCGGCTGTTGCTCATCATTCGAAAAATTATCCGTTGCTGTCGGAAGAGCCAGGGGCTGCCGAACAGAAGCCGGATGAAATTTATGAAGCAGTGAATGAATCATTAAGAGAAACGGTGCGAAAAAGTGGAGATCTAGCGGAAAGGATCGGTTTTATTTCTTTTAGCACTGCTATGCATTCATTAATTGCAGTGGATTCAGAAGGTAAGCCACTAACGAATAGCATCACATGGGCTGATATCCGAAGTGAGCCGTATGTAGCAGCTTATAAATCAGATTACGGTGAAACTGCGGTCGAACTTTATAAACGTACCGGTGTCCCGCTTCATCCGATGACACCACTTTTTAAATTGCAATGGTTAAAAAATGAACGTCCCGATATTTTTCAAAAAGCAGAAAAGTTTGTTGGAATTAAAGATTACATACTGTTCCGATGGTTCAATGAGTGGCAGACGGATCATGCGTCAGCTGCAGCAACTGGTCTTTGGAACATGCATACAAAAACGTGGGATAAAGAAGCATTGAAACTTGCAGGTATCTCACCAGGCAAACTTCCAATTCTTCAAAGCACCACCTATTATTGGGGAGAGCTGTCTGATGTTCTTGCAAAGAAATCAGGTCTTGCTTCTTCTGTAAAAGTCGTGATCGGTGCGACGGATGGTCCGTTGTCCAACCTAGGTGTTGGTGCGATATCACCTGGTGATGTGGCAGTAACGATAGGGACGAGCGGTGCGATTCGAACCACATCACCTACACCGATCCTCGATACAGAGGGTCGCACGTTCTGTTACCCGCTTACGGAGAATCATTGGGTTTCAGGGGGCCCGGTTAACAATGGAGGAATCGCGTTTCAATGGATTCATGATACTTTGCAAAAAGAGGATGATAGTGCGGCATATGAAAAGCTGTCTAAAGATGCCGAACAGATTCAGCCTGGTGCAGAGGGCTTAATCTTTCTGCCTTATCTAACTGGAGAACGAGCACCGTTATGGGATGCACAAGCAAAAGCATCATTTATCGGTCTGACGCTTCGTCATAATCACAATCATATGGTGCGGGCGGTGCTTGAGGGATCGATTCTTAACTTGTTTAGTGTTTACTCTCTCATTAAGAGCCAAGTGGGGAAAAGGGAAGTGAAGATCTTTGCAACAGGAGGCTTTACGAACTCGCCGCTTTGGAAACAGATCTTAGCAGATATTTTTCAGACGAAAGTGAGTATTCCTGAACATACGGAGAGTTCGTGCTTAGGTGCGGTCTTGCTCGGCCGATACGCGATAGGGGAAACAAAAATATTAGAAGAAGCACCCGTTGAGACGAAGCATTACCAAGAAATCATGCCTAATCCCGATTACGAAAACGTCTATAAAGATCTGTTTCAACTTTATCAGTCTCTATCAGACACGATGCAAACGCAATATAAGGCACTTCATGATTTTCAAAATAAGCATAAAAAAGAGAGCGGGGAATAATCCCGCTCTTTGTTTCTTATTCCATATATGTTGCGTTGATCAGCGGAAGGCCAGTCTTAGCATCCTTACCTGTCTTAACATTGCCGAATACTGTGACCTCAGAACCTTTTTCAAAACCGCTGCCCATCGTAAAGTTCATCACTCTAAATTTTGTTTCTCCAACTTGGAATTCAAAGCTTGAGCCCATTCCTTTTTCGTTATCTGTTAGCACTTTCCCCGTAGCTTTAATGATTTTTTCTTCGTATGCTTTTGGGTCTGCTTCAAGTGCTTTTGGATCTAACTGAACCGCTTTTTCTTCCATGTTCTTAATGATCTCAGCTTGTTGACCAGCCAAATCATCTGTTGTATTTTGATCTTCGTTATCTGTTTTTTCTACTTTTTCCTTAGCTTCAGGCTTAGCTTTTTCTTCGCTGCAGCCTGCCAAAGCTAGTACAAGTACAAGGAGACTCGCTCCAAACCACTTTTTCATCATGTTGATAACACCCCTTATAAATAGCTCTTTCTCTCTATTATGTATCATCATACCATGTTCATCCCTTTTAAATAAAATGAATTTTCACACTTGTGCATTTCCTCTTACAACTTACAGTCTTAACGTGTAAGATAGAGGGGTATGTTACAATCATAATCATTTTTCACATAAGGTAAGGGGGAAGCGAAATTGAACCATTTGAAAACAGCTGATCAAGAAGTCTACCAATCCATCATGGATGAATTGCACCGCCAGCGTACGAAAATCGAATTGATTGCTTCTGAAAACTTTGTAAGTCAAGCCGTAATGGAAGCACAAGGCTCTGTACTTACGAATAAATATGCAGAAGGCTACCCGTCCAAACGCTATTATGGCGGATGTGAACACGTGGATGTAGTTGAAAACCTAGCGAGAGACCGCGCGAAGGAAATCTTCGGTGCTGAACACGCTAACGTACAACCTCACTCAGGTGCACAAGCAAACATGGCTGTATACTTTACGATCCTCGAGCAAGGCGACACCGTATTGGGTATGAACCTTTCTCATGGCGGTCACTTAACACACGGAAGTGCCGTTAACTTTTCTGGCATTCAATATAACTTTGTGGAATATGGCGTAGATGCAGAGAAGAATGTTATCGATTATGAAGATGTTCGTCAAAAAGCACTAGAGCACCGTCCAAAGCTGATCGTAGCAGGAGCGAGCGCGTATCCGCGTGCAATCGATTTTGCTAAGTTCCGCGAGATCGCTGATGAAGTTGAAGCTTACCTAATGGTTGATATGGCCCACATTGCAGGTTTAGTTGCAGCAGGTCTTCACCAGAATCCAGTTCCTTATGCAGATTTTGTAACAACGACTACACATAAAACACTTCGCGGCCCTCGCGGCGGTATGATTCTTTGTAAAGAAGAGTTCGCGAAAAAAATTGATAAATCGATCTTCCCAGGCATCCAAGGTGGTCCTTTAATGCATGTTATCGCAGCAAAAGCGGTATCCTTTGGGGAAGTATTAACAGATGAGTTCAAAAGCTACGCAGAGCAGATCGTGAAGAACGCGAAACGCTTAGCAGAGTCTTTGAAAAAAGAAGGCATCACTCTTGTTTCTGATGGTACAGACAATCACTTGATTCTGATTAATGTGAGTGAACTTGCACTAACAGGAAAAGTGGCTGAAAAAGCATTGGATGATATCGGAATTACAGTTAATAAGAACACGATTCCGTTCGATAAAGAAAGCCCGTTCGTAACGAGCGGTATTCGTATTGGAACAGCTGCGGTAACGTCACGTGGTTTTGTTGAAGAAGATATGGACGAGATCGCTTCGATCATGGCGTCTGTGTTAAAAAACATCGAGGACGAATCGGTGTTGAAAAATGCTGAGACACGTGTTGAGAAGTTAGCCGGAAAGTATAAGTTGTACGAATAAAATAAAACGTTTAGAGCTCCTATAGTCAGCAGGCTAGAGGGGCTTTTTTGCACGGTTTTTACAATAAACAATTACACTTTTTCAAAGGTTCGACAAAAAAACAAAAACTTTTTTAAAAAAAGTGATCCAAATCAAAACTCTCTCCGTTAGCTAAGTGTAAAAAACAAAAAAAGGAGAGATTCCAAATGAAAATGAAAAAAGCACTCTTGGCAGTACCGTTAAGTGTTTCTCTATTAATCCCTACATTTACGGTGGCAGATGCACATGGCCACGAAAGTCACAGCAAAGGTCAAATGTCAGCAGAAGTGACAAACCCGGCAATCGATCTACGCGCTTCACTTGATACTCTTCTTTCTGAGCATGCATTCTTAGCAGTGGTTGCGATGCAAAAAGGAATTGACGGAAAAGAAGATTTCGAAGCAGCGGCTGGACAGTTGAACCAAAATACAGAAGCTCTGTCAAAAGCAGTTGGATCTGTTTATGGAGAAGAAGCTGGCAATCAATTTAAAGAAATTTGGAGCAGCCACATCGGCTATTTCGTAGATTATGTAACAGCAACTGCTGAAAACAACGAAGAAGGAAGAAAGCAAGCATTAGCGGAATTGGATAAGTACCGTGTAACGCAAGCGGATTTCCTTGATAAAGCAACAGAAGGTAGATTAAAAGCGGCTGATCTAGAAGAAGGATTAAAAGTACACATCGACCAGCTGATCTGGGCGTTTGAAAGCTACAGAACGGGCGACTACGACAAAGCGTATGACAACATTTCAGAAGCGATGCACCACATGTTCATGACAGGTAAAGGTTTGTCTTGGGCGATCACGGATCAGTTCCCTGACAAATTTGAAAATAAATCAGTAGATACACCTGCAGCTGATCTTCGTGCTGATTTGAACAGTGTGTTCTCGGCCCATGCAGCCTTGGCAGCATTAACGATGCAAAAAGGAATCGACGGTGCTAAAGACTTTGAAGCAGCGGCAGCTGAACTGAACGAAAATACAGATGACATCACAGCAGCTGTAGAATCCGTATATGGTGCAGAAGGTGCAGCACAATTTAAAGAAATCTGGAGCAGCCACATCGGTTACTTTGTTGACTATGTAACAGCTACAGCAGAAAAGAATGAAGAAGGTAAGAAGCAAGCGATCTCTGAACTCGATGAGTACCGTATGGAACAAGCTAAATTCTTAGATACGGCAACAGAAGGACGCCTAAAAGCGGCTGATTTAGAAGAAGGATTAAAAGTACACATCGACCAATTACTAGCGGCATTTAACAGTTATACAGGAAAAGATTACCCAGCCGCTTACAAGAACATCTCTGAAGCTTATGCGCACATGTTCGGAGTAGGACAATCCCTATCTGGTGCGATCGTTGATCAATTCCCAGATAAGTTTGCTGGCCAAAAGCCATCTGATATGCCGAAAACAGGTATGGGCGGAATGAGCCAAACATCAATTGACGCTATCCTTTGGAGCATGTTCGGCTTGATCTTGGCTTCAGCAACAACAGCGATGATTCTTCGTAGAAAAGCGACGAACCATTCTTAAGAGATTAAGTATAAGAGATAAGAGGTTAAGAGTGGAGGGCGAATCTGTCCTCCATCTTTTCTATCTATTGAAGATGGAAAGGAAGGTTTTTAATGAAAAAATTCATTTCTAGTATTTTGTTAAGTATGTTGATTGTAAGTGGCTGTTCAAATGCAGAAGAACAAGTTAAAAGTGAGAGCTCTAAAAAATCTGCGGAACCTGTGAAAAAACAAGAGCAACAGGAAGAAGTGGACTCCTCATCAACGGAACTAACACCGCCTGAAGGCTTAAAGTTAAAGGCAGATACAGAAGGGATCACACCTTCTACGATTGAAATTCCAGCATTAGAAATCAATACCGAAATCGAAAAAGTAGGTACGTTAAAAAATGGTCAGATGGGTGTTCCAAAAGGAATGGATACCGTTGGCTGGTTTGGTGATGGAGCAAAACCGGGATCACCAGGAAATGCTGTAATGGCAGGGCATGTTGACAGCAAGACGGGCCCCGCTGTGTTTTATAAGCTAGAAGACCTTGAAAAAGGCGATGAAGTGATCGTTAAGGATAAAGAGGGAAAAACGTTAACCTTTGAAGTAACAGGAAAAGAAAAATACGACAGAAAAAACGCGCCTGTTGATAAAATATTCGACTATTCGTATGGCAGCAAGCTGAACTTGATCACGTGTACCGGTAACTTTAATCGTGATGAAGGCACACATGAAGAGAGATTGGTTATTTATACAGAGTTGAAAGCGAAAGAATAGGGATAATTAACATTATGTGAAAGCATCCATTCGTGTGGAGTGGGTGTTTTTTGTTGCGCAGAAAAACTGAGTGGACAGTATTTTAACGGAAGTGGACAGTAAATTGTGAAAAGTGGACAGTATTATGATGGAAGTGGACAGTAAAATGCGAAAAGTCGACAGTATTTATGCCGAAGTGGACAGTAAACTTCAAATGGGTACTGCACCCGCGCCAACTTTTTCAGGATTTCACCTCTAAATTCAGGGAATAGTAGTAGAAGAGTTTATATGTAAAATTTGGAGTTAGAAAACTATCGTTTCTGTGCTGATTTTCCTTGAAGTAAAGGTCGTTTTTCTGTACAATGCTAGAGATGCTTTTTGAACGAAAATAAATGTTACATAAGGAGAGGTGCTTAAAACATGAGTGAGGTATATGTCCTTGATCATCCGTTAATTCAGCATAAATTAACATACATCCGTGATGAACGTACGGGTACGAAAGAATTTCGTGAACTTGTTGATGAAGTAGCTGGGCTTATGGCTTTTGAAATTACACGTGATCTTCCATTGCAAGAGGTAACGGTGAAAACGCCGGTTGCCGAAGCAACTATGAAAACGATCGCTGGGAAAAAGTTAGGGCTAGTACCGATCCTTCGTGCAGGACTTGGAATGGTAGACGGAATCCTTAAACTTATTCCAGCAGCAAAAGTTGGACACGTTGGACTTTACCGTGATCCTGAAACGCTAACGCCGATCGAATATTACGTGAAGCTTCCTTCTGACGTAGAAGAGCGTGATTTCATCGTAATCGATCCGATGCTTGCAACAGGTGGATCTGCAGCAGCAGCGATTGAATCGATCAAGAAACGCGGTGCAAAAAACATTAAGCTTATGTGTTTAGTGGCAGCTCCAGAAGGTGTTAAAGTGATCCAGGACGAGCACCCTGACGTTGATATTTTCTTAGCAGCACTTGATGAAAAATTAAACGACCATGGTTACATCGTTCCAGGTCTAGGCGACGCTGGAGACCGTTTGTTCGGAACAAAATAAGATGAAAAAGATAAAACTGACTCTTGCAGAGGTGAAATTGCCTGTGCGGGGTCAGTTTTTTTATTGAAAAACGTGTTTAGCGGTGGTGTGGACGAGTTTTCAGGTGGTCGAGGTGCGGTTACAGGTGAAAACAGGCTAATCTCAGGTGGTCAGCGATCATTTACGGGTGGAAACTAGATGTTTATCGGTGAACGTGTAAGAAAAATAAAAACACGTACCGTAAAAACAGCAAAAAAGCTGACAAATTTCCGTCGTCAGCCTTAACACGCCTATACATCAACGTTCATAACTCTTCCTGGTCCACTAACTAACCTAAAATCAATTTAACTCTTCAACCTTCATATCCACAAGTTCCTCATCGGTATGCATCACGCCAACTTTTACTAATCGTTTCTTTCCGTTTTCATCCACCGTGAAATCAAAGAAATCTGAGATAGTACCATCCGGGCTCACACGGCGTGTGTCATATTGATAATCACTCACATCACTGTTCGGATATTTCTTTTTCGTTTCGGCTAGAGCCATCTTCCCCCATTTTGCATAGTCTTTTTGTGTCACAGATGAATTTAAATCTTCTGACGGCGTCTGGTCATTATACTGAACATTCAATGGTTTTGTACGCTCGTTTTCCACATTATTTCTCATATCTGTAGATTCTTCTGTAGGCTTTTTGTCATTATTCATGCAGCCGCCAGCTACCAAAATTCCGGTCAACGCAAAGAAAATAAATATTTTTTGTTTCATGTCGAACAAGCTCCTTCCATATATTTAATGTAAGTATTTATCAAATAGGGTGTTTTATTCAGGAATATGGAAACTGCAGGCAAAAGTAGTAAACAAAGTGAATAATAAACCATTGAAACAAGCCACAAAATTTCCACAATTTATTTAATAAACCGTCCCGGAAGTCGTTGACATAGAAATGGCACTATTGTATTCTTACAAAGGGAATATGGTAAGGTTTACATTCTTGTGTTTACAAGGGTTTTCAAGAAAATTATTACCAAATTTCCAGAAGGAAGGAGTCCATACGATATGAGCAACGGGAAACGCCCTTATAAAGCGATGGCTTTAATGTCTGGCATTCTTTCTCAGCTTGTTGGATGTATCTTAGTTGGACTTTTTGGAGGGAAATGGCTGGACGAGAAAGTCGGCAATGAATTTCCAATCTTCCTTATCATCGGGTTGTTTCTAGGTCTTGGAACAGGTGTTTACGGGATGATCCGCTTAATATCGAAGTTTTCAGGGGACGGGCAATGATGAATGAGTACAAATCGGTGTTTTTCAAATACATAAAGTACACATTATATCTTCTCTCTCTTTTTTTCGTCGGTTATGCTGTCACTCCTTACAAAGCTATCTTTTTAGGACTAGCTCTAGGAACTGCTTTTAGCCTCTACAATCTTTGGAGCATGTATTCAAAGATTGACCGCATGGGCCAAGCAGTGATTCAGCAGAAAAGAGTGAAAACACTCGGTTCACTTTCTAGGCTCCTCTTTGCAGGGTTAGCGGTGCTCATCGCGATGAAATACCCGGAACATTTTCATTTATTAAGTGTGGTAGTGGGATTGATGTCAGTCTACATTATCATGTTAATAGATTCACTAACTCAAGTTACACGTACTCCAAAGGAAAAGAGGTGAACATAGGTGGAACATGGTGCAGTTACAAAAGATTTTCTAGGTTTGACGTTTAATATGTCAAACGTACTGATGATCACAGTTTCATCCGTTATTGTTTTCCTTATTGCGGTACTCGCTACTCGAACCCTGTCAATGCGACCAGGAGGAATGCAAAACTTCCTTGAATGGGTAGTCGATTTCGTAAAAGGAATCATCAACAGCACAATGGATTGGCATACGGGCGGACGCTTTTTAGCTTTAGGACTTACATTAATCATGTACATTTTCGTTGCCAACATGCTGGGATTACCTTTTGCAGTAGTAGTCGACCATAATCTATGGTGGAAATCCCCTACTGCAGACCCAACTATTACTTTGACTCTAGCAGTTATGGTAGTGGCGCTATCACACTATTACGGTGTGAGAATGAAAGGGGTCAAGGAATATGGAGCTGAATTCTTCAAGCCGATGAAGTTCTTGTTCCCATTAAAGATTATTGAAGAGTTTGCGAACACATTAACGCTTGGTCTTCGTCTTTACGGTAACATCTTTGCAGGTGAGATGCTTTTAGGTCTATTGGTAGGTTTGACTAAGATGGGTATTTTTGCTGGCGTACTTGGAATCTTCCCACTAATCGTGTGGCAAGGCTTCTCAGTATTCGTTGGTGCGATCCAAGCATTTATCTTCACGATGCTAACAATGGTTTACTTAGCACATAAAGTAAGTCACGATCACTAATCTTTAGGAAATATCAAGCTTCTATAAAAAGAAGCCCATTTTCATAAAAACTTTAAGGGAATTCAGAAGGGAGAAATTTTATCATGAATCTTATTGCAGCTGCAATCGCGGTAGGTCTAGCGGCACTTGGTGCTGGTATTGGTAACGGTTTAATCGTAGGACGTACAGTTGAGGGGATCGCTCGTCAACCAGAACTACGTGGTACTCTTCAAACAACAATGTTCATCGGGGTTGCATTAGTTGAGGCACTTCCAATCATCGGTGTGGTTATCGCGTTCATCGCGCTTGGTTCTTAATCCTTAAAACAACCACTGTTTATTACGATTTCTATAATGGCGAAGCAAGTTTCCCTAGAGGGACTACCCTTCGCCATTCCTTATGTATGATTGATTGAAGGGAGGAAATGGTGTGCAAAACTTAATTCTAGGTGCTGCTGCAGGTGAAGGCCTGAACACAGGTGATATCCTTTACCAATTAGTTGCATTTTTAATTCTACTAGTATTATTGCGTAAATTCGCATGGGGCCCGTTAATGGGAATCATGAAGGAGCGCCAATCACATATCAACAGCGAAATTGATGCGGCTGAAAAATCCCGTCAAGAAGCTAAGAGCTATCTTGAATCTCAAGTTGCTGAGTTGAAGAAAGCAAAAGAAGAAGCAAAGTCTATTATCGACAATGCTAAAAAGCAAGGCGAAGCACAAGGTGAAGCAATTATTAAAGCATCTCGTGATGAAGCTGAGCGTGTGAAAGAAGCTGCATTAGCTGAGATCGCTTCTGAAAAAGAAAAAGCGGTTGCTACACTTCGTCAAGAAGTTGCTGCTCTATCCGTTAAGATCGCTTCTAAAGTTATTGCAAAAGAACTTGATGAGAGCTCTCAGGAGAAGCTTATTAACGAATACCTTCAAGAGGTAGGCGAGTCTCGATGAGCAAAGATCAAGCAATCGTAGCAAAACGTTATGCATTAGCACTATTTGAAGTAGTTGGTGTTACGAAACTTGAAGATACAGTTTCAGAATTGCGTCTTGTAAAGAACGTACTGGAGATCAACAAAGATCTTCAAAAAGTTCTATCACATCCAAAAGTATCAAAAGATCAAAAGAAAGCTTTGATCAAAGAGAGCGTTGGAGCTGAACTTTCTACTGCTGTAATGAACACGATCTATCTGATGGTAGACCGCAACCGTTACACATACATCACAGAGATGGCAGCGCAGTTCATTGAATTAGCAAATGAAGCACAAGGCATTGCCGACGCAAATGTATATTCTGTACGTCCTTTATCAGACTCAGAGATACAGAAGTTGGAGCAAACGTTTGCTGCCCGAGTCGGCAAAAGAGCGTTGCGCATTAATAATATTGTAGATTCTTCTCTTGTTGGAGGAATTAAGATCCGCATTGGCAACCGTATTTTTGACGGAAGCATCAGCGGAAAGTTGAATCGAATGGAACGTCAATTAGCTTCTAACGGAAGCTGAGAGGATAGGGGTGAAATTCATGAGCATTAAAGCTGAAGAAATCAGTGCTTTAATTAAAAAACAGATTGAAAACTATCAATCTGAGATCGAAGTTAATGATGTGGGTACAGTTATCCAGGTCGGTGACGGTATTGCCCGTGCCCATGGATTAGATAACGTTATGGCTGGTGAGCTAGTTGAATTTTCTAACGGTGTAATGGGTATGGCCCAAAACCTTGAAGAAAACAACGTAGGTATCATCATTCTTGGGCCTTACCAAGAAATTCGTGAAGGTGACGAAGTAAAACGTACAGGACGTATCATGGAAGTTCCTGTAGGTGAAGAGCTTCTTGGCCGTGTAGTTAACCCTCTTGGACAGCCTATCGATGGCAAAGGTCCGATTGCTACTACAAAAACACGTCCTATCGAGCAAAAAGCTCCAGGCGTAATGGCTCGTAAATCGGTACATGAGCCGCTTCAAACAGGTATCAAAGCGATTGACGCACTTGTGCCAATCGGACGTGGACAACGTGAGCTTATCATCGGTGACCGTCAAACAGGTAAAACAGCTGTAGCGATCGATACGATCCTTAACCAAAAAGATCAAGATATGATCTGTATCTATGTAGCGATCGGTCAAAAAGAATCAACAGTTGCGGGCGTTGTAGAAACACTTCGTGCACACGGAGCGCTTGATTACACGATCGTTGTATCAGCATCAGCTTCTCAACCTGCACCAATGTTGTTCCTAGCTCCTTATGCTGGGGTATCTATGGCTGAAGAATTCATGTGGGCTGGCAAGCACGTATTGATCATCTATGATGATCTTTCTAAGCAAGCTGCTGCATACCGTGAGCTTTCCTTGCTACTTCGTCGTCCTCCAGGCCGCGAAGCTTATCCAGGGGACGTATTCTACCTTCACTCTCGCTTGTTAGAGCGTGCAGCGAAGTTGAATGACGAGCTAGGTGGCGGATCGATCACAGCGCTTCCGTTCATTGAAACGCAAGCATCTGACGTATCTGCTTATATTCCAACAAACGTTATCTCTATCACAGACGGACAGATCTTCTTACAATCTGACTTGTTCTTCTCCGGAGTTCGTCCGGCGATCAACGCAGGTATCTCCGTTTCTCGTGTAGGGGGAGCGGCTCAGATCAAAGCGATGAGTAAAGTATCTGGTACACTTCGTCTAGACCTTGCTTCATACCGTGAACTAGAAGCATTCGCTCAGTTCGGATCTGACCTTGATAAAGCAACTCAAGCAAAACTTAACCGTGGTGCACGTACAGTTGAAGTACTTAAGCAAGGACTTCACAAACCACTAAAAGTTGAGCACCAAGTTGCTATCCTTTATGCATTGACTCGTGGTTACATCGATGATGTAGCTGTTGAAGATGTAAACCGCTTTGAAGAAGCGCTTTACGCTCATATGGAAGCAAACTCTAAAGACGTTCTTGATGCAATCAAAACGACTGGTAAACTTCCTGAAGGTGACAGCCTAGACGAAGCGATCAAAGCATTCAAAAAGACATTCGCGTAAGAAGTTTTATAAATAAAAGACCCAAAAGCAGTGGTGCGGAAACGTTTCGCACCCTGCAACCAGCTTACTAAAAAGGTTTGTTTAAAATGAGGATTAACAGGGCGGAGGAGTTCGAGGCGACGCAGTTTCGAGGATCGGAGTTTAGTTAGCTAAATGAGAACCGGAGAAACAAGTCAACGAAGAAATCCGACAGGAATGTTAACCGGAATTTTAAACCTCCGCTATAAAGGTGGTGAAAATGAATGGCATTGAAAGATATAAAAGCTAGAATAGATTCTACTAAGAAGACGATGCAGATCACAAAAGCGATGGAGATGGTTTCAGCTGCAAAGCTAAACCGTGCTGAGCAAAATGCGAAATCTTTCGGCCCTTACGTGGACAAGATCCAAGAAGTGGTAGGAAGCATCGCATCTGGAAGCAACGCGAAACACTCTATGCTTTTAACACGACCAGTGAAAAAGACGGGTTACTTCGTCGTTACAGCTGACCGTGGATTAGCAGGGGCTTATAACTCGAATATTTTACGCCACGTTTACCGTACGATTCAAGAGCGTCACAAATCAGCAGATGAGTATGCATTGATCGTGATCGGTAAAGTTGGGGTGAACTTCTTCAAAAGCCGTAAGATGTCTATCTTGGACAGCATCACAGGCGTGGCAGACCAGCCATCCTTTGCTGAGATCAAGGCGATCGCATCAAAGGCAGTCGGTCTTTATGCGGACGGAACATTTGATGAGCTTTACATGTATTACAACCATTTTGTAAGTGCCATTCAGAGCGATCTGACGGAGAAGAAGCTTCTTCCGTTAACAGATATCGCTGCAACAAAATCAAAATCTTCCTATGAGTATGAACCATCAGAGGACGAGATCCTTGAAGTGCTTCTTCCTCAATATGCGGAGAGCTTGATTTATGGTGCTTTACTTGATGCGAAAGCAGCCGAGCATGCTTCTCGTATGACTGCGATGAGAAATGCAACGGATAACGCTAATGAACTGATCGGCCAATTGAACCTCTCGTACAACCGTGAGCGTCAAGCAGCTATCACTCAGGAAATTACGGAAATCGTCGGCGGTGTAGCAGCTCTAGAGTAGACTTTTTATAAGTGATTCTAGCAGCTATTTTGCAAAGTAAGATAGGAGGGAAACCGATGAATAAAGGCTATATTACTCAAATTCTTGGACCGGTCGTTGACGTTAAGTTCGAAGGCCAGCTTCCAGAATTGCTTAACGCTTTAACTGTTAGCGCTGAGGGTGTTGACTTAACACTAGAAGTAGCACTTCACCTTGGTGATAACATGGTTCGTACAATCGCAATGGATTCAACGGATGGTCTTGTTCGTGGAATGGAAATCGCTGACTCAGGTAAGCCGATCTCTGTACCAGTAGGTGAAGCAACACTTGGACGTGTATTTAACGTAACAGGTGATCACATTGACCTTGGTGAGGCAGTACCGGCAGATGTTCGCCGTGACCCGATCCACCGTTCAGCACCTTCTTTTGAAGAATTAACAACTAAAACGGAGATCCTTGAAACAGGGATCAAAGTAGTTGACCTTATCGCTCCATACGTAAAAGGTGGAAAAATCGGTCTTTTCGGTGGTGCGGGTGTAGGTAAAACGGTTCTTATCCAGGAGCTTATCAACAACATCGCACAAGAACACGGTGGTATCTCCGTATTCGCAGGTGTTGGTGAGCGTACTCGTGAAGGAAATGACCTTTTCCACGAGATGAGCGACTCTGGTGTTATCAAGAAAACGGCAATGGTATTCGGACAGATGAACGAGCCGCCTGGAGCACGTGCACGTATCGCTCTTTCTGGTTTGACAATGGCTGAATTCTTCCGTGATGAAGAAGGACAAGACGTTCTTTTCTTCGTAGATAACATCTTCCGTTTCACGCAAGCAGGTTCTGAAGTATCTGCCCTTCTTGGCCGTATGCCATCAGCGGTAGGTTACCAGCCAACTCTTGCAACGGAGATGGGTCAATTACAAGAGCGTATCACATCTACGAAAAAAGGTTCTGTAACATCTATCCAAGCGATCTATGTACCTGCCGATGACTATACGGATCCGGCTCCAGCTACAGCGTTCGCCCACTTAGATGCAACAACTAACCTTGAGCGTAAACTTACAGCTATGGGTATCTATCCAGCGGTAGATCCACTAGCTTCAACTTCACGTGCACTTTCTCCTGAGATCGTTGGAGAAGAGCATTATGAAGTAGCTCGTAAAGTACAGGCGACTTTACAGCGTTATAAAGAGCTTCAAGATATCATCGCAATTCTTGGTATGGACGAGCTTTCTGAAGACGACAAGCTAGTTGTACACCGTGCGCGTCGTATCCAGTTCTTCTTATCTCAAAACTTCCACGTTGCAGAACAATTTACAGGACAAAAAGGTTCATACGTTCCTGTTAAAGAAACAGTTCGTGGATTCAAAGAAATCCTTGAAGGAAAATACGATGATCTTCCGGAATCAGCGTTCCATCTCGTAGGCTCTATTGAGGATGCTATTGAAAAAGCAAAAACTTTGGCCTAATGCCTGAAAGGGGTAAGATTGGATGAAAACCATTCAAGTCAGCGTAGTAACCCCTGATGGTCCTGTGTTTGAAGGAAATGCGAAAATGGTCAGCGCGAAAGCAAAAAGTGGGGAGCTTGGAATTCTTCCAGGCCATATCCCTCTTGTAGCTCCTTTAACGATCAGCGCCGTGCGTGTTCACGACGTTGATGGGAAAACACAATATGTGGCCGTTAGCGGTGGATTTATTGAAGTGCGACCTGAAAAAGTCACGATCCTAGCAGAAGCTGCTGAGATCGCTGGCGACATCGAAGTAGATCGTGCACGCGCAGCAAAAGAGCGTGCCGAGCAACGTCTTGCAAGCAACAAACAAGACAACCTAGATGCAGCTCGTGCGGAGTTTGCGCTTAAACGCGCAATGAACCGTATCGACATAGCAACAAAGCGTTAATTTAAAAAGCCCTTCAGCTCTCTTTATAGAGAGTTGGAGGGCTTTTTTTGTGTTTGTAAGGGGTATGAGAGGAATAAAGGGAGTGCGAGCAATGTCGAGGATTGTAAACTCGTGGATAAAGTAGCAAAACTTATGGATTGAGGGCAAAAATTCGTGGATAAACAGGCAAAACTTCTGGATAAACAACCTAAACTTTTGGATTGCACTAATTTTAATACCCCATAAGGTATCTGAATTGTTCAGTTTTTGGAACCGAAACTGTACCTTTATTCTTTTTCAGAACTCACAAACCCCTCCGACTTGTCCAAAAACAAAGTCAAAGGGGTTCCATACGAGTACATCACGTTCAGTTTGAGAAGGTTGAACATAGGATGAATCGTTCTTTTATTTGGCTCTTTTCTAAAAGTCTCCCTATGCAAGTTGATTGAAGCATAAGGTTGCCGACTCCTATGGGACGAGCGGTCAGGTGGAGACTCCTAATGGCGCAAAGCGGCAGGAGGCTCACCGTTCGCCCCATGGAAAGCGCGCAACCTGGAGCGGAAATCAACTACTTCAGGATAGCTACATCGCATACGAGATTCGTTTTTATTTAGTTTCTTCCAAAAATCGGCCGAGCACATGAGACCCTACGTAACCATACTTGGTCGCCATTTTCACCAGTCATCGCGTTCGTTTCTGCTGCCTCTTCCATTTGAACGACTTCATCACCAAACGGGTTTTGAAATTCACCAACAGGAGAGATCACAGGTTTCTTTCTCTTTTTAAGCATGCTTTTCACCTCCTCAAGCAAAGGAAGTGTCCTAAGAAATATAGCTCTTTAAACAAGCTATATACTATTAAATGCTCGTCCGCCGGTAGTTGTATGTGTTATTATCACTTAATATGTAAAAAAGGCGATTTACCGGGGTTTGCAATAAATTACGAGAACTGGTGAATGATAAGAAGGTAAGGAGTGGGCACGATGAGCTTCCATGGACAAAAAGTTTTGCCGGCAGCGAGAAAGATGAAAGATTTTGAGAAGCTGCTAAACAGCAAATACACATATATCGTATGTTTGGATACACATATCAGTCAGTTGAAATTTATGATCGCGATGGCAAACGAACGAAAAAAGAAAGTTTTGGTTCATCTGGATCTGATTAACGGGCTGAAAGCGAATGAGTACGCAGTCGATTTTTTGGCTCAAGAAATGAAACCAGCAGGAATCATTTCAACGAGATCTAACTGCATCATGCGTGCAAAAAAGAAGAACATGATCGCCGTTCAGCGTTTGTTTTTATTAGATTCATTAGCACTTGAAACAAGTTATAAAGTCATCGAACGTGCTCAGCCAGACTATTTAGAGGTTTTGCCAGGCATCATGCCGGAAATAATAAAAGAAGTAAGTGAGCAAGCTGGAATTCCGGTAATTGCTGGTGGATTGATTCGTACAAAAGTAAATGTGATGGAAGCATTGGAGGCCGGTGCAGAAGCTGTGACGACTTCAAACCCTGAATTGTGGATTTAATGTTCTTGTGAAATAACGTTTGACAACGTTTTCATCCTTGTTATAATAGAGACAAGTTCATAAACGTGACGGAGAACATGGAGATCCACAGGGGTTACTTATAGCAAAACTATAGGTATCTTTTGCTGGGTCTTTTTTTGATGAAATCCGTTCACATGCTTGCACTTATAATTGATAGCGATTGCATAAAAGGAGGAAAAAGATATGTCAACATTTATGGCAGAACTGATAGGAACAATGATTCTAATCATATTTGGCGGGGGCGTTGTTGCAAACGTTTCCTTGAATAAATCAAAAGCCCAAGGTGGCGGCTGGATTGTTGTCGCACTTGCTTGGGGACTAGCCGTTGCGATGGCGGTATATGCAGTCGGAAGCTTTAGTGGTGCACATCTTAACCCTGCCGTTACACTCGGTCTTGCTTCAATCGGTGAATTTGCTTGGGCAGATGTACCAGCTTATATTCTTGCACAAATGATCGGCGGTATTTTAGGAGGAATGGTCGTCTACTTCCACTTCCTGCCGCACTGGAAAGCAACGGATGATCCAGCTGTAAAATTAGGAGTTTTCTCAACGGACCCTGCAATTCCACATACATTTTCGAATCTTTTATCAGAATTTATTGGAACTGCGGTTTTACTAGTAGGATTATTGTCAATCGGAGCGAATAAATTTTCAGATGGCTTGAATCCACTGATCGTCGGATTCCTAATCGTAGCGATTGGGTTATCACTTGGTGGACCTACTGGATATGCGATCAACCCGGCACGTGACCTTGGTCCAAGAATCGCACATTTCATCTTGCCGATTCCAGGTAAAGGCGGATCAAACTGGACGTACTCATGGATTCCGGTTGTAGGACCAGTGCTGGGTGGAGTTTTTGGAGCATTGTTCTACCAAGCAGTTTTTACAGGGAAAGTTACAACATTATTCTGGATATGGACAGTGGTATCAGTAGCGATTTTCGCCATAACATTCTTCTTAGGAAGTAAAGGCACACAAGCACTGCCTCACGGAGATCAAATAGAAAACTAAAACAATAACAACAAACCAATTTGGGAGGGTTTACGTATGGAAAAGAAATATATCATTGCACTCGATCAAGGAACAACAAGCTCAAGAGCAATTCTTTTTAACAAAGCAGGAGAAGTCGTTGAGATCTCACAAAAGGAATTCAAGCAGCACTTCCCGAAGCCAGGCTGGGTAGAACATGATGCACAAGAAATCTGGGGAACGATCTTAGCGGTAGTAGCAGAAGTTCTTTCAAAAACAGATACAGATCCAGGCGAGATCGCTTCGATTGGAATCACGAACCAGCGTGAAACAACGGTCGTTTGGGACAAGAACACGGGAAAACCTGTTCATAACGCGATCGTATGGCAGTCTCGTCAAACCGCTGAGATCTGTGATGAGCTGAAAGAAAAAGGCTTAAACGATAAATTCCGTGATAAAACTGGATTATTGATCGACGCTTACTTCTCCGGAACAAAAGTAAAATGGATCCTTGATAACGTTGAAGGTGCTCGTGAAAAAGCGGAAAACGGTGATTTGTTATTCGGTACGATCGACACGTGGCTGGTTTGGAAGCTAACAGGCGGAAGAGCGCACGTGACGGATTATTCCAACGCATCACGTACACTCATGTACAACATTTACGATCTAAAGTGGGATGACGAGCTTCTTGAAATCTTGGGCGTTCCGAAATCCATGCTTCCAGAAGTTAAATCGTCATCAGAAGTATACGGTGAAACGATCGATTATCATTTCTTCGGTAAAAACATTCCGATCGCAGGTATCGCGGGCGATCAGCAAGCGGCACTTTTCGGACAAGCTTGTTTCGAAAAAGGAATGGCGAAGAACACGTATGGAACAGGTTGTTTTATGCTTATGAACACAGGAGAAAAAGCCGTTAAGTCTGAGCATGGCCTATTAACGACCATCGCTTGGGGTGTGGACGGGAAAGTCGAATACGCACTTGAAGGAAGTATCTTTGTTGCAGGGTCAGCGATTCAATGGCTGCGCGACGGACTTCGTATGTTAAAAGATGCGGCAGACAGTGAAGATTATGCAGAGCGCGTTGCCTCTACTGATGGTGTATATGTGGTTCCTGCATTCGTTGGCCTC
Source organism: Fictibacillus nanhaiensis (assembly GCA_017052515.1). GTDB lineage: Bacteria > Bacillota > Bacilli > Bacillales > Fictibacillaceae > Fictibacillus > Fictibacillus nanhaiensis. Next base: position 268,558 of record JAFHKR010000038.1, read on the forward strand.
GGAACTCCTTACTGGGATTCAGAAGCACGCGGCGCGATCTTTGGACTCACACGCGGTACAGAAAAAGAACACTTCGTTCGTGCAACACTCGAGTCATTGGCATATCAGACAGCTGATGTGTTAACAGCGATGGAAGCAGACTCAGGCATCGAGTTGAAGAAGCTTCGTGTAGATGGCGGAGCGGTAAAGAACAACTTCTTGATGCAGTTCCAAAGCGATATCTTAAACGTTCCTGTTGAGCGTCCAGAAATCAATGAAACGACAGCGCTCGGTGCCGCTTATCTAGCAGGACTTGCTGTAGGATTCTGGGGCGATCGTCAAGAAATCGCAGATAAATGGAAAGTGGACAAAGACTTCGACGTAAACATGAAAGAAGAAGAGCGTAAAGAGCTTTATGATGGCTGGAAAAAAGCCGTTGAAGCAACGATCGCATACAAACCTAAAGCATAACCCTTTCAAAATCTTGAAAACTGAGTTATACTAAACACAAGTTGATATTGAACCGGTTGGAGATCAGGAGAGACCACAAAACCTCGTACAAACGATGCGGGGTTCTTGTGGTCTTTTTTGCGTGCATACGTGCCAATACACGGAAATGTTGAAAAATGTGTGTTGGGTTTGCCGATTCCGGGAAAACTACCCGTATCATATATGTCCAACGGTTCTGTACAGAAGGAGTGAAGAGAAAATGACAGCATCATTTTCAACATATAAAAGAGAAGAAATCATCACAGGTATGAAACAAGAGAAGCTAGACCTCCTTGTAATCGGAGGAGGCGTAACTGGAGCAGGTATTCTTTTAGATGCTCAGACGCGTGGTATGAAGGTAGGTCTTGTAGAGATGCAGGACTTTGCTGCTGGAACATCCAGCCGTTCTACAAAACTTGTTCACGGTGGACTTCGTTATTTGAAACAGTTCGAAGTGAAGCTCGTTGCAGAGGTTGGTAAGGAACGTGCAATCGTGTACGAAAACGCACCACACGTAACGACACCAGAATGGATGCTACTTCCGTTTTACAAAGGTGGTACGTTCGGAAAGTTCTCTACTTCCATCGGTCTAAAAGTGTACGATTTCTTAGCAGGGGTAAAACGCAAAGAACGCAGAAAGATGTTTTCAGCTGAAGAAACATTACGCCGAGAACCACTATTGAAAAAGGATAACTTGCTTGGTGGCGGATATTATGTTGAATACAAAACAGATGACGCGCGTCTGACGCTTGAGATTATGAAAGAAGCGGTAGCACGTGGAGCATCAGCTGTTAACTACGCGAAAGTAACGAGCTTTATCTATAACGGAAAAAGAGCAGTTGGTGTAAAAGTAGAAGACCAGCTGACTGGTGAAATTCATGAGATCTATGCGAAAAAGATCGTCAACGCAACAGGTCCATGGGTAGATGAGCTTCGTGAAGAAGACCGTTCAAAAACAGGAAAAGAGATTCACCATACAAAAGGTATCCACCTTGTTATTGATGGCTCTAAGTTCCCATTGAAGCAAGCGGTTTACTATGACACAGAAGATGGCCGTATGGTGTTCGCGATCCCACGTGCAGGTAAGACGTATGTTGGTACAACAGATACGGATTATAAGGGAGATCTTGCAAACCCTGGCATGACAGAAGAGGATCTTCAATATGTACTAAACACGATCCACTTCATGTTCCCAGACGTGAAGATCACGCGTGACGATGTTGAATCTTCATGGTCAGGACTGCGTCCGTTAATTCACGAACCGAAGAAAGGACCTTCAGAAATTTCTCGTAAAGATGAAGTGTTCCATTCTCCATCCGGATTGTTAACAATCGCTGGTGGTAAGCTGACAGGTTACCGTAAAATGGCTGAAAAAGTCGTAGATATCGTTCGTGATCAGCTTGGTGAAGAAGAAGGCACGAAATTTCCTAATTGCCGTACGCAACATATGGAATTATCCGGCGGTAAGTTGGGCGGAAGTCAAAACTTCGCAGACTTCCTTCGTACAAAAGTACAGGAAGGCTTAGCGTTAGGCTTAGATGAAGCAAAAGCTCGTGAGCTCGTTCAACGCTACGGCACGAACATCGACATCGTATATAGTTATATGAAAGAACGCGGTGCAGAAGCGAAGAACTACAACTTACCAGAAAGTCTGTATGCATCACTACTTTACGCATTAGAATATGAGATGACATCCACACCATCTGACTTCTTGATCCGTCGTACGTCTGCGTTATATTTCGACATCGATACGGTATATGAATGGAAAGAAAGTGTGATCAACTGCATGGCTGATAAATTGGGCTGGAACGAAGTACAAAAACGCGAGCATGCAGAAGATTTTGAAGAGCAATTGCGATTGTCTGTAGAGGCGATCTAATAAAAAGTATATAAGTATGGGCATAGAGGCATCCCGCTTTCGTTAGAGCGGGGTGTCTTTTTTTGATGTGCGGGGTATATGAGGGGTTAAATATGTCCGCTGGATGTCGAGGTTTGTCGACTCGTGGATAAACAGCCAAAACTTTTGGATTCATGCTTAAAACTCGTGGATTAGACGCTGATTTTTGTGGATTGAACGCTATAATTTCTTGATTGATTTGCAAAGGTACCCACCCAGGTATGCATAAAAAAAGTTTCGTTCACCGAAACTGCACCTATTTTAGCCAAAACAAAAGGATGATCCCACAGCATAACGGGAGCATCCTCAATTCTTAATAAATGATGAGCGTGATAAGTATTCTGAAGGGTATTTTTGAAGCAAATACTGCAAATACAGGTGAATTTCATAAGGCATTTCTTCATAATACGCTGCATCTGACTCTCTCAAGGTTTTCAGCAGTGAAAAAAAGTGCTCTTTATCCACTTCTTCTGCTGATTTTTTAAAATAACCCCAAACATGTTCTAACGTATTGCATAAAGCACGGCGCTCAAAAGGTTTTTCCTTCACCTCAGCGATCAACATCGTCACTTTTTCATAATCAGCATTAGATTGAGCATCTCTCATAAACCCTTGAACCTCTTTGTAAAAGTTATAACCCTTTGCCATCACGGTATACTTTTCACTTGCCCACAATTGTTCGGTCTCTTTTTTCAAAGTAGATCACATCCTTTAATAACAGCATTTCATTAAAGATAAATGTATAGAGCAAGTGCGATGATCGAAACGAGGATTACTACTGCATAGATGAGTGTAAGGCGCACAAGGTTCTGACGAGTTGAACTTCCGTATTTTTCGTCCTGCGTTTTAGAAATCATGATCGTACCGACTAATCCAGCGATCGAGATCACGACGATCAAAAAGTAAGCAATCCACCATATATCCATTACAAATCTCCCCTTTACACCTATCATACTGCTAACAGTGTATCGTCACATCCAAAAAAATTACAGGATTATGAACATTTCTATAGAAAAATAAGGGGTAGACCTTAATATAGTAGAAGTACCATATGTGAAGAAGCACATCGACACAAAATATGGAATTTGCTATAATTAAAGCGGTTACAGAATTTATAAAATTCTGAATATTAGGAGGTAGTCAGAATGGATTTTTATCATCTGTATCAAAACAATTACCTCATTGTGGCTGTATTTTTATTTTTAGGGGTTCTTTTGCCGGTGGTCGCATTGACTGCAGGCCGTTTGTTGCGCCCTTATAAACCATCAGCAGAAAAATACACCACCTACGAAAGCGGCATTGAGCCATTTCATCAAAGTTGGGTTCAGTACAATGTCCGCTATTATTTGTTTGCGCTCATGTTCGTTATTTTTGATGTTGAAACCGTATTTTTATACCCCTGGGCTGTTGCCTATGAAGAGCTTGGCGTTTTCGCTCTGATCGAGATGGGGATTTTTGTTGTTCTTTTAACGTTAGGTCTTGTATACGCTTGGAAAAAGAAGGTGCTGAAATGGACATAAAGTGGGAACTTACGGCTGAAGAACGCGCCGAACTAGACCGCAACGTATTCATGGTAACACTCGAACAAGTAAAAGCCTGGGCCAGAAGCAATTCACTATGGCCGTTAACCTTTGGACTCGCCTGTTGCGCGATTGAAATGATGGGTACAGGTTCGTCTCATTATGACTTAGACCGTTTCGGAAGCATATTCCGTACGTCACCTCGTCAATCTGATGTCATGATCGTTTCAGGAACTGTGACGAAAAAAATGGCGCCCGTATTAAAACGATTATACGAACAGATGCCAGAACCGAAGTGGGTCATCGCGATGGGTTCATGCGCTACAGCTGGCGGTCCTTATATCAAATCGTATGCCGTCGTAAAAGGCGTCGATCAAATCGTACCCGTGGATGTATACATACCTGGATGTCCACCTAACCCTGCTGCACTCATTTATGGCATCAACAAGCTTCAAGAAAAAATCCGTTATGAAGCGAAGACAGGCAAGAAGGTGATGAGCGAATGACAGATAAGCAAAATGATTCCAATGAAGGATTATCGATAGAAGAACAAAAGAAGAAAGCCGCCGCAGAGGCGAAAGCAAAAGCTCTTGAGCTCTCAAAACAGCGCCAGGCTGAAAAAGCGAAAGCTGCAGAAGGAACGGAGACGGCCGCCCCTGAGCCAGAGCTAACAAAAGAAGAACTGAAAAAGAAGGCTGTTGCTGAGGCGAAGGCGAAAGCGCTCGAGCTTGCAAAACAGCGTCAGGCTGAAAAAGCGAAAGCCGCAGAAACTTCAGAGCCGACAGCAACCGAGCCAGAGCTAACAAAAGAAGAGCTGAAGAAAAAAGCTGCCGCAGAAGCCAAGGCAAAAGCCCTTGAACTCGCAAAACAGCGCCAGGCTGAAAAAGCGAAAGCTGCAGAAGGAACGGAGCCGACAGCAGACGAGCCAGAATTAACAAAAGAAGAGCTGAAGAAAAAAGCGGCTGCAGAGGCGAAAGCAAAAGCGCTCGAGCTAGCAAAACAGCGTCAGGCTGAAAAAGCGAAAACGACAGAAATTCCACAAAGTAATGAGCCAACGGATGATCTTGCAAAACAAAAAGCACTCGCCGCGGCAAAAGCAAAAGCCGCCGCAGCCGCCAAGGCGAAGGCAGCAGCAGCTGCTAAAGCAAAACTAGCAAGAGAGGGTGGAGGCGACACAACATCCACCGAACCCGCCTCAGACGACGAAAAGGCGAAAGCTGCGGCAAAAGCAAAGGCCATCGCCACCGCTAAGGCAAAAGCCGCCGCCGCTGCTAAAGCGAAAGCTTCCCGTGAAACAGGATCAGATGCAACAACTGAGCCAGCAGGTGACGATGAAAAAGCGAAAGCGATCGCTGCTGCAAAGGCGAAAGCAGCTGCAGCCGCAAAAGCACGAGCTGCTGCAAACGCCAAAGGTGCAGCTACAGAACCTGCGACTGAAGAAAAGCCATCACCAAACCAACCTATCCTCGATACCTACAGAAAAGTCATCAAAGAACATCTAGGAGAAGATGTACTCGAAGATTCCTATATTAACAGACTGTCAAAAGACGTCCCTACCTTAGTTGCAAAACCTGATTCCTATTACAAAATTGCGGAGTTTTTAAAATATAACGATCAGCTTCGTTTTGATTATTTATCTGAAATGCACGGCACCGATTTTGAAACGCATTTTGAAGTCTATAACCATCTGTATTCGTACAATCATCGCCAATCGGTTGCTCTAAAAGTAAAAATAGATAGAAATAGCGCCACTACCCATTCCATTACCCCGTTATGGGAAGGAGCAAACTGGCCAGAGCGTGAAACGTATGATCTTTTAGGAATTCATTTTGAAGGTCATCCGAACTTAACGCGTATCATGCTGCCGGACGATTGGGTAGGACATCCGCTCAGAAAAGATTACGAACCACATGACGTGGAGGTGTAGAGACATTGATCAGAACAGAAGAGATGCTCCTCAACGTTGGGCCTCAGCATCCGAGTACACACGGTGTTTTTCGAATCGTACTCAAAATTGACGGTGAGACGATCATTGAAGCCACACCAGTGATCGGCTACCTTCACCGAGGCACAGAGAAATTAGCAGAAAATCTTCAATATACGCAGATTATTCCATACACAGACCGCATGGATTATTTAGCGGCCATGACGAACAATTATGTGATCTGTCACGCGGTCGAAACGATGATGAGTCTAGAGATACCAGAACGCGCGGAGTACTTGCGTGTAATCGTGATGGAGCTCGGCCGCATCGCAAGCCATCTCGTGTGGTTCGGTACATATTTATTAGATATCGGGGCGATGAGCCCATTTCTATACGCGTTTCGTGAACGTGAAGCGATCATCAATATGCTGAACGAGATATGCGGGGCTCGCCTGACGTTCAACTATATGCGTGTTGGCGGTGTGAAATGGGATGCGCCAGATGGCTGGATCGAGAAAGTGCGAGATTTTGTTCCGTATATGAGAGAAGAGCTTGCTGGCTATCACGACCTTGTGACGGGCAACGAAATCTTCTTGAACCGTGTAAAAGGAATCGGCTACTACACAAAAGAAGAAGCGCTGAACTTTTCATTAAGCGGCGCAAACTTAAGATGCACCGGTACGAATTGGGATCTTAGAAAAGATGAGCCGTATTCGATCTATGACCGTTTTGACTTTGATGTACCGGTCTTTCATACGGGCGATGCATGGGCGCGTTATCAGTGCCGCATGCAGGAGATCGAAGAATCACTCAAGATTGTAGAACAAGCGGTAGAACAGTTTCCAAAAGAAGGACCGGTCATGGCAAAAGTGCCAAGAATCATCAAACCGCCAAAGGGTGAAGCTTTTGTTCGTATCGAGTCGCCTCGCGGAGAGATCGGCTGCTACATCGCATCAGAAGGAAAGAAAGAACCGTACCGTTTGAAGTTTCGCAGGCCATCTTTTTACAACCTTCAGATTCTGCCAAAACTTTTAGTCGGTGAAAACATCTCCAACTTGATTACCATCTTAGGTGGGATTGATATCGTTCTCGGGGAGGTTGATGGCTGATGGAGGATCTTTTATACGCACAGCCTGGCTGGACACATGTTGCGATCTTCTTTGCGCTCGGTGCGGCGTTACTCGTAACTGTGCTCGGATTCGTAACCTACGCAATTCTAGCGGAAAGAAAAGTGCTCGGATTCATGCAGATGCGTACAGGACCGAACCGGGTTGGAGGAAGATTCGGTCTCCTTCAAACGGTAGCTGATGTTTTTAAACTTTTGATAAAAGAAGACACCATACCAAAACTAGCTGATCGTCCACTGTTCATATTGGCACCCGTCATCGCATTTGCTCCAGCGTTCATGGTGCTCGCGACGATTCCGTTCTCAGAGAACATGCAGTTTGCAGACCTTGGCGTCGGCCTTCTGTATTACGTAGCCGTTTCAGGTATCTCAACGATCGGCATCTTAATGGGTGGCTGGGCATCAAACAATAAGTACTCGTTACTCGGCGGCATGCGTGCTGCAGCACAGATGATTTCATACGAGATCCCGCTCGTCATCTCTGTAATCGGGGTGATTCTGTTCGCGGGCAGTCTGAACTTAAACGACATCGTAAGAGGCCAAGAAAACATTGCTTACATCTTTTTAACGCCGATCGGATTTTTCGTATTCTTGATCTCCTCGATCGCTGAGTTGAACCGTACACCATTCGACTTGCCTGAAGCAGAGTCAGAGCTCGTTGCGGGTTATCACGTTGAATACTCAGGTTTTCGATGGGCCTTCTTCATGCTCACAGAATATGTGTATCTGTTCGCGATGGCATCCTTAACAACCGTTCTTTTCTTAGGAGGCTGGAACCCGATTCCGTTCTTAGATTTTATTCCAGGGATGTTGTGGTTTGGCGTCAAATTCAGCATCGTCGTATTTTTCATGATCTGGATTCGCGGAACACTTCCACGACTCCGCGCCGATCAACTGATGGGTTTCGCATGGAAAGTCCTACTGCCTCTAGCACTGCTAAACATTTTTGTCAGTGCAGCAGTTAAGGAATTGTTTTTATAAAAGACAAATCACAAATCTGGTAGTAGTTGTGGGGGTTGGTTTCCATTCCAGGTGCTCGCTTTCCGCGGGGCAGGAGTCTCACACCTTCCACTACAACCAACAGTTCAAAGAAGGTAGAAAAGATTAAAAAGCAACAAGCATCTTGAAAAAAAGCTTTATAGAATGACCTTAGCCATCACTCTGAATTTCAAAAGCCAAGTTATTTAATCTTTGGAAGTATTACAAGCATACTTCCTCGAATAGTTGATTGGATCGCAAGGTGCGAGACTCCTGGGGGATCAGCGGGACAGGTGAGACTCCTAACAGCGCAGAGCGCTAGGAGGCTCACCGCACGCCCCCCGGAAAGCGAGCATCCTGGAGAGGAAATCAACACTTTCACAACACGACAAAGCGAAATCACTTAAAAAGGTTCTAGTCCGCAATAGAATGCTCTATCAATCGAAAGACCAACGCATAAGGAGCGTGATCTCAGGATGAAAGGTCTTGTAAAAGGTTTAAACTATACCGTCAAAAACCTAACAAAACAAAACGTCACCACAAGCTATCCCGACGTGCCGATCCAGATGCCTGACCGTTTCCGCGGCATCCAAAAGTTTTATCCCGAAAAATGCATCGTCTGTAACCAATGCGCGCAGATATGCCCGACCGACTGCATCCAGTTAACGGGTAAACCGCATCCCGATCCTGCGAAAAAAGGGAAGATCATCGACACGTACGACATCAATTTTGAAATCTGTATCCTATGTGATCTGTGTACAGAAGTCTGTCCGACCGAAGCGATCGTGATGACGAATCAGTTCGAGCTTGCTGAATACAGCCGTGATGAGCTTTTTAAAAACCTCGAGTGGCTCGATGAGAACGATGAGAATGTCAGAAAGGAGAACAAAGCATGACCGGTGAAATGATCGCGTTTTTCTTTCTCGCCTTAACAGCCATTGCCGGCGGCGTTCTTCTTATTAACCTCTCAAATGTCGTACACATGGTTGTTGCTCTTATTTTTACGTTCATTGCCATTGCAGGAATCTACATCACACTATCAGCAGAGTTCGTTGCCGTCGTGCAGGTGCTGATCTACTCAGGAGCTATCACGATCATCATGCTGTTTGGGATCATGCTCACGCGTCATCAGGAAAAAGAGAAACGTGCACCACGGTTAAAAGTCATCTTAACAGGACTTGCGATCGGACTTTTCTTCCTGATCATGTACGGTAAGATCAAAGACCTTGATTTTGGTCAGCAGAACGCAGAGCTTCACATCGATAATACGAAAAAGATCGGAATCGAGCTGTATTCGCATTATGTGATTCCGTTCGAGTTAACTTCCGTCCTCCTGCTTGTTGCTTTAATTGGTTCTATCATTCTGGCAAAGCGGGATGACGATGAAAAGGAGGCAAAAAAATGAGCTCTATCCCTTTAGCAGCTTACTTGTTGCTTGCCTTGATTCTTTTTTGCATCGGTTTGTTTGGAGCATTAACGAAACGGAATGCGGTCATCGTACTGATTTCGATCGAACTGATGCTGAATGCGGTAAATATCAATCTCGTCGCTTTTGCAAAATACTCAATCAACCCTGGATTAACAGGTCAGATCTTCTCGCTGTTTACGATTACGGTTGCCGCGGCAGAAGCGGCGGTCGGACTTGCGATTCTCATAGCGCTGTACCGCAACAGACAGACGGTAAACGTGGATGAGATGGATTCGATGAAGCGATAAGGAAGGAGATGGACGATTATGTTGCAGAATAGTTGGCTTATACCGTTGTTCCCGCTTTTATCCTTCGTTTTATTGCTGATTTTTAGAAAATCAAAAAGTGAGGGCACCGCATGGATTGGTGTACTTCTAACCGGGTTATCGCTCATTCTATCCATCGGGGTTTGGATCGCGGTGTGGCAAGGTGACGGGATTAAAGTAGAAGGCACTTGGTTTGAGATCGGTGAGCGGGCCATCACGATGGGATATGAAATCAATCCGCTTAATGCTCTTATGCTTGTGATCGTTTCACTCGTCAGTTTCCTTGTACATCTTTACTCAAAAGGTTACATGCATGGCGATGAACGGTTTCCTGTGTTCTTTGCTTACTTAGGATTGTTTTCCTTTGCGATGCTCGGACTCGTTCTATCTCCGAATCTATTACAGCTCTATATGTTCTGGGAGCTTGTTGGACTTGGTTCGTTCTTGTTAATCGGATTCTACTATTTTAAACCAGAAGCAAAAGCCGCAGCGAAAAAGGCATTTGTCATGACCCGGATAGGGGACGTTGGTCTTTTTATCGGAATGGTCTTGCTATTTTGGCAGGTTGGTAGTTTTGAGTATGACGAAATTTTTGCTTCTGTTCGAAATGGTGATATATCTTCTGGTATGCTCACTCTTACCGCACTATGTATTTTTGTGGGAGCGATCGGAAAATCAGGTCAGTTGCCTCTTCATACGTGGCTTCCGGACGCGATGGAAGGTCCAACACCGGTATCAGCGCTTATCCATGCAGCAACGATGGTCGCGGCAGGGGTGTACTTGGTCGCTGCGATGTATCCGCTCTTTCAAGCTTCAGAAACGGCACTAACGGTCGTTGCGATAGTAGGAGGAGTCACGGCAATCTTTGCCGCTTCGATCGGTCTCATGCAAAAAGACATCAAACGTGTCTTGGCGTATTCAACAGTCAGCCAGTTGGGTTACATGATGCTTGCACTTGGCGCATCCGGTTATGTGGCAGGGATCTTTCACTTAACAACGCACGCATTCTTTAAAGCGTTATTATTTTTAGCGGCAGGAAGCGTAATTCATGCTGTACATACACAAAACATTGAAGAGATGGGCGGACTTTGGAAAAAGCTTCGGCTTACAGGACCTCTCTTTTTAATCGGCGCTCTAGCCATCTCAGGAGTTCCGCTTCTATCCGGCTTCTTTTCAAAAGACGAAATTTTAGCCAGTACTTACGCAGATGGACGTTACGGATTGTTCTGGTTGGCAGTCGTTGCTGCCTTTATGACGGCGTTCTACATGTTCCGTCTATTTTTCCTTGTGTTTACAGGGAAACCGCGCGGCGATCAGAGTGGCGTACATGAATCACCTAGTGTTATGACTTTACCGATGTTGGTTTTAGGTGTGTTAGCGATTGTTGCCGGTTATCTGAACACAGCTTGGTTCGGCACATTTTTAACCGATTACTTAGCAGGAGGTCCTGTTGAACTGGCGCATGGTGATCACCACGGTCCAAGCTGGATTCCAATCGTGGCAACAGCAGCGTCTTTACTAGGCATCGGTCTAGCTTATCTGATCTATCAAAAAGGAACATTATCTCGCAATTGGATCACCCGCTCGTTACCAGGGCTCAGCAACGTGATCTACAACAAGTGGTACGTTGATGAAGGATATGACGCGACTTTCGTTAAAGGAACGAAGGGTTTGAGCAAACTTGGCGTCCTGTTTGATAAATATATCGTGGACGGACTCGTGGCAGCCGTTGTGAGTGGCGTTCAAGGGTTAAGTAAGGTAGGATCGAGTCTTCAAAACGGGCAGGTTCAAACGTATGGGACGTTCGCCATCTTTGGCATTGTGATTCTATTGCTGATCGTCGCATTAACAGGGGGGTACTTCACATGAACACATGGCTTCTATCGATCTTAATTCTGTCCCCGTTGTTAGGCGTTTTGGTTCTCTTATTTACTCCTTCCCAAGATGAGAAATCGATTAAATGGATCGGGATATTAGGTACATTATTTCCGCTAGGTACTGCACTCGTTACGTTGTCAGCTTTTAATATATCGGGCAAAGGTCTTCAGCTTGCTGAAAAATTTCAATGGGTTTCGTATGAAGTCTTTCAAACGAACGGTGATGTGACCTATCCGATCTTTTACGAAGTGGGCATTAACGGTTTATCAATGGTGCTTATCTTATTAACAACGGTAGTGAGCGTCCTTGCTGCCATTGCATCCTTTTCAATTAAAAAGGATTGGAAAAGTTACTTCATTTTGTTCTTTTTGCTCGAAATGGGCATGATTGGCGTATTCGCTGCACAAAATTTATTCTTGTTCTTCATTTTCTTTGAGATCACGCTCATTCCGATGTTCTTCCTCATCGGACGCTGGGGTTATCTTGAAAGAGAAAAAGCAGCTTACAGTTTTTTGATCTATAACGGGGTCGGTTCAGCCATTCTTCTGATCGCGTTCGTTGCGATGTTCATGAAAACGGGGACGATGAATTTTGAGCAGTTAGCTAATACATTCTCGCTTCCTCAATCTGAGCTGAACGAGATGAACATCACAAAGAATTTTAAGATGGGAATGCTGATCGCACTGCTTGTTGCGTTTGCAGTAAAGCTACCGGTAGCACCGCTTCACTCTTGGATGGTAAGGGTCCATGTTCAAGCTCCACCGCCGATCGTTATGCTTCACTCAGGGATTCTACTGAAAATTGGGGCATACGGCTTGATTGTTTTTGGGGCAGGACTGTTTCCGGATCAATTCAAGTCTCTTGCTTTTATCATCGGATTGTTCGGTGTGATCAACTTGCTATATGGAGCTTTCTTAGCACTCACACAACGTGATTTAAAACGCGTCTTAGCATATTCGTCTGTCTCGCATATGGGAATCGTTCTGATCGGGCTTGCTGGATTAAATGAAGAAGGTATGACGGGAGCGGTTTTCCAAGTCGTTTCGCACGGATTGATCTCGGCTCTGTTGTTCTTCTTAGTAGGTGTTCTCTACGAACGAGCGGGTTCATCACAGTTACAAGACTTTGGTGGAGTCGCCAAAAGGATGCCGATCTTTGCAGGTGTGATGCTCGCTGGGGGGCTCGCCTCATTAGGACTACCGGGAATGTCAGGTTTTATAAGTGAGTTCATGGCGTTTTTAGGATTGTTTGAAACGATGCCTGTGCTAGCAGCGGTAGGAACGCTAGGGCTGATCTTAACGGCAGTCTACGTGTTGCGCGCTGTTTTAGCGATCACGTTTGGTGCTGAAAAAGAACTAACGAATGCACATGATCTTTCATCAACAGAACGAATTCCGGCGTTTATCTTGCTTGCAGCGATTTTGTTCATCGGCATCTATCCTGCATGGTTAAGTGATATGCTCCGTCCAACATTAGATAGCATTCTGCTAGGGTTAGGGGGCTAAGTCATGGATCTAGATACTTTATTATCGTTTAGATGGAGCGTTATGCTACCTGAATTTATTATCTTAGGTGTTGCGACTCTTTTATCAGTTATCGACCTTTTTATGAAAAAAGAATCGAGCCGGAAGCCTTTGGCCTGGCTTGCTGGAGCAGGTATTCTAGCTGCCCTCATCGCCGTTTTTATGCAGCTTGATATAGAAGTAACATCGATTCTGTATGATACGTACAGACTTGATTCGTTTTCAAAAGCTTTCAAGATTCTGCTTTTGTTAGGAACGTTATTAGTGATCGTTCTTTCATCCAATTATAAGAAAGAAGATCTGGAAGAAAACCGGGGAGAATTTTATTACTTGCTTCTCGCAGCTTTGTTGGGGGCTATGATGATGGCTTCGAGCGCTGACTTGATCACGTTGTTTGTGGGCCTTGAACTTCTCTCACTTTCTTCCTATGTAATGGCTGGTCTAGAGCGGCGAAATAAACGAAGCAACGAATCAGCGTTTAAGTATATTGTATCTGGCGGAATTGCGACCGCTATCACCCTTTTTGGAATGAGTTACATTTTCGGGCTTACCGGAGAGACGAACTTGTTCAAGATCGCAGAGAACATGGGGAACCTTGAACTGTTAAAGCACAGCTTTCTCATCGTCTTCGCTTTCATCATCACGTTTGCTGGACTAACGTTTAAGATTGCGGCCGCTCCGCTTCACATGTGGGCACCAGATGTATATGAAGGGGCGCCTGTTCCGGTTACAGCATTCTTGAGTGTCGTGTCGAAAACAGCAGGCTTTGTGATCTTGCTGCGTGTGATCATCATCTGTTTTATCGCGGCTCCAGGGATCGATAAGGAACCGATCCTGCTGCAAGTTCAGCCGTATGTGATGGTATTAGCAGCGGCAACCATGATCATTGGTAACGTTACGGCGCTTCGACAACGAAATATAAAAAGAATGTTCGCCTATTCGTCTATCGCACAAGCGGGTTACATTTTAGTGCCGTTCGTTTCAAATTCGTCATTGTTGTTCGAACTCATCTGGTTCTATCTTTTAGCCTATTTGTTTATGAATATTGGCGCGTTTACGGTCATTCAACTATTAAGCAGTCAAGAAGGCTCAGCTGATGTCGGGATTTTCCGTGGTTTATTTCGAAGATCTCCGTGGCTTGCGGTTCCGATGACATTTTTCATACTCTCGCTAGCGGGTATTCCGATCACCGCAGGATTTATCGGGAAGTTTGGAATCTTTATGGGAGCGCTTGGACTCGATCCCGCACATTATTGGCTAGCCGCTGTTATGATGGCAACCACGCTCGTGTCGTACGTGTATTACTTTAACATCATTGCGATCATGTTTTTCCGGGACAGTGATGGAACGAAGGTTTCAATCCCAGGTGGAATGGCTGCCGTACTCGCATTCTGTACGGCATCGGTTATCATTCTAGGCATTATGCCAGATCTTGCACTCGATTTCTTTTACGGGAATTTTGATGTGAACGAATTCTTTATGCAGATTGAAACCGAAGTTCATACGCATGATCATTGATTGTTGAATATATGAAAGCTAGTTCATTGAGGTTTCCGCGAGAGGGAACCTTGATGAGCTTTTTTTATTGAAATCAGCTAACGTGAAATTGGCGAGAATAAAGTGAATATAAGGTGCGTTAACGCGGAATTATTGAAATTAACGTGAATATATCATGAATAATGTGAATATAATGGTTTTCGTTTTATTTGATAATATTTTTGTCGGATCCAGCTGGATAAAAAAAATGAGTCAAAACTACCGTAACTTCTGCGGTTTAGTTTCGTCTAATCATAGTGAAACGACTATAAACTGAGACTTACATTTAGTAGTCGTTACAAATTTTTGAACTTCTTAAAAGAAAAGGCTTTCACAACCCCTTACTAGGGAAAAAGTATCTATCTAAATTATTGAGAAAGACGTATGCTTAAGATGTCGAAATATGTAATAAGGAGGTCAGACTTTTTAAATGATTCCAATCGGACAACAAGCTTTGTTACATATCATCGTACATCTATTGTTTCTCGTGATCTCTTGGTGGGCACTGCAGGCCGTTCATTTTGATAAATGGATCAAAAAAGGGAAGGTCATGCAAGCTAGAGTGTTATACATACTTCTAGTGATCAGCTTAGCCAGCATCGCGAGCGATTTTTTTCTAAAGTATCTACAGTATTCCAAAAATCTTAGTCAGCTATTTGGATAAGTCCATATCTTTTACATAAGTAGTGAACTTGTCGGAATATGACTACAACTTCCACGGATATCCTCTGTTTCATTGGCAACAATGAGAAATAGAGAGGATGTGCTGGGGAATGAAAAAATGGACGATGACGATTACAGCGATTTTGCTATTAGTTATGATTACTTCTGGATATGCAAAAACAGATGAAAAAACAAATGAAGTTACACATATAATAGACGTTCTAAAAGACAGCGGAGCAACACCTGACAAATGGACTATGCATTTTCGTGGTCAAACAGGTTTTACATCTAAAGGACTAGGGTATGTAAAAAAAGCAGAAGAGCTTAAACGTAATTATCCTGAATTTAACTGGGCGGTAACGGAAGATCAAGCCGGGCATTATAAAATGACCGGACTATTTGAGCGTAATGATATTGGGGTTAGAGAGAAAATGACCGTCATTACATACCCCCAAAAAGATCAATCTGCATCGTATTTTATTTATGCGGTTGAAGGACTTGTAAATGCAAATCAAAATTGGAAAGAAATCCAGAACCTGATCGATAGTCGGGTTGAACAATCAATTGGAGGAAATCCCAAAATTTTCTCTTGTGTTACCGGTACATACGGTGATAAAATGATGGTTGATTTGTATTCGCAAGCAAATGAATTGGTACGCGCCTTTTCTGGTGATTCTGTCGAGGAACTAAAAGAAGAGACGTTTGTGTCGCTTTCTGCATATACTGAGCAGTGGGAACAAGCGATTTATACCGGTCATCAACATAAAATGAATCTTCAGGTGGCATTACGATCTGAAGGATTGGGCAGCGGAACAACTGTCACAATTGGCACACCAATAATTACGTCTGAATATTAATATACAAATTGGACGCGGAGGGGAATATCGTTGGAAAAAATCATTGTCCGTGGTGGTAGGCGGTTAGAAGGCTCTGTTCGAGTTGAAGGAGCTAAGAATGCCGTACTTCCTGTCATCGCAGCATCCATTTTAGCAAGTAAAGGCAAAAGCACAATTAAAGACGTGCCGAGTCTAGCTGATGTGTTTACGATTAACGAAGTATTACGTTATTTAAATATTGATGTAGCATTTGAAAACGGTGAAATTTCTGTTGATGCTACAAGCGAGTTGAAAACAGAAGCACCATTTGAGTATGTCCGCAAAATGAGAGCATCATTCCTAGTAATGGGACCATTGCTTGCTCGCGTTGGATTGTCTCGTATCGCACTTCCAGGAGGATGCGCGATTGGATCTCGTCCGATCGATCAGCATCTTAAAGGATTTGAAGCGATGGGTGCCACTGTAAAGATCGGGAACGGATTTATCGAAGCAAAAATTGATGGCCGCTTGCAAGGTGCAAAGATTTATTTAGACTTCCCAAGTGTAGGAGCTACTGAGAACATCATGATGGCTGCAACACTTGCTGAAGGTACCACTATCATCGAAAATGCTGCAAAAGAACCTGAGATCGTATGTCTAGCTAACTACTTGAACGCGATGGGTGCTACAGTAATCGGTGCAGGAACAGGCACGATCCGCATCGTTGGAGCGGAAGAGCTTGTTGGTGCTGAGCATACAGTTGTTCCAGACCGTATCGAAGCGGGTACGTATATGGTAGCAGCAGCTATTACACAAGGTGATGTTTTAGTTGAAAATGCTATCGCAGAACACCTACGTCCTTTAATCGCAAAAATGGAAGAGATGGGTGTACAGATTCAAGAAGAAGGTAACGGACTTCGTGTTCGTGGACCTCGTGAACTGAAACCTGTTGATATCAAAACAATGCCTCACCCAGGATTCCCGACTGATCTTCAGTCGCAAATGATGGCGCTATTGCTTCGTGCAAACGGAACAAGCGTAATCACGGAAACTGTATTCGAAAACCGTTTCATGCACGTGGAAGAATTCCGCCGCATGAATGGTGATATTAAAATCGAAGGCCGTTCTTCTGTGATCAACGGACCTGTAAATCTGCAAGGTGCTGAGGTTGCTTCAACTGACCTTCGCGCAGGTGCTGCTTTGGTACTTGCTGGGCTTGTCGCTGATGGTTACACGCGTGTAACTGAACTGAAGCACATCGACCGCGGATACGTTGATTTCACTGGGAAATTGGCTGCATTAGGTGCTGACATCGAGCGTGTAAACGAAGATGTGAAAACAACACCTGCCAAAGAGCAATCATTAAAAAGTAATTTAGCATAATATTATTTAGAGCGAACCCTTTCTCATCATGAGAAAGGGTTTTTTATTTTTCGTCTGCGTTCTAAGTTTTACGGTACGAGTTTGTATATTTGTTACACGTTCACCGGTAAAGAGGTAATAAGCACCTGAAAAGTGTGTCGTTTCACCTGTGCGTATCCTATTACCACCGATGATTCATAAATAACCACCTGGAAATGCCTAACTTCCACCTACAATCATGATTTTAGGACCAACTTCCGTTTAATTCAAAGCGTATTCGGGAAATCTAAACCATATACTTATACTTTTTTATTTTATGGAAGGGATGTCGAACTCATGCTTTGGACCATTATCGGAATATTAGTCGTACTTTGGTTATTAGGTGTTATCTTTAAAGTAGCTGGCGGAATCATTCATATCTTACTTGTCATCGCTTTGATCGTTTTTGTTTTAAATTTTATTAAAGGCCGCAAATCGAAATAGCTGTAAAAGCTGGCTTCTTGGAGCCAGCTTTTTTTAATGGTGAAATTTTGTCTTTTAAATCGAATGAACACAAAAAAACAGTTCCTAATACCTGTTTTTTGAATGAAATTTTTACTTTTAGTACATATTAATCAAAATTTTAAGAATAGTTTGAAAATAAAACGAAAGGTGCTATTATAAATCCACTGGCTTTAAAATTCATGAAGCAAAGGGGATTGGGAAGGGATGAAAAAGCAATTAACTCTATGGGGATTAGCACTAGGACTCGCAGTAAGTCCATTAGCAGCGGGACAAGCATCAGCAGAGGCACCAGTTAATGTTTTATCAACTAAAAAGATGAACAGTTTAACGGGTACACCGTCGTTCGTCTCTGGAAAACTGTCTGAGGCGTCTTCAAAATCAGCAAAAGAAGTGGTATTCAACTATCTTCAGAAAGAATCGAAAACATTCAAAGTAGGAACTCAAAAAGCAGAGGATTCATTCACGGTTAAGTCTGTTACAAAAGATGAGTTAGGCAGACAATTGGTGCGAATCCAACAAACTTATAAAGGTGTTCCTGTTTGGGGCTCCACGCAAGTAGCACATGTTAACGAAAAGGGAGAGCTCGTTGTATTCTCAGGAACAGTTACTCCTGATCTTAAAAGTAAACCTGGATTAGGCTTTGGTAAAAAAATTCCTGCTTCTAAAGCGGTAGCAGCTGCAGTGAAAGACTTGGGCTTTACACCAGAATATGAAGCAGATCCAACATCTGATCTCGTTGTGTATACAGAAGGAGATAAAGCGGCATATGCCTATTTAGTAAACCTTAACTTCTTAGCTCCTAAGCCGGGCAACTACAACTATTTTGTAGATGCTGTAACGGGCAAGATCCTAAACTCTTACAATGATTTAGATGAAGCTCACGGTGATACAAAAGCACCTCCAACAGGCGGCGGTTCATTAGTAGGGACAAACGCTGTTGGTTCCGGAACAGGAGTACTTGGTGACTCTAAAACGCTAAACACATTATTGTCTAGCGGAACATACTATCTACAAGATAATACGAGAGGTGGCGGTGTATTTACATACGATGCGAAGAACCGTCAGCAGCTTCCTGGCACTTTATGGGCAGACGCGGATAATAAGCTAAACGCGACATACGACAGAGCTGCTGTAGATGCTCACTATTATGCAGGCGCCACTTATGATTATTATAAATCAGTCTTCAACCGCAACTCTTATGATAATAAGGGGGCTGCTCTAAAATCAACGGTACACTACGGACGCAACTACAACAACGCGTTCTGGAACGGCCAGCAGATGGTTTACGGTGATGGAGACGGTACAACATTTGTTTCATTATCCGGTGGTCTTGATGTTGTAGCGCATGAATTAACGCATGCTGTAACAGACTTTTCATCTGATCTTGTTTATCAAAACGAATCAGGTGCTTTAAACGAATCGTTGTCTGATATCTTTGGTACATTAGTTGAGCACCACACGAACAACAATCCAGACTATGAGATCGGTGAAGATATCTACACGCCAAATAAAGCCGGTGATGCTCTTCGATCGATGAGTGATCCGACAAAGTACGGTGATCCTGACCACTATTCTGTTCGCTACACAGGTACAAGTGATAATGGTGGCGTCCACATCAACAGCGGTATCATCAACAAAGCGGCATATTTGCTGGCAGTCGGTGGAACGCATTATGGTGTAACGGTTCCGGCAATCGGCAACCAAAAAGTAGGGGCGATCTACTACCGAGCGAACACGGTGTACTTAACAGCTTCTTCAAACTTCAGCCAAGCAAGAGCGGCTCTCGTTCAATCTGCGTCTGACCTTTATGGAGCAACATCTCCAGAAGTAGCGGCAGTTAAAAAATCGTATGATGCGATTGGTGTAAACTAAAATTAACATGCAAAAACCCTGATCTCTGAGTTTGGAGATCGGGGTTTTTTATCGTTATCAAATAATTATTAGGAGAATTGGGAAGTTTAACCTGTAGTTATAAATTTACTCGGTCACCAATAAAGGAAGATGAAATATGGATTTGAAACATGTTTTATTTGAAGCAGAGGATTTAAGTATTATTGAACAAGTCTTTAGAACTTCCTTGCTCTATTTTTTGTTATTCGCGTCTGATAAAGCAATGGGTTTTAAGCAGAATGCTATTACAACTCCTTATAATTTCATCATGGCAGCTGGAATCAGTCATATTTCAGCTACTCGAATCGTAGTTCCTGATTCAAGACCGATCGATGCTTTTGCAATAATCATTGTTTATACCATTTTTATGCTGTGTTTTACTTACTTCGGGTACCTTAAGCTACCGTCGATTGTATCGCAAACACCTACTATTATCGTAAAAAACGGTAAAATCATAAAGGGAAATTTAAAGAAAACGAGGCTAACCCTTGATAATGTATTTTCCATTTTACGAGTGAAAGATGCTTTTAATCTTGAAAAAGTGAAGTTTCTAGTAGCAGAAACAACCGGTGATTTTAGTGTTGCTATCGACAATAAAGACCAACCCGTAACTAAATCTTCTTTGGGTATACCAACGACTTCAAATGAGCTGTCTCAGCTTTTAATCTATGAAGGGAAAGTGGATCAGCAGGTGCTAAAGAAAAACAACCTTGACCATGATTGGTTAAACGAGCAGTTACAAATACTTGATATTCAAGCGATAAATGATGTTTTCGTTGGGATTCTAACTCCTGAGAAAACACTTTACATAAACCGGCAGGAGGTTTAAGATGCCTCAAGTTTTTGGTGAATTAAAAGATATAACATTGATGGGGTATGTTATTCGAACAATCCTTGTAGGGGTTATAGTCTTCTTGGTTGGAAGGTTTGTAACGAAAAGGTCCTTTAGCCAAATGACGACCTTTGACTTTGCGTTGATCTGGATATTAGGAGCCCTTACTGTATCTCCCTTATTAGAAGGGGATGTGACTTTTACAAGGACGATCACCCCTATATTAACGCTTTTCTTCTGGCATACCGCACTCAGTATGATTTCTTTAAAGAGCAGGTCTTTTGCTCATTTTTTTAACGGAAAACCATTGCTGCTTATTGATGATGGGAAAATCGTCAGGAAACATTTAAGAAAACACTTTATGAATATTGATCTCTTGCTAGCTGAGCTTAGAATTAGAAAAGTTTTTGATATATCCGAAGTTAGGTACTGCATGTTGGAGCCGAACGGTCAGCTGAGCATTATGAAATACAGTGCATACGATCCAGTTACTGCGTCAGATATGAAAACCGCAGTTTCTCCAATTGACATTCCCTTAGTGGTGATAAATGATGGGAAACTTTTTGAAGAGAATCTTAAAACAGCAAACGTAGATTTGATTTGGCTAAAAGAAAACTTGAAGACACATCAAGTGGATTGCGTAGAGTCTGTTTACTTAGCAACTGTTGATCAAGGTAAAAAGCTGTATGTTTCAAAAAAATAAGGCTGGAATCATACGTATTTATGTTGAGGTTTTTTAAGATAAATTTTCGTTTATATATAAATGGATAAAAACAGCCAACTTTTAAAATGCTCTGCACCTCAATTTGTAGACACCGCTATCAATTGGTGGTGCAGTTTTTTCATAGCTAAGTTATAGACCATTCACCGCCATTTTACCAAGTGGTCCGTTCTCATCAATGATATTCTGTAGATCAAAAACAGAGATAGGAAACATGGGAAATCCATATACATAAGCGGTGATCTCGTAAAGCTGAAAATAGATCACGAGCGACTTATCAGCGATATAAAAATCTTGATCCGGCCGGATGCTTTTAAATGGTTCGAGTGTGTCAATCTGGCGTAATTTCAGCTGTTCGTGAATATGACGATTGATGACTTCCACATAATTGCTTCCCGGTTTAAACAGATCTTTTAACGTATACGTTTTCCCTGTAGAAAGATCCCACGTTTCCGATTTGATATACGTCATGCCATGGGCTGCCATGGGTGTATAAGCAAAATTTAAGAAACCGATGCTCAAGATGTTCTTTTCGTTCGTTTTCACAGCAAACTCTCCATACATGCCTGGACGAGCCTCGGGGTTCTGGTAATTCGCAAGCTGCTCGTTGATCTGAACGATCCCTCGATTTACTTGCTGCTGAATACGAGGGTTAATTTTGCCTTCGATCCGCGGGTAGTAAATCTTAATATTGCCAGGTGCATACGTGAGCGTACGAACCAAAACAGGAGGCTGAAAACTGTCCATGCTGTTCACCCTTTCAAGCATTTCATCTCTCTATTTTATGCGGCGGATGGCCTGTATCAGTCCCTGAAGTAAAACTTGTAAATGTAGAATGTAGTGAGGTGTATTCATTTGTAAAAATGCTAGTTTCGAGTTCTAAATGCCCCTCTTTTTGTATAAGTTGTATGGTAGATAACAATCTAGGAGGGCATTGGAACCGTGAATGTAAATATCAAGCCGCTGATTTGGATTCTAGCTATTTTTGTCGCTATCATCGTCCTTCTCCCGACGATACTCGTACTACCATTTTCCTCAGCACCTCCCGAGTGGAAAGAAGAGAAAGCTGCGCGTCCATCTGAGAGAGTGCTAGCTTTAGAAGTTCCTCATTCAGACATCGTCGTGCCTGTTTTCAGAAAATCGATGGATACGGTTCAGAACATCCCGTTAGAAGAGTATGTGGCTGGCGTGGTAGCCTCTGAAATGCCAGCGGACTTCGAGTTAGAGGCGCTAAAAGCACAAGCGTTAACTGCACGAACGTTTATTGTCAAAGCTCTACTAAACCGCGGCAAAGATGATAGTCTGCCAGAAGGAGCGGTCGTCTCAGACACGGTGATGCATCAAGTGTACAAAGGAAACGAAGAGTTAGAGACCCTTTGGGGGGATGACTTCAATCAAAAGATAGAGAAGATCATCAAGGCTGTCTCAGAGACTAAAGGACAGATCTTAACGTATGAAGGAGATCCGATTCAAGCGAGTTTCTTTTCCACAAGCAACGGGTTTACTGTCAATTCCGAGGATTATTGGAAGAACGAATATCCATATTTACGAAGTGTAGAAAGTCCATGGGATAAAAAAGAGTCTCCGAAATACACAGAGACCATCCAGCTGCCAGTCAGCACGGTAGAGCAGAAGCTAGGCGTTTCCTTAACGAAGGACGGTCAGATCGGGAAAGTAGTTGCCACAACGAGCGGAAAACGAATCGGCAAATGGGCGATCGGTAAAAAAGAGTTCACTGGAAAAGAAGTACGAGAGAAGCTTGAGCTGCGTTCGACGGATTTCGAGATGAAGAAAAAAGGAAAACAAGTTACCGTAACTACACGCGGCTATGGTCATGGAGTGGGGCTGAGCCAATACGGCGCGAACGGAATGGCAAAGGAAGGCAAGACGTATAAAGAGATCGTGAATCACTATTACAAGGGGATTGAGATTGCGGATTATAAACCGATTGCTGATAAGGGTCTCGCGTACCAGCCTCAGTGAATTGTGTCTAAATTGTAGGGGGTCTGACCCGGGTCAGACCCCCTCTTTATGTTTTGATTGAAACCGCTAGATGTCATCAGGCATTCAGCGGTTTTTTGTATTGTCGAAAGAAACTTTCAAAAAAGTTTTGCACTAAAGTATATATTTTCAGAATTCTGTTCAAACTTGTTGCTGAGGTGATGAAAAATGAAAGAAGAAGAAAAACAAAACAAAAAAACAGTACCGATGAAAGGTAAGAGTGCTATGAAAAAACGTTGGGTTTATCCTGCAGTATATTTAAGCTTTGCAGCAGTCATTCTAACTTCTGTTCTATGGTATCAAAACGATGCGAAGAATACGGAGAATAATAATACTCCAGATAGCGCATTAGAGGACAATGGAGCAGCAGTGCCTGTATCCCTTACAAAAGAAGTTTTCCAAATGCCCGTTTCTGACCCTGAAGCCATTGAAGTGGTAAAAGATTTCTTTAGCCCAGAAGCTCCAGCTCAAGAACAAGAAGCAGCTCTTGTATTCTATAACAATATCTACTACCAAAACCGCGGTATCGATCTAGCGACTGCTGACAACAAAGCATTCGACGTAACGGCAGCATTGAGCGGTAGCGTTGTAAAAGTTTCTAAAGATCCTGCACTAGGGTTCGTTGTTGAAGTAAAACACGACAAAGGTGTTGTCACGCACTACTCCTCTCTTGCTTCTGTATCTGTAAAGCAAGGTGACCAAGTGAAGCAAGGCGTAGTTTTAGGACAAGCTGGTGAGAACGCATACGATACAGATGCGAAGATCCACGCACACTTCGAAGTTCGTAAAGACGGAGAAGCAGTCGATCCAGTAATGGCTTGGGATCAATCTGTTGCACAATTAGCATCCGCTGTGGATGACTCTCGTAAAGAGATGAAAAAAGCAGAAGAGAAAAAAGCAGCAGAAGAGCAGAAGAAAGCTGAAGAGAAAAAGCCTGCTGAAGAAAAGAAGTCAGCACCAAAGTCTGAAGACAAAGGGTCTAAAGACTCTAAGGACACAAAAGATTCTAAAGGTACAAAAGATACGAAAGACACGAAGGATGGCAAAGATGCCAACCGTGAGCAAGAATCATCATCTCAATCAGCCGAAGATACGAATGCTCCTGCAGCAGACGACTCTGGCGCTAGCGAATAATTGCAAAAATAAGGCTGTCTCGGTTCAATCGAGGCAGTTTTTTTGTTTTTTTAGACAGATGTGACCACTTCTCGGTGAAAAACTCCTCTTTTCAGGTGGTCACGATTGCATCACCGGTGTAACGAGGCAGTTCTCAGGTGGTCACGAGCGTTTTACCGGTGAAAAAAGCAAGTTTAGCGGTGAACGCGTAATACATATAAAAACACGTACCGTAAAAATTATTTTCTTCTTCCTTATCACTTAAATAACTTAATTTTCCAACTGTTTATGCAGGTTTTTTCACAAATATGGACATTTCCCCTTGTCCCAGTTGAGATTTAGGCATATAACGAAAACTTGGTTAATAAGATGTTACAAAACCTACAATAATTCAATTGAGGGTGAGCGGTGAGAAATCGTACTATGGCTGCGGTGGAAAAAGGGGAATGGAAGCAATACTTATAAGCCGAAGATGACAACGAAACTTGTCACGTAGCTTGTTCATACAAGTCTCTATCGCATCTCTCACATCCATTTTAGGGAGGCGAGTGGTGTGCACGATTACATCAAAGAGCGAACCATCAAGATAGGACGGTATATCGTGGAGACAAGAAAAACAGTCCGCATGATCGCAAAAGAATTTGGGGTTTCCAAAAGCACGGTGCATAAAGACCTCACCGAGCGGCTGCCTGAAATTAATCCTGATCTTGCAAACAACGTAAAAGAGATCCTCGAATACCATAAGTCCATCCGCCACTTGAGAGGTGGAGAAGCGACTCGCGTAAAGTACAAAAAAGGCACAGAGGAAGTTGTTCAGTAAGTTTATGAGATGTAAGGATGTTAGATGAAACGATATTACATGATGTGCCGCATCGTTCCAATGCCAAATAATTAATTTTTGACAATATTTCACCTTGTTCGACAGACTTGTGATATAATGATAAATTGGATAGAACTTCGATTTTTTACTAAAAATGTCATTATATCGTATGGATGTTAACAGGGAGGATATAACATGTTTTCAAGGGACGTTGGAATTGACCTTGGTACCGCTAATGTACTGATTTATGTAAAAGGAAAAGGGATCGTACTCGATGAGCCATCTGTCGTTGCGATCGACACGAATACCGGAAAAGCACTCGCAGTAGGAGAAGAAGCCCGCCGAATGGTAGGCCGTACACCTGGAAACATCGTGGCGATCCGTCCGTTAAAAGACGGCGTTATCGCTGACTTTGAAGTAACTGAGCAGATGCTAAAACATTTTATTAATAAGATTAACGTAAAAGGCATGTTTGCCAAGCCTAGAATCTTGATCTGTACACCAACGAACATTACGTCTGTTGAACAAAAAGCGATCAGAGAAGCTGCGCAAAAGTGCGGAGCAAAACATATTTTCCTTGAAGAAGAGCCAAAAGTGGCTGCAATTGGGGCGGGGATGGATATCTTCCAGCCGAGCGGCAATATGGTTGTGGACATCGGTGGTGGCACAACGGACATTGCGGTCTTGAGCATGGGAGATATCGTTACGTCCTCTTCTATTAAGATGGCTGGGGACAAGTTCGATACTGAAATCCTTCAATATATTAAAAAAGAGTACAAGCTGTTGATCGGTGAACGTACAGCTGAAAACATTAAGTTGAACGTCGCTACCGTTTACGAGCGCGACGAGGAGCTCGAGATCCGTGGCCGAGACATGGTATCAGGACTTCCACGTACGATTACAGTAGGATCTAAAGAAATCCAACGCGCATTGATGGAGCCAGTAATGGTTATCGTTCAAGCGGCAAAGAGCGTTCTAGAAAAAACGCCGCCGGAATTATCCGCTGACATCATCGACCGTGGAATCATGCTAACAGGTGGTGGAGCACTTCTTCACGGAATCGACCAGCTGTTTGCAGATGAATTGAAAGTACCTGTATTGATCGCAGAAGAGCCGATGCGAGCAGTCGCTCAAGGAACAGGCTTGATGCTTGAACATATGGATAAAATCGCAAAACGAAAAGTATTTTAATGAAGCGAACGTCGCCCGTATTGGGTGGCGTTTTTTTTTGTGTATCGTGAAACGAACCGAGATTAAAAAATGGTAAAATTGGTAATAAAGTCAGGAAGAAAATTTGAATGTTGTTAAAGTGATATTTTGAGCCGGAGGTAGATCATGCCGCATAAAAAAGTAGTTTGGTTAGAGTTGTTTAACGATTTGATATTTGTCGCTGCGATTGCAAAGGTAACGCATATTTTGCTGCACCTGGAAGAAGGTGTGATTCCTTCAAGTTATCTATTAAAGTTTGTTTTAATCTTTGTACCAATTTGGTGGGCTTGGGTTGGGCAAACATTGTATATCAACCGGTACGGGGACGATAGTATGTTACAAAGGATGTTTATGGTTATACAGATGCTTTTCATTATTGTTATGACAGCGAGTTTATCCGTTGATTTTGATCCCTATTATCTGCCTTTTCTAACAGGGTATCTAGGAATTCGTTTTATAACGGCAATTCAGTATTTTATTTCTGCTTCTGAAGAATATGGAGAAAGAAAACTTGTGGCTAAGTTCTTAGGAAGAGGTTTCTTATTTGGAGCACTTATCTCATTATGCTCTCTTTTCTTTGACGGTGGAGTCAGATACTTGGTGTTGTACTTGGGGATAGCGATCGATACAATCATACCGCTTTTGGGTCACAAACACCTGAAGAAAGTGCCAATAAATACACCGCATCTTCTAGAGAGATTTGGTTTGTTAACCCTCATTTTATTAGGGGAGTTCATCGTAAGCATTATAGTCATTGTAAAGGTAAAAGACAGCATCTTTTCAGGAATAACAGCGCTAGTGGCATCATTTGTTCTCGTTATTGCTCTTTGGTGGCAGTACTTCGATAATTTAGAGAAAAAAATTGATAAAGAAAGCAGAACATCGGGTCAAATCATCATCTATGGCCACCTTGTCATTTTTATGGCGCTTAGTTTACTCGCTTCAACCATTCAGCTGTCTTACATTCATCCAGTTGATTCTACCTTCTTGGTCAACTTCTCATTTGGAGCAAGTCTTATTTATTTTGGAGGCACAAGTATCGTCTTTCATAAATACAGGTTTACTGAAGATCGTTTAGGCTTTAAGCATTTAATCTTATTCTTGGGCCTTCTCGGGATATTTTGGACAAGTAGCTTGCTTTTACCAGTAAGCGGGCTAATCGTACTGATTGAGATGGCCGTGTTTTTTATCGTTTACTCATTTTTAACCGTTAAATAGTAGATAGGCAGTTAGAGGAGCTGGGAGTTAATCGCCATTTCCTCTTTTTTTAGTATGGAAAGAGAATGGGTACAAATACCTCATTTAAAAAAGGAATCTCACAATTTTTGAAGAAAACTATTAATAATTGTAAAAAACTGTCGATAAAACGGAAGAGACATTTTGTGTCCAGATTACAAATACAGGAGGAATACTCCGTGTTAAGAGGCTTCTATAATGCTGCAGCTGGCATGCTAG
Organism: Fictibacillus nanhaiensis; assembly: GCA_017052515.1. GTDB lineage: Bacteria > Bacillota > Bacilli > Bacillales > Fictibacillaceae > Fictibacillus > Fictibacillus nanhaiensis. Next base: position 296,527 of record JAFHKR010000038.1, read on the forward strand.
CACAGCAGCGCAAACAAGAAATTTTAACGAACAACATGGCGAATGCGAATACGCCTGGATATAAAGCGGACAATGCGAGTCTGCGCACGTTCCCAACGATGCTGCTTCAGCATATGGGGGAGACTGAGATGAACGGTAAGAAGCTACCGAACAACTACCCAATCGGACCAGCGGCACTCTCAACAGGTGTATACGTGCAGGAAACGACGCCTAATTTCCTGCAAGGTGACATGCGCGAGACCGGGATCAAAACAGATCTGGCGCTTCTTCAAGGACAAGTTCCACTTGACCCAGAAACAGGAAAGCCGGGCGGACTCTTTTTCCGATTGAACGTAAACGGAGAAGAACGCTTTACGAGAAACGGCCATTTTTCAGTTGATGCAGAAGGTAGTCTTGTAACGCCGGAAGGGTATTATGTGCTTGGAACAGATGGCAACCCGATCACGGTGAGAAGCGATAATTTTACAGTGAACAAAGACGGTACGGTGCTTGATAACGGTGCAGTTGCGGGACAGATTGATGTTGCGTACATCACGAACCCTAACGATCTTGTAAAAGAAGGCACAGGGTTGTTCAGACTGGATGGAAACGGGAATGCGCCAAGTGCTCTTGGGAATCCAAACATCACGTACAACGTGCAACAAGGGTTTGTTGAACGGTCGAACGTGAACACGGAACAGACGATGACAGAGATGCTGACGGCTTACCGTGCGTTTGAAGCCAACCAAAAAGTACTTCAAGCTTACGACCGAACGATGGAAAAAGCATCGAATGAAATAGGCCGAATCGGCTAGGGGGATCTAACATGAACCAGTCTATGATTTCAGCAGCAGTAACGATGGGTCAGCTGCAGCACAAGCTCGATACCATCTCAAATAACATGGCGAACAGCACGACGAACGGCTATAAAAGACGTGAGGCTCAATTTTCGGATATTCTTTTTCAGCAGATCAATAGTGAAGCATTGAATCCGACAGAAGCGGGCCGTCTAACGCCGAACGGAATTCGACTTGGCAGCGGTGCGCGTGTTTCTTCAACTGCACTTAGTTTAGAAGCGGGCACGCTGCAGCAAACTGGACGACTTCTTGATGTAGCACTCACGCAGCCTAGCTATTATTTTCAGGTATCGGCAATAGATAACAACGGTAATGAATCGTTACAGTTCACGAGAGACGGCGCGTTCTATCTGTCACCGTCTGCTAACAACGCTAATGAAATGGAACTTGTTACATCAGAAGGCAATAAAGTAATGGGTGTAGATGGACCGATTACGATTCCGGCTGACCATAGCAAAATTACCATTGGACAAAACGGCCAAGTTTCGGTAACGTTAAATAATGGAGCGATTGTTGAATCAGGTCAGCTTGCGATTGTGAACATGGTGCGGCCGCAGTTGATGGTATCTGTTGGACAGAACTTGCAAGCGCCACAGGACATTCCGTTGAATCAACTGATAGAGGAAGTAAATGCTGGAGCAGGTAACTTCGTTCAGCAAGGTGCACTCGAATCCTCGAATGTAAACATCTCCACGGAGATGACGGAAATGATTCAAACACAGCGTTCTTATCAATTTAATGCGCGTTCTCTTACAATTGCTGACCAGATGATGGGGTTAGTAAACGGGCTTCGCTAAATGAGGTAGGTTTGTATGACGAATAAGATGCAAGAGTTGAATAAAAACGAAAAATCGAAAACACAACGTTACCAAGAGAAAGAAACGTCTTCTAAAGAAGAGAAGAAACAGTGGTACCAACGCCGAACGAAACGAAGCTTTCCAATCTGGCTGCGTCTTCTGCTTCTTGTCTGCGGAATCATCGTCTGTTTTGCTGTTGGTACGATGGTTGGCTATGGCGTAATCGGTGACGGTAAGCCGATGAACGTGTTTGAAAAAGAAACATGGACACACATCATCGACCTTGTAGAAAAAGATGCGTAAAGATATAATAAAAAAAACAATGACATGGCATGATAGTCATTGTTTTCTTTTGATGTAAAATTAGTACCAGGTAACAATACCAAGTATAATTAAAATAAATTAGAAGCCATAAGTGAAAGGTGATGTTTGTATATGTTAACGATCGAAGAAATCAAAGAAATCATTCCACACCGTTACCCGTTCTTGCTGATCGACCGCATCTTAGAAGTAGAAGAGGGAGAGCGCGCTGTTGGAATCAAGAACGTTACAGCAAACGAAGAATTCTTCAACGGCCACTTCCCAGAGTACCCGGTTATGCCAGGCGTATTAATCGTGGAAGCACTCGCACAAGTAGGTGCAGTCGCGATGCTGAAAAAAGAAGAAAACCGCGGACGTCTAGCATTTTTCGCAGGCATCGATAACTGCCGCTTCAAAAAGCAAGTCGTACCAGGCGATCAGCTTCGTCTTGAAGTTGAGATGACACGTGTGCGCGGTTCGATCGGTAAAGGAAAAGGAATCGCAACCGTTGATGGCCAAGTAGCCTGTGAAGTCGAGATCACCTTCGCACTAGGCAAATAGGGGTCTGACCCCACACAATTATTATAAAAGCTTGAAATGGAGCATTCCCTTAGGGTGTATGTCCTATTTCAAGCTTTCTTTTTATGCTATTTTTATTTTGAGCTTTCAAAATATGGCTGTGAAGGAGCATATATCATGATGAAGAATTATGAATATATCTTGTTTGACTTAGACGGTACTCTTTCTGATCCTAAAATAGGTATTACAAAATCTGTTCAATACGCCCTGAAAAGAATGGGTATCACAGAGAATAACCTTGATTACTTAGAATCTTTTATTGGACCGCCGCTTCAACAATCTTTCTTAGAATTTTACTCCTTTGACGAACCACAGATTCAAACTGCTATCACACACTATCGTGAAAGATTCATAGACAAAGGCATGTACGAGAATACACTTTACGAACATATACCGTCACTTCTTCAAGAATTGAGTGATAATGGCCACACATTAGTTATTGCAACTTCAAAACCAACTGTCTTTGCTGAAGAAATCTTAAAATACTTCAACATTCATCACCATTTTGATCTGATCGTTGGTAGCAATCTCGACGGAACAAGTACGAGCAAAACAGAGATCATCCAGCACATCCTTCACCATTACAGCGATCAACCAAAGGGATCATTTATCATGATTGGTGACAGAAAGCATGATATCATCGCATAACACGGGTATCGATTCAATAGGAGTTACATACGGTTATGGTTCAGTGGAAGAATTTACGGCTATAAAACCTACAAAAATTATTAACTCTGTTTCAGAAATTAAGGAATTCTTGTTGAAAGGCACAACTATTCAAAATCAGAGCTGAAAAATAGTTAAATATTTTGATGCAGTGTACTTGTGGAAACGGTACTTTACCTTTATGTTCGCACAAGACGATTGCTGTTTAATAATTACGAGGTAATTCCATTTATATCCGCAGATAAGCTCATTAATTTCGGGTTTAAGCCCAATATTTCCGTGTATAAATTTATTTATCCGATTTTCGACATATTACGACTATAATAAGTTGCCGAGATTGTTACACCAGACCGTATATACACCATCAACTATCACAAATACAAATCAAGCATCTTCATAAGAGCCGCTTTATCAGATCCTGCATACTGAGCCGCTTTATTCCGAATTGGATCGCCCGCATAGAAGCGCTCGTACAATTCGTGCCTTGAGCCTAACGAACTTCCTATTAAATCCCACGCCAATTTAAACAACTTTGTCTTCTCCACCGCATCAACGTTCTTACCTTTATAATACTTTTCCAACAGGTGACCGATTGGTCCATCAAAGTCGGCGATAATAGAAGGCGTTTGAATGAATCCTCCTGCTCCAATCAGCTGCAACAATTCAATCGCGCGCGGATAATAAGCGGTACCGAGATTTCTTGCTGTTTCAATAAAAGAAAAGTGAGGCAGAAAAATGCCTTGATCATTACACTTACCCGCCGATTCACTCGCAATGACAAGCCCTTTAATCGTTTCACTCTGCATAAGGAGTTCACCTAATTTTTCCTGTACGTGGAGATATTGATTGGCTCCGATACTTTCTGCAATGGCGTGCCCGATCGCAACAGTAAATTCCAACTTTACTTGAAGACGAACAATCGCTTGATGATAGGCAAGAGCGTTTGCGACAGGATCATTTTTAAACTGCCAAACCGCATCAGGATTTTCATACAATAATACTCTTTCCCAAGGAATCAGAACATCATCAAAAATCAGAACTGCGTCCATCTCATCAAAAGCAGAACTAAGCGGATAATCAGCACGCGCCACATTCCCAGAATCAAATCCCGCTCTGCAGATCATATGCAAGCCTTTGCTGTTTGCCGGAACGATAAGCGCACTAGCCAACGCCTTCTCCTTTTCACCCCACTTTGCGATAGGAAACACGATAAGATCGTTGGAATACGGAGCGGCAGTAGCAATCATCTTGCCTCCACTCACATAAACCCCTTCGCTTGTTTTTCTTGTGATACGGAGAAGTCCAAGTTCTTCGGCAAGAACCTCGCCACTCACACCCCGGTTAATCTGCGGATCACGCTGAACAACCGTTAGAAAAAGATTTTCGACTCCAGCTGTTTCATAATACGTTTTAATTTTTTCAGCAAAATGCTTATCAAAAGTGTCATATGCGAACCGGTTTCCGTACCATCCTGTTAAACGAGATCTAGCATAATCGGATAAACGGCTCATCACGCCTGAAGTCGCTCTGCTCCACGTCTCGAAAGCGATTCTTCTTTTTAGCAGATCATCCTGTGAATGAGGAACTAAAAAAGACGTGTGTATGCGCTGCTGTTGCTCTCTAACACGCTGCACTACGCTAATCTTATCCTGATGCTCAGCACGATCCATCATAGCGAATAAAGAGCTGATCGTAGATAATGTCCCAGCAAAATGAGGATCTGTCGTAACATCTGTCACACTGCCGTTCAGCCACACCGAACGAGAGTCTTTTAAGCTATGAATAAATGATTCACCATAGTTATTCATGCGGCTTGTACACCTGTCCTGTCCCTAGTGGAGGAGAATAGATATGAAGCGTCACCGTGGCTGAGAATGAAGGGTTGTACATGGCGTGTGTCGTATCTCCCTCCACTGAAAATAGCTCACCTTTTTGGTAAAATTCATTTCTCTCATACTTCACACCATCTTTTCCCTTCATATACAAAAGATTCAACACAGAACCGTCCACAACATAAATCCATCCTGAAGAGAACCCGTGATCATGTACGAGTGTTTTTGAAAAAGTAGGTAAAAAGACTAATAGCACCTCAACACGTTCATTCTTAAACAGAACATTCCTTCCGTATTCCAAATCCTGTGGAGTTGATAGATGCTTCTCTACATCTTGAAGAGTAGGAGAGAGCTGTAGCATGATGTCCTCAGCATTTGTTTTATCTATGTTTGAGAACGTGCGAAATACACGCTCAATTTTTTGTATAAAATCCAACTTCCATTTCCCCTTTACTGCCTTTGACGACATTGTTGATAAACGAAGTCGCCTTTATATAAGGTATGAGGTTTAAGGGACAAGCGTAACGGCAATGCATAATAAATGGACGGATCATGGAATAAATCGAACGGTTAACCATAGAGTGATAGAGATGGGAGGGGGAGGGTTTATGAAAATCTCGAGCAAAGGGGAGTATGCGCTTCGAGCGTTGATCGTGTTAGGTGCACAATACCCAAATCTCGTTCAAACAAAGGAAATTGCAAGAGAGACCCTTGTTCCTTCGAATTACTTGGAACAGATTCTGTTACTTTTAAAAAACTTAGGCTATGTGAAAAGCAAGAGAGGGGCAAGTGGGGGTTATACACTTAAAAGAGAACCTTCACAAATCTGTATTGGTGAAGTTGTTCGTGATATAGAAGGACCGCTAGCCCCGATGAGCTGTGTGAGCGTTACGGCGTATGAATATTGTCCGCTTGAAGATAAAGCTTGTCTGTTACAGCCGTTATGGCGCCTCGTTCGCGATGTTGTTGCCAATCTGCTTGATCACACTTCATTAGAGAACTTGCTAACAGGAAACCTTCCAACTCACTCTAAATAAAAAACCTGGAGCATCCTCCAGGTTTCCAGACTATTTCGCCCTCGCCACGATTCCGTTGTGTACTTTGATGTACCCATGGCGCATGATCTCCAGTCCATTTTCATGCAGATACAGTCCCATCTGCTCTAATGTCATCAGCTCGCGGTACGTATGGTTCATCACATCCGCCATGATCTCGTAATACAGCTTGGAACGCATTTGCGCACGAGGTGTTGTCATCACGATATAGCCGCTTGGTTTCAAGAATTTTCGATGCCACTCAACGACTTCGGCTTTCATAGAGTCAGGAAAATGCTCTAACAACCCGACGCTGAGCACGATATCGAACTCTTTGCCATATGGCAGATTGCGGATATCATCCACGACATACGAAATAGTGAAGTCGTCTTTATAATAAACTTTATCTCCACCTGTTCGTGAATTTTTCCCCAAAAACGGATAAGATTTAGGAAACTCTGCAAACCGTGCATCTCGACAGAACGGGTCATAATCCACCATCACCACTTCACCGTCAGGATACATCGCAGATAGCTGCATCGCCTCATATCCTTCAGCAGCACCCAAAAATAGAATGCGAGGCTTATCAACGTCCAGTCCCTCAAACAAAGCTCTCTTTCCGCGCGGATCCCAGATGCCATCCTGAATACGGTGCACATAATTCCAGAGGTGGATTCGCACATAATCACCGAGTGCCGTCTTTACTTCGCTAGGTTTGAAGCTTGTTAAACTTTTAAAAAAAGCACTCTTTTTATCACCAATCTCAGCGGGTACATCCTTAGAGAACCATTCGTGAAACGACTGGTTGAATATCGTCCAGGATATATGAACCGGAAGCATCTCACCGTGCGTCTGTTCCCACTCTGTTTTTTCTTTTGAAAAAGAAGTTACCTCATACGGTTTGCCAATATCTTTCCACGTCACAGTGGACCAATCGTTCACCGTATTTACTTTTACAAACTTTTCATATTCTTTCCTGTCTCGATACTGGCGCAAATCCATTCGGTATGACGGTCTCATTTCCGTTTGACCTAACGTTTTAGGCTGCTGAACCGCTGTTTCAAGCATGATTTACCCTCCTTAAAAAAGGATTTTTTATAGATATTCAAAGAAAGAATGTAAAATCCTCTAAAACCTAACATTTCGCTTCAACATGATAAAATAGAATAAAGAGAACAGGGAGGGAAATGGTTATGAAGATTATTTTTATCGGAGACAGCATCACAGCTTCAAATAAAAACACAGATCCAGATCGACTTGGGGATGGGTACGTTCGCATGATTAAAGATGTCTTACCAAAGGAAATAACGGTGATCAATAAAGGGGTGAACGGACATCGCGTAACAGACCTCGACTTTCGTTGGCAGCGAGATGTAATCGACTTAGAGCCTGATCTGCTATCCGTATCGATCGGAATCAACGATGTGTGGCGACAGCTCGACAGCCCTCAATTGGAGCAGGTGGATGTTTCTCGATTTGAAGAGGTGTACCGCGGTTTGTTATCTAAACTTTCACCAAAAACAAAACTTGTCCTTATGGAACCAACGATCATAAAAGAAAACACAAAGTCCCAAGGTAACCAGCTGTTGATCCCGTATGTGGAAGTTGTTCGTAATTTAGCAAAAGAATTCGATGCCGTGCTCGTACCCACACATGAAGTCTTTATCAATCACTTAACCAAAAAGCCAGATGTGTCCTTAACGACAGACGGTGTACATATGAGAAGAAAAGGGAACGAACTTATGGCAAAAACTTGGCTGGAAGCTGCAGAATCACTCGTCACTCAATAAACTAAAAACAGGAGTTACATAGATGACAAACACACGACTAACATTTTGTAATGAAATACATGAAGAAGCCTTACTCGCCTTTCATTTACCTCCTGAGCAAGAAAAATTCACGGCCATGCCGAATGAAGCTTTAAAGAAATGTGAAGAAGATCCTGGGCGTCATCCTGTGGTTATTGAAGCTAACGGTAGAACAGTTGGTTTTTTCGTTCTGCATAAGGGTGAAAACATTGGAGATTTTACTGCAAACCCGAACGCAATGGTGATTCGTGCATTATCCATCAATCACCCCGAACAAGGAAAAGGTTTCGCAAAAGATGCGATGTTACAGATGCCTCAGTTTGTTTCTGACCACTTTCCCGAAGTAAACGAGCTCATTTTAGCTGTAAACTTCAAAAACGATCTTGCAAAAAAGCTTTATGAAAAAGTAGGTTTTGTAGATCGTGGCCAGATCAAACCTGGTCCAGTTGGGCCGCAATATGTGCTGCATTATGATGTTTGATTATTAAGTTCATATAAAGCTGATTTTAGAATTGTAAAGTGTTGGTTATGACTTGGTAAATTGCGTCTTTTCGGGTTTTTTTCATGATATATTCTGAACAGGGACAGAGAAATCCCATACTCATGCAAAAATCATATTGAAAATCCGAAGGGAGCAATTGAACAATGAGCAAAACGTTTTTGGCTAAAATCGGAGCATCTCTTTTGGCAATATTTTTGATCACTGCATGTAGCAACGCGGAAGACACAAATACTGAAGAAGATACAAGCACAGAGCAATCTGAGACTCAAGACGAAGAGACAACGACAGATGAAGATAGTTCTACTGAACAAGAAACTTCAACAGATGAGGAATCAACGGAAGAGTCAGCTGAATAAGATAAAAGAAATGCCGGGCCTCTACCTTCCAGAGAGGACCCGGTTTTTATTTTGGGCTTTATGTGAGAGTTGATCTCCGTTCCAGGTTGCTCGCTTTCCACGGGGCAGGCGATGAGCCACATTCGAACGTTTCACGTTTAAGTGTCTCACCTGTCTAGTTGCAGTGGCTAGCCCCTCGAGGTCAAAAGTTAAATAGACCATGAAGGCAAAGAACGCCTTCCTTGTCCATTCACCTTTTGCTTGTCGGGACTTGACGAGCCACTTCCACTTTTCGGACTGCCCACCTGTCCCGCAGGAGGCTCGCATCTTCCACTCCAATCAACTGTCAAAGGAGACAAGGGTTTGAAAGCAACAACCATTCATCAAAGAAGAAAATTGGTTCTGAAAGCTTACCAGTCTAACTCTGCACAATCTTCTCCTAATAGTCCATTATCTGAAAAATATGAAAATATACCCATTTAAGATAGACTTTATCAGCCGAAGGACTCATTTCCAATACATAAAAAAATGGCATAATAAAAGGAATGAAAGCGTTATCTTAAAAGCATTTGTGCAAACGCTTTCGCTAATTTGCACACCATTAAAAGGGGGAAATGAAGTGAGGAAAATGAAATCTCGCAACAGAGTTTCTTGGTTATTACTTTTTACGCTTATTTTGCAAACGTTTGCATCTGCTTTACTTATACAACCATCTTCAACAAAAGCGGAGGAGCGCACCGTGACGCTTGTTGGAGATCTGCAATCTGAACTTGGCGGTTCTAGTGACTGGAACCCGGTAGACACCGCTACAAAAATGGAACTTCAACCGAACGGAAAGTACAAGCTTACTGGAAAACTTCCTGCCGGCACCTATGAATACAAGGTGGCGATCAATGGTTCATGGGACGAGAACTATGGAGTGGATGGGAAACAAGGTGGCGACAACTACAAGCTGAAGATCGACACGGAAAAAGAAGTGACATTCGTTTACGACGATACGACTCACAAACTAACGATTCCAGAACCACTTCCTGCTGAGAAAACACCGCGAATCGTAGGTGACATCCAGCCGGATATCGGAGCAGGTGGCGAGTGGACACCTGGTGAATCGACGGCTCTTTTACAAGATGAAGACGGTGACAACATCTACACATACACCGCACAAGTGCCAAAAGGAAAACACGAATTTAAGATCGTGCTCGGCAACAATTGGGATGCCCCGAATTATCCGACAGACAACATGAAGTTGAATGTACTGAAAGACGCAGAGATCACGTTTTTCTACAACCATGACACAAAAGAAGTGTACACGAACTATGACGCGGGTCTTCCGGATGGCAGCGTGAACGCAGGAAAGCTTCACCATGATACATGGAACGAAGCGTTTCGCGCGCCGTTTGGAGCGATTAAAGCTGGACAAGACGTAACACTCCGCCTGCAATCGAAAAAAGGCGATCTGACTAGTGCAAAGCTATATCTTCGTAACTATAACTCCGGTAATACAACGGTAAAAGATATGGTGAACGCTGGTTGGACAACAGTGAATGGCGAAGACATCGAGCTGTGGGAAGCTACGGTTACACCTGAAGAAAAAGGGGTGTACGGCTATAAATTCACCGCGCGTGATGGAGATGCGGTAAAAGAATACGGAGAAGATACGGGTGAAGGCGGTAAAGGAACAGCTGCAGATACAAACGCTGCTCTCTTCCAGATGACGGTATACGATCCGTCTTACAAAACACCTGACTGGATGAAAGAATCGGTTGTGTATCAGATTTTCCCGGACCGTTTTTATAACGGAAACAAAAAGAACGACAGAGCAAAAACAACGGCACGTGGCACTGAACCGATCGAGCACAGAGATTGGAATGAGCTTCCGGACAACCCTCGTCAAGCAGAAACAGAAGGATATGACGGAGATGAGATCTGGTCAAACGACTTCTTTGGCGGCGATATTTCTGGTATCCAGAAGAAATTAGACTATATCGAGTCACTTGGCGTTAATACACTCTACTTGAATCCAGTTGCACATGCGGCATCCAACCATAAGTATGATGCGACGGACTATAAAGCGATCGATCCGATGTTTGGATCACCAGAAGAATTTAAGGTTTTTACAAAAGAACTGAAAAAACGCAAGATGCATTTGATCCTTGATGGTGTATTCAACCATGTGGGGGACGATTCGATCTATTTTGACCGTTACGGCAAATACAAAACGGTCGGAGCGTACGAATATTGGGCAAGCATCTACGACCTGATGAGCTCAAAAGGTCTAACAGAAACAGAAGCAAAAAAACAAACAGAAGCGAAGTTCAAAAAAGAAGGACAAGAGTTTAGTCCGTACGGCTTCCATAACTGGTTTAACATCGAGAACGAAAAAGTGAATGGCGTTTATAAATACCAGGCGTGGTGGGGCTTTGACTCCCTTCCTGAGATTAAATCGATTCCTGGTGAAGCAGTAGACTATGATTCTGAGTTGAACAACAAGCCGTTCGCAGACTATATCATGTATGACAATGATTCTGCTGCAAAATCATGGCTAGATCGTGGCGCATCAGGCTGGCGATTGGACGTTGCGAACGAAGTAGATACAGAGTTTTGGAGAGAGTTCCGAAAAGAGTTGAAGGAGGGCAAGAAAGAAGATCCATTAATCCTTGGTGAGATCTGGGATGATGCGTCTGAATACTTCCTTGGTGATCTGTATGATTCGGTTATGAACTACCGTTTCCGCGGTGCGATGATCGATTACTTGAAAAACGGTAACGCAGAAGGTGCAGAGAACCAGATGAATGCCGTGTTTGAAGATTACCCACAAGAAGCGTTTTATGCGCTGATGAACTTGATGGGATCTCATGATACACCTCGTGCAGCGTTTATCCTTGGAAACGGAACAGATTCTTACGAGCGTGCTGAACTGGATCCAAAGTATGACCACGAGCTAGGCGTGAAGCGACTGAAGCTTGCGGCGATCTTACAGATGGGTTATGCAGGTGCACCGACTCTTTATTATGGAGATGAAGCCGGCGTTACGGGTTCTAAAGATCCGGATGACCGAAGAACATATCCATGGGGCTCTGAAGACAAAGATCTTGTAAAGCATTATCAAAACATCGGAAAAGTGCGTAGTGATTACCACGATCTCTTCAGTTATGGTGAGCTTTACCATCTATACGCTGAAAAAGATGTGCTAGCTTACGCACGTACAGATAAGAAAAATGCAGGTCTTGTGATCACAAACCGCGGCAACGAAGATAAGACCGTTGAACTGGACGTGAAGAAGCTGATCGTGAACAACGTAAAGCTAACAGATCAGCTGAACAAAAAATACAAAACAGCTGTAAAGGATGGAAAGCTAACAGTAACCGTTCCTGCGATGAGTGGTCGTATGCTCGTTTCGGATAAGCACCAGAATCTGAAAGCGCCAAAAGCGGTGAAAGATGTAAAAGCGTCAGAAAGCAGTCACTCTGTTTCGCTTTCATGGAAAGGTGACGCAAAACGTTACGCAATCTATCAGACCACAATCTCTGGTGCTTTTTATGAAAAAGTAGCAGAAACGAAAGGCAACTCAATCAAGATCGATAACTTGGACAACGGACGCAAGTATTATTTTGCAGTGGTTGCCATTGATAAAAACAACAACGAATCTCTAAAAACAGAATCAAAAGCTGCGATTCCGCATGTGGCGTTAAAGAACGGAAACTATAACATTTCAAATGTAACCGCGTTAAAGAATGGTGTGATTGACCTATCTAAGCCACAAACGGTTTCAGCAGATATCAAAATCACAGGTGAAACAGAGACCGATGCAGCAGAAGGATTACAGAGTGAGCTGCAAGTAAAAGAGCCAGGCAAGATGAACTGGACATCTCACAAAGGAACGTACATCGCTCAGAACGGAGAATTTAACACGTTTAGCGCAGATTTCTTACCTTTTAAAGAGGGAACGTATCAATATCGTTACGCGTTCTCAACCGATCTAGGCAGAACGTGGGTGACAAGTGAAACGAAGACGGTTACGTTCTCAAAAGGGGATGATACGACTGCTCCTGCAACATCTGTAACATTAGAAGAACCAGCGCAAGAATCAGGACAAGTGAATCTGAAATGGTCTGTAGCGGGCGGAAACGAGCCTTATCTGTTCACGATCGTTCGTGATGGAGAAGTCATTGACCAAGTTCTTGATACCAGTGCCACAACGTACAAAGATTTGAACGTAACGAACGGAAAAGTCTATACGTATGAAGTGCACATCTACGACAAAGCCGGTAACAGTGTGAAGTCGAACGCCGTTCAAGTTACACCAGATCTTGTGATGGTAAAAGTCACTATGAAAGTGAACGCACCAGCTTATACACCACAAGGCGTCGATATTACAATGCCTGGCAGCAAGAACGGCTGGAACACAGGTGCGTGGAAGATGACGCGAGGCGGTGCGGTAACGAACGATTATGAATATACGTTTGAAGCGCAAGAAGGCGAAGTGATTACCTACAAATACGCAAAGAACAGCTCTTGGGATCAAGAGGGACTTGCTGACCATACACCGAGTAATCCGAACGATGATGATGTAAGTTACTACGGATATGGTGCAACAGGAACAGACCTGAGCTTTGTTGTTACGAACCAAGGCGGCAATGCGATGGTCGTTCAAGATAAGATATTACGATGGATCGATATGCCGGTTGTCGTAACCTCTCATACGGATGGTCAGACCGTAACTTCTGACACGATCACACTAAAAGGAAATGCCATCAAAGAAGGTGTGATGACGATCAACGGTCAGCCGGTTACGATTAACGATGATATGACGTTCTCACACACGGTGAACTTAACTGCAGGAGAGAACAAGCTGAACATTCATATCGAACCATCAGAAGAGAATAAATCTACTATTTTTAAAAATGACGGTGGAGCGATTGGTAAGAACACGAAGGATATCGTGATGACGATTAATAAGAATTAGTTTGGTAGGGTGTCGCTTCTCTTGTGGAGCGGCATCTTTTTTGTAAAAAAAACGAGTAATTCCATCAGGAATACTCGTTTTTTAAAATATCTAATTCCGGTACTTCTCTATAATATTTTTTGTCACACTCTCTAAATCTTTATTACTTCTCTTCGCTTCAGCATACCTCTCATAATCCTCACCTGATACCTCTAACAAGAAGGTTTTCGGAAAAATGTAAGGTTTCCCTTTATCTTGTTCGTCTAGATTGTTCAACACTTCCAGCTCGTCTTCGTTCTCCTTGTTGCGTTCAGGATCGTATACAAACATCTTCCCATACTCTTCTTCTACACTTTTGTTCACGTTGATAAAATATTTCATTCACAAAACACCCCTGTTTTTTTGATTATGTAACTGTTATTCCCTAGACCCGTTGTCATCAGACATATAAAGGCACAAAAAGGGAAGATAACCTATAAAAATTGTACAAGCACGACTCGTCATATTTCGAACTTTGTCCCGATAAGATGTAGAGAGGGCCTGACAAGTGCAGGCTTATCAAGCGGAGAGGGAGTTGGAAGTAATGAAAACTGCGGGTTCTTGGTCTCATTCGTTAAAATTTCTTTTGTTCAGTGCAGTTGGTATTTTCATGTTCTTCATTCCGATCACAGTGAAAGGAAAGTCGTCGATCCCACTCGATCACCTTGTAACGTGGGTAAGGGATACGATGGGTGAAGCAGTGCCGCTTTATGCATTGCTCGTCATATTGCTCGGTGCTGTTTATCCGTTCTACACGAAAACGTGGAACAAAGACCGAGTCACAACTACGTTCTCTTTATTAAAAGTTGTAGGACTCGTTGCAGCTGTCCTGCTTTACTTTGAATGGGGTCCGAGCTGGTTGAGTGATCCGAACATGGGAACGTTCTTATTTGAGAAACTCGTGATTCCTGTTGGGTTGCTCGTTCCACTCGGAGCTGTCTTCCTAGCCTTTATTGTGGGATATGGTCTGATGGAATTCATAGGGGTGCTTGTGCAAAAAATCATGAGACCCATCTGGAAAACACCAGGCAGATCAGCAGTTGATGCCGTTGCTTCCTTTGTCGGCAGTTATTCGATTGGTCTACTCATCACGAACCGCGTGTTTAAAGAAGGAAAGTATACGGTAAAAGAAGCAGCGATCATTGCAACAGGGTTCTCTACCGTCTCCGCAACATTTATGATCGTTGTGGCGAACACGCTCGGTCTGATGGAGATGTGGAACACGTATTTCTGGACGACGCTTGTGGTCACATTCTTAGTAACGGCAATTACAGTGAGAATTCGTCCGTTAAGCAGGATGGATGATACGTATTCAGGTGGGGAAGGTCAGCCTGAAGAAGTGGTAACTGAGAAATACCTGCAAATGGCTTGGAGAAACGCGATGGATACATCTCAGAATGCCCCTGCATTTTTTACAAATATCTGGTCGAATTTAAAAGACGGTTTTCTGATGGCGATGAGTATACTGCCTTCGATTATGAGTGTCGGTTTGATCGCTCTTTTGTTAGCAGAATACACGCCTGTCTTTGACTGGTTGGGCTACGTTTTCTATCCGATCACATGGGCGCTGCAGCTTCCCGATGCTATGCTTGCTGCAAAAGCGGCTTCCATCGGTGTTGCTGAAATGTTCCTGCCCGCACTCTTAGTAGCTGAAGCGGCACTCGTCACGAAATTTGTAATTGGCGTCGTATCCGTAGCTTCCATTCTGTTTTTATCCGCAAGTATTCCGTGTGTACTCTCAACAGAAATCCCAATCAGTGTTCCTAAACTACTATTCATCTGGTTCCAGCGCACAGTTTTAGCTCTGATTTTAGCTACTCCAATCGCGTATTTGTTGTTATAGATGTAATTAAAGTACAAAAAGACACTGCTGAGCATTCGGCAGCGTCTTTTTTCGTGTGAAACTGACTTTAACTTGATAAGATGATTATCATTTTAACCGGATTACCTTTTGCTGCGCGTAAATCCAATCGAAGCGCGTGTAAATCCTTTCATCCTGCGCGGAAAATGGACTGTCTAGCGTGGAAAAAGAGTTTTACTGCGCGAACGTGTAATAAATAAAAGAACACGTACCGTAAAAACACAAAAAGTGCTTTTGGCAGTATTGCTACTTCTGGATTTTAAGCATCCTGGACTCCAATCAACCACCAGTGATTCAGATTCAAGAAATAACCTTTGAAAAAGATACGGTTAGGTCAGAAGAAACAAATAGTGAACGAAGTAAGCGATAAGCATACAGAGGTAAAGGGAACAGCATTTGCGGTTCGTCGGATGAACATCTTTGAAGGAAGTCAGCCCAACTTTTTAGAGATGCTTGATTTGAAGAAAAAAATACACGTTGTTACCGAACACAGCTGGCGCCAAAACAGCGGAAGAAGCAGTGCGCATCGCAAAACTCGCGAAAGCATCAGGATTATGTGATATGGTAAAAGTAGAAGTCATCGGATGCGACAAAACGCTGCTGCCGGATCCCGTTGAAACGTTAAAAGCAACAGAAGAGCTATTAAAAGAAGGATTCATCGTGCTTCCCTATACGTCAGATGATGTTGTTCTTGCTAGACGATTAGAAGAGCTGGGCTCACATGCGATCATGCCTGCCGCTTCTCCGATCGGTTCCGGGCAAGGAATCATCAACCCGCTTTATTTAAAATTCATTATCGAGCAGACGCAGGTGCCTGTGATTGTAGATGCAGGTATCGGCAGTGCGAGTGATGCGATGATCGCTATGGAGCTTGGAGCAGACGGTGTGTTGTTAAATACAGCCGTTGCGGGTGCGAAGGATCCTGTGAAGATGGCCCACGCGATGAAAATGGCTGTAGAAGCGGGAAAGCTAGGGTATGAAGCGGGAAGAATCCCAAGAAAAGAAACGGCAACAGCGAGCAGTCCTTTAGAAGGGTTGAGTGTGAAGTGAATGGACGTTATTCAAGGCAGGAATTATTTAGCCCGATCGGTATAGATGGGCAAGCAAAAATACGGACAAAAAGCGTGATGATCGTTGGTGCAGGCGCGCTTGGTGCAGGAAGTGCTGAAGCTCTTACGCGTGCTGGAGTGAAACGGATCGTTCTCGTTGATCGTGATTATGTGGATTGGACGAACCTTCAGCGTCAGCAGCTCTATTCTGAAGAAGATGCGAAGAGACAGCTGCCAAAAGTAGTCGCTGCTAAAAATAGATTGAACCAGATTAATTCCGAAGTGGAAATTCAGGCATATGTGATGGATATGGGAATCGAGGAAGCAGAAGAATTAATCTCTGGCATCGATCTGATCATGGATGCAACAGATAACTTTGAGACGCGTCTGTTGATTAACGATCTAGCTCACAAATATGAGATACCGTGGATTTACGGGGCGTGTGTTGGGAGCTATGGTATTTCTTACACGATTTTACCTGGAGACGGACCGTGTTTGAACTGTTTACTCGATAAAATTCCGGCGAACGGCCAAACATGCGATACAGCAGGAATTATCTCTCCAGCCGTTCAGATGGTCACCGCTTATCAAACAGCTGAGGCGTTAAAGATTTTAGTGGAGGATTATGCATCTATCAGGAAGAAGATCGTCACATTTGATACGTGGACGAATCAGCATGTTCAACTAGGGATGGAAAAAGCGAAGAAGGTAGACTGTCCATCTTGCGGAGCTAACCCAACGTATCCTTATCTAGAAAAAAGTGCTGCGTTAAAAACAGCTGTTCTTTGCGGCCGGGATACTGTTCAGATCCGTCCCGCTCACACGGTTGAAATAAATTTAACAGAGATGGAGAAGAGATTGCTGCCACATGGAGAAGTTCGCTGCAATCCGTACCTACTAGAGCTTCAGAGTGACAGTCATCGGCTTGTTCTTTTTAAAGATGGCCGTGCGCTTGTTCATGGCACGAAAAATATGGCAGAAGCAAAATCTCTGTATCATAGATATATTGGGTAAGATTTTTGTATAATCATTACTAGGAGGTGATTTGATCTATGGAGTTTTTTGATCTGATCTATCAGACAGATACGCTCGTTTTATCCATTAGTATCGCACTAACCTTTATTATTGCTAAACAGCTGTCAGTCGTTAATCAATCTCTTGTTCATCGATCAAATCACCATGTGAAAAAGGACAGGCTATGTTCCGAGATGATGATGACCGATTCTCACCTCGTTCAAAATTATTGTTTCATTCGAGATGAGATCGCGCGTACGATGTTTAGAAAAGAATCGCCTGATGATAAAGAAGGGCACGTTTACTCCTTGTTTGCTTAAAGTTTTCATAACAAGGAGGAACAACTTTGAAGAAATATATATCCATTTTTTCATTACTAGCTATTTTTCTTTTATCCGGCTGCAATAAAGCGCCGATTACCGCAGAGAGCCCGGGGATCTGGAACCATTTTTTCATCTACCCGTTTTCAAAGCTCATTCAATATGTGGCGTATCTGTTTAACGATAGCTATGGCATTGCGATCATTATCTTAACTGTGGTTATACGATTCCTGATCATGCCGTTGACGTTAAAACAAACGAAAAATCAGGAAAAGATGAAGGAGATTCAACCGGAGATCAAGCAGCTTCGTGAAAAACACACAGGCAAAGATCGAGAATCTCAACTGAAATTACAAAATGAATTGATGGCTGTTTATAAAAAACATGAGGTCAACCCGTTATCGATGGGGTGTCTGCCGCTATTGATCCAGATGCCGATCCTGTTTGCCTTTTATTATGCGATCATCAAAACGAAAGAGATCGCTCTGCACAACTTTCTTTGGTTTAACTTGGGAACAGCAGATCCCATACATTTGCTTCCGGTATTAGCAGCTTTAACCACGTTCATCCAATATAAAATGAGTACAACTGAGCTTGCTGCGTCTAATCCGCAAATAAAAATGATGGGTTACGTGATGCCGGTCATTATCCTATTTTCTGCATGGAAGCTAGCTGCTGTTCTGCCCCTTTATTGGATGGTAGGGAATGTGTTTTTGACGATTCAAAATGTAGTGCTGCAAAAACGGAAGAAGAAAGCAGCGTCTGCTAGCTTATAATAAAAAAAGGCTGTGTTCGTATTCCTTGTTGCTTTTGAAAGTAGTTGATTTCCGTTCCAGATGCTCGTTTCCCCGGGGCAGACGGTGAGCCACATTTGTACGTTTCCGTATAAGTGTCTCACCTGCCCGCCTGTCCCTAGCCTAGAGTCTCCCACCTTCCACTACAATCAAAAGTCAAAGAAGGAAAGCAACAATCTTTTGAAAACAGCCTAAGAAAACGACCAGATTTTTTAAAATCTCTGGTCGTTTTTTATGTTCGTCCGCTATGTTTAAGCCGCGTGTTTTTTGCGTAATCTCCTGTTCCGAATCTCTTCAACAGCACCAGATCCTAAGAGGACACCGGTGATAATGAGCAGGAATCCGAAAATGTGCTGAAACAAGATTTGTTCACCTAAAAAGAGGTAGGCGCCAACGAGAGCAAAGAATGGATTCAGGTTAATAAAGATTGAAGCTTCGGATGCTCCGATTTTACCGATCGCCTCATTATAGAGCATGTGGCCGACAGCTGTAGCGATACAAGCTGAAGCAAAATAGATCAGCCATAGCGAAACGGTCGAATTTTCAACAACACCTGCAAATCCTTGTGGCTCTTCGATCAATCCGATCACGATTAGGAACAGTGAACCGATCACCATCATATAGCCGGTCATGAGTCGAGGATCTAACGTGTGCGCCACGCGCTTGATAAGGATAAAGCTTACAGCTTGCGTGAGTACAGATAATAAAATGTATCCATCACCGAACGAGATCCCTGCTACCTGATTGTTGCCTTCAAGAACAATGAACGCAACGCCAGAGAACCCAAGCAGAAGTCCGATCGATTTCAAGAGAGTAAGTGGAGTTCCTAAAAACGAGATAGCGAGAATGGTCGTGAGAAGCGGTGACATGCCCATGATCAACCCGCCGTTCGTGGCAGTTGTTTCGGTTAAGCCGATTGAAAGAAAGTAATGATGCGCGACAACATTAAAGATTGATGCAAGAAAGACATACCAAAACTCTTTTTTTGTTAGCCACCGCACTTTTTTTATTATAGAGAGAAGCAGAAATACGGTTAAACCCGCTGTTAGAACACGAATTCCAGTGATGGTAACAGGCAAAAAGTTCGTAACCAAAATTTTCGTCGCGGTTACGTTTAAGCCCCATACCACCATCACCAGGAATAAAATCACATACGTCCGATACGCTTTCATTATGTCATCTTCTTTCTTCTGCTTTTTACTTCATAAAGTAAAGTATTTCAATGATTTTAATTTCCATTGTACAGCATTCAAAGTGGATTTACAGGAAAAAAGCTTACAAATTTTAGATTGAGGCAATATGACCATATCTACTTTAAAAGGTAGTCTGCTATAGTGGGAGAAAATAATTTTGAAGCTGCTGATTAGGTGGGGGCTGGCAGGCGACGTTTTATGGTCAGGTTTGTCGAATCGCCTTTATTTTTGATTTTAGACTTAATTGGTCGCTGTTTAGACTTAATGCGTGGCTGATTAAACTTAATCTACTATGAAAATGACCTTATTAAAGCTCAAAACGACTTAATCTCAAAAAAAGAGGTGATTCACACCGTGCAAAAAGTTAACCCGTATGTACTATTAGTGGTCGCGAACTTAATCTGGGGCGGGAATTTTGTGATCGGCCGTGCGATAACGAGCAGTTTACCGCCAGTAACCCTTTCTTTTATGCGATGGTGCACGGCATTTCTCCTTTTTCTTCCGTTTGCCGTACCCTTTTTACGAAAAGAATGGCAGGTGCTAAAAAAGCACTGGCAAGTTGTGCTCGTCTTATCGATCACTGGGATCACGGGCTTTAATACGCTTCTGTACATCGCCTTGAACTTTACGACGTCCATTAATGCATCCATCGTAAACACATCAACGCCGATTCTGCTTTTCCTATTGTCGTTCCTTTTTCTAAAAGAGAAGCTTAACTCGAAACAGATTGCAGGAGCTCTGCTTTCACTCATCGGACTGCTATTTATTATCTCAAAAGGCTCAATCTTAGTCTTACTCCAGCTGTCGTTTAATAAAGGTGATTTAATCGTGATCGGAGCTGTGATCTGCTGGAGCATCTATTCGCTTCTTATTCGAAGATATGCTGGAATTCTTCCTACATACAGCACGTTTATTGTAACGGCGTTTCTCGGTATCCTCATCTTGCTGCCATTTTCCGTACGTGAGATGCAGACGAAAGAAATTGTGTGGTCAATAGGTACTGTTGCAACCATTCTTTACACAGGGATCTTTGCATCGATCGTTGCGTTCATGTCTTGGAATACAGCGGTTGAGCGGGTGGGTCCGAGTAAAGCTGGAGTCTTTTTGAACCTGATCCCTGTGTTTGCTGCGATCTTTGCCGTTCTTTTTATCGACGAATCGCTCGCATGGTATCAAGGAGCTGGCGGTGTGCTCGTTATACTGGGTGTTTTTATCTCAACCGGCCTTACAAAAAGAGAAAAACATAAGCAATCACCAAATAGAAGCGTTAAAGTAATAAGTAAATAATTTACAAAATTAGCGAAACTTTTCTTTTGTTTCAGTCGTATTACAGTGTGAAAAGAGAGAGTTTTATGATAGGAGGAATTGGGGAGCGCATGACAACACATACGTTAGAACTTAAGAACTTAACGAAAAAGATCAAAGGCAAGACCATTGTGGATGATCTCTCATTTTCGGTAAGAGAAGGTGAGATTTTCGGTCTGCTTGGTCCGAACGGAGCGGGTAAGACGACAACAATAAGAATGATCGTAGGACTGATCTCTATCACGGATGGAGACGTTTTGATTAACGGAGATAACCTGCGTGGAAACTTTGAAAAAGCAATGGAACGCGTTGGGGCAATCGTTGAAAACCCGCAGCTGTACGATTATATGACAGGCTATAAAAACCTCATGCAATATGCGAGGATCATGCCCGATGTGACGAAGGAAAGAATTGACGAAGTGATTGAACTCGTTGACCTGAAGTACGCAATTCACGATAAGGTGAAAACATACTCGCTTGGTATGAGACAGCGACTGGGTGTAGCTCAGGCACTTTTACATAGACCGAACGTGTTAATTCTGGACGAACCGACAAACGGACTCGATCCACAAGGAATCTATGACCTTCGTAACTATTTACGCCTACTCGCGAACAACGGTACCTCTGTGATCGTTTCTTCTCATATGCTGGCTGAGATGCAGATGATGTGTGACCGTGTAGCGATTATTCAACATGGAAAGCTTGTGCGTATCGATGAGATTTTAAACCAAGAAGACGAAACTGAAGTTAAAGTTCACTTTCAAATTGAAGGAGACGTAGCACAGGCAAAACAAGTTCTTCTTAACTTAAATGAAGATCTGAACGTAACCGAGTCAGGTCAAGAACTGATCGTTCAAACAGCAGATGTTCGATTCATAGCTGAATTAAACAAACAACTGGTTCTTGCTGGCGTTCTCGTTGTTGGTATCCAACGCAAAACAAAAACGCTTGAAGAACGATTCTTAGAAATGACAAAGAAAGGGGGAGATCTGAATGAAGTGGCTGTCCCTGTTAACAAATGAGTGGATTAAAATCTTTAGCCGTACACGTACATGGATCTTCCTTGCCATCCCAATCGTTATCATTATCGGTATCGCTGTTTATGATAAAGTCACAACAGATGTTGAAGTGAACGAAAATTGGAAGCAAGAGCTGACACAAACGGTCAAAGATGACCAAAAAGCGTTAGATGATGCCAAAAAGAATGGTGACAACGCCATATACATTGATTCGCTTGAATCAGCCATCAAACAGAATAAGTATGCGATTGCTAACGACATCTCACCATATGAAACAACAGCATGGCAGTTTATGAAAGACATGGCATTCATCTCGTCACTTATCGGGTTATTTGTAATCGTTGTGGCTAGTGACATTGTTTCAAATGAGTTTGCAAAAGGGACGATTAAGATGCTTCTGATCCGTCCTTACAGCAGATGGAAGATTCTTTTATCCAAATTTGTTGCAACATTAGGCTTTGCGTTTGTTATGTGGCTCGTTGTGATTGTAGCTACATGGCTTGTAGGTGGTCTAGCCTATGGATTCGGAGGAATGGATCAATCCTACTTAATAACAGCAGATGATGGCCAAGTAAAAGAAAGACTAATCGTTGAATATGTATTTGCTAACATCGGTGTAGAATTTATTGAACTAACAACACTCGTGGCCATGTCGTTCATGATATCAACGCTATTTATGAGTAACTCGGTGGCAATTGGTGTTGCCATGTTTACGCTATTTGCAGGTAACATCATTGTTACTCTTCTTGCTAATAAAGATTGGGTGATCTACACGTTGTTCGCTAACATGGATTTGAGTGTATTGATTGATGGGCAAAACCAGCTCGTTAAGGATTTAACGCTACCGTTCTCCATTAGTGTGCTCGCTGTGTATACAGCAATCATGCTCGCGATTACGTTTACGGTCTTCCAAAAGCGTGATGTAAAAGCTTAAAGGTTGTAGGGATGACTCTCAGTTTTGTGAGTTGTCCCTTTTTTAATAGGTAAAAACTTATTTATAGGCCCTAAAAAGCAGTTTATAAGCCCTAAAACATTTTTTATAGTCCTTCCAATCTTTTTATAGTCCTTCAAAAAAATCTATAGTCCCTCAAAATTATATATAGGCCTTTCGACAATTCTACATGCAAATTAAAAGGACAGGGGCGTCTGCTCCTGTCCTTTATATATATCTCCTATCCAATTACTCTATCTCTACGCTTTTTGTGACTGAAATTGGTCTTCTTCAGTAGATCCTTTTAGAGCCGTTGTTGAAGCTGTACCACCTGAAACAAGCTGTGTTACTTCATCAAAATAGCCTGTTCCTACTTCACGTTGGTGGCGAGTTGCTGTATAGCCATCGATCTCACTATCAAACTCTCGTTGTTGCAGCTCAGAATAGGCACCCATTCCTCTCGCTTTATATCCTTTTGCTAGCTCGAACATGCTATGGTTCAGTGCGTGGAAACCAGCCAACGTGACGAACTGGAACTTATAGCCCATCGCGGCAAGCTGCTGCTGGAACGTTTCAATCGTTGCGTCATCCAGCTTCTTTTTCCAGTTGAAAGAAGGTGAACAGTTGTAAGCTAATAGTTTACCAGGGAACTGCTCATGAATGGCATCTGCAAAACGCTGCGCTTGTTCTAGATTTGGTTCACTCGTTTCACACCAGATTAGATCCGCATATGGAGCATACGCAAGACCACGTGCAATTGCTTGATCAAGCCCAGCATTCGTACGGTAAAAGCCTTCAGCTGTTCGCTCACCTGTAATAAACGCGCGATCCACTGGATCGATGTCACTCGTGATCAAGTCTGCAGCATCAGCATCTGTACGTGCGATCAATATTGTTGGCGTACCCATTACATCAGCAGCCAGACGAGCAGAAATTAAATTGCGTACAGCCGTCATCGTGGGCAAAAGCACTTTTCCACCTAGATGTCCGCATTTTTTCTCAGAAGATAACTGATCTTCAAAGTGAACTGCTGACGCTCCAGATTCAATCATGCCTTTCATCAGTTCAAACACGTTTAGTTGTCCGCCAAAACCAGCTTCTGCATCGGCAACGATCGGAAGGAAGTAATCGACTTCGTTTCCGCCTTCCATGTGCTGTATCTGATCAGCGCGCTGAAGAGCAGAGTTAATACGTTTTACCACGTGTGGCACAGAGTTTGCCGGATACAAACTTTGGTCAGGATACATGTTTCCAGAAAGATTGGCGTCTGCTGCGACCTGCCAACCGCTTAAGTATACGGCTTTCAGACCTGCCTTAGCTTGTTGAACAGCCTGATTACCCGTTAGTGCTCCTAAAGCGTTTACATATGTTTCGTTCTGAAGCAGATCCCAAAATTTTTCGGCACCCTTTTTAGCAAGTGTATGCTCGATATCGATGGATCCGCGTAAGCGAATAACCTCTTCTGCTGTATAAGGACGCTGAACACCTGACCAGCGCTCTTCGTTTTGCCACATATCCTGTAATTTCTCCACACGTGATTGATTCATTAATCTCTCTCCTTAAGGTTTATATTTTAGATTTTTATTGTTGAAAAGTGGGTAGCGTAAAGTTAACTCAAGTTGTTCTTGTGGGTGGTTAATCTCCGTTTTAGGTGCTCGCTTTCCGGGGGGCGTGCGGTGAACCACCTCGACGCTATGCGTCCTTAGGTGTTTCACCTGTCCCGCTGATCCCCCAGGAGTCTCGCGCCTTACACTCCGATTAACTATTCAGTGACGCCTTTTTAGAAAAAATCTGATAGCTAATGGAAATCAACAACCTCTTCCATAAGCAGCTAGAAATAAGACTTACAACACCTCATACCCACGATTGGTCAAGAAATCTTGAAACTCATCATCGCGGATCAGCTCATCAAACAGCGCGACAGCTTCCATAAAACGACCAGAATTGAATGACTCCTCATTCATTCCTTGTCTCAACTTTTGAACTTCCTGCAACTTTAGGTCCTCTACCAGCTCGAACGTCACTTTGCGGCCATCACTTAAAATACCTTTAGGATGTCGGATCCATTGCCATACTTGAGCTCGTGAGATTTCTGCCGTAGCTGCATCTTCCATGAGATGGTTGATCGGTGCAGCTCCTTTACCTCTCAGCCAAGAAGCGATGTATTGGATGCCGACGCTAATGTTGACGCGCAAACCTTCTTCTGTGATTTCGCCTTCTGGTACAGCCACTAAATCATCAGCCGTTACGACTACATCTTCACGTTTTCGATCGATCTGATTAGGTTTTGGCATGATTCGGTCGAACACGTCCATAGCAACAGGCACGAGTCCCGGATGGGCAACCCATGTTCCGTCATGACCGTCAGAAGCCTCGCGCTCTTTGTCAGCACGTACTTTTTCAAAAGCAGCAGCATTTGCAGCCTCATCGTTTTTAATTGGAATCTGTGCCGCCATTCCACCGATCGCAGGAGCATTTCGTTTATGACATGTCTTGATTGCCAAAAGAGAGTAGGATCTCATGAACGGAACAGTCATTGTAACGAGCGAACGGTCAGGAAGAATGACGTGTGGCTGATTACGGAACTTCTTAATATAGCTGAAAATATAATCCCACCTGCCACAGTTTACGCCTGCGGAATGTTCACGAAGTTCGTATAAAATTTCGTCCATCTCAAATGCGGCAACGATCGTCTCGATTAGTACAGTTGCTTTAATCGTGCCTCTTGGAATCCCTAGCTGTTCTTGTGCGTAAATAAACACATCGTTCCAAAGGCGAGCTTCTTTATGACTTTCCATTTTAGGAAGATAGAAATACGGTCCTGACCCTTTTTCGATCAGTGTCTTAGCGTTGTGATAAAAATAAAGTCCGAAATCTACTAAACTACCTGACATCGGTTCGTTGTCGACAACAATATGTTTTTCTTCAAGATGCCAGCCGCGTGGACGTACGATAAGCGTGGCAATCTGTTCGTTCAATGTATATGTTTTTCCGTTACCATTATCAAAAGAGATCGTACGGTTAACGGCATCCTTTAAGTTGATCTGACCATCGATCGTGTTTTCCCAAGTGGGAGAATTGGAATCTTCAAGATCTGCCATGAACAGCTTAGCTCCTGAGTTAAGCGCGTTGATCACCATCTTGCGGTCAACAGGACCTGTAATTTCTACTCGTCGGTCTTGAAGATCTTGGGGAAGCGGTGAGATGGTCCAATCACTGTTACGGATATGTTCGGTTTCCGGTAAAAAGGTGGGCATGATTCCAGCATCAATTTCACTTTGCCTCGCTTTACGTTGTTTCAGAAGTTCTTTTCGGGTGTTGTTAAAGTGAAGGTGCAATGATTTTAAGAAAAGAATGCTACCTGGTGTTAATATTTTTTCGTACGCTGGGGTAATGTCGCCTAACACTTGAAGATTAGTAGTTTCAATCGTCACTTATTACACAGTCCTTTCTGAACATGTTATTAAACAGATAGAGTTAAAATATTATTGTTATATAACAGAAGAGGTAAAAAAATTTACCTCTCGTGTTTTCCCATGCAGCGCTCGCACTCATAAAGATAAGATTCATGTTGTTCTTCGATTACACATCCACATTCTATACACGTTTTGTCCGGAATATTACGGTGAAGCTCCAAGTAGTTTTTCATTTTAAATTCCTCCTGTTTTGTTTTTGAATTGATTATAATGCATTGTATTATAACAGATTATATTTTGCAACACCTGTTTTATAACATTTTCGCATTTTTTATAAAATTGAGTCATCTGTCCCACTGTTTATCCTTGATATGACTGGGTTTGTAGGAATGTGTTAAAAATTAAAAAACTGTTGTAATACAGATCTGTATCGGTGTGATTATTTGAATTTTTAGACAATAAACCATACAATGAATGCATTCTATAAAGGCACCTTAACTTCCCAAAACGAAAGGTGATAAAAATGAATCAAACGATACACAATACACAACAGAAACTTCAGTACAATGCCCTTCATAACCCTTATCATTCAGATCGGATGAGCGTTTTTTCGAAAAAAGGGATGGTTGCGACGAGTCAGCCGCTCGCCGCACAAGCTGGGCTTGACATGTTAAAAAAGGGTGGGAATGCAGTTGATGCAGCTATTGCCACCGCAGCTTGCCTAACGGTCGTTGAGCCAACATCAAACGGAATCGGTGGTGATGCGTTCGCCCTCGTCTGGATGAATGGTGAACTGCATGGCTTGAACGCGAGTGGTCCTGCACCAAGAAGCATCTCGATCGAGGAAGTAAAGAAAGCGGGACATGATATCATGCCTAAGTTCGGCTGGCTGCCTGTTACGGTTCCAGGTGCGCCCGCTGCTTGGGCGGAATTGTCCAACCGATTTGGCAAGCTACCGTTTAAAGAAGTGCTGAAACCTGCGATCTCTTACGCAGAAGAAGGTTACCCTTTGACGCCTATTCTCGGTAAGTACTGGCGCAAAGCGTATGAAACGTACAAGCGTGAATTAAAAGGCGAGGAGTTCGAGAGTTGGTTCCAAACCTTTGCGCCAGATGGACGTGCACCAGAAGTAGGCGAGATTTGGCGCTCCCCTCACCATGCTAGTACATTACGAGATATCGCAGAAACGAAATCCGAATCTTTTTATAGAGGAGCACTCGCACAAAAAATAAACGAGGCGTCAGAAGCGCACGGTGGATTCCTCCGAAGTGAAGATCTCGCTACTTTTTATCCAGAGTGGGTGAACCCCATCAAAGTGAACTACAGAGGATACGACGTTTGGGAAATACCGCCGAACGGTCAAGGCATCGTTGCACTCATGGCACTCAACATGTTAAAAGGGTATGATTTTACCGAAAAAGAATCAGCGGAAACGTATCATAAACAGATCGAAGCCATCAAACTAGCCTTTATGGATGCGAAAAAATATGTAACAGACCCACTAAGGATGAATGTATCTGTTGAGGGATTATTGTCAGAGAGCTATGCTGCAAAACGAAGAGACCTGATCAGTAGTGAAGCTCTTCAGCCAGAACCCGGAACACCGCCAAGTGGTGGAACGGTATATTTAGCAACGGCAGATGAAGAAGGTAATATGGTCTCGTTCATTCAGAGCAACTACATGGGCTTTGGTTCTGGCGTGGTCGTTCCTGGAACAGGAATTGGACTACAGAATAGAGGACATGATTTTTCGCTAGATCCAAATCATGATAATGCGCTCGCTCCTGGTAAAAAGACGTATCATACGATCATTCCTGGCTTCTTAACGAAGAACGGAAAAGCGGTAGGTCCTTTCGGTGTGATGGGAGGCTATATGCAGCCTCAAGGTCATCTGCAGGTTGTGATGAACACGGTTGATTTTCATCTGAACCCGCAAGCGGCACTAGATGCGCCACGCTGGCAGTGGATGGAGAATAAGAAAGTTCTAGTTGAACGCTCACTGCCGCCGCATATTGTTGATGACTTAGCAAGAAGGGGTCATGACGTTCAAGTGGCTGCAGATTCAGGTAACTTTGGTCGAGGGCAGATTATATGGAGAGACCCAGAGACTGGTGTATTAGCAGGTGGAACGGAAGGAAGAACAGATGGCTCGATCGCTACATGGTAACAAACAAAACTCAACTAAGAATAAAGGACTGATCACATGACGTATCTCAACTTGTTTCTTGCCTTCTTTCGGTCGGGCATGCTGGGGTATGGGGGAGGTCCTTCTTCCATCCCTTTGGTTCATAAGGAAGTGGTCGGAAAATACAAATGGATGAACGATGAAGAATTTGGAGATGTGTTGGCGCTAGGAAACACACTGCCTGGGCCGATCGCGACAAAAATGGCCGGATACATTGGATATCGAGTGGCAGGCATGATGGGTCTTTTAGTTGCGCTATTAGCAACGATTCTGCCGACCATTATCCTCATGATTCTGCTCTTAACCTCACTCCGAGAATTTAAGGATCAGCCATGGGTACAAGGCATGACAAAAGGCGTCATTCCCGTTGTCGCTGTGATGCTCGCTGTCCTCACATGGCAGTTCTTTGATAGCTCCAAAAAAGGATTAGGCTTAAAACTGAGCCTTTTTCACATCTTTGCGGGCGTTATCCTTCTTCAATTTCTAGGTGTTCACCCTGGAATCATCATTGGTGCGTTATTGGCATACGCTCTTTTTGGACCATTGAAGGGAACGGATAAAAAGAAAGTAACCGTACAGGAAGGAGAGAAGACAGGATGACGTTTTGGCATATCTTTCTCGCCTTTTTTCTACCTGGAATTTTAGGATATGGCGGTGGCCCAGCGTCGATTCCTTTGATTGAAAACGAAGTCGTCGACCGCTATGAATGGCTTTCTGTTAATGAGTTTACTGAAGTTCTGGCGCTAGGTAACGCACTTCCTGGTCCGATCGCGACGAAGATGGCAGGCTACATCGGATTTCAAGAAGGAGGCTGGTTCGGGGCGTTTGTTGGTGTCTTCGCAACCGTTGCGCCTTCCCTTTTATTGATGGTCGCATTTTTAGGTCTTGTCTATAAATTTAAAGATTCACCACGCGTGAAGAACATGAGCACGTATGTAAAGCCGACGATTGCTGTGCTTCTTGGCATCATGGCGTATCAGTTTTTTGCCGAATCTTATATCAGTGTCGGTTGGATGCACACGCTGTTTCTAGCTGCTGTCAGTTTTTTATTGATGGAGAAATTAAAAGTGTCCCCGGTGTTTGTCATTATAGGCTCGCTTGGATATGGAGCTGTGTTTTTGGCTTAGGGGGAAGTGTAACTTTATGGAAATTTCGCTCGTGTTATGCACCCTTATGAAGTGCACCACATGAGCGAATATCCCTATCTCCATGTATTGTTTATGTTTTATTTCATACCACTAAGAACCCTGAATTTCCGTAATGCTTCTACCGCCTAAAAAAGCATGCCCCATCCTCTGTTTGCTAATGGTCTTAAAGCCGTATTTTTTGTACACGTTCTCAATGGTCTCGTTAATAGGGAACACCCAAAGGTTTTCTAATCCTTTTTTTGTAAACTCAGCTTGAATATACCGAATTAATTTACCGATCAAACCTCTGCCTCTAAATTCTTCAAGTGTTGCAACGCTCTCCATTCTTGCTTGGTTTTCTGTAATAAATATACAAGCTGTAGCACACGCTATTCCATCATAGCGGAGTATATAATGTTCAAAACTAGGATGGTTAAACTCAATTTCAAATGCCTTTTCCCTAACGGATCTGCCTCCGAATTCTTTAATGCTGCATTCTATGTTTAAGGCTTCGCTATAATTATCTTTTGTAACTAACTCAATAGAAATCTTTTTGTGCTGTTCTGTTTGTTGAACTCTTTGATCCCACAATTGAACTGGATTGACTAATTCTTCAAACTTGAAATGATTAATTGTTAATTGTTGTATTAAGTCTTTTTGATTTTCTAGGTTATATATATAAAATCTAGGTATGATGTTTCTTGTTTTATAGAATTTCACCACATCATCAATGACTGACTGAGGGTTATCAATAGTATCACTTATATGAGCATGATTTGCATCAAAATAAGTAGGCTGACTTGGATTGCAAAAAATGGACCCCCACGAAAATTCTGTTCGTTTTGTAAAGGTGTTAAGGTAAGCAAAATCAAGTAAAGTAACATCTTTCATATTCAAAATGAAACTCCTTTCATGCAACATCAAAATATGCTGCTGACAATAATGATTTAAGAGACAGGAACCACAAATAAAGATCTTCGTTATGTACATAGGAAGCAGAATGAAGAAAAGGATAAAGTAAACTTACTTGTTCTCCATACAAAGCGTTTTGCCTAATGAATCCTGTTAGTAGCATTACTAGTATAAACGTAAAATGATTAAACACGTGTCTTAGAACTATGACAAAGCTTCACAACCAAGAATCAAATGCTCCACACACTCTACAGAAAGCGAGCGCATGTGAGCAAAAATCAAGAGCAACATCGTATGAAAAACAACGTTTGTACAACCGCTCTTCACGCGTCTTTTTTTTGCCCTCGCTTTTATGGAGAGTCCTCCCAATTTCATACAACCGTATGGTAAGATAATAAAAAAAGATAAGCATGTTGGACAAGACAGATGCATACTTTCTAAGGGGAAACGGAGGACTTAACATGAGACCGATATGGCTTGGCATTGCGGCAGCCTTTTTCTTTGGCGTCACATTTATATTGAATCGTTCCATGGACTTATCAGGTGGAAGCTGGCATTGGAGTGCAGCCCTTCGCTTTTTTTACATGGTTCCGTTATTGTGGATCATCGTTTGGATGCGTGGCAACGTGCGTCCCGTTTTTCAAGAACTTAAGAAACGATTTGGCACGTGGTTTTTATGGAGTTCGGTAGGATTCGTACTCTTTTATGCACCGATTACATATGCAGCAGGTTTTGGAGAGGCTTGGTTAGTCGCGGCGACTTGGCAGATTACGATCGTTGCAGGTTCTCTTCTCGTGCCCTTCTTCTATGAAGGAGACAAAAGCAAAGGAGCAACACGTCAGAAGATACCTTTTAAAGGATTAGGTTTTTCGCTGATCATACTAGGAGGTGTCGCACTCGTTCAAGTGCAAGAAGCGAGCGGTGTGAACGGCTCCGCTTGGTTGAACGTTGTGCTGCCTGTTCTGATTGCGGCGATCGCTTATCCACTGGGCAACCGAAAAATGATGGTTGTAACAAATAAACGCCTCGATGCTTTTCAGCGAGCATTCGGCATGACCATCGCATCACTTCCATGGTGGATTGTCCTCGCCGGAATCGGATGGGTAGAGAGCGGACCTCCAACGAACGATCAGTTATGGCAGACGTTTTTAGTAGCCATATCATCAGGTGTTATCGCAACCGTGCTCTTTTTCCAAGCGACGGATCTTTGTGCGAACAATCCTGTAAAACTGGCAGGTGTAGAAGCGACGCAATCGGCTGAAATTATTTTTGTGTTGGCAGGAGAGATGTGGTTGTTATCGATCGCAAGTCCAACGTTCCTTTCTATGATGGGTGTTCTCATCATCATGCTCGGCATGTTTTTACACAGTTATTATGGAAAAACAGAAGTTGTGCAAAAAAAATCTATGAAACTTGCAAAATGATGAATAAAAAAATGTGAGCTGGGAATAGTAGTACTACCCCCCCTTTTTAAATAGTAATTTGGAACAGCCGTTGCCCGTAGCAGCGGTTGTTTTTTTGTGCGATAAAAACGTCAAATCCGTTAAACTATATACAGAGATTGTCGGATGTCATCTTCTTCCCCTTGTTATTCTTATTTTGAAAGGAGGCGTTAGTAATGGATTCGCTTAAGAGTATGAACGACGCGTTGCAATATATGGAGGATCATCTTCAATATGAGATCGACTTTGCGGAAGTAGCGAAACGAGCGTATTGTTCAGAGTATCATTTTAAACGCATGTTTTCCTTTTTGGCAGGAGTTCCACTTTCAGAATACGTTCGCCGCAGAAGGCTAACTCTTGCAGCTTTTGAATTGCAGAACAGCGACATAAAAGTAATTGATGTGGCAGTGAAATATGGCTACTCTTCACCAGATTCTTTTACAAAAGCCTTTCAGCAGATGCATGGTATAACACCTTCAGAAGCTCGTAAAAGTGGTCATTCACTCAAAGCTTTTCCGCGCATGTCCTTTCAATTATCAGTAAAAGGAGGAAGTGAGATGAACTATCGTATCGTTGAAAAAGAAGCCTTTTCTATTGTGGGTCTTAAAAAACGTGTTCCACTCGTTTTTGAAGGAGTAAATCCGGAAATCGCCGGGATGTGGCAAAGCCTCACACCAGAGATGATTAGTGAGCTAAAGAGCTTATCAAATATAGAGCCGAGTGGCATAATTAGCGCTTCAACGAACTTTTCCGAGAGAACTACTGAAAACAGTGAGCTTGATCATTATATTGGGGCAGCTACAACATGTGTTTGTCCCGAGAATCTGTCAGAACTAAAAGTGGAAGCATCCACTTGGGCAGTATTTGAAGCGGTCGGTCCGTTTCCAGAAACCCTGCAGAACGTGTGGGGACGCATCTATTCAGAATGGTTTCCATCATCGTCGTATGAACAAACAGAAGGACCAGAGATTCTTTGGAACGCGGATAAAGATACGACGTCACCTACATTTAGAAGTGAGATTTGGGTGCCTGTTAAGAAAAAATAAAGAAGTAGTGTAGGAAGTGTCGGCTAAGTGGCCGGTGCTTTTTTCATGGGGAAAAGAGTTCTAATATATTTTTTTAATAATACCTTGCATTATTAGGTATTATATTTTATATTGAATTTGGAGGTGGTTATTAATGGAAGTTAACAAAGAAGTTCTGAAAGGCCACATTGACACGTTGATTTTATCGTTAATGGTTAAAAGAGATATGTACGGTTATGAGCTGGCAAAGCTCGTTCGCGAAAAAAGCGAAGATCAGTTTGAACTAAAAGAAGGAACACTTTATTTATCATTAAAGCGTTTAGAAAAGAACAAATGGATTGAATCCTATTGGGGAGATGAGCACGGTCCAGGAGGAAGACGGAAGTATTATAGATTGACAGAGCAAGGTAAGGATGGATTTGAGCAAAAGCGAAAAGAATGGCAGTTTGTAAAACGAATCATTGATCAGTTCATTGAAGGAGGAAAATAGGTTGAAGCAGATCGATAAATACATTCAATCCATCTATAAAGATGTTGTAGGTTCAAGAAACGAAGTGGAAGAGCTAAAAAGAGAGATGCGATCTCACCTCATTGAAGCCGTTGAAG
The DNA here is from genome assembly GCA_017052515.1 of Fictibacillus nanhaiensis. Classification (GTDB taxonomy): domain Bacteria; phylum Bacillota; class Bacilli; order Bacillales; family Fictibacillaceae; genus Fictibacillus; species Fictibacillus nanhaiensis. The sequence continues at coordinate 330,399 of JAFHKR010000038.1, forward strand.
AATTGAAAGCAGAAGGAAAAACGGAAGAAGAAGCGATTCGTATGGCGATTAATAATTTTGGCGGAAGAAATCAAATGGTTAAAGGACTTTCTGAATTCTTTACGGTTCAGAAAAAGTTTACGAACTATATCCTAACGCTCTCAGTTCTCTTTCTCGTTCTAAGCGCGATCTTCTTCATCACATCCTATTCAAAAGCAAATGCTTATAAAGAAGAACTAGATCAGCTTCAAGTAGTGGAAGAGGAAAAGGAAATCATCATGAACGATGTGTTTGATGTACTAGATACATCAAATGAAGTAGGAGACAAAGAAAGATACGATTTGCTAGATGTCTTCAACAAGTATGATGATAAGTTGAATTTAGTTGCCGTGTTCTCTGCTAAGGATGTAGAAGATTGGTTGCAAGACAAAGATAACCAAGCTGTAAAGGAAGGACCTGACACTCATTATCCAATCGACTATGCAAATGCGAGCATCGTTATTGGCAACAATAAAGTAATAGAGGATAAGGATCAAATTGTACCGAGTGACTATGACATGGGAACGGTAATCATGGCGAATGACAACTGGGTCGTTCAGTACGAATACAGAACTTCTTATGAAAAAACGGTTGAAAAACATCTTCAGTATACCAACTATGGACCGAGCATCTGGAGTTTCTATCAAATTCCGATTCTGTTTGCTGCATTATTTATAGCATTTGGTGGAGTATGGCTGTTTTTGAATAGGCAGAATAAGAGATTGAGTACGGTAATGGAATAACGTGTATTAAAGCAGCATCTGCATAAACTAGCCGATGCTGCTCCTCCTTAAATATTCTTCACTTTTTCACTTCGATAACGCCACATAAACAATAGTGAACTAAGAACTAAAATGATAACGAAAGAAATAGGTGCGAGGTAAGGATTTGAATAAATTATAGTAAGGTTCTGAACAAGATATGTAGTACCTGAACCAAACAGCAAGAAGGCTAGCGGAACGTGCAGACCTACACTTGTCATATAATTGGGAGCGATGCTTGATATCCAAGCTCCTACCAATACCAATGCGATTCCTAACAGGTAGACACATATAACAGTAAGAACAATATATTGAAAAAAGGTTAGATCATACCATGAAACAAAGAAATTAAAAATAGAGTTGATCGGCAGTGGATAGAACATACTCGTGTCATTGCCTTTATACATGAAAAAGAAAAAAGCGAGCTGAGTAGTAATAACGATCATTGCGGCAGATATTCCTGTAACGAGCTTTTGAGAAAAAAGTTTGCGTCCCGTTTTTGATGTATACTGCAGAAGCTGTACGTGATTTCGCTTGTCGCGAATGTATAGTGGCATTAGGATAATCATGATGTTTAAGAAGATGAGAATGGCTACAAATTTTATTAAAGCATTGTAATTATCAAATACCATATCCGTAAATATCGCCTTTGTTGATCCATTTTCAACCAATTCATCCATGCGTGCATCTTGTTTTGGAGTTAGTTCATGCTCAATAAAACGTTCAGGATGCTCATATCTATCAATGATCCCATCACGTGCCTGAATCTCCCAAAAAATATCTACAGAGTCTTCAAAAAAGATTTTGCTGTGCAGGGCAGCTAGTTTTTCGTTTTCCAGATCCATGTTGCTAAATTCCTCATACGTATCAATGTCTGCCGCGACCATTTCTTTCTGTGACTTAAGATACTCTGTTGCTTCTGCTATTCGTTGTTCCTTAATCTCTTTAAAATCTTCAAATTCCTCATTATCCATAGATTTACCATAATCAACTAGCATCTTTTGCGTAGCTCGGAAATCATCTAATAGTGGTCTGCCGTTAGGAAAATACTTAAATTCAAACATGATAAACTGTTGATATACGATGAAGCTGACTAAAAGCAGCAGACAGATGATTTTTACCGAAAACAGCTTTCTTATCTCATTAAATAAGATTCTCATAAGTTCGCGTCCTATCTATATATTTTCTCTGGCAAAACGTTTGATCAACAGCCATGCTGTGAGCAGTAAAGCGATTAACCATCCTGTGACGGTAATGACTTCGTAAAATTTGAACGTCGTAAAAACGCCGCTTTCCATCCACCATTTCTTCACGTTCATTACAAGAATAAAAGGAGAGAAGTGCGCGTATAGAAGCATTGTGCTGTCCTTGGGAATGATGCTCGGAACATAAAGACCTGCCAAAAAGATAACACCAAAAAGCGTGAAAACGATGTAGCTGTTCCGTATCAGCATGGAGAGGCAAAACGTAATCAAAACAAATAGGATTTGGCAGATTACAACTAAACCACATGACATCAATAGATATTGGATAAACGTGACGTTCCACCAGCTTATAAAAGGTATTTTGTTTAATTCTATTAAGAACCCAGAACTAATGGGAACATTCCAAAGACTAGAATAGTCAAACACCATAAAATAAACGAATAGTGTTATAGCGAGTAGAACGACAGTTACAAGTGTTGATGTGAAGATGGACACAAGAAGTTTATCCCACATTAATCTTCTGCCGCGTTTTGTTGCATAAGCGACTAAGGATGTTTTATGTTCAAATTCATAGTTCACGATAAATGCAGTGAAGAGAACGATTAAGATCATCGCTTGAAAAAGCATAAACCCAAATAACGTTTTAAAAAGAAAAGAATGTGTACCAAACATCTTTCCATGAAAGAAAAGGTGAAGATGTTCTTTGTTTTGGATAAGCTCTTCTACACGTGGTTTTAATACCGTGTATTGCTCACGAACTTTTTCAGCAGCTGCACCTTTCAATCCGAAAAGCCTAATACCTTCTTCTGCATTTTCCATTACATTTAGTTCATTATATTTTGTCTCAATCTCTTGTATGGAGTTCACATACGTTTCTTTTATCGCGAGTTTGTTGATGTCTTGCAGCTCTTCTTTTGAATAAATGTTTGATTCAATCAAACTATAGTAGAGTTCGGGCTTATAAAATTCCACTGCGGTTTGATAGGTGTCTCCAGTTTTGCTCTGTGAGAGCTTATTCCAAGTATTTAAATCTTGCTCATAAGAGGTTTGCAGCTTTTGACGTCCCTCTTCATTCATTAACGTTCCCGTTTCATGTACGATTGGCTGAAGTGACCTCATATCATGACGCAGAGTTGATTGCTGATAGATGAGAAAACAGTTGAACAGAAGAAACAGTACAAACAATCCTAGAATAATAGGGGACGAGATAATTTTTTTAAATTCAAGCTGTTTGATCATCAGATAGTACTCCATCTTGATAGATATACAAAAAGACATCTTCTAAGTTTGGATGAACCGGTTTCCATTCTGCTTTAGCTGTATCTTCTGTTAAAAAACGCATGTACATGCTTCCGTTTTCTTGTTTTTCAGACAATGTAAGGTAAGTAGAACGAAACCGCTCCGTTTCATCATAAGCAACTTTAGTCTCGTAAACGAGGCCTTGAATGTTACCGCAAATGTTAGAAACGGTATCTTTGTATAACACTTCTTGATTTTTAATCATGATGATCTCGTTTGCGATCGATTCTACATCTGATACGATATGCGTGGATAAAATGACAATGCGATCTCGAGCGAGATTCGTAAGCAGATTACGAAAGCGAACTCGTTCTTTTGGATCTAAGCCAGCTGTAGGCTCATCTAGAATAAGAATTTTCGGATCATTCAACATGGCCTGAGCGATTCCGACACGCTGAATCATCCCTCCGGAAAACTTCTTCATCTTTTTGTTGGCCACATGATCCAGTGCTACGGTTTTAAGCAGTTCTTCAACGCGAGCTATCGCCGTTTTTCGGTGTATTCCTTTTAACGCTGCAAGGTAAAGGAGGTAAGAGGTAGGCGAATAATTTTTGTAATAGCCAAACTCCTGGGGAAGGTAACCAATCATCTCGCGGTATCTTTCATCCATCTTAATAATATCTTCTCCGTCATAACGAATGCTTCCACTCGTTGGGAACAACAGTGTCGTGAGCATTTTGATCAGTGTTGTCTTGCCCGCTCCGTTCGGCGCCAATAATCCATACACACCGTTATGAAACTCAAGGTTTATATTTTTCAGTGCATTGAACTGCCCGAAATTTTTTGTAACGTCTTCAACAATTAACATTTATTGAACTCCTTCTGCACCTCGAAATGCGATTAGTTTTTTTAACGTTTTTACATAGAGCACGATGCTGATGATGAGTACGATTCCGTACACATATGCCGGTACATGACTTAAAAACATACTGTACATGTTTTGACTTAAGAACGCCGGCAGAACATTCACGATCAGCCAGCTTGTCATCATGACATAAGTGGCGTACAGCCCTTTTGCATGGCGTAAAGCGTACAGGTAAAGAACCGAAAATATGCTTAACGAGCTGCATGATAACAGCAGTGCATCTAGAATGTGAATCGATTGAAACAGGAACGATAGTACGATGATCAATACGATATTCATAACCATCGTAAGCAGACTGAAAATCAACATACGAAAAGCGGCTAGCTGGAACACATGGTACTTACAGGTCATCTCTACTGAAAAGGTGTCTTTCGTTAAAGCGCGCACTAAAAATAGAGAGGATAGCGCAAAGAAACAAATAGGAGACAACGTAAAGATAAAAGAATACAAAGCTTGCGTGTCTATGGATGATTTTAGAGAAAATATGCCGTAGAGCATTACAGCTAGCGCCAAACCGATCGTGAACAGAATTTCAGTGGCATCTCGAAATAAATAGCGGAAGCCAAGCTGCTGATACATTTCATGAAGATAAGATAGAAACGATTTGGGTTTTGTTAGACCGACAGATACGATATACGAAATCTGTTTACCTCTTTCGGAATCCGTTGGATACTCGATGTGAAACTTTTCCTTCTCCATTTATTCAGCCTCCATTCGATGTTTTATTTTCTTTATTGCAGCATAATACTTTGTTTTAATAGATGACTCAGGCATATCTAGAGAACTGGCGATTTCGATAAACGTTTGCTCGCCGAACAATTTAAGCCTTAGTACCTGCTGATCAATAATAGAGAACTGGTTTATAAGCTGTGCCACCTTTTCTATATCTTCCCTCCATTCCAATTCGAGCGTGAAATCTGAAGGTGTGGCTATGTCTACACCTTCCATCGAGTCTGTGGAACGATCATATGTATAGTTTTTAGATCTGAAATAATCTACGAGTTTGTAGGTCGCGATTCGGTACAGCCACGTTTTGAAGGATGCTTTTTTCTCATCAAACTGCTGGATCGATTGAAGCATGCTAATAAAAATGTCTTGTGTCAGATCGAGTGATAGTTCTTTGTTCAGTGTTTGTTTATAAACATAGGCATAAATCGATTGATAGTAATGAGAGATCAGCTCGTTCGCTGCATGTTGATCGCCTCTTTTTTGAACAGAGCTGATCCATCTTTTCTGCTTCATCATGATTTTGTCTTCACTTCCAGACTAAAAAGGTTGTCTTGCTCATATATTCGTAAAGGAAAGATAAATAGTTTTACGTTTTATAAAAATATTTCCATTTTTATTATAGGTTCTTATAGGAGGTTAAAGGAGAATTATATAGTAATAGCAAATAATAGAAGAACTATAGAAGAGTAGCTCTGTTAATATAGCAATTTTTAATAGAAAGCTAGGTGAAGATATGTTTTATTTTGATCTGGATTACTTGGTGTATTTTGCCGTGGTCGTATTATTGTTATTTGTCGGAGTGGCGATTGCAGCTGTGAAGTCAAAAACAGCTTACGATGAGAAGGGGGAAGAGAAGATGTTTAGACATTTGTATATATATTTGGTGTTGTTTACGACGCTTTCGCTAACGATAGGAGGAAGTATTAGCATATTTATGAGCGTGGCTGATATCGTGAGCCCGGATACGTATCAAGCTAGTTTTGCAGAATACAAACTGGGTTTAGCGGAGACTGTATTTGATGAAAACGGAAAACCGTTGCCTAATAAGAAAACGGATGAAGAGATGCGGAAAGACTACGAGATGATGATTGAAAACGAAAAGTTGCAGGAGAGAAGGAATGAGATAAATAATATTTTCAAAAGTTCTGGGTTTATACTCATTCCATTTCCGGTCTTTCTGTATTTCAAGCGTCAGTTACGTAAAAAAGAAGCTTAATAGCAAACAAAAACGAGCGAAGTGTTCCGCTCGTTTTTTTGTGCTTTTAAGTGATGTTATTGTTCTACAATTTCTTTCAGCTTGCTCTGCCACTTGTCGTCGTCCAAAATGATCTGAAACGAGATGCGGCGATTTTTTTGTAAGGCGTCAGCAGAGTTTCCTTTTGCGATCGGCTTATATTCGCTGTATCCGGTTGCGGCAAGGTATTGAGCGTACTCTTTTTTTGCGAGTTTTGGGTTCGCTTTTCCAAGATAATCGACGACTGCAACCGCACGCTGAGTGGAGAGCGACCAGTTGTCGTATGGAACAGAATCGGTATGGCCTTCAATCAGAATGATGTACAGATATTGACTCATATCTTTTTCTTCGATGATCGCGGCGAGTGCGTCAGCGAGCGGGTCGAGCACTTGCTTTCCTTTTTCTGAAATATCGGCACTTCCCGTATCAAAAAGAATGTTTCCTTCTACAGAAATCGTGTTGTTCGGTCCACGGATGATCTTGTCTTTTCCCACGTTTTCTTCCAGCTGTTTTTGAATGAGATCAGAGATGTGCTTCTTCACTTCAGCCACCTGTCCGAGCTCACGCTTGATCTGAGCTTGATCATACGCGTTATAGATGCTCTGCACATAAGCAAGGATCGCGATAAAAATCATAACGAGCACCATCATGCTCATCATATCGGTAAAACTTGGCCAGAAGATTTCTTGCGTTTCTTGGTTATCGTCGTTGTAGTAGGATTTACGCGCTTTCATACCGATCACCGTCTCCTAAAATGTTGCGGCGAGACTTCTGGCATGCGTTCATCTTCTACGTATTCGGGTGCGCGAGGACTGCGGGTTTCATAGATCACTTGGTTGGATGATTGGTTCATCGCAGCTTGGTAGATGCGCTGCATGAGGTGATACATGTCAGAGAGCGTACGATTGTTGTCGGTGATGCTTCGCGTCAAGCCGTGGTGCAGGTTTTCGAGCGTTCGAGCGAGCTCGCGCATATCATCATCGCGGCTGTTTTGATTTTGTGAGTTGTTTAAGGCAGAAGCGAGCTGTCTGCTCTGACTGTCCATGATGTTTCTAACTCCATCGGTAAAATCACGCTTGATATGCTCCACCGCAGCGTAGAATCCTTTTTCGAGCTGACCGACGCTTGAAGCAAAGTCAGCTGCCGCACGGCCGTATTCTCCTTGTTTTTCGGCATAGCGGTAATGCCATTCGTCTTGCTTTTGTGCGAGACGGTTCTCGAGTGCATCATGCTGATTTTGGTAGTGCTGAAGCTGTTCCTGCATGCCGCGCAACATTGATTGCGCATGCTCTTCAGACCGACGCTGAGCTTCTTGCAGCATTTTATCAGAACGTTGAATGAGCTGTTCAAACTTTTGCTGACCTTGAGTGTGCCGGTCATTGCTTGTTTTTAGCTGCTGCTCGAAAGAAGAGATGTTCTTAGCGAGTGCGTTAATACTCGTGTCGACCGTTTTTTGAATGGTTCCGAGTTCTTTTGTCGTCTCGTTGAACCGCTGTCCGAACTGATCGAGCTGTGTAGCAGATGCCGCGAACCGTTCAGCGTGCTCGCGCTGTGCTTCAAATATGCCATTCACGTCTTCCATCGCTTTTTGAAGACCTGCTGTAAAATTGACCATCTGTGATGCGAACTCACCGAGTGTTTTATCAAATGACGACTCGACGCGTGAGGCAAGGCGATCAAGAAGGCGTTCGACCGAATCTTGTGGCTTGTCGTTGATCAGGTCGCTGTTGATGTTGTGATCCAGGTACACTTCACAATCGGCTAAAAGTTTGTTCTGCATGTAAGAAAGTGATGTTCCTTGCGAGAAGAAGCCTGACTGAATGGAATTGAGCAGAAGTGCGGCACCGATTCCGGCAATACTCGTATAAAAAGCGACACTCATCCCTTCAAATGGTGCGGTGAGGGAGGAGATGATCGAATTTAGCGTAAGGTTTGAGTCAGCAGGCTGTGTTCCGAGCGTCATGAGCGTATCTTGCATCGATAAAAGAGAGAGCGTAAGTCCGACAAACGTTCCAAGCACGCCGAAAATGATCGTGAAGGACGGAAGCTGGTTGAGTAGCTTCTGAATGTTTCCGACCGGCACTCGCAAGACACCCAGAAGTGGAATGCGTTCGTTGTATAGGTGTTTTTCGATTAGTGCTTGTGTGTTGAGCTGTGGAACTCCTGCTAGATGAAACTGTTTGTAATCGGCTGTAACACGTTGCAGCCAATGCGAATACGGCTGCTGCTCTTTATTGGTTTCGACCCCTTGAAGCTCTTTGTTCCATTTGCGAAAGTGATAAGCGGTCTGTGTATGACCTACAATCCCTATAAATACGAGAAACCCAATAATCCCGACGACGATTAAAGTAAGTTGATCCATCATGCCACCCCTTAGATGTCTTGTCTGACTGTCCTATATTGATAGATATGTCCCGGTGTTGGGAAATATTTTAGGAAATGGGGTCTGACCCCAAACAAATACAAAACCCCCTTAACTGTCCATTTAAGATGGACAGTTAAGGGGGAAACTTTTTGGGGTTAATTTTTACAAAGTAGAGAAATTAATCTCCATGCCACGTGTACCTTAATCTCTCTTGTAATTTTTTACACGATCGTTGTAAAACGCAGCATACGAAGTACTCATGTAGGGAGCGAGCCAGAAGAATCCGATTCCGAGAGATAAAACACAGAGAATGCCCCAGCCTAGAAAGCTTAGTTGTAGAACGAAAAACTTCCACTTATATCCGTCCATCAGCTGTCGGCTTTTCTTGATCGCAGCGTTGATGCCAATACCAGGATGATCTTTTAGAACAAAGTACGTTTGCGAATAACTGAACGCTTTGATGATTCCAGGGATCAATAGAAGAAGAGACCACAGAATCAAGTACACCATCATCACTAAGTAGGCGCCGAGTATTTTTACATACGTGCTGATCTCAGAAAACGCTTGAAATAGGCTTGAAACGTTAATTTTTTCACCTGTACGGATCACAGATAAAAAAGTCCACAAATATCCAATATATAATGGTAATAAAACGAGTGTAATGATGAACGTGCTGGCTGCCGGTCCGTCCATTTCGTCGCTAGGCTTGTTCAACCAAGCGCTCCAACCACCACTCAAATTCACTTCAATAATGAGTGGGATGAGGTAATAGATGCTCGAGAACAACAACGTGAATAACGCCGCAGTGCCCCATTGTCCTTTGAGCTGAAGACGAGCTTGCTGTTTGATTTCTTTATTTTTCATGATGTATCACCTTTCTGAAGTTGTCCTATGATTATACTACGGTTTAAAAGGCAGAAAGATGCGTTTTCATGAAAATTAATAGTAAACTAGAGGAAAGCGGATGTTAGAGGAGGTCTGAGAGTGAAAAATAATGAAGAAATAACTCCTGCAGTGCTTCTTTTTGATGGAGTATGTAATCTTTGTAATGGAAGCATTCAATTTATCCTGAAACACGAAAAAAATTCCGATTTAAAGTTCTCAGCTATTCAATCAGAAGCCGGGCAAAAATTGTTATCACAGTACAGCATAGACCCCGAACAAACAAACTCCGTTATTTTAATTAGTGACGGAGTGGTATATACAGAATCAGATGCCGTAGCAAAAGTTGCAGAGTTTCTAAAATTCCCATACAACCTAGGAAGTTACATGAAAGTGGTACCTCGCCCGATTCGCAATGCTACCTATAAAAAGGTCGCGAGTAATCGGTATAAATGGTTTGGGCAAAAAGAGAGTTGTATGATTCCAACACCTGACCTTCGAAATAGGTTTTTGCAATAGTTTTTACCAGCAAACTTCATAAGTCTGCAGATCTACTAATAGGATAGAACAAATGCCTAAAAAGGGGAACTGCACGATGGGACAAAAAGTTCTGTTCTTTGGTGACGCTGGAATCGACGATACGATTGCACTAGCTTATGCTTTTTTTAGCGATGAAATAGATATTGTTGGCGTTGTGGCAGACTATGGCAACGTATCAAGGGAACAAACGGTATCGAATGTGAAATTTATTGCTAAAACATTTAACTTTCCGGTAAATGTGAGAGTGATTGGTGGAGCAGAAGTTCCGATGACAGGGGAAAAACCAACGTTTTATCCAGACGTGCACGGGGTTTATGGATTGGGTCCGATCGATCCGGGTATATCGGAAGGATTCATAGAAAACTTTTTTGAAATCGTAAATTTGATCGAACAGTATCAAGATGAACTGATTATCGTGAATGCAGGCAGGCTGACCTCTCTGGCTACGATGTTTATTTTGTTTCAGTCGCTGATGAAAAAAGTAAAAGCGTACTATATTATGGGCGGAGCGTTCTGGGTGCCAGGAAATGTGACGCCAGTGTCTGAAGCGAATTTTTTTGGAGATCCGATCGCGGTTAGAATCGTATTAACGTACGCCAAAAACGTGACGATCATTCCGCTGAATGTTACCGATCGGGCTGTTGTCACTCCTGAAATGGTGAATTATATCGATTACAAGGGTAAGATGCCCATTTTAAAACCGATGCTCGATTTTTATTACAATTTTTACAAAAGCAGAAACCCAGATATTTTGGGAAGTCCTGTTCATGATGCGATTACATTGATGGCATCCATAAGAGAAGATATGTTCACGTATAAGTCGCTACCGGTACATATTGTGCTTCAAGACGGCAATACGGCGAGAGGACAGAGTATCGCGGATGTTCGACCGTATGCTCAGTTTGCAGATGGTAAAAAAAGGCACCGAATCGCGTTTGATTTCGATTATAGCTATTTCTTCCGAGATTTTATGAGTATCATGACAGGGGAGAAGTTTTCATAGCATGTTGATATGGAAGGCGAACTCTTGGAGCACCTGTTTTAGTAGAAGGATGTAGAAGATTAAAGCTTTCCTATAATAAAAAAACCGGAAGTCCCACAACGTGTTAGGACCCCGGTTTAACTTTTAATAGTAGTTTATGAGATTAAGCGCAATTTTTAATTTGATCCAGTTTGTTTAGTTTTTCATCTAATATCTGGCTAAGTTGAACAAGAAGCGGATCTGCAAGACTATTAACCTTTTTACTTACCTCATACATGGTCGTGCGAATGGCGTCTATCTCTGTAGTTAAGACAAGAGCATTGCTTCGGCTCATGGTCCATTCCCCCTCTAATATAATAACCACTTCTGCACCATTAATATCGGTAAATCTTGTAAATATTATATACCATATTTTGTGTCAAGTCTATTATTTTTTTACACATATAGGGGGACAGACCCCCTACAATTACACTTTTCCTCGTTTTGTACTACTCCAATAGACAAGTTCTGCTCTATTTCTGTAAAACTTTGTAGCTTTCTGTCGATATACTTTTTGCTGTCTAGTAAAAAGTAACTGCAGGAGGAAGAAATGATTAAAAAAAGTCTACAGAGGCAGATTCTAGTGCCTTTTATATTGCTCATTGTTATGACAGGAGTTGTAGTGAGCGGAGTTAGTTATATGTTCAGCAAGAAAACTACCATTGAAAATTCCTCAGAGAATACATCTGAACGTATGCTTGATCTAGATGAGACGCTCAATGGTTTTTTGAGAGATAACGCAAATTTTGTATCGGCCTATGCAGATTCCGCTACGATTAAGCTTCATGCAAAAGGAGATAGCCCGGACTATATTATTTCTAAGTTTGAAGACTATCATCTAGCAAATGAAGCGATCATGAACAGCTATTTCATTTCGGATGATAAGGAAGTGGTCATGTATCCGATTCCTGCATCACCGGTTGAGGACATGACGTTAACACCGTGGTATCAACAGGCAACGAAGAACCCTACTCAAGTGTTCTGGACAGATCCTTTCATCGATGAAGCGACCGATCGTCCGGTTGTAAAAGCTGTAAAAGCCGTTGAGTACAGCGGAAAAATCGTGGGTGTAACAGCGATTGATATCGCAGTAAATGATATCTTAACGCTGATGCAAAACGTGAAAATCGGGGACACCGGTTATGCTCTTCTCATCGATAATTCGGGGAATTATATGGTTCATCCTGATGCAAAAAAGCTGGGGAAAAGCGCTACAAAAGAATCTTTTTATAATGCTATTACTAAAAAAAGTGGAACGTTAACCACAAAGATCAATGGTGAAGAGAGAGTAGTCAGCTATACGAAAAATGATACAACCGGTTGGAAACTAGCTGGAACTGTCTCGCTTAGTGAGTTTGAGGAAAAGGCTTATGTGATTCTTCTACCAATCGGAATCGCCTTACTCATCACTCTTTTAGTGGCGGCCATTATTTCGGTGTTCGTTTCAAGAAGAATTACAGTACCCGTGAACCAACTAAAGAACGCAATGCATGAGATCAGGAATGGAAACCTACAGGCGAGCGTTTCTATACAAAGAAAAGACGAGATCGGTGAACTAGCTGCAAGCTTTGATGATATGTCTAACCAGATGCGAACGTTGATCAGAGAGATGGCTCAGATTACCGATCATGTGACGGACGCGTCTCAAACGGTCGTTGCGAGTGCAGAAGAAAATTCAGCATCTGCACAAGAAGTTTCAACAACGATGCAGCAGATCGCAGCAGGCTCTTCTCATCAAGCAGAGTTGATGGATCAGAACGCAAAGGCAGCCAATGTGCTGGCTGAGCGTATCGGTACCGTTCATGCACATGGCGAAAGAATTGAAAAAGCAACAAAACAAATGAATGAAGAATCGTTGAACGGTGTAAAAAAAGTGAGCGTGCTAAAAGAGAAGTCACTGATGACAACAGAAATGACAAAAGAGATGATTTCTTCTATTAAAAAGCTTGATGAAACATCTGGCAGCGTTCAACAGATCGTTCTAACGATCAGCGATATAGCCAATCAAACGAATTTACTAGCATTAAACGCGGCAATCGAGGCAGCGAGAGCTGGAGAGTCAGGAAGAGGCTTTGCGGTCGTTGCGGATGAAGTAAGAAAACTGGCAGAGCAGACCGAGCTTTCCTTAAAAGATATCAGCGCATTGATCACGGATATGCAGCAAGTAACGGAAAACACCGTCGGACAAGTTCAAGAAGCTGCCGCTCTCATTCTTTCACAAAGCGAAGCAGTTGAAGAGACAGAGCAAAGCTTTAGCGCGATCTCTACTGCAGTTAAAGGGAATGCAGCGGCATTAAAAGACGTGATTCAGTCTGTTGACGAAATGACGATGCAAAAGAATGTACTCCTTGAGAATGCGTCGCATATCTTGGCGATCACGCAAGAAACAGCGGCTGGAACAGAAGAGGTATCTGCATCAGCAGAACAGCAATCAGCATCAATGGAGCAGTTGAACCATCTAGCGGATCAGCTTGAGCAGTACGCTGAACAGATGCGCAACCACGTCCAGCGGTTCACATTTTAGGGGTCTGACCCCACACAATTACATTTGTGCCGTTTTTGTCTTTTCCAAAAAGACAAAAACGGCTTTTTTCTTTGTTAGTACTGACTTTTGAAAAAGGAAAGTGTGTAGTTATACATTTAGTTTAAAGGGTTTAAAGCTCAACAACAGGGGTGATCTTGCTTTCAACATAATCTCGGTACTGAGATTTCGAATGGTTAAACTGTTCAAGAAGGGTTGAGGTGTTTACGAAAGGACACACCGATGGGGTTACATAATAGCGGTAACTGCTCCACTGATATTCTAAAGGATACATGACCAGGTCGGCAGAAACAGGATTCAAATGAATGTAGCGACTAGTGTCTAATAAATGCGAACGATCTTCGATCAATTCTGCTCCATAACGTCCTTGAAACACATGACCAGTGAGCTCATATTTCTTGTTGAAATACATCGCGTACGTTTCATTTAATTCTTTCATGAAATCTCCAGGTGGGGACTTGCTGCACAATATTTGTAAGTGAGTGTGGTTGGTCATGAGGCAATACGAGAAGAGCTCGACTTCGTGCTTTTTAACACAGTGGCTAAGAATCTTTAAATAGCGGTGGAAATCCAAGTGGGAATAAAAAAGAGGTTCCCTGCGATTTCCGCGAGTAGTCACGTGATAAACAGCATCCGGATACCAAATGCGAGGGGATCTAGGAATGATTTTCACCTCCTTTCAATCGTATCTTTATTATAAGGGTTGAACCTGAATCTGGGAAATGGGGACTGACCCCAAAAAAATTATTTCCCCTGCTGTTTTCAAGTAAAACCCTAAAGCAGTTTTGAAATGCAAACGGTTCGAAACTTTTCTTTTCAGAAAGTCACCTTTTTCGCGAATAGCCCCTCTTAAAAAATGTCGAACTTCGTCTCTTCTTTAGAGTTTCTATCATATTTCCTCGGAAATTATTAAAAAAAGAGAATAGAGTATTCCTTTCTACATACAATAACCCCGTATTTTATAAATCGGAGGTATGTATGATGAATCAAGATTCAAATCAACAAAACATGAATCCTCAATCAGGGAACACCAATCCTGAATTTAACCATCTAAACATGCAGACTGGTCAAGTGTTAGCCCAGATGAACCATGGCGGACATGAGATGTTTGATGTTCATGAGATGTTAAGCGGCATTGTAGGAACTTTAAACTTATATACACTTTGTAAAGGGCATGTCCAGGACCCTGAGCTTAAAACGATGCTCAATCGTCATTATCAGCACATTACAAAAGAATATAACGCGTGTGTTCAAGCTTTTCAGACAGGAAAAGATCCAGCAATGCGTACAGAATCTTACAAGATGGCTCAAGATAATGATTTTGTATATGGCTTGAAGCCTGCTCAACCGGTTAAACCTATTCAAAGCGTTACAGAATTAAACGATCAATCTGTATCATCTCTAATTCTAGGAACATTAAAATCGAATGCTTCGCTAAGAGGAATGGCGACACTCGAAGTTACAAATCCAGTGCTTAGACGAGTATTAGCAGATGGGATTCCAAACTGGATCGAGATGGCCTATGAATTATCGATCTGGCAGAATAAGAACCATTATTATCAAGTACCTCAACTGAACCAACAAGATATGACGAGCATGCTCGGTGCATACGCTCCATCAACACAACCACCTCTTCAATAAAAATGACTTAAACGAGTACCTATAAAGGTGCTCGTTTTTACTTTTACACAGGTTAAAACAGGGATATCATGAGAAGAAATAGAAAATTTCATAAAGTTGAAAGGACTCGACAACAAGAAACGAATTTGCCATAGTTATGAGTGGACTTATATTTTGTACTGAAACTCCAGGGGGTTAAGGAAATGAAAAAGGGAACAGACTGGCGGTATCGAGTATCGAATAGAGAAGCTGTCATGGGTACCGTGCTTGCCATTTTGAACTTTATCTGGTGGTATGCGTTCGCTTACGGCCTAGGCGGACGTCCTATTAAAGAATACACATACATACTTGGATTTCCAGCATGGTTTTTTTATAGCTGTATGATGGGATTTGTTGTTTTCACCATTTTAGTTTGGATCATGGTGAAGTTTTTCTTCAAAGAGGTTCCGTTTGACCTTGATGAAACGAACGAGGATGGGGAGGGAGATGTCCGATGAATTGGGATGTGATTCTTCCTTTAGCTTTCTTTTTGATCTCCGTTTTTTTAGTAGGTATCTATACATCTCGGCACATTAAAAGCGGACCGTCGTTTTTACAAGATTACTTTTTAGCAGGCAGAGAACTCGGAGGTTTTGTGCTTGCGATGACAATGGTCGCAACATACGGAAGTGCGTCGAGTTTTATTGGTGGACCTGGTGCAGCCTATCAATTAGGTCTAGGTTGGGTGCTGCTCGCAATGGCGCAACTCGTTACTGGGTATTTCACACTTGCGGTACTTGGTAAAAAGTTTGCAATCGTTGCAAGAAAGATCAACGCCGTTACATTGATTGATTTTCTAAAAGCACGTTATGAGAGCAAGTGGGTCGTTATTCTATCAGCACTGAGTATTGTTGTTTTCCTATTCTCTGCAATGGCCGCTCAATGGGTGGGCGGTGGACGGTTGATCGAATCGTTTACCGGTGTTTCCTACACAACAGCACTTTTCATTTTCTCTGGCTCTGTGCTCGTGTACGTGATTGCAGGCGGTTTCCGAGCCGTTGTAATTACTGATGCGATACAAGGAGTTGTAATGGTAATCGGAACAGTCATCATATTGGCCGGTACGATTCTCGCGGGCGGTGGAATTGAAAACATCATGGGTGAATTAAGAGCGGAGAATCCGAACTTAATCACGCCTTATGGCTCGGATCAATCGCTAACACCTCTTTACGTATCATCGTTTTGGATATTAGTTGGTGTTGGAGTTGTAGGCTTGCCGCAAATTTCGGTAAGAGCGATGAGCTATCGAAATGCAAAGGCGATGCATCGAGCGATGATCATCGGAACGTTCGTTGTAGGTTTCATCATGCTGGGTATGCATCTAGCGGGTGTGTTCGGAAGAGTGGTGCTACCGGGAATAGAAGTCCCGGATAAAGTCATGCCGCTTTTAGCACTCGAAGTGTTGCCAGGGTGGTTAGCCGGTATCGTGTTGGCAGCGCCTTTAGCTGCTGTCATGTCAACGGTAGATTCGGTGCTCTTACTCGTAAGTTCTGCGATCATAAAAGATGTGTACATCAACTACATTAAACCAGATGCCGAGGAGCAATTTGTAAAAAAGTTGAGCTTTGGGATAACAGCGGTTGTCGGACTGAGCGTATTCGCTATGGCGATCAACCCGCCTGACTTACTTATTTGGCTGAATCTGTTCGCGTTCGGAGGATTAGAAGCAGCGTTCATATGGCCAATTGTGTTAGGGCTATATTGGAAAAGAGGAAACGCGAACGGAGCGATCGCCTCTTTAATCGTAGGGGTAGGATCTTATATGTTCTTGCATCTTAATTACCCTAATCTTTGGGGCATGCACACGGTAGTGCTTCCGATCGTGCTTTCCTTGATTGCTTACATTGTGGGGAGTTTCACAAAGGGTGTCAGACCCCATACAAATACATTCTAGAAGCCAATGTCCACGCACAGTGGACATTGGCTTCTTTCATTTATTTCTTTCATTCCATGTTTCTTTCCGCTACATCCTCATTACCTTTCTACAATAAAATACTGAAAAAACAATTTATAGTAATATCTTACTAATTACCCATTTACAGTGAATGTGACCGGTGTTAATTTTATATCAGAATATAATTAGATAAGTGTGGGGCTGTGAAGGTTATTCTGTATGTGGGCGCTTGGAATAACTGAAGCTAGTAGCGCAACCGACCGCTTTCTTTATTTGTTCTCTAGATAAAGGAAGGGGTATTTAACATGGAAATTTCACGTAAAGAAAAATTCAGCACGAAGAAAAAGACAGCTAAGAAATGGCCGAAAATTGTTTTAGCGACAACGTTTGCACTTGGTGTAGGTACGACATCTGCGTATGCGGCAAATCCGAATCTTGCAAACGACTTATATAATAAGATTATGGAATTTACGTATCAATTTGAGATCGAGAGTGAGTTAAACAAAGAGAAGAATGACTTGCTCAAAAATGTGAACGTAGCAGTAAAAGGAATCGTTGCGGATGCCAAGAAAGATTTGGATTCTAACAAAGAAAAGATCATTCAAGACAAGAAAAAAGAACTTGAAAATCACTATAAACAAGAATTAGCAGAGATTACGAAAAGAAAGAACGAAGCCGTTAATAAAAAAACAGAGAACATGAACACTGATGCAACACGTTCTTCTGAGCAAAAAAAGGCCGACATCTCTTCAGCCATTCAAAAAGAAATACAAGAGTCTGACATAAACAAAAAATAATAACTTTTACAAAGAGCGGAATCTTCATTCTCCGCTCTTTTCCTTTTTCTGATATCCTAGAATATAGAAAATCTATGAACGGAGATAACACTATGAAAAAACTATTCTTAACGCTCGGGATCCTCTTTGCTGTATATGCAACGGCCATGCTTATCCAAACGACTAACATGGATATGGGACTTGCGGTTTTTTTCTTGTTAGGTGCTCTTTTTCTTGTCCTTTTTTTCCGCTACAACTCAGCTATGAAACTATTTAACACGTACAAAAAAACGACGCTGACCGTATTAATCGTAACCATCCTTTTTGCAGCAACGCTAGAAACTCTTATTCTTACATCTGCTAACACAGACCCTGAGAAGGTTTCTTCCAAGATAGATTCGATCCTCGTACTTGGTGGAGGAACGAAGAATAATCGTCCGGGTGCCGTTCTAAAAGGTCGGCTAGATCAAGCGCTCACCTATGCAAAAAAACATCCAGATGTTACGTTCATTGTCAGCGGTGGTCTTGGATTTGGTAAAACGACGAGTGAAGGATCTATAATGAAAAACTATCTCGTCGAAAATGGGATTGAAGCAGATTCCATTCAGATTGAGGAAAAAGCAACGAGTACATACGAAAATCTTTTATATACCAAAAAGATGATTCAACCAGACGACCAGCTGCTCATTGTAACGAGTGATTTCCACCTTTTTCGAACAAAGATGATCGCTAAGCGGGTTGGTATTGAAGCAGAAGGGCTTGGCTCGCCGTTGAGAATTTCTTCTGTTCCACAAGCTCACGTTAGAGAATATATGGCGATCATTAAAAGTTATTTTACTGACAGATAGAGGAGGGCGGCTTTCATGAACAAAAATAAGTATCATTGTTGTGCGACGTGTATCAATTTCAAGCCTGAAAAAACGAATCAAGGGATGCGCTATCACTGCGTGCGTCTTGGATATGAGACGAAACCAGACTATCAGTTTAATTGTTGGGAGCCGAAACCACATGTGGTGGAGCTCATGAATAAGGAAAAATAATTTTTGGAACAAATTAACACAAATACCTTGCATTACAAGTTAGTGACACATATACTAATGGTATATCTTGTTATGCAAGACATTCTTTTTTATCTATAACCCTTGTAATACAAGATAGTGAAAATGAGGTGTAGCCACATGTCGAACACTCAGATGTTAAAAGGAATTCTCGACGGCTGTCTTTTAGCCATCATCAATGAAGGTGAAGTTTATGGCTATGAGTTAGCCGAAAAGCTGGAATCATACGGCTTTCAACAGACGAGTGAAGGAACGATCTATCCTTTGCTCATACGCATGCAAAAAGAGAAGCTCGTTACCACGACGTTGAAGAAATCAACGGCGGGACCAAGACGGAAATATTATTCGCTTACCCCTAAAGGTGAGGAAGAACTTCAAGCATTTATTGAAAGATGGAATCAACTAAGTCATTCGGTCGAGCACATTTTACAAAAGAGAGGAAGCGGAGAATGAATGCGCAAAAACATACGTTAACAGCTGAAAGTCAGGATTTCTTAGATAATCTTAGACTCTATTTATTTTCGAGTGGAAAAAAAGACGAAGAGGTAAAAGAGATCGTAGAAGAGTTGGAAGATCATCTGATCGAAGCGGAAAAGCGCGGAAAATCTGTCTCTCACATCATCGGCCATTCGCCAAAAGCATATATGGAGCAGCTTTCAAGTGAAATGTCATTTGATTTTAAATGGCTTTCTTACTTGCCGATCATCGTTCTCGGTGTTTTCGCCTATGTTTTGCTAGGCGATTCGATAAGAGGAGGCGTTCAGTACACGTTGCTTCAAGTGATCGGTTATCCGGCGGTTTGTATCATCCTTGTACTTTTCTATTTAAGAATGTTCAAATTCTTAGCGAGCACGAAACTTTCAAAAACAAAAACGATCATCACCACATTGATCTTAGGAATTTTACCGATTTTGTTCTTTTTAGGTCTTATGTTTGCAAACGATATGTATAAAACTTCCGTTGTTATAAAGCTTGGAGCGACAGGAAACATTATCGCGGCGCTCCTTGCTATCGCCATCTTTATAGGAATCGCTTTATGGAGTAAAACCTGGTTCACAATCGTCATTCCAGCCATGATTTTTCTACCAGAATTTTTAATCAGTCTCACTTCATTTGACAAAGAAACGAAAGCCATTTTAACAATAAGTGCATTGTTTGTAACGCTGATTATCTATAACGTGTATACGTTTAAAAAAGCGAAAAAAGAGAACCGAATCTAAATGATCGGTTCTTTCTTCTGAGTAAAATATGGTTACCAAACAACGTACTTGCACTGAAAAAGCTTACAATGTTACATTGTGTAAGGCTTTACACAGCAAATAAGTGGAAATACTGTTGATAGATAAGGTGATTGATTTTTAGTAAAAGATCACTGATAGAGAAAGGAAATTTGATATGAATCTCCAACTTCCGATTGAAATAAAAGAAAAGCTGCAGCAAGATGCAGCTAAACGATTAGAAAATCTACCAAATGAATATAAAGAATTAATTGGGGAGCAGGGATATACAGCGCCTGACGCAGCATTGATTGAGGATGCGGTAATCGCACTTGCTCTCGGAAAAAATGTATTGTTGAAAGGACCGACGGGTTCAGGAAAGACAAAGCTTGCAGAGCTTCTTTCAAACGTGTTCGGACAACCTTTGCATCAAGTCAACGCCTCGGTCGATCTTGATGCTGAAGCGCTTCTTGGTCATAAGACGTTAAGTTATAGCGAGGGTAAACAAGAGATCGAGTTCATTCCTGGGCCAGTTACAAGAGCTGCGGCAAACGGCCATTTTCTCTATATCGATGAGATCAACATCGCAAAACCAGAAACACTGCCGATTCTTAACGGAATGCTTGATTATCGCCGTACGATCGCCAACCCGTTCACAGGTGAAGTGGTAAAAGCACAGCCTGGTTTCAATGTTATAGCAGCGATCAACGAAGGGTACATCGGGACGGTACCTTTAAACGAGGCGTTAAAGAACCGTTTTGTTGTTATTGAAGTGCCTTACATCCAAGGTGATACGTTAAAAGAAATGCTCAAAAATCAATCTCAGCAAAAAGACGAAGAGGTACTATCCAAGTTTGTTCAGCTGTCGTCTGATCTGATCGGTCAAGCGAAAGCGGGTCATCTGTCTGAAGATGCAGCATCCATCCGTGCGTTGCTAGATGCGGCAGATCTCTCCGTTTACCTGCCGGCGAAGCGTGCCATTCAGCGCGCCATCGCAGATAAGCTTGAAGATGCGCGCGAACGCGCCCTCGTTGCCAACGTAGCCGCAACCCTGTTCGCGTAAGCTGGGAAATGGGGTCAGACCCCACACAATTTATTTCCCACGACGATTTTGGAGGTTTTCCCTAGATGAAATTCCTAGTATTTGCGGATACGAAGATCGATTCTTTTGTTCACATGCAACTGATCGATCTTTCCCGCTCACTCTCAAAAGTGGATAAAATGGACGTTTCGTTCTCGTACCATTCGTACCTCGAGCGAAGCAGCGGTATCACTCACGTTAGCCAGTTCTGGAACCCATACCCGCGCGATATTCAGCTGGAAGGCTGGAAATCGGATGTTTATTTGCGCAGCTATGGAACTCAGTTTCACACGGAAGACCACGTAATCTGGGACACTTTGAAGCAGCTAAAACCCCATCCTCACCGAGAATTTCTTAAACAAGTCCTTCTTTTTGCAGAAGACTATCGGTTAGAGCAGATCTGTGTGAACGACCGACCCGGGATGAAGCATGCTTTTAAGCTTCGAAAAGAAACGTTCCAGGTACACTACAACCGTGAGTACCGAAAACATATTCAACAAAAGCGTACGCTCGATGCGCTTTTTTGCCATATCATCCTTTTAGCGAACAAACGGTTTGTTGCCGTGCCACAAGAAACGCAGAAACTCTACCAAGAATTGCGTTCATATTTAACAAAACTTACAACAGCTAAATCGACTGAAGATATTGCAGCAGTCATTACCGAAATGGCTGCTATCACTCAAAAGCATACAAACTTAAACGATATGAAAACCGCATACCGCAGTTTCAGCGATCAGTCGCAGCAAGCGGATAAAACAGGCGATACCGATCAAAACTTTGACGACCTCACTCGTAACAACGAAACAAAAACGAACAAAACGATTACGAAAGATGAAGATTCAGATAAGGACAAAGACGATAAAGAAAAAGAGTCTCATTCCTCTTGGCATGATGAAACCTCTGATCCGCAGGATTCATTCTTACAGATGGACCTCGATCAAGGGACAAATACGGATCTGTTAGGAGAAGGTGCGAGGGAAGCGGAGGGCGGTGACGCGGTGTTCGGTTCGGTTCAAACGAGCGCTAAACGTACAGAAAACAACGACTTTAACACCCAAAACGAACATGAAGCCGAAACCGATAAGAACCAAAATGGTTCAGATTCTGCAAACCACTTCCCATACGGAGAGGTGAACAAGAATGTAACCGAGCATTTTGTTCCAGCGAAACCGGCAACACCCGACGAAATCGCGCAATACGACGAATACAATCAAGAGATCGCGCCATTCGTTTCACAGCTGAAACAAAACTTTTTAAAAACGATGGAGCACAAACGAACAGCACCAAGAGAAGATCTGCACTTTGGAAGGCTCGGGAAGAAGCTTACGAGACTTGTAACCGATAAGAACCCAAGACTTTTCCGGAAAAAACAAGAATCTCAACAAGAACTCGACACGACGTTCACGCTACTCGTTGATTGTTCAGCGTCCATGTTCAACAAGATGGAAGAGACGCAAAAAGGGATCGTGCTGTTTCATGAAACGTTAAAAGCTCTTCGGATTCCACATTCTGTCGTTGGGTTTTGGGAAGATGCAGCAGATGCTTCAACTAACGATCAGCCGAACTATTTTCATGAAGTGATCTCCTATCGCAACTCCCTGCATCAATCAGGAGCATCGATCATACAGCTCGAACCGCAAGAAGATAACCGTGATGGGTATTCGATCAGACGTATGGGTGAAGAGCTTGCAAAGCGACCAGAGCAGCAAAAGATTCTGCTCGTTTTCTCAGACGGAGAACCTGCGGCTTTTGATTATGAATCGCATGGAGTACTCGATACACACGAAGCGGTTACCCGAACACGAAAGCTTGGGATCGAAACGATCGGTATGTTCATTGCGAACGGAGAGATCACAGAGGAAGAAGAGAAGTTAATGCAAAACATCTATGGACCGCAAAACGTAGTCGTGCCAAGCGCTTCAGAGCTTGTGGACTATTTGATGCCTGTTCTGCGAAAACTGCTATTTAAATCCCTATAAAACGCCAAAACGCCTGGGGCAGCTAACCCCAAGGCGTTTTTTTTATGTATGTATCAATACTCCAACAGCTTCAGCCAAGCAAAGATTACTCCGACAAACCCCGTGTAGCTAAAGATCCGAACAGACCATTCTGGCAGTGCGTTTCGAAGCAGACTTGCGCACATACCAACCACAATAATAGCTGCGAGTAGGATATAAATGGATATAATATCGAACGGAATCCGAAAAGACAGCCAGTTTTCCATTGCTAAACCTCCCCTAATAGTAATAATATCGGTCAAAATGCATGGACTTTAAGAAATATGTTGTAGTAAATCTCAGTGGCACCAAAATTAGAATGAGCTATAAAAAAGGACAACGGGAACCCGAACTAGGGCAAACGCATATGGTATTGTAGAACCGGGTGTAAGGAGTGAATGGTTTGAACCAGCGTGTAGTAGATGTTGTTTTAGCAGAGGCACAAGCAGAATATTTAGCGAACAATAAAATTCCTGCAACTTTTTTGGCAGAACTCGACTTACTTGCAGCAACTCTAACAACTGCAGGTGATTTACTCGCAACGTTGAGCGCTGCGATCGCGCTTAAACAAATTTACATTGAGGAAGCACAAGCGCAAATAGACCAACAAAATCAAGAGACACAAATGAAAGACATTCAGGATCAGATTACGGATCTTAAAAACGAAGTCAAGATGTTGAGGGGAAAAAAATAATGATAACTTTTCCCCTCCGTTTTTTTCTACATCCTCAAATCAATCATACTCTTTTTTCTGCCATTCATCTTCAGGCATCTCAAATTCATCGCTAGAAAATCGTTCTTCTTTAAATGGATCGCCATACATATGAAAACCGTTCTGCTCCCAAAAGCCTGGCTGATCCTCTTCTAAGAACTCGAACTTACGAATCCACTTTGCACTTTTCCAAAAATAAAGATGCGGAACAATGAGGCGAAGCGGAAATCCGTGCTTTTCTGTTAAAGGCTTACCGTCAAACGAGTGCGCAAGAATAACATCATCGCGTAACAAATCTTGAAGAGGAACATTCGTCGTATAATCGTAATCCGCGTGGACCATCACATACTTTGCTTTAGGGTCCACATCAAAATGCTTTAAAAAGTCCGTAAATTTAACACCTTCAAACTGATTGTCGAACCGTGACCATCTCGTCACACAGTGAATATCACGAACTACTGTCGTTTGAGGCATCTTCATGATGTCTTCAAAGCTAAATTCGACACGTTTTCCTACGAGTCCTTCTACAGATAACGACCATTCTTTCATATCGTAAACGGGAACGTCCCCTTCATGAAGGATGGGGAACTTTTTTGTTTCAACCTGGCCAGGAGGCAGGCGATTCTCTAGTTTTTCATCGACTTGTGGGACACGCATCTTTTTAATGCGATCCGCTTTGTTAAGGTCCATACTTAACATCCTTTCTTTGCTGGTAAAAAAGTTAATACTGCTTTTCTAGATGCTTTTGGTTGCGGTTGATTTCCGCTCCAGGTTGCACGCGCTGGGCGGGACACCGCACCCAAACAAAAAACGCCCTCTTTTATAAAAAAAGAGGACGAATGGTTCTGTTCACATCCTCTTATCTTTCAGTCTGTCAAACTGTTAGATGTAGCACCGTACCTATTTAAAATAGGTGGTTGCCGGGCTTCATAGGGCTAATTCCCTCCGCCTGCTCGAAATAAGAGACCGATTAATCGGTTTAAAAACGATATTAAAAGTTACAACTATTATACAGTCAGGACATGAAAAATCAACTCAAAAGGAGATCAGTCACAAAAGACATCTCACGAGAAATGCCGAGATAAAGAACGACCACTCCAAAAAGCGCCGTGCTGATCAAGAAAAAGTACACGATCTTTTCTTCCGCTTCTTTTTCACTCTGCCTTTTTTCTGATTCCGTTGACTCACTCTTGCCAGAGCCTTGAGACGTTTTTTTCTTTTGCTTATCCTTACCAAACCCAAACATCGCTGACCCCTCCGCTTCCTACAAATGTTTCTGTTAACAGTTTTTCAATAATGAGCGGATTCTAAACAAAAAACCTCTAGAAGCCTAAAATATAAGGCTACTAGAGGTTTTAAAATGGTAATGACTATTGCTGAACGGCTTTTGCTGCATTCACACGTCCGTTTTGGAACAGCGTGCCAGTGCCTGTTACAGGATCTGCCGTATCCTCAAGTGCTGCTCGAATTTGTGAAGCGTTCTTACCTTGAGCGGCAAGAAGGCCTGCTACACCCGCAACAACCGGTGATGCCATGGACGTTCCTGAGAAACTCGCATACTGGTTGTTTGGTGTCGTCGAATAGATATCAACACCAGGTGCCGCGATATCTACCCACGTACCAAAGTTAGAGAAAGAGGCTTTTTTATCGTTTTGATCAGTAGCGGCAACCGCAATTGCGTTTGAATAATATGCCGGATAACTCGGAAGTAAAACGCCAGAGTTACCAGCAGCAGCAATTACAAGCGATCCTTTACTAGAGGCATAGTTCACAGCATCTTTAAGAGTTTGCGTACCAACAGATCCGCCAAGACTTAAGTTGATAACTTGTGCGCCTTGGTCAGCTGCGTAACGGATGCCTTGTGCAACATCATCCAGTGAACCACTGCCTTCTGCGTCTAATACGCGTACAGCTAGGATCGATGCTTTAGGAGCTAGCCCTGCGATACCAACACCGTTATTCGTGTTCGCAGCTGCAATTCCTGCAACGTGAGTACCATGTTCATTCTCATCGATCGGATCGTTGTCATCATCAACAAAGTCAGCACCCTTTATTACTTTTCCAGCTAGATCCGGGTGATTGTAGTCAACGCCTGTGTCAATCACGGCGATTTTTACAGATGACGAACTTTGCGTTGTGTCCCAAGCTTGCTCGGCACCAACTTTTTGAGGAGCGTATTGTTGCTTATATGCAGGGTCGTTCGGAACATAACTCGCATGGAACGTAGCGTTCGGCTCAGCGTATTCCACGGATTCTAAACTTTCATATTGTTTTACTGCATCTGCCACATTGTCATCGACTTTTACAACGGTAAAGTCTCTCGTCACATCCACAACTTTACCGCCAAACTTTGAAACACTATTTTCAACAGAGCTTGCTGCTGAAACAGAATCCTTAAAGTGTACGATAATTTCCTGTGATGCAGCTTCCTGTTTAGCTGAAGGTGTAAAAGAAGCTTCCTTCGCTGGCTCAGCAGCCGAAGCTGGAAGAGCCAAAGAGACGACTAGTGGTACAGATGCGGCAACTGCCACGAAACGCTTTAACATAAAAATCACTCCTCAGATGTATTTACCAAGCGAACTTGGCTTTGGTTGGTAAGGAATTCAACAGCATTCTACAAAACCCTTTAATGTTATCTGAAAATAATGATAACTTACTATAACGCTGTCGAACGTGAGACTTTATATCTATGATTAAAGCGTAACATGTAAAACTATTTTATTATCTTGAGATATGATTAAGATAGTAAACATTACATAACAAATCTGTAAATGAAACATAAAGACGCCATCTAAAACAGAATAATGTAAACTTTTGTAGAAGTCATGTAAGCTAAATTTGAATAGTAAAATTTGAGGAGGAGGAACAAAGGTGGCACGTTTACCAGAAGTAGATGTTGAAGGAACACCCTTTAAGAAAACTCTTGCAAACGCACCAAGCATTCTCGATGCTTTTCAGCAGATGGACAAAGCGCTGAACGACATACTCGAACCTGAAATTATGGAGTTGCTCCGCCTACGAGCGGCCTCAAACAACGGGTGCGACTACTGACAAAGCATGGATTACGGGACTCTGGATGAGTCTTCTAGACAAGCGGCCATGAAAAAAGAGAACAAAGCAGAATTATCAGCACGCGAAAAGTTAGCTCTCGAGCTCGCTGATCACATCATGGCGTATCACGGACAACTGCCAGATGAACTATACAACCGACTGAAGCAACATTTTTCAAAAGAAGAAATCATTGCGCTATTCTTCCAGATCGGTAGCAAAAACGGAGCGAACTGGTTCATAATCGCGATGGGGATAGTAAACGAATAGAAATATTAAACGTCCAGATCGACATTGAGATCTGGACGTTGTTTTATGTACCATTTCAACAATGACAATGAAATACGAAACTTTTTAAATGAAGAAAACGTATTGAGCAGGTAGAGGAGGCTGAAAAGAATATGTATGAAGGTCGACCACAACTTAACATTCCAAGAACATGGTTAGAAAACTTTTTAGATATTGCATCCATCGCCTTACTTATCATGGGAATCATGAGTTTGATCTCAGATTGGGCAGGGATTCCAGACACTGTACCTACCCATTTTAATGCAGCGGGTGATCCAGATGGCTGGGGGAGTAAGAGCAACCTCTGGATTTTAATCGTGATGGGAGTGGTAACGTGGTTACTGCTAACCGTGTTAGAAAAATATCCACACATCTACAACTACTTTAATCTAACGGAAGAAAACGTTGAGAGACAATACAAAAATGCGCGCATGATGATCAATGTGATGAAAAATGAAATCTTACTGTTTTTCGTATACATGACTTGGGCATGTTCGGAAGTGGCTAAAGGAGTCAGTGAAGGATTAAGTGTATGGGTACTTCCCGTTTTTATCGTGGGAATCACCGGTTCGATCGCATTTTTCATTGTGCGATCAATTAAATGGAAATAAAGAAGAGGACAAACTTCATTTTAGAAGTCGGTTCTCTTTTTTTGTGTTTTTCATGAGGACATATTTATGAGATGTATATTCCAAATGGATAAAATCGAACCATAATTCGGTAATGTAAATTAATTTCACGGATAAGCATCATAATTTCACGGTAAATCGTTCTAATTTCACGGATAAAATTTTTTATCGAAATTTCGACACATGACCACAATCTCTGTTACTAAAAAGAGCAACTCATTTCCATTAATGAGCTGCTCGCCAAATATCAATTACTGATCTTGATGGTTGCGTGCACGCGCTTCATCAGGACCTTCCATCTTCGTAGCACCAGAATATTTTAAGTCTTGGTCACGGTCAGATTCAACGCGTCCAGACTCGCGTAACTTCTTCTCCTGTCTATCTTTTCCCATAGTAAAACCCTCCAATCACAGTAGATTTTCATTAGTATGAGAACTAAAGGAAACTTTTATGTACAAGCTGTAGACTTCTAGGAATTGCCTACTCATACGTTTAGCTTTTAGAGAAAAGGGAATCCCCTTACTACGAAAAAAATTAATCGAGGAGGACTAAAAATGGTACAAAGTGTAAACACTACAAACGGATATGAAAACGGCATGTATCCTGAAGATGCTTACGGTACAGCGCAAAGAGAGCGAGTGGCAGACCCGCAAAAAAGCAAGCTCCTAACAGGGATCATAATTGGTGGTATCGTTGGTGGGGCACTTGCCTTGATTGATTATAATACGCGGTCAAAAGTGAAGAACACAGCAGTAGGGTTCAAGGATAGTTCTAGCAAGATGCTTACAGAGGTCAAACAGAATCCAGGTGAAGTGAAAGATCAGATGATCAGCCAGTTCAAAACGGCTAGCACCACCTTAAAAGATGCGATCAATGACGCGCAATCACTATACGAACGTCTTAATAAAGACGTATTCGGTAATATCAACACGCTAAAAGAAATCTCAAGTGATGTGCTTTCAACAGCAAAAGAAACAAAAGGCGAGCTTGGCAATATCGGTTCAAAATTAAAAGAAGCAGGGTCTGAACTTGCTGAGAATCCGATCGGAAAAGATAATCTACAAGATTATTCGTCCGGCACTTCACAAGAAACGACTTACACAAGGGAAAACGATTCAAACGTCGTCTCGGTAGGTGTGACTTCACAAAACAATCGAAAAAACTTATAAAAAAGCGAAAAAACAGCTCTCCGTGTTGTTGCAGAGAGCTGTTTTTGTTTTCAGTTTAACTATTAGCTTCTATTTTAATAAGTTCTAGCTATTTATGATCTGTCTAATATCATTTAAACGTACAACTTGCTTCGCATCCTCAAAATGCTCCGAATAGTTTTCTGTTACGGAAAAGTCTACAACAGCGGTGTTGGTCAACAATGAAGTAATTTCTCCTTTTAAGCCGTCGAACGTTTCAATAATATCACCGATTTTAAATTCCATACCTTTTCCTCCAACGCAATTAATGTTTGTACTATTTTACCATAATTGTGACACGTTTTCCTTTTATTTTTAAAAACTTCTATTTGTTAAGTATTATAGCGAAAGCATAGGGGCATTTCCATTAAAGCGCTTTTATGTAACGCTTCCAAAATCAGCTAATTCACATTAAAATTTTGATGGTTAACTGGTTATCCAAAGGTTATCCACATTAATACAAAATACTTCACCTCGTAAAGTAAAGCTATCCACTGATTTATCCACATTATCCACATTATCCACAGAAAGAAAATCCATCCTCTGATTAACGACATCAGAAGATGGATATTTACGGTCACTTTTTGTAAGTTTTTTTAAGAAGTTTGTTGTTATAGTTCGATCTCGCTCACTTCGCGATCAACAATACGTGCACCTTTTTTGCTCGTATAGTTTCCGCCTGAAGAAGTGAAAATGTTTTGTGCGATTACCGTGTCCATCGCTGCATGTACAGCTGCAGGATCAACCGGTTCGATCGGAGCATCCAGGCGGATGGTCACCGTTTTGTTCTCTTGGTTAAGAAACTGCAATTCAAGCACTTTGGCCATTGAAATCCCTCCTTTCTTCTATATTTTCCGCGCTCCTACTCTTAAGAGTGGATCGCGAAGGAATCGTTTCGCTTAATCATCACAAGCGGATACACTTGAAGTCCTGATAATGCGTTCGCTACCGCATAAAGCTGGTCAGGTGTCGAAGTGATCTTAACATTAGCGAAGTTCTTATACTTCACCACCGGCTTGTTGTCTGCATCCAAACCACCATCCAGCTCCAAACGCATTGCTGAGTCAATCAAAGCAGCTGTCGCCATGTGCCTCACCTCCTTTCACTTCATAAGTTCCAGAGAGAAGTGAAAAGGAGCCATGGTGCAGTAAACTTTTTATAAATGGCTAAGTTTGTACAGAAACCGACTTTGCATGGATCAAAATCATCAAAAAGAAAGATGGGGTGCTTTCTAACTAAAGATGTTGCCCTCAAGATTTTCAACAACATTGAAGTTGATTGGAGTGGAAGATGCGTGCCTACCACTTGAGAAACTTCTAAGTAAGGCATGCGACGAGGAAGCTCACCTCGGTAGCATATGCTTGTAGACGCAGGAGCAAGGAACTTTCTTAGAGTGGTCAGGTGAGACCCTTAACGGCGCAAAGAGGCAAGGGGCTCACCGCCTGCCCCGCGGAAAGCGAGCAACCTGGAACGGAAATCAACCACTTTCAAAACGACGAAGCTCAAACACAAGTGTTCTACCTACAACACTTATCCACAATTTTTAGAATTTCACTCGAAATCAACACCTGAATTCCTCAAAATCCCCCATTTCACACAAAAAAACTATCCATTTTCGCAATTCTGCACACAGATTGTGGATAACTATGTAAAAGTTAACAGGCAACTTTTGTCGTTCTGCACCATTTACCACACAACTTTTCAACAGTTGCATTTTGTTTTACAAAACTCCCCTAATTTATAGTGAAGATACCGCGGAATTCCCCGAATGTGCGCACATTCCAAAAAGAACGATTTTCATGAAAAACACACCGTTTGAAGAAGTTGCAACCATGTTCGAACCACTCATTAAATCCCAGATCAAACGCTACCATCTCACGAACCATTTTAACCAATACTATCAAGCTGGTTTACTCGGACTCTGGAAAGCTTATGAAACGTACAACCCGGAAAAAGGCCAGTTCTCATCCTTTGCCTTCATTCATGTTCGCGGACGTATTTTACAAGAGTTGCGAAACGAACTGAAGCGGCAAGAGGCGGAGGTGACGCATGACCCTCATGAATCGTTAACGTTTCAACACCTTTCCCATCAAGACCACATTCCCCATTTGGAAGACGAAACATTGAACCTCTATTTAATGCACCTTACCGAAAATCAGCAGCGTTGGGTCCTTCATCGTGTCTTCCATATGCAATCAGAAGCAGAGATTGCAAAAACGTTTGGGGTCACTATTTATGCAGTAAAGTCATGGAGAAAAGCGGCAATAAAGAAGCTTCGTACAGTTTTAGCTGCCAAATAAAATCAAACTTTCTTACTACGTGATTTGATGGATATAATTTTAAAATTAGGGTATAGTAGAAAACTGTGGGCGAAAAATTCCTTTTTTACCCATAAAAACCAATAGAGATATAAGCTGCTATTTTTTTAGAATAACAGTGTAATAAGTTGGTAGGACAAAGCTTATATATTTATTAAGAGGGGGAAAACTAAACGATGGAAACACAAGTGAATCAGAGTACTGGAAACAAGAAGCGACCGTTGATCATTGGGCTTGCGATTATCGCAGTGCTTGCCATTGGTGCGACTGCTTATGCAATGTTCGTTGATCTATCTCCGCGTGAATTGTATTTAAAATCCGAGATGAACACATTTAAAGCACTGAACGAATCTTTTGAAGACAGCTTTGGGGATGCGCTAGCACTTTCTGAAAAACAGATGGAAGAAGCGTATAAGTCTGAAGCAAGCATTGGGGTAGATGTTGACCCGGCGATGTTTGGAGCTGGTGGAATGGAAGCTGCGATGATCGGCTCAGTTCTACAAAACAGCGAATTCAAGGTAACCACACAGCATGATCCTAAGAAAGAAGAAGGATCTGTTGGAATGGCTTTAACAATGAACGACTCAGACTTAGTAAATGCTGAGTTTTATCAAAACAACAAACAAACGGCTGTAAACGTACCTGCAGCTTACGATAAGAACGTTTACTTCGAAAACAGCAAGTTCGGTGACGTGATGCGTAAGTTCGATCCAGCGTACCAAGGTATGGAAAAGCTTGAGAACTTCTTTAAAGCAGTGGATAGCGACATCAGTGAAGACGCTCGTGATGAAGCGTTCGAAGAGTTTGCAAAAGTGTACGCAGACAGCGTAAAAGATGAAAACGTAAAGCTAAAAGACGATGTTGATTTTAAGGGTGAGAAGCTTCGCGAGTTAACGGTTTCTCTTTCTGAAAAAGAAACAAAAGCAATGCTTGTAAACTTTGTTGAGAAGATCGAAAAAGACGATGAGATCCTAGATGCGATCGCTGAACAATCAGCATTGCAAGGCGGATTCCAGAGTGGCATGGTAGCACCAAACAGCAGCATGAGCAAGGCAGATGCGAAGAAAGAAATTAAGTCACTTCTTGCTGACGCGAAAAAAGGAATCAAAGATGACTTACAGATTCCAGGTGGAATGAAGCAAGTGGTTATCATCGATGGCGATGATAAAGTAGTAAGCCGTAACGTAACGATGAAGATTGGTGCGAACGGTGAAGAAGCGGTTCCGATGAACTACAAGTCTGAGAGCTGGACGAAGGGCGACGTAACGAACTCTTCTTGGGTTCTTAACGCAGGTCCTGAAGGCGAAACATTGCTTGTAGATGTGAAGATGGAAAGCGAACCAAAAGGGAAAGACGGCAAGAAACGCGACATTAAAGCGAAGTTTGAAATGACTGAGAACGGTACAACAGAAGGTATCGGGTTCCAAATTAAAGGTGAAGGCACAGATAAGAAGTCTAAATGGACGGCTAATCTTGTTCCTGCTGGCGATTCCGCAATGGAACTTCCAGACATGACACTTGAGATCGAGCACAAAGGTGACCAAAACCTTGATAAAGACTTTGCAAAGCACGATTACAAAGTAACATTAAAAGGTAACGACGCTACAATGGGCGATATCAACGTTGGATTAAACATCAAAACAAAAACAACGTTCGGTGATAAACTGAAATTCCCTGAGCTTTCAGAAGGAAAAGCAGTAAACGTTGCTGAGATGAGTGACGCTGAAATGATGACGATGATGTCAGAAATTCAACGCAACATCGAGCAATTTATCGGTGAAAATGCTCAATTGCTCCAATAGAATGATAATAAGAAGGACAGAGATAACTTAAGACAAAGTTGATCTTTGTCCTTTTTTTCTAACCATTAGGGCATGTGGGATACGTCCGTTTTGTCGAGGATTGTAGACTCGTGGATAAACGGCTGAAACTTTTAGATAAAGTGCTAAAACTTCTGGATAAACAGGCTAAACTCGTGGATAAATAGCCAAAACTTCTGGAATCAACCAGTCCAATGCCCCTACAGGTATGGGTTCTGAGACGTTTCGGTCATGAAACCCTTCAAATTTTTAAGCGAAAGGAACGACACTATGAGGCAAATGCTACTCATTGCCCATCTAACGGTAAAATGCTGGCTAAAGCAGCCTTTTCCTCTGATTGCTATGATGCTGTTTCCGATACTGTTACTTGGAATCACGTATCTCGGGCTAAAACCACTTCTTGAAGAAAAGCAGTGGGTAGAGCCTTTTGCTGTAGCGATCGTAGATGAAGATAACACGTTTGAAACCAAATTGCTCATGAAGCAGTATGAGAACTCAGAAGAACTAAAAAACGTATTAACCTTTGAAAAAACAGATGCAGAAAATGCGAGCGAAAAGTTGGCTAGCAACGAGATCGCGGGCATGGTAATCGTACCGGATGGATTTACTAAAGGAATTCGAGGCGGTAAAAATATCCCCGTAACCGTCATCGGTAACCCTGAACGGCCTTTTCAAGCAAAACTTCTTAAGCAAATGATGGTGTCAAACGCCAACTTGATCTCTTCTGCACAAAGTGGAGCGAACGCAGCTTTTCATTATTTGCGAAAAATGGACTTAAGTTCTGAAAAATTCCGGGCATACCGCGACACGGTTATCACGGACTTTACACTACAAGCATTGAACCGAAACAAGATCTACGAAACGGAAACCTTAAGTGCGTTCGGCGGAGTCACAACAATCGATTATTACAGCTTATCTGGTGTGCTGATTCTCCTGCTATTCGGTGGGTTGTTTGGAATGAGTCTAACCGCAAGAAGTGAACAAACCGCACTCCGCGAAAGACTAAGTCTACAAGGAGTAAGGTCTGGCGTATTCTTTTTTAGCAATGTTCTATCTGTTTTCCTTCTGCTCGTCATCCAAAGCGTTGTTTTGACTGCTCTATTCTATGCTCTAACAAAAACATGGAGCATCACAGCGACCTTCATACTTTTAGCATACTGCCTAAGCACTTCATCGCTTTTCGCGCTTTGTCAGGAACTATTTGTTCGTAACGCAGCAAAATGGGGAGC
This sequence comes from Fictibacillus nanhaiensis, assembly GCA_017052515.1. Classification (GTDB taxonomy): domain Bacteria; phylum Bacillota; class Bacilli; order Bacillales; family Fictibacillaceae; genus Fictibacillus; species Fictibacillus nanhaiensis. The sequence goes on from JAFHKR010000038.1 coordinate 364,773, forward strand.
GGGAATCATCCTTGCGATGGGACTCGTTGCCACAAGCGGAAGCGTTCTGCCATTATCGTATCTTCCGGAAATGTGGCGCAGCGTAAGTATGCTTAACATCGTGCATCACGCACACAGCGGAGTGATTGAAACACTATTTGTGGGGAACGAAACCTGGATGTCTGTCCTATTGTTGCTTAGTTTTTCAATCACCATTTGGTTAGTGAGTTTGCTACTTATCACAATAAAGAAGAGGTTGCCATGGTCTGGACAATTGCCATTACACGTATAAAATTATTGCTTCAAAGTCCGTGGAGCTGGCTGGGACTTATTGTTCCGGTTCTCGTGCTGATTTTCTTAGACATGTCCGTGGAAAAAACAAGTGATGTCACCAAGATTCCCGTTGTAATCGTGGACGAAGATGAAACGGAATACTCAAAAGTGGTTATAGATCGAGTGAGTAAAAATCCAGCGGTCGCGGTAAGTGTTCTTAATGAAGAGGTTGCACGCAATCAGATCGAGACGCAAAAAGCCGCCATCGGTTTCTTTATTCCTGATGGGTTTATGGAAAGCATACAGAAAAATGATGAAGATGAGCTAGTTACGATGTGGTTTTCATCGGGTTCCATTTCTCATGGATTAGTGCGCGAGATTTTTGCAAGTGAAGTGAAGCGGTTATCGAGTAATTCGTACGGCGCCAATACGGTGTTAAAAACATACGGAAAAAGCGAGAAGCTAGATGCTAAGGAGCAAGCGACAGTCTGGAAAGATGCTTGGGCCTTTAGCGATAAGCATTGGGAACCGAAGCCACTTATGACAATTGACTATAAAGTAGGCGTAACGAGGGAATCTTCGGTAGAGGCGAATAACAGTGCAGCGTCAATTTATGTTCCAGGGATGCTCGTACTTCTCATGTTATTTAGTTTTTTATATAACAGCTGGCCGATTAAAGACCGTGATTCCGGTATGCGGTCCAGAGTACCATATGCGACTGGCCGATTCTCAGTATACTGGTTCGGAAACGCACTGGGCGTTTTACTTTTACAGTTATTCATCCTCATCCTATTGATCGGGTTTGGCTGGTGGAGAGAAGCGTTAACGTTGAACGTGGCCACAATATTGAGTTTGATCAGCTATGTTCTATTCCTAAATGCTTTATCTCTCTTGTTTGCCTATTTCGTGCACAGCAACCGCACATGGCAAGCGATCACACTCTTCGTTGTATTGTGCACATCGCTTCTAAGTGGAACCTTCTTCCCGAGCGATGAGCTATCAAGCTTTTTACAACGTGCTGCAGAGTGGACGCCCCAATATTGGATCGTATCAACTTTCAATCAAGAAACGCTTATGATTCCCTTTATATTTGCGGGTCTAAGTTTTATATTATTCGTACTTTCAACCTTAAAGGCAGGTGACAGCGCTTGATTGCAGCAGAGAATTTGAAAAAGAGGTTTGGTAGAAAAGAAGTACTAAAAGAAATGAACTTCTTTATTGAAAAAGGAGAAACCGTCGGCGTTGTTGGCCCGAACGGTGCAGGTAAATCAACACTTTTGAAAATTCTTGCAACCCTTATGAAAAGTTCTGGCGGGTCGGTTCAGATCGATGGGCTCGATGTAAGGAAAGAACAAAAGAAGATACGACGGAAAATCGGTTACGTACCGCAAGAAATTGCCGTCTATCATGAGCTGACAACTCGCGAAAACTTACGATTTTTTGCGAAGTTAGCGAGAGGATCGTCAGAAGAAAGATGGATGCAGCGCTGCGAGGAGTGGCGACTTGCTGAGCATCTTGATAAAAAGGTGAAGCATCTGTCCGGTGGTAACCAGAGAAAGCTAAACATCTTGATCGCGATGCTTCATGACCCGGATCTTCTGATTTTGGATGAACCGACCGTCGGAATTGATATATCCGCAAAACAAGAGATTGTGAACGATTTACGTCAGCTGGGTAGAGAAGGAAAGACGATTCTTTATTCCAGTCATGACGCGCAAGAGCTCGAAACATTATGTACTTCTTTTTTAATACTTAAAGAAGGAGAGCTACTGTTTTACGGGTCAAAACAAAAAGTGCGACAGTTCGGTTCGGTTGCACAATCGGAAAACTTTGCTGAAACGCTTGGAGAGATTGTTGGATGAAGTCTGCTGACGTTAGCAGGCTTCTTTTTTATCCTGAATATTCCATTGCCAGTACTAAAGTGATAGAATTTATGTGAAAACATTCACAAGGAGGTTAAGTTATGAATAAACACTTGTTGAGAAAATTGAAGTCAGCTCTTTTGGCGTCCTTTTTCTTTACCATCGTATTAGGTTTATATTTATCCTATGAGTCTGGTACCACTGAAGGTTCATTAGGTTTGATTATCTTTTATATATTTGCGCTAGTTGGTAACTTTTTGTATGGCATACCCGTATCTTTTCTGATAGATGTGTTAACGAATAAAATTAAAAGATTTCATTTCTTGTTGTCAGGCATTTTTTATATTTTCTTTGCTTTTATGTCCTATTTCATCATAAAAGAATTTTATTTCTTTGCGATTATTTGTGCTGCTCTTTTCTTCTTAGCTGAAGAATGGCAAAAGGTAAAAAAACAAAACTTTAATTGGAAACGAATGATAGTGAATAGTACCTTAATGATTGGAATAACTGTACTTGCATTGTATTCATCGCTTTACATCAAAGAGTTGATAGAAAAGAAAACAAACGAATATTACCTCATTCCAGCTGGTTATGAAGGTAAAGTGACTGTAGTATACGACATTAAAGATGAGCAACAACCAGACAAAGTGGGAGACTACAATATTATAAAAATAAATGATCAGGGTTATGGCCTAACAGCTTTACCAGAACCAGAAGGTACATTTAATAATAAATACTTTTATATAGATGATGAGGGACGTAAAGAAAAGATTAAGGAAAAGTGTATTCATATAGGCAGTTCAGGATCTATTTCCAATGATAATAGAGAATTTTTTTTTCATTCTTTTACGGTTATCAATTCTGAATGTACAGACCATTTTTCTACTTATGGTAGTCAATATTTAGAGGATCATAGCATTGGTGTTGAAGAAATTTTACAAAGAGAAGGATTTGGAGATTTTGGATATTAATGAATAACCTATACTCTAAAATTATTATTTTAGCACTATACTAAATTCGACATGATTTTACAAGGAGACCAAATTCCTATTTTCCGTAACGGAAGCGTAAAACACAAGTCCTATTATTTATTGTAGGATAATAATAGATTACTTGGAAAATCAAAGGAGTTTGGGATAAATAATGAAAAAATGGATAGTTACATCAGTTTTAGGTGCTAGTTTATTATTGTCGCCACTACAGGCGTTTGCAAATATAGGAGATCAAACACTTCGTCCAACAATGACGCATTCAGATGTGAAAACACTTCAAACAATATTGCGAGATAAAGGTTATTTTACATATAGTGGTTCAACAACGACTTATTTCGGATCATATACAAAGAGTGCAGTAATAAGCTTTCAGCGTGCAAAAGGTTTAACCGCTGATGGTATTGCTGGCCGCAGTACGTTTAACAAACTAGGAGTCTATAATGTTAATAACACGTATCTAGTAGACTATGCCAAACGTTTTCAAGGGACGCCGTACAAGTGGGGTGGAACAACTACCGCTGGGTTTGACTGTTCAGGGTACATCAACTATGTTTTCAAAAACTCACATAATATCGTTTTGCCGCGTACGGTAAAAGAAATGTGGAACCAAACTGGATATCGCGTATCCACTCAAGCTGTAGGAGATCTAGTGTTCTTCTCAACGACTGATTCCGGAGCTTCACACATGGGTATCTATGTTGGTAATGGAAAGTTCATTCACGCTGGATCTTCAACAGGAGTGACGATTTCAGATATGAATAACACATACTGGAAGCCGCGTTACTTAGGAACAAAACGTCTATAATTATTTATTTAATGAAGAAGAGGAATGACATCGCATATGTAGCGGTCATTCCTCTTTTTGTTAACTATTAGTAGACTAGTTCTTTCTTTGCGCTTCTCGTGTTGATCACATTTATTCGATTCTTTTCAGTAATGGACTGATCTGAATGGTAACTTAACTCTGAAAAGAAACAAAATTGAGTTGCAGGATAGGGTTGAGATAGTTTGGTTAAATCAAGTTCTATTGATCTGTAAACTTCTGCTATACAATTAAGGGCTACTTGTTCTAGACCTTTATCTAATAAATCTTTCATGTTTTCAAAGTCAGTCATTATAGAGATGGTCGTTCCCATGCGATAATATGTAAACTTAACGCCAACTTGATCGTTCATTTGAAAACCTCCGTGTTAAAAGTAAGTTAGTATAGTAAATTTTTTATCGGGTAGTAAGTCTGTGTTTATTCAGAGCTTTAATTACACTAATTAAAAATGTAGCGCTACCAGGTTTTTCACCATGAGTGAAAATTAACAGTCTCTTGTTCTTTATCGGCTATAGTCTAATAAATATTTAGGGATGTTTTATTAGGAAATGATTTTATGATTCAATGGGGAGTAAAAAAGAAAAGAAGTGCAAACGAGGGTTCGCACTTCTTTTCTAATTCTTATCCTAGAACAAGATTCTTGCCCAAGGATCGCAACAGCGATGATGTTGCTTTCTCTTAGCTTTTTTGTACTTCTTGCACTTCAACACTTCGTAGCTAGAAGAAGAAGATGAAGAAGATGATGATGAAGAAGAGGAAGAAGAGGAAGAGGATGATGAAGAAGATTCTTCACAAACCCATTCTACTTTCTTATAACACTTCTCAACTTTTTCATGCTTCTCGTGCTTTTCATGTTTGCAGTGGTCGTAGTTTCCACACTTGTTACACATTATTCGTTTCACCTCACAAATTGATACCGACTTCCCATTGGTTTCGGTTTCTGTATATCATATGTAGAGACAGACAAGTTGCTTAGACGAACGTTGAGATTTTAAGAAAATGGGGTCTGACCCCATACAAATACAAATTCCTTCATACTGTACATTCCAGAAGTACACTAGAACAACCAAATAAAATGTAAAAAGATCCACGCGGCAACTGCAGCGTGGATCTTTTTACTTCGTTGGTTCTTGTATAAGCATACCTTCCTTTGCAAAAGCAAAGTGAATGGCGTGCTTTAGGTTTCTGAAATATGTACTTTCTCCGAGAGAATATTGGTGTTTTGTAATTTCCATACTCAATTCAGGTGAGATTCCGACCAACAATGTTTCCATACCGAACAATCGGGCGGAAGAAACAAGCTTGTTCAACATCCCCACCATTTCCGTATCGATAGACTTGATTCCTGTTAGATCAAGGATCACAAATTTAGCGCGGTGCTGAGGAAGGGAAGTAAGAGTATGCTCTAACATATCGTTTGAACGTAGCTCATTGTATTTACCGATTAAAGGGATAACTACGATATGATCGGTTACTGGGATGATGGGAGAGGATATCTCTCGAATGAGATCAGTTAACTCTCTTGTCCGGTCTTCAACCATAGCTTCTAGCTTCATAATCTCATGCTGTTCTTCCCGATGAACGAGATCGCGAATGTTATCTTTTGGTGTTATATGTGACTCTGAGATTGCTAACTTTAGCGTATGAGGGTCGGATTCGTTTTCTAAGACCTTATACCACATGTTGGTTTGAAAGAGTCCGGTGAACACACCAGCCCAATGACCAGGTAAGAAGCGCCCCATGCGTTCGCTGTTCTGAGCTTTTTTAACTTTCGTTTCCCAACTGTTTGTAATCGTAATGATTGCTTCTTTTTTCTCTACATCAAGCTCTATGTATGTTTTACCCCAACCAGCTGATGCATAAATGTTAGGCAGTGATTCAGCGGAAATTTCAATATCTTTGATCGTTCTTATGTAAAAATCACTAACAATTAACCCTGTCCGATACCCAGCTGTTTCAAAAACGAGGTCTGCTGTTCCTTCTCCTGTAATCTCTTCAATGGATTCAAGGAACACCTTAAATGCTGAATCAATCCAAAACAACATTACATCTTCGCCTTCAAATTGAAATATACCTTTTGCTGTGTCCCAATGAAAAGAAGAACCATTCACATCTACACTTTTTTGAGAATCCATTAGTTCGTTTGGCGACTGCTTCATGTATAATCCTCCATAAACAAAAAATAGTAGACAACAAATTCCCTTACCCTAATTCAATCAACATTAAACATTTGTGTGGGGTCAGACTCCACACAAATACAAAACCCTCATTATGTCCAGCCCACGAAGACACAAAAAAATTCTCATCTAGACCATAAAACAAAGTAAAAACCACTTGATGAAATCAAGTGGTTAATTTTGTTTGTTTTTCCATTTGTTAAATTCAAGAAACTCTTTAAATTGCTCTTTGCTTACACCAGAACCCATGGCTTCTTTGACTAAATCTGCCCATTCTTGGTCTAAATTTTCGGTTTCAACCTCTGGCTTTATTAATAAATCTACAGAGATATTTAAAACATCTGCAATTTTTTCAAGAAGTTGAATTGAAGGATTTTGTTGTATACTCCGCTCTAATGCGCTAATATACGATTTTGCTACCCCTGCTTTATCAGCCAACGCTGTAATGGAGAGGCCTTTTTCGGTACGATATTTTTTTACTCGTTCACCAATCATCATTTGCAATCCCCATTTAAGAAATAATTTGCCTTTATTATATCTTTCTGTATGAGGTAAGTAAATAAATTCTGTGACTTGTTTACTATTTCAATGAATTAATTTCTTTGCAATTGATATTGTTCGAAAGCTAATTGGGGATTTTGTAAAAAACGAATAATTTCTTCTCTAGTAAAACCCTGATCTCTTGCTTCCTTAATTAATTCAATCCATTCGTGATCCAACTTTTCCACTAAGAATCCCTCCAGAAAGTAAGTGATGTCCAGGTAACCCGGCGATCATAGCTTATCAAGCCTTAGACCCGTGGCTTTGCGCCCACTTCTTTCGAAGATGTTTGCCCTTGTCTGAAGGATAATTAGGTCATATTCCCTAACTCAAATTGATTATATACAAGCTAAATAGAAAATGTTGTCAGAAAATGACTGTAACATAAATGTAATTTATGGAAATGGATAACGACCCCTATAAAATTATTTAGAGGAATGACGCGGGTCGTGTTGAAATTAATCTTAATTAAATACCAAAAATCTAATTTTTAATGCTGAAAGGATGAATAAATTGTCTACAAAATTGCCAATGAATTTGTCGAATCAACTCAGTTTACCAGTAATTAATGCACCAATGTTCCTTGTGTCGAGCCCTGATATGGTGATTGAAAGTTGTAAGAACGGAATAATAGGTACATTTCCATTATTGAATGCCAGAACCTCCGATCTGCTAGAAAATTGGATGAAGCATATTTTAAATGAGTTAGAAACGTTTAAACAAAATAATCCTGGGGCTAAAATAGCTCCGTGGGGCGTTAACTTAATCGTTCATCGAACAAATAAAAGATTCGATGAAGATATGAAGTTGATTAAAAAATATGAGCCCCCTGTAGTAATTACTTCTCTAGGTAATCCTAGTGATGTAGCTAAAATTGTACATGGTTACGGAGGACTTGTATTTTCTGACGTGATCTCCCTAGACCATGCTCGAAAGGCTGCGAAGACAGGCATAGACGGTTTAATTCTAGTTTGCAGCGGTGCAGGAGGACATGGTGGTACACTAAATCCTTTTGCTTTCTTAAAAGCTGTGAAGGAATTCTGGGATGGAATAACAATTCTTGCTGGATCAATCTCCTCAGGTGAAGAGATTCTCGCTGCTAAAATTCTTGGAGCTGACCTCGTGTATATGGGAACACGATTCATAGCTACCCAAGAATCATCAGCAAGTGATGAGTACCGCCAGATGTTGATAGAATCTACTTTAGAGGATCTTGTTTATACTGATGCAATTAGTGGAATAAAAGGAAATTATCTGTTACCATCTCTAAAAAAAGCAGGGTTTGATATAGAGAACCTGATGAAAAAAGATTCTATCGATCTTTCTTTCTCTGAATCAAAAGCAAAAGCATGGAAAGATATCTGGTCAGCTGGTCAAGGTGTAGGGAGTGTGAAGAAAATTTCTACTGTTAAGGAAGTAGTAGATAACTTAAAAACTGAATATCAACAAGCTTTACGTGCAAAGGAAGCTATTAGTATAATTCCGTAAATTAATAGTCCTTTAGAACTAAATCCCCCAAAACTACTGTGAATAAACATAGTTTAGGGGGATTTTAATTTTGTCTTTCTGAATTGGACAAATTTTAAAGTTTTGTAATTGTTAGGGGTCAGACCCGGGTCTGACCCCTAACAATTACAGATAATTCATCAAATAAAAGAGGACAAGGCAGAAGCAAGGGAGAAAGTAATAAGTAATATCTTTATATAAAGAAAACGTGTAAACTGTAAGGAATTACTTACAGTACAATTCATGTAGGAAAAGGTATTAATAATGGAGGTGTTACCATGAATTTATTCTCATCTATTACGGAAGAAAGTTTTAGCTATTTAATACATGATTATGGATTTTCTGAACCGACTGATACAGATGGGCGTTGGAAGACTACCTTCTTATACACGAATGAGCAACTTGCTATTGAGATTGAACTAAACTATCAAGAAATGGATACATTTATATTTATAAAAAAAATAGGTGGAGTGTCAGATATAGAATGCGATGTTACCCGTATTCAGTTAGAGGAATTTATTAATGTAGAACCTATTAAAAGCAATGGTGATCAGACAACAATTGAACAGTTTGAAAATGGGATATTGGACAAAGCAGTCTTATTAAAAACTCACCTAAATCATATTATAAACAAAAAGCAGGAATCTGCTTTTAATAGATGATAGAAATAGACACTTATAGTTAATGTTTTTCTTTGTGTGGGAAAACATGAGAAAATAATACAAATTGTATAGCGTCAGCACTGGAAAGCGCAACGGAATTCGTTGTGCTTTTTGTTTATTTCCTAATTTGAATTTAAAACATAGAAAGTTCTAGATAGAAATTGCAGTAGCCCAAAATTAATTAATGGCTGGATACACTTAGATGAATCTAGTCTGGGTCATTACATAAAATCTAAAAAGCTAGTTTTAAAAAGTAGGTTATTATTCAGGTAATCGGGTAAAAGAAGAGGCTGTTATTTGGGTAGCTTCTTCTTACTTCAAATTTACATAAATACAAAGCTTTATGACAACAGCTATGGTATTTTTATACATAAGGGGTGTTATTATGAAAAATATGCCAATATATGTAGAAATACCTATTAAAGCGAGTGTTGATGAGGTATGGGAAAAATCTCAAAATCCTGTCCTTCATGAACAATGGGATCTTCGTTTTTCTTCAATTACATATCTTCCAAAAAAGTCAGAGGATGAACCTCAATCCTTTCAGTATGAAACAAAAATTGGTTTCGGTATTAAAGTATCAGGTTGGGGAAAAAGTATAGGTACTCATAATAAAGGCGATGGATCTAAAGTATCTTCACTTCATTTTGGTACTCCACAAAAAATCTCGCCTATTTCAGAGGGGAAGGGATATTGGAAGTACACACCAAGCAACGAGGGTACAACCTTTTTAACTCAGTACGATTATGAAGTTCGTTACGGCACTTTTGGAAGAATAGCAGACTTGTTTTTTCGTCCACTTATCGGTTGGGCAACGGCGCTCAGTTTTGATGTGTTGAAGCGCTGGGTTGAAAAAGGTGAATTACCAAGAGTGCAATATCTTCGTTTTTTTAGTAATGTACTCATCACGTTACTCTTTTTCTTTATATGGTTTTACCAAGGTCTCGTTCCTAAAATCATCGCAAAACATCCTGAAGAGGTTGCGATGTTATCTTCTCTTAGTTCTATGGAAATGGATTTGGCGTTAAAGGCTGTTGGTGTTGTTGGAATTCTTGAAGTTTTATTCGGGCTTACTTGGTTATTCTACCGTAATAAGAGGCATCTTTACCTTTTACAAATTATTGTGTTCCCTACATTAACTTTAAGTGCCTTACTAGCTGATCCAGCAATCTCTTCTCATCCCTTTAACCCAGTTACCTTTAATAGCAGCCTTTGGATTTTATCGATTCTTGGGTTTGTATTAGCTAATGATGTGCCAACTGCAACAAGCTGCAAGCGTTCAAAGAAAGAGTGATAAAGTGACAATCTATCAAAACCTCCTAGGAGAGGATTTCAAGAGACTGCACCCTCAGTTACAATCAAGATATGCATTGCCTAAGAATAAACCTTTCTGTGCATCAGGAAAAATGACTTTAGTGCAATCAGGTACAGGATGGCTTTATCCTTTTTTAAAACTAGCTACCAAAAGGAAGTTTCTTTTTCCTGAAAGTGGAAATAATATTCCTTTTACTATTAGAAATACAAGTCGTTCTTTGTCTCATGAACTAGATGAAGTCTACTGGGAACGAACTTTTTATTTTGACCATGTTACCCGATATTTTAACGCATTCATGACAATAGATTCAGAAAGAAAAGTCGTAAAAGATTACTTAGGAGAACCAAGTTTGTTCTATTCTGATTTACATTTTAATGTTACGCCAGAAGGTCACCTTAATATTCGGTCAGGGGTGCAACGCCTGGTGATCGGTAAATTAGAGATTTCAATCCCAAGCTTTTTACGAGGAGTGGTTGAGGTAGAGGAAGGATATGATGATACGCGAGAAGTATTTACTATTCGGGTTCATATCCAAAATCGGATCGTTGGGAGACTGATGGCCTATGAAGGCGAATTTAAAGAAACATCTATTTAGTCCAATAACTTTAGGCGGAATCATCTTCTTTATCGCCAGTAGCATACTCACGATAAAGGAACCTTTTTATTTAATGTTAACAGCTGCACAACTTGTCTATGTTCCAGTATTGCTTCAACTATTTATTTATCCAAAAACGAAACATATGGCTGCAACATGGATCGTAATGTTTTCAATCTTTCTTTTACAGTTAGATATTAATGATAATTTACAAATTTTATTTGCATCTCTTTATTTACTTTTTACTTTGTCAGTGGCTCTCTATGGAGCTAAACGCTTCATCAACCGTGGATTTACAAACTGGGCGGAAATTTCGATTGATATTGGGATGATGTATTTATTTATAGGTGGACTTTGGTTTTTTGCTTTTATAGTAGGAATAGATACAGGTTTTAGTCCTTTGATTACATGGTTGACGGCTATACATTTTCATTACTCAGCTTTTATATTACCTATTTCTTTAGGGTTATTTGGGCGCTTGCATCAGTCTAAGTGGTATAGAATTTGTGTTCCAATTATATTAATAGGACCGATTCTTGTTGCAATTGGAATTACATTTTGGCCGCTTTTAGAAGTTATTTCAGTCTTGCTATATATCTTTGCTATATACACAGTAATCATTTTAACTTTTCAAACTCAGTTTTTAACTAGACTGCAAGGCATCTTTATTCGGCTATCTTTCGGTTCTTTAGGTATCACGATATTGTTTTCCTTGTTGTATGCTCTTAATAGTGCATTTGGGAAATGGGGTGTCAGCATTGATTTTATGCTCACATTTCATGGATTAATGAATAGTGTTCTGTTTGGAATGATAGGGATATTGGGTTGGATAGTAGCTCCTCCAAAAACGAATCGTGTTAAATGGGATTTTCCGGTCAGTCAAATTAGAGGTCATTTTAAAGGAGAGGGCAAGCTGAAAAAAGGTTTGGTTGATGACCTAGCTGAATATGTAGATATTAATAAAATTCCTTCTAGAATTGTTCATTTTTATGAACATACTGAACAATATCAATTGTATGCTAGGGTGAAATGGGCTACTTGGTTTAAACCATTTGCTGTCTGCTATAAATGTATTAGTATTCAAATGCAACAATTAAACTTACCTCTTTCAAGCAAAAAAGTTGAGATGACAGGAAGTATACAGGCGGTTGATCCAATACGTGATGGAAGGAATAATCCTCGGGTTTGGAGGCGAAATATTGGAGATCATTCGGTGTTCAAAGCTATATATTCCAATCATCAGACCGATAATAGAACGTTTATGAACATCTCACTTCCACTTCCTTCTTCAGCAATGATAGGAATTCTTCAACTTGATGAAAGAGATGGTGGTCTTCTTCTATCAAGCGAAGGAGAATCTGATTCAGGTATATACTTAGCGATTGGAGAATGTTTATTAAAATTACCACTTTCAGAGTACTTTTTAATAGAGGAAGCAGCAGATAATTCTCTTACAGCAACTCATAAAATGAAAATATTTGAGGTTCCTTTTTTAGAAATCGAGTATACAATGTCGTTAAAGCATTAATTGTTTTTTTGACGATTGCTTCTCAATTTTAACTATCCAACAATCGAGTGCTTTAATTAATTTAAGTCATCAGAAAACGACCAGAGAATTCAGGTCGTTTTTCATGTTATTTTATTTACTTACAATTAAATAATTCTAACGAATGATGACTTTCTCTCCAAAGAAACACCACTATCAAAATAGTTTTTTTTAGAAACTATAAATAACAAGAGCTAGGCCAATATAAACGACAACCAATAAGAATGCTAGTAAAACACCAAGTTTGCTTGTTCCACCGCGCTTATGAATTTCGTGAATTCTTTCTTTATCGCTCAATGAACGTTGATCAATGATGCTAATTTGTTTTTGTGCATGTTTTTTATATAGAAGATTACCCCCAACCCCTAGCCACCCTGACAAACCAGCACCCAAAGATCGGTTGATAACGGTTCCTTCAATTCCTGCTACAACAAAAAAGATATCGATGAAAAGAAAAGCGGCTAATACAAGGAAAATGGGTTTGTACATCTTCCGGTAACCAAGCCATAAAAGCGTTAAGAAAAAAGCAGCCCAATTAAAGCTATTATCCTTCTGCCATTTTTTAAAGTAATAATCCTTCTTTTTATCTCCAACAAATTCTACAAGTTTTGTTTTCTGTCTTTCATCCATAACTCCCTTCCTATCTAAATCCTGCATATTAGTTTGAGTAAACTCATTCAATCCATTCGCCTCCTTTTAGAAGTCACTTTCATTCTTCAGCACCTACAGAGGTAAATTCCATTTTTTGTTAATATTTAAACGCTAAGTTTTCTTGAAAAGCTGAAAAATAATCATACCGAACAAAAAAGGGCTAGAATAATTGATTTTACAAATGAGTTGGCGAATCTAAAAAGGCTTTCGTATAAAATGGGAAATCATTAATGAGTAGCTTCAAAATAATTACTTCTAATTCCCTGAACTTCATCAATAAATACAAAAAGCACAATAAAGGGTTCCAATTTTCTAAAAAATGTAGTAAAATAATTTGAAAATTAGGTTTCGTTTTATCGGAATTGGGGAAGGAGAGTATATTTGGGGTGAAACATATTACATCGGGTTTTGGATTTGCATTTGCATTTTTGTCGGCGCTTTTCGCATTGGGTCTCTATCAAACAGTGATGGTATGGGGGAATATTAATTTGTTCTTTGAACGAATTATGGGACTGACTTCAACTTCATTTATTTCTTCCATACTTCTATTCTGGTCAATCACGAGTGCTTTTTGGATTCTTAGTTTAAAAGTGTTAGATCTCGCGCACAAAACAGAATTGTACAACACGAAGAACGCAGTCTTCGGTATGTTGTTCTTATTCTTCGCCATTCCATTTGGCATTTGCGTACAAGTTTACCACGCACTTAACCTGAATGCTGGTGTAACTACAATTACAACTGCATTGTTTATTATGACGATTGTTTCTTTCATTATTGGATTTGTGTTTAAATTTAGAAGAACTGCACGATAATTAAAAAATACCGCAGACCTCAAGGTCTGCGGTATTTTTATTTATGTTCTTGAAACAAACCGAAATTTAATTCGTTCAAATGCTTTTCCATTTACAACTACTAATTTTTCATTAAAATCTTCAATATAACCAGAAGCAAGGGTCAAATTTTCCTTAATGCAAACAACATCTACTTTAACCATCAAATAACGGTGGTTATTAAAATCAAAATCATTAATAATAGAACTGCCGCTTGGAATAATATACATGACCGCTCTCCTTTATCATACAAACTACCTATATCATATACTGGAAAAAAATTACTGTAAAGATAATTTTAAGGCAGAAATAGCTATGTTATCTATACAATAAAAAAACCTTGACTCAATTGAGCCAAGGTCATTGTTAAAACATCTGAATTATTTGCCAATCCATACTACGCCTGAAGAATTATCTTTGGATTCACCTAAGATTAAAAACTTAAGACCGTACTTAGGCAAGTTCTTACCAGCGTCATCAATCACACCGTCTTCTTCACTACCATTGTAATCTGTTTTGTCGATATAGGACATAGAATCACTAAATCCAGGTGCACCTTTTTGGGATTTGTAATCAAAAATCCCGCGGCTTGGTGAATCAATATACCAACTAGGTGTTTGGTCATAGGAGAAAGCTGCATCCGCAATCTGATAACGTGTTGAATCTTCGACTGTAGGTTTTCCGTCTTTCTTACCAACAATAGCTTTCGGATGAGAATCTACTACGCCAATAAAGCCTTCTCCTGGATGTTCACCAACCCAGTTGTCTGTGTAGCTATCATCTCCATACCATACGAGCATTCCGGTATTGTATTTAACACCACGACTACTTTGCAATGCTTTATCAGAACCAGCTGTATTTCTCCATTCAATATAGTAATAATGGTTTGCATAAGAGATACCGTCTGTAGTTGTAAATCCATTTGTAGTAAATTGTGCTGCGCCTTCAGCATCATCTGAGAAAACAACTTGACTGTCGGCTGTTAGGACAGCATTATCAAGGGCAAAACCTTCTGGTGCAAATCCACCATCAGTCTCATAGTCAAAAATAAGTTGTATTTTTTGTCCAGCATATGCACTTAGATCATAGGATTTATCAACCCATTTGCCTTCAGTTGTATATTTCTCTTTTTCTGCATTTGTTGCAGTCCAACCAAGCCTGTCAATTTCGACCATTTTTCCATCTTCTTTTTTTACATAGACGGATAATTTATCATAATCTCCGCCATTTTCAATTTCATAGTTTGCTTTGTATGAGAATACAGCTGAAGTTTTTCCAGTAAGATCAAGAGTAGGAGATGTCATACTTGTATGAAGGTTATCTCCCTTTGTACTGTAGTAGTATTTGTTTCCAAACTCAGGTTGAATTTTACTTTTTACTGGCTTTTGAGGAAGGTTTACTTTTACAATACCAGCATTTTTAGACTTTGTTACAGATTGATCAATTTGAATAGTTTTACCGATTCTAGTCAGATTTTTTGAATCAATTTCTGTGATATTAGCCCAGTTTCCTCCCATAACTTTCTGGAAGTATTCTTTGTTTTGTGGGGAGAAACTTGTTGGTTCTGTTCCAGCGATTTTACCATTCCAACTTCCGCCACTCATGATGGACCATGAAGCCACGGGCTCACCGTCACCTGTATATTGTGTATCGTATTCGTCTGGTAGACCCAAGTCATGACCAAATTCGTGTGCGAATACGCCAACAGCACCATCTTCAGGTTCAACCGTATAATCCCAAGCTGCCATTTTACCACCCCAATATGGAACGGAAGCCGTAGTGCCTGGAACACTATAAGGGTTTGATCCTAAAACCCAGCGATGAGACCAGATTGCATCATTCCCTAATTTTCCACCGCCTGCTTCTTGACCAACACCCGCATGAATAACCATCAAGTGATCAACTAATCCGTCAGGCTCATTCATGTTTCCGTCACCATCTAGATCGTATATATCTAGTTCGTCAAAATCTGCTAAGTTAACTCCGCTTGCAGCAGCTGCATTTAGAGCATCTTTTACAAAGTCACGTGGTCCCTTTGGATTTAAGTTGTCGTGACCGCCTGCTGGATTATCATCGCCATATTCTTTTGCAGTTCCTGGAACAGTCAACCAATCGGTAACATATCCATCAACGGTGTAGCTTCCGCCTGATTGCTCTTCATAGTATTGTTTAAAGGTTTTCACTTTTGATTTATCAAATAACTCAAAGTCGCTGTCCCCAAAAAGCATTTTTTCATAATGTTCCCGACTAAAGTCTTTAGAGTACATATACCCTGGTTCTTGGGTAATGTTATTGTGCTTGAAATCGGAGAACTCAGCTAAAAGTACTAATACTTTATCTTCGCGTTTCTCACCTTT
The DNA here is from genome assembly GCA_017052515.1 of Fictibacillus nanhaiensis. Lineage (GTDB taxonomy): Bacteria > Bacillota > Bacilli > Bacillales > Fictibacillaceae > Fictibacillus > Fictibacillus nanhaiensis. The sequence goes on from JAFHKR010000038.1 coordinate 380,881, forward strand.
GTATTTGACAGGTTTTGCAGGGTCTACCTGTAATATGCCACTACTCTTACCGTTCTTAATTTCATGGCTCTTGTTTAGCTTTTTAGTTAATTTTTCTTTTTGATTAGATAAAAACTCTCGTGATCTATTTGAAACATCCTTTGTGGATTTACTCTTTTTTTCAACTGTAGCGGCATTACCTTTTTTACTTTTCAAATCTATATATTTTTTAACTGCTTTAGCTGTTTCCGCATGAGATGCGTTTTTAGAAATAATTCCTCGCTGTTTTAATGATTTTGCTAAACGATCTTGATCAACTAGGTGCATATCAATAGGTGATGATTCCAAGATAGTGCTTGTTTTTGAATAGGTTGTTTCGAATGGTGTTTCTTCATTTTTTGTTAAAGCAGTAGGTGCTAATAAACTCATAGAAAGACTCGTTAATAACAATGATGTCCCCAGTTTTTTACTCCATTTTCCCATTCGTACTCCTCCTGTTTTCCATTAAATTAGTAGAACATGTGTAACCTGGTAAATCATCTCCCTCTTTATGTAATGATGAAACTTTTTATAGAACGTTTTTGTTCTATATATAGAATAATACGAAAATTGATAATTATTGTAAAGTTAATTTTCGGTACAAAATACGCATGTTTTAGATTTAAAAATTCCACTCTTTATAGATCTTAATGTTCATTAAAAAGAACAAAAAGTTTTTTGAAAAATACAATAATGTAAGAAAATTGAAGAAAAAGAGCATTTATTAAGAGTTTAATACGTTGAAAAGAACAAATTTAAGTTTATTTGGAGTTTTTTAAACTAGGTAATCCGTTCTATAATAACTACATAATGTTCACTAAAAAGAACACCCTGACTCTAGCTGAAGGGGGTAACGAAAATTAGAATAAAACGAATTCGGAAGTTTAGAAAAAAGAATTGGGTTTATGTATTTAGCATGAAAACCGGAATAATCTTTTATTTTATTACTTTTACAATCATTTATTTAACTGGCAATACAGGGGCATTTTTTAACGATTACAAGACTACGAATTCGAGTATTGAAATTGGTACTTGGGAAGAGGATTGGGATAAAAGTTCTCTTAAATTTGTAGGTTCAAAGTGCGAGTGTTACACAATCTCTGCAACTATTAAAAATAGTGGCGATCGTGATATGAAAGGCCCAGTTACATATGAGGTATGGTTTGCAACAAAAGGTAACCCGAAATCAGGATCTAAGATTTATTCAGGACAGGTAAAAGCTTTAAAAAGCGGCGAGAGCTTGAAGTTAACTTATACAACCAATAAAAACGGAATCTATATGTTTAAAGCTCTTCAAAGACCTGGTCATCCGGGAAAAGGTGAGCTCTGGAGTGAGGGCATTACTGCTAAAAGTTGTGATCAGGTTGAAACTAAAAAAGCACCTGTGAAAGAAGAGAAGTCCAAAAGTGAAGAGACCAAGAAAAATGAACCGCCAGTAAATTCTACTGAACCAATCAATCAGACACCAAAAGCTCCTGTTAAAGGGGATAAGGAAGCTGAAGAATCTGTTCCTCCTGTTGATAGTGGACAAAACACACAGTCTGCACCAAACGAGATTGTTGCACCAACTAACACCATGGAAAAAGATGATAAAAAGGGTGATGTGAAGTGAATGTGATAAAGATTAAAAATTGGGTTAGTTCAATGATTACTTCTCTATTGTTTATTACTTTAATATTCACTGCATTTGTAGTGATCTCCTCAAAAGCCTCAGGAGGAGAGCCTAATATATTTGGTTATCAACTCAAAACAGTACTCTCTGGTTCTATGGAGCCGGGTATTCAAACAGGATCCATTATAGCAATTAAGCCTGGTGGAGAAGTGACGCGTTTTAAAAAAGGTGATGTAGTCACTTTCAAAGAGTCAGAAGGAATGTTAATTACCCATAGAATCCATGAAATAAAAGGTTCTGGTGATAGCTTGCATTATATTACGAAGGGCGACAACAACGATGCTACTGATCTAGAGCCGTTAATTCCAAAAAATATAGTGGGAGAATATAACGGGTTCACGATACCTTACATCGGTTATCTATTAAGCGCAGCACAATCAAAGATAGGTTCTGCATTACTATTAGTTCTTCCTGGGATTCTACTGCTCATCTACTCAGCAGTGACTATTCTGAAGGCTATTAAAGAAGTGGAGACAATAAAAAAATCTGCTTCAACAAGTAATTAATAAGATTGAAACTCCGAAGGGGATTTCCTCTCGGATTCAATATATAAAACGTACATACCCAAAAGGGTGAAAGGGAGGAAATGAAAATGAGTTTGAAAAAGAAATTAGGTCTTGGGGTAGCTTCAGCAGCGCTTGGTTTATCATTAGTGGGCGGGGGTACATATGCATATTTTAGTGATACAGAAGTAACAAACAATACTTTTGCAGCAGGAACTCTCGATCTTTCAGTTAATCCTTCCACAATCATTGATGTTAAAGATCTTAAACCAGGTGACACGATGCTTCGTTCTTTTGAGTTGAAAAACGGAGGAACATTAGATATTAAAAATGTCACGCTTCTAACGGACTATACAATAAAGGATTCAAAAGGAGACAATAAAGCTGAAGATTTAGGTAAGCATATTCGAGTGAACTTTTTGTTTAATGTTGATAAGTTAGATGCTCCAGTTTGGTCTACTACTTTAGCAGATCTAAAGGGTATGGACCCTAAAGTTGTAAAAAATAAATTTGACTTAATGTTCGGAGATGAGTGGGGGGCAAAAGGACTTGCTCCGGGATCAAGTGATTTACTTTTTGTACAATATGAATTTGTAGATAATGGTAAAGATCAGAATGCATTCCAAGGTGACTCTTTATCTCTAAAATGGACATTTGATGCAATGCAAAAAGCTGGTTCAGAAAGATAATCAATCGGTCTTAATAAATGGAGGTGGGGAATAATCTCCGCCTCTTTTCTTATAGTGCCTCGAAGAATGAAGATTGAGAGGTGAGTGAGTGCGATGAACCTACATTCAAATCGCTTTAAATTCTTAATTATGTACTGCTGTGTTTTGCTAACTGCAGTGGTTTTCGTACCTCTTGGACATACAGGTGCGAATAGTAGTTCCAAAGAGATAGAGATTAATACATTACCAAAAGATGTTATTTTCGCTATAAATAATTTTAAACCAGGCGATTGGGCAACGCGGGTTCTTGCTATACAGAACAATGGAAATCAGGATTTTTCTTATAGTCTGAAAGCACAAAAGAAATCAGGTTCTAATAAACTTTATAACCAATTTGTTGTAAAAGTTGAAGATCAATCAGAAATCATTTATCGGGGTTCTCTCAAAGAGTTTACTGGTTTAAAACCACGTTCTTTAAAAAGCGGTTTAGAAGAAAAACTGACTGTAACAGTAGAGTTTCCTTATGAATCTAGTAACGAATTTCAAGGATTCGAAACAGAAGTTGAACTTATTGTTTTTGCAGAAGGTACTGCTAAACCTCCAGCTACGGATGGAGAAGATAACAATCATCCAACAAAAGACAATGGAGGAGGTTCACCAGGAAAGAAACCAACAGCCAATGGCGCTGGATCGCTTCCGCAAACAGGTGAAGAAAACCCGCTAATTTTAATTTTATCAGGATTATTTATATCATTAGCTGGTTTTGGATTGTTGCTCTCTAAAAAATTCACGCTGTCAAATCTATTTAAAAGAGGGTAAAACATGAAATGGCTTGCATATATTTTAATTGTTGCTGGCATTTCTATTATGTTTTATCCAAAAGCTCATAGCATGTTCTACTCTTACCAAGAAAAACAGCTGCTGGATGACTGGAGTGCTTCAACTTCGATACCCAAAGATCAAATTCAACAAAGTTATCAGCAGCTTAACGATGTTTTTTCTAGAGAAAGAAAATCTATAGAAAACAAAGATGCAAAAACCTCTCAAACAAGTATGATTGGAAAACTTACGATTAACAAGATAAATTTAACCATCCCTATTATGGAAGGAGCATCTCAGCAGAATTTAAAAATTGCGGCAGGGCATCTAAAGGGAACCTCAGCCATAGGAGAAGCGGGGAATGCTGCGATTGCAGCACATAGAAGCTACACATACGGAAAACAATTTAATCGTTTGCCTGAGGTAGAGCCAGGTGATCTTATCCAAATTGAAACCACAAAAAAAATACTCACCTATCAAGTTACAAAAAAACTTCTCGTAGAGCCAAGCGATCTATCTGTTCTCAGAAATAATATGAACGAAAGTAACGTTACTTTAATAACTTGTCATCCAATGAAAAATCCTACACATCGCTACATCGTAAAGGCTGCTTTGTATAAAGAGGAGGTTTTATAGAAAAGGAAGCTGGTTAATGGTGAACAAAAATCTAGGACTAACAATTAAAAGACATCGACTAAAGAAGCGAATGAGTTTATCAAAGTTGGCTACATTAGCAGATGTTTCCAAGAGCTACTTAAGTAGTATAGAAAATTATGAAACAAACCCATCTGCACATATGGTTCAAAAAATCGCAACAGCATTGGAGGTACCAGTGGAGCATTTATTAAGTATACAAGTGGAGTCATTGGATCCGGAATGGATTGATCTCCTCTCTCAAGCTAGGGAGATTGGTTTAAATAAGGATGACATTCGAGATTTTTTTGCCTATGAGACATGGAAACAAAATCTGAAAAACAGAGGAGGACGGTAATGATTCGATTAATCAATGGATCCTATATCTGTCGTCTTAATCATCATGAATTGAAAATTATTTACAAAGGAAACAATGAATGTGAAATTTATTTAAGAGGTGAATTTCAAGGTAGAGCTAATTTTGACTATGTAAAAATGAAGTTAAACAGTATAGAAAAACGTTGGGACACAATGAATATAAAAAAATATCAATATAAGGAATTAACATCAGAGTTTGATGTTACGATCTAATAAGCCTTTACAGAAACGGTGTAGGCTTATTTTTTTTGCCTAAAGCTACTGCTTGAGTTAACCTAACTGTCAGTATGAAGATAAAGATAAGATTAAAACAGGATCGAATTACAAAAAGAAGTAGCGCAAAGCAATGGTATGGCAGTGTCTTCTTTAGTACTCGGTATTGTTGGCATTGCGTTAGGACTTGTACCTTTTTTAGGATGGTTTATGCTACCGGCTTGGATCTTAGCCATCATTTTTGGAGCGGTCGGTGTGAAGAAGGGTCAAAGCAAAGGCATGAGTTACACGGGACTTATTCTAGGAATCGGGGCTTTCGTTTATAAATTTGGTTTTTGGTTCTTACTGATTATTGGGGCTAGTTAAGGAAATGAAATATTAATACAAAAGCAAAAGAGAGCCTTCTTTTTTGCTTTTTTTATGTTCATTTAAAGGAGAAAAGGAGAATAAGATCATACAATTCAGAAGAAGGAAGGAAGGTATCCTATGGAAAGGTGACTCGGAGTTTTCCCTACAATTCCTGGTTAGCTAATTCAAAGTTCTCGTTTTTTATGCCAGTTTATTACTTCGAGTTTACTATTATTCTGTTGATTTAGTAAAAATAATGTCGTTTTTTGGTAGCTGAATATGGTATAATACAGCAGATTGTTTTATGTCTTTTACTATTTTAGGAAAAAGTGTATGGTTTGTTATACACAGAATAGGTGTGTTTTTTCATGAAAAAAATACTGATTATCACACAAAACTTCTATCCGGAGATTGGCAGTGCAGCTAATCGGATAACGAATGTTTACAATGAATTAAAAGGTAAGGGATATGACGTTACCATACTCACTACTGAACCAAGTTACCCAAACCGCAATTTATATAGAGATACTGATTTCTGGAATGATCAAGGTCAGTTAAATGATGTTGTTAGAATTCATACGAATACACGCAGATATACGAGCAGTATCTTCAATCGACTGCTTCTTTATTTGGAGGTTGCATTAAAGTTTATCGTAAAGATTAAGAAGATGGATACGAAATATGATTATGTATTTGTATCTACACCGCCTATATTCGTAGGATTAGCAGGGCTTTTTGCTAAGCATAAATTCAGTTCTAAACTGATATTAGATGTCAGAGATTTATGGCCAGAATCTTTGCTTGGAGTCGGCGTTTTTACAAACAAAATAGTCCTTAAGATGGCATTTGCTCTAGAGTCGCTTTTATACAAGAAAGCGAATCACATTATTGTAAATAGCGAAGGTTTTATTTCGTATATTGCAGCTAAGGGAATCAACGTAAAACGTATTCAGTTTATGCCGAATTCCTTAACAGAAGAAGAACTTAACACATCTCTTCTACAATCAACAAATGAAAAGGTTGAAGTTATTTATACAGGAAATATCGGTTTAGCGCAAGATATAAGTAAGTTAATTGCGGTGGCAGAGAAGTTGAAATCTCATACATATATTCGTTTCAAAGTATTCGGATATGGCTATAAGCGATCAGAACTCAAACAAGTGATAGAAGAGAAGGGTTTGCAGAACATCGTATTCCTCAAGGCGCTTAATAGAAAGAATGCGCTCAAAGAAGTAGCTTCATCACATATCGCATATGTAAGTCTTGTAGAAGAGACCGTCTTTAAAAAAGTGTTACCAGGAAAGATTATTGATTATATGTCGATGGGTAAACCAATCGTCGGAGATGTATCCGGGTATGCAAAAGAGGTTATTGAAAAAGCACAATGTGGGTTGACTTCAAAGGAAAGATCCGTTGAACTTCTAGCTCAGCAGATTGTGCAACTTGCTAACGATTCTGCACTACGTGAAGAGTATGGAAGAAATGGTCACCGCTTTGCATTTGAAAACTTAAGATGGAAGAAAAATATAAACGTACTTATTAATATGTTGGAGGAAAGAAATGAGTCAGAAAGTATGCATGTTCGTATGGAACCACTTCACAAATGATGCACGTGTGCTTCGAGAATGCACAGCATTATCTGAAGCGGGCTATGAAGTTGATCTCATTGCTATACACGATTGGAAGCAACCCAATATGGCGAAACGTGAAAAGAGGAATGAGAAGTTTAATCTGATCCGTGTAAACAACCGTTTAAAGATCTTAGGTGTGGCAAACCGAATAAAAAGAATCGCCATGCGTAATATCGCTACAAAAGCAGCATCCATTTTGTTTGCTGGCCTAGCTCTTTGGCAAGCGCCTTTCATAACGTTAATTTTATTAGCTTTATTTAGTATGCTTATTGTTAAGAAAATAAGACAAAATCTAGCCAGAAGCTACATAGCTTCTCAAATGATTTATCATGGTTTAAAGGGCAATTATTCTATTTATCATTCCAATGACTTAAATACACTTCCGCAAGGTGTACTCTGTTCTAAGATTTTAACCTTTAAAAGGAAGAAACTAATTTACGATTCACACGAGATCCAAACAAGTCGGACAGGGTATAACAGCAAATGGTACGGGATTGCTGAAAATTTTTATCTGAAATTTGTGGATGTAACGATTCATGAAAACCATACACGTGCCGCTTATCATGAAAAACTGTATGGCACGTATCCGGAAGTTCTTCATAACTATCCTTTCGTACAACGACCTGAACTAAACGATAGTGTGAATATGCATGAGCTTTTAGATTTACCAAAAGACGAACCGATCCTTCTCTACCAAGGCGGTATTCAAATCGGACGAGGCCTTGAAAAAATCGTTGAAGCGGTTCCGATGTTTAAGCGTGGAACGATGGTATTCATCGGTGATGGTAAACAAAAGCCATCTCTCCAAAAACGAGTTAAAGAGCTTGGTTTAGAAGACAAAATAAGATTCATAGATAAGATTCCGGTCGAACAATTGCTACATTACACACGAAATGCATACTTAGGTTTTCAAGTACTTAATAACATTTGTTATAACCATTATTCAGCATCATCTAACAAACTTTTTGAATATATGATGTGCGGAATTCCAGTAGTTGCGTGCAGTTTTCCAGAGATCAAGAAAGTGGTAGAAGGAAATCATACCGGGATTTGTATTGACTCTCATTCACCAGAATCCATTGCAGAAGGTGTGAACTTCTTATTGGACAATCCAGATGTTCACCAGCAGATGAAAGAGAACTGTTTTACGGCGAGGCATAAATATAATTGGGATGTTGAGAAGGAAAACTTCTTAAAGATATATAGAACTGTTTCATAATCATCTTTTATAAACAATTGGAGGCATTTTATGAAGAAGCCATTAGATAAAGTGACAGATGCATATTTTAATGAACTAGGAGATTCCTTTGGTGAAAGAATCAGGAATCGCATCCACTGGATATGTGAACATGCAAAAGGAGAGACGATTCTAGATATTGGATGCTCGCAAGGTATTACATCTATCATATTAGGTCGTGAAGGAAAGCGTGTTCTTGGAATGGATTTGCTTCAAGAATCTATTGATTACGCAAATAATATGTTAAAAGATGAAGAAGAGATTACTAAAAAATATGTTCAGTTTATATCTGCAAATTTTATGGACTATGACTTTGAAGAGAAATTTGATTGCATTATCATGGGAGAAGTTCTTGAGCATATTACAGATCCTCAACGTTTTGTTAAAAAGGCTTCACAGCTATTAAGTGAAAACGGAAAGATTATCATTACGGTACCATTCGGAATAAATGACTACTTTGATCACAAAAAAACATATTATCTTTTAGATCTTTTTAGGTTATTAGATAAGGGCATTGAAATTGAAGAAATTAATTTCCTTGGTAAATGGGTAGGGTTAGTACTTAGTAATTCATTAGAACAAGGAATTTCGATTGATGAAGGATTGCTTCATAAACTTGAAGATGCTTTCTATTCAATGGAAAGACAATATGTTAAAGATATAGCTTCAAAGAACAATTCTATAAAAAAGTTAAAAGAAAAACATAGCGAAGATACAAAAAATTTCAAAGCGAAAATAAATCAAAAAGACAGATTGATTGCCGATTATGAGAACCAGGTCTCGGAACTAAATGGAAAAATTTCTTCATTAAACGACCAAATAATCGAGTCTGGGCTAGAACGCAAAAACAACGAAAAACTTTCTAACTCCCTTATTGAACAAAAAGAACAATTGATATCTGAATTGACTGAAAAGGTTTCAATGTTAACTGAAAAAGATATACAAATTTCGAAGCTGAAAGTAGAAGTTAGTTCCCTGAAAAAGTTAGAGAATTCAACTCCTACATTACAACAAGATACAGAAAAAGAAGTGAATACTCTAAGAAAACTCCTAGAAGTAGCTAAACTTGATGTAATAAAAGTAAGAAAAGAAAAGGTTAGCATTCAAGAGAAATTACTCAATTCCTATAATAAAGAACAAACGTTACTTAACACTTATAAAAAACTGTTAAAAAACAATAAACAATTAGAAAGCAGATATAAAGCATTACGTTCATCCAAACTTGGAAAAATCACAGTATACTATTGGCAATGGCGACGTAAAAAGAAACTTGGAGGAAAGTAATTTGGACTTTAATTCGATAGAGCAAAGATTGCAGACACTTAAAAAGATCACAGACAGCTTGAATGATGATATAGCTTTAGAGAATAAACAGATAGAAAAAGATAAAGAAGCATTAAGAAAGATTAAAAAAGGGATATCTGTAACCAAATTAGACCTTACACCTTTAAAAAAAGAAACAGTTGTTAAGAAAAAGACACCTGCAAAACATAGTGATACCAATGAAGTTTTAGATGGTGAAGAACGCCTGGAGTATTTAAAATACCGAGATCAACATGCTGACAAGCAGTTCTTTAAGAAAGTAAAAGGCATGCTTGACCAAATACCAGAGAGCAACGGGAGTAAATACTATCCTAAATCAAACGTAAATATCGGCATCATTGCAGATGAATTTTTGTTTAATTCTTTTGATGGAACAGCTAACTTTACTTATATTACAAGAGAGAACTATAAGCAACATGGGGATAAGCTAGATGTCTTTCTAATTGTTTCTGCTTGGAAAGGCCTGAACATGGAATGGAAGGGTCTCGGTAATCCGAAAATTCGGAAGCACAGAGAAGATCTATTCAAAATAGTTGATTTTTATCGTTCAAAAGGAATTAAAATAGTCTTCTATTCAAAGGAAGATCCAGTTAACTATGATGTGTTTAAAGAACTTCCCACTAAATGTGACTACATTTTCACTACCGCAGCAGAAAAAGTAGACGACTATAAAAAACATTGTAAAAATGATAAGGTTGAAGTTTTAAGTTTTGGCGTTAATCCTTTGTATCATAACCCTGTAGGGATGAAGAAGTTTCCTAAGAGAAAAGAGGTACTCTTTGCAGGTTCATGGTATAACAAATATCCTCATAGACACGTTGATACAAGGATTTTATTTGATGGAGTCATTGAATCTGGCCTTGATTTAAAGATTATTGACCGTAACTTTGATTTGAAACTGGCTCAATACTTCTTTCCAAAAGAATATGCAAAATATACTTCACCAGCTGTTGAACATGCATACTTGCAAAAGCTCCACAAACTCTATGACTGGGGAATTAACCTTAACACGGTTAAAGACAGTTCCACTATGTTTGCCAATAGGGTGTATGAGCTTCAAGCACTTGGTAATATACTAATCTCTAATTATAGTAAGGCTGTAAACGATATTTTCCCAAATGTGTTTATGGTTCATGATAAAAACGAAGTAAAAGAAATTATTAACGGCTTTTCTGATGAAGAAGTTTACAAACATCAGATATATGGAGTAAGAAGAGTGATGTCTCGTGAAACAACACATCACCGTTTAGAACAGCTGCTAAAATCAATTGGAACTCCTTTTGAACAAGTTAAAAGAAAAGTTGCGGTTGTTGTGAAAGAGACTAACGATAAGGTTCTGAATATGTTTGATGCTCAAACATATTCAGATAAAGAATTGGTTTTAGAGAGCAGTCTAAATGAAGAAATTAAAAAACAATACGATATGATCGCATTCTTTGATGAGGATAAGGAATATGGAGAGTTTTACTTAGAAGACATGATTAATGGCTTTAAGTACACGAATTCCGATTATATTACAAAAGAAGCTTATTATAATGGTGAAGAGCTGCAAACAGGCATAGAGCATGATTATGTTACAACAATGCAGGATAAGTATAGAACTGTATTCTGGAGTCAATCATTCTCAGTTGATGAACTTAAGAAGATGAAAGGTTCTGTAGACTTGCCAAATGGATACAGTATTGACCACTTTGAATTTAATAACAAGAGAAAAACAGTTAAGAAGGAAACCATTGATTATAAATTATCCGTTATTGTTCCTACTTATAATAATGGTGAGCATCTTTTAAACAAATGTTTTAACAGCTTAAAACGCAGCTCGCTTTTCAATGAAATGGAGATTATCATAGTTGATGACGGATCATCAGATGAAATAACCCTGAAGATTATTAATCATATTGCAACTGAAAATCCAAATGTGAAAACATACTTTTATGAAAAAGGTGGTAGCGGGAGTGCTTCACGACCTCGTAATAAAGGGTTTGAACTTACAACGGCACCTTACGTAACGTATTTAGATCCTGATAATGAAGCCATTAATGACGGTTACTACAGAATGTATGAAGAAATACAGGGTACAGATTATGACTTCATCGTAGGAAATATGGTGAGAGTTGCAGATAATAACATGCACTTCAATTATTTCAAAACTGTAATACAATACAACAATAAGCAAGATGTTTTAGAAGGAAACATGAAGGAGTATTTGGCTAAGACTCAGTTCAAAGCCATGAGTATTCAAGCGTTAATTTTAAAACGAGAATTAATTGCTGACCACTCCTTACAAATGGTAGAGGGAGCCGTTGGACAAGATACGTTGTTCTTCCAGGAGCTGTTGCTTCATTCTAAGAAAGTAAAAGCAATAAATCTTGATATTCATGTTTATTACGCAGCTGTATCAGGTTCTGCCGTAAATAGCATATCAAAGAGGTTCTTTGAAAAGTACTTAATTTTAGAGAAGGCTAGATACAAAGCCTATAAAGAATATGGCATTCTGGAAGATTACTTAGATAAACGTTTTGAATATTATTTTAAGAATTGGTACCTAGATAAATTAAAGAAGGTACAAAGAGAAGAAGCGCAAAAATCTGTTGAAATTCTTACAGAAATTTTCAATATCTATAGAAAAAAAGCCATTTTAACTGAACCTGAAAATATTAAGTTCAGTAAGTTATCCGAAAATATGAATCATGATGAAATTATTAAAGAGTTTGTGGGATAAAGAGATGAGGGTATAAGCTTAAACTTATACCCTCATAAAAAAATGGGAGGACATTGAAACATGTTGATTGATGAGAAAATATTTAAAGGGGAAGTAGATGTAAGGTATCTTTTTAAAAGATCTTCTTCTGAAAATAGGAAATTAGTGATAGTTTTTTCAGCATTTCCTCCAATAAATACGAAGCCGAAATTTAACTATATAAATACTTTAGAGGGTCTTGATACCAACAAGTTATATATATTAGATGACTTTGGATGTAGAGCTAGTTATTATCTTTGTGAGGATAAAGACTACAAAATTGAAAATACTGTAATTAAATTAATCAATAAAATTGTTCAAGAAAACAATATTAACCATATAATCAGTAGTGGATCAAGTAAAGGGGGATATGCTGCACTTTACTATGGTATAAAATATGGATTTAATTCAATAATTGCGGCATCTCCTCAGTTTTTATTAGGGAATTATTTACTTAAAGAAACTAATACTACGAATGTTGCGAAATTCATATCAGGCAATATTCAGTCAGCAGATATGAAATTTTTAAATGAGATATTATTTAACACTATTAATAGTTCAGAGTATCGTCCGTCTATTTATATTCATGTTGGTGAGGGAGAAGATCATTATCAACTACATGTTAAACCATTACTAGAATGTTTAAATAGTAATTCAATCCCATATTATTTGGATTTAGGTAATTATAGTAACCATAGTGATGTAAGTAAGTTTTTTCCTACATATTTCAGAAAAATAGTATGTTCTAATTTAGGACTACCATATATTAATGAAGTATTATATAAGCAAGAAGAATGTCAGTTATATAAAAAGGTTAGATTTAAAATTGGAGCTTCGGATAATGCAATCAGTTATGCATGGTATGTGTATAAGGATAAGGATATAGTCTATAAGCGGAGCTATAGTAAAGAGAATTTTTTTGATTATCAATTCATACAAAAAGGAACTTACAAGTTTAAGGTATTTGCTATTAATTCGGAAAGAATTAAAACAACCTTAGTTTCAAAGAAAATAGAAGTGTAAAGTTAGAATTAGAAAAGCAGAGGATTTCTTTCCTCTGCTTTTTATGATTTATTTAATAATTTTAATATTTCCGCGTTTGCCATCTTTATAAACAATAGTATATAGATCGTATGTAGAATAACTCTTTACGGAGTAATCCTTAATACCTACAGAAGAATGAGTATTGATAACAAATTTGGAATCTTGATTCTTTAATGTATTAGTGAACTTTAGTTGTGAAATTGGAGATTTTTTATTGAAGCTATTAGATTGCCAACCACCAATAGGATTTGATGATCCTTTAATACTCTGAATAGTTTTTGCTTTTGTTAAGTGTTTAAATTCTAATTGCTTATTTTCGGTTGTACTTTTTAATATGAAAGTTTTGTTATCTGTGCTATGAATGAATACATCTTGTCCAATATTAAAGGTTTCAGTATACGTATGTGATTTGTTAGATTTCATTACATCGTGAATCATTATACTATTAATATTCTTCAAATATATGATTGTTCTCTTTATGTATACATCCTCATATAATGTATGGCTTCCTACTATATAACTATAATAACCAGCAGATTTATATTTTTCTATTTTAGATTTATTGATTTGATTTTTTGTTAGTGGGTAGGAATTGTTGTCAACCGTTATTGTATTATGGGCCAGAGAAGACCTAAAATACTGCCGATATGCATCTTTCTCATTGTAATTATACTTACCAGAATCAACAAAAAAATCAGTTTTACCATAGCTTAAAATAAATGATAAATCATCAGCGTGTTTGTGGACATTTGAATGGTATGCAGCGGTAAAAAGAAGATACATTGGATTATTTATATTCCAACCTTTCCGGAAAATAGCGACACCTGCGTCTTTATAGATAGAATCTTGATTTGGTATGTCGCCTTTTAATCCTTTTGAAAGTACATACCTAAGTTTAGAGCTTGTAATCTTATCTTCATTCAATGAACTAATATTATCAGGAGCTGAGTCCCCTAGTATGGGAAGTGTCCCATCCGGTTTTGCTAAATAGGCTACATAATCTTCCATCTTAACAAGGCTATCTTTTAACACTTTTTCATTTTTCCCAAACTGAGAAAGAAATTGATCAATTCCTTTGAATAAATTAAGAACAATTACATGGTAAGATGGGCTATGTTCTTTATGTACCCCACTCTCTGTAACATCATTTCTTACATGATCGGATAAACGATTCATAGCTTTTACGTACCAGTTAGAACTGTTTTTTGAATTTGGCAATAATAGTGCGAGTTCTAGTAACGAACGGTCTTGAAAGATACCATGATTATTTCCTTTTGAATAGTGTCTATCATCAGCTAGATAAGCACCATGTTTTTCGAGTAATGCTATTAATTTATCTTCAAACTCTTTATCATAAATTCCTGATTGTTTATAGTGTTTCCAAAAATACACAATATTCACAACTCTGTTTGCTGTGCTATGATCATCCCAAGCAAAGGTGCTTGCTTGTTTCTCAGGAGATGGGTTACTAAGCATCCAACTGTTAATGTACCACTTAGCTTTTTCTAGATATTTAATAGAAGGATTGAGTTCATACGCATTCATTAAATACCCGACCATATCAAGGCTATGGAAATAAAAGCACCAGGTCGAATCATTATATGGGTTTTCCTTCCAGGTTAAGGAGCCATTGAATTTGTGTGCGGGCCAAATACTGTTTACATAAAGTTCGTTGTTTAAAAGTTGGTTACCAATAATTATTGATTTGTTATTTGGTTGTATACGTTTGAAAATCATAATCTCATTATTATTGTTTTTAATTATTGTATTTGCTGTTGCTGATGAACTTATTACAAGATTTATAGTTAATAAGAGCATAAAAGCCAAAAAAAATATACGTCTTTTAGAGATATTGATTGTTTTAATTGTACACATTAGAAATCCTCCAGAATCCACCATTTTGTAAGTATATATTACCATATATACCACAAACATGTAATTTGTTTTTATACATAATATATGTTTGAATTTAAATAACGAAAGGAGAAAACTGCCACTCCTTTCGTTATCTATTTTACATATTCTTTATCAGCTTGTTGATATAGTATAATGTCTCTTCTAATTCTAGAGGGTTATGTCCTTTTTCATCATCGTAATAGAATTCAAATTGCACATTATGAAAATGCGTAATTTTGTTGAATTCTTTAAGTCCTTCTATGAAAGGTAATACATGATTTGTCATATCATGTTCGCATGCTACATTTTGGATATATGTTATTTTAGGTACATAATTGAATTTTTTAAAGAGAGATATAGCATTAAGTCTGTGGTTGTATTTTCTGTTAATTTCTTCTATTGTAAGTTCTGGATGAGAATGTTGAAAGAGTTTATTCACATGCGATTGATAGTAATTTGTTACAATCGTTTGCGGATTATTTACTAAAGCAGTTGATCCTTGAATGAATCCTGCTAAAACCATTGACATAAACCCTCCGCCTGAGCTTCCATAAAAAATAACTTGATTTGCATTAACAAGTATACGTTTCATTATTATTTGTAAGATTTCTGCTATTTCTTCTAAATAAAACCGATTTGTCGTTCCATGCCCCCATCCTAGACTCAAGGGTCCTAAGTATAAAGTGGGGTCATTATATAAAATCATGGATTCTTCAAATTTATTTATCCAAGTATGCCGCTGAAATACAGGTGGTTTCATTTTTTCTGGGTTATAAGCTCCTGATCCAAACACTAATAATTTTTTTGATGATTCTTTAATCCTAACCAAAAATTCAAATTTAACGCCTTCCTTCAGTACACGTAAGATAAAAGGCTCATAAGAAATTAAAATATCTTCTAAATCTTCAAAATTAACTGTAGTTTGAGGATATGTATTTATTAACAATTCCAGCATCCTTTCAATGTTAAACTCTTTATTAAATCAAGTTTTTAAAATAAGTATACAATAGTAATATTATTGAAAACATTAAAATTTACAATTAACACACAAAAATCTACAAATTATAACATTTTTTTGTAATAGAGTACTAGACTTTCAATCAGTTATCTGTTTTAATATTAAATGTTAGTTACAACATTTAACAAAAATCGAGCTAAATTATACAATATAATATACCGGCTAAATTATTTCAAGAAAGTTAATTGGAGGAAATTACTTAATGAAAATTTGTACAATGGGTCTTGGATATATTGGTTTACCAACTTCAGCCATGTTTGCAAAATATGGTGCAGAAGTAGTAGGTGTTGATTTATTTCCAGAAGTAGTAGATAAATTAAATCGTGGAGAAATTCACATTGAAGAGCCAGGTCTTGGAGAAGTTGTTAAAAGTGTAGTAGAAAGTGGTAATTTTAGAGCATCTTTAATTCCAGAAGAAGCTGATGCGTTCATTATTGCAGTTCCTACACCAAACTTAGATGACGAACATAAATCTTGTGATTTAACTTACGTTTTAACTGCAACTCAGTCGGTTCTACCATTAGTTAAAAAAGGAAATGTAATTATTGTAGAATCTACGATTGCTCCACGCAGTATGGATGACTACGTTAAGCCTTTAGTAGAAGAAGCTGGTTTTAAAGTAGGCGAGGATATTTTCCTTGTTCACTGCCCAGAGCGCGTACTTCCTGGGCAAATCATGCATGAATTAGTTCACAACAACCGTATTGTTGGTGGTGTAACTGAAGCATGCGCGCAAGCGGGTGCAGAAGTTTACAACCTTTTTGTAGAAGGTGAAATTATCAAGACGGATGCTAAGACCGCAGAAATGTCTAAGTTAATGGAAAATACATTCCGTGACGTAAACATTGCACTTGCAAATGAACTTGCTAAAGTGTGTAATTCTCTAGATATTAATGTTTTAGATGTTATAGAGATGGCTAATAAGCATCCACGTGTAAACTTACACTCACCAGGACCAGGAGTTGGTGGTCACTGTTTAGCAGTAGATCCATACTTTATTGTGGCAAAAGCACCTGAACTTGCAAATATCATTAAGTTATCTCGTGACACGAACGTATCTATGCCACAATACGTTGTTGAAAGCGTGAAGATGATGGTTAGTGATGTTCCAAATCCTCGAATTGCTGCCTTTGGAGTAACATATAAAGGTAATGTAGATGATATGCGAGAAAGTCCAGCAATGGATGTTATAAATTTATTAACTGCTGAGTTTAATGTTGCCATTCATGATCCTCATGTAGTTTCAGAATATCATGAGTTTGTAAGTGCAGAGGAAGCTGTAACAGGTGCTGATTTAGTACTAATTTTGACTGATCATGATGAATTCAAAACTTTAGATTATGATAAATTAGCTAGTTATATGCGTTCTCCTAAAGTTTTTGATACACGAAACTGTGTTCTAGGAAAGTTTGAAAAAGCTGAAATGATTAATTTTGGGAACCTTTATAAACAGAAAGAGGAAAAAGTGGCATTAGTATGAAATCAGCTTTAATTATTTTGAAGGAACATCTTCAAAATAAATATTTAATATCAAGGCTATCCTTATATGATTTGAAGAATACTTACTCTGCTACTATGCTAGGTAATATATGGGTTATTTTAAACCCTTTAATTCAAATCTTAGTATATTGGTTGGTTTTTGGTTTAGGAATTAGAGGTGGAGCGCCGGTTAACGGCGTTCCTTACTTTATTTGGTTAATAAGCGGAATTGTTCCTTGGTTTTTTATTAGCAAGGCTATAACTAATGGATCAAATTCAATTTATTCCAAATTAAACACTGTTTCAAAGATGAATTTTCCGTTAAGTATTGTTCCCACATATACAGTTACAGCACAGTTATATAACCATCTTATTCTTCTGTTGCTACTTATTTTAACGATAATTTCTTCAATAGGGCTTGTTTCGTTAAACCTGTTTTTAGTTATATATTTTACTGTAGCTGCAATTTTTTTACTTGTAGCTATAGCTTTAATTACATCTACGCTATCTACTTTAGTTCGTGATGTAAATATATTAATTCAGTCTATTGTACGAATGCTATTTTACTTAACACCAATACTTTGGGTTCCTAATCTTAATGAGTTACCATATTTTTTTAAAGTCATGTTCTATTTAAATCCCTTTTATTATGTAGTTAACGGTTATCGAGAACTTCTCTTATTTGGGGATACTGATACAATCATTAGCTACAATACATTATATTATTGGAATGTAGTACTTGTTCTTTTCTTTATTGGTGCTTTTTTACACGTGAAGTTCAGAAAACAATTTGTTGATAGTCTGTAAAGGTGATACACATGAATACAACAGTCAAATTTGACGGTGTAACTAAAAAATTTAAAAAGTATCATAAGTCATCAGAACGATTTAAGGACTTAGTCACCTGGAAAGAATCAGGTGACTATCATTATGCCCTTAGAGACGTTTCCTTTAGCGTACAAAAAGGTGAAATCGTAGGAGTAATAGGATTAAATGGTGCAGGAAAAAGCACACTTTCTAATTTAATCTCTGGTGTTACCATCCCTACACAAGGAAAAGTTCAAATAAAGGGACAAGCTTCATTAATTGCTATTTCTTCAGGACTTAATGTCCAACTAACCGGATTAGAGAATATTGAACTGAAAGGATTAATGCTTGGTTTAACTAAGGAACAGATCAAGAATATCGTACCTGATGTAATTGAATTTGCAGAGATAGGTGACTTTATTGACCAGCCTGTAAAAACATATTCCAGTGGAATGAAGGCTCGATTAGGTTTTGCAATTTCAATTAACATAGATCCCGATATATTAGTGATTGATGAAGCACTATCTGTTGGGGATTCTACGTTTACCAACAAATGTTTAAACAAGATAAATGAGTTTAAAGATAGCGGGAAAACTATCTTTTTTATCAGTCATTCTGCAAGTCAGATTAAGAAATTTTGTGATAAAGCATTGTGGCTGCATTATGGCACAGTAAAAGAGTACGGAGAAGTAAATGAAGTTGTAGGTAATTATGTTAAGTTTTTAAAGACTTATAATGCGCTCTCGACATCTGAACGTACAAAATATAAAAAAGAAGAACTTAATAAAATTGAAAAAGGCGAAGCCTCTGATAACAAACCAAGACTTCGAAGAAAGCAAAAAGAAAGAAAAAAGAAAGATGTCAAGCAGCTAGTTGGTATCGGATTTCTGTTATCTGCATTAGTATTGAATGCTTTCTTAACCGTTTCTCACCCTAATATCGATCAAGTAAAAGCAAAGGTTATGGAAAACTCTCTTTTCGATGGAAGTAAAAATACTGAAAAAACACAAGAAAAAAAGAAACCAAAACCTACTGAAGACAAGAAAAAACCAGTGGAACCTGAGATTGAGGTCGCTGTTATTAGTAAGGATTTCATCAACATTCGTAATGAAGCTAGCCTTGACAGTAAAATCGTTGGCCAGGGGATTTTTGGTGATGTGTATTCTATTAAACAATCGATTGAAGACCCAGGAGAAGACATGACGTGGTTACAGTTGGATATTACAGGTGAATCCGAATCTTGGGTAAGTTCTTCGGTTGCACAAACGCTTAAGAACAAAGATATTCCTACTCTTGAGGACTTCTCAACTTTTGAAACGTATTTAGAAGAGCGGAATTTACCTGTCAGTTATGAGGAAGTAACTTCACTATTCAACGGGTCTTTTGATCGTTCGAAAATTGTAGATGCTATTCAAAACGAAACAGAACTAGATAATAATGCAACGGTGATTACTACGTCTGATGCTATGTTGATCGTCAAATCGGATCAATTGGCTGAATTGGTGCTGACCAATGTTTACACAAATGCCGAACCATTCTTACAGTTGTTTAGCTCGATTAAAATAACAAAAGATGTAGAAGATCTATACTTTGCAAAAACAGACAATATGATGATCAAGATGAATGTTGATTCAAGGGATAATTCAGTAACATCATTTTCTTTTAGCAAACTGAATAAATAAACAAAAAGGGGTATTCAATTAGAATGGCTACAAAATTAAAAGTAATGACGATCTTTGGGACGAGGCCAGAAGCGATTAAGATGGCACCGCTTGTACTTGAACTAGAAAAACATGAAGAAGTAGAATCTATTGTTACGGTAACCGCTCAGCATCGTCAAATGTTGGATCAAGTTCTTGAGATTTTTGGAATCACACCTGATCATGATTTAAACATTATGAAAGATCGTCAGACGCTTATCGAAGTAACAAGCCGAGCACTAGAAGGTCTAGATCGTGTGATGAAAGAGGTGAAGCCGGACATCGTTTTAGTTCATGGTGATACGACAACGACATTCGTTGCGAGCTTAGCAGCTTTTTATAACCAAATTGCTGTAGGCCACGTTGAGGCTGGACTACGTACATGGAACAAATTCTCACCATATCCAGAAGAAATGAACCGTCAATTAACAGGAGTAATGGCAGATCTTCATTTTGCACCTACTGATATTGCAGCTCGAAATCTTCTAGATGAGAAAAAGTCTGGTGATCACATCTTCGTAACAGGGAATACAGCTATCGATGCTTTGAAAACAACTGTTGAAGAAGATTATCGCCATGAAGTTCTTGAGAAGTTAGGTGAAGATCGTCTTATCTTACTTACAGCTCATCGCCGTGAAAACCTTGGTGAACCGATGCGTAACATGTTCCGTGCTATCAAACGATTAGTGGAAGAGCATGATGACATTCAAGTTGTATACCCTGTACATTTAAATCCAGTTGTAAGAGAAACTGCGGATGAGATTTTAGCGAATGATCCTCGGATCCATTTGATTGAACCACTAGGCGTTGTTGATTTCCATAACTTTGCATCTCGCGCTCATATCATCTTGACTGACAGTGGCGGAGTACAAGAAGAAGCGCCTTCATTAGGAGTACCGGTATTGGTTCTTCGCGATACGACAGAACGTCCAGAAGGTATCCAAGCTGGTACATTGAAGTTAGCTGGAACGGAAGAAGAAGATATTTATTCTTTAGCTAAAGAATTGCTAACAGATGAAGATGAGTATACAAGAATGTCTCAAGCTTCTAATCCGTATGGTGATGGTGAAGCATCACGTCGTATTGTTGAAGCGATCCTTTATCATTTTGAGAAAAATAGCGAGCGTCCAGAAACTTTTTATGTGAATGTTTAATAGGTAGGAGCTAACTTCTAACAATGAAGTTAGCTCTTTTTTGTTATAATCGATAACTGATTGTAAATTTTTTATGACAAACTGGTTGTAAAATTCAGATAATTTTGTATAATGATAGTAATCGAATATGGACGGGAAGAGACCATGAGAAGAAACCCAATTTGTAATCCTTTCTTTTGAAAGGGTTTACATTGGTGTTTCTTCTCTTTTTTCTTTGCCGAAAAATCGATCATAAACTTATAGGGGGTTGAATGATGAAAAGGTCTTTTTCAATTTTTACTTCTGTATTTTTGATGATGAGTATACTCTTACTCACAGCATGTGCGGGTGATCAAGATTCTGGTGGAGGAGATGGAAAAGGGGAAATTACATTCTACTCTCCTGAGACTCCTGATATGACAAAGGAACTCGGACAAAAATTTGAAGAGCTTCATGATGGTTCTGTTAACGTTCAGTATGCAGGTACGAACGTACTCGTTAACCGTATGATGGCGGAAAAAGATAATCCTCAAGGCGATGTTTGGTATGGAGGGGGAGGGATCCTTCCGTTTGAAGCGGCTGTAGATAAAGGGATTATCGGAAAATACATTCCTGACTTTGCAAAAGATTGGGATACGGTGGAAGACGGAATTAAAGTGAAGCATGAAGATGGGAAGTATGTTGGTGTTGAAGTGTTTGTACTCGGTTTTGCTTATAACACGGACCTTGTAAAAGCGGAAGAAGCGCCAAAGACTTGGGATGACCTGCTTGATCCAAAATGGAAAGGGAAGATTCAGTTCTCCAATCCGGCAGCATCAGGGACAGCAACGCTTATGGTATTGAACCAAATGATGGAGCGCGGTGAGGCAGAAGGCTGGGACTACTTTAAGAAGCTAGTAGACCAAGCAAACTCCATGCCAGATTCAGGCTCTGCTCCAACAAAAGCAGTATCTATGGGTGAAGCGCACATTGGTGTAGGATTCGACTTCATGGCATACGAGCAGAAAGCAAAAGGAGAGAGTGTGGACTTTGTAGTACCGGATAAGACGCCGATCCTAGTTAACCCAGTGTCTATCGTTGAAGGCGGTCCGAATCCTGAAGG
This sequence comes from Fictibacillus nanhaiensis, assembly GCA_017052515.1. Taxonomy (GTDB): domain Bacteria; phylum Bacillota; class Bacilli; order Bacillales; family Fictibacillaceae; genus Fictibacillus; species Fictibacillus nanhaiensis. The sequence goes on from JAFHKR010000038.1 coordinate 403,243, forward strand.
CGGAAAGAAGTTAATTGATTTCTTATTATCAAAAGAGGGTCAACAAATTCTAGCAAACTGGTACCATATCCCGATCAATCCAGATGTGGAATCCAAAACACCTCTTACACTTGAAAAAGTAAAATCTCATGCCGTAGATCTAGATATCAATTGGGTGAATGAGAACTATGACCGTGTAAGGAACGAGTGGAAAGAGAAATTTCAGTAATACACATTAGGGGTGGTCGAGAATGGGTTCAGTCAAAGTTTCAGAGCTAACAAAAGAGTTTTCAGGTGTTCATGCCTTAAAAAACGTAAACCTGGATATCCAAGAGGGCGAGTTCTTCGCTCTTCTTGGACCATCAGGTTGCGGCAAAACGACAACGATGCGCTGCATTGCAGGGTTTGAACAACCAACATCAGGAATTATTCAAATCGGAGAGACAAAAGTAAACCATATTCCTCCGAATAAAAGAAACTGTGGAATGGTCTTTCAGAGCTATGCGCTATTTCCACATATGAACGTGTTTGAAAACGTTGCATACAGCTTAAACATTAAACAACTCAACTCAAGCAATATGGCGGCTAAGCTTCCGATCTATTTACGGCTTCTTAACCGAAAATTAGGTAAGTATCCGAAGCCGATCGAACAAAAGGTAATGGAAATCCTCCAATACGTGGAACTTGATAAGCACGCGACTCGCCTCACAAGTGAACTGTCTGGCGGTCAGCAGCAGCGTGTGGCACTGGCTAGAGCACTTGTTATGGAACCGGCTGTTCTTTTAATGGATGAACCGTTGTCGAACCTTGATCAAAAGCTACGTCACTCGATGCGTAACACGATCCGCCGCATTCAACAGGATCTTGGGATCACAACCATTTTTGTTACACATGACCAGGAAGAAGCAATGAGTATGGCAGACAGAGTTGCGGTTATGGATAGCGGGGAAGTGAAGCAGATTGGTACGCCAATCGAGCTCTATAGCAGACCTTCCACACCGTTTATCGCAAATTTTGTCGGGACATCAAACGTCTTAAAGGGTACGGTTGTCGGTCAAGAAAATGGCTATTCGGTCGTAAAAGGCCATGGCTTTCTGATTAAGTCAACAAACCATGTCGAGCAAAAAGAAGTAAACGTGATCGTTCGTCCAGAAAATATTAAAGCGTTTAAACCTGGAACGATCAGTTCTGATGAGTTAACCAACATGATTGAAGGAACCGTTCTCGTTTCCACTTACCTTGGTTCCATCGTTCGGTACGACATAAAAGTAGAAGAATACCAACTAGTTGTGGATACAACGTTTGTTCCAGGCGAGGCAATCCTAACAGAAGGAGAGAAGGTGCAGCTAACCATCGATCCTGAGAGGGTGTTGTTAATATGAAGAACCGTCTCAGCTCTTTTAACGGACTCACCCTTGTAAAAGTGTTGATCTATCTTTTCTTTGGTGTTTTCTTGTTGCTTCCTCTTGTTTCTGTATTCTTAGTTAGTTTCACAGGTCAACCTATCAATCTGCTCGGTTCGATCACCAATTCAAACATCTTACAATCAACCATTGAAAAGTTCAGTTCAGCGTCATTTGATAACTACGAAAAGATTTTTACAAACAAAACGTATTTTTCAGCAGTTCAAAATAGCTTAGAGCTCGCCATTCTCGTCTCATTGATCGTCATCGTGATGTGTATACCGATCGCTTATGGTATAGCGCGTACGACGATGCCGTTCAAAAGGACCATCGCAGCACTATGTACGATACCTCTGATCGTTCCAACGTTTATTTCAGCTTATGCGATCATCATCATGTTTGGCCGCGCCGGCTGGGTGACGTATATCTACAATTCTCTTGGCGGGGAAGGGATGCTGCTCGATCCGTACTCGATGGCTGGAATTATACTCGTCCAAGTTTTCTTCTTTTTTCCGTACGCTCTTTGGCCGATGGTGGCAGCGTTTAAAGTGAGTGACATCTCGCTTGAGGAAGCGTCGCTGAACTTAGGTGCAAGAAATTGGTTCACGTTCATTTTTGTCACGTTTCCACTCGCGATTCCGGGTGTGATCTCAAGTGCACTCTTAATCTTTACCGTTTCGTTCTCAGATTTTGGGACGCCAATCATTCTTGCCCCTAAAGATCTGAACTTGCTTGTTGTTGAGGCATACCGTGAGATTGCAGGGTTTTTCAACTGGGGTGGGGCGGCGATTCTTACTGTCATCATGGTACTCGTCGCAGCGTTCTTCTTCTGGCTGCAGCACCTTTTTACAAAAGGAAAGAACTATGGATCTGTTTCAGGAAAACCGAAGCAACAGAAGCTAAATGATGCAAAAGGATTAACGCGCACGTTGTCTGTTTATTCTTTAGCGATTGTGATCATTCCCTTGCTTGCGATGTTATCGATCGTGCTCCAATCTCTTGCGACAACGTGGGGAAAGAATCCCCTTCCGAACGGTTACACGCTATCACACTATCAAACCATTTTTACAAGTTCGATGGGCAACATCCAGAACTCGATCGTCCTTGCGCTTGGCGCTTTAATCCTAAGTGTGATCATCGCGACATTCGTTTCGTATTTTGTTGTCAGACAGAACTCTTCTAAACTTGATTTTATGACGTCGATTCCACTCGTAGTTCCAGGTATCGCGTTTGGTATCGCACTCATCCAAACGTTTAACACAGCACCTCTTCACCTGACAGGAACGGCACTCTTATTGATTGTCGCTTATACGATCAGAAGACTTCCGTATATGGTTCGTTCGACGATGGGTACGATGCGTGCGATCAAGCAAGACATTGAAGAAGCAGCGGTTAACTTAGGGGCAACACCTTTAACAGCAGCGATTACAATCATAGGGCCATTGATGCTTCCAGGAATCGCCGCCGGATCCATTCTTGTTTTTATCACCGTTATTAAAGAAACGAGTATATCTATATTATTAGCGCCTGCAGACTGGGCACCGATGAGTCTAGCCATATTCCAGAACATTCTGCGCGGTGAATATTACACAGCAGCGGCGATGTCGGTCGTTCTTGTCATAATCGTATTAATTCTGCAAGCGATAGCAAACCGCATTTCAAAAAATCAACTATAAGATGGATGGTGGAGGAAGAACATTGACTAAAGGGTTTATTTTTGATTTGGATGGAACGGTTTATTTAGATGAAGTGATGATTGAGGGAGCGGCAGAGGCAATCGCCGCCCTCAAACAGCGGGGAGATAAGGTCGTATATTTAACGAACAAATCTATATCAACCCGCATGGATTATGTACAAAAACTTCGAAAGCTAGGTATTGAAGTAGAGTTGGATGAAGTGATTAACTCAAACTTCATTACTGCAAAATATTTAAAAGAAGCATTAGAGACTGGAGAAGCAGCACTTGTGATCGGTGAGCAGCCGCTCTTAGAAGAACTAGAAGACGAAGGCATCCCAATCACGTATGACGCAAAGCAAGCGAAATTCGTCGTACTCGGCTGGGATCGTCAGTTTAGCTATGAAAAAATCAATCTAGCTTTCCAAGCTTGGCTCAACAAAGCGACGATTATTGCGACGAATCCAGACCGAACCTGTCCCGTACTTGGTGGGGAGATTCCAGACTGTGGTGCCATGATCGGAGCTCTAGAAGGTGTGACCGGTCAGAGGATTGAGTCAATTACAGGAAAACCTTCCAAATGGATGGCTGAGTATGTCGTTTCGCAAGTTCTGAAACTAGATCCTTCTCAATGCTACATGGTCGGTGACCGGCTTGAGACCGATATCCGCATGGGAATTGAGAATGGATTGCAGTCTGTACTAGTGATGACAGGTGTGACAAATCAAGAAATGTTAACAAAATCTTTATACAAGCCGTCCTATGTTCTTGATAGTATTAAAGAGGTAGTAAATCTATAGATCGAATTTCCACATACGAGGGTCTCCTGACGACACAGCGAGCGCTCCAGCTTCAAGTGCTAACAGAATATCCTCTTTCTCTTGGATCAGTCCGCCAACAATGAGAGGAAGCTTGAGCTGGCGGGACAGCTGGTCAATCACTTTCGGCATCAATCCAGGCAACACTTCTACAGCATCTGGCTTACACGATTTGACCATCTCAATGCCTTTTTGTATGGCAGCACGATCGATTAAGAAGATTCGCTGAATCGTGATGAGTCCTTCTTCTTTCGCATATTTGATCATGTTGATTTTTGTAGTGATGATGCCGGTTGGTTTTAATACGTCCGCAATATATTTAACAGCACTTCTGGAATTGGACAAGCCCTCCATAAAGTCCAGATGAATGAAAATATACATACCTGCTTCACGAAGCTGATTAATATAATTTTCAACAGTTGAGATGTCCCCTGTTAAAAGAAAAGCGATGTTCGCTGAACTTTTAATCGCTTTATCAATATCTTTCTGATCTTTAATGGATGCGATAATCTGTGATTCTACCATATTAACAAGTTCCATATCCTTCCCACCCCGTATTCATTTTTTGAATATTTATACTATTTCTCTATGAAAAGTTTACCATATGTTAGAAGAAATGCACGGTACCGATGACTTATTTAAAGTTTTTAAAGGAGGTGAACTAGGTCTTTTTGCTCAGTGTTTCACAAACTATTATTTCAGGAGGGTGTTTAGTAACGTGAAAACTCATTCATTACGTCATTTAGTTGTAACGTCTGCCTTAGCACTAAGTCTTGTAGTTCCACAAGTAGCAAGTCCGGTAAAAGCGAATGACACGGTTATTGTAAACGAATCTTTTAATGGTATAAGTAACGGAGCGCTTCCGAATGGCTGGAAAGTGCTTGAAGGACAAGGAAAGGTGCAGGATGGGAAACTCGTATTGAGTTCACCGGCAACGAACAAACCTGCACGAGTGGTGGTTCCTCTTGCAGATGATAACAATGGAAACTACGTGTTTGAAGCGGACATGACTTTTGTATCAGCTGTAGAAAATACACGGTGGGCATCAATCATGTATCGTGTACAAAACGAGAACTATCCTTATTATCAGTTTGCAATAAGACGTGGTACGACCGCGCTTAATGGGATGGAGTTTGCAGAACGTACAGAGAAGAACGCATGGAATGTTACCGAAACCAACTTTTACAAAGAGGACTTCTCATATAACAAAAGTTATCATCTGAAAGTAATTGCTAGTAAAAATCGTGTGCAGCAGTTTGTGAATGGAGAACTTGTTGTCGATACTGCTGGAGCATCTAAATGGCAGAATGGTGATATTGGATTTCAAGCACAAGGTTCTACAGTACAATACGATAATGTTAAATTAACTTCATTTAGCGGTGAACTGCCACCGGTGCCGAGTTCAGGAGCCCTCCTCCCAGAAGAGGCACCAACAAACATGATTAACGCACCGACTTTAATTGAAGGACCTGGTGTTACTTCTTACAATGACCAGACCGCATCCGCCTTATTACAAGTGGAAAATAGAGATGGTAGTTTGTACAGTAACGGAAAACTGTTAAAAGACCAGTTAAATAAGCTTAAAGCGAAGAAGATTCCAGTTTTACATATTGAAGAGACTGGAATAGAAGAATCAGTAGTTGCAGCTTTAAACGAGACGTCCACAACCGATGTACAAATTGTTTCAAGCAACACAGAAATTATTAAAGCTATTAAAGAGATAAACCCAAAAATTCGCGGTGGACTTGTTTATGATAAAAGCGCACTAAACAAGCATGACTTGCAGCAGATCGTGGAAGACGTTCACGAGAGTGGTAGTAAGATGGTGATGATTCCGTTAAAGAATCTTACAGCGGATAACATCTATTACCTGCACAACCGGATGGTTTCGGTTTGGGGTGTTGGCGGTGACACGATGGCCGATACACACAAGATGTTACACCTTGGTGTGGATGGAATTGTAACGAACCAGCCTAGAAATGCGGTTACTGCGTTCAGCCAATATCCTGAAAGAACGATTATTCAGCGTCCGATTGTTGCTGCTCACCGCGGTGTTCCATCACTGGCACCAGAGAACACAATGGTTGGCTATCGCATGGCATACGATCTAGGTGCTGATCAGATTGAAACGGATGTGCAGATCACGAAGGATGGACATCTTGTCATTATGCACGATAACACAGTTGATCGAACGACGAACGGAACTGGAGCGGTTGATCAGTTAACGTTAGAGGAAATTCGTTCGCTCGATGCTGGAGTGAAGTATGATGAGAAGTTTGCAGGTGAAAAAGTACCGACGTTTAAAGAGTTTTTACAAGCATTTAAAGGCAAAGATGTCGTGCTTTTAGTTGAACTAAAAGACCATGGCATCGAGCAGCAAGTGATCGACGAGATTAAAAGTGAAGGCATGATGGATCAAGTTTCGATGCAGAGCTTTTATCTAGACAGCATGCAGCTGATGAATGAGATTGCGCCAGAGCTGCCGATTGGGTATCTTTTCTCTGCCTCTGTACCGGGAACATATGATGCAAAACTAAAGAACGCCAAGAAGATGGTTGACTATGGGACGAGCAATGATGTGACGCTGAATGCTAGCTATGGAACGGTATACGCAGAGTTCATCAAATACATGCGTCAGCGCGGACAGATGAGCATGCACTGGACGTTTAGAGCAGAGGCACCGTTTGTGGACAAGCTAAAGCAAGGTTTAATTGGGCCGATTACAGACTATACACAATGGTTAACTGCGTCACCGATTCAACTGGAAACTCCTTTAAAGAAGCTTAACCTGAATGTAGGAAAAGAACACACGGTAAATGCAAAAGCAAAGGTGAGTTATCGCGTGGATCAGCGCGAAAATATCGAGACTGAACTTTTCGTGGCTGATGATAACGATGTCGTGCGTGTTAATGGGAATACAGTTGAAGCTGTTGCGCCAGGTAAAGCACAAGTTTTCGTTAAACATACGTTTGAAATGTTAGGCGAAGAGTGGAATTTGGTCTCTGAGCCGATCGAAGTGACTGTGAAATAGAGTAAAAGTAAGGAGTTGGCCCTTTTATTATAAGGTGCTAGCTCTTTTTTATAGATTTTATATTGTAGGTGGAATTTAAGCACAACTGTGTGAAACACATGTAATCGTGAGAGAATGTGAAAATAAATATAAAAACATGTATCGGAAAAAAGATATTTCTAGATAGAATTCGCTTTTATAAGGGAGGCTCAGGTAATTTATTCACCTGAGCCGTAATACCTTACAAATGTACTTGTAACGGAAAATTTTTCATTCCCAAAGTCCATTTCATCTAGATTTATTTAAACAGTATTGATAAAAGCTACAGTTTATCAACCATTTACTACTTTACCACCATTAATATGAATCATCTGCCCAGATACATAAGAAGAATCTTCACTTGCTAGATACACATACGCTGGTGCGAGTTCTTCTGGCTGGCCAGGTCGGCCCATTGGTGTATCTTTACCGAACTGTTCTACTTTATCAGCCGTGAACGTAGAAGGGATAAGCGGTGTCCAGATCGGACCAGGCGCAACACCATTCACACGAATTCCTTTCTTAACAAGGTTATTCGACAACGAACGGGTAAATGACACAATAGCACCTTTCGTTGAAGCATAATCAATTAGTTCTGGATGACCTTGATATGCGGTAATCGAAGCTGTGTTAATAATCGTACTTCCTTGATTCAAATGTGGAAGGGCAGCTTTCGTTAAATGAAACATGCTGAAAATGTTTGTGCGGAATGTTTTCTCGAGTTGCTGAGCTGTAATGTCCTCAAAATTTTGTTGTGGATGCTGCTCGGCCGCATTGTTCACCAATACATCCAGTCCGCCGAACGATCCCACTACATCACGAACCGCTTGATCGCAAAACGATTCATCTCCAATGTCGCCTCGAATTAACAAGCACTTCACGCCTTCTTCTTCCACTTGCTTTTTTGTTTCTTCCGCATCTTGAGATTCTTCTAGATAAACAATCGCGACATTTGCTCCTTCTTTGGCATAAGCGATTGCTACTGCTTTACCAATTCCATTATCTCCACCAGTAATCAATGTTGATTTCCCTTTTAACTTTCCACTTCCTTTGTATGTAGGATTTTCTGATTGTGGTTTTGGAGTCATTTCAGATTCTACACCAGGTTGTTGGTTTTGATGCTGAGCGGGTTGTCCTGTTGGATGATTTTGATTAGACATTTTTGCAAGCACTCCTTTTAAATTTTATTCTACTAAAATTACCATTCCCAACTCACAACTGAATAAACATTCCCACTGTATTTTATACATTCTCTACGATTTTTTTTATAAGTAAAACAGTTGTTTCGTTATTTATAAAGAACTATCCCTTCATATCGTTAACAATGAAGGAGCTCAATCATATTGTGGGTTCGTGTACTAACTAACCTTAGACGCTTGTCGTAGATGTTAGGGTGGAGATGCCAAGTATGATTTTTCGAAGAATTGCATATGAATTGTAAAAAAGAAGTGAATATTCGATAAACAGGGAATGTAAAGGGTAGGGGGTACGATATAATAAGAAGAGCTAAGTGGAATTCGATAAAAAGGAGCTCACTATATGAAGGTTAAGAAGGCGATCATCCCTGCTGCAGGTTTGGGTACACGGTTCTTGCCAGCCACCAAAGCCATGCCGAAAGAAATGCTACCTATCGTGGACAAACCGACCATCCAATATATCGTTGAAGAAGCAGTACGCTCGGGTATAGAAGATATTATCATCGTAACGGGTAAGGGAAAAAGGGCGATTGAAGATCATTTTGACTATTCTTATGAGTTGGAACAAAACCTTTTTCAAAAAGGAAAACTGGGTCTTCTAGAAGAAGTACAGAAACCTTCTAAACTCGCAGATATTCATTATATTCGACAAAAAGAACCAAAGGGATTAGGTCATGCCATTTGGTGTGCACGAAAGTTCATCGGCAACGAACCGTTTGCGGTATTACTTGGTGATGATATTGTTCAATCGGATACGCCTTGTTTAGCACAGTTGATTCAGCAATATAACGTGCATAACTCATCCATTATTGGGGTTCAGCAAGTTCCAGAGAACCAAGTATCACGATATGGAATTGTTGATGGAAAACAATTAAACGATCGTTTATATGAAATTAGTCACCTTGTTGAAAAGCCGAAGCAACAAGAGTCACCTTCAAATGTTGCAATCATGGGCCGCTATATCCTTACGCCTCAAATATTTGACATATTGGAGAATCAACAACCTGGTACAGGAGGCGAGATTCAACTGACGGATGCGATCGCAACTCTCAATCAAAAAGAGAACGTATATGCGTATGATTTTGAAGGCACTCGATATGATGTTGGAGAAAAATTAGGTTTTATACAAACTACCCTTGATTTTGCTCTTCAACGAGATGATCTTAAATACGACTTATTAAATTACTTAACTGAAATCGTTCATGCCTCAAAAGCTGATGTACGTCCTAAATAAAAACAACCGTTTTACGCCTCTAGGGGCTGTAAAGCGGTTTTTTTATGTATAAAATGTTTAGTGCCGAAAAGAGGAGTGAGCATGCAGCGTATCAATCCAATCCTCGCTATAATTGGTTGGACGAATAATCCTACCACGGGCTCAGAAAGCTTCTCTCACTAGATTTCACAAAGCTGTTAATATAATTCAATTAAAAGTAACAAAACAAAAAAGCCTGCATATTTTGCAAGGCTTTTTACTATTTCCACTTTTTCATTCGGTCTTTTAAATAATCGCGAACTTCCTCAGCTTCAGCCCGATCTAGACTTTGGAAATCGCCATCATGTTTTACGATGAAAAAGCTGTCTTGTGGTTTTTTCTTTCCATATGTAAGTTCGTATCCGCTATCCACATTACAGACCATCTTAAAGGGTGAGCGATAGAATGGCTGCATATCGAGTGGACCATTTACAATGTTTTCAAATACTTTTAGATCATTATCAATTGAAATTATGGACGGACGCTTAGAGGGCTCAACCATAAGTACAGAAATGGTAGACAATGAAGTACCTCCTTTAGTAAATCATACTTTAATCATGGTATCATAAGCCTACAAAATTGGTAAGGGGTGTAAAATGGTGAGTTTTGTCGAAATGTTCCAAAAATACTTATTTTAGTAAGAAAGTATTAGAGTGGCATCCGCCTTATATTTAATCATGATTTAGCTATATGAAATACAATTCCATAAAAATATATGAAAGAACCAACTCTTTGCAAGAATTGGTTCTAAAGGCCTATTATTCTAAGTTTTCTTTCAATAGTGTTTGAATGCGCGCGCGCTCAGTATCATTGACAATGCCGTAATAAACGCCGTCGATCTTCTTTCCAGAGCTCTTAATCTCTGTTGACTCAATTTGATTTCTAGCATTTTTATAATTTTTCTGGATATTTTTCATCTCGTCAAAAGTCATGTTTGTTTTTACATTGTCTCCCAAAATAGAGAGAATGTTATCAAACTTTGTGATAGAAGTGACTCGTGCACCTTTATCAATAATGGATGTGATCACTTGTCGTTGGCGGTCATTACGGCCTAAGTCACCTTTAGGGTCTTCATATCTCATACGAGAATAAGACAATGCTTCTTTTCCGTTTAATTCTTGTACGCCAACTGGAAAGGAGTTTCCTTCGTATTCAAAAGCCCGCGGATTATTTACTTCTACTCCCCCAACCGCGTCTACAATATCACGGAAAGATTCCATATTTACTTTTACATAATAATCAATAGGAGAATCTAAGAATTTCTCAACGGTGTCTAATGCCATCTGTGTTCCACCGAAAGCATAAGCGTGGTTAATCTTATCTTCATAACCTCTACCGATTATCTCTGTTCGCGTATCACGTGGAATGCTAAACATAAACATTTTTTCTGTGTTTGGATTAACAGAAGCCACAATCATCGTGTCAGAACGTCCACTGTCACCTTTTCGTTCATCTACGCCTAATAGAAGGATAGATATAGGCTTAAGATCTTTACCTTGTATAACAGGTTTAGGGTTATCCATCTCAACTTTTTCTTGCATATCATTTACAGCATTTTTCGCGGAATCGTATAAATAGTAGCCATATCCACCTAAGCCTAAAGCGGTAATCCCGACTATTATCCCAATAATTAGCAATATTCTTTTCATCTTCTTCGCTACTTTCCTGTTAGATTCTATCTCTTATGAAGTATATCATGCGATAACTTACTTTGAATATTCTAATTTAACTATCAATTTTACTACAGTGACATTATGTTAGTATATTGTTAAAATAAGACCATTTTTTTCAAATTTTCATAAAAAAATACATATCTATACCGATATATGTGCTATAATACATCGAATTATTAAACTATAAATTTACATTTGGAGGTATATATGGAAGAAACCATTTCGTTAAAAGAAATTGCCGAAACCCTTAAGAAACGGCTTTCTTTAATCATCATTATTACTGCGGTTGCAGTAGCTTTAAGTGGAGTAATATCTTACTTTTTTTTAACTCCAATCTATCAGGCTTCAACACAGATCCTCGTAAATCAGAAAACTAGCGAACAACCTATATTAGACGCCAATCAGATTAAATCCAACATAGATATCATTAACACATATCGTGTCATTATCAAAAGTCCTACCATTCTTGATAAAGTCATACAAGAATTAAACTTAAATACAACAACGGAAGCACTAACAAATAAGATTACCGTTAATAGTGAACAAAACGCTCAAGTCTTTAATCTTATGGTTGAGGACGAAGATCCTGCGAAAGCGGTAAAGATAGCAAACGGTATAGCAAAGACATTTAGTACGGAGATCACTGAGATCATGAACGTGGATAACGTGAAGATTCTTTCTCCTTCTGTATTAAAAGATGATCCGTCCCCGATTAAACCAAAACCTTTATTAAATATTGCGATTGCATTAGTCGTTGGATTAATGGCCGGAGTTGGAATAGCGTTTCTCCTCGAGTATTTAGATAACACCATTAAAACTGAGGAAGACATTCAAAAAGTTCTGCAATTACCTGTACTGGGTGTCATTCCTAAAATTACGGTAGATGATGAAAAAGCACCGCTTTCTAAAAAAGCTTCAGCAAGAAATAGAATGGGGAGTGAAACCATTGGCTCGTAAACTACGAAAAACAATACAAGACTTAACACAAAGAAGTTTAATTAGTCATATAAACCCTAAGTCACCCATTTCAGAGCAATATCGTACGATTCGAACAAACATACAGTTTGCTTCTGTCGACAAAGAATTTAAAACACTGATGGTAACATCAGCCGGACCTGGAGAAGGAAAGTCTACAACAGCTGCTAACTTAGCCGTCGTTCTTGCACAACAAGGAAAACGTGTTCTATTGATAGATGGAGATCTTCGTAAACCGACTGTTCACTATACATTTAAAGTAAGTAATATCTATGGGGTAACAAATGTACTCGCGAGGCAAAAAAGCTTACATGAAACGGCCGTTATGACGAAAGTTCCGGATCTTGATGTATTACCAAGTGGTCCAGTTCCGCCAAATCCTTCTGAACTGCTTGCTTCTAAGTCTATGAATCAATTAATTGAAGAGGCGAGCGCGCTATATGATTATGTATTATTCGACACCCCGCCAGTGTTAGCTGTAACGGATGGACAAGTCTTATCGAATAAAGTGGATGGAGTTCTTCTTGTGATTTCAAGTGGGAAGACAGAAATTGAAGGAGCGGTTAAAGCGAAGGAAATGCTTGAACATGCACAAGCAAGATTGCTTGGAACAGTATTAAACGGAAAAGAGTTCAAAAAAGATAACTATTATTACTATTACGGCACAAAATAAATTAGTTTTTATAATTACCAAATATATACACAATTCGACAAAAAAACCCTATTGTAATATTTGGTAGCTATGTTAATATAGCGATAGGTTTCCAGAATTAAGCCGATAGAACTAGTAAGAAAGACTGCTAGTTCTATAGTCACGATAAAGGTGGAACTCATTTGATTGACATACATAGTCACATATTGCCGGGAATTGACGACGGGGCTCAAACGTTAGAAGAATCACTTGCAATGGCGAATGCTGCAGTAAAAGAAGGGATTACCCATCTGTATGCAACACCACATCATCGGAATGGAAGATACGAGAATGATAGGTGTTCGATTCTTCATGAAGTTGATATTTTAAATGGTGAATTAACAACGAGAAATATACCGCTTCAGATCATCGCCGGACAAGAGATTCGTATGAATAAAGAAATGATTTCGGATCTTGACCGTGGAATACTTATACCATTACATCAGAAGTTAAAATATTTACTTGTTGAACTTCCTTCGAGCAGTGTCCCATCATATGCCGCAGAAATACTTTTTGAACTAAGTCTCAGAAACTACCAACCCATTATTGTTCATCCAGAGCGTAATAGTGAAATGATAGAAAACCCAGATCTGTTATACGATTTAGTCGTCACCGGGGCACTAACTCAAGTTACAGCAAGTTCAGTTGTGGGGAACTTCGGAAAAAAGATTTCGCAATTTTCGAACGATTTAATTAAAGCAAATATGGTACATTTCATCGCGTCAGATGCGCACAATATAAATAGTCGGGGTTTTCATCTAAGCCGAGCTTATGAAATGATTCAAAAACAGCATGGGACAGACACCAGATATTATCTGCAAGAAAACGCAGAGCATGTGCTAAGAGGTGAAAGTATTTATGTACCGCAACCTTTGCATATACGAAAAAAGAAATTCCTAGGTATTTTTTAATCTGAAGGGGGACAACCACAAACAATGAAAAAAGTTAAAAAGGCCATCATACCGGCAGCAGGATTAGGGACCCGATTTCTGCCGGCAACAAAAGCCATGCCAAAAGAAATGCTGCCGATTGTAGATAAGCCAACGATTCAATACATCGTTGAAGAAGCCGTTGCATCGGGCATTGAAGACATCATCATTGTAACAGGTAAAGGGAAACGAGCGATCGAGGATCATTTTGACCATGCTTTCGAACTCGAACAGAACCTGTTTGAAAAGGGTAAATTAGAGCTGCTTGAGAAGGTCAAGCACACTTCAAATTTAGTCGATATCCATTATATTCGTCAGAAAGAACCAAAAGGTTTGGGTCATGCTGTAAATTGCGCAAAAAAATTTATTGGAGATGAGCCGTTCGCTGTACTACTAGGGGATGACATCGTCCAAGCAGACAAGCCATGTCTTAAACAATTAATTGAACGCTATGAAGAAACAACAGCATCTATCATCGGTGTACAGCAAGTACCTGAAGACCAGACACATCGCTATGGAATCATCGATCCGATAAGTTCTTTTAATAATCTGTACGGTGTAAAGAACTTTGTTGAGAAGCCAGTAAAAGGAACAGCTCCCTCTAACTTAGCGATTATGGGCCGTTATATCTTAACACCTGAGATCTTCACTTATTTAGAAGAGCAGGAAACGGGTGCTGGTGGAGAAATTCAGCTGACAGATGCAATCCAGAAGTTAAACAAATACCAAAGAGTGTTTGCTTATGACTTTGAGGGGCAGCGATATGATGTTGGTGAAAAACTTGGATTTATTACAACAACGCTTGAATTTGCTCTTAAGGATCAAGAGATAAGTAAGCAACTTGTACCAGAGTTAGAACGACTATTGGAGCAAATGAAGGTAAGTGGCTAACTACTTGAGTTAAAGAAATCAGAACATTGGTTAATAAAAATTTAATACCTAAGAAAAATATCTATTTTTCTTAGGTTTTTCTATGAACATTAAATAACAATGAAAAGAAGGGATTGTATTGAGCTATCAAAAGCGAGTGTCGATGTTGATTCTACTAGATTCGTTAATTGTGTTAACGGCTATTTATGTAGGGTATTACACGCTCCACCCTTATTTCAATATCTATACCTTTAATATGCTCGTCATTAGCTCTGTTACCTTGTTAGCCAGTCATCATCTATTTGCTTTTCGATATCGATTGTATCAAAAAGCTTGGGAATATGCGAGTGTAGGGGAAATGCTAGGAATCATGAGAGCTGTAACGCTATCTATAATAGTAGCTGCTGTTGTTCAGTTTTTCATAAACGGAAACGTGTATGTACGAGTACTCGGTATAACTTGGATGCTACATATCATTCTTATTGGTGGCTCTCGTTTCTCCTGGAGGATCTATAGAGATCTATTTTTCAACACAAATACAGATAAGAAACGGGCTTTAATCATAGGAGCTGGATCAGCAGGATCTATGTTAGTTCGTCAGTTAATAAAAAGTCGGGATACGGAACTGATGCCTGTTGGATTTGTAGATGACGATCCGAAAAAAAGGAATCTACAAATCTATGGAGTAACGGTATTCGGAAAAACAATAGACATACCAGAACTAGTAGAAAAACTTAATATCGAAAACATCATCATTGCTATTCCATCACTCAGCAAAAAAGAGATTCAAAAAATCTATCAAGAGTGTAGCAAAACAAATGCAAAAACACAAATTATGCCAATGATTGAAGACCTGGTATCAGGAAAAGTGTCGGTGAACCAATTCCGTGAAGTACAAGTTGAAGATCTCTTAGGTAGAGAGCCTGTTCAACTTGATATGGAGAGTATCTCTAAGAAGATCACAGGAAAAACCATACTCGTTACAGGTGCAGGCGGTTCAATTGGATCAGAAATCTGTCGACAAGTAAGCAAGTTCAAACCAAAAAAGCTTCTATTATTAGGACATGGTGAAAACTCCATCTATCAAATTGACATGGAATTACGAAACAGACACGGTAAAGATTTTGAAATTATTCCTATTATAGCTGATGTACAAGACCGTGACCGAATGTTTGAAGTAATGAGTGTCCATGCACCAGATGTGATTTATCATGCAGCAGCTCATAAGCATGTTCCGTTAATGGAGTATAACCCGAAAGAAGCGGTTAAGAACAATGTAATCGGAACAAAAAATGTGGCTGAAGCTGCAGATATGTTCGGAATAAAGACGTTTGTGCTTGTTTCAACGGATAAAGCCGTTAACCCTACGAATGTAATGGGATCAACAAAACGAATAGCAGAAATGGTTATTCAGCAATTAGATAAGACGAGCGAGACTAATTATGTAGCTGTCCGATTCGGAAATGTGTTAGGAAGCCGCGGATCCGTTATTCCATTGTTTAAAAAACAAATTGAATCCGGTGGACCTGTTACGGTTACTCATCCTGACATGACTCGCTACTTCATGACGATTCCAGAAGCTTCACGATTGGTTATGCAAGCGGGTGCGTTGGCTCGTGGTGGAGAAATCTTTGTGTTGGATATGGGAGAACCGGTTAAGATTGTAGATTTGGCTAAGAACCTTATTCATCTTTCGGGTTATACCACTGATGAGATTGGGATTAAGTTTGCGGGAATAAGACCTGGCGAGAAGATGTATGAAGAGCTTCTAGGTGAGAATGAGGTTCATAAGAAAGAGGTTTTTCCTAAGATTTTTATTGGGAAGACTGTAGAGTTTAATTATGAGAGGGTAGCTAATCTTATTGAGAATCATCAGTCGTTTGATGGTGGTTATTTGTCGGAGTATGTATTGGGATTGGCTAATAAGAAAGAGCGGCAGTTAGTAAAGAATGTTAATTAAAAATTTAAGAGGGTCTCTTTTTGTAAGGGGCCCGCTTGTATGTTTGTAAGTGGAGGAAGTGAATAACGGTAATTAGTTTTTAATTTTTATGGATTGAGGTTAAAAAAAAGTGATAAAAAAGGGCTATATAATAGGAAGAAACACGATTTGAAGTGCTCGGAAATAATTTGCATTGTAGTTCTGCATAATTAATGAAACAAATATTTAGTGGGTCAGTAGTTGATTGGAAAGAGAGTTTAATGGATTCCAGTTAAGTCCTAACAAACTAAATTAACAAAACTTTAATTAAGCGAGGAAAAATAAAATGATTAATACCGATTTAAGAAATATTCCATTCTCTCCACCAGATATTCAAGAAGAGGAAATTGAAGAAGTTATAAAAGCAATGAAGTCGGGTTGGATTACAACTGGACCAAGAACTAAAGAGCTTGAAAAAAGATTAGCTAATTACGTGGGTACAAACAAAGCTGTTTGCTTGAATTCAGCAACAGCAGCCATGGAGCTTACTCTTCGGATTTTAGGTATTGGTCCAGGCGATGAAGTCATTACTTCAGCATATACCTATACTGCATCTGCCTCAGTTATCGAGCATGTTGGTGCGAAAATAGTATTAGTTGACACGGCACCAGGTTCTTTTGAAATGGATTACTCTAAATTAGCAGATGCAATAACTGAAAAGACTAAAGTGATAATACCAGTAGATATCGCAGGAAAGATGTGTGACTACGATACTATGTTTGAAATACTAGAAAGTAAGAAAGTACTTTTCAAGCCGAATAATGAACTCCAGTCGTTATTTAATAGAGTAATTGTTATGACGGATGCTGCCCATGCTTTTGGAGCAGAGAGAAAAGGAATGAATTGTGGGCAAGTTGCTGATTTTACTTGCTTTTCTTTCCATGCTGTAAAGAATTTTACAACGGCTGAAGGTGGAGCGGTTGTCTGGCGAAATGATGGTGGGTTAGATGATGAGTGGCTCTATAAGCAATTTATGCTATATAGCCTACATGGTCAATCTAAAGATGCACTTGCTAAATCAAAAAAAGGTGCATGGGAATATGATATTGTCTTTCCAGCCTATAAGTGCAATATGACAGATATTATGGCCAGTATTGGTTTAGTACAGTTAGATAGATATGAAGCTTTGCTAGAAAGACGTAGAGAGATTATTGAAATGTATGATAGAGAACTTCGACCATTAGGTATTCATAGCTTGCAGCATTACGGTAAAGGTTTTACTTCTTCAGGTCATCTTTATTTAGTTAGATTACCTAAAATTAATGAGGAAGATAGAAATAGAGTTATTATTAAAATGGCTGAGGCTGGAGTTGCTTGTAACGTCCACTACAAGCCTCTGCCTATGTTTACGGCTTATAAGAACTTAGGATTTGATATTAAGGATTATCCTAATGCTTATAAGCAATATGTAAATGAAATTACGCTTCCTTTGCACACTTTGTTGAGTAATGAAGATGTAGAGTATGTGATCGGAAATTTAGAAAAAGTTTTAAATGAAGTTTAAGGTGGGTTAAGATGTATAAAAACTTTTTTAAAAGAGTATTTGATTTAAACTTAGCTTTAATAGCTCTACCATTTTGGTTTATTATTCTAGTGATTATAGGGCAAATTATTTACTTTCAAGATAAAGGACCCATCTTTTATAATGCTCCCCGTCTTGGTAAGAATGGAAAAGTATTTAAAATGTATAAGTTTCGTTCTATGAAAATGAATGCTCCTGATCTTAGGAATGAAGATGGGTCAACTTTTAATGCAGAAGATGACCCAAGATTAACTAAGATCGGGAAGTTTATCCGTAAAACAAGCTTAGATGAAACACCACAGCTGTTAAATATTATTAAGGGTGATATGAGTATTATTGGACCAAGGCCTGATTTACCAGAACACCGTGAACTATATGAGGGTAACGAGGAAAGAAAGTTAGAAATTAGACCCGGGGTTACAGGATACAATCAAGCTTACTTTCGAAATACTGTACCCTGGAAAGAAAGAATCCAAAATGATATTTATTATATTGATCATTTTTCTTGTTGTCTCGATATTAAAATTTTTTTTAAAACAGTTATTTCTGTTTTGAAACGAGAAGATGTTTATGTTGTGCAGTCTTCTGGTAATAAAATTATTTTAAGTTCTGAGTCAAATAAAAACTCTAATGGCGAAATGTAGAAAGGCATGGTTGGATGAAATATGTACTTTTTATTGGAAGTAGAGTAGGATTTGAAGCACTTAACTTATTAGTAATTGAAAATTGTGATATACATCATGTTTTTATTGAAAAGGAACATGAACATGAGTATGAGAAGTATTATCAAAGGTCAATTGAGAAATGCAAGGGATTAAGTATAAATTATAGCGTCAATTCCATACAAAGTGAAATTATAGATAACTTAACTCAAAGCCTAAACGATGGTCATTCAATAAATTATATTATGAGCTTTGGATATAGAAGAATAATCCCAGGAAGTGTTGTGAAGATGGCAAATATTGCTGCATTCGGTACCCATTTTTCTCCATTACCGAGGTACAGAGGATTTGCTCCATTAAATTGGGTTTTAATAAATGGTGAGACTGAGACAGCGGTAAATATCTTTTATCTAGATAAGGAAGTTGACAATGGTGATATTGTCGATAAAGAGAATGTTCCAATCAGCTATGATGACGATATTAATACTTTGTTTGAAAAGTGCATAGTAACTTTCCGAAAAGTGATGAGAAGGATAATACCTAAGTTAGAAAAAGGTAAATTTGATGCTCTTATTCAAGACAATGAGAAAGCAACATATACATGTGCTAGAAATCCTGAAGATGGGTTAATTAAGTGGGAATGGAATTCAACTAAAATTTATAATCTTACTAGGGCTTTAACATATCCTTTTCCAGGAGCATTTTCATTTATAGATGGAAGGAAAATATTTATATGGTCATGTGAGGAGTATGAAACTCCAAAATATGAAGGGCGTATAGCAGGCAAAGTAGTTAAAGTAGTTAAAGAAATTGGTGTAGTTGTCTTATGTGGTGAGGGAGCAGTTTTAATAAAGGACGTACAATTGGAAAATGGGGAAAGGCAAACTGCTGATAATCTTATCAAGAGTATTAGGGTGACCTTAGGATAACCTAATCCTACTTGGAGGAAAATAATGAAAAAAATACTTATCGTTTCAACTGTAAGTAGACAATTTTATTTGTTTGAGCAAGGTAATATAGAAGTTCTTAATTCACTAGGATATGAAGTTCATACTGCGGCTAATTTTAGTGATGCAAATGAAAGATTGGATGTATTAAATATTAAGAGGCATCATTTTGATATTGAAAGAAATCCATTTACGCTAAAAAACATAAAGGCATATAAGCAACTAAAAGGATTAATGAAATCTGAGAATTTTGATGCTGTACATTGCCATTCGCCTATGGGAGGAGTACTGGCTAGATTAGCAGCTGAATCCATAGGAATCTCACCAGTAATATATACTGCCCATGGATTTCATTTTTATAAAGGTGCTCCAATCATTAACTGGCTATTGTACTACCCTATTGAAAAAGTCTTATCACGATACACAGATGTATTAATAACAATTAATAAAGAAGATTACAAGAGTGCACAGAGGTTTAAAGCAAAGAATGTAATATACATTCCAGGAATAGGGATTGAATCTAATCGTTATAGTAATATATTTGTTGATAAGAAAAATAAACTTAAAGAGTTAGGAATAACCTCAGATGCTTATGTAATCCTTTCAGTGGGAGAACTTAATGAAAATAAAAATCACGAAGTTATTATCAAGGCATTAAGTAATATTAGATATAAAAATTTTATCTATTTAATTTGTGGTCAGGGTGACAGAGCGGATTATTTAATGAATTTAGCGAATTCCCTAGGGATTTCAAATAAAGTTAAATTACTAGGTTTTAGAAATGATGTTATTGATTTATATAAGGTAGCAGATATTTTTGCGTTCCCCTCATATAGAGAAGGACTTTCTGTCTCATTAATGGAAGCTATGTCAGCTGGATTACCAGTAGTATGTTCTTCAGTTAGAGGAAATACCGATTTAATCCAAGACGGCCAAGGAGGTTTTCTGAATAAACCAACAGATATTGAAGGTTTTGGAAATAGCTTAGACAAGTTAATAAACAATACTGAAATGCGTATTTTAATGGGAGAGAAAAATCTCCAAGAAATAGAAAAGTACGATAGTAATGTTGTAAAAGAGAAAATGAAAATGGTTTATGAAAATAAGAGAATTATGTGAGGAAATAAAGTGAAGAATATCTTTCTATTAATGAAGTACTATTTAGATCCGCAAACAAAGCCTTTTCCGAAATTTGATTATCAAATAAGTGCCTTGAGATCAATGGGATATAACGTTTATTTTTTAGGAATTGATGGTAATAAAATTTTATTATGCCATGAAGGAAAACAGGAAGTGATTTATAAAATGAACTTCTCTCAAATTCCTATTATTTCAACAATTCTTACTTACGATATTCTCTATAAAGCAACTAATAAGGTATTTCAAAAATATAATTTTGACCTTGCCTATATACGTTATATGCCAATGTCTTTTTCATATTCAAAGGCATTAGAGACAATAAAAGGAACCAATTGTAAAATAGTGATAGAAATTCCAACTTATCCTATTCATAAGGAATTAGAAACTGAAAAAAGAATTTTTAGAAAGTGGTATTTTAAAAAGTCTAATAATTTTTTTATTGAAAATTCCAGTAAGGTGGATTTGTTTGCAGTAATTGGTGATAATACAACATCTTTTGCGAAAAGACCAGCAATTAATATTGAAAATGGTATTGTACTTAAAAATATCCCATTAAGAAGGCCAAATAAAAGTTTTGAGGAAATTCATATTTTAGCACTTGCAAATATGGCCTGGTGGCATGGTTATGATAGATTAATTAAAGGTTTAAAGCAGTATAAAGATAATGGTGGCAAGAAAAAGGTAGTTTTACATTTTGTTGGCCCTGACGGTGATGGTTCATTGCAGAAATGGAGAAAATTGTCAAAAGAATATAAACTTGAAGAAAATGTGATCTTTGATGGGCCGAAATATGGTGAAGACTTAAATTGGTATTTTAATAATTGTCATGTAGCTATAGGTTCTATAGGTATGCATCGAAAAACATTTAGTTCGACCTCGGAACTTAAGGTAAGGGAGTACATGGCTAGAGGTCTTCCGTTTGTTTTGTCAGTAAATGATCAATCTATTGATGAATATTTGGGTTTTTATCTTAAAATCCCTAATAATGATACACCTGTTGATATTGAATTAATTATTAAATTTGTTTTTAATATAGAAAAAAAATACAATTTACATCGAAAAATGCGTGAATTTGCAAGTGAAAAAATGACATGGGAAAAACAATTCGAAAAGATATTCTTGCATTTAAAAAGTATAGAAAACACTAATCAAATATAAACTTTAGATATTCTATCTACTTAAAAAGGCTCTAACAAAATCAAAATCATGAAATCCTAAATATTGTGGTGAAACTCTAGATATGAAGAAAATACTGTTGTTATTTACAGATTCTTATCCTTTAAGTAAAAGCGGAGAGGCATTTTTGGAACCTGAAATACCATTTGCTATATCAAACTTTGATGAAATATATATATTTCCTTCTTCAAGAGGGAAAAAGAATATAGAAAAAAGATATAT
The DNA here is from genome assembly GCA_017052515.1 of Fictibacillus nanhaiensis. Classification (GTDB taxonomy): domain Bacteria; phylum Bacillota; class Bacilli; order Bacillales; family Fictibacillaceae; genus Fictibacillus; species Fictibacillus nanhaiensis. Next base: position 425,400 of record JAFHKR010000038.1, read on the forward strand.
CTCTGGGTCTAATGTTGTTATAAATCAGGTGAAAAGAGAAAAAATATTTGTAGAACTAATAAAAAATATTAGCTATTTATTAGAACATAAAGGTTTTTGGCAAGATGTGAGGATGTTTATAAATAGAGGTTTGTTTTTCAAAATTAGCGCTTGGAGTAAGCTTATATATACAATATTGACTGAAGCAGCAATTGTAAGACATTTCAAAAAGCATACATTCAATTTTGATGGAGATACATTAATTTATATATATAGTTACTGGCTTTTTGGTACTTCAGGTGGAGCCATTGCTATAAAGAATGTGCTAAATAATAAAAAAAAGGTAGTCTTTTCACGAGGTCATGGTACAGATATAGTAGGATATAATTCACTTGACGGTTACTCCCCATTAAAAAAGTATTATATAGATGAATTAGATTATATTTACCCTATTTCAAATAAAGGAAAAGAAATATTAATAAGTCAGTATAAAAAATATAATACGGATACGGAAATAAAAAAAATAAGTAAAAAAATAACACCTTTTTACTTAGGAATTGAAGATATAGGAGAAATTAATAATTTTAGTAAAGGTGAGATTTTTACCATTATATCATGCTCTTCTGTAATACCTGTAAAGAGATTGCACCTTATAATTGAAGCATTGTCTCTAATAAAAACAATTAATATTAAGTGGATTCATCTAGGAGCTGGTTATCTTTTAGAAGATATGAAGAATCAATCTCAAGAAATTCTAGGTGATAATATACATTATGAATTTAAAGGAGCAATGTCAAGAAATGAGGTAATTGATTTTTATAAAAAAAATAATGTTCATTTGTTTATTAATGTATCGTCGAGTGAAGGGATACCAGTTTCTATAATGGAAGCATATACTTTTGGAATCCCTGCGATAGCAACGAATGTCGGTGGTACATCTGAAATCTGTCAGGATGGCAAAAATGGATTTTTACTTCGAAAAAACTTTAATATATCTGAATTGAGTAATTTAATATTAGAAGTTATTAGTTTAATAGAAAATAATTATGAAAAATATTTAGAATTAAGAGATTCTGCAAAGGAAAAAATGATCACCGATTTTTCGTTAAGAAATCACAGAAAATTTTATGAAAATATTCTAAAGAAAATATAAGGTGTTTCAAATGACAACTATTTACCTGGATAAAAATAGTTATTTTAAAAATTTAGATAATATAGGGAAGACTAGGTATTGTAAAAAAATTGGGTTTTCAACTTTACTATTTGGTATTTATACTACCTTAATACCACTTGATCAGGTAATGAATTTTAATGGTAGTGGAACAATCAATCGATATCTTGGAATTATGGTAATGATATCAATATTATTTGGTCTATTAATAAACAAAAAGAAATTTGTTTTAAAACGTGAATATATACCTGTTTTATTACTAGTTTTTGTTGGGTTATCCTCCTATTTTTGGTCAATAAATCAAAGCACAACACTAACTACAATTATAAGGTTTTTATCGCTGGTATCTTTTTATATTGTATGTACTAATAGGCTTTATACTAATATAGAGAAGGCATTTATAAAATTTTGCATAGTACTTGGTGGAGTTATCGTAGCTATATATTTAATAAATACGAGTGATACATTTAACAATCGGGTTTTTATTGTAACAAATAGTGGAGAAGCTGCGGATCCTAATAGTATTTCCTCGACGTTAGCTATTTGTATGATAGTATTGCTGGATTATTTACTCCGTACAAAAAAAAGAAAAATTATCCTTTTAGTGATAATTTCTATGTTAATAGTTTTATATGCAATGTTATTAACGGGATCCAGAGGTGGTATGATCGGGTTAATAATAGGAAGTTTAATATATTTGATACTAACTTTTCGGATTGTAGAAATATCAAAAAAGAGAGTGTTTATAGTCTGTTCTATTATATTTATATCTCTTTTTACTGTACTTGGATCAGGATTGTTAACAAAGCATATTAATGTAGAAGTAATAGAAAGAATGACATTAGCAAGTGCAGTAGAGACCGGCGGTACAGGACGTTTTAGCATTTGGCAAAACGCATTAATTCAAATTTATGAGAAACTATTTATTGGTTATGGTTTTGGTACGGGTCCGAATGTATTGGAACATTATTATGGGACTTATATTGGTATGCATAATGATAGTATTTCAATATTAATAGGAACTGGAGTTATTGGTTTTTTTCTTTTTTTACTATTTATAATAAAAAATATTAGAAAATGCTTTGTGAAAAAGGATGTTTTAACACTAACGTTGTTAATAATGGTGTTAATATCTGGTTTAACCTTAGATTATATTTTACACAAAAATTTTTGGAATGTAATGATTTATTCACAAATAGGATTAGGACTCGTTTCCTCGATACCAAACAGATCTGTGTAATATATTTTAATACCAGTACATTTTCTCAAAGATAACTGTCCAGTTATATAGAAGGGACAATTAATAAATTATTGTTTGGAGGTATTTAATAATGACATGGACGTTATCAATTAAAAATATTAATGAATCAAAATATATTGCCAGTGAAGATAATTCAAGTTTAAATTTTGAAGTGTTTACAAATTTTTCGCCAAGATTTATTAACGATAAAGTTTATTTAGACACGGACGAATATACAGCAGTATTGGATGGAGTGGTTTTAAACTCAAAAGATTTAATGCAAGAATATAAAAGTAGTACACTTTCAGAATATTTGATTGCTGCTTACCAAAAAAATGGTCAGTCGTTTATAAATGATCTACGAGGTTCATATAATGGATGCTTTTTTGATAAGAAAAAAAATATCTGGTTTATTTTTGTAAACCATTTTGGGGATCGGCCTTTATTTTACTATAAAAATAGAGATGAGTTGATTATATCTTCCGATTTTAAAGAGGTTTTAGATTGCTCAAGGCGTGTGGATGGAAAATATAAGTATAATGAAATGGCTGCTTATTCTATTTTAACTTACGGATTTATGATTGATGATTCAACACACATTGAAGGAATAAAACGTTTATTACCGGGAAGATATATTCAAATCAACAAAGGGAACTTTAATGTTGAGAAGTATTTTGAATTAAGTAATAAAGAGATACAAAGTATAAGTTTTACTGATGCTATCGAAGAATTAGATATTAAATTTCGAAAAGCAGTCAAGCGAATATTTGATAAAGATTTAGAATATGGTTATCAGTCTCATCTAGCAGATATGAGTGGTGGACTAGACGCTCGAATGGTTTCCTGGGTAGCGCATGAGATGGGTTATAGTAATATAACAAATATATGTTATTCACAGTCTCAAGCAAAAGAGTGGCGGGCTGCCTTAAATGTTTCGAATGCATTGGGAAATGACTTTATTTATATGCCACTTGATAAGTGTAACTTTATTTACGATATTGAAAAATTGGTTTCTTTAAACTATGGCTTGTCGTTTTATGCAGGTATAACTGGAGGTGAAAGGTTATTATCATATTTACATAATAATACTTTTGGACTTGAAATGACAGGACAATTAGGGGATGTAATAGTAGGTAGTTATACAACAGGAAAACCAAAGCATAGTCCCCCAAATTTTAAAGATAATAAGTATTCTAATTACTTAAATTATGAATTTAATAAGGAAATTTTTGATGAATATGATAATCATGAAATGTTTACTCTTTACAATAGAGGTTTTTTAGGCATTTTAAGTTCACATTTAATAAGGAATAAATATATAGACGCAGTATCACCTTTTCTTGATATAGATTTACTTATGTTCTGCTTGAGTTTGCCACTTGAATATCGTGTTAATCATAAATTATATCATGCATGGATTGTTCGTAAATATCCGATATGTGCAGAAATCCCAACATCAAATTACGAAGGACCTGTTAAGGAAAATATGGAATGGATTAATATGAGAAGAAAGTTAAAAAAAGGATCCATATTTTATTCGCGTAATATATTAAAAAAACTAGGTTTGAATGTAAAAGAGAGCCCTGCAACTATGAACCCTATGGATTATTGGTATAAAAATGATATAAAGGTAAGAGAATTCATTAATAATTATTTTGAAGAAAATAAGAAACGTATACTTCCAGCGTCGAAGTTATCTGTGGATATGGATAACCTATTTTACAATGGAAATACAATAGAAAAATTATTGATATTAACAGTTTTAGCCTCATATAAATTATTTGAAATAAATGGTGAATAATGATGAACAGTCTTAAAGGTGATATTATTAAGTTAATAAAAACTGGATTTTTTCACATATTCACCTCACAAGTAATTAACAAAATTTTACTCTTTAGCACCGTACTAATTTTAGTAAGGATTGTTTCGAAAACTGATTACGGTATATATTCTTACTCAAATAATATCGTTTCAATGTTTTTGTTATTAAATGGACTGGGAGCAGTATCTGGGCTTTTACAGTTTGGAAGTGAGAATAGAAAAAATCCCGATAAATTATTAGCTTATTCTCAGTTCGCTAGAAAAGTAGGAATTATGGCAAGTCTTTTTATATCTCTATTAATATCCTTATATGCCATATTCATAGATACTAATATTGAAGGAGTAACTACACTTCTATTATTAATGTCATTTCTTCCTTTGACACAATATTTATATTCTTATATCGAAATAGGGTTTCGGATAAGGTTACAAAATAAATTATTTTCAATGTTAAGCATTCTAAATAGTGTATTAGTCCTGATTTTTACACTGATTGGTGCAACTCTCTTTGGAATAACTGGAGTAGTTGTTTGTCAATATATAGGATTTTTTCTTTCAATTCTTTTTGCAATGTTTATAGCTAATAGAAAAGGACATTTAAAGAATACAACACTAAAATTAACTTATAAAGAAAAAAAACAGTTTGTTAAATTATCTTTTATTTCAAGCTTAAGTAATGCAATATCACAGATGCTTTATTTAATTGATGTTTTGATAATTGGTATTATTATTCAGAGTACATTAGTAATCGCTTCTTATAAAACTGCGACAGTAATACCTTTTGCAATTTTATTTATACCAATGGCCATTATTACTTATATTTACCCTTATTTTGCATCACACAATAACGATAGGGAATGGATTCGATCAAATTATTTAAAACTAATTAAAGGTTTAATATTATTAAACGGTATTATTTCAATCGGAATGTATATTGGAGCACCTTGGATAATAGGATTTTTATTTGGCGATGAGTATATGAGTGCGGTAGAGCCATTTCGAGTACTAGCGATAGGATACTTTATTGCTGCTACATTTCGAATCCCTTCTGGGAATGTTTTAGTTACCCTCAGAAGAGTTTCATTTAATTTTTATAATGCTCTGATATCAGGAATTTTCAATGTAATATTAAATGTTTTGCTAATTTCTAAATTTGGTTCAATTGGTGCTGCATATTCTACCGTTGGAGTATATATTATATCATCATTAATATCTACTATTTATTTATATAAAATATTGTACAAGGACAAAAAAATATTACCTGAGATTTAAACAATAATACCAAATCTTTAAAAGTTTGTAATAAAACTAGTTGCTTGGTAAAAAGGAGAAAAACAGAATCCCTAGTATGGTTTACTATGTTAAACCAATGCACAAACAAGAAGCATTTTCATACTTAGAATTTGCTGAAAGTGAATTTGAAGTAACTAATCGCTTGTGTGATACAATTCTTTCTTTACCAATGCATCCATATTTAACTGAGGAAGAAATTGATAAAGTATGTAATGTAATAAATAACTTTATCAAATAATAGGGAGTTTAATTAAATAATATTCTGTTCTGTTTAGTTTCATTTGAGGAGGACCACATGGCGTTAAAATATGCATTATTAATGGCAATTTGTACTGAAAGTGGTAAACATGCTGCAATTGCAGGCAGGGGCTAATTTTATTATAGAAAAGCTAATCGCTCTTTCACTAGAAGATCCGGATGAAACATTAAAAAGGCAATAGAGAAAAACGTAAAAGTAAGTGCACGTGACCAAAACTGATTTAACAAATCAATCAAAATTAGAGAAGCAGTAGATGATGAGAGATTCGGTCGCGTTCTAGATGGAACAGCTCATATTCGTTGGAATAGAGGAAAAGAACACTTTACTCAAGCACCTTGGCATGAAAATTGGGTGCAAGACGGTGGAGCATTAATGAACCAATGTATCCATAACATGGACCTATTGCGTTGGATAATGGGTGGAGAGGTTGAAGAAGTAGTGGTATGACTGATATCCTCAAACACGGTTTATTGAGGATGAAGACCTTGGAATGGCTTTAATCAAATTTTCGAATGGAAGCTATGGTATTGTTGAAGGAAAAACAAATATTTTCCCTACAAATTTAGAAAAAACCTCAGGGAAGCACGGGGACGTTCGTGCTTCCTTTTTGTTTTCTTTGGAGTTAATGACGAGTTAAAGTGGCTAATATTCGCTGTAATTAATTGACCAAAACTTGCTGGATATGCGTGTGGTTATTAATCTGTCTCCTGCAGAACAAAAGAGGAACGGTCCGTTGTTTGATCTCTCCATTGCACTTGGAGTGCTAAAAAGTGGAGAGTTTTTAAAGGACGACATATCCACCGATGCTGGTTTTATCGGCTATCTGTCTTTGGATGGAACGATCCTAGCAATGCAAGAAAATTGTAATTAGTTTTGTAATTCTTCTAAGTTTATTGGTAACAGGAGCTCCAAAGTCAGAAGCAACAAGTCCATGGAAAGCAAGTCCTTATGAAGCCTTATATTTTAGTCATCTCGTCTATGATGCGCCATTAGCAATATATAAGGGAAGCTGGGTAACTGCAACTTTAGTTTAAAAAAGTTTAGTCCTAAAATGAATAAAGATTGGGCTGAAATCACAGGGAAGGGGTATTACAAGTCATATAAGAATAAACTTTCTCAATATGGAAACGCGATTGGTGTGGGCAGATATCGGTTATACATGGCAGGATCTGAGAGTAAAACAGGTTTTTATGGTGCCATATTTAAAGATGTATATGCAAACAAATATATTGTAGCCTACGCAGGGACAAATGATTTTCGTGATGTAAAAAGCGATTTGCAGCTTACTACAAAAATATACTCTAAAGGAGTAGCGCAAAAGAAGTATGCTAGAATAGTAGCTTCATGGGTTCCAGCTAATTCACAGATTGTTTTTACTGGACACTCATTAGGAGGATATTTAGCTTCAGTTATGTCCATGGAAACAGGTAAACCAAGTATCGTATTTAACTCTCCAGGTTTTGGTCCTGCGTATGAGAGCAAAGCAAAAAGATCGAAAAATATCCAATTTATTACCCGCCATACCTTTAAGAAAGATCCAATAAGTCAATACGGTTATCAAAAAGGAATTAAACAGTATTATTATGGTAGTTCCGTATATCGTTCTCCATTCGAATATGGAATTCCTAAGTTCTCTATGCATACCTTAAAAAACTTTTATACCGTGTCATTAAATCAAAAATAGTACATATTATTTTAAGTTTAGATTACCCTTCAAAGTGGCTTTGAAGGGTTTTTAATTTACAAACTCCCATTTATGCTATGGATCTAATTCTACATTTCAAAAAATGAATGGTTCATTAAATAAATTAAAGCACTGGGACGGTTCTCGCGCTTATACTTAATGAGGGGAATAAATAATATTCTTAGGGGGATAAGGGAAGCACGAGGATGTTCTCAAGCTTACTTCTCAATAAATAATAAACAGGTTTACAGTTTTATTTTTCAACTTTAAGCTTGTTACTGTCTTTGTCTACGATGTACTGATTCTTTTCATACATCAGAAAAACGAAAAAAATCAAAGGGATTCAAAAAGGCAGATAGCGGGGTTTTGGAGATATCGGCTAGTCTTGTGTTAAGGCGTAGGGCAGGGAACGAGAGAACCATCCCTGTGCTTCCAAGATTCAAACTTATATATCGATTTACAGCAATTTAAATATTTTATAAGATTGGAGTATATTGCTGTTTAACGAGCAAGTTGCACTTCTTATGAAACTCTGACCTAATTTATGAAATGTAATGAAAAAAGATACTAAAGTATTAAAATGAGGCTTAGGACAATACCGATATACGCACACCATTTAAATATTCTTCAATAATTTTTCTATAAAAGGATTTGATAGTTTATGGTGTTACAGAATCTCAAAGTCATTAGAGATCAATTAAAGTCCAATTCTTGGACTGTAGATGCTTTCCTATTTACGTATAAACAACAAGATTTTGTTGTACTTGTAAAGTTGTATCCAGATACAAAAAGCAAGCAAGATCCGTATGCTATCGTCAGGCTGGAGTTCCTCAAGAGGCCCAAAATGGTGGAGAGCTATTCGACCTACGCAACTCTATACAAAATACATATCTCTGATTTGAAATTATTTAGAGCGTTTTTTGGTATTGAATACGGTGAAAATCTTGGCAATATACTAAAACAGTTTACAGACCACTTTGCAACATTTATTCCAGATCATATAAGTGCTAATAATAATCCAGTTTTGAAGGAAGCCGTCTTAACATCTTTGGATAGAACAGACCCTAATCCCGGTAGATATTGCATTGGAATCAGAAGGAACGGATATAAAAAAGATGGCAGTCCAGCCCAAAGAACCCCTGAAAATAACCAAAAAGCAGCATTACTAATACCCGAATTACACGGAAAAATAGACGATAATTCATTGAGTTTTCGTTTTTCCGAAGACCAAATCTTAGAAAAAACAATGGACGAAATTTATATGCAATGGTTAAAGCGATAGTGAAGCAAAGGAACGGTTGAGCCCAGTGAAAAAGTAGGCTTTTAGGGATGCATTACCAGATGAAGCAATACTAACAATCACTGAAAGAACACGGGATCACCCAAAGCATGTCCCGCAAGGGGAACTGTTTGGATAACGCAGCCATGGAAAGCTTTTATGCGTACTGGTATTGAAATCAGAATTGCTTTATTTAAACGAGTTTGAGAGCATGGAACATTTTAAGCGTGAACTGGAGTTTTATATCCAATATTATAATCACAAAAGGATTAAGGCAAAATTAAAAGGCATGAGCCCGGTTCAATACCGTACTCATGCCCTTACAGCTGTCTAATGAAATAATCGTGTCTAACTTATAGGGGTCACTTCAGATGTCAGCTCTTTTTGATTGTGTACTTTCTTTCTCCTAAAGGAATAAACAATTAAACAAATAATGGAAATCGCACTTATAACGACGCCTACTAATAAGCCTTGTGGGATAAAATAGAGTTCAATATTTTGTGTTCCAGCATTTACTTTGATACCTGAATAGGTATAGTGAGTAGGAATAATATCCGTTCTTTTTCCATCGACTTTTGCAATCCAACCTTTATTGTAGGGAATGGATAGAAAAAGTATACCGGATTTCTTCGATTTAAGAGTACCCGTAAAAGAGAGAGAATCCGTTTTTATATTTTTCATTGTATTTTGCTTTAAGGTTTGTACGTGTGCCTTATAATCAATCATTGGATCAAAAATAGCTTTTATATCTTTTATTACGTATTCACCTGGTAATAGGGTAAGAGTAATTGTCTTATTTTCTTCAGAGATTTCCCCAAATTTAAATAGAACTTCATTAACAGTATTTTCATAAGAGTATTGACTTAACACATACGAGCCATTTCTCATGTTTTTCACATAATTTATTTCTGAAGAGTCATCTTTTTTGGCTATCATTGTCATTCCCTCGTTGGGATTAAGAGGATCTATATTAGCATATACAGATAACTGACCTTTCCCTTTAATAGGCGTTGGAACCTTTATTTCAATTGCTTTCTCTGATTTGATTTTTGTATTGGGATTCGTTATGCGCTCACCGTTAACGGTGATATCTTGGTTATCACTAATCACATTGTCACTTATGGTAAGATTTCGTTTCATTGGAGCAGCGTCTATGATTGCATATTGCATCATGGCCTGTTCTCTTTCGTAAACAGGTAAAGACAAAAATTGAGCAGTAGACATGGATTGATCGTATACAAATCCCATAGGGAGAAAGTATTCATTCTTATATATTTTTAAATCTCTCTCTTCTTGATCTAATGTGTAACCAAAAAGTTTTGGCTCACTACCTGTTGATATAAAATATTTATTACTAAACAATGTGGTTAAGTATGTACTATTCCCGAATCCTCTCAATAAGTTAAATCCTCTTTGACCTGGTTGTGCAAGAGTATCCATTTCAAATTTTTGCTGTTTCCAAGGAATTAAAGAATGATAGGAATAGAAGCCTTTATAATCATAGGTTAATGAAGAATTAATGGCTGTTCCACCAGGAATGTTAGCCACTACTCGATGGAACTCATTATTTTCTTTTAATTGGTCAAAAGTAACTTTTAAAGTCTTGTTATCATATGAATTTTCATAAATATCTCGATTAAGTAGAGGTAAGATCGACCAAATTCCCTTATGATGTGTAACGTTGGTTGAATTAGGATTCTGTGCTTTAACAATTAAATCGGATACAAAACTATATCCGATTGCTGCACTATAACCTACACATAATAAACTCGTTATCATAAATACAACAGATTTAATCGTTTTTGATTGTAAGTAGAAAAATAATAATAACCCTATAAACCAAATGAGTGGAAGATAAACCAGCCATTCGTCGTAACGAGAATAAGGATGTTTAAATAGCCAAATGACTACTAAAGTTATACCGATAAATAAGGCAATCATATCAGTCAAACCGCGTTTCATTTGATTTAGCCCGTGGATAGCAATATAAATGGTCAACAAGTTGATAATAAAAAAGCCTCTCAGCTCCTCTGGGCGGCTGAATCCACCAATGAAGCTAGTTAGTACTGGGAATTGCATAATACACCATAATACACTGCATAAGATTATTAATGAATATGTTCTTTTAAATCGAATAATCAACAATGGAATGATAGCAAAGATCATATAATGCATGCCACCGGTAATTGAGATTCTATTTATCGTTTCACTAAAGGTAAGAATGGCTTCAAATTTAGGACCGGATCGGACTTGCGCGTTAGATTGTAAATAGCTTAAAACAGACGGAAGAAAAATGGGCATGGATAAGGCTAGACCTGCTAAATACACAAGGCTTAATTTGCTATGGAATATTACAAATGACTTCAATGATCTACTAATAGGATCTTGATAAAAAAAGCGGGTAATTGCATAGAGTAATAGACCGATTGTTAGAAGGAACATTAAGTAAAAATTACCGATGCTGGCAAGAAAAATAACTAAGATTAATAAACCTGGCTTTTTGTGCTGAAGATATCGTTCGTATCCAAGTAATAAAAAAGGAAAATATACAGCAGCATTGATAAAGAAATAGTGTGTATATAAATAATCAAAATGATACCCGGCAAATGGATAGATGAGTGCACCTAAAAATGCCCAATGCTCCTTAACCCCTGTTTTCTTCAATAATAAGTAAACACCAGAACTCATCAGTAATAGTTTCAGAATACTCATTGGGATGAAAAGAGCAGGAAACCATGCTTTCGGAAAGAGAAAGAATGGCCAGACGAAAATGTCACCCAACATATAATAACCGAAATCGTTCCAAAAGCTTCCACCCATACCATATTCCCATGACCAAAAAGGAAGCTCACCACGATGAATGAGATCATAATAGTGATTAAAAAAATGAACATATTGTTCTTTTGTATCTCCTAAAGCCGAAAAATAGTAAAAGTGGTTTAACGGAATTTTATATAAAATAAAAACAGAAATACTTAAAACGAAAATTAGTAATATAAAGTGCGTTTTATTATTCTTTACAAAGTTATTCATGTGATTCACCTAAATGAGAAGGTTCTTTTCTTTGGAAAATCATAAATTTACTGAGTAAGTAGTTTATGATTACGACAAGTATGTTTACAACTACTTTGGAAAATAGATCATTAATTTGCAGCATGGATACCATTACTATCATTAGACCGAGGTCTAAACCTAAACTTAATAGTCTAAAAACGATAAAGCTTCCTAATTCTTTTAAAATATTTCCTTGAGTTTTAAATACATAGATTTTATTGGTTATATAAGCAAAAAGAACAGCAACAATCCATGACACAACGGTGGCCGCCGTATAAAGAACGCCGAGAACATCTGTTAGTAATAGATAAGAGATAAAGTTTATTAGTGTAGTCAATACACCGAAAAACAAATAACTAATAACTTCTTGTTTCATGTCTTGCTCCTTGAGTCGTAGGGTTTTCCTTTTGATTGTTATATTCCTCTACAAAATATAAAGGTCTTTTTTTCGTTTCATTAAATATTCTGCCAAGGTATTCTCCGATAATGCCAATGGACAAAAGCTGAATACCACCTAAGAATAAAATAGCGGTCATAATAGATGGATAGCCAGAAACAGATTCTCCATAGAGTAGAGTCTTAGCAATAATCCAGATCATATAAAGAAAAGCAAATATAGAAATGGAAAACCCAAATAAAGCTGAGAATCGCAATGGTGCGGTTGTAAAAGAAGTGATACCCTCAATAGCTAGGTCAACTAATTTGATGTAATTCCATTTCGTTTCTCCTGCAGCTCTTGGATCTCGATCAAATAATATTTCCTTTTTGTTATAACCGATCCAGCTAAACATTCCTTTTGTATAACGTTGCGTCTCTCTCATTTGTTTGAGAGCCTCTACACATCTCCGATCCAGTAAGCGAAAATCACCTGTATTCTCCTGGATAGGGATTCGGGTTGTCTTCTTAAGAAGCTTATAAAATGCTTGAGCCGTCGATTTCTTTATCCAAGTCTCGCCGGATCTGCTTCTTCTCTTTGCAAAAACATCATCATATCCATCTTCCCAATAAGTGATCATTTCTGGAATAAGTTCTGGAGGGTCTTGAAGATCTGCGTCTAAAATGATAACCGCATCACCTTGAGCATAATCCAGCCCCGCAATCATAGCTGTTTCTTTTCCAAAATTTCTCGATAGATTCACATAAGAAATGCGTCTATCACCTTCTCTTAATCCACGAATGATAGGTAAGGTGTTATCCTTACTCCCGTCATTGACAAAAAGCACCTCAAATAGATAGTTTGGAATAGAATCAAAGACCGTAACTAATCTACGATAAAGAGAATATAAAACTTCTTCTTCATTATATGCAGGAATTAATATAGATATCTTTTTCATAGTTCCTCCTTGTTACTTGTAAAAGTTCCCTTGAATATATTAACAAATATTTTTATATATGGATATACTTTCATAATTTAATAGGTGATTACCATTCTATTTAGAAAATAGTATGGGTATAGGTGTGGTTATGATCCGCACAAATGCTAAAAGTAGTAAGTGTGCATATCATTATCCTTGATTTTGTTATTGTACATTTTAAAGACTGACCTGATCTTACAAGTCCAATGAGTGAGGAAGAGTAACTGATGCGAGGGTTTGATGATTGTCTATAGCAGAAAAAGATTATAAAAGCCTAGAGACATTCCTCTTGCTATCTTGTTATCTATAAACCTTAATTTACATATAAATGTAATTAATGGTAGTATTTAGTTAGTTTCTATTGTAAGGAGGCTGACAGATGAATCCAAGAGGGTATGCTCAATTTAAAGTGAAGGACAGCGGCACATTTAGAACCGATACGTATTTGCAGTATGGTGACGACAAGAAATCCATTGGAAGCTGCATATTACTTAACCCGGGATCTGCTGTACTCGAAAACGAGGTTACAAATGAAGTGAAATTGGATGACACTATGCGCCAGTTAAACCGCATACTTCAGGAAATCTATGAAGGGGAGACCATCAGCGGACGGTTTCACATCTACAACCTCTTTCCACTTCAGCAAAGCTCTTCTAGACTGGCAATCGATGAAATGGAAAACTTGTTTAATAGGGGTAAGCTCTCTTTAAATGAATGCCTTATAGGATCAGAGTCTCTTGCTGACCACCCATGGATTTTAATTGGATGGAGCGTAGCGGAAGGCGCAGGATGGAAGAACTTAGCTGACATTAGACGCCATTGGATGATTGCGATTGAGAAGTCTGGTGTTCCATACTTCGGTTTGAAAAAACGGGCCTTGACCTACTATCATCCATGTCCGCGTCTCCACGAAAAACGATTGCAAATTGTACAGACATACAAGGAATTATATAAAGAGAAATTAGGATAGGAGAAATCAGCATAACAGCATAGAAATAATTATAAAGCTTGTTTAATCAATAGATAAAGTTTGCACATGATAGGAGGATTTTTTATGGCAGAACCTTGGACTCTAGAGCAACAGGATTATTTAGTCAAAGCTATACCTCAATATCGAAGCACAATTAAAGGATATAAAGATGAGTTAAATAAAGCCAGGAAGTTAACAAGAAGCTTTGCTGAAGAGCTTTTGAAATCTACACCAAGTCTTCAGCATAGAAGTATAGGTTCAATTGAACAGCGTCTTCCCTATCTAGATAATTTGCTTGTCGGGGCTTTAGAGAAAGAAGCTTATGCAATTAAAGATCGACATCTGTACCAAACGCAGCGTAGAGAAGATTCTTCTGTAGATCCAAATCGCTGTAATGCCAGACACACTTATAATGGGTTTTTAAAGTAAGAAAAGTCACATCTTTTAATGTAAACTAAGAAGAAGTTCTTTTAGTATGATAATGGGTGCCCAGAGAAAGTAAAGATTTAAACACTTGTTTAATGATTTCTAAAGATAGAAGTCGCTAGCATATCAATACTAGTAACTTTCCTTTTTAATCTTTTCTGTTGTACTTCGTCTATGTGTTACAAAAATATTTTTGAAATCCCATACTACTTAAGTCCCCTATTTAAAAATAGTGGGCTATTTTTTTGTGAGAAAAATTGGGAAAATAACCTGATAAATCAAGTTTAATTATGTGTTTTTATCTAGACTTTCCCAATATTCACAAATGGAATTTATAGGTATAATTGTTCATATAAGCACTGTGATAGTTACTTTCTACTTATGCATGATACAAAAAGTTCACTCTAAAAATGCAGTGCCTCTTCAATTAAGGTATATATTTGAAAAAAAACATATTTTATCCAACGTATACTGAATGTATAGTACTATGAAGAGGGGTGCTTCATGAAACTTGGTGAGAAAGTAAAGTATTTTCGAAAGATGCGGAAATTATCACAGAAAGATTTAGCTGAGGGGATATGCTCTATTTCTTATCTTAGTAAGATAGAAAATTGCACAACTGAGCCTTCAGAAGAAATTGGTATCTTTTTAGGGAAACGTTTAGATATTGATTTGTATAACACATCATATTCAAAGCGAAAAGAGGAGTATAAGAGTCTATTTTACCATTTGTATAATAGAGATAAGTTTGAGTCAGAGATAGCATACCGGGAGTTATTAAACGCAAGAATAGATCACACGGAAGATTCTATACTTTTAAACATTTTTAAAAGTATGTATTTATTATTGATGTCTCAAAATACAAATGAAGCTACAAGATTAATAAACGAAGTATCTTATTTAAACGATGGTGCAAAAAGCGAAAAAAGCTTTTATTATTTTATCGTTAAAGGATTGCGAGATTATTACTTAAATGATTTTAAAGAGGCACTAAATTCTTTTAAAAAGGCTGAAGAAGTAATAGAGATTTTTCAATATCATAGTTGGGAGAAAGGGTACCTCTATTATTTAATATCCCTTACTGCTAATCGTTTATGGAAGAATTCCAT
The DNA here is from genome assembly GCA_017052515.1 of Fictibacillus nanhaiensis. Classification (GTDB taxonomy): domain Bacteria; phylum Bacillota; class Bacilli; order Bacillales; family Fictibacillaceae; genus Fictibacillus; species Fictibacillus nanhaiensis. The sequence continues at coordinate 441,040 of JAFHKR010000038.1, forward strand.
GTGCTTAGATTATGCTAAATTAGCATTAAATATATTTGAAAAACGTTATGATTTTAAACGATGTGCAGATAGTAGAATTTTGTTGGGGATTGTTTATCAAAGATTTGAAAATTGGGTTGAATCACACAAGCATTTTAAAATGGCAGAATCCGTTGCAAATGCTTTTAATGATAATTTTTTAAAGGGGGCGATTTATCAAAATTTAGGTTATAACGAATCCAAAAAAGGTAATTCTGAAGGAGCGCTTAGTCTATACAATATAAGCTTAGAGTTAAAAAAAGATCAACCAGTTGAAACAAAGACTTCTACTCTTTTTACTTTGATTAGAGAGTATTTAAAGTTTGGTGAATTTAGTAAATGTCGAAAGCGAGTGTTAGACGGTTTAAGCCTTGTAAGAGAAAATCCCAATTTATATGAATATCAACTGCATTTTAATCATTATTTTAATATATTAGAATATGGAGCGTGTAGCGAAGTAACAACTACATATCTTGTTGAAAATGTAATCCCATATCTTGAGGGAAAAAATGAAAGTACTTATCAAGTAGAGTACCTACAACTTGTTGGTGAATATTTTGAACATGAAAAAAAATACAAGTTATCCAGTCAATATTATTTAAAAGCATTAAATATTTATAAAAAATATAACCAGGGGTGACAAAAGGTGAAAAAATTAATTTCCATCCTATGTTTGTCTACATTATTAGTAATTGGGATTTCTACAACAACTCAAGCAGTTAGTCACGAAGATCCACCACAACCATTTAGCCATGAAGACCCACCAAGGCCATAACATTATAAAATAAATGAGATCTGGGTTAATACCCGATCTCATTTATTTTTCATCTATTTTTAATAAATAAAAAGTGATCTCTTCTTTTTCTTGTTCACCAGTTTTTATTCCATAGGCTAAAAATCCATTTGTATAGACAGGTTTTGAGACTAAACTTGTATAGCCTGTTAAACTATAACTTTTATTTTCTTTCATATTTATTAAATATAATTCATTCATCGCATATCTAAAAACTAGTGAATGTTTACCAACAAAAATTGGAGTATCTGTGGTAAGTTTATTTCCAGTCTCAAAAACTGATTTGCTGGCAGGATTTAAGATCTCCTTATAGGTTAAATGGCCTTCACCGGTATACACAAAATATTTATTATTGCTGATAAAATCAAGAACCCCATTTTGGGTCAATAAATTTTGAATCGGTTCTCCATTTTTCTGTATATCAATAGTGAATTCTTTATTTCCATTTTTAAAAACTGATTTATAAAGTAAGATTTGTTCTTCGGTATTGATACCTTCTTGTAAGATATAGTACTCTCCCTTTCTTTCCTCACTTTCATTTAGCAAAGCTTCTGATAGTGTAGTCACTTCTCTCTTCTTATAATTGTAGTTCTTAACTTTAGAAATAACTTTTTCTCCTTGTATTTCGTATTCAATCCAATTAATTGATTGATATCCTAATTTCATTGTTGGAGTAGGTGTATCTTTGTAACTTCCTCCAGTAGCTATATTTGTTACTTTATTCTCTAAGAGATCTAGACCTTTAATTGACCATTCTACATTTGATAATTGCTTTGTATCATATTCTGTCCAGAATAAGAAACCTTCATTTCCAACTAAATTCCCAATTCCTTTAGATTTGTAAATCTCTTTACACTGATTGGTTAATGTAGAAAATTCATAAATGACATCGTTGTTTTCTCCGTAGCTTAAAAAGATTATCTTGTTTGCATCTGCGTATGCAGGTGCAACCAGACTGTCCATTTTACAAGAAGTATTATTTAACTTAAAGGACGTATTTGAAATTTCATTGAGATTCCAATCTTTAACTCTAGTTACTGATTTAATTGTATCTTTTTGTGTAGAACTCATTTCTTCTTTTACTAATGTATCTATACTTGTTGGCTTGTCTGCTTTTATTTCTGTATCTTGTTTTTGTGAAGATGGTAATGTATCTTCTTTATCATTACAACCTACACATAATATAAGGATTGCAATCATGTAGCAAAAACCGTATACAAGTCTTTTCATCTTATTAATTTTCCCTTCCTGCATTGTAATATAAGCCCGCCTAAAAATAGACGGGCTCTTTGTTCTACCAAAGGATTGCTTGACGGAAGTGATCCATATTAGCATCATATACGCCTTTATGAGGGTGCCATACATTGCCTAATGTAACTCCTCGGCTACCTTGATCGTATGGATCAGTTAAACGGATCTGTACGGGGCTATTTCTTGAATCCTCACCAGAGACATTTAAGATATGACCTGCAATATGAGTTGTATATTTAGGCATGTAAGATGGGTAAATCTCCAAATCTAATACAACTGGTGCAGGAACACTTTTTGATAAGCTGTAGTCAATTCGATCAGACCAAGTACTATAACTGTTGCCACTTGAGTATATATAGTTATTTTTCGACTGTTTAGAATTTAAATAATCATCAATTTTTGAGAAATCAGTACCTGCTGTTGTAGTTCCCAATCCTGAAGCATAGGTTGATTGTGAACTGGAACTACCATTCAAATAATGTAGCACTTGTTTTGTAGTAGCTGGTCCACACCAGTAACTTGTTTCCTGTTTAAATGAAGGTACAGAAATTGCTCTATATGTACCACCAGGAATGGCGAAGACACCTACTTTAGCAGATTTCGTCTCTTTCCATTGTTTAAAATCTTTCTCTTTTTCTTGTTCCATTCTCTTCTGACTAGAGCTCTTAATATCAGCTGTGAATTTAGAGTTATCCCCCGTACCGGCTGCGTCTACTGATAAACCATTCCCTGACATAAAAATAGCGCCAGCAACTAAAAATGATAAACTAACTTTTTTCAATTTTTCTCCTCCAAACCGTTTTTAGTTGAAAGTACTTTCATATTTATACTACCATTTATTACAAAATATGGTATTGGGAAAACAGGGCTTAAAAACTGGGATAACCGACTTGTCTAGTTCAACCTTTCCTTAATTAAGCAGTTCAAACTAATTTTCACTTTTTAGTTTGTTTATATTTTAATAGTAGAAACTCGTCAATTTTTTATGCAACTCTTAATTTTTTATGGGCTTTATGATCGTTATTTGTCTCTTTTCTTATAGTTGGGAAACGTTTAACTAATTGATAGGTTTTACAAGGTTATATCGCATTGTTTTCCCAATACAAAGGTAATCGTATATTTGGTAGTCTCATAATATGGAATTTACTAAATTTGTAAAAAGTGAATTGCCAGATAATAGATTTTAATGAGGTGAAAGTATGGGGGAAAGTACGACTGTTAAAGGAACTATTGAAACAACAGATGCAAGCGCAGTTTATTATCCAGTATCAGATATAAGAATGGATAAAGGAGAAGGGATTTATTTATACGATATTGATGGGAATGAATACATTGATTGTGCTTCAGCAACATTTAACTTAAGTCTAGGTTATAGTCATCCAGCTGTTGTAAAAGCAATGAAAGATCAAGCAGACAAATTGATTCATGTCACATCATCTTTCCAAACCGAACCAATTAACCAACTTGCCCGAAAGCTTGTTGATTTAGCTCCAAATAGAATAACCAAAGCACATTTAAAGGTATCCGGTGGATCAGTTGCGAATGAAGGAGCCATAAAAATGGCACAAAGAGCTACTGGCAAAAGAGATGTAATTTCTTTATTTAGAAGTCATCTTGGTCAAACAATGATGACTGCGAACCTTTCAGGGAATGCATTTAGAAAAGCTAACTTTCCACTAGCTATACCTGGCGGACTTCAAGTTCCAGACCCATACTGTTTCAGGTGCTTTTATGGACAAGATTCTTCTTCATGTAACATGATGTGTGTTTCAAGATTAGACGATTTTCTTGAGTTTGCAAGTAGTGGAAGTGTCGCAGCAATTTTAGTTGAGCCGATATCTGGTAATGGAGGGAATATTGTACCCCCACATGGATATTTTCAAAAACTAAGGGCATTCTGTGATACACATAACATTAAGCTCATTTTTGATGAAATTCAAACAGGTATAGGGCGAACGGGTTATATGTTTGCAGCCGAGTATTTTGAAGTTGAACCAGATGCAATTACAGTTGCTAAAGGTTTAGGGGGATCTGGGGCTCAAGTAGCTGGTATTTTAGCAAGTGATGAATTAAGTGGTTTATCTTCTAGTGATCATTCTTTTACATATGGCTCAAATATATTAGCAGCTTCTGCTGCTCTGACGACACTTGATATTATATCAAAGCCTGCTTTCCTAAAGAATGTTCAAGAAACTGGAGCTCACATACTTTCAAGATTGGAGAGAATGAAAGAGAAGTTTGCATTTGTTGGAGATGTACGTGGAGTAGGTTTAATGATTGGTATTGAAATTGTAGATGAGAAGGGAAAACCTGATACGATTTTAACTAACTGGTTAGCTGAAAAAGCTATGGAACATGGTCTTATCCTACGTACATCTAGATATGGATACGGTAACGTACTCAAGATTAGACCACCGTTAATTCTGACTCTAGAAGAAGCTGAAGTTATCTGTTATAAATTTGAGTCACTATTAGAAGAAGTAATGAGTGTATGAATACAATGAATATCAGAACAACAATTAAAGAGACAAATAACATCGTTCAGGATTTGGTGATTATTGGAGGAGGATTTCGAACTACCACTTTCTTGTCTTCTGATCCAAATTTATTGAAAGATAAAGTTATGATCATTGAACAAGAAACGAATATTGGTCCTGGCGCATTTAAAGACTATAACATTCTTACTTCATCCTCTGGAACTAGTATGTTAAAGTATCTCACATTCGAAGGACCATTTGAAAGATTGTTAATGAATCATAAAGTCACTGCTGTATCACAAAACATGAAACCCGTACGTGCTGAAAAACTGGCTTCAGCACTTATCGAAATAGGTTTAACAATAGAAGCAGAATTAGGTGACAATGCAATTCGGAGAAGTACAAGTGTTGAAAAGATTCAATTGGGAATCGGAAATAATCCCGTGAGTATCTACACGAATCAGGGTGATATTGTTAAAGCTAAACATGTTCTATTAGCAACAGGAAGATACGAGCGTATAAATGATGAGTTACTGAACTGGAATAAAAAACTAATGTTATCAAACACAGTAATTCGTCACAGCAAAAAAGAAATGTTGCAAAATAAATTACTTACAATAGGAGAACGTCCTATCGTTATAGCAGGAAGTTCACATAGTGCCATGTCAGTGCTGAGTTGTTTATTAGAAATAATGAAAAGATTGAAAGATAGAGATACAAGATATATAATCCCCCCAATTTATGTTTTACAGCGCAGTAAGGCATATTTAATGTATGACAATGAAGAAGAGGCGCGAAAAGAACAAATAATGGAGAGAGAAATGATTTATGATCCTTTGACTGATGTTTGCCCTGATACTGGCATTGTTTATCGCGATTCTGGGTTGCGTCACCAATCTAAGGAACTATATTGTAGTTTGTGGTCTGGGGAAATTAAGAATGTAAGCATTGTTAACATTAAAAAGTTAAGTGATGTCGCAAATTTATTAGATCAGGCTGGTCTTGTAATTCAAGCTTTAGGTTATTTTGGTAATGCTCCTGATATTTTCTTATGCGATAGGCTAATCCGACCTAGTAATTCTTTACAGAGAATTGAAGCCAATGAAGAGGGAGCTGCTATTATCAATAAGAAAGTGTTTGATAACCTTTCTGTGCTTCGATTAGAACCCACTCCACTGTTACAGAAGGATAATATGGCTTACGGTAGCAGTCTATATCATAAACTATCTTCACGAATTAAAAGAAAAATAAACGAAGCACAAGAGTTGGTGGGTAAATTATGACGACTAAAGAAAACATGCTCCAAACACTAAGTTCACTTATAAAAAGTAAGCAAAAAAAAGATCGCCCATTAATTGTTGGGATAACTGGTATTGATACATCAGGAAAAACTCAATTAACGGAAGACTTGTATAACTATTTTCAGAAATCAAAACAAGATACACAAATTGTTCACGTTGATGATTTTCATAATCCTAAATCTCTAAGATATAATTCAGCGTTATCAGAGGCTGATCAATACTATAGTCTGAGTATAAATATAAATAAGTTAGTAAATAAAGTTTTAAAACCAATTAAAGAGCAGGGTCAATTACACTGTACTTTAACGCATTTAGATTTGTTGACAGACAGAATGACTTTACAGAGAACCTATAATGTTACATCCAATACGATTGTTTTACTTGAAGGAATATTCTTATTAAGACCTGAGTTATACTCGTTTTTAGATTTATCTATATTTCTAGCTATAAGTGAGGATATTGCAATAGAACGGGCTAACATACGGGATGTTCCACTACAGGGAAAAGAAGTTATAGGTAAATATCATACAAAGTATCTTCCTGCTCAAAGGACTTATTTAAGTAAATATCGACCTGACCTATTAGCAGATGTAATCATTGATAACTCGAACTGGCACCAACCAGCCATTATTCATTGGTCGCAAAAAATGAAGGAGCCTATGTATGCTGAACAAACATATTAAAGGTGTTATTTTTGATCTTTGGAACACACTTGTACCCTTAGAGGATGATTTGAAAGAACATGCTTTCAATGAAACAGCTATTGCCTTACAACTTGATCCATTTACGCTAAAAAAGCCATGGACAGAAACGCGTATTCAAAGGGAGACATCAGATTTATATCAGTACCTTCATTGGTTAAAAGAGGATAGAGGATTTTTTTGGACAAATGAATTAATAGTCAAAGGTATGCAGGCACGAAAAAACATTCATGGGTCAGCTTTTAGGGTACCTGAGAAGGGAGCTGTTCAAGTACTCAAAGAATTAAAACAACTAGGTATTCGAATAGGAGTCGTTTCGAATTGCAGCAGTGATGTAAGAGATATGATATCAAGTTCAACGATTATGCCTTTTATAGATGTCTTAGCTCTTTCTGCAGAAATAGGTATTATGAAGCCTGAACCGCAAATTTATAAGTATGCGATGCGAGAGTTAGGATTACAAAGTGAAGAGTGTATTTACGTAGGTGATGGTCATGATAATGAATTGAAAGGCGCACAGTTAGCAGGTTTAGAGGCTATTCTCTTGGATAAAAACAATGGTGTAGCTTGGGAAGGAAAAGCAATCACAAAACTTTCAGACATAATAATGGAGGTAGAAAGACTTGCAATTTCAAATTAAACGGTCTTTTCAACTTAACTCCTTCAAAGACTTATCTTTAGAGTTTATTAAATCTCTTGATGATGTATGTGAGCATGAGCTTTTCCCATTATGTAAGGACAGGAGTTTTTATGTTAGCCGACCATGGTTACTCGCTATTGAAAGATTAAGAGGTGGGGATACTGGTTATATTGTTTGTCGAAATCAAACTGGTCAACTCTTAGGATTATTACCTATTTACTGGGGTAAACCGAGTTCAAGAGGACTATATGAACCATATAAACGGTTCTTAGAAAGATCAGGAGGTCACTTTCATCAAAAAGACTGGACTCCTACAGTTATTATTGGATCGCGAGCAGCATATACATGTGAATTTTTAATTAATCCTAATATTAATAATGAGGCTGAGGAAAGCCGTGTGTTAGAAAGTATGATTGAAGCCGCTAACATTTTTACAAAGAATCAAGGTGCGACATCAATATCCTGCTTATATATGAATGAAAAGGGCCGTAGACAGTTACATGATGTTATAGAAGATAAGAACAACTTTTTTATAGTTGGTGCAAATGCGGTTCTTGATATTGAGTTTAATAGCATAGAAGAATACCAGGATTATATAAAATGGAGACGAGGAATTCGCAGAGAAAGAAGTATTTTTGATGCAAAAGGTTACACAGTTGATTCATCCAAACTAGGTGATTCAATGCAAATCTTTGCGCAATTATTTGCGAATCATGAGAATAAATATGGCCACAACACTTCTGCAGAAAACGAGATTAAAGAGCTACAAATTCTTAAGGATACAGCTAATGACTTTAGCCATGTCATCTACTTAAAACGGGAAGATGTTGTAGTAGGATGTGTACTGCTTTTCTTATGGGGAAAGACAATTTATGCACGAACTGTTGGATTCGATTTTAATGTGGTTGGTGACGGTTATGAATATTTTAATTTAGCTTATTACGAAGTTATACGCTTTGCCATTCTAAACGGATACAAACATGTGGAATACGGGATGGGAACATATAGAGCTAAACTTAAGCGGGGAGCACGACTCGAACCTTTATGGGGATACATATGTTCAAATTCACAACCATCACCATTAAATAATTCTATATTTAAAGACTGGGATCATGAAAGATATCATGCAGTTAAGACGGCTAATATTTCAGAATTAGAAAGGATAGAATTCCCATGAAGTCAATTCTTGTAACAAATACAGGAGATAAAATACATTCTAAGGCACTAGCAGCACGTAAAGATATTCATGTGACCTTTATAACGGAAACAAGGTTCAAGGATATGTATGATTCTACAAGTGATGTTATTTGGGTTGATAACCTGAATGATCCTGCAAACTCGACTAAATCAGTACTAGACCAACGAAATTGTAATCATTATGACGCTGTAATCTCTTTATCGGAGAGAGCTGCTCCAACTGCTGCTTATTTGAGGGATTACCTAGGGTTGCAAGGTGCATCCTTCTATACAATTACAAATTGTACAAATAAGTTTGCCATGAAGCAGAGGTTTTTAAATAATGGGATAGCAGTTTCTAACTATTCTTTAGCAAATAATTTTAATGATGTTTTATTTTCTGCAAAAGAGATAGGCTACCCAATAATTATAAAGCCAGTAATTGGTGCAGGTGTTGACGCCACAATGGTATTTCAGAACGAGAATGATATTTATTCAAATAATGCAAAAGAATATTTTAACCGTTTAAATAGTCCAATAACAACCTCTGAAAAGGAATTTCCAGTTATTGTTGAAAAGTTTCAAAACGTTATTAATGAGTATCACTGTGATGGTTATGTAATTAATGGTGAAGTAGTGTTTGCTCAAGTTTCGCAATATTTATCACCTGTTATTGATTATGCGTCCAACGGTATTTACGGATCATTTTCACTTCATTCATCAGAGCCTGTATCCAATGAGATTGTAGCGATGCACAAAAAGGCTGTTAAAGCTGTAGGTATTGAGAATGGTGTAACACATTTTGAAGTTTTACATACACCTAATGGTTATATAGCAGGAGAAATAGCTTGTCGTCCAGGCGGGGGTGGAATTAGGAAGATGTTACAATTCCTACATGGCTTTGATTCATGGGATGCTCACCTCGCTGTTTCTATGGCAGAATCATACAATTGGAAAAATACTAACCGTACTAGTGAGAAACAGATTCTTGAACTAATGCTGCCAACGAAACGGGGTAAAGTGACAACAATTAGCAATGCAGAAGATTTCAACAGTATACCTGGTTTACTAGAGGTTGATATGAAGATTGAACCTGGAAACGTTGTGGATGGTTTACTTGATTCTTCGGCAATTAGTGGAAATTTATTTATTGAATATGAAGATCAAAGTGAAATCGAAGGCATACTTACAGAAGTAGAAAAATGTTTTGTATTAGAAGTTGAACCACTAAATATACACATGAAAAATTAATGAAAACGGGAGAATATTCCATGAATAAAAACGTATTAATTGTCCCGATGCAACCAACACCTAACGGAAGGATGCACATCGGACATGGTTCTGGCACTTATCTACGAGCAGATGTGATAGGAAGAGCATTGCGTGTTCAAGGGTATCAAGTAAAAATCATTACGGGTAGTGACGCTTTTGAAAATTGGATACTAGCAGAGTCAAAAGAAAGTGGAAGAACACCAGAAGAAACGTGTGAATTTTTTCACAGTGCTATCCAAGATGATTTGAAAAATCTCGATATTCACTTTGACTCTTGGATTAATCCTCGTTCAAAGGAGCATTTTAAAGGTTATTTAAAATTACATGAAGAGATTCTGGATGAACTTAAGAAATCAGGTCAAGCTAGGCTGGAGAATGAGAGAATCCCTTATTCTAAGGAGACTGGTGAGGCGTTAATGGGAACCTGGATATCAGGTAAATGCCCACAATGTAAGGAGGAGTGCGGAGGTTCTTCTTGTGTATATTGTGGCGCTCATTTTCAACCTGAAGAATTAATTGAGCCATGTTCACGATTGGATCATAGTACACTAGAATGGCGTACGGTTCAAAACTGGTTTGCACGACCCAAAGATATATCAGACATCCTCAGTAGAATAGAGGCCTCAGGAATAAAAGAACAATGGATGAGAGCTGTTAAAGATTATTTAACAATTAGAGCAGGGCGAATTAGGCTTTCGGGCCCGGGTACATGGGGAATTAAAAGTAGTTTAGTGCCAGAAGGATTTTTATTATCTAACCCGTACTACCTTTATAGCGTATATTGTGGTGAAGTATATAAAGAGTTGGTGGACTCTACACATCACGCTTTTCATCCAAATAGTAATGTGACAACGATAGGGGTCTTTGGTAGTGATAATTCAACTCCAGGTTTAATAGCACCACATGTACTTGCAGAGGGATCCAACGGACGTCTAAAACCGTTTGACCTTACCGTAGTTAACGGTATGCTTTTTTTAGAAGGTCAAAAGTGCTCAACTAGTAAAAAGCATGGTATATGGCTTTCAGAGATCCAAGAAGAAAAAACTGGCATTTCCTCAGATGAACTTAGATTTTTCTTATCAAATGCTCCTTTAGATAGAGGTTTATCTGATATAAGACTTGATGAGATGGTGAGAACTATTAATGAACTTAGGCGATGGCATACTCAAACTCTCATACCAGAACTTCTTAAGTTAAACAAAAAACAAACAATATCAGTGAGTTACACAAGTAAATTAGAAAAGGTGTTTATGCAACAAAAACTTTGGTTAACTCCACAACATTTAGACTTACAAGCTGCAGTAAAAATATTAAAAAGTTGGATGTTTAAAGAGTTGTATGAAACAGAAGAATGGGTATTGGGGTTGACATTATTAGGAGCACCTTTTATGCCGAAATTATCAAAACAACTATGGGGTCTACTTGGGCTAAAAGGAATACCTTTGGTTGAAGAAGTTAAAATGAATCAAGTGCATCAAGTAAACAGTCTAAACCCTGATTTATTACTTTTACGAGATGAACTATCTATTGAACAATTAAAACCGTATGTCCATCTTTCTGCGGTACACTCATGAAGTTTGTAAAAATACAATCCAAATTTGCTTTATTAGAATCCCGACAGTTACGATATTTGTTTATTGCACGTACAATTTCTATTTTGGGTGATATGTTAACACCTGTTGCATTGGCATTCGCTGTTCTGAGTTTCTCTAACTCAGCATCATCACTCGGAATTGTATTAGCAGCGAGGGCTTTACCAAGCATTTTATTAATGTTGTTCGGTGGGGTTGTTGGCGACCGTTATCCGCGTCGTACCATCATGATTATATCTAACATGGTTGGTTTTATGTCTCAAGGTTTAATTGGTGCACTCTTAATTATGGGTGAAGCAACTGTATGGAATGTAGCCTTATTATCTGCTATAAGAGGTGCCACCGGAAGCTTCTTCAACCCAGCATCTACAGGTGCAATAGCACAAGTTGCGCCTCCTGGGAAAAAACAAGAAGCTTTTGCACTGTTTGCAATTGCAGCAAATATAGCTGAAATTGCTGGACCTGTACTTGCAGGGATTACTTTGGTATTTATTGAGCCTGGTTGGTTAATTATTGCTGATGCCTTCACCTTTGTTATTAGTGCAATATTAATAGTCGCTTGCGGTTCATTAGGCAACCCTATAAAAATTATTAAACGTTCAGTTATCACCGAAATAAGTGAAGGCTTTCAATATGTAGTTAAACAGAGATGGTTATCTATAATAATTATAAGTTCTTGTATTTTTCAGTTCTTCTTATTATCAAGTCTTAACGTACTTGGACCTATAGTTGCAAACCAACATCTAGGTGGTGCTCCAGCTTGGGCGATGATTGCAACTGCATTGGGGCTAGGCAGCATTGCCGGAAGTTTCTTGGTCATGTTCTATAAACCAAAGCGGCCACTTCTTACAGGGTTTTGGGTATTGTTAATTGGATCTGGTCCTACGCTTTTACTTTTAGCAATTCCAGCACCTACAGAAATTATTATTGTTTCTGAATTTATTTCAGGGTTTGCGATCTCTTTCTTTAGTACCCTAGAAGCAACAACTATCGCAAAACTTGTTCCTAACAACTTATTATCTCGTGTAGACTCAATTAATCGATTCGGTTCTATGTCATTAAAGCCTTTGGGAATGGCCATAATCGGTCCAGTTTCAATGTTGATATCGGTGCAGAATACTCTAATTATAGCTGGTGTTATTACTCTACTTGCAGTAGCTTGGCCATTAACTTTGACTAGTATTCGAGAATTAGGTCTTGAAGATGAAGGTGAAGAAAACAAACAAGTTAGTATTTAATGACAATACTATTATTGATTATTTTTTGGTAAAAACTTATAACGGTAAAGTGTAAATGGAGTTTTATTTAGGAAAAGAAAAGTCTAAATAAACATTTTTGACACTAACTCAAAAAGGGCAAATCCCATCTTAATTTATTTATAGATGGGGTTTGCTTTTTTTTGTACGCTATCCACATTGTTTTCATACTTGTGGTAAAGAGTTTGGATATAGATGTTGGTATTTGAGTCTTGAGAGCTTTATCAAGATTGATGGGTGAAGTGAAAGCCATCCCTACTGTAATTCACTAAAATTATTTTACAGTAAATTACTATTTCATGAAACTCAATCTCCCCCTATATCGTCATACCATTATAACGACAAGGAGGTCGTGTGATTTGGAGAATGATAATTTGAGTGCAATGTACAGCAAGAACACACCTAATCGTGAGGATGCATTCAATCAGTTAATGGATATGTATGGTGAAGAGATAAAACGACTGATCTTTTCCTTTGTGAAGAATTGGCCACAAGCAGAAGATCTTACACAGGACGTATTTGTCACACTGTATACAAAACTGGAAACATTTCGTGGAGAATCCAACATACGAAGCTGGATCTATTCGATTGCTATAAATCGAACAAAAGATTATTTAAAAAGCTGGCATTTTCGGAAGATGCAAGTGACGGATAAATTTAAGAATGAATCCACGACTGAGAAGAATGCTGTTGAATTGCATGTTATCTCAAATTCGGAAGATCACCTTCTGTACAAATCTGTTTTGCAATTACCTTTAAAATACCGAGAAGTCATTCTCATTCACTATTATAAAGAGTTTACAATCCGAGAAACGAGCGAGTTCCTTTCATTGAAGGAAGCTACTGTTAAAACAAGACTCAGTCGTGCTAGGAAATTACTTCATGAACAATTCATTAAGCTTGGAGGTGAAAGATGATGGAAGAACGATTAAAAAAGCTTTCAACCAGTATGGATCCAGAAATTTCAAAAGTTCAGGTGTTTACAGACAAAGACAAACAACAGATTCTTACACGTATACGAAAATTATCAGTTCCACAAGTTCGGTCCAAAAGACCACGTACTCTTCTGCCAAGGTTACTAACAGCAGCTCTCTTTTCAGGCATCATCTTTTCAACTTATGTCTACTTTGACAAAGAACCTGTACCTCAAACACAACCGAATGTTCAAATCAAACAAGAGGAGCCCCCAGTCATTATTCAAAATGTCTCAGGTCTAGGCAGCTCGGTAGAATATTCGTCTAATTCGGAACAAAAAAAATTAAAGATCTCTTTACTTATTACGAATAAATCAGATAGCCCGATAAAGAATAAACTAAAATATCGAGTTACTTTTTTAAACAGTTCTTTAGTGAAAGCAACTGGAAGTGAATCTTTCATAATAGAACCTCCTATGCAATCTGCAATAGAATCAGGTGATACCATTTCGATAAGTAAGGAGATTATTCTTTCACAAGGAGTGGCAAAAGAAGAGCTAGAAAACGCGATAAAAATAGAAACCATAAGTGATAGCAAAGCCTTTCATTCCTTTGTCATTGATTCGATTGAGTATGAAGAAACTAAGCAGATTGAAAAAGATAAAGCAGAAGTACCACAGCAACAAAAAGAGGAGAAGAAAGAGGAACCTGTACCAGTGGTAGTATCAGAAGGGGAAGCCAAACAGATTTTAAATCGTAACTTAGCTGATATTAAACAAACACTAATTAACTCTGAAAAAAAGAACAATTGGAATAGCGAGAACCCCGCTACTTATGAAGTGGCAGGTCCAGACTTTAAACCGTATGTTACAGAAAGGTTCTCTAATCAAGTATTAAAAACGTTACTGCCTAAATACTTCTGTGGGTGTGATATTGGTTTTCTTCCACGAATTCATCAAGAGGTGCGATTTAAGGTGAATGGTATTACAGAGGACACGATTGAATTCTCTGGAATTGAGCCAGCATCAGATATGAATAATGTCGGATCACAATGGAGATTTAAGTTAGTAAAAGAAAATAATGAATGGAAGATGGATCAATGGGATGAGTTGACACTTCAACAGGCAAACCTTGAATTAACAAAAGAAGAAGCTGGTAAACTACTTTCTACGGAAACAAATACTGTAGGATTTCATAAAGAGATCCAAATAAACGGAACAAACGTGTACGTTTTTACAGTTAAAGATGAGAATGGCGAGAATATATTCGGCGTAGACACTAGGAATACATCGCTTGTCTATGATATTGAGTAAAAAATTAACGAAGCTGACTCAAAGGTACAGGAATGGAGCCTTTTGATGTTGGCTTTTTTTTTGTTATAGAGCGAAACAGTAAAGGACAAATATCCTTTATCATGTATGTCAATTCGTTTAAATGTTAACACTGATTAATAGGTTAATAATCTTACGTATAGTCAGGAGCACTTATATGGAAGAGGAAGGAAACTTTTTTGTGGGATTGGTGTGCGGAACAGTGTTAAGTGTACCACTTTGGATCTCTATACTTGGATGGGTGAAGTTAATCTTGTCTTAATTACGTTCCGTTCTAAGGGAGTGGCTGTATGAAGAAATATGGTGTTGGCATACTTGTTCTTATTTGGATCTGGTTTATTTATTATTTTACGGCGTCTGGATACTTCACCAGTGGACAAACAGGTGCTTTTATACAAGAAACTGGTTTGTTTAATCAGGACATTGAGTTAACAAATAGTCTGCTTAGGAAAGCCGCGCATCTTTTGTTATTTGGAAGCTTTGCAATCATTTTATATGTTTTACTGAAAAAATTCCTAGGAACACTTTTTTCATATATTTTAGCATGGGAACTTGCTAGTCTAGCCGGTATGCTGGATGAATTTCATCAACAGTTTGTCCCTGATCGAGGAAGTTCTATCCATGATATGATGCTTGATTCATTAGGAGCTTTTTTATTTTTGACTATTACTCTAGTGATTAACATGGGGCAAACAAGAAAGAAACGCATACCTAATGATCCAAAAGAACTAGTATAAAAACTATACCATATTACTATTTATATAAATGGTAGTAAAAACGATAATATTAAGGAAAAGTTTATTATTGGCGGTGTAGTTTTGTATAAACTTAAATTGAAGTACCACAGACTCTTGTTTAACTATAACGTCACACTCTATAAAGGCAGTAAAGACAAGGCATTGCAAAATAAATATTCCAAAAGAATAGACTACCATGAACAACAAATACAGATATTGTTTGAGAAAATAAAAGCGCGCTCATAAAAAGTGGCGTTTTTTTTATTTATTTTTAAATTCGATTGTATAAGTAATAAGTCATGCTTTACAATAGAAAGGTAAATAATAGGAGGTTCAACAGATGAAAAAGATCATGCCCATTTTACTTGCTTCAGGATTGATTCTTGGTGTTTCTTCACTTCCAACAGAAGCAGCTACACCAAAGGCAAAAACATATAAAAACTGTACTGAGCTTAACAAGGCGTATAAAGGCGGCGTAGCGAGAGCTAACAATGTTAAGAACAAAGGCGGTAAAACGAAGTACAAACCGTTTGTTTCAAAAGCGCTATATGATGCGAATAAAAAAAGCGATCGTGATAAAGATTTAATTGCTTGTGAGAGATAGTTTAAACGAAGCCCCTTTTTTAGGGGCTTTTTTATTTTACACCTATACTTATCTGCATTGTTAGAAAGGGGAAAGCTTTGAACAAAGTTATTTGAGAGTGATTTATGATATATAAGGTTCTTCTAATCTAGGTAAAGTAACTTCTATACGTAATGGTTTTTAGTCGCTTAAACTATTCAAACCACTAAGGTTAAAGGTTATATGAACTTAACTTATTAAATTAATATTAGTAAATTTGACACTGTCCCTTTGGAGTGAGTATCTGTACTATTTTACCAGAATATGATTATTATTGTAATTATATTACGAAAAATGGTGAAAAGAGGGATTTTATGATCAAGGGGAGTAAACAACATCATAAACAACGTTGTTGTTGATAACAATGACAACAATGATGAAGATGAAGATTACCTCAGAATGCTTCATTTTGTACTTGATCACTGAACAGCTGAAGTATCCCGTTAAGGTCCCCAGAATTAAAAGCAGCGAGATATGCTTCTATGGTTGAATTAGACTTCATGGTTTCTCTTTTCCTTTCTATGGTTGTTTAAACAAACATACAAGATAATTTTTCGCTGTGAAGTGAACATGCCTGGTGAATTTTGAATAAGCTACATTTTTTTACTCTAGTAATCTTAATTAGTGCTTAACTTACTGCATTGATTGAGCCATGTACTGGTGGCCATACAATTATCATTTTATAATATAGACCTTCACCATCTTCACTCACGGAGTCCTCTTGTGTGTGTTTCCCTAATCTCTATACACTAATAAGACGTAATAAGTTTGAGAAATTATACTCCTTTTCAAAAAGTTTTTAAGAGAAAATTTGTACTCATGCTGATATCAAGTTCTTCTTATGTACAAAACATGGTTATAAGTTCACTAAATATACCACTAAAAACGAGAAAAATTTTAAAGGCAAACAAGACCTTTATATGCTTCATATGTAATAAAGAGGGGGGTGGTCATTTATTGTCGAATAGTTTAATCAGCTCAAATTAATGAAAGCGACATTAAGGAGTATGAGGAATTATGATAATACGAAAAGCGATAGAGGATGACTTTGCTGAACTTGCGGTTCTTATGGGTGAACTAGGATACCCTACGTCTGATGAACAGATGGAAAAACGATTTAAAGAGATACATAATGATTTAAACTACCACACTATTGTCGTCGAAGAAGACGGTATTTTACTAGGTATGATCGGGATGTTTAAAGGTTTGGCTTATGAAAAAGACGAGAGGTATGTCAGGATTATCTCACTTGTCGTAAGAGAGGAGTTCCGTAACCAAAAGATAGGTAAACTGTTAGTCGATCATGCCCAACTGTGGGCAAAAGAGCAAGGCGTACTTAAACTTGCGGTGAACACTGGAAAACGTCGTGTGGATTCTCATCATTTTTATAAAGCAAGAGGTTTCGATGATACAGGAGCGGGCTTTTATAAAATCATTACTTAATAGGATGATTGAAATATGAAGAAAAGTCTAGCAAAAACATGCATATGAAATTACAGCCTCGTGATAAGAGAAATAATGTATATCAACGGGTGAATTTGTACAAAGAAAAAAATACATACAACTTACAGGAGAATATGAAAACATGAAAACAGAATATTTTATCGGTATTGTTCCACCTAAAGAGTATTTGAAGAGGATTGAACAATTCCAAGGAAAATGGTTTGACCGATTGGGTGTCGAACCTCACATCACGATAAAAGCACAGGGTGGTTTAACATCAGATAAGAATTGGATAGAAAACGTTCAGAATGTATGTAAAGATTTTTCATCGTTTCAACTTACATTAAGTGAGCCCCAGTATCTTGGTGAAAGTATCTTGTATTTGAGTGTTCAATCCAATGAGATTCATCACTTACATCAAACTTTAGTTGAAAGTATCGCACCTTCAGATGATTTGATCAAACAGTATTTTGAACTCGATAATTTTGTTCCACATTTAACCTTAGGGCACTTGACCTCTCAGTCAGAATTAAAGCATATGGAAACATGTGCAAAAACTGAATTGACCCCTTATCCTACTTTTGATGTGACTTTTATTAGGATCTATCAATCAAACTATGAAAAGCAAATCTATGAGAAGTATCAAGATATTCATTTAGCATAATTGATCTCTGCAGACTTTGGAATAGAGGTATTGAAGATTCGGCTCAAGCGAGTGAGGAAAGGACCATACTTGGTACCGTATGTTCCTTTTTTTAGTTAGTTTAAATAGTCATGCAATACAGAAGCTAACAGACCTACACCTCGCTGTATGTCTTCTACAGAGGGAGCTCCATATCCAATCATCACTTGATTCGTGGGTTTGCTCTCTTGATGCATAATAGAAATGGAATCTATCTTAACGCCATTCTTTTTCGCTAACTCTATAGCCGTTGCTTCGTTCAAACCCTCTGGTAGTTCTAAGATGATGTGGAGTCCCGCTGAATCCCCTTTGATCTTGTACTCTTCACCCAATTGATTCTTTATATTGGTGATTAAACATTCTCTCTTCATTCTATAAAGCGTTCTCATCTTAGCGATATGCGAGGTATAAAAGCCTTCACTCATGAATTGACCGAGAACTTGCTGGTCAATTGCTGAAACAGTAGGTTTTTGGTACATATTGAACTCTTCAAAGTCACCTTGAAGATGGGATGGTATGACGAGATAGCTCATCCGAAGTGAAGGTAATAAGGTTTTAGAGAACGTTCCAAAATAGATGGTTCGCTCCTTTATATCTAAGTGAGATAACGTTGGGATAGGAGATCCTTTGTACCGAAACTCAGAATCATAGTCATCTTCGATGATATACGCATCGTTCTTATCCGCCCATCGCAGCAACTCTGTTCTCCGACCGATACTCATCACGGTTCCTGTCGGGTACTGATGAGCGGGTGTCGTGTAAAGGAGTTTTATGTTTTGAGTCGGAACCGTGCAGCCTTCCTCATCTATAGGGATTCCGTAACTTTGTCCTTGTAATTGATCACATACTGCTTTAGCTCTGTAAAAACCGGGATCTTCTATACCGATTGCACTTCGATTAAAGAAGAGACACAGGTTCATAAACTGTTGCTGAAAGCCACTGAAAAGATAGATCTGTTCAGGCCGTTTTTAAAGTTTATATATTGTTTAGTCACATTTCTTTGGTTGAAGGTTGAGACAATGGGTTTTTTAAAGTGAAACTCTTCTTCAAGTTCTGAAACAAAACTTCCTCCACGTTCTACAGAATAGATATATCCTTCACTTTTTAATTGTTCGTATGCGATCTGTACGGTCATGATGCTTACGTTCAGTTGTTCTGCGAGTCTCCGCTTAGCGGGAAGTTGGGTATGAGCTGGTAACTTCTTTTCTAAGATGTGTTGCCGAATTTGTTCGTAAATCTCTTTCTGTTTTCTTCTGTTCTCTGTAAGAAGGATCTGAAGTTCCAACATTATCACTTCCTGGTATTAATAAAAGATTTGTTTTTGGTACTTTTTATCATACCAAAAAACAGGTTAACTATTGGTAAGGAGTGATGGATATGAGAATAGAAAATGAAATCGTACGATTGATCCCTATGAAGATGGAACATGTAGAAGGAATATATAAAGCGGCAGATGATGAACGAATATGGAAGCACATGTCTGTAAATTTAACGGATAAGAATGCTGTTGTTTTGTATGTAGAGGATGCGGTTAAGAGGCGACAGGATGAAACAGATGAAGCGTTTGTTATCGTTCATCAAGAAACGGGTGAAATCATAGGTGCGACTTGGTTTTTGGATATCTCCGTACCACATAAACGACTCGAGATCGGGTCAACGTGGATACATCCCGACTATTGGCGAAGTAACATCAATACGAACTGTAAATATTTGTTGTTACAGCATTGCTTTGAAGAACGATCTTTACAGAGGGTACAGATCAAAACGAGTCATCAGAATGTACGTTCACAAAAGGCGATAGAGAGAATAGGGGCAAAAAAAGAGGGGATCCTGCGTAACCATTTGATCCAAAGAGATGGATCCGTTCGGCATACGGTTCTCTATAGTGTCGTTTCTGAAGAATGGAGCACGATAAAAAAGCACTTTGAAGACAATCTGTTACAAAACTCAAGGAGGATAGGTTCATGAGTACACACCAAGTAATTGTCCGTGAATTAACAACAGAGAAAGAATGGATAGATGCGTTTCCTACCATGAACCAACTCAGAACCAACCTGAATTTGGATTCCTACCTAAATTTGTTACAGAAGATGAACAAACAAGGGTACCGTCTTTTCGCTCTATATGATGAAGAGATAGTAGCGCTTGCTGGGATTCAGATGAACATCAACTTTTATCACGAACGTTATGTGTTCATCCATGATCTTGTAACAGATTCATCAAAACGTTCAAAAGGCTATGGAGAGAAACTGCTTCAATACATTCATGATTGGGCGAGAGAACAGGGAGCTCAGTATGTATCACTAGAATCAGGGATACAGCGTAGAGAAGCGCATCGGTTTTATGAAGAGAAGATGCATTATGATAAATGGTGCTATTCGTTTAGGAGAAAACTATAAGATTACATAAATAGAAAATCCCATTCTGTATCATTAGGAATGGGATTGTTTTTTTACTCAAAGATATAATTCAGTACCTTTTGAACATAAGTCTCTAAAGGTTGAGAGGTGTCCACGACTAAACATTTGGTATCAAGCGGTTTTTTACTATTTTTTATCGTATATTGAAAAGCTTCTTCAGAAGAGATCTCTTCGATTTGGCTGATCATACGGTCACGACTTTTCAATCTACGATTAATTTCATTCCGATTATCCAGGTAACATTCCACATACTTGTACGTAACACCATACTTCTTTGTGAGAGAAGTGCCTTTTTCAATCATCTCTTCGTATAAGCACGGACTATCGAAAATGACAGATCTACCTTGTGATAACATGGAATCAATGAGGGACCAATCGATATGATAGCTCACCGCCCCTGCAGATCTTGCGTCGATCGATGCTTCAGCAATAGATTGCAACAAAGCCGTTTTTACAACATCGTGGTCGATGATAACGGCACCTGTCTCTTTTGCAATCTCACGCGCGAGTGTCGATTTACCTGAGCCTGGGAAACCAGACATTTGTACAAAAAACATATACATTCCTACCTATCTCTATAAAAATATGAAAACCGTCTTTCTATAGTTGACGTGGGTATTGTTGATGAATGATTTTTAATAAACGCTCCTTGTTGTCTGTTTGTACGTTCTCTGATAACCTTGCAGCTGCGATGATAGCTGCCCATTGAAAGATCTCGTCTTTAGAGGTGCCACTCTTCTCGCCATACAAGTGTAGGTATAATTCCGCTAGCTCTTCTGAATGTTGTGCGTACAACAGGTAAGACCGGTACACATCTGCCCGAATATCGCCACTTGTGGCATCGATCCAATCTAGAATATAGACAGTTTCATCCGACAAGATCAGATTTAAGAGATGAAAATCACCATGACAAAGATACGGTTCAAAGTCCATCGATTCTAATTGGTGGATCAGAGCTGTTTTTTGTACGTTCTCTAGAATTTCTGCTGATTGAATCTGCTTTTTCAGTTTATCTGTCATGAGTTCCAGTTTTGGCGAAGGAAAACTATGAACATTTCGTTGTACTTCAACAGAGAGATTCATGTAATGAGTGGCTAGGTCCAGATCCCTTTTTACGAGTTCTCCTAGTGTTTCTCCAGGGATCCTCTCCATCACAATAGCTTGTTTTCCCTCTATCTCTGTAACTTCTATTATTTTTGGGACAGGTAAGCCATATGAATAGGCATAGACCTGCTTTTGCGCTTCTAGGATAGACACCTCGTTTGAAAATTGCTCTTTATATACCTTGATTACCTTGTTTTCGTTTTCATAGATCGTAGCTGTGTTTCCTGTTGCGATCGGATACCCAAAATTCATATCTTTCACCATTCCTCATCCTAAAAACGTGATACCGTCCATTTCTACATTCTTCATATCTTTATTGAAATCACCAAGATCTAATCGTTTAAAAGGCCACATAAATAAATGATACACTATAAATACCAAAGTTTGGTAGAATCGGTAAAGAAGGGCTAAAAACATCTAGAAATTAACTGGAGGTCTAAACATGATTAAAGGGTTATATGAAGCACATCTGCCGGTGAGTAATATAGAACAATCGATAGAGTTCTATAGGGGTCTTGGTCTTGAACTGGATCATATCGTTGATGATAAGATCGCTTTTTTGTGGATCGTTAAAGATGAGAGTTGGTTGGGATTATGGGAGACAGATAAGGTGAATCTTGACTACCATCCTTCTATCCGACATATCGCCTTTCACGTATCGCTTGAAGGCTTGAAGAGTTCGGTGACGTGGTTGACTGAAAGAGGGTACACACCGAGGGCGGCATTTGGGTTTGAAGCGACGGAACCTTTCGTTATGGCACTTGAGCATCATGCACACGCTAAGATTCATTTTAATGATCCTGACGGTAACTCTTTAGAATTTATCTGTAAACTAGAAAACCCCAAGAAAATGACAAAACGCATGTATCTAAGTGAATGGGAGGAACTGAATAAATCAAACTCTTGAATTACAGAGATACGAAAGGTTCAGAAGTAAAGAGGGAGAACAAATCAAAGTTTCATGTTTAAACATTACTCGTTGATTTAATAAGCGAAAAGGAAACGGGTGGTTTTCAATGGAAGTAAAAACAGTCAAATCATTTTGAATGAAGGAGAAATATACATGAATGTATTAGGAAAGACCAACACACTAGATGAACCTGAGCTGAAGATTCTATTAACCGAACTGAAAAATGGGGATAAGGAATGGACTGAGGTTGATAAAGTACTTATCGTAAACTCTATGATTACATATATTGGTTCTATTGATTCTGAACTACGAGATCAGTTGATTTACACGTGTTTTTATCAAGTAATTCTAGAAAGTAACCAACTTGAACCTGAGATCTTGAAAGAGTTGTTAGACTGCAGCTTAACTTTATTGTTCAAAGGAATCGGAGAGAATGGAACGGATACTGTTTTTACTAGGGCTTTTACTTCTCTTTTAATCGCGCTTATCTTAGGCAGAGATAATCAAGATGACTTCTTACCAAAGAGCCAAGTATATGAAATAAAAGAAAAATTAATACAATATCTAAATGACGAGGAAGATGTAAGGGGATATGTGCCTAACAGAGGCTGGGCTCATAGTATTGCACATGTAGCGGATACGATGGATGAACTTATAAAAAGTCCTAAGATCAACCAAAGTGATTACCCAGAAATTTTAGAAGTGCTTTGGAATAAGATGTTTATTTCTAATAGTGTTTATGTTCATCAAGAAGACGAGAGAGTCATAACTCCTATATTAGAAATGTTGGATCGTGGACTAGAATTGAAGGTGATTGAAAACTTGTTAGATCAACTACCGCACAAGATGAAAGTCCAAAAAGAACAGCTTGAACCTGAAAAGTATTGGTTCTTAGTATGTAACCTGAAAAACTTCTTAAAAAGTCTATATCTTAAGTTGAATAAGAACACTAAACTAGAACCTCTTCAGGACCGAATTATACCGTGCATTGAAGCATTTTAAGGTACTTAACCCTTTAATAAATGCTTCATAAATAATATGGATACTTTGCAAATACACATAATCTTACTCAAGATTTAAGTATTATATGTAGTTGATTACTACTTCGTCTTAGAGAAACGGGCAATACTGCTCAACATTTTTAATAAAATTACCAATCCATTGTACTTTGTAAATCAACGCTTCTTTGGTTTGTTTAAGAGCATATATTGTCCAAACAGACAAAGAAAACATACGGTGTAGATAAAGAAGAAGCCTATCATAATATACAGAATAACGGGAAGAGAAATGATAGAAAGAACAAAAGAGCCCGTCTCTAAGAAGCGTAACCAAAAAGCGTTCTGTTTGAACTCTGTTACTACAAAGGTAAGAGAAGGAAGAAGCGGGAGGATGCTTAGAACTACCCATTTGTATCTCGTTGTTCGCCTGAAAATGAGAAACCCTAAAGTTAAGATTGATAAAATAAGAAGTACTGTATACATAAGATTAGGCTCCTATCGAAGATAATTCATTCTACCTATTAACAGTATCGGAATCTATTCTTTTTTGTACAGAGATAGGCTAAGTTTAAGTTATCTAAGAAAAAGTCGATATCAAGCTAAAAAGTAAAAGTGATTATGTCAATTGGTAACAACTTCTTGTGTATTGGGTTTCTGTTTTTTCCTTTAGGAATCTTCTATATCCTAGATGATTACAAGGATTTCAAGAAGTTAGACAAAGATAAAAAGTTTTAGATGGTAATCTTAGAATTACTTCCCCTGTATATAGGAGGAACGTCTCCTGTCTTCTGGATCTTAGGAATGTCCCTTCTTTTAATAGCGGGTGGTTTTATTCTCATATCTAATCTTCATCTTCAGTGACACTGTTGTGAAAGGGATGTTTTATTATCTACAACAAGCACCCTGTAAGAAACAGTGTTTCTTTACCTTTTTTTCATATGAGTATCCTTCGATCTCGATCAGATAGGTAACTAAAGATGAGGTAAACTGTCAGAAAAAAACTATCGAAGTTAGACCTGAATCATACAGAAGAGTACCCTCCCTAGATAGGAAGGGTACTTTTTTTAACTCGCTTTTTTGAGTTCTTCATACGGATTGATTTTTGATGCGATCTCTGCTGGGATAACAGAGGCTAAAGTGCCTACAAGAACAGGCACAGATAGAGTTGCTACAAAGATGTAAAACTGATCAATCGGAAATATGTGATACATGAGATAGATGGTGGTTAGTGTGATGACTAAACCGATCACACCTGCTAGAAGTCCTATGAACAATCCTTCTAAAACCACTAAGTACCGTACGGATTGATTGGACCACCCGACAGCTTTTAGTACGGCAATCTCTTGTTTACGGTCAGATATGTTCTGCCACATAATCTCACCTGTGGTTAGTATGGAAATGAGTAGACCGATAATAAGTGTTAGGTAGTGCGTTTTATCCACTTCCATTGCGACGAATTGACCAAGCCATGATGTATACAACACCCCATTCAACTGATAAGTGATGAAGATGAAGAAGGTTAATAAACCAACTGGCAGAGCAATTGAGAATATGGAGAGTAGGTTTCTTTTCCATTTACTGAAAATTTCTTTTACTACAAGCATCAGTCGGTTATTAACATGGATTTGGCTCTTAAAGATTTTAGAGTGTTCACCCGATTTAATGGCTTCATACGGTTTAATCTTTGCGATGGTATATGAAGACCATGCGGCTCCAGTCAAGTAGATAACAAAACTAAAGAATGAGATAGATAATATACTTAACACGTTAAACGGTTCTCCGTAGTTAACCGTAAAGAACGTTTCAACGACTATGGCGACAAGAGACACAAACGTTGCCATCATCACACTTTCTATAGTGACTATTCTTATAAGATCTTTAGTCTGCCATCCTAAGGAGAGCAGGATAGCAAATTCTTTTCTTCTCGCAAGTAACGAGACGTAACTGTTGGCTAGTACATAAACAATGGCTACGGCAACCATGGATAAAATAATTCCTGAATAGCCCATCGTTGTTTCTTTGAAGATCGTGATGGAAGCTCCTAAATGGATCCATGGCTGTTCGATCCACCCTAATACTTTAGAGTCATCGGTCACTTTTGTGATAACAGGCTGCGGAGATGATCCTCTTGTTATAGTCGCAACCAAACCGGTTTGACTCTCGATCTGTTTTCTGACATTCTGTAATTTTTCTTCAGATTTCTCACCAAGTGTTTCTACACCTTTCACCTTAATACGAATCGACGAAATAGCATCTTCACCATGTATCATTGCCGCTGCATCCATTGTGGTAAGGATGTTAGGTGGATTCGTCAGAAGACCCGCTGGGTTACCAGCTGTTGAAACCTCTTTGGATGGATTAACGGGTTTCCCGTTCTCGTCGAGTACCAAAGAAGCACGAGAAGGACGATACGTTTCTAAAGGAAGTTCGTTAAGCGGGTCCTTCGAAACCGTTATCTTGTTAGGATCGTAGAATCCTACATACTTGTAGTTTACGAAAGGATTCATCTTGAGCGGTCCGTCAGGTGTATTGAACTCTTGTTCGATTACATCAACGTCTCTAAATCCCTCACTTGGAAGTAATTCTTTTAAATTTGGATTGTTTTCTTCGATTACCATGTTCGATGGTTCAACTTGGAATCCACTGTTCCATCTTTCAGGAAACGGGCTGTCTACTTTGCTATATTTCAAGTTCCCTGATTGAAAGAGCAACATCGAACCCTCGGTTGCTTTTCCTTTTAATTCGGTATTGTTTGACCCCGCTAGTTGATCAAAGAAAAGATCTTCGATATCTTTAGACTCTATCTTTTTTGTGAGTGAAATCTCTTCCGTTTTAAGTGACTCTAAATACTTTTTACCGCCTTCTTGCGCTATTTTTTCTAGAGTTGTTTTTCGCTCTTCTTTTGATTGAAAAGGTACAGATAGTTTTTCAACGGTATATTTATGATAGCCTCTGTTAAAGGATTGTGTGTTAATGAGTACTGGTATATGAAAACCATTCGTTTCAGGTACTATACGAGCTGTATCTTCACTATTAAAATAACGACTTTGATCAGAGGTGAGGATCGAGTTGTTCAGACCGACCAATTTAGCTTCTTGTTCAGGGTCGATCGCCACGAGTAAGTTAAAGTCTTTAGGAGCGAGTTCACCTTGGTACTGACTATGAAGTCCATGAGCGGGGCTCAAGGGTTGTTCATTTCCACGAACGGTGTAAAAGCTCGTGTTGTAGCTTTTCTCTTTTGTTAAACCTGTGTCTGTTATGATTTCTTCTCTTACACGATAAATGCCAGGTTCTTTAAAATTTAACTTTTCTTCTAATACCACGCCTAGCATCGCATAACCAACGATAGAAATCGGAGCTGCGACTTCTATATTATCCATCTTTTTTATTTGTTCATATTGATTAGTTGTGATACCACCGTTAATGCCGTTCAAGTAGTTCGGTTCTAACAAGTTCTCTGATTCTGTTTCCATCGTACTTCCTTTAGGGCGAACCACAATATCATACGAAGATGACCATTTTTTCTGAAGGGTATCAACAATCGTTCCTTTGTTTGTCTCTGTGAGATTGAACATGAAACTTAATCCTGAACTGATCACCAAAGCACCAACAATTAGGAGGATAAAGCGTTCTTTATGTCTCATCCAGTGGTGAAGATAAACTTCAGCATATCATGTTACCTCGCTTATCTTCAGTGATCATTCCGTCCTTCATATAAATCACACGATCTGCTTTTTCGGCAAGGTTCATATCATGGGTCACAAAGATAACCCCGCATTTTTTTTCGATATTTAGTGATTGGATGATTTCAAAAATCATAGAGCCATTCTCAGAATCCAAGTTGCCTGTGGGTTCATCCGCTAGAATCCATTGGGGCTCATTCACCAGTGCTCGTGCGATCGCTACGCGCTGTTGTTGTCCACCAGAAAGTTGTGAGGGGAGAGCGTTCGCTTTGTCTTTAAGACCGACCATCTCTAATAGGGAAAGGGCTCGGTCTTTCTTGTTGTAGTTGGTTTTCTTTGTTAAAAGAGGTGCCATAACATTCTCTTCTACTGTCAATGAAGGGAGTAAGTGAAACTGTTGAAAAATAAAGCCAATCTGGGTGAAACGAAAGTCAGCAAGGTCTTTGTTGTTAAACGTATTCAATGCGTGATCGCCATAGAAAATCTCGCCAGAGCTTGGGAAGTCTAATGTTCCTAAGAGACTTAAGAGTGTAGATTTACCTGATCCGGACGAACCGACGATGGATATAAATTCTCCGGGATGGAAACTGATGTTAATATTCTCTAAAGCAAATGTTTGCACACCGTCTCCCGCAAATGTTTTACTTACACCTTTACATATGAATGATTGGTTCATAAAAAATCCCCCTTTTAAAGAAAATCACTTACCTTATTTTAACAATAAATTCCAAATTGGGGGGTAATTTTTTATATATCAACTTAAGCAGGAGAAAGGCTTACTTTATGGGGATTTATAGGTGGTTGTTCATATCTTTCTTCTTTCTTCTGTTGTTGTATTTTTGATTAGCATAAAGCCAAAGTCGTAATTCTATTTTGGAGAGTGATTCATGAAAAACAAGGTTCTTCCTACCTTTATCACTACTTGTGTGTTGATCCTTTTCCTGTCGATCAATATGATAAGTCTGTTTAAATCTTTGTTCTTTGTAGGGTTATATTTCTTTCTGTATTATGAAACGTTGATCGGAGAGAAACCGAGTTATATCATCTGGTTGTCTGCGTTGTTAAAGGGAATGGTTGTGATGGTGATCGGCTACTTCACGTTAGGAAAGAGTTGGGGGTTTAGGTTATTCATCTTTTATCCTATCCTCTTTATCTTTCTGTTGGGATTACCTTTACTTACCCTTTACAAACCAAATGAAGATCACAATGAGTTTAACAATCATTCGTAAGTTATCTTAAGCATTTAGGAATAGAGAATAGAGAATATAGATTAGAGAAGGAAAGATCCTTTTAGTCCGGCAGCAAGAACCACAAAACAAGTGGTTCTCGTCGCTTCGACACTAAACGAACCGATAACGACAGCTTGTAAAACAATCTGTACGTTCCTGTTCCGTTTACCTTCGGCCGTATCGAACGAGCCGGAGAAAGTAGAGTGATTTATAAGAAAAGAAAAGAACATGAGGAAAAGAGAATATAAAGATAAGAGAATTTAAAGATTAAAGAATAACATGGTAGGCAGCCAAAGCGGCTGCCTTTTTTCTTGCCCTTTGTCTTCCGAATCGTAAAAGAAGCCGTTCCACTACCCTTCTCTTTGGTAGGGCACCCGAACCTTCCCAACGAGAAGCGAAATGATCACGTCAAACGGTTCAAGGGGCAAAAAACTTTTAAGCTACGCTTAATCAAAAACTTTTTGTGCTAAAACCCTTGACCGTCTGTCATGGCTTCTTTTTCTCCCTCTCTCGAACAAAGGGGCAAAATCATTCCCTTTAGGGGAAGAGATTCGATTCGGAATACAAAAGGAGGAGAAGGGCGATGAAGAAAAGTGTATACGAGATGGTGACAGAGAGAATCATGGAAGAGCTAGAAAAAGGGGTAGTTCCATGGAGACGACCATGGGTGAATGGTGGCGCAGTGAACTGGAAGACGCAGAAACCTTATCGTGGGATCAACACGTTTTTACTTCCAGCTGGAGAGTACGCGACGTTTAAACAAATCACAGAAGCGGGAGGGAAGGTGAGGAAAGGGGCTAAATCTCATATGGTAGTGTTCTGGACGTGGCTAGAGAAGGAAGAGGATGACGAAAAAGAAGATAAAATTCCGTACCTCCGTTATTACAGGGTATTCAATGTTCTAACCCAAGTAGAGGGATTAGAGAGTAAAAGAAGCGATGAGACGTTTGATCATGATCCTATCCAAGAGGCAGAAAAAATCGTTAAAGGGTATAGGGATGCGCCAGACTATAGTTCTTATCGAGGTCGTGCGGTCTATATGCCACTGATTGATCGCATCAACTGTCCGCCACTACAAGATTTTACGATAAGAGAAGAGTATTACAGCACACTGTTTCATGAGATGGTCCACTCTACGGGGCATGAATGTCGGTTGAAACGAGAAGCAATTGTCTCTAAACACTTTGCGTTCGGTGATGAAAGCTATTCCAAAGAAGAGCTTGTGGCAGAGATGGGAGCGGCGATGTTATGCGGGGTAGCGGGTATCGATAACACAATCCCGAACTCTGCGAGTTATATCGAGAGCTGGTTACGCGTGTTAAAAGAAGATAGTCGCTTGGTCGTACAAGCTGCTGGACAAGCACAAAAAGCGGCCGATTATATTCTCGGTACAGAGGTAGAGGTAGTAAGAATCGCTCCTTAACAGGAGCTTTTTTTACACGCATGGAGAAAAAACGATGTTTTTTATTTAATAAAGCAGGCATCGAGCCTGCAAAAGGAGATAAGAGGTAAAGCTCTTAAAGAATTAGTAAAGCGAATAGATAAGTAAAGGTTTATTCATGATATACTTTTTATAGGATTAGTAGTTAGGTAAGCTGTCATATACTGAACTATAGACTTCTGGAGGTGTTTTTGTGGACCGTAAAATGGAGGAACAAGTTATATCTTTTCTAAGTGAAAAACTAGAAACTTATCTGATTGTTGTTTTCGGTTCCACGGCTAAAGGAACAGATCGAGTAGACAGTGATCTAGATATCGCATATTTGAGTGATCAAAAAATAGAGAAGTACAATCGATTTATGTTGTCTCAAGAGCTTGCTGCACTGATTAATAAGGACGTAGATCTTGTTGATTTGAATAACGTTTCTACGGTATTTGCGGCTCAAATCATTCAATCCGGTAAAACGATATTATGTAGAGATGATAAACGCAGGATGGAATTTGAGATGAAGACGTTAAAAATGTATGCTAAGTTGAACGAAGAACGAGAAATCGTGATGAAAAGAATTGAAGAGAGTGGATCGATCTATGAAAAATGATGTGATACTAAACAAGATTAGCATCATCGAACGATGCTTAAAGCGGATAAATGAAGAGTATGATAACAACCCACTAAATTTAGAAAACTTTACGAAACAAGATTCGATCATTTTGAATATCCAACGTGCTTGTGAAGCGGCGATTGATCTCGGCATGCATGTGGTGGCAGAAAAAAAACTAGGAATTCCACAAACGAGTCGAGAGACGTTTGATCTCCTACAGCAGAATGACATCATCACAATGGACCTATGTAAGGGACTAAAGGCAATGGTAGGGTTTCGCAACATTGCTGTTCATGACTATCAAGAAGTGAACCTTGAAATTGTACAAAAGATTATTGAGAAACATCTAATAGACTTTAAAACTTACACTGAACAAATTTTGGCATATAAGTAGAAATCCAGTTTTACCAATTTTGCTTACATACAAACTTAAAAAACGCATTGCTTTTGTAAAAAATAGCAGTGTGTTTTTCTATGGAATCGATTCAAATGTCTTCAACAAACGGTTCAGTAAAGAAAGGTATTATTTTCAGTTTATATCGAACAATAAGTTGAATTGGGTTATAATGACATTATGTATTGTATGAATAAGATCTGTGAGTCAAAGTAGCGAAATATGATGTATGTAAAATTAAGAAGAAAAAACATTTTTATATTTGTTGTAATTCTTAGAAAATGTATTCTTGTAATTTTCTTTAAAAGCGTAAAAGCTGAGAACTGAATAGAATTATAATATAGTTTTGTTAAAACTATATTTTTTACTTTTCATACAAATTGTAAAGCCAAGGAGCTTGTAAATGGAACAATATGAACTTTTAAAAAGAAAAATTGATTATTATGATCAGGGACATCTTTTAACATTTTATAACGAATTGAATGCAACTGAAAAGGAATCATTACTGGAGCAGATCAGTGGAATAAATTTTGAAGAAATAGAAAAAGCATATAAACAACTATCTAATCGTTCGTTTAAACAAAGATCTGAAATTACCCCGATAGAGTATGAATCAATTTCAAACCTTAGCGATTCGGAAAGAAAAATGTATGAAGAACGGGGTCTACAATTACTAAGAGAAAAGAAAGTAGCAGTTGTACTGTTAGCAGGAGGTCAGGGAACTAGACTTGGGCACGACGGACCAAAAGGCACAATAAGTTTTAGTGATTCAACTAAACAATCTCTTTTTGCCTTACAGGCTGAAAGACTGAGAAAAATAGAGAAAAAAACAGATTCTATAGTTCCTTGGTATATAATGACAAGTCCTATAAATGATAAAGAAACCAGGGATTATTTTAGAAATAACAATTACTTTAACTGTAACCCCAATCAAATCTTTTTCTTTAAACAAGATTTAATTCCCACAATAACTCCTAAAGGTAAATTAATTCTTGAGAGTAAGTCAAAAATTTCAATGGCTCCCAACGGAAACGGAGGAGTATTTACTTCAATGAAATCAAACGGAGTATTAAGGGAGTTAGCAGAAAAGGGAATTAAATGGGTGTTTTTCAATAACATTGATAATGCTCTTGTTCAAGTTGCTGATCCTTTGTTTATTGGTTTTGCGGATAAAAAGGGTTCAAGAGTTGCAAGTAAAGCAGTTAAAAAAAGAGAACCAGGTGAAAAAGTAGGCATCTTTTGTTTATCTGAGGGAAGGCCTTCTGTTATAGAATATTCAGAAATGAGTGAAGAGGAATGTGAGGATGAAAATTTTTTTAATTCTAATATTGGAATTCATCTTTTTTCTTTATCATTTCTTAAAGATACAGTAAATATCAATCTTCCTTATCATTTTGCACATAAAATTATTCCTACAATAAATGAAAATGGTAAAACAATTAAATCGAATGCCCCAAATGGGTATAAGCTAGAAAAATTTTATTTTGATATTTTTAAATATGCAGAGAGCATGTCTGTATTACAAGTACTAAGAGAAAAGGAGTTTGCACCTGTAAAAAATCGATCTGGGGAGGACAGCTTAGAAAGTGCTAGAAAGATGCTTTTTTGAATAATATATGTGGATTCGACAATTGATATGCCTAAACAAAAACTATTGTTCAAATGAATTAAAAAGTATAATACAAAAGAGGAAAGAACTGATTGGTTCTTTCCTCTTTTGCCAATTCAACAACATTTTTATATATAAAACTTAAGTGCTATTATGTCGAAAAGGATTACTGGATTAATTTTTATTTTTGGCTTTTTGAAAATACGAAGAAGCATCTTTATAAAAGCCATAGTTTGCTAATAATATAGCAATTTCATTATATATTTCATTTAAAAGTTCTGGGTTTTCATTTTCACATAATAGGTTTTCACTCTCTTCAAAGAGTTTTATCCCTCTTTCATATTTTTCTTCCAATATATTAATATAACCTCTCAAAAAGAAAAGAAGACCCATTTGTTTATTATTTAGCTGATATTTAGAGATTTTACTGATTCGGCTTTTTGCGGCCACTATTTCATGTTGAAATGCATGATTTTTTCCAATTTCAATTTCACCATCTACTAACAGAGTTTTTTCGTTAAGTTTAATATAAATATCTATAGCTTTACATAAATATTCATTAGAAGAAATATAATCTCCCATTTTTCTATATAAATATCCTAAATTTATAAATACACCTGCATAGAGTTTGTTGTTTTCCCCGAGATTAAAGTAAATTAAAGCTTTTTCGTATTGTTTAACAGACTTCGCAAGGTTATTAATATTCTTATAGCAAACCCCTAATGCCATATAAATTTCACCCATTTTATATAGGGTCTCTGTGTTTAAATTCAATTTTTCAGCTTCACTTAAATAATAAATAGCAGTCATGTATTCCTTAGCGTGAGCATGTAAGACTCCAAAATTAAATAATGTTTCAATTCTCAAATTAATATTTGCGGAATATTTTTGAGAGAAATATTGTGCTTTAGAAAAAAATGTTATTGCCTCATTAAATTCTCCTAACTTGAAATTAACTTTTCCTAGTAAATTATATATTTTAACTAGTTCTGCTTCATTATATAGCTTATAACTCTCAAGAGCTTTTAAAGAATATATTTTCGCATCAATATATTCTTTTTTTTCAAAAAAAATTGTCCCTTTTATCCACAGATATTTACTTAAAAGCTCTCTATCTAAACTATCAATTTCAAATGAAGATAGAGAAACCTCTAAAGCAATTGCTTTGTCAAAGTTCATTTCTACAATATACTTTTCTATTCTTTCAAGAATATTTACTAAATCATTAGAATTAGGATTGTACTGCTCTTTGGAATCCACAAGAGTTCCGATTGTGCAGTTAAGTCGCATTGCAATTTTTTCTAAGGTATCTAACGAAGGACTTACTTTACCTTTTTCAAGTTGGCTTATGAAGCTCCTGCTTACAATCCCTTCTGCAAGGTCATTTTGTGTCAGCCCAAGATTTTTTCTCATTTCTTTAGTTTTCAGTCCGATTTTGGTATTAATATCCATATGGCCTCCGGTGTCGATTTATAACATATTTTCCATAAATGTGTAAAAAAATATTGACATTAATCTTAAATAAATTCTAAAATATGTAAGTAAGTTATAGTTAATTATAAATGTTAGTATTAATTACTTTAAAGGGGAAAATATTATGTATAGGTTGTTAACACTTTTTTTATTGATTGGTTGTATTTTTGTTGGGAGTCTCAACATTGAAGCTAGAGAGTTTGTCGTTAGTGATGATGACATTTTACCATGGATAATTAAATCTTAACGTTTATTTTCGTAAAACATGAATATTTCAAATGAGAATCTAAAAAAATTTGTTTCAAACTGCTATAAAAAAGTAGGTATACCGAACAGAGATGCTGAGACAATAGCAGATCTACAAGTATTAACAGATTCAAGAGGAGTTAAATCTCACGGTACTAAACATTTATTAAGTTATATTAATAAGTTGTTAGATGGATCTATAAATACTAAACCAAATATTAAGATAGAATCAGAAACTTTAAGTATATGTACCATTGATGCAAATAATGGGCTGGGTCATGTAATAGGTACTTACGCTATGCAATTGGCTATAAAAAAAGCAAAGCATACAGGTATTGGAGTTATTGCTGTGCAAAATAGCAGTCATTATGGAGCAGCTGCTTGCTACTCCATGTTAGCTAGTAATGAGAACATGATTGGTTTTACAACTAGTCAAACTGGGAGTCCGAGTGTTGCTCCATTTGGTGGAATAGATCGTCTTTTAGACAATGCACCTATTTCCTTCGCAATACCTGCAAAAAAAGAACCGGCAATTGTGCTCGATATGGCGTGTGGCTCATCTTCGTGGGGAAGAATCAAAGAAATGGAAGAAAAAGGTATTAAGTTGAATGAAGGGCAAGCGCTTGATATAAACGGCCTTATTACAACAGATCCTGTAAATGCATTTACCCTGTTACCCTTTGGAGAAGCCAAAGGTTTTGGTTTAACAGTCGTAATGAGTATTTTGACTAGACTGCTGGGAAGGCACCAGGATAAGAGTAAAAATCAAAACAGAAGAGGACAACTCTTTATAGCTTTAAACATAGAAGTTTTCAGTGATTTAAATATATTTTTAAATTCTGTAGACGAATTTATACGTGATATTCGAAATTCGAATACTCAAACAGAAATAGAAAAGATTACATTGCCAGGTGAGCGAGCATTTAATCAACATCAGAAGTCACAGCAAATCGGAATTGAAATTGATTCAACACACTTACACACACTCTACCAAGTAGCAAATAAATTGTCTGTTGAATTTCCATGGGAATGACAATTTTTATTAGGAATCACTATCCTGTAAATAAAATTTAAGGAGGATATTTTATGAAACGAATTTCAGGTTTCCACCAGTTTGAAGAGATCGAGAGCAAGGCAAACAACCAACAATTTGACCATGTTGAGAGTGTTGCCAACAACTTTATAGAAAAAAATGACATTTTAAATTTTAGTGAACGTAACACCAGGATACTAATTATGGAAACTTATGATAAAGAATTAAGAAGCTATAAAAATTCTTATCTTGCATGTTTTTTAATGATAAATCTAGCTTCAAAAATCTTTGGGAAGAACGGGCTAGTTAAAGCTCTTGAATCTGTTGCGAAAGAAAGATTACTCCATGATAAATATAATAGAAGGATTCCGTTGTTAGAAATTCATAATCGTGTATTAAAACCATTAACTATTCAGTATCAATTAAATTCAGATGAACAAGATATATTATTTTTTGCCATTAAATTAAGTTATGAATATCCAGGGATCGTTGGTTCACCCTTAGAGCCATTATCCTTAAAGAAAAAATTACCAGAGGGGTTTCAGCCTTTTCTACCTATGGATCAAATTTTAGAAAGCCAACGTAACGCTGGGCCAGATGGTTTAAATACAAGTTATATGGTCTCACAGATGAAAGGTGGAATGTCTGTCGATTTTGGAATCGGGTGTCCACTGATGTGTGCTTATTGTTATCGACGTGAAGGTGATACGGTAGACAATTATTTAGGTAGTTGGAAACCTACAGGTTTTAAAGAGGCGGAAGAAGCAGTTGCACGATTACTCGCTCATCCTTGGTTTACGCCTCATATAACACCAATCGGTTTACATATGTCGACAACTGAAGCATTTTTACCACAGATATGGCCGCGGACAATTCAAGCATTGCGTATGCTGGACGATTTAGGCTTAACGAATCGAGTAAGTTGTATTACTAAATATTTCTTAAATGATGAGCAGATCAAAGAGTTAGAGTCGCTTAAGAATATAGATTTAGATATAAATTGTTGTTATTCTGAGATGCCAGAATCGATTGAGCCAGCGAGTCGTGCAAAGAGAAAAGACTTTTTAAAACGTATAATGAAGTCAGAAAAAATAAGGGCTATTGCATACTTCCGTCCTCTTGCTGAAGGATTAAACACGAGTGAAGAGAGCATTCGTTCCGTATGGAACGTTTATAAAGAAGCAGGAGTTAAAGTTGTTTCATTTGGTGGTTTGAAATTCTCGGATGATCATAAAAAATCTTTCATGGAATATGGACTACCATTACCACAGGGTTCATTTACAATCGGAAATAAAATGCTTTCTCGTGAAACAGAGGAACGTATTTTAAGGATTTTTGAAGATGTTTATGCTGATGTAGAGCCTCAAAAACGCCCATCTATTCTTAGAAGGTCGTCTTGTAGCAGAATTGTAGCCCGTGGTGGTTATTATGCTGATTATAATGCACATTGGGATTTACCTGAAAAAAACTGTACTCAGCGTTGTCCAATTCAACAGCACAACGTCTGCTTTAACGCAATTATGCCAACAGAAGATGAAGTAAATAATCTATTAGAAAGAATTGAACGTTCTGATTTAACTTATAAAATTACACCAGATGAAGTTATTCTATTTGGTGAAATTTCAATGTTTGAGAGAACTTTCTTAAAACAAAATTTACTTTTCCCAGTACTTACTCCAAAGCAATTCCTAAAAGTGTTAGTTAAAGATAATAGAGCTTTTATGGAAGATCAGCCAAATCTTAGTTTTGGTAATCAGGGAGCAGTATTTGTAAGAGCAAAGCATCCATTATTAAGAAAAAGTCCTTTTTTTGAAAGGGAAATTCCTTTAGAGTTACACCGACAAGCAGCTTTGCAGTTTGCTGCTAGTACCTCAGATTTAAAAATCATTAAGGGTCTTGTAGAATTAAAATATTTACCATTTTATAACCAAATTCTTGATGAATTAGAATCGCGACAAGATCTACCATTAAAAGCAATGGGATATGTATTAGGTGCTAAGTTATCAAAAGAGGAAATTTTGAAAGGTGTTGTTGATAATGAGCTTGCTACTACAACTTGAGTCTAAACTCTTACCAACTGTTACTGATTTAGAAAAAGATAGACTCCGCACAAATGTCATAGATCCCCTTATCGAGTTACTGTATATCGGTAATAACAAAAATCTGAGAATTTTTAATGATGATTTGTTACTTGCGGATCCAGAGACATTAAAAATACTTATTGATGATTTTTTAGAAAAAAAGTCATTCAGTGATGAGGAAATTAATGTTCTATCAAATATGAGTAGAACATTAAATAATAAGAACGGATTTGAAAGTATTACCGAGTCTATTGATGAAAAATTATTCAACATACAATATTCATATAAACGTCAACAAGTTACTTCTTTAGTTTCGGATATTACTAAGATACTTAAAAACCTTACTGGTAATTTAACTCATGTGATTGAATTATGGGAAAAGTCTCTTGACGAACTAATCAAAGAGAATATCAATAATGAAAATCCAAATATATATTTGGAATCTATCAAACTAAAACTGAGCCTATTGGAAAATAGCATAGATAATTTTTCCAATTCAGATGACATTTTGAGGGAATGCCTCGACTATTCTTCTGTTAATCAAGCTGTAAAGAAAAGCTGGAAAAAAATTATTAATGTAACACAACGATCTCAAAAAAATAAAAATCTAGATTTAAAATGGGATTCATTATGGGAGAAGTTAGATGAGGTAGGGTTGAAAAGTGGGGTACCTTTAGAAAAGAATCAAAAAGTATTAATTACTGCATACCATCTCATTTTTAATCACCTTAATGATTTCGCCGAAGCTAAAGAAATTATCTGGGATCCAAAGGTTCGTTGGGGATCATGTGAAAAAGGAAGAAAACTTTTACATTTTATCTCAGACAAACTTACTGGATATAAGGGGTTAAAACCCGTTATGGACTTTGATGACAAAACACTTATTAAATTCTGTAAAGCGATATCAAAGGCAAATAAACATAAATTTGTTAACAATCTACATCATCTTGGATTTATTACATCAATTAAGATGGCTAAATCTAAAATTGCAATGAATGAGGTAAATAGGCTTACTAAAATAGAAATTATTGTTCCAATGGGGAATGAAGGCAACCGCATATTAGATCCACTTGAAAATCCTATGGGACAAAACGCTTTAAGAACTAAACTTTTTCAAGTCGACTGGTTATTTGCTGATAATCCAGATATTGAGATTAAGATCACTTTTGTTGATGATGGTGACCCTACAGGTTCAGGAAAAGTGGCGGAGAGCATTCTGTCAAACGAGTTTAGTTGTAATTATAATTCTGATCAAACAGGCATGTACAGAATCTATTATTTACAAGAATGTATTAATAAAAATCTTAAATTTAATATAGAAAAGCAAAATCCGGTTCTTGTTGGTTTGAATGATGCAGAGAATGACAGCGTAAAGGGTGGTAGTACTATATGGGGGTTATATGAAGCTGCAAAAGCAGGAACAGATATAGTACTGTTTTCGGATTTCGATTTAACATATCCTCTTGAAGAAGCTGGTTTATTAATTTCAAAACTATTAAGCGAGAGAAATTTAGGAGTAACTATTGGTTCACGACGTTTAGATGATTCTTATGGTTATTATCTAGAGGAAGGACCTAATGTTACTGCTATGCTGTATGCAAAGGCTGTTAAAGAACTTCTAAATTTAAATTTTATTAATGATCCACAAGCTGGATTTAAAGCAGTCAAAGGTTCATTACTATTAGAGATATTACCGAATATGAGAGATAGAAGTTTAAGTTTTGATACTGAACTCCTTTTACTTTCATCTTTAGCAGGATTCAAAATTTCTGAAGTTGGAGTAAGTACCCTTCATAAATATGAGCAAGATAATATGGGTGTACAACGTAATTATGAGGAAATGTTAGAAACAGTAGAGTCTCAAGCTAAGTGGCACGGACAAAAATCACTTATTAAAAAGAAGTCAATTAAATTTATTAAAGAAAATGGCGGTTTTAACAAGGCAGTCTTTGTACTTGAAGAACAAAAGTTAAAGTCTTTAACAGGTAATAAAGAGATTGAGATAGTAGACATCAAACAATATTCCTAAATAAAAATGTACATATTCTATTAGTAATTGACAAAATTGATCGGTAATAGAATACCTATGCCTTGAAAGGTGTGACTGATTATAAAAGCTCAACATTCAGAAATTAATTTAATAGATTGGATGAAAATTTCTAGTCTTACAAAGGAAGAGGCTTTACATGACTATGAATTGTTTGTTCGAATGGGCTTAAATTTGGAAAGTGATTATCAAAAAAATACTGGATGTATTGATATGCACCTTCACACCAATCATGGTAAAGGGAAATACTCACCGACAGAAATTGTAAAAGCTTCACGTTTCTTAGGATTAGAAGTTATAGGTATTACTGATAGAAATAATATTAACGGTCTGTCCGAAGCAGTTAAAACTGGAGAAAGATATGGCATAAAAGTAATACCAGGAGTTGAGATATTAACACTATTTCAAAATCTACCTATTTGTCTTCTTGGTTATGGACAAAATCTTTTAACATCCAATTTTTCTTATGATTTAAACATTCTTACGAATAAAGAAGAAATTCAGTTAGAAAATGCAGTTGATTTAATTAAAAAGTATAACGGAGTTACAATTTTGGTTTGTTCAGATATTTCTGTTGAAAAAATAGAGCGAACTTTAATAAAAGGCATTGATGGACTTGAAGTGATTCATCCAAATTTAGATAAAACACAACAAGATATATTAAAGAAACTTTCAAGAAGATTTAATTTATTAATGTCTGGTGGTAGTGATTCTAAAGGACAAATTGAAAGTAAGAACATAAGAGTACCATATTCATTTTTTGTACGAACAATACTAGGAATTAAACAAGTGCCGATTCTAGAGGGAATTGATGATATATCTGAGCTTAGTTTAGAGGAAAAGATCGGTCTTATTATTAAGCCTGGATTTGAGTGGCCTTTATTAGATGTAGAAGATAAGCGGCTAATCCAAAACTTTGGAGTAGGGTTAAATAAGATTAATAAAGATAGGATCCAAAACTTAGAAGAGTTGGAATTTAAAATAAAGAAGATAGTGGAGCTAAGCTCAATACCACCTCTGTTGACCATAAACCAAGAGGGGGGACGGCTTAATACAATCGACATGTCAGGTTTTACCCTTTTTCCAGGGAATATGTCAATTGGAGCCACGAATAATAAGAAATTTGCCTATTTAACGGGTAGAGCTATTGGAAAGCAGCTGTTCAACCTAGGAATAACATGGAACTTTGCTCCAGTATGCGATGTACTTCATAACACTGTTAATCCTTCACTAGGGACTAGATGTTTTGGAAGTGAAGCTACTGAAGTAGCTGTACTAGCATCTGAGTTTATCCGTGGCATGCAAGAAGAAGGAGTAGCTGCTACCGCAAAGCATTTTCCAGGATTAGGGCCATCAAATAGTGATTCTCATGAAGAAATACCAAGTATCAAAAAACTTAATCGTGAAGATCTTCTACCTTTTGAAGCAGCTATAAACGCAAATGTAGCTGCTGTAATGGTAGCAAACTTAAAGATAATTGATGTTGACCCTGAATTTCCCGCTGTTATTTCGAAAAAAGTGATTGATATTTTAAGAGAAACCTTAAAGTTTAAGGGAGTAATTGTTACTGAGAACTTAAGTATTCCCGCTCTCATTAAGGAATTTAAGAATTTAGGTGAGGTAGCTGTTCGAGCATTTGAAGCTGGAGCAGACATTATAATGATTGACCCTGACTTCTCAAAAGAAAAATATGATCTAAGGGCTATGCAAAAAGGAAATAGCAACTCGGTCAATAAAAAGATAGAAGTTTATGAAGCATTATTAGAAAGTGTTCTTTCTGGTCGAATTTCAGAAGAAAGAATAAATGAGTCTATTAGAAGAATATGGAATATGCGTGAAAGATATGGTGTTAAACCATTAATACAAAGAAGTTCCATGATAGCAGAGAAAGAACATATTGAATTAGCTCAGATCGTCTCAGATGAAAGTCTTACTTTGATAAAAAATTCAAAAGATATATTAATTAAGCCCGATGATAAGATTCTCTTAATTAACCTTGTACCACAAAAGTTAACAAGAGCGGATAGTTCTTGGAAAATCACAAATAACATGTTTGTCATGTTTCAAGAACATTTTTCACATGTCAATTATATTGAGATTAAAGCAGATGATTGTGAAACAAAGTTACAATACCAGTCGGCAGATTACATAGTTGTCTCAACTTATAACTTGTCTCAGTCTAACAATGATGAAATCAACTATTTTTTACACATTATTAGTAAATTGAAGAAACATAGAAAGCAAATAGTCCATGTAGCTTTAGGAGATCCTCAGGACACTTTATTAGGAAAAGATGATATAGCACGCATTGTTATTTATAGCCCACATAAGGTTTCGATTAAGTCATTATGTGAGTTTTTATCTGGTAATTTAAAAGCAAAAGGTCAGGTTCCATTTACACTTGAGTAAGGAGATATATCAAATGGAGAAGGGAATTCTTATAGCATTTGAAGGTATTAGTGCTTGTGGGAAAAGTACTCAGATCAATTATATAAGTAAGTATTTAAATGACAATGAATACAAGTTTACTAAAACCAGTTGGAATAGTGATGAAGTAATCAGTCCGTTAATCGGTCAAGCGAAAAAAAATAAATTGTTTACTCCGATTACATGGTCAATACTCCACGCAACAGATTTTAGTCGAAG
Source organism: Fictibacillus nanhaiensis (assembly GCA_017052515.1). Taxonomy (GTDB): domain Bacteria; phylum Bacillota; class Bacilli; order Bacillales; family Fictibacillaceae; genus Fictibacillus; species Fictibacillus nanhaiensis. The sequence goes on from JAFHKR010000038.1 coordinate 483,161, forward strand.
ATATTTTGAGGAAATCCTGCCTGCATTAGAAGAAAATCGAGTAGTTTTAGCAGATCGATATTATCCAACTGCTTATACACGTGATACCTATCGAGGAATTCCAGCTAATTATGTCCAGAATCTGTACTCCTTTGCTAGGAAACCAGATATAATTTTTTTTCTTGATTTACCGCCTGAAAAATCTATAGAAAGGCGTCTTAAAAGACATCCTAATCTTTATTATTATAGTTCTGGAAATGATGTTAATCCTCTACTAGGCTTGCAACCTAGCTTCATGAAATATCAAAACAATTTATATTCGAATTATAGAGAATTAAAAGAAGTTTGTAATTTTTCTTGGATTGATGCTACGCAAGAACCAGACAAAATATATCAAGATATATTGCTAGAATTAGAGCCTTTACTTAGTAGGTGTGTAAAACAGGGGTGAAATAATGCTTATTGTAGTAGAAGGAATACATGGTTGTGGAAAATCGACTCTCATTAATTCATTAGTAAAAAAACTACAAATAGATGGTCGTGAAGTGGTTACAACTAGCTGGAATTCCTATGACCTAGTTCATCCAGCAATCTATTATTTAAGAAAGAATGGGTTGTTATATAATCCATATTTATATTTTATGATGCATTTATCAGACTTTTCATTTCGGCATGAACAAGAGATACTTCCAGCCCTCCAGTCAGGAAAAGTTGTCATCGCTGATCGTTATGTATATACAGGAATTGTACGCGGTCTTGTAAGAGGCTTACCTAGAAGTTTTGTTGAAGAAGCCTACCGTTTTGCAGCTAAGCCCGATTTAACAATATTGTTAGATTTATCAGCAGAAGAAAGTTTGAAAAGGACTTCACCAAGAGCAAATTCTACTTGGTATATAGGATTTGGTCAACCTCATGCTTCAGAGGATACTCTTGATAAAGATGAATATGCCTCTTATTTAAATGTTTCAAGAAACAAATACTTAGAATTTGCTAGAACAGACCTCATCATTAATGGAAATTTAACAGCCGATAAAATCGTTGAAAGAGTATATCAAGAGATGATAAAGGAAAAATTATATGCTAACCAAAATTAAGAAAGAGATATTATCTTTAAAAACAAAAGACCATTTAAAAGTCTTATTACAAACAGAAAATGAAATTTCTTCTAACGATAACCTTTTAAAGTTAGGACTAGATTCTAAGAGAGCTGCAAAACTAGTACATACCTTAGAACTTGAATATCTTATCTTGTTTACCGATGAGGAATTAGTGTTAAATAACTTTTCTACCATTCTTAATATTGTAAATATGTTAAATACTAAATTGGAAGCTGGGGAGATTTAAATGTCACAACTAGAAGTATATGGATCGCTTCCAGGTATAGGGGATAGGAACTATTTAAAAGCTGTTATTGAAATAGTTCAAACTTGTGAGAAATTTAATTTTACAGGTGCACTCATTCAGTACAACCATAAAGTACCAGATCCATGGGTTCTAACTTTAAAAATACTACAACATTCAACTAAATTTATTCCGTTAATAGCTATACAGCCTTACAGTATGCCTCCTTTTACACTGGCTAAGAGTATTGCGTCAGTAGCTTACTTATATAATAGAAGAGTTTATCTTAACATGATCTCTGGTTCTAATCCTAAAGAACTGCAAGAAGTGGGTGATGAAATTAATCACTCTGAAAGATACATTCGATTAAATGAATATATACATATTGTAAAAAAATTGTTGTCCCATCAAGACGTGTTTACTTATGAGGGAGATTATTACAACTATCGCAACTTACGTTATTTCGAACCGGGGATAAAAAAGAATATTTTACCTAAGTTCTTTATTGGTGGTTCTTCCGATAATGGGGGATCAAATGAAAATATCTCTTTAACTAATCCAGAGCCTATTGACATGTTTAAAAACTATTTTGTTCACAAATATAAAGAAAATAGAGAGCTAGGGATTAGAATTGGAATAATCACTAGAAAAACGGATATTGAAGCCTGGTCTGTAGCAAAGGATTATTTTCCAACGAATCGATTGGCTTATATAAGATGTAAGTTTAACCGAGAATCAGAATCTAGTTGGAAACAAAGATTAGCATTACTTACTGAGAATGAGGTGTATGATCAGACCTACTGGTTAGGTTCAGTTCTAAGTGGACGATCACATTCTCCTTTCTTAGTAGGCAATTATGAAAAAGTAGCAGAATATTTGTTTCGTTACATTCAATGTGGAGTTAAACATATCATATTAGCAAGTCCTCAAGAAGAATATGAGGAGAATGCAAATGTAATAAATATTGTAAAAGATTACATCAATAAGAGAGGTAGTAAGGAGGCTATAAACTTTGAAAGTTGAACTTGAACAAGAATTGAAATTACTCTTAGAAGCTAAAGATTTTATCATGTTAAAAAAAATGTTTAAGTTACACCAAGAATCTATAGAGCAAATAAATTACTACTTTGATACATTTGATTATGAATTAGGTTCTAAACATATTACTTTACGTATTCGTTTTGAAAAAAATCAATATTGTATATGTTTAAAACATAAGACTTCAAAAGACAGAGATTTAATATCCAAATCAAAAGAATACAATACCATAATTACAGAACAAACTTTTTTAACTATTAAAGATAATCCTCAATATATTCTAAATCATATTAATAATGAGGGTTTGAAATTATTGAGTTCACTATTTGACCGCAGTAAACAGCTTTTAATGCTTGGGAGTATAAAAAATTATCGTGAATTACGAGAAGGGCCATCCGGTCTTGTTTTAACTCTAGATCACTCTATATTTTTTAATGCTGTAAATAGTTATGAACTAGAAATTGAAAATATAAACCCTGAAGAAGCTAATCAGTTATTAATGATGTTATCAAAAATTGGAATTAAATATGTGAGTAATCAAAAGGGAAAGTATAAACGTTTTTTAGCATTATTAAAAGATAAAAATAGTTTAAAAGGGGTGTAGATATGTTAGAGAAAGTTGAAGAAATATTTAAACATCCAGAAATAATATTACAGCATATTCCGTGGGTAGATATTGAGAACTCAATGATTTATATTGGTGGATCTGTTATGGAGGGATTTGGAAACGCAACCTCTGACATAGATGTCTTTGTAATAAGTTCAGACGATCCTACTTCGGAAGATATAAATTTATCTAATGAAGAACAGCGATTTTTTGAAGGTATGTATTCATTAGTTCACAATATCATTCACGAAGGTATCCGTTATGATTTTACATATTGGAATTCAGATAAGGTAAATCATATCAAAAATTCAATTAACAATATTGATTTAAATACGGATTTTCAGATGGTTTTAAATAAGGGTGAAATAGATTTTTTGCATCGTTTAAAATATGCAAAATCAATAATTAACCACGCAGAATTTTCTGAATTTTTAAAAACTATAAATTTTGATAATCTTCGATATTATATCGCAGTAACAGAATCACAAGCTTTTGCAGGGACTCTTGAGGATTTACAGGGAGCATTCATTTCAAAAGATTATGGCACGGCATTTTTTCGAGCAAAAAGATTAGTAGAAATTACATTTACAGCTTTATTAGCATTGCATGGGGAAACTAATCCAAATGTAAAATGGCTTTATCGCAAATTACAGCGATTGAGTGAAACTACAGGTGATTTTAATTACTTCTCTAAATTTATGGAATTACAAAATTCTAATTTTGATCCTGCTACTGTAAAAATTTATATTCGTGAATGTGTGAAGTATTGCCAAGAAATTAACATCGGTATACAAGAACAACTAAAAACGAAGCAGGAAGTATAAAGGAGAGTTATATATATGACAGTCGTTAAAGATATTTTTGTTCAAATCAGGTCTATCAATGGAAAAACTTATGCAGTTAAACATAATGAGGTTTTTTTACTAGACGGTGTGGGTCTAGAAATATGGCAATTGTTAGATGGGCAAAATACGGTAATGCAAATTTCAGAGAAAATAGCAGAAAAATACAATAAAAGCGTCAATGACATTACAGAAGATGTAATAGAATTCATCAATGAATTACTTGAAGATAAGTTAATAGAGATAGAATAGGAAAGATAAATGAGTTGAGTGATGTCGAGGAAGGGTATTAATGGGAGATTTATACTTAAAGGAGGTGATTTTAATGACTTACAAAAAGCCTAAAGTAGTAAAAGTAAAAATGCCGGCTGCAATTATCCAGGGATAACATAAGAAAAAACTTAAATATAGTTCAAGAAAAAAATCCTAGATTTGCCCTTCCCCTACATCACTCAACTTTATCTACAAAAGGGTGTGACACTGTTAATGTATATTGAGCTTCTCATTTTTATTGGTGTATTTTTACTTTCGTTTTATCTTTCACAATTAATCAGAATAAAGATTCGTAATTCGTTAACAGCGGATTTTTCAAGGCACTTACTTTTTTTCTTACCTTTTCTTATTCCTTCAATAATTATAGGAGAGCCCTCATTCAGTCATCAGATTACAGACGAAATTTGGTTAGGATATGGAATAGCTATTTTAGCCTCCTTTGTCGGAATAATGTTACAATTTAAAGATTTTAATGTTTATTTAAGTAAAGATATATATTACATTATTCAGCCTATAAATCTACGACGTTTAATCATCTCATGCTGGACACTTATAGGAAGTGCATTTGTTGAAGAATTATTTTATCGTGATTTCCTTCCAGGTTTGGTCCCTTCATGGCCCGTAGCTGCTCAAATATTGATGTGTTCAATATTATTTACACTTGCTCACTTTTTACAGCCTAGTACAAAAAAAACGTTTACTATAAAAACATATATGATTATTTTTTCTCTAAGTTTATTCTGGGCTATATCAATTGAACTTACTGGATCTATTATTCCAGCCATCTTGGGACATTTAATATATAATTCTCCAAATCTTGTTATTACATGTCTTTGCTATTATTTACCCCGCAAATATAACAGCAACTATTCCATATGAATTTCATGAAAAGAGGAAAGTAAAACTATGTTTCTTACAATACAAGCGACGTTTAGAAGAAACTACTTAGTAATGAGACATTCATTACCATACACTTCAATAATCGGAAGTTTATTAAGTGGATTTTATATGATTTTATTTTCTTATTTAATTTATAAAATTATGTTTAATGGAAAGCTAGACGATAGTTTTATAAAGTATACCGGTTCAAGTGACTATATAACTTTCGCTGTTTTGGGTAGTACTGTGTATATACTTAGTATTTCAGTCCTACTAATAGTAAGCCGTTCCTTAATCTCAGAGTTAAGACAAGGAACCCTCGAAACCATTTTTTTGAGTCCAGCCTCAAGGCAAGGATATTTTTTAGGATGTATGTTACAGGGCTTAATGTTAGTTGGAATTGAATTTATTGGAATATTAGTTATGGGTTTTTTCTTTGGCTTAGATATTACTAATATAAACCCTATTTCAGCAAGTATTACCTTGGTGTTAATTATATTTTCTTTTTATTCACAGGCACTAGTTTTAGGAGCAATAATGGTATGGTTTAGGGATACATATATTACACAAAATACACTGATTACTTTAATGGGTTTAATTTCAGGTGTTTCTTTCCCAATTGAGTACCTTCCAGACTGGTTACAATATTTAAGTAAAATAATGCCACTTACCTTTGGACTTGTTGCCTTTCGCGAGACTATTATGTTAGGTGGAGAACTTGTAAGTAGTTTTGAGTCAATCTCATATCTAATTATGCTCACAACATGTTACTTCTTGATTGGTAAGTATCTATTGATTAAAGTTGAGAAAAACATATTAGAAAAGATTACCGAATAATTTTGGAGGATATAACATGATTAAAGTTGAACAGGTTTATAAAACTTATATAAATAAACATAGAAATTTTTTATTTTTTAGTGAAACAAGACAAACAGAGGCAGTTTGCGGAGTAGATCTCTATGTTAATCCTGGAGAAATTGTAGGTCTTTTAGGTATGAATGGTGCAGGTAAAACGACACTAATAAAAATGATGTCAACCCTACTCTCTCCTACATCTGGTACGATCACAATAGATGGTATGGATGTAGTTAAAGATGCATTAAAGGTCAAATCAATTGTTAACATGATAGCTGGTGGAGAAAGAATGTTATATTTTAGACTAACCGGCCGTCAAAATTTAGAGTATTTTGGAAATTTATACGGTTTAAGGGGAAGTTTATTAAAAGATAGAATTAACTACTTATTATCAAAAGTAGGACTAGAAAAAGCAGCTGATACACCTGTAGAAAGATATTCAAAGGGAATGAAACAAAGACTACAGATAGCAAGAGGTTTAATAAACGATCCCAAATACCTTTTCTTGGATGAACCTACATTAGGACTAGATGTAAGTGTAGCTAAAAGGTTACGTGAATTCGTTCAAGAACTTGTTCATCGAGAAGGAAAAGGTATAGTACTAACTAGCCATTATCTTGAGGAAATAGAAGAACTATGTGATCGCGTTTATATTGCAAATAATGGAAGAATCATTATGCATGATACTCCCAAAAATCTAGTTTTTAATATTACCCATGGAAATGTCTTAAATATAGTGGTTCCAGAAATTAACGATAAATTAAATAATAATTTAAGAACCCTTATTGAACTACATAATGCAAATATAGAAATATCGTCAAATGAAGAGGGGATTTTAATTTCAATTAAAAGTAAAAAAGATATTACAACAGAAGTCGTTCAAACTATCTATAATTCCAACGTTAATTTAATCTCACTTTATATAGAGAAACCAAAACTGGAAGATGCTATCTTGCAATTAGAAAATGGTGTAGCGTGATGAAGAATCTAATGACCATTTTTATGGCGGAATTTAAGAAAAGTCATTTTTTATATTTTCATACCAATATGATTTATTTTTCGCTTTTGGTTTGGCCAATAATATTATTCTTTTCGGCTTATTATTCTTTTAAACCCTTTGATACAAAAAGTGAAAATGTTTTGTCAGAGTATGTGAGCAATCAAGAAATTGGATCTTTTTTACTCATTGGATACCTGGGTTATATTTTTTATTTTAGTTTAATGCAATCTGCCTTTCAGATGGCACCGGAGCGAGCGCGTGGCACACTTGAACTGATATTCTTGTCGCCGGTATCTAGATTAGCTGTTATTTACGGACGTGCAATGGCTAATCTTCTAGAAGGAGTATGGTTATTTTTTGTATTTACTGTCTTAGGTTTATTTTTCTTTGGTGATATACAACCTCATAATTGGTGGGGTATTCCGTTATCTTTATTTTTATTGATTATATCTGCTGTTGTTTGGGGTGGCTTTTTAAATGCTATCTTTTTATTTTCAAGAGATGCTGGCTTTTTTTTCTTAATAATACAAGAACCTCTATTATTATTTTCTGGTGTAAGGATACCTATCCCGGTATTACCTATTTGGGGAAAATTTATTTCTTATTTATTTCCGTTATCATATGTTCTTTTAATTTATCGTGAAATTGTTATGCGAGGTGCATCATTATTTGAAGTTTCAACTATGATTTATAGTTTGCTTGTAGTAATAATAGTATTTATATTGCTAACTTCTTGGATTATTAGGAAAGCAGAAAAAAATTCTAAGATTAATGGTTCCATGGCTTTATACTAAATATAGAAAGAAATATTTTTAATATTTATTAGCTTAAAAAAACCATACACTGGTCTCTACTAAGGATCTGTGTGTGGTTTTTCCCCTTAAAACAAAAGCGATACTTAGGTAAGAAGTGGAGCATATCCCTATTGCTAGTGTTTGCTGTGATATGTTCAAGGTTTTTCTAAAATATTTTATTTCTCATTGGTTTCCATAAGTGATAATGCCTTTTGCCTGAATTATAACTTAAATTGAAAGTTTTGGTCGTTATTCTATTCCTTACTCTAAAAATTCATGTGAATTCACAAAGAATAGAATTACAAACTTCTAATTAATTTCATATACCGTACATAAAATATACCCATTATTTATCGATAGGCGTCCAATCTCATTTATTGATTATTTAAGCACCTTATTGGCTTAATTTTTTAACATACAAAATTTTTTTTGAGCTTATTAAATTAATATTAGTAAATTTGACACTGTCCATTTGGAGTGAGTATCTGTACTATTTTACCAGAATATGATTATTATTGTAATTATATTACAAAAATGGTGAAAAGAGGGATTTTATGATCAAGGGGAGTAAAATGAAGGTTAAGCCTTTAATCATTTGGTTAATGGTTGTAACACTAGTGTTGAGCTCTGTTCCATGGACAGAAGCACAACCAAAAGTATTTGCACACGGATCAGATAATCACGGGCAAGAAAAGCAAGAGAAAAAAAGCAAGAAAAACAAAAATGTGGAAAGACTTCATGAAATTAAAGAAAAACGTACAAGTCATTCAAAAACGTTTAAGAATAGTGACTTAACTGAAACGACCGAAATGTATTCTAGCCCAGTTTTCTATCAAGAAGAATCTAAAGGTAACTGGCTAGAGATTGATAATACAGTTTCAGAGAGCATTATTGACCAAACAGAGAAAGGAAAATATAAATACAAGAATAAAGCTAACAAATTTTCCTCATATTTTGCTAGTCATGCAAACAAAGAAATTTTTAAGATTAAGCAAAAGAATCACTGGCTTTCTTATTCAATAAGTGGTGCCTCCAATGTTGAAGCTAAAGCAAAGGATAATGAAATCGTTTATAAGAATATATTTAAGGATACGGATGCTAAATACCGAATTGGAAGAAAAGGTATAAAAGAAGATTTTATTCTTCATAGTAAACCAGATTTTAATACAATTACTTTTGACCTTAAAACTAATTTAGAAATTGAACAAAAAGATAATACTTTTGATTTTCTTGATAAGAAGACGAATGAAGTAATATGGTCTTTTGAACCTTTATTTATGAGGGATTCCAATGATATGGAATCATATAAAAGTACATTTGAATACGTTAAATCTCAGGGGAAAAATACACTTGTCCTTCATTTGGATGAAGACTTCCTTAATGATAAAGATACAAAATATCCTGTATATCTAGATCCAACAGTAACGGTTGGTGGGACATCTAGTACTACGACAGATGCATATGTAGGTGAATATTATAGCCATGTAAATTATGGATCAGACGTTGAGTTACGCACAGGATATGCACCAGGAGTTTATAGTCATCGTTCTTTTATAAAACCTGGTACAGCTATGCCAAACCTAAATGGTGGGCTTTTGACTGGAGCCACATTTAAAGCTTACAAGTATTACGAACCAGCTAGTGTAGATACAACGATTAATATCCATAAAGCAAATGCTTCTTGGGCTGAATCTACACTAAAATGGGAGAATCAACCAACTTTTGGGGGTACATATGCAAGTAATACCCTCTCTAAAGGTGAAGCGAATGGTTGGTATTCATGGAATGTTGCTAGTTTAGTAGATTATTGGTATACAAATCCAACAGCATATCATGGATTAGTAATGCAAGCTTCTAATGAGAACACAACAGGAAGCTACCGTAAATTTTATGCGAGTGACTACGGTACAGGGAGCTATTCCCCTCGCCTTGAAGTTAATTACTCGCCAAAACCAACAGTCCCAACTGGCTCAGCTACAGGTAACGGTGCAAACACCGGAAATGGTTATGTCGATTTGAATTGGACAAGTGTAGCAGGTGCTACAGGATACAAAGTGCTAATTTTTAATGGAAAAGCATACGAGGAAATTGATGTAGGAAATGTTACTGCATGGTCAACAAAAGGCAAAAAATTGTGGCCAACTGCTTCACAAATTGCAACAGGAACCTACACGCTAAGAAAAGACGGAACTGGAACAGAATTTTCTGATGATCCACGGCCAGTCTATCAAAACTCTGGAGGTACCTATCAGAGTAGTAAGAATTACTGGTTTAGAATAAAAGCTTATAACTCATTAGGTGAGACAGCACAGTCTGATGCATTTATGCCAACTATTATAGATCAGACGGCACCTACAAAACCAGGAACACCGACAATCGGCAATGAATTAAATACTCAATTCAGAATTAATTGGCAAGCATCAACTGATTCTTTATCAGGCGTACAAAAGTATCTGTTATATATGGGAACTACATCTGGTGGGACTAACATCTTAAACGGTGAACCGGTTACCTCAAATACTTACACATTTCCAACACCACTAGATCCAAGAGTAACATACTACTATTACGTAAAAGCAGTAGATAATAGCGGTAATAGCTCACCTGTTTCAGGAATTGGACAAGCTAAAGCAAGATTATTGCAAGATGCAAGTCTTCAAGCTGTCTCTATCCCTGACCCGATGGAAGCTGGTGGGGACTATAACGTTGAAATAACATTAAAAAATGAAGGAATTGAGACTTGGACGAGTGCACAGAACTTTATGTTGGGTTCAGTAAATGAAACTGATCCATTCTCCAAAATTTTGAGATTACCACTGGGCTCAACTGAGGTAATTAATAAGGATCAAAGTAAGACGTTTGCTTTGAAATTCAATGGGGGAGATAAAACAGGCCTCTTTAATACTAAGTGGCGAATGTTGAAAATAGGTACTGGTTGGTTCGGTGATACGCTTTCTAGAGATGTTCCAGTAGTCGATACTAAAGCGCCTACTGGCTCTATCGTTATTAATAATGGTCAAGAGATTACAAACTCACCTAATGTTACCTTGTCTTTAAATGCAACGGACAACACGTCCAGTGGATGGATGCAAAGGTTTAAGAATGAAACAGCTACTTACTCTACTTATGAGCCTTTTAACACGACTAAACAATGGACACTTTCTGAAGCAAATGGTGAAAAAACAGTAACAGCTATGTTCAAAGATGGATCAGGTAACGAGTCAGTCGAAGCTTCTGATTCTATTAAACTCGATACAAATTTTCCGACTGCAGTTATTAGTACACCAAAAGAACTAGATTACCTAAACGGTACTATTGAGATAAAAGGTACTACGAAAGATGAAGATTTAAGAGAATATTCTTTAGAATACGGAATAGGTGATGTTCCAACTAGTTGGTATTCCATATTAATTAGTGATCGAGTAATAGAAGATGGTTTGCTTGCTAATTGGGACACTAGCAGCCTTACAACCGGTAAATATACGATACGTTTAACCGTAACAGATGCTGCAGGGAACACGACCTATGAACAAAAGAAGGTTTGGATTGACCAATCAAATAATCAATTAGGATTAGAGGATTTTTGGGGTACAGAATCAACAGCCTCAGGTTTTGGCAGCAGCGATATTAATCTATCAAACGGTAATTTAATCTTAAATTATACGGATGCTTCGGTTGATGGGAGACAACTAGATCCTTCAATTGGTAGAACTTACAATAGCCAGGACATAAACCTTGGATTATTAGGACAAGGCTGGAGATTGAGCATTGAAACAGCGGTTAATGAAGAGGCTAATGGTGACGTTATTTATAGTGATAGTGATGGGTCTAAACACAGATTTATAAAGAATACTGACAATACTTATTCGGCACCAAAGGGTATATTTAAACGTTTAATTAAAAATACGGATGGTAAATTTGTTATAACAGATTTAGATCCAGCTAGCATTTCAGAAACTTATTCTGACACTGGTTCTATTTCATCCATTTCAGATAAGAATGGTAACAAAATAACATTTGTTTACACAGATGGAAAGCTTACAAGCATGAAGGACGATGTAAGCCGCGAAATTTTATTTAAATATGGAACAAATAATTTAATAGATGAAATCATTTTATATACAGGTAATAGAGTTAAATATGGTTTTAATGAAGAAAACCTACTAAACAAAGTGGAGTTTTTTGATAAGAATGGGGTAAGTTATCGTGTATTAACTTATCGATACAATAGTCTAAATAAATTAACTCATGCCGTTGATCCTAATGGCAATGCTGTTGTTTATTCTTACAATGGTAACCGTGTTATTAATGCCGCAAGTCAACATACATCACGAGAAGCGGCGACTGGAAAGAACCTTGCCCCTGTTACTTTAAATGAAAGTTTAATTTACGATTTAGCAGCAAAAAAAGTTATGTTACGGGTCTCTGGTGCAGCAGATTCTCAGGAAATTGATTATCTGTTCAATGATGCAGGAAATATTATAGAAACTGTAACAGATCCGAAAGGGTTAGCGATTCGAGAGAAATCGACTTACCAAGATAATTTATTAAAAGAGTCTATCGATGGTAAAGGGTACAAAACTTCATATACTTACGATACTTTAGGAAACCTGTTAGCCAAAACAGAACCAACCTTTACGGATGTAGAAGGTGGGACGGGAACACCTATTACAACCTATGAGTATAAAGCAGGAACAAACCTAGTTGTTAAAGAAACGGATGCATTAGGACGAAGTGTTACATATGATTATGACACTAAAGGCAACCGTACATTAATGATTGATAGTGAAGGATTTAAAACGACTTATGATTATGATCAGTACGGAAACCTGTTAAAAGAAACATCTGAACGAGGGGCACTTTATGGTTATCTACCAAACTTTAGTTTTGAAGAAGGAGATACTTCATTTAAAAACTGGAATTCTACAGGTACGGTAACATCGGATACTACAAACAAAAAAAGTGGAATCAAAAGTGCTAAGTTAACAGGAACATCAGCAGTGACGAGTGAATTTGTTCCGGTTAAAAAAGGAAAGCTTCCTGTGCGCGCCTTATACTGGATGAAAGGTGAAGGATTAACGGGTACTGGTATTAAAGGTACACTTTTATTCTATGATGAAAATAAAAGTAAAATCTCAGAAACTAGTTCTACACCAACGACTGGTTCAAATGATTGGAAGTTGTTTAACCTTTCAGCTTCAATTCCTGATAATGCAGCATTTATTAGTTTTCGTGTAGATTCAGCACTGACAGCTGGTAGTGCATTTGTTGATAGTGTTTGGGTTGAGGAAGCAAATATTATTGAACAATCTGAATACAGTACGGATGGATTATATTTAGTTACTTCAACAGATGCATATGGTAAAAAGATGAAGTACGAATATGATGCAGCTGGAAATAAGATTTCAGAAACCAATGAATTAAATCAGACTGCTCTATATAATTATGATGCAGATAGAAAAGTCATAGAAGAGATCGATAGAATAGGTAAAAAGACAGTAAATAAATATGATTTAAATGGAAACTTGTTGCAAGTAACCAATCCATTAAATCAAGTTACTGAATTTACGTATGATGAGAACAATCGTCAAACTCTTATTAAAAATCCTGAAGTAACAAAGACGTTTTATGTTGGTCAAACTCCTCAAACGCCAGAGAAGGTTGTTGTTACAGAAGTAGATGAGTACAATGAGTTCGGTCAGAAAGTAGCAGAGAAAGATGGGAATGGAAACGTATCAACATTCGTATATGATAAGGCCAATCGTTTAATTACGACTACCGATCCCCTTAAAAACAAAGCTGTATACGTTTATGACGCGAATGATAACAAGATAAAAGAAGAAGATTGGGCGTATGATGTTTCTACTAGTACTCCTCATATTAAAGGAACAACTCTATATAATTATGATGAGTTAAATAGAGAGATATCATTTACAGATTCATCTGGAAATCCAAATAGTATTGTAGAGAAAACTAAATATGATGCTGTTGACAATGAGATCAAGACAATTAGTGGGGTAGGAGTAACAACAGAGTTTCAATTTGATAAGAACAATGAAAGCATCTATACAAAGGAATCATCAACACCTGTTACAGAAACTTGGGCCTTGTATGATGGTAATGGAAATTTAGCTATTTCATTAGACAAGCAAGGGGCTAGCTATAATACACATGATGCTAACGGAAACTTGTTGGAAGTCATCGATGAAGAGGGAAAAAAGACGAGCTATTCTTACAACGCAGCTGGAGATAAAATAAAACAGGTTGATGCTACAGGAACAGAAACGACTTGGGAGTATGATGCTGAGGGACAGCTTACAAGTGAAGCGGTTAAGATAGTAAATCCCGACACGAATGAAGTTAAACATCAAATTACGGAATATCAATATGATGCATTCGGTCAAGTTACTAAAAGAACTCATAAAGAAAAGACTAATGAGAGTACCATAACATCAAAGGAAGTAAGTCTTGAGTACGATGAGTTAGGCAGACTTGTTAAAGAGTCGGGTAGTGCAGAGGGCAAATTAACAGAAACCCGTTTCTACTTCGATAATAATGGAAATACAACGCATACCTGGGTTTATGATGAAACTGTTGCTGTGCCAGAAACTTACGATCCTGATAAAGACGGTAAATACAACACAGAAACAATATCCACTTATGATGCTAATAATAGACTTTTACAAGAAAGTATTTCTCATACAGGGACTGTCACTACGCACTCTTTTGTTGATAAAGACAATAAAGAAATCTTAAAGAATGCGCTTGGGGATACTGAGGTCTTTTATAACAATAATGAAGACGTTAGTTCGATTAGAACACCTAATGGAGACACGTTTACGTATGAATATTTGGTAGATGATTCGATTTCCAAAATTAATGCTCCAGGTGTAAAAACAAGCTTAACGTACAATGGTGGTACTAAGGTTGCAACAATGAAGGGGATTAACGGAAGTGGTTCTTCTGTCGTTGACTTAGGATACACCTACACAGATACTGAGCAAATCGCACAGATTACTGATAAAGGGCAAGTTAAAAAGAAATACACGTATACTGCTAACGGTTACTTAGAAACTGTAGAAGCAAACGGTAAGAAGTATAAGTTTTCTTACGATGCCAATGGTAATATGATAAGAGTTGATAATCTAACTTCCGGTAAAGTTAAAGAAACATATACGTATGCTACTGGAAACCGTATTTCACAAAAGAAGGAATATAACGATACAACAGGTACACTAATTCGAACAATAAATTATACATTTAATGCAAATGGTGCACTTGCTAAAGCTCAAATTACAGAAGGCAGTCAGACCAATACGATTGATTACACATATAACAATGATGATCAGTTAATCAAAATTATTAAAAACATCAATGGAACGCAAACTAGCATTCTTTATGAGTATGATCAAGACGGTAATCGATTAGCTAAAACTGTAAATGGTGTTCACCAACATTACCATCGTGATACTAATGGTGAGATCTTTAAGGTTACAACAGAAACCGCCAATGGATCACAGACCATGTTTAATGTTTACAAAGATGCTGATGGTAATCTTTTAAGTTTCCGTTACAACGATAGTCTTTATTACTATCAGTTTAATGCTCGAGGCGATGTAATTGCGATTACAGATCCGGCAGGAACTGTGATAGCTACGTATGATTATGATGAATGGGGTAATATCACTTCCATTACAGGAAATCAAGAAGTGGCGAATGCAAATCCTTATCGCTTTGTTGGTAAGTATGGAGTAATTTATGATAAAGATGCAAATACGTATCTTATGGGCTGGCGTGATTATAATCCTTCGACAGGTCGTTTCATTGTCCCTGACGAATACGAAGGGGAAGAAGATGAGCCAACTTCTTTAAACCGATATTTGTATGCAGAGGGTGATCCGGTTAATAATATTGACCCAGATGGCCATCTTCCAAAATGGATGCAAAGAGGATGGAAGTCAACTAAGAAGTATTCCAAGAAAGCTTATAATTTTGCTGCTGGAGACGATATACGAAAACTTAGAAGTAAAAAGTCTAAGTGGTATCAAAAAGCTGGAGCCGGAGCAAGTCTCGCAAGTAACTTTATTCCTGGAGTAGGTGCAGCTAAATGGGGTGCTAAAGCAGGGATAAAGGCTTTGAAGTATGGGAAAAAGGCGAAAAAAATTAAGAAATTCCCGGCTTCCTCTATAAAGAAGACAAGGAAGCAAAAACTTAAGTCTAAGAAAACATATAAGAAGACATATAGCGCTAGAAGCTATACTGCTAAACGAACAAGCAAAAAACCAGGTGGATGTAATTGCTTCACTGTAAATACAAAAGTGAAAACAGACAATGGTGAAAAGGATATACAGGATGTTAAAATAGGTGATAAGGTTCTAGCCAAAGATGAAGATACTGGTAAGCAGGCTTATAAGGACGTAGAATGGTTATATGAAAGAAATGTTTCAGAAATTTATGAAATACATGTTGGCGAAGAAGTTCTTCAAACAACTGATGAACACCCATTTTGGATAATAGGTGAAGGATGGGTAGAGGCGAAGGACCTTAAAGCAGGTGATAAATTAGAGAATCAACAAGGTGACACTCTTATCATCTCAAAGGTTGTAGTTAAGAAGAAAAATACTACTGTTTATAACTTTAAGGTTAAAGATTACCATACGTACTTTGTATCGGATCTCAATATTTATACGCACAATTCATGTGTCTTCAAACCTAAGCAAGTAGATGGAAAAAAAGTCTTCCAAAGAAGTGATATTGATTGGGGGAAAAAAGACGCAAGAGGTAGAACCAATAGACAAAGAGCAAAAAAAGGATTGGCTCCTCTTGGAAGAGACGGTAAATCTATAAATCTTCATCACATTGGACAAAGAGATGACAGTTCCTTAGTCGAAGTAACCGCATCAATTCATTCAAAATATAAAAAAGTTTTGCATAAGTATAACGGAAAAAGTAGAATTAATAGAAAGAATTTTAATTCTTGGAGAAAAGATTACTGGAAGACTCGTGCTAAAGAGTGAGGAGGGGAAAAATGTCAAATATTCAAAAGGCGTTTAAAATAATTGAGAGAAATATTGATGAAGCAGATTTTGTAGGAGCAGTTCCTATAGAGGTAATTAACAATTGTCAAAGTGACCTGAACTTAAAGTTTCCTAAAAGCTATATTGAGTTTCTTTCTAATTATGGTTTAGGTGATATATTTGGTGAGGAAATTTATGGTTTAGGTGTAGAAGAGGTTGGAATTCCCCACGTTAAATGGATAACGCTTGAGTTGAGGAAGGATGTAAATTTACCTAATCATCTTGTTCCTATATATAATACTGGTTATGATAATGAGTATTATTGTTTAGACTGTTCAAAGATTAGTGATTCAGAAGATGATAACGCTCCAGTAATATCTTTTATTAGTGCGGATGAAAGCGAACAAGAATATGAATTAATAGAAAAAGATTTTGGAACATTTCTCTATAAACTTTTAAAAGAGGCAATGGAATAAAGTAAACTCTAATAAAAAGGCAATTCTCTTTTAGGCAATGTCAAAGCTTGTAGACAAAGTACCATGTCTACAAGCTTTTTTATTATAAAATTAAAACCCTTATTTTAGACAATTAATTTATATAATTATTTAAGGAGCAAAGGTATGGCTACGGCACCCATCATGACACCTGCTACTAGTGTTTATCTATGGGTTTTTTTAAAGGACTAGGAAGATAATGCTATTTAATTTTTTAAAATTAAGAGAAGAACTCATGTTGTCTAAGCATTTATCCAGTGAGTAAGCACTATTAGTAAGAAAATCAACGGAAAGTTTTTAAAAACAAATCTTTAGCTTCTATGTTTGTTTATCACGATTTTACCATCCTCGATATCCAAACAAACTTAAATTCCTCCCTCCAAACCACTGGGATGTAAAATAGCCTTCCTTGTTGTGATAACCTTTCTTTAGAAGCACTGACATAATATCACCTAAATTGTATTTTATTCATTTTATGAATATTAATTCAAAATCATTATTTTTTTAAATTTATACAACTTAAAATCTGACTATTCAAGATATTAAAGGAACGTTAGTTCGTAAATTATACTCACTTATAATAATCAAGATAAGGATGTATTACCTTAATTTTATATATAATTAGCACTGTAAATCAAGGTAGTAGGAACTTTATCTCTTGATTTTTGTCATGCACGAAGCAAATCGATGTATGATAAATATATGTAAACTCATAAATCGAATAAAGTTTAAGAATATAAAATCAATATCCTCATTCCACTAAAAAATGTTATTTGAAAAATTAACCTTAATTTAGCTGTGATTGAAAGACCATATTAATCGATACCAAATATATAAAGTAACAAAAGCGAAAAAATTGTAATTAGTTACAAAAAGTTCTATCTAAGATTATGGAAATATTGTAAGATATTGAAAGGTTATTTGTTATTCTATTTGTTACAAAGGGAGAGTTAAGTTGAACGGTTTTAAATTCATGCCAAAATGTATTAAAAAAGCCATCCGTTATATATATCAAGATGCGCCATATGATGATTTAATAGAAATTAGAGCTCTAGTCAATTCAGCTATAGAAAAAAGATTAAAAGAAGATAAGAAATAAAGTTTAATGAAAAACCTTTTCTCCTTGTGAGAAAAGGTATTTTTATTACCAATATTCTATCACTCTGTTATACTAATTTTGTAAATAAATGTATAAGTTGGTGGATTGTGAAAAAGTATTTAGTTAGTTTGCTAGTCGTTACACTTGTGTTAAGCTCAATTTTTATCTCAAAACAAAAAGAAGCATACGCGGCTGATCCAGTAGTATCTGTGTCTTTAAACATGTACATACAAAATGCTACCGCTCTATCCTTTTTGCCAAAGGGCACCTATAAGGTAACTGAAGGTGGAAAGACATTGGGATCAGGAAAGAAATACACAGTTAAAGTGGTAAAAGGAGAACTATACCTTTATAACGGAAGTATACTTGTTACAAAAGGAAGGACCCTTACTGTTAAGCCTAATGTGGTAGCAAGTACGCATCTTCTCACTCTATATGGGAAAAAGACACTATCGTACATGGGAACGATGAAATTTACTGTTGAGGGTTCTAAGTATATTCGTCCAATTAATAGCCTCCCTATAGAGGAATATATTAAGGGCGTTGTTCCTGGCGAAATGGATTCTAGCTATCATCTGCAAGCATTAAAATCGCAGGCAATCATTGCAAGATCTTATGTGATGTACAAGGTATCTGCTAAAAAAAATATTAACGATACACCAAGTTATCAACATTACACAGGATACAATAAAGAAAATAATAAAACGGATAAAGCAATCATGGAGACAAAAGGTAAAGTCTTAACCTATCAAGGGAAAGTGGTCGAGACTTTATATAATGCTTCAAATGGCGGCTATACTGAAACAAATCGAGGAGCTTGGCCAGGAGTAGGCGCTCCGAAACTACCATATTTCATTGCTAAGCCTGATTCGTATGATAGCAAAAAACTATGGACAAAAACGTTTTCTAGAAAACAAATCTCCTTAGCAGGGAAAAATGTAAAAAAGCCAGATTCTTGGTGGGGAAGCGTAGTTGAGAAGGATAAAGCATTATCGAATGTGTTAAAAGAAAAACTGACAGCTTCCAACCAAACGTCTAAAATTGTAGAGATTTCTTCGGTTGCACTTCCTAAAGAGCGAACAGAAGGCAAGCGGTTGTTACAGGTTGCTTTTTATGTCACGTATTTTATGAAAGATGCTTCAGGGATGGTCATCAAGAATACTAAAGGCGAGGCAAAATTGTACGGGAAAAAAGTCACCATTTCTGCAGATCAGTTTAAGAGTGCACTTGGCTTAACAAGCAAGTATGTCACGGGTTTAAGTAAAACATCGACACACTTTAAAGTATCCGGCCTTGGTAATGGACATGGGGTAGGATTGAGTCAGATCGGTGCTAACGCAAGAGCGAAGGGTGGTTTGGGTTATCGTGAAGTTCTGGCATTCTATTACCCAAACACAAGTTTAAAGAATGACAAAACTTCATCCATTCCTTCCGCTCTTCAAGTAACGGGAAAAGTAAATTATGAAGGTGTTAATATTCGTAAATCACCGACAACATCTTCAGCTTCATTGGGTAAGGGTAAACTAGGACAAGCTGTAACCGTTCTAGGCAAGACAAAAGAATGGTATAAAATTAAGATCGGATCGTTAACAGGATACATGCATGAAGATTATGTGACGGTGAACCAACAACTAGCTTATAAAAATGGCATTACACCAATTTCTTCGGGTAGAATTCAATACTTAGGAAGTAATCTTGTAATAGAAAAGAATACCGTATATGTACCGCTTGTGGGCTTATCAAAGCGGTATGCTATGACTTCAAAAGTATCAGGATCTACGATTTCTATTACATCTGGATCGCGCAAAGTAACTGCTTCCCTTGTTAGTAACACCGCTACGGTTAATGGTGTTAAAAAGACATTAAGTGTAAGACCAAAAATGATTTACAAAGCTGTATATGTGCCTGCATCATTTTTAAGTGAAACGGGATTAGCGTACTATTATGAAGAAAAAGCTGAAGGCGTACTATGGATTAATAGATAAATAGAGAAAGCTGACTCAAAAAAGGTAACTTTTTGTAGTCGGCTTTTTGTATATAAATTATTTGAAATAACAAAATAGTTCTTTTGTAATAGGAAAATAGTTCTCTTTAGTATTATAAAATTTGGAAATTAGCCGATGAAAGAAGAGGATAAATTTTTTTACATTATTTTTCATAAAGGGTGATTGTATATGAAAAGAATCGGCTTATTATTTATGGCGGCTATATTTTTATTGGGAAGCAGTTGGACTCATGATAAAGTAAATGCTGCCGGTCCTAAAAAAGAAGTTCTAAGTAACCAGGAAACAAAACGAGTTATCGTAAAGCTGAAAAAACCTGCGGAAAAAACAAACTTAAAAGGCATTGAAGTACTAACAAATCAGGAAAGTAAAAAAGAACCTATCGTTACTATAGAAGTACCAGAGGGTAAAAAAGTAGACTCGTATATTAAAGAGTTAGAAAAAAGAGATGATGTGGAATTCGCAGAACCAGATCATATTATTAAACTAGATCATACGCCAAACGATACTTACTTCGATTATCAATGGCATCATGAAACGATTCAAACTGAAAGTGCATGGGACAAGTCGAAGGGTAGCTCAAGTGTTGTCGTTGCTGTAATTGACAATGGAATAGATCTAAATCATTCGGATTTAAAGAATAGGATTGTATCTCCTTATGATACGGTTTATGATTCTTCGAGTACGTTAACGGCAGGCGATCATGGTACACACGTTGCTGGAATTATTGGAAGTTCAATTGACAATTATGTTGGTACGGCGGGTGTGGCTCCTAATTCAAAAATCATGCCTATTGATGTATTTACAGATGAAGGAGCCTACTCTTCGGATGTCATTGAAGGAATTTATTACGCAGTTAATAACGGGGCAGATGTTATTAATATGAGTTTGGGTAGCTATTATTACAATTATTCCTATGATTCTGCCATTCAATATGCGCATGAAAAAGGAGTAGTGATTGTAGCCGCAGCAGGAAACGATGGAACAAGTACAATGCATTACCCTGCTGCTTATGACAATGTAATTTCGGTAGGTTCCACAACTGAATCTGATTCACGGTCGTACTTCTCTAATTATGGTGACTGGGTCGATATCATGGCGCCAGGTTCGTACATCTATTCAACACTGCCTTATTCTTCATACGGTTACATGAGTGGCACATCAATGGCCTCACCGGTTGTTGCAGGTGTAGCAGCACTAATCTTAGCAAATGAGCCTAACCTTTCTAACTATGAAGTAGAACAGCGCTTGTATGATACAGCAGATGATTTAGGATCCTCTTATTATTATGGAAACGGCAGAGTGAATGCTAGAGGAGCACTGGGTATTGCGGACAAAATTACTTCACCGACTGTTTACTCTGTATATGATTATGATACATCTGTAACAGGATATACAAGTGGATATGACTATTACGACATTGAAGTAACAGATGGTAAAAAAGTGCTTGGAAAAGTCAATGATAATGGTTATTTTTCAGTAACCATACCTAAGCAAAAAGCGGGAACAAAGCTTTACGTAACAGCAAAGTCAAATGGCAATTCTAGCGATGCTGTAGAAATAACGGTTCAAGACGGTACAGCTCCGACAAATCCCAAGGTTAATGAGATTTCAGACCAGCATAAAGCCATCTCAGGAACAGCAGAAGCAGGGGTTACGGTTTATGCAATGATTGGTAACAGTACCTATTCCGCAACAGCAAATAGCAAAGGAGTCTTTTCAATTACCATCCCTCTTCAAAAAGCAGGGACAACTGTTTATGTATGGGCAAAGGATTCGTCTGGGTATTATAGCAATACGAGTACTTATACGGTAAAGGACAAATCTGGACCTGCAGCACCAGTTGTTAATAACCTTACTGAGAAAGCAAAAACGGTAACAGGGAAAACAGAAGCAGGAGCTAAAGTTTCTGTTAAGATTGGTACAAATACTTATACGGCAACTGCATTGAGTACAGGATCGTTCTCTGTAACTATTCCGTTACAGAAACCAGGTACAACAATTGAAGTTTGGGCAACAGACAAAGCTGGCAATAAAGGCATAATAAAAAAGGTTACAGTAAAAGACACAACACCACCACCAGCACCGTCAGTGGGCGAGATTTCTGATAAATCCACACAAGTGTCTGGTACGGCAGAAAAAGGTTCCACGGTTACAGTAAAATTCGGAATCAATACGTATATTACAGTAGCTGAAAACGGAAAATTTGCCGTTCCAATTTTCTTGCAAAAAGCAGGGACTGTCTTTGAAATATGGGCTGTAGATGTTTATGGAAATAAAAGTACACTTACAAAAGTAATCACAAAGGATAAAACAGCCCCTAAATCACCAGTAGTAAATGCAGTTACTAGTAAATCTACGAGTGTAACAGGAAAAAGTGAAGCAAACGCAACGATTATCGTAAAGATTGGGACCAAAAGTTATACAGCAAAAGCAGCAACAAACGGGGCTTTTTCAGTGAAAATCCCTGTTCAGAAAGCAAATGTACTCCTAACTGTAACTGCAACAGATGCTGCTAAAAATACAAGTACTGCAGCTAAGGTTGTTGTGAAGAAGTAATTTAGAAGAATAAATGTAGTTAAAAGTAGTAGGACTAAATAAAGACCTAGAGAAAGAGTTATCTCTAGGTCTTTATGGTTTTAAAATATATCTATGTAGATATCGCCACTGAATGATTAACATTATATTGAGTTAGTTCAGTTAGAATTTTCCTATTGACACGTTCAAAGTATTGAACAACGGCATGTGGATCGGTTTCAAAAAAATAGGTGTGTCCATTATAATGATAAGGTTCATAATACCAAATTCCCTTAGTGATTGCAGTGAATCTTTTATTTGAATCACCTGTTTCATCTTTTAACCAACTAGCAGCCTGTTCAATACTCAGTGCTTCCAAAACAAGCGTTTCTTCTTTGTAGATGTTTACAGGTATGTTTGTATTATCTTTTATAGTAGGCTTAATTCTTTTCATAGCACGCTCCTATATTTTATTATTAAACAGTTATATAAAAACACATGGTTATAATTTACTTATACAAATTTTAACATATGCAAGTACGCTGTTTACAATTAAATAGACTTATATATGTTGAATTTTAAGTATGACTGAAACTTTTTATACAAATTAACGTATAAGGAAATATAAGTCTTTTAACATAAAAAATGATAGAGGGATTTTCATGACAAAAAAGAAGATGGCAAGGGTTATCTTATGGGGAATATTATTATCATTGCCCTTATGGCTGCTTTCCATATTAGTCGTTGTTACCATTTGGATCATATTTTGACCCACAAGGTCGGTTGACGTCTGATTTTTAAGAATATAGATTTAATATAAGAATATATGACTTAATGAGCCTAACCACGAGGGTTAAGGCTTTTTTTGTTGTAGCTTAAAGGCAATTTGAGAACCTGAGCCAAATGGCTTGGGTGTTTATTTAGGATGAAAATTGGTTTAATATGGTAATGTGAGGTAAGTACGAAAGAAAATAGTATATATTTCCTAATTTTCACTATTGAGCTGCCACCCGGTGAGCTCATTTTTATGTGCTTTCTTTAAGAAGACATGGTGAGTAAATGCAACATCAATAGAATTTTTTGAACCTTTTATCGAATTCTAGACAATTACATATGATTGACCAACTATTAGGAGGACCTTCATGGAACCAAAAATAACACCAGAAGTTATAAATCGTTTAAAAAAAGGGGACCTTGCAGCTTTTGACGAGATGTATGGAGCTACTATTCATAAAGTTTATAGAACTGTTTATGTCCTTGCACCTAATAAACAAGAAGTTAACGAGATTGTGAATGAAATATATTTTCAAGTTTGGAAATCTATCTCAAATTATAACGATTCATCTCCATTTTTATTTTGGTTGAACGGTCTAGTGTTTCGCCAAGTTAAGAATTGGAAAATGAAAGCATGGAAGCGTGCGGAGTTACTTCGTAAGATTAAAAAGTTTAGTCTGAAAGAGTCTTTTATAGACAATGATATTTTTAAAAGTGAAAACCAAGATGAGATATTATCGCAGTTAAGTACCATGCCTTACAAATTAAAAGAAGTTTTGTTATTAGTTTATTATTATGACTATCCTCTTAAAGAGATTGCTAGTCTATTGCGTATTCCTATTGGAACAGTTAAATCTAGACATCATACAGCTATTAAGTATATACAAAGACAACGAGCATCAATAACAGGAGAGGTGGGAATTAATAATGCTAAATGAAGATAACAATTTACAAAAGAATTTAAATGACAACTTACAAAACCTCCATCCTCCATCATCCCTACATACCGAAATTAAGCAAAGAATAATAAGCGAAAAAAGCACAACAAAATCCTGGCAAAAACTAAAGATAAATATTGTACGTGTTAGCACGGTTTGTATAATTTTAATTTTATTATTTGGAAGTGGATTTGTTTCTCCACGCCTAGGAAATGTATTACAAAAGATTCCGGTTGTCGGGTATATCTATAAAGATTATCAATCTGACATAGGGCTTCAAAAAGCTGAAGAAGTAGGTTTAACAGAAGACTTTCAAAAAACGGTAACCTCAGAAGGGGTTGAGGTGACGTTTACAAAAATTTATTACGATGGAGTGAACCTATCAATCGGGTATAAAATAAAAAACAACACTTCACAGGAGTGGCCAGATCCTCCTGAAATGGGAGTTGGAGCTTCACACTTCTTAATTCTTAAAGGTCAACATGAATTCAAAATAAATGGATCAGAGATGATGGGCGGTATGAATGATACATTCGAAGAAGTAGGCTCAAATGAATATGAAGGAGTTTTACAGTTCCATCCAAATAAGTTTCCAAAAGAAGACAACTTTACTTTAGATTGTTTCTTTACAGAAATTCAAGGAGTAAAGGGAGAATGGAAGTTCAAAGTGCCTGTCACTAAAGAGAAAGTAAAAGAAACCGTACATTCTTTCGAACCTAACTATAAAGTAGATGGATTAGATGGGGAAATTATAGTGAGTAAAGTAGATTTTACTCCAACAGCCATTGGACTTGAGACTAAAATGATAAGAGAAATAACGGAAGAAAATAAAAATGATTACTTCTTATTTAGTATAGTTGAGGTAGGTGCAGATAACGGGGTAATAGCAGATGCTGAAAAGTTAAAGAACGGTAAAATACAGATAACAACTAAATCAAGTTTTCCTCCAATAAAAGAAGTACCAGAATTTATTACAATAAAAGCCTATAATCCATCTGATTCTTCAGAAAGTGTACAGTTTAAAGTACCGCTTAAAGAATAGAACTTTAACCTGAAATTTGGATCCGAAGAAAATTAAACGGGCTACCTACGCTAATAGAACTTTGTTTATTGGATAAACATCCAGCATCCATCAATATGTTGGGTGCTTTTTTTTATTCTGCATACTTATATATAAACAAATGTTTAAGTATGAGAGTAGTTGGATATTCATTATTACGAATGAAAGCTCATTAAATTTATTAGTTGTTGGTCTAGTCGTGTTTTTTTGCGGTTGAAGCGTTTTTGAACATCTATAAAAGAAGATCTGAAAAATCCCGCAACATATAAGAAAGGGAATAGATTTATGTTAAATATACTTATTTTTATAGCGTTCATTGCTACTCTAGGTTATAGCATTTATGCCAAAACAACTGCGGCACTCGTAATCTTTTTTGTTATCGCAGGTATTGGGATTGTATACAGGATCTATAGCGGAAGAAATAACAAAGCCAATATAAATAATTAGTGAAATCCCCGGAAACGGGGATTTTTTAAATCCACCTATTTCCAGGATGTTTACTTACATATTAAGAAGTAAAATTTTTACTAGGGAATTCATCCACATATTATCAATTACTTAATGTAAACTATTCACTATTAGTAAAGTACAGTTAAAATAATTTTAGTTAAAATTTTAGTAAAAACAATTGACTGGAAATTCTGTGTAGTTTACTATCTAATTGAAGGCGCTTTCATACTAGTGCTAAATAAGAGGAAAGTGAAAGGGGAAACGTTTTATGAAATTAACAAAGTTGTTAGCTTTAGTAGTTTCAGTTTTTCTGTTGCTGGCAGGATGTTCGAGTGGCTCATCTTCTGATTCTGAAAAGACGAAAGATGGGAAGATAAAAATTTCCTTTATAAATGGCTTCACTGGTGGTGATGGTGCGTATATGAAAAAAATCACTGAAGCCTTCAATGCTTCACAAGATAAATATGTGGTTACCGAGCTGCAGGAAAAAGACCACTACACAAAGTTCAAATCAGGTGATTATGATCTCGTTGTGGTTCATGGGAACAACCTTGAAACATACAAGCAAGACGGACTCATTCAAGATATCGGTCCTGTAATAAAGAAAGCGGGTATTAAAGAATCTGATTTTCACCAAGCAGGATTAGATATTGCAAAACTTGAAGGTGGAATGTATGCGGTTCCGCTAGATATTCACCCATTAACGATGTTCTACAATAAAGATTTAACAGCTGAAGCTCCAAAAACATACGAAGATTTAAAAGCGCTCAACACAAAGCTACAAGCAGAAAACAAAGATACTTACGCTCTAGGTGTTCCTTCAAGTGGATTGGTTGAATTCTACATGTTGATGATTGCAGCGCAAAATGGTGTTGAGTTAAAAGATGGTGAGAAATTAAACTTCGCACAAGAAAAATACGCAGATGCGTTGATGCAGTTTCACGATATGATCTGGAAGGATAAAGTTTCTCCTGCAAAACTTGGTCTTGACGGTGAGTTCCAAACGTTTATGAAGGAAGCGAAAGAAGGAAAAGCATACCAGACTGCTGTAGCTCTTACTGGACCTTGGTTCTATGGCGCAGCTAAAGAAAAGTATGGAGACAAATTAGGAGTGGCTCCGATTCCTCAGATCGGATCAGAACTTGCTTCTTACGGAAATGCACATACGATCGCTCTTTCTGCAAAAGTGGAAGATGATCAAGTAAAAGAAGGAATTGCCGAATACTTAAAATTCATGTTCACACCAGAAAATCTTCTGAATTGGGCAGAAGGTGGACAGGCTCCTGTACACTTAGCGACACTTGAAAAAATTGAAGCAGATCAAGAAAAGTACCAGATTGCCTACCAAAATTCAAAGCAATTTGAAAACTATGTAAACCCGCCGCAAGTCTACCAATTCGGAGAACAGATGCGTTATATGAACGAGTCTGTGTTCGGTAAACTTGTGACAACTGAGAACTTTACGAAAAAAGATCTGATGAAAGAACTTGAAAAAGCAAGTAAGACAGCAGAACAGATCGCAAAGACTGCTCCACAGAAATAAACATTTATCACATTTCTATAAGAAAATAATAAAGAGTGGTTGCCTTTAGTGGTAATTCCACTCTTTATTTACTAACAGATGAAGTGAAACATAGGAAAGAACAGGCGATTCTTTCGAATGGAGGACAATATGTATAAAGGAGCTTCCCATAAAATTTGGTCAGTGTTGATGGTATCTCCATTTGTTATATTCTTTTTACTCTTCTGGCTGCTTCCCCTTGCTTTTGGCGCGTGGATCAGTCTTCATAACTGGAATATCTCTTCAGGAAACTTAGGTTTTATCGGGATTGAAAACTACAAATCTATTCTTACTCCTGGAACACTATACTATGATCTTTTTATTAATGGTTTAAAAAACACGTTATATTTTGTTGTGATTAGTGTTCCGCCGCTTGTGTTAATCAGTCTCGCTCTGGCTCTAATCATTGATAATCTGCCAGAAAAGTTTAAGCCGGTGTACCGTACCATTTTCTTTATTTCCTATTCTATTTCTGTAACAGCTGTGTCTGCTATATTCTTGTGGCTGTTTAACGGAAATGGTGGATATGTAAACAATGTTCTAGAGTCTATCGGGATTATAAGTGAGCCGATCAATTGGTTAGGTGAGCAGCCGTATGCATGGGTTACAATCTTAATCGCGACGGTTTGGTGGACGATTGGTTTTAATATGATGCTCTTTATTAATGCGTTAGATGAAGTAGATGGTTCTCTGTATGAAGCAGCAGATTTAGATGGTGCAGGTGCGTTCTCTAAGTTCGTTTCTGTTACATGGCCGCAGATTCGAAATGTTGCTTTTTTTATTCTGATCATGACGGTGATAGCATCCTTTAACCTTTATGGACAAACAAGATTGATTACAGCAGGTGGACCTGAACAGTCGACGAATTCGCTTATCATGAATATCCAAACATCTGTTTTCAGTATGAACCAGCTGGGAATCGGGTCTGCCATGGCGATCATCATGGGCTTTATTATGATGTTGATCATCGGTTTTCAATACTGGATTTCGTATCGAAACAAAGAGTAAAGGAAGTGACGAAGATGAAAAGATCCACACGCAAAAGCCTTCCGATATTAATCGTGGCTACTATAATCGCCATTCTGTTTCTATTGCCTTTGATCTGGATGATATTTACTTCATTTAAGACGTTGAGTGAATCGATGGCGAGTTCTAGTATTCTTCCTTCTGCATGGACGCTTGAAAACTATGTTGGGATATTCTCATCTGTAACAGATGCACCGATCCTCAGGTGGTTGTTTAATACAGCGTTTATCACTGCAGCAGGTACAGTACTTGTTGTCTTTGTTGATATATTAGCGGCATACTCGCTCGCTCGATTGAATGTACCCGGGAAGAAAGTTATCTTAGGGATGGTGTTTGCGGCCCTTGCGATTCCTGGAATCGTTACGTTGTTTCCGGCGTTCTATATGTTTAAAACAGCAGGACTGTTAGACTCTTATGTTCCACTTATATTGCCGTATACGGCGAGTACGATGGGTGTCTTTCTCATCTATAACTTCTTGATCTCATTTCCAAAAGATCTTGAAGAAGCGGCATATATTGATGGAGCGTCGCAATGGCAAATTCTCTATCATGTTATTTTTCCTACGATCAAGCCAGTGGCGATGACACTTGGGGTTATTACGTTCTTGGGTATATATAACGACTTTCTATGGCCTTCACTCGTAACGAATTCTAACGATATGAAGACGATCACGCTCGGAATTGCGACTTTAATACAAGGAGCGAATTTCGTGAATCCAGCGAAAATGATGGCTTCGACGGTTATCGCTACAATCCCGGCTATCATTGTCTTTTTGATCGCGAACAAATATATCGTTAAAAGTGTTACGAATACAGGGATTAAGTAACGAGAGCCAATTTTATGCCATGGTTTATTAATAAATCCAAAACAAATATAATGAATGGGTGAGTATAATGGAGATAGGATTTCGGACGATAAAAAAAGTAAAAACAGATGAAATTCACATGAGAGATCCTTTCGTTTTCACTTGTTTAAAAGATAACAACTATTATTTATTTGGTACAACCTTTGCAGATGGCTGTGGAGACAAAGATCCCATCTTTGAAGTTTATCAAAGTGATAATCTCATTGATTGGGAAGGTCCTTATGTTGCGTTTCAGCCTCCAAAAGGATTTTGGGGTGTGAGGCATTATTGGGCACCAGAAGTATTTGAATGGAATGGGCGCTATTACATGTTCGCTTCTTTTAAAGGAGGAATTGGAGAGAATAGAGGTACGGGGATATTGGTTGCTGATCATCCTGCTGGACCTTATCTTCCACACAGTGATGGACCTGTTACGCCAGCTGATGCTGAATGTCTCGACGGAACGTATTATGAAGATGATGAAGGGCAAAAATGGATCATCTATTGCCATGAATGGACAGAGCTCTACGAGGGTCGGATCAAAGCTTTTCGCTTAAGCGAAGATTTGAAAGAGTCTTTTGGTGAACCGGTTGAAATTCTTAATGCTGCAAAGATGCCGTGGATTCGTCACTTTGGAGATCCTCGTATACAAAAAACAGGTTACTTAACAGATGCACCGTTCATGTATAAAACCGAAAACGGTGAACTCATCATGCTTTGGTCGAGCTATTCAGTTCCGGGTTATGGAGATGCTGGTCTTGGGGGTTATACGGTAGCGGTAGCCCGTTCAAGTGATGGTCGTGTAGAAGGAGAATGGACGCACGATCCACAGTTGCTGTTAGATCGTAATGCGGGTCATTCGAGTCTATTTCGTGATGTACACGGACAATTGTATCTCTGTACACATTATCCAGACACGCCACATGGAAGTGAGCGCCCCCTATTTATAAAAGTAGAAGAGAAGTTGAACGGAATTACGATTACGGATGAAGAAAAATAAATATTTAACGAAAATGAGATGAGGGTAAACGATGGCAACGATTAAAGATATCGCTGAACGTGTTGGGGTTTCCATTGCCACCGTATCAAGAGTACTAAATTATGATTCAAAGCTTTCTGTAGGTGATGAAACAAAACAGAAGATTTTTGAAGTGGCAGAAGAATTGTCGTATCGAAAAAAAACAGCAAGAAGAACGATGGCTTATAAAATCGCGATCATTCATTGGTATACAGAGAAACAAGAGTTGGATGATCTGTATTATATGTCGATTCGTTTAGGCATCGAGAATCGTTGTGAAGCACTTGGTATTCAAGTAGCAAAGATGTACAAAGGCAGTGTGCAGCAAGACGAAGAAATTCATGGCATTATCGCAATTGGTAAATATAATAAAAGACAAGCTGAAGAGCTGCGGCAACAGACGGAAAACATTGTTTTCGTAGACAGTTCACCTGATGATGATCAATATGATTCGGTTCTTAGTGATTTCTATAAAGCTACCGAAAATGTGTTACAACGGTTTATAGAAAAGGGGCATACGAACATAGGATACATCGGCGGCAGAGAAATTTACGAAGATCAAACAGAAGAAATTGAAGACCCTCGTCGGATCTGTTTTGAAAACTATCTAACGCCAAGAGGGTTGTACGATGAAACGAAAGTGTATATGGGTAAGTTCTCGGTGGAAGACGGTTATGCTTTAACAAAGCAAGCGATCGCTGATCATGGGGACAACCTTCCGACGGCTTTTTTTGCAGCCAATGATTCCATTGCCATAGGTTCATTAAGAGCACTTCACGAAGCGGGGATTTCGGTTCCGGATCAAGTGAATGTAATCGGAGTAAATGATATCAGTGTTTCTAAATACATCTATCCTCCTTTAAGTACGGTAAAAGTATTCACTGAAGTTATGGGTGAAACAGCAGTTGACCTGCTGGTCGAAAGGCTGTCTGATCGTCAGATTGCTAAAAAAGTAGTCATCGCCACAAAACTAGAAATACGAGGCTCTAGCACTTAAAAACACACAGCGTTTTGTGTGTTTTTTTTTCTTGGTTTCTTTCGGAATCTTGTATCGGCGGAAATTAGGCTTTCTCAGGTGGAAAACGCATGATTACAGGTGAAAAGTTATGCATCTCAGGTGGTCACAGTTCGTTTACCGGCGAACGCGTAATAAATATAAAAACACGTACCGTAAAAAAACAAAAAAATAACTGAACATATAAGACAAGACTCTAAAGCAATAATCTTTTAGAAAAGGGCTTTTCTCTTAAATAAAATACGGACTGCTGGTATTTAGCAGTCCGCAACCGTTAATCATTTTTTATCCATGTTAGGTCTTGTTTGCTTTTCCTCCCCTGGAACAAGTCCTTCAACCATCGGCCAGCCATCTTCCCATACGAGAGGATCAATCATTAGCGGACGTCTTGTGGCTCCGTTATCCAGTTTAGGTTTCTTTTTATCGATAGCATGATAGAGGATCCAGTCTTTACCCTTATTATCAGAAATGATGGCGTTATGACCAGGACCAACAAAACGTTTTCCTTTTGATAAAACAGGCGTTCCTTCTGAAGCGAGAATATCTACACCCTTCTTATCCAAAAAAGGTCCCTTGATGGATTCTGATCGCGCAACCGTTACTCGATACGTACTATCTTCTCCTTCACAACAAGAACCTAATGATCCAAAAAAGTAATAATAGTTGTTTCGCTTAATGATATAAGGCGCTTCATAAGCATTACCGGCAACATGAAAAGGTTCTCCCTTAGGTTTCTTGCCGTCCGCGGTTAATTCCACTCCATAAATACCATGGAAGCTACCCCAAAACAAATAAGGTACACCGTTGTCTACCATAAAGAAAGGATCAATAGAATTTTCCACACCGATCTCACTGCTCCGGATAACTTGTCCGTGATCTTGAAAAGGACCTTCAGGTGAATCGCTGGTAGCAACTCCGATTCCGGGATCGTAATCTCCCCAAGTGGACAAGGAATAATACAGGTAGTAGGTATCGTTATAGTACTGAATATCTGGTGCCCACAGACCTCCTTGTTTCCAAGTGGGACGGTCTTTGTCGCTAAATGCATCTGCGACGTGTTTCCAGTCCTTTAAATTAGTAGATTTAAGGATAGGTATGTATTTGCTTCCTTTTCCATCTCCCCAATCATCCTCTGTACCATAAGCGTAAAAACTTCCATCTTTTGCTTTAATAATGGAAGGATCTGCGAATACCGGTTCAAATACTGGATTTTGAAATTGAGCTTTGTTCTCATCAGGGCTTTCTGTGTTTGTGTTTGAACAGGCTGAAGTTAGAATCAGAGTGGCTGTAGTGATAGGAAGTAGTAGTTTTCTTAGCCTCAAACTTACCATCCTTTCTCATCTCACTTATTTGTAAAGCGCTTACAATTTATTCTAACGGATAGAAAGGGGGTATTCAATGATTTTAGTTAAATATTTAGTTAAAATTTTAGTAAAAACATTGACGCTGTTTTACCCTTCTACTACAATGAGTGTAAAGCGCTTTCAATTCACTTGGTAAATAACTCCTCAATTAAGAATCTAAATAGATCAACCCATTTAAAGGAGAGATGTATGATGCATCGCAAAGAATATCCACGACCTCAATTGGTGCGTAAAGAGTGGCAGAATTTGAACGGGACTTGGCAATTTAACTTTGATGACCAAAACGAAGGAACGAAGCAAAAATGGTACAAGGAAAACACAAAAACATTTGATAAAGAAATTAATGTACCGTTTGCTTATCAAACACAATTAAGTGGAATTGCAGATCCAACATTTCATGATGTTGTTTGGTATAAACGGGAGTTTTCAGTTCCTGAAAATTGGAGCGGACAAAGAGTAATTCTTCACTTCGGAGCCGTCGATTATCGTGCTTGGGTTTATATAAATGAGAAATTTGTAGGTTTTCATGAAGGTGGTAACACTAGTTTTTCCTTTGATATAACCGATCATTTGACAGAAGGTACTCAAACGATTGTGGTGAAAGTGGAAGACCCTTCTACAGATGAAACGATACCTCGTGGAAAACAGTATTGGATCGAGGAATCTGATGGTATTTGGTACACGCGTACAACAGGAATCTGGCAGACTGTTTGGTTAGAAGCTGTCCATTCCGTCCACCTATCTAAGCTTCGATTTACACCTGATGTGGATCGAGGGGAGATTGGGGTCGAATTTGAGCTAACTGAACAAGCAAACGATGTAGATGTTCAATTCGAGATCGTGTTTAAAGGAGAACGAATCGTTAAGGATATTGTCTCTACTCATGAAGCATTTAATAGAAGAACGTTTAATCTGTATAACCATAAAATCTTCCGAACAGGCTTTCATCATGACGGATGGAACTGGACACCAGAGAATCCAAATCTCTTTGATGTGAAGATTAAAGTGATACAAAATAACCACGTTATAGACGAGATTGAATCTTATTTTGGAATGAGAAAAGTGCATTCTGAAAATGGAATGATCTATTTGAACAACCGTCCTTATTATCAAAAGCTTGTACTTGATCAAGGGTACTGGCCAGAAGGATTATTAACGGCTCCTTCAGATCAAGATTTGATCAAAGATATAGAGTTATCCAAGGAATTAGGCTTTAATGGTTGCCGAAAGCATCAAAAAGTAGAAGATCCTCGTTTTCTATATTGGGCAGATCAGTTGGGTTTTCTTGTTTGGGGTGAATGTGCAGCATCTCCTTCATTCAGTGAAAATGCGGTTGCACGACTTACGAAAGAATGGATTGAAATCATTGAAAGGGATTATAACCATCCATCAGTAGTAGCGTGGGTTCCTCTCAATGAAAGTTGGGGAGTACCAAACATTCGTGATAACCACCAACAGCAACATCACTCCTTAGCCATGTATCATCTGATCCACTCTCTTGATTCAACAAGACTCGTTGTATCAAACGATGGATGGGAACTTACGAAAACGGATATTTGTGCCGTGCATAACTACAATCATGGAAATAAAGATGAAATTGCAAAATATGAAAAATATAAAGAAGACATTTCTACGGTTGACGGTATTCTCTCTTCTAAACCCGCACGTCGCTCTATTTATGCTAATGGTTTCAACTATGAAGGAGAACCGATCTTATTAACGGAGTTTGGTGGAATCGGCTTTAAAGTTGGAGAAGACTCAGGATGGGGTTACACCTCGGTGAACAATGCGGAAGAATTTATAGCAGATTATGACCGAATCATGCAGGCCGTTTACAGCTCCAAGGCTTTATTTGGGTACTGCTACACACAATTAACCGATGTCGAACAAGAAATCAATGGCTTATTAACGTACGATCGAAAACCAAAGTGCGAACTGAAACAAATTAAGAAGATCAATGATATGTGGCATCCAGGGGTTATCTAAGGGGATAGTAGACGGAATTGCTGAAGGCATTAAAGAACAGATAGGAAAGTCTTCATTCCCCGTCACTCAGATCTTACATGAGAGGAACGATACGATGAACTTACAGCAATTAACCCATACATTTAACTCTATATTCCCTGTAGATGGACATGGAGATGTAAGAATTTTCTTTTCGCCGGGAAGAATTAATTTAATTGGTGAACACACAGATTATAACGGTGGCCATGTTTTTCCGAGCGCTATTACATATGGTACATATGGTGTTGCTCGAAGACGAGATGACGGACTAGTCAAGTTATATTCTATGAACTTCCCTGAAGCAGGAGTTATTGAATTTTCATTAAATGAACTTGATTATCGAAAAGAGCATGGTTGGGCTAACTATGCAAAGGGGATGATTCGCTACTTGTCAGAGAACTATGGTTCGCTGCCAAGCGGGCTGAATATCGTCATCAACGGTAACATTCCTAACGGTGCAGGTTTATCTTCGTCCGCGTCACTAGAAATGCTGATTGGAGTCATGATCAGTGAAATATTTAATCTTCATCTTGACCGGTTAGAACTGATCAAACTCGGTAAAAGAGTTGAAAATGAATTTATTGGTGTTAACAGTGGAATTATGGATCAGTTCGCGGTGGGAATGGGAAAAGCAGACTACGGCATCTTACTGGACTGCAACACATTAAACTATGAATATGCTCCTCTACCTTTAAACGGATATCGCATCGTGATCATGAATACGAACAAACGTAGAGAGTTAGCTGATTCTAAGTACAATGAAAGAAGAAGTGAATGCGAAACGGCTTTAAGTCGTTTACAAACTGTAGTCGATATACAAGAACTAGGGGACCTTTCTGAAGAAGAATTTGAAGCGAACAAACAGATCATTCGTGATGATCGACTTATAAAGCGTGCTAAACATGCTGTTTATGAAAATCAACGAACGTTAAAAGCTCTTAAAGCGTTGCGTAGTGGAGAGCTGAAGGTTTTTGGGAAATTAATGAACGATTCACATCATAGTTTAAGAGACGATTATGAAGTTACAGGAAAAGAACTCGATACACTGGTAGAAGCTGCTTGGAAGCGTGAAGGTGTATTAGGTGCACGAATGACTGGTGCTGGATTCGGTGGTTGTGCAATAGCCATTATTGAATGCGATAGAGTAGATGAATTTGTTGCAAGAGTCGGACAAGAATATCAAGAGAAAATTGGCTATGATGCAGACTTTTATGTAGCGAGTATTGGTGATGGTGCTAAGGAGATTACGAGGGAGGTCGTCTAGATGAGTATTCTTGTTCTCGGTGGTGCAGGTTACATTGGTTCCCATGCCGTATATGCGTTAATTCAACAGAAGTATAAAGTGGTTGTTGTAGATAATCTTCAAACGGGTCATAAACAGTCGTTACATCCTGAAGCTGTTTTTTATGAAGGAGATATTCGGGATGGAGATTTTCTAAGATCTGTTTTTTCGAAAGAGGAAATTACAGGGGTTCTTCATTTTGCTGCTCATTCACTTGTTGGAGAATCCATGGAAAATCCTTTAGCCTATTTTGATAACAACGTATATGGAACTCAAAAGCTACTAGAAGTTATGGTTGAATTTGATGTGAAACACATTGTTTTTTCTTCTTCCGCAGCAACATATGGAGATAAGGATGTCATGCCGATTACAGAAGATATGGAAACAAATCCTTCAAGTACGTATGGCGATACCAAGTTGATCATGGAAAAGTTAATGAAATGGTGTGACACAGCTTACGGTATGAAATATGTTTCTCTTCGTTACTTTAATGTAGCGGGAGCACGTTCCACGGGTGAGATTGGAGAAGATCACAGTCCGGAAACACATTTAATCCCACTCGTACTTCAGGTTGCTCTTGGGAAAAGAGAATCCATCTCTATTTTCGGAGATGATTATCCCACAGAGGATGGGACTTGTATCCGAGATTATATTCATGTAGAAGATTTAATTGATGCTCATATCTTAGCTCT
This sequence comes from Fictibacillus nanhaiensis, assembly GCA_017052515.1. Classification (GTDB taxonomy): domain Bacteria; phylum Bacillota; class Bacilli; order Bacillales; family Fictibacillaceae; genus Fictibacillus; species Fictibacillus nanhaiensis. The sequence goes on from JAFHKR010000038.1 coordinate 519,928, forward strand.
TCAGTATCTTCAAAATGGTGGCGAAAGTAATATTTTTAACCTTGGAAGCAATAAGGGGTATTCCGTTCAACAAATTATTGAGTCTGCAAGAAAAGTAACGGGACATCCTATTCCGGAAATAGTCACACCAAGAAGAGCAGGTGACCCAGCAAGTTTAATTGCTTCTTCAGACAAAGCCGTGGAAATTTTAGGCTGGGAGCCTAAGCGCACCGACATTAATAAAATTATTGAAGATGCATGGAAATGGCATCAATCACACCCTGAAGGATATAACCAGTAGGAGGTCATGCAATGGATATTTACTCGGTTATACAAAGTCTGATTCAAAAAGCGACCACCCGAAACCTTATTGACGAGCGTGATCAGATCTATGTTCGTAATCAATTGATCGCCCTTCTTAAAATAAATCATTGGGATGAAAGCCATGAAGCGATAGACGTAGAAATCCCCGATCTTTTAGAAGATATTATGGGATATGCTGTTGAAACAGGATTGATAAGAGATCTGTTGGACGAAAAAGAAATCTTTTCAAGTAAGTTAATGGATATTTTTATGCCGCGTCCATCGGATTTGAACCGAACTTTTTTTGAGATATATAAAGAGAATCCGAAGAAAGCGACGTCATTTTTTTATGAGTTAAGTAAAAACAGCAACTATATTCAAACAAAAAGGATTGCAAAAAATATTAGCTTTCAAGCAGAGACTACTTATGGTGAGCTTGATATTACTATTAATCTTTCAAAACCAGAAAAAGATCCCAAACAAATTGCTATGGAAAAAGAGATGAAGGTAACGGATTCAAATTATCCGAAATGTTTGCTTTGTATGGAGAATGAAGGGTATGAAGGAAGGATAGGATATCCTGCACGTTCAAACCATAGGTTGATTCCTATGCAATTGTCTGATGAACAATGGTTTCTGCAATACTCTCCTTATGTTTATTATAATGAGCACTGTATTTTGTTTTCTAGTGAGCATCGAGATATGAGGATTAGTCGTGAGACATTCTCAAGACTTCTATCTTTTGTAGAGCAATTTCCTCATTATTTTGCAGGGTCGAATGCAGATCTGCCTATCGTGGGAGGATCGATATTAAGTCATGATCATTATCAAGGTGGGAATTATGAGTTTGCTATGGCAAGAGCAGAAGAGGAATATTCGTTTTCTCTAGACGCCTTTCCGAATGTAAAAGCTGGTACGATTAAGTGGCCGATGTCTGTTATTCGATTAAGAGGAAAGAACAAAGAAGAACTTACTGATGCGGCTGAATTCATCTTAAACGAATGGATCTCTTATAGTGATCCGAGTGTAGACATCCTTTCACATACGGAAGATACAAGACATAACACGATTACTCCGATATCACGCTATAAGAACAATGAGTTTGAGCTTGATCTGGTGTTAAGAAATAATCGAGCGAATGATCAGCATCCGTTAGGCATCTTTCACCCACATGAAGATGTGCATCATATAAAGAAGGAAAACATAGGACTGATCGAAGTAATGGGACTTGCTGTTTTACCGGCTAGGTTAAAAAGGGAATTGGAAGATGTGAAGAATTATTTAATAGGAATTGATAATAAAGTAAGCGATCATCACGTAAAGTGGGCGAACGAGATTAGCGTTCGTTACGACAACGAGATTACATCAGAGTCTGTTGAAGAAATTTTACGTGCAGAAGTAGGACAAAAGTTTCTCCGCGTTCTTATGGATGCAGGTGTCTTTAAAAGGGATGCTGTCGGCCAAGAAGCTTTTCGGAATTTTATTCATACGTTAAACCCATAAATTAACTTTAGATACGGCATTCGTCACTGATTTGGCGAATGCCAATTTCTTTAAAAAGGAGAAGTGGCTATGAAGATTATTCAGAGGGAATTTGGAAGTATTCATGATGGAGTGATAACATCTACTACTCTTGTAAACGATCACGGAATGGAAGTGACAAGCATCAATTACGGTTGTATCATCACAAACATCATGGTTCCTGATCAGAATGGACAAATGGAAAATGTAGTGCTTGGCTTTGACACAATAGAAAATTATGAAAAGCATTCGCCATATTTTGGAGCGGTCATTGGTAGAGTGGCTGGCAGAATAAAAGGCGGAACGTTTGAGTTAGATGGAGCCAAATATCAGCTAGAAAAGAACAATATGGGAAATGCCTTACACGGAGGCAACAAGGGATATGATAAAAAAGTTTGGCATGTTGATGTAAACAGCGACGATGAGGAGAGTAGCGTAGTTTACAAATACATCAGCCTTGATGGAGAAGAAGGATATCCAGGAAATGTAGAAATTAAAGTGACATATTGCTTATCAAACGCAAATGAATTAACGATCTCCTACGAAGCAGTTTCTGACAAGAAAACACTTCTGAATGTAACCAATCATTCTTATTTTAATTTATCTGGAGATTTAAAGAGAGATATTTTAAATCATGCGTTAAAAGTAAAGAGTGATTCTTTTTTGGAACTCGATGACGAGCTTATTCCCACAGGAGAGGTACTTTCGGTAGCAAATACTTCTTTTGATTTTAGAGAAAGTAGAGTGATTCAAGACGGGGTAAATTCTTCTCATGATCAGAATATTTTAGCGGGTAATGGATACGATCATCCATTTTTGTTGTCTGAAAATCATAATCAAGAAATAGTATTAAGTGATGAAGAAAGTGGAAGGATCCTCACCATTGAAACAGATCAACCTGCTGTCGTTTTATATACGGGGAATAAGTTAAACAATGATTTTGAAATCAGAAGCGTACAGTCTCGAAAATATCTAGGTCTTTGCTTAGAAACGCAGGGTCTTCCAGATAGTATTCACCATCCACATTTTCCGTCTAATATTCTTGAAAAAGGTGAAGTGTTTCGTTCCCAGACTATATATAAGTTTGGTTTGCTTTAGAACCCTACTCGTAGGGAGCTTGGGTGAATTCTCAAGCTTTTTTTACTGCAGTGATTGGGAGAATCTCTGCTCTTACCACATTATTAATGACAGCTTATAATAGTAGTAAAACCTTATAAAGTTAGGATAAGTATGACATGAAAAGAATAGTAAATTGGTTTATTGAACCATACATCATCATAACCCGTGAGTGGAAACTTCTCTCTGCACGTAATAAAGAACCTATATTAGCTTCTGAAATAAGACGAATAAAGGAGCTGCAATTCTTTAACATCATGCTAGCGACTGTGTACACCTTTTTTTTCTATATGTTTGTAAGTGACTTGGTCATGCTGATACGGGGAAACTGGATTGCATTGCTGGGTGTGGTATTTGGTTTTCTGATGATGGTTCTGCTAAAGAGAATACAAGTCTTACGTTATCTTAAGCGGCGTGAGGCTTATATTAAAAATGACGAGACACTTATCGAAAAATAGGGGTCACCACCACAAAAAAAGAAGCTGACTCTTTTATAGAGCCAGCTTGTTTTCTGTCTTACTTTTTCGCTACATCTACAATACGACCTTCCACTTTTGGAGCGACCGTCTTCAATTTCGCTACATAATCACGTAAGTTTTCCCAGTCTGATAGTCCAAGATCTGTTACGCGGCCTTGCTCATATGCGGTTTTGAATACTGTGTATCCATCCCCACCTTTTGCTGTGAAGGCATTTGTTGCAATTACATATTCTTTTGCTGTATCAATTGCTGTATAAGAATCATCAGCGTTTTTTACTTCCATCGTAAGTACACGGCTGCCAGCAGCTTTTGTGCTGTCATACGTAAACTTCATACCAGAAACGTGTAAGAATCCGCCGCTTTCTTTCGGAGATTGGCTCACACTGTGCTCTAAAGCTGTCTTGATCTCAGCACCTGTTAACTTCATCGTTGCTAACGTGTTACCGAACGGAAGTGTTGTTAAAACATCACCGTATGTGATCGGACCAGCATCGATTGGGGCACGAATTCCACCACCGTTTTGAAGGGCGAACGACACATTTGGATTGACTTCTTTTGCTTTGTTTAACATGCCATCTGTGATGAGGTTACCTAGTTCAGTTTCATTGCTTCGTACACTTGGTCCGCCGTTGTCAGAACGAGGATTCTCAAGTGCTTTTGCCGTTTCGCCACCAGTTGGTGTGTTCTTTAGTTCAGCAATTTTGCTAGAGTACTTTTGTAAGAGTTTCGCAGCTTCTGGATCGTCCGTTTTTGTTTTTACTTCAATTAATTTACCAGATTGATTGATGACTTGACCTTTTCGGTTGAACTCCACGTCCAATGTTCCTAGGAAATCACCATATTGGTAGGCTTGTACGATAACCGTGGAATCTTTCACTTTGCCTTTTTCATCTTCTTTAATCACAACAGGAGCGTTTAACTGTGTATGACTGTGTCCGCCAACGATAACATCAATTCCATCAACATGTTTCGCTAGTGTTAAGTCATTATCATATTCAGGGTTATCATCATAGCCAAGGTGAGTGATCGCTACAATCTTGTTAACACCGCGGCGTTCTAAATCTTTAACTGCTTTTTGTGCAGACTCGATATAGTTTTTAAATTGAACGTTCTCAGGACTTGCGATGTCTGCAGTTTCTTCTGTCGTTAAGCCAATAAATCCAACTTTTTCATGGTTAACACGTTTGATAACAGCTGGATAGATGTTGCTGTCTTTCGCTTTAAGCGGGATTCTTTTGTTCGTAAGGGCTTTCATATTCATGTCTTTTGAAAAATCGACATTCGAACTAACAAAAGGAAAATCTGCATTCTTTACAAAATCAGCAAGCGCTTCGTGACCTTCAGGACTAGCACCAAGGTCAAATTCATGATTACCAAATGTCATAAGGTCGTAGCCTACTAGGTTCATAAATTCAAGATCAGCTTGTCCCTTAAACTCGTTAAAGTAAAGAGTACCTGAGAATACGTCACCAGCATCTAAAAGTAGGGCATCTGGCTTTTCTGCGCGAACCTCTTTAATGGCTGTTACGCGTTTAGCCACTGTATCTAGGTGAGCATGCGTATCGTTTGTATGCATGAGCGATAGGTTAAACGTACGATCCTTAAACTTATGTTTCTTACCTTGAACTAGGTCGTCAGCTAAAGCTGGTGCTGCGATTTGGGAAGAAATTAACCCAACAGCAAGAGAAGAAGCAAGCAATTTTTTAAACTTTTGATTTAAAACCATACTATCACAATCCCTTCAAATTAGTCACACTATTATTAATTTAGCATGTAATAATGCAAATTAAAGTCGAAATCTGTCGAATGTAGTTTGAATTTAAAAGTTTAATATGCCCTTAATATTTTTAATAGTTCAGTATGTGTTAATAGAGTACGTTTTGTCTGCTGTTTAATGATTTGATAGGTATTTAAAAACAAGGTCTGATGACAAACTTCCAATGTGGTCCTGTTTTTGGGGAATCTACATACTTATCTGAAGGTGTCGTCTGTTTAGTGAATGATTCAAGATCGGCGAGGTTTACTGTGACTTACAAAGCTCATTAAACTATTTGGTACATGTAAATCATGTTAAGAATACACATTGTTATTGTAAATAACAGTATTAGTCAACCATTTTTTAGTATGATGATTAAATATTTGATTGTGTTTGAACGTATAACTTTATGAGGTAAATAATATGAAGTTTGTTTACAAGAATCTAAAGAAATATCATTTCGAAATAAGTATAGCATTGAGTTTTACCTTGCCACCTATAGGTCTGATGTGTCTAGTGTTTATAGGGTGGTACTCTTTACATCGAGTATGGAAAGAAGCACGATTCATACACTTTACACCTGGCCTCTTTTTATTAGGATGTCTGTTTCTTTCAACTATAGGCTCTTCCTTCTATATGAAAGACTACTCGTATTTCTTAGTAACAGTTCTCATTCTTGCATATATGGGAATTTATATAAAAATGACTACAGACGGGGTACAAAGGTCATTTACATCATTTAAGTGGTTAACAATTGGGGGAGGATTTTACTTTTATTGTTTGTATCCATTTCAGCAAATTCTGATGACACATCCCATCGCAAGCCTTCTGATGGGTACATCGCTTATAGGTTACCCTCAAATTCAGGAATATGAAAGACTAATGGGAGCGGCGTATAATCCTAATTTCTCTGTCGCATTACTGTTGTTCGGATTATCCTTACTTCTCGCTGAAATTCTTAAATGTATAAGAAAGCATCAATTGATTTTTTTGGGAATGTTGATAGCATGCGTTGCTCTCTTTTTACATGCCATACTTCTAACTGGTTCAAGAGGAGGATTTTGTGTTTCTATCATTATAGTCATTCTTTTCGTATTTAGGTGGAACAAGTTATTTGCTGTCTTACTCATAAATATTTTAGCGTTACATCATGAATTAATTGTAGCCTTTATGCCAAGGTATAACGAACTGATAAAATCTGCTGATCTAAGACAAGAAATCTGGAGAAATTCGTTCAATCTCTGGCAAAATCATTCCTTATTTGGAATTTCACCAATTGGATTTTATCAAGAATATTTCTATCATTATCACGAAAAAGTACCACATGCACATAACGTCATTATTAGTATGTTTGCAGAGTACGGGGCACTTGGAGGAATTGCTTTTTTAATCGTTATGTTCATCAATGGATATAAGGTTCTATGGCTATATCTTTCCAAAAAAACAGACAAGAAATATCTGGATGTCTTTCTTCTATCTTTGCCTGCGATATTCTTAACAGGAATTGTTGATCATGTTTTGTATTCACCACAGGTCGCCTTTATAGCTATAATCTTGCTTGCTTCATGGGAAAAATACACAGCGAGACTTTATCTAATCAATCCTTCTATTTGGATTTTCACGCGAAAATGGATGTGGTGGAATACTTGGAAAGCCTCAAAGACTCCAAAAAACTAAACCCCTTCATAACACGAAGGGGTTTAGTTTCACTTTTTTTCTAGCTTCACATCATGTTTTTTTGCCAACTTTTCCACATCATTCTTATAGTCTCTCCTCATTTTACGAGCAGTGTTTAGTTTTTCATTTGCCACATTAATCATTGTGCTGTCTTGGTTTTCGATGGCGGACACCATCAGTAAGAATGCACTTGCTTGTATATTCGCTGCCTCAATAAAATTCTCATGTAATTTTCGCAGTTCTTCCGTATCAATTTCCACTGCTTCAAGTTCTTTAATAAACACGTTGTATGAAGGTATGATCTCCACCTTCAGCGCATCATAGAGCGTTTGGTCATCGGTATAATTGGAACCTGTCACATTTTCATATACTCCTATAATAGATGATTCTTCTTTACCGATAGTAGGCATTTCCTTGTTTACATAGTTCAGTAAATCGTCCTGAACAGGATCACCTCATCCCGATAATATACATATCAGAAAGAGAACGCCTGCAAACACGTATTTTTTCATTACCCACCTCCCTCAATCACTGTATTCATCGCGAAAATTGTCCTATTCCCTACTTTTGGATTTAAGAAGAGGACACTATGCCTACTTCCTTCATGCATTGAAATGTTCTTTAGAAATAGTAAAAATGATACATTTTCTACCAATTTGTTCTTTTGACTTAAGAGTAAATTAGCCATTAAGTGTATGATCAGAGAGTTGTGTTTTTGAGTGAAATACATATTTTTACATATAATTAGGTTTCACATCTGTCGAAAAATGGTAAATAAGAAAATGTGAAGAAATTGGAAGATATATAAATAAAAGGAGTGGTCGGTTTGTTAAAAGCTAAGTCTAAATCTAAGTTCGTTGTTGTAGCAGGACTATCTGCTGTCCTCATGCTAAGTGGATGTGGCGATAGCGAGAAAGCATCAGGAGATAAAGAAGAAAAAGAAGTGAAGGTTGAAGAGAAAGCAAAAGCTGCTGACGAACCTAAAAAAGAAGAGAAACAAGAAGAAAAAAAGGAAGAGCCAGCAAGCAGTGATTCGGGCGAAGTGTTGAACCCATACATAGAAGAAGATACAGGTGGAAAAGCTGAAGTCCTATATACAAATAGCAACCCTGGCTTCGTGAATGAAGGTAGCGGCTTTAAAGTAACGATCGATGAGTACCAGCTTGTAAAAGTGACGGGCATGAACGAGTCAACAGCTGCACGTTTTGATGATTCACCAAACGGATATATCCTAACGGCACGCATGTCGGTGGATAATCAATCTGGAAAAGATGTTTATTTTAACGGAACAACGAACATTCGTTTAACTGATAATCTTACGTACATTCCGTCAAACACAAGAAATTTTATTGAAGAAGGAAAAGGATTGCGTCCGAAAACATATACTGAGGGCATCGACGGCAATACCAACATGTATAAAGCGGGTGAAAAGACTTCTGGTCTGATTACGTTCATGATTACAGAAGCGGATTACCAAACGATGACGAGTGTAAAACCAAAGTTCGTTATTGAAGCAAGCGCTGCACCAAACAAAGACTTCAGCGGCATGCAAGATTTCATGCAAGAAAAGATCTTTGATTTTGCATATAGCGGGGAACAAGCGAAAGCATCCGCAAGTGAGCAAAAGTTCTATCCAGACTTGATGTCAGCTAACAACCTAGCGGATAAGAAGATGATTTTCGAGAAAACAGGCATCGGACAAAAGCAAACAGTCGGTGACATGGAAGTGACGTTAGAAGGCGTTCAGTACACAGAAGTCATCCCAACAGCGGGTAACGAATCGCGCTTTGAAGATGCAGAGTTGGTTGCATTAACAGTTAAAACGATGATCAAAAACAATGGTAAAAAAGAGATCGACATCTATAACGTACCTGGAAAAGTAACCATCGATAAAGACCGCGGATCAGCATTAAGCAATGCATTCGCAGAGCCACGCGATCCGAAGAGTGTGAAGCCAGGCGAAGAGAAAGAAAAGTACACGGTATTCTTGTTCCGTAAAGACGAATTCCAATTGTTTAAGTCGTTTGATTTAGAGGTTGGACCGTTCTTTGGAGACGGAAAGTACCTGTTTGGCGAGAAAAAAGCGAAGTTTACGTTGCCGAGATAACAATTTATATAGAAGGAAAGCACTCCTGGTTGTAGAGGGGTGCTTTTTAATTGTGATTGATTAAAAACCTAGGAAGTAGCTAGATAATGTGGATAAGGTGACGATCAGCCAAAAAAACTTTCTCCGTTTTGGGCGTGGCATTTTCACTTCTAGCAGTTTTTCCATGACCTCAAATATAATCCATACGGAAATGATGTTTCCGATGAATGTTAATAATAGATTTATTGCAGTTTCCATTTGTATTCCTCTTTTATTATTTTCTATATATATCGGGTGATTTCAGATTAAGTTAAAATATTCCATATTTTAAGAAGGAAGCGTATGCTCTTAACAGAATAGAGAGTTGTATTTGATTATTCGTGGAAAGAAGGTAATGTTCTGAAGAATTTATTGTGCTTTTTACTTCTGTTGGTTATTAGTAGTTGTACTTATGAAAGTGAAGATCCAAAAGTTCAAGGAGCAAGACAGATCGCTAAGTTAGATGAAGAAGGAAAAAAAAAGTATTACATGAGGGTGAAAAACTTTTAGAAAGAGATACCGATTTTATTATTGATGCATCTACAGCTAGAATATGTGTTTTTGAACGAACTGAGTCCGAAGTAGATAAAAGTGAAGCGATACCGTTAAAAATCCAGGGGAAATTTAAAGGCTCTTTTGATAATGAGAAAGATTATTATGGATCTCGATTGCCAGTCGGTACAGTAATACACTTTACACAGGAAGATTATCAAGAATATGCTTATCTAGAAGAAGTGAACGGATCTTATAAAATTTATCCTTGTGAATATTATAATGATGAGAAATAATTTCGCGGATTTTTTATTAATCTCTCGTGAATAAAAATACTCGTTAGTGGACACTGTTCGACTTGTGGATAGTAGTGTTAAACATGCTATTATGAAATAGTCTAGAATTCTTATACTTATTTAAACCGTATTCAGGAGGAATCATGCTACAAAAATTCGGTTTTTCACAATACGAAAGTCAGGTGTTCGAGGTTCTTGCGTCAAGCGAGGAGCCGATGGATGCGACGAATATCGTTAAATACTCGGGTGTCCCGAAATCCAAGATATATGAAGTGCTATCGCGCATGATCGAAAAAGGCATGGTGTTAGATTCGGTCTCAGAGAAGAAGAAGTTGTATACCGCGCTGCCGCTATCGATCGTAATCGAGAAGCTGACGACAGAATTTCAGGAAAACGTGGAGCAACTTAAAAATAATACGTCGAAGCGAACGTTTTACGATGAACACGTTTGGAGTCTGAAAGTGGATTCGTCAATTCGAGCGCAAACGAAGCAGCTTTTGGATACAGCGGAGAGATCAATCCGGGTTTCATGCTGGCAAGAAGATATTCAAGAGATCCTTCCAATTCTGCAAGAAAAGGAAAAGCAGGGCGTGGATGTGGAAGTGCTTGTGGTGGGAGAGTTGGAGTCGACGCTGTCTCATGTGCACACGTTGATTCCTGCGCAAGAGCATCACTCGCTTGAGCGTTTTCGTCTTGTTGTCGTCGATGAAACAGAAGTGATTTTTGCAGGGATGGAAAGTCAGAGCTGGCAAGCATTGAAGACCAAATCTCGACCATTCATTAAAGTTTTCATTGAATTCTTTTATCACGATGTGGCGTTGGCTAAAATTACGGAGAAACATTCAGAACTGATGATGAATGATGAAGAGATTAAGAGTGTATTGATGAAGTTGAGGTACTAAAAATCAATGGATATCTTGAGCCAAATAAAAGCCACATCCCCTAAGTTAGAATGTGTCTAACAAGGGGTGTGGCTATTTATTTCGTATTTTTTCCTATTAAGAATGGATAAATTTATTTGATAACAGTGATAGAATCTACATTTATTTCCGTAGAAGTTTTCCGGGCCATAGGATCTGTTTGGCCAGTCCATTCAATCGTTAATACATGTTTTCCTGCAGGTAATCCTTTTTTATCAAAGATATTTTCTTTGTATTTGGGATTAGGGGCGTACAAACTATGCGTTGTTGATTTACCATCTAAGGTTACTTTTACAATTCCTTGTTTGTAATTTTTAATAGCTTTGTAAGAGACTCCTGTACCATTAAAAACAATTTTTACAGCGGAGCCAGTGTGGTTAGTAATTGTGTATGAACTTGAAGACGCACTTCCATCTGATATATTTTTCCAAGTTCCATTATATCCAAAATATTGACTTTTGTTCTCGTATGTCCCAGCCCCAATGCCTTCTGTAACAGCAAGAGTATATTTTCCAGTTCCTTTATACGAATAGGCATTTAAATAATATGTGCCAGTCTTAGGCGCTGTAAAAGTAATTGTTTCATTGGATGAGTTTGCAATTTCTGAGCTTGCAACTATACCGTTGCTCGAGTTTACAGTCTTTGCCGTGTCATTATACAAATATAGATCAAAGTCAGTACCCGCATCACCTTTAAGTGTTGTCTTTAACTTTTCTCCCTTTAATAGTTTGATAGAATACACATCATTCTTGTCCTTAATAGAATCAAGTGTGGATTGAATACTTGATTCTTTCCATGCAATACCAGGAATTTCAGAATCAGCCTCAAAATTTACGGCTTTCCCTGCGTTCACGAGTCCCCCTGTACTTACTTTTCCTGTTAAAGAAGAAAGCTTTGTTGTCGTGCGCATAATAGCATCCTTTATTTGCCCAGGACTATAAGAAGGGTTTACGCTTTTTACTAATGCTGCTACTCCTGTAACGTGGGGGGTAGCCATAGACGTTCCATCAAGATATTCGTAAGCGGTAGAATAATCTTTTTCTATAATAGGAAAGGTACTGAGTATACCTTCTCCTGGAGCAGCAACATCTACACTTCTAGCACCAAAATTAGAAAAAGATGATAGATTTCCTTTGTTGTTAATTGCGGCTACAGAAAGAATATTAGGAAGATCATAAGCTGCTGGATACATTGGAGAGGAGTCAGTGTCCATACCGTCATTTCCTGCTGCAGCAATAAAAAGAGTCCCTGAATTCTTAATAGCATCTTTTAAAGCTTGTCCGTTCTCCTCTCCACCCCATGAGTTATTTAGAATCTTAATTCCTTTTGCTTTTGCATATTCTATAGCAAGAATAGCATCTGATTCAGAACCCCCCCAAGGACCAAGGAACTTAAGAGGCATAATTTTTATGTTTGGAGCGACCCCAATCACACCGATATTATTCGCTTTTGCTGCTATTGTCCCAGCAACATGGGTACCGTGAAAATCTTCTTCTCCTCGAATGAATAAATTATTATTCTTATCATAAAAATTCCATCCATTTATATCATCTATATATCCGTTTTTATCATTATCGATCCCATCATTAGGTACTTCTCCAGGATTTACCCAAATTTTATCTTTTAGGTCAGGATGATTAATATCAATTCCAGAATCTATCACCCCAATTACAAGTGAGGAGTCTCCTTTTGTTTTAGCCCAAGCTGCTTCCACATTCATATCAATCCCTTTTTTACCAACTTGATCCAATATTTCTTGTCCAGTATTCTTCAGCCCCCATAAATTTTTATACAGAGGGTCTTTAACTGTGGTTGGTTGATACAGATAGTTTGGCTCGGCATATTCAATATTTGGAGATGCATTCAATTCTTGTAATACATCAATCATTTTTTTATTTTTAGAGAACTTTAGGACATGTGTTCCTTGATTATTTAACACTTTTAAATTCGATAAACCTAAAGTGGTGTTCATAGATCCAGATCCAAGCTTTTTGATTGATGTATTATTTTTAAATTTTACAATTACTTCATTTGCTTTGTAATTCTTTGATTTGGTGTTATAAAATTTAGTTAAGATTTCCTTTTTTTTAACTCCACTGTCTTCAATTTTTACAATCTGTTCTTGCAAGTTTCCTGATACCTTTTTTTCAGTTTTATACACGTTCTCGGAAGTCGTGGCAAATGTTGTTGATGTGCAAAACAATAATCCTAAAGCACCACATATACTTATCATTTTCTTTGGAACACTCATTTTCTTAATTCCCCCAATTTTTTAAACTAGAGTACAAATTCGATATGAAATTAACGAAAACCTCTCGCGTCCCATTTTTTGGATAAAATTATTATTCGACAAAAAACGTCAAGTTCGTTTGATTCTATTAAAATAAAAAGCCATCTAATTCCCATAAATGAATTAGATGGCTAATTGTTACTATTGCATTTTTTTGCTTATCTACTTTTTACTATTCTTGAGTACTCACAACTTCCAAAGCCATCTCGATCATATCGTTGAACGTTGTTTGGCGCTCTTCCGATGTTGTTTCTTCACCTGTGAAGATGTGGTCACTTACTGTTAGGATCGATAGTGCGTTCACACCGTATTTCGCTGCGATCGTGTAAAGGGCTGTTGTTTCCATTTCAACCGCTAACACACCGTTATCCGCAAGCTTTTTCACGATATCCATGCTGTCTCGGTAGAACAGATCCGCTGTTAACACGTTACCTGCTTTGATCTTTAAGCCTTTTGCTGTTCCAGCTTCATACGCTTTTCTTAAAAGATCGAAGTTTGCACAAGGTGCGAAGTCGATGTTAGGAAACGCCAAGTGGTTCATGCGAGAATCAGTTGATGCTGTCATCGCAAGGATTACGTCACGTACTTTCACGTCTTGTTGTATCGCGCCACACGTACCAACGCGGATCAAATTTTTCACGCCATATTCACGGATTAACTCGTTTGTGTAGATCCCGATCGATGGAATCCCCATGCCTGTCCCTTGAACAGATACGCGTTTTCCTTTGTATGTTCCTGTGAATCCAAGCATGCCGCGAACTTCGTTATAGCATGTTACGTCTTCTAAAAATGTTTCTGCAATATATTTTGCACGAAGCGGATCCCCTGGTAATAGGATGCTTTCTGCGATTTCACCTTGTTTTGCGCCGATATGAATACTCATTTGTTCACCATTACATCGTTACGATTGTAATGGTTTCACCTCCTCAGGAATTGATAACTTACCAAAAATTTCTCTACCTTCATCATGCCATAGTTTTCGCAACCTAGCTAATAGTATGTGCAGATTCTCGGGAGCGGCGTGCTTTTTTTGTCATAGAAAGCACAGCGGTTCCAAGTGCTAAGATGATCAGCAGTCCGCCGACCGTTGCGTTGTTCTCGACTGATGCGTTCTCAATCACGATTCCGCCGATCATGGACCCGAACGCGATCCCGAAATGAAGCGCCGAGTTGTTCAGACTCTGCTGAATATCGGACGTTTCAGGTGATGACTCGATCAGATAGCTCTGCATCGCCGGCGTGATTGCCCAGCTAAGCATGCTCCAAATGACCATAACCACTAAAAATAGCGGAAAAGCAAAAGTTGTATATGGAATCATAAAGATTGAGACCGCAAAAACAATAATAACGCCAATAATCGTAGGTTTTGTGCCGAATTTGTCAGCAAGCATACCACCGATTCCGCCGCCAAAGACCGCGGCTACACCGAATATTAAGTATACGATGCTGACCCATGTTCCGTTAAGTCCAAGCGTCATTTTTAAAAACGGAGTCAGGTATCCGTATAGCGTTAGGTGACCAGCTAAGAACAGGAATGATGTGATCTGAGCAAACAAGATTCGTCTGTTTTTTAATGTACGTAGCTGTTCTCTGATCGGAATAGCCGGTTTTGGAGCCAACGTATTCATGAAGAAATGCACCCCGAGTATGGAAAGAACGGTAAGTGCTGTGATCAAGATGAACGGTGCGCGCCATCCGAACGCATTTCCAAGCATTAAACCGACCGGAATGCCGAGTACGAGCGAAGCGCTGATTCCCATGAACACAACACCGATCGCGCGCGCTCGGTATTTTTCTTCCACGATGTTAGATGCCATCGTCACACAAAGTACAACGAGTAACGAACCACTAACCGCAGATAAAATTCGTGCGATGAGCAGCATCGAATACGTCTGACTCACAATCACGAGTGCGTTACCTATTAGAAACACAAATAAAGAGATGATCGTTAGTCGTTTTCTCTCGATATGAGCTGTCATCGTAAGCAGGATAGGTGCCGCGATAGCGAACACGAGTGAGAAGATCGTGATCAGAAAGCCCGCCTTACCGAGACTAACGCCAAGATCGTCAGCGATCAGGTCAAGGATGCCGCCAATTATTAACTCGACCATCCCAACCACAAACGAAACAATCGTTAACAAATAGACACGTTTGTTCATATTTATCTACCTTCTTCTAAGTTGAATAATAAAAGTTACCCCTTTAATGGTAACTTATTTTGAGTGTGGTGGCAATACCGAGAATGATGTTAAAAATAGGGTTTGGGTGGGGGGGAGAGTTGGAGTGGACAGTAAAAGTACCGAAGTGGACAGTAAATTTATAAAAGTGGACAGTATTTCATCGAAAGTGGACAGTAAAATGCAAAAAGTGGACAGTATTTTCATGAAAGTCGATAGTAAGGCCTTGTAGAGGTACGGGTGCACCCCGAAATTGCGTCTACATCCGGGCTGATCATATGGTTGGCGACTGCAATCTGTCGGATTCAATGATTAATCTGTCTGTTTGTCCACGTAATCTGTCCAAACTCCAACATAATCTGTCCAATTCAAAATATCTTGCGAAGAATCTCTTACAGCTCATCCCACACCACCCCAAATCCTCACAAAACCACCCACCACCACGAACAACTTAAACATCCAAACCTCGTTTTGATTGCACAATAAAAGGAAAAACTTCATGTAAAGGAGGTCGCGCGTGAAAAGTATACATAGTCGTTTGTTGCTCATGCTGCTAGGTTTTATTATCGTGCCGTATTTTTTAACGATATTTATTATTTATGCTTATACGAAGAACAGTGTTGAGAAATATGAACTGAACAACAGCCAGATGCAGCTGGAGAAGAATGCGGAAGACCTCCAACAATATTTTGATGACATGGTGAACCTCCCGTACATCTTGTATCGAAATCCGGATCTGTTTCGAATTTTTACGGAGGGATTTGAAGACTCGATCTACTTTGATCAGGATTCTGTCGAGAAGAGTATTGAGACATTTTACTTAACGAGAAATGAGATTCGCCAGCTCCGGTTTTATTTAAATGAAGGAAAAGAGTCGTTTACCGTATATAACGCGACTGTTAGTACACGAAAATCACAGCCGGATCTACTGAACCAAGAACACATTAAACAATTGTTTAAATCCAATAAAAATTATGTGATCGAGCTGCCACATGTGATAAAAAACTACAACAATGCTGCGATTATTCCAGAGTCAGATCGGACGAAGGTGTTAAGCATTCATCATAAAATAAAGGAAGTGCCGTCTGACAAGTTTCTTGGAATCATGACGATGGACATTAGTTTAGGTGAGTATTCAAAAATCGTGAGTAACTTAGCGGGAGAAAATGGGTCATCAGCTTATCTGATCAATGACCAAAATGAAATCATGTATGCGACGGATGCTTCATTAATAGGTAAGCGGGTTCCATCCGACTTACAAAATCGAATCGAAAAAGGTACAACAGATAAAGAAATATCGCTAACAAAGACATTAGATGGACCGATTGAAGGCTGGAAATTAGTGAAAAAGACGCCGAGTGACGTACTGTTCCGCGATGTTCGGAAAACGGCGACTATCAATATCATCGTCGGCCTTGGTGTTGGCCTTTTAGGTCTACTCATGATCAGTTTCATCTCATATAAAATTTCTCGGCCGATTCGGGAACTGAGTGAGAAGGTGCGCGGGATCGAAGGGGGACATATCGAGATTCCTTTTGAGAACGATCGTCAAGATGAGATCGGACACTTGGAACGACATATTAAAGACATGACGGATCGGATCAATCTTCATATTAATCGTGAATATAAGTTGGAAATTGAGAATCGGAGAAATCAGTTTCGTGCGTTGAAGTCACAAGTGAATCCACACTTTTTGTTCAATGCTCTGCAATCGATCGGAGCGGTGGCGCTTCGTTCCAAGTCTCCGCAAGTGTATGGACTGATTACATCGCTGTCTAAGATGATGCGTTATTCCATGCAAGCGAATCAGTGGGTGACCGTGCAGAATGAAGTGGACTATATGAAGGCCTACCTCAATCTGCAACAGGCCCGATTCGGAAAAGAGCTTCATTATGAGCTGAATTTCAGTGACGAGGTACTTGAGAATAGGATTCCAAGTATGATTTTACAACCGCTTGTCGAAAATTTTTTCAAGCATGTGTATGAAGAGGGCTATTACGAAGCGCAACTGACGGTTTCGGGTGAGTTAAAAGGAGATTCTCTCTATCTTGTTGTTGAAAATAGTGATGGTCCTGAAATCACACAAAGCGAATTAGATCGTTTACGAGAAAACATTTATCGATCGCCAGCGGAAGGTACCCCTGTAAACGAACATATTGGGCTGAAGAATATATATCAGCGACTGATTCTAAACTATGGCAAGCGAGCTGATTTCCTAGTGGATCAGCCGAATGGACAAGGTTTTTCGGTAACGATTGTCATTCCAAAAGATTCTAGGGATGAGCCCAGAGTTTAGTGACAGAAAGTAGGTAAACAAATGAAGGTGTTGATAGCTGACGATGAGTTCAATGTCCGCGATGTGATTCGGTATATCGGGAAATGGGATGAACACGGGATAACGGAGATCTTGGAAGCAGCGAACGGAAACGAAGCGAAGAAGGTTATTGAAAAAGAGCAGCCGGAGATTATTTTTACAGATATTAAGATGCCGGGAATGAGTGGCTTAGAGCTGATCGAGTGGTTGGATTCTATCTCGTATGAAGGCAAGGTTATCTTGATTACAGGTTATGACGATTATCAGTTTATGAGAAAAGCCATTCAGCATAATAGCTTCGATTATCTATTAAAACCGGTCGAGGATGAGGCGTTTAACAACGTGCTGAAAAAAGCAGTTGCCGCTTATGATGAGGAAAGAAAGTCTCGTGTGTACCAAGAGGACGCGGTCAAGATTCGATGGAGTCAAACGGTTTTAGCGGCTTGTCTCGGTGAGCCAGCAGACCTCGAACTTATCGCCTCGAACCTGCCACCATCGGAAAGATATGATTTTACATTGTTATCGTTCTATCAAATGCATCAGCCTGCGCCTTTTATCGAAAAACTTGCTGATGAGTTGGTGGATCAGAAAATCGGGAACGCTGTAATGCTCCCGGGTGATAGTAACCAAAGTGTGCTCATCACCTTGCCGGAAGAGTGGTTTTTGGTAGAAGAGCGTTTGAGCCGTGAGCTTGATATTCCGGTGCGCCTCGTAAAGGGCGAGCTGCAGTCACTTCAAGAGATTCACGAAAAATATAACGATCTTCAAAGTGAGCTTGAAAATCAAAACTACCGATCGATCCAGCGGTTGGACGAACTTGAAGCGAAACAGCGCATGAACGATATTATTTCGTATGTTGAAACATACTACATGGAAGATGTGAGTTTAGAAAGACTAGCGAACCGGTTCTTTTTTAGTCGGGAGCATATCTCTCGCAAGTTCAAACAAGAAACAGGCATGACGTTATCGAAATATATAACAAAATTAAGGATTGACCAGGCGAAACGTTGGTTGAAGGAAAGTGATGAAAGCATCTTTTCGATATCAACGATGCTCGGCTATCAAGATGAAAAATACTTTTCTAAGCTTTTTAAAAAAGAAGTAGGGATAACACCGTTTGAGTTTCGAAATGGTGAAAAATCGTAAGCAGAGATTTTAAATAGAAAGGGGTGATTCCAGAAAACATGAAAAAGCATTATGTAACCATTGGTATGATAGCGATTCTTCTTGCAGGCTGTCAGAAAGAAAGTGATTCAAAGCCCCCAAAAGAAGCAAAGATAGAGAAAAAGGTTGTACTTGATATCCGAAACCCGAAAGTAGAGATCGCCTCTGAATTTGAAGAGCTCGCGAAAGTCTATGAAAAAGAAAATCCTGAGATTGATATACGGATTCGTACGGTCGGAGGAGCGGCAGATGATTATTCTGACTTAAAAGCAGAACTGGCTTCAGGTAAGGGGCCGGACATTTTTACAAACACGGGGTATGGAAATGCTGAGACGTGGCGGCCGTATTTAGAGGACCTATCAAAAGAGCAATGGGTCCAGGAAGCGTATCCAGGTACGCTTGACGCGATCAAGATGGACGGCAACGTGTACGGAATGCCTATGAATTTAGAAGGCTATGGCTTTATTTACAATAAGCAGCTGTTTCAACGTGCTGGTGTAGAACAAGTACCAAAGACATTACCAGAGTTAAAAAATGCAGCGGTAAAATTAGAGCGAAAAGGAATCACCCCGTTCGCAACCGGCTATTACGAGGACTGGAAGCTTGGTGTCCACCTATTAAATGTGGCTTTTGCGAGACAGAAAGATCCTGATGCTTTTATAAAAAAGTTGAATGCAGGTGAAGTGCAAATTCCGGATAATCCACTGTTTCAGGACGTGATTGATCTATTGGATGTTACGCTGAAATACGGAAATGCTGATCCGTTAACGACGGATTACAACATGGAAGTGGACCTATTCGCAAAAGGAAAAACCGCGATGATTCTGCAAGGAAACTGGATTCAACCGATGATCGATGAACGAGCTCCTGATCTGGATGTTGCTTTCATGCCGATACCGATCAATGATGAACCAACCGATCAGCTTGTTGTGAGCGTGCCGAACTATTGGGTCGTGAACAAACAGGCAGATTCTTCAGATAAAAAAGAAGCGAAGCGTTTTTTAAACTGGATGGTGAATTCGGAAAAAGGACAAACGTTCATTACGGAGCGTTTTAAGTTCATCCCGGTTTTTAAAAACATTAAAACGGAAAAGCTAGGTCCGCTTGCAAAAGAGACGATAGCGGCATACGAAAAAGGCGACACGTTGGATGCCAACTGGAACGGCTTTCCCGCAGGGGTGAAAGAAGAGTTCGGATCTGCCATGCAGATGTATGTTGGTAAACAATTGACACGTAATCAGCTGTTGCGCGAATTTCAGCTTTCTTGGGACAGAGCACGAAAAGCACAAAAATGATGAGACTCCTTGATAAGGGGTCTTTTTTGATGTGAAAGTGGTGGATCTCCCTTGTAGGGAACTTGCGGTGAGCCACCTCGGTGTTTAGTAATTAATATTCTTACCTGTCTTGCATCTTACACAGTAACAACTTATCAATCTAATGACGCTTTCCACCAACAACATTTACGAGATATCAATTTAAGACGAAATCCTCATCAATCCATGCCATATCTACATGCCGCAACCTCCCCTATACTTGTACTTGCAAGTCACAACAGGTTGGAACTGCTAGAAAAGGACCAACGAAAATCACATAGGAGGAATACGTATGAACTATCGTAATATGGCGAAAAAAGTAGCTGTCGTATCACTCAGTACTGCGATTTTATTAGGAGGCGGGTCGACTACATTTGCGTCAGGACAAACCCCTTCAGATTTTAAAGAAACGTACGGAACTTCACAGATCACGCGCTACGACATGAAACAAATGATCAATCAGCATAAGGATCCAAAATATACGGTGCCCAAATTTGATGCATCAACGATTAAGAACGTTGAGTCCGCTAAAAAAGTGGATGAGAACGGTAAGAAGATCGACATGGACGTGTGGGATACGTGGCCACTTCAAAACGCTGACGGAACGGTGGCTGAATATAAAGGCTATCACATCGTTTTCGGTCTAGCGGGTGACCCGAAGAACCCAAACGACACGTTCATCTACATGTTTTATAAAAAAGCAGATGACCAATCAATCGATGCTTGGAAAAATGCTGGACGTGTTTTCGAGGACGATGACAAGTTCAAAGCAAACGATAAATACTTAGAGCGTCAATCTGAAGAGTGGTCAGGATCTGCAACGTTCACTTCTGATGGCGAAGTTCGTTTGTTCTACACAAACCGTGAAGCATTCAAGCCAGATCAAGATCGTTTTGGTAAACAAACATTAACAACTGCACAAGTAAACCTTTCTCAACCTGATAGCAAAACGCTTAAGGTCGACGGTGTAGAAGATTACAAGTCTATCTTTGAAGGCGGAGACAGCAAAATGTACCAAACGGTTGACAAAGCGTTCGGTGGCGGGGACTACAACGACAACCATACGTTCAGAGATCCTCACTATATTGAAGAAGATGGACGCAAATATTTAGTGTTTGAAGCCAACACAGGTACTGAAACAGGTTACCAAGGAGAAAAATCTCTTTATAACCAAGCATACTACGGAAAGAGCAATGCTTTCTTCCAAGCTGAAAAGAAGAAGCTGTTAGCGAGCGATAAGAAAGAAACAGCTGAAAAGGCAAACGGTGCGATCGGAATCATCGAGATCAACGACGATTATTCTGTGAAGAAAGTGATGAAGCCACTTATCGTATCCAACACGGTAACAGATGAGATCGAGCGACCAAACATCTTTAAGAAAGATGGGAAATGGTACCTCTTCACGAGCAGTCGTGGTTCTAAAATGACAATCGATGGCATTGATGACAGAGACATCTACATGCTTGGATATTCTGCGAACTCTCTAGACGGCCCGTTCAAGCCGTTGAACAAAACGGGTATTGTGCTGCACCAAGACCAAGATCCGAAAGACATCACTTGGACGTATGCACACTACGCGATCCCACAAGAAAATAGCGACAATGTCGTTGTAACAAGCTACATGACAAACAGAGGCTTTTTCGAAGATCGTAAATCAACATTTGCACCAAGCTTCGAGATGAACATCAAAGGCCCACACACATCTGTTGTGAAAAATAGCATCCTTGAACAAGGACAATTAACGAAGTAAAAAAGATTTTTCTATCATTCAATTTTCGACCTACCCTACAAATCAACCAAAAAGGAAATGCCAGAGATGGCATTTCTTTTTATTTAGGGATTACTAGGAGGTTAGCGTATGTATAAGAATGACAAATGGCCATTATTATTTATTTTTTGTTTACTGTTGGCAGGCATATTACTCGTGAATCATTTAGTGAAGGAATCTAGTAAGCCGGTTCCGAAAAAGGAGAACGATCCATCGTACCGGGCAGATTATCATTTTACAACGCCTGATAAGTGGAAGAACGATCCTCAGAAGCCGGTCTATTATAAAGGGAAATATCATTACTACTATCTGTATAACAAAAATTATCCAGATGGAAATGGAACAGAGTGGCGCCATGCAACGTCAGAAGACCTTGTGAACTGGAGGGATCAAGGCGTGGCGATTCCGAAATTTACGAACGATAACGGAGATGTATGGTCAGGTTCTGTAGTAATCGATAAAGAAAATACCGCTGGGTTCGGGAAGAATGCGTTTATCGCTATTCTGACACAGCCTTCAAAAGACGGAGGAAAACAGAAGCAGTTTCTCTGGTACAGTACGGATGAAGGAAAGACGTTTAAGCCTCATGGCGAGGACCCCGTTTTAGATAACCCGGGAACGAAGGATTTTAGAGACCCTAAAGTCGTCTGGGATGATGAGCGTAAAAAATGGATCATGCTGATGGCAGAAGGGACGAAAATCGGATTTTATGAGTCGGATGATCTGAAAAACTGGAGATTTACGAGCGATTTTCAAATGAAGGATATCGGATTGATCGAATGTCCTGATCTCTTTTTGATGCGTGGTGAAGATGGAACGTTGAAATGGGTGCTCGGTGTGAGCGCGAACGGTCTCGCGTCTGGAAAACCGAACACGTACGCGTATTGGACGGGCGATTTTAACGGAGAATTCTTTGCCGTTGATCATGAAGATCCCGAGTGGCTGGATCACGGCTTTGATTGGTATGGCGGCGTAACGTTTGATGAAGGAGAGAAGAGTGATCCTGATGCGAAAAGATATGCGCTCGCTTGGATGAACAATTGGAGCTATCCGCATGAAACGCCGACGAGGAAAGAAGATTTTAACGGTATGGATTCTGTGGTGCGTGAACTTCAGTTGAAACATGATGCTAACGCGGATCGATATTATTTAGCGTCACAACCGGTTGCAGCGTTAGAGAACTTAACAAGTTATAGGGATTTCTTCCAGCAGATTAAAGTGGATGGAGAAAAAACGCTCGATGTATCTGGAGATTCGTACGTGTTAGAAACAGATATCAGTTGGGAAGACAGCCAGAATATTGGTTTGAGACTTCGAGAGTCCGAAGACAAGAATCGTCATATTGATGTTGGGATTCATAGTGAAGGGCAGTTTTCTTATGTGAATCGATCCGCTGCTAATCAACCGGATAAAAGCGGACAATATGTAGAGAGCAAAGCGCCATTTTCTTCTGGAAAGCAAAACGTTCACTTGAAAATCCTCGTGGATAAGACAAGTGTGGAAGTGTTTGTAGATGATGGACGAGTCGCGCACTCTAGCTTAGTGTATCCGGAGCATCATGATCAGGGAATCACACTGTTTTCTGAAGGTGGAGAAGCTATATTTGAGAATTTACAGGTAAAACATATAGATTGAGTGTGATTTTCGTGTGAAAGAGGTTTCGGTAGATTATGTTTGTGCGGGTTGTAGGTGGTTATGTGTGATTTTCAGGTGGTCGAGGGGTGTTTATCGGTGGTGTGAGCATCGTTTCAGGTGGTCAGCAGCCATTTACAGGTGGTCACACACCATTTACCGGTGAACGTGTAACAAATATAAAAACACGTACCGTAAAACCACCCACAACACAAAAGTAAAGCAACTTCCTAGGCGAAGTTGCTTTTTTAATATAACTAAAAGTTCAGCAACACACCTTTTCGGAAGTAAATGTAAGATTTATAATAAAATCACAGACAGAAAAAAGGGGACAAGAGGATTATGACAGACATTCTATGGACGATCTATCTAGGGATTATAGGTGCTTTTGCCATCGGCTATTTCATCAAAGGCGGTTACAAGACCCACTCTGCGAAACTAGATTTTGTTATTTCAATCATTACGTGGATCGGCTTGTTCGGGTATGTTACGAGCAATGAGCTCTTCACGCCACTTCTATGGAAATTTGTTTTCATAGGCGGACTGATCTGGGATCTAGCGTATGGACTTAAAAAGTTTAATGAAGACGCGAACGAGATTCCTAGAGCCGCTCGACCAGCGATATTCGGCATTACGGCACTAATTATGATCGGTCCTCTCTATTACGGGCTGTTTCAATACGCGTTTTAAAAAAGAGAGGAGTGATCATCGCGATCACTCCTCCTTTTTTAATTATTTAACCTTTACCAAGGCCAACCTTGTGAACCACGGTTGACGTTTTATTGTTATCTGTTTCAGAGGTAGTCGTAAACATAAGCTCGGTTGGTTTCGGACCACTCTTCGCATCCGGAATCTTCACATAAACAGGAATGTATATGGATTGATTCAGCAGATGATTTTGTGGTTTGTACGGGCAAAGAACCCTTGTATTCAAACCTCCTCATGTTTTCTTTATTTAGGTTTTTTAGCTTTATTCGTGGGAATACTACCCTTTGAAATGAGGTGTGGTATTCATTGAGTAAAAACATAGAGAAATTGCTGGAAAAATTGATTGAACAAAATGAACAAAACAATTCGAAATTACCCGAACGTGCTTTAGAGGAAGCAACGAGCGAACGGACTGTGTTCGGTCAAGAAATTGGCATGACCGAATCATTGGAAACCAACACAAAAATCCTTAAACATATGGTAAACGGAGCACCTTTAAACATTGTAAATTATATAATTGGCAGAGAGGCAAAGACCAATGTCAAAGTGTTTAATATTGAGGGGAAAGTAGATACAATTACGTTGAAGCGTGTCATGAATAAAGTCTCAAATTTAGATGTGGACTATATGTTTAATGCAGAAGTGATAGCGGATGAATTAAAGGTTAAAGGTTCGGGATTATTTCCTATGACGAAGTTTACAGAACGATTTGAAACGATCGCTTCGGATCTCATGCAAGGTAAAGTAGTGGTTATAGCGGACCACACCCCTTACGCATTAGTTACGCCATTACTATTTTGGGAATTGTTTCAGACGGAAAACGAGTATACGACTAGTTACGGTTCCTTTGTAAATCGTTTGATGAGAATGTTTGGGTTTTTGGTAACCGTATTTTTACCTAGTATCTATGTAGCCGTGGAAAGGTTTCATTCTGGGGGTATTGAATCAGAGGTCATCAAAGGGTGGTTTCACGGCAAAGAGGTACTGGGTGCGTTTTGGGAAATGGCATTTATCTTATTTATTCTAAGGATAACGTTCGATGTTTCTTTGCATATCTATAAAAGTTTAACGATTATGATCACCGTATTAGCCACGTTGGTAGTCGGTGAACACGCGTTAACCATCCATTTGATTAGCCCTGCTGGATTAGTAGTTGCGGGATTAAATCAGTTGTGTGTGTTCTTAGTCCTTGTAAAAGGCATCGTTCCGCTCTCAACGACTCTTCGGTGGTTGATGTTAATCGTTGCTTACTTCTTTGGTTTTAGTGGATTAATCGTAGCTTTTACATTATTTTTTTTATGGGCAACCTATTTAAAACCTTATGGAATTCCCTATTTAACACCTATTTTACCTTTCCGACCATGGGAATTGAAAGACGTATTATGGCGTGGGAACCTTAAAACAATTATTAACAGCAAGCATTCTTTTAGGGAATAAAAATACTTCAACCAAACGGGAGCATTTCTTCAGAAGGAGAAGTGCTCTTTTAATTTATGTATAGAAATCCGTCATGTATTGAACAAGCCCTCCATATAGTAGTAATAATCATCATACTAGTGGCTTCTTATGTGAGGAATGCCTGTGATTAGAGGAGGGGTCGAATGCTTCATATTGTGGCTTGCATCAAGCAGGTTCCGGATACGAAGATCATCAAGATGAACCCGAAGACGAATACGATGGACCGCGCGAGTGCGCCTGCGATACTAAATCCATATGACGCACATGCGGTGGAAGAAGCGGTGCGTTTGAAAAAGAGATATGGAGGAACGGTTTCAGTTTTGACGATGGGTCCGCCGCCAGCGGTTAAGGCAATCAAGAAATGTATTGAAATCGGGGCAGATGAAGGTTACATGATCTCGGACCGAGCGTTTGCCGGTGCGGACACACTTGCGACGAGCTATGCGCTCACGAAAGCAATAGAGAAAATCTCGCAAATTAAGCCGGTGGATCTGATCATCTGCGGAAAGATGACGATCGATGGTGATACGGGACAAGTTGGACCAGGAATCGCACGCCGGTTAGACATGCCTCCTCTCACTTCTGTCAACAAGATAAAAGAGATCAACGTAGAAGAAGGGTATGCGATCGTTCACCGAAAGCTGGAGGATGGATATGAAGTGATCCAATCGACGATGCCGTGCTTGATGTCGGTGGAAAAAGAAATCAACGAAGTACCTTATTCTTCGATGACGAACATGCTGAAAGCAGCTCGCTATCAGCCAGTGATCTGGGCAGTTGCTGATCTAGAGGATGTGGAGAGAACACAGCTCGGACTAAAAGGCTCGCCGACGATCGTTTCAAAAGTGTGGGCACCGACAAAACCGAGTGGTGGTGAGATGTTAGAAGGGGATGCAGCAGTGCAAACAGAAAAACTGCTGAATCTTTTGTTAGAGAAAAAAGAACTTTTTGCGGTGAAGGGAGGGTCTGCCGTTGAGCTTTGAGGAGTATTCAGGCATTTGGGTTTTTATTGAGGTAAAAGACGGTGAGGTCGTACTGGTTTCGCTCGAGTTGTTAGGAGCGGGTAAGGAACTTGCAGACAAACGTGGCACCGAACTTGCTGGTGTGTTAATCGGAGAAAACGTCACACATCTCGCTGCTTCGCTTTTTGAATACGGAGCGGACACGGTTTATGTGTATGATGACACCATTTTTAAAAACTACCGAACCGAGTCATATATGAAAGCACTGTTAGAATGCTGTCAAAAGTATAAGCCTGAAGTGATTTTATATGGTGCAACCTCAACCGGAAAAGACTTGGCGAGCGCGGTTGCGACGGACCTTCCAACAGGACTCACCGCAGACTCTACGATTTTAGATATAGAAGAAGACACAGGATTGCTGCTTGCGAGCCGACCAGCGTTTGGCGGTAACATCATGGCAACGATTCTCTGTAAAAAGTATCGACCACAGATGGCGACAGTCCGCCCAAAAGTAATGAAGGCACTCACGCCTGAACCTGGCCGAAAAGGACAGTTAATAGAAGAAACAGCTTCTATAAAAGAAGAAGACATTCGAACGAAGGTGCTCGAGATCGTTCAGTTTACGACACAGAAGGTTCGAATCGATGAAGCGGATATTGTTGTTGCGGGCGGTAAAGGGCTGGGCAGTGAGAAGGGATTTCAGGTTGTTCATGATCTCGCTGAAACGCTTGGGGGAGCAGTTGGGGCGAGCCGTGATGTTGTTGAAGCAGGGTGGGTCGAGCACCATCACCAAGTGGGGCAGACAGGGTTAACGGTTACGCCAAAAATCTATTTTGCAATCGGCATTTCAGGAGCCATCCAGCACATCGTTGGGATGCAGAATTCAGGACTGATCATCGCCATTAACAACGATCCTGAGGCACCAATTTTTCAATCGAGTCACTACGGAATTGTAGGAGATGCGTTTGAAATCGTACCGCTTCTGATCCAACAGTTTAAACAAGCGTTTAACCAGGAGGTGGTGGATCATGTCTGAAAAGTTTGATGTAATCGTTGTTGGTGCAGGTCCTGCAGGCATTTCCTGTGCGTATGAACTAGCCAAAGCCGGCGTGAACGTATTACTCATCGAACGCGGAGAGTACCCGGGCTCAAAGAACGTGATGGGCGGTGTTCTTTATCGCAAAATGATGGAAGACGTGATCCCAGAGTTCTGGAAAGAAGCGCCACTCGAGCGACCGATTGTAGAGCAACGATTCATGATGATGGACAAAGAATCTGCTGTAACCGTCGGATACAAGGGGATGGAATGGGGACAGGAGCCGTACAACAACTTTACGGTGCTGCGGGCAAAGTTTGATCAATGGTTTGCGGGGAAAGCCGTTGAGCAGGGAGCTCTTTTGGTGAACGAAACCGTTGTTCTTGAGTGTATCGTGGAAAACGGAAAAGTAGTGGGAGTACGAACAGATCGGCCGGACGGTGACTTGTACGCAGACGTTGTCGTGTTGGCAGATGGCGTGAATTCGTTGTTAGCCAAGTCACTCGGCTTCCACAAAGAGTTCAGGCCGGATGAAGTGGCCCTCGCCACAATGGAAATTATCAAGCTCGACAAAAAGACGATTGAGGACCGATTTAATCTAGAAGAGAACCAAGGGACAACGATCGAGCTTTTTGGTGACGCCACAAAAGGAATTCTAGGGACCGGATTCCTCTATACGAACAAAGACACGCTGAGCTTAGGCGTCGGCTCACTTCTATCTGGCTTAATCAAGCATAAGATAAAACCATATGAGCTCTTGGAATATGTGAAGAATCATCCAATGATTCGTCCTTACATTGCAGGCGGAGAGCCGGTCGAATATTTGGCGCACATGATTCCGGAAGGTGGCTACAAATCGATGCCAAAAGTAGCGGGCAACGGGGTGCTCGTTGTTGGTGATGCCGCACAGCTCGTGAACGCCATCCACCGAGAAGGCTCAAACCTTGCGATGAAATCCGGTCAGTTTGCGGCTGAAGCGGTGCTCCTTGCGAAGGAACGTGACGACTATTCGGAAGCAACACTCAATCATTATAAAACGCGTTTGATGAGCAGTTTTGTCGGTCAGGATATGAAAAAATACAAAGATTCAACGCATCACTTCGATAAGTTTCCACAGTATTTTGATAAGTACATTCCGATGGTGAACAAGGCGGCGAGCCAGATGTTTACGGTCGATGGCTCATCGAAGTGGGAGAAACAAAAGAAAATTTGGCGTGATGTAGGAACGGCTGGAGAGAAATTTAAACTAGCTCGTGACGCGTACCGGGCGTGGAAGGTGATGAAGTAAATGAGCGAAAAAAAGTGTCAAAGCATCGAAGAAAAACAGTATCTCGTTCGTTTTAACGCAGACACGAAATCACATCTCACGGTTATGGATGCCGATGTTTGTCTGAACCACTGTCCTGATAAAATCTGCACGATATTCTGTCCAGCAGAAGTGTATAAGTGGGAAGAAATCAGGATGCACGTCGGATACGAGGGCTGTCACGAGTGCGGAAGCTGCCGAATCGGATGCCCGCATCAAAATATTAAGTGGGAATATCCAAAAGGTGGGCATGGGATTGTGTTTCGTTTGGGGTAATGGGCTGGAAAAAAGTAAGGACGACCAGGAATTAGACCGGGTTGTCCTTTTTTTGTGAATGAAATGACGGTGATTCTTTTTGTAGCAACGTGAGAACTATGACGATTAAGCGAGGGACTAAGCTAATAAGAAAAGGCTAGCCAAAAAACATGTTAAACTCCTCCTATTACTCTTCTTGGTTAAGGTTTTGACCAGAAGATATGCATGCCTAAATAAAAGAGTGCAACCAAGCTTAGGAATCCTATAACTAGAGTTGTAGCAATACGTTTTGATAATCCTTTTTCTGCGTAAAAAGCTAAGAACAAAGATAGGACGATAAACGTAATAAAAATAGAAAACATGTTATCACCGATAAATTGGCTATATGCAGCCAGAATGATTGGAGATCCCGCAATTAATAAAGAAAGAATTGAAAGTATACCAGCATTTCTTTTTAACACCATAAAAGCACTCCTTAGGATCATTTTCAGCTTTTATTCCTAACTTCTATTATTATACATAATTTCCCTTTTTCGTATGGGTGAATTTAAAAACGCAATAACTTTAAAGTTTTTTACGACAGCAACTGTTTTAAAGTTGGTGTTTACGGTACGTGTTTTATATCTGTTACACTTTCGCTCAATCCTGCAGTCGTTTCACTCCAACTTGATGCTGTTTCACGCAGAAACGTCAGGGTTTCACTCCAACTACCATCTGTTTCGCTCAGAAGTGTCACCTTTGAGCAGAACTTCTTTACAGCTCGCTACAAAAGTTAATGTCTTTAAATAAATGGCTTAAGGTAATCTATCAAATTAAACACCTGTTTAAAAATATTATGATTACCCTCTCTTAATACGACAAATATTTTACCGATATAGAATATGTAAAGTATTTTGGATTCATACACAAGGAGAGTTTCTATAAATGGACGCCGTTTCAAGTACATATCACATTCCGCTTGTTTCTCTATCAATCATTATTGCAATAATTGCTTCTTATGCTGCGCTCGACCTAGGGATTCAAGTACAAAAAACAAGATCATACGCACGTTACATTTGGATGATCTCTGGGGCTTTTGCGATGGGGATGGGCATTTGGGCGATGCATTTCGTGGCCATGCTTGCTTTTCATTTATCCATCAAAGTTACATATGATGTGACGCTCGTAATCGTTTCAATCATTCCAGCAATAATTTCATCAGGAATTGCTCTCTATATCATCAGCCGCCCTGTTATGGGGAAGAAGCAAGTGTTGTTAGGAGCTCTTTTCATGGCGACGGGTATAGTTTCTATGCATTACACGGGCATGGAAGCGATGAAGATGAATGCTGAAATACAGTACGATCCATTTTTATGGACGCTCTCGGCGGTCATTGCCTTTGTCGCATCAGTTGTAGCACTGTACCTACTATCCTTTGTCAGCCAAAACTATAAAACAAGTAAAATATGGCTTGTGAAGTTAGGAAGTGCGGTGCTCATGGGTATCGCCATTTCAGGAATGCACTATACGGGAATGTCGGCAGCCACTTATAAAGCACATCAACATCACGCTGATCTAACGGCAACGCCATTTAACAGTACTCTTTTAGCTTATGCGATTGGTATTGTAATCCTTATCCTGTTAGGAATGGTGTTCATCAGCACGTTCATCGATCGCAGGTTTGAATATCAATCGATCCTATCAGAAAGAAAGTTTCGTTCAGTCATTGAAAGTGCTAACGATTCTATTATTCTGTCAGATCGCACAGGAACCATTATCTCGTGGAATAAAGGAGCAGAGCTGATCTTTGGTTTTTCTGAAAAAGAGGCGTTAGGCAAAAACCTGCAGATCATTATACCGGACAAATTTAAAAAGGCTCATAAACAAGGGATGGAACGCTATCTTTTATCAGGAGAACCAAAAGTAATCGGCAACACGGTTGAGTTAGAAGGACTTCGAAAGGATGGAAGTAAGTTTCCGATCGAATTGTCCCTCGCAGCTTGGCAGGAAGATGATCATGTTTACTTTAGCAGCATTATTCGTGACATTACGGAGCGAAAAAGAAACGAGAAGAAAATTAATCAAATGGTTTATCGTGATCCTTTGACAGGTCTGCCGAATCGCCTGCTGTTAAACGACCGTCTTTCTCAAGCACTCGAATTGGCAAATGAGAACAAACAGACGATCGGCATCATGTTCATTGACCTCGATCGATTCAAGTACATCAACGATACGTTAGGACATGCGGTTGGCGATCAGCTTTTAATAGAAATTGCAAAGCGTATCCAAGCGTGTGTAGGGAAGAACGATACAGTCTGCCGCCAGGGTGGGGATGAGTTTATTGTACTTATACCAAATACAACGGCAGATGAAGTCTCTAAAATCGCACAGCAAATCGTAGATCTTTTTAGCAGCTCTGTAATGGTTAACGAGCAAGAGCTCTTTGTTACTCCATCAATCGGCATCGCGATGTACCCGGGAGATGGCCGTGATATAGAAACGTTAATAAAAAATGCGGACACTGCGATGTATCGTGTAAAGGAACAAGGGAAGAACAACTTTCAATTTTATACGCCAGAGATGAATGAGGCCGTTACTAAGAAAATGAAGCTGGAGATCGGCTTACGAAAGGCACTGGAACGTAACGAGTTTAAGATTGTATACCAGCCTCAAATTGATGTGGAAACAGGCGGAATCATCGGAGTTGAAGCTCTTTTACGCTGGCATCATCCAGAATGGGGAACGATCTCACCGGCTGAATTTATTCCGATTGCCGAAGAAACCGGACTGATTCTACAGATTGGAGAATGGGTGCTTCAAGGGGCTTGTCGTCAAAATAAAGAATGGCAGAACGCAGGATATGCACCGTTACGGATGGCGGTTAACATTTCCTCACGTCAGTTTCAACAGAGTGATCTCGTTGAGCGGGTGAGAAGAATCTTGAGAGAAACAGAGCTTGAACCCCAATATTTAGAGCTTGAGCTGACAGAAAGTATCATTCAAGATTCGAAATATGCTGTAGCGAAAATGCAGCAGCTGAAAGAGATGGGTATTCTCTTATCAATTGATGATTTTGGAACAGGCTATTCGTCGTTAAGCTATCTGAAGACATTCCCGATACATACGCTAAAAATTGATCAAAGCTTTACGCGTAATATCTATTCGGATTCTAAAGATGCGTCGCTTGTAGAAACGATAATCGCGATGGCTCATAATTTGGATCTGAAGGTAATAGCAGAAGGGGTAGAAACGGAAGAACAGCTAGAGTTTCTGCAACAAAAGCAATGTAACGAGGCACAGGGGTACTTCTTCAGCCGACCGATTTCAGCGGAAGATTTGGCGGTAATTCTTCAGGAGCGATCGGTAAGTGAAGTGAGCTGAATAACAAAATAAGAATGATGAAAACCCCAACTCAAAAATTGAGACGGGGTTTTAAATTCCTTCTAGATACACAAGTACACTTATTATATATAAGTAACACCTAAGTCATACATCTTTCTCATGGCTGTCATAGCGGAACTATAGTACATGCTAGCCTGTTTATATTTTTGGTGATCCTCAAAGTATTTTCCGAGTATCGGGTAATACTCTGCTAAAAAGATCCACTCATTTCTTTTTCTAAAATAAGGAATCATATCTTTTATCATAAATTGAACGGTTTCCTCATTAAGTTCCCCATGAGTAAACAGATCTTTGTAATAAAGGAAGTGCAGTTCATATCCTCTGAAAATGGGGTTATCTTTCAACTGATCCATCCAAGTGCTCAATAACTCTAAGCCTTTTTCAGGTTGGTTGGTTTTTTCATAACTTTTAATAAGTGCATAGATTGTCATGATTTTAGCGATAAAAGGTTCACCTTCTTTTGCTTGTAAACTTCGTGCAAACAGTTCGATCGCCTTTTCCGTTTCACCTTTATGATTAGCAATACTGCCTAAATTATGGTAGACAATCCCTTTAATTACTTCATCACCAAACGAATTAGCGATGGTTTCGGCTAGAAGTAATTGTTTAATAGATTCCTCAAAATTCTTAATCCTCGTTTGAACAATGGCAAGTATAATCCTACAATCTGCACACCTTTTAAAGAAATACGTTTTTTCGAATATAGTCAGAGCCTTTTGTGTGTATTCTAAGGCGATAATGCTTTTAAATAGCTGATTCGCTGTAAGACCAATCATATAGAGTAAGTAGCCTCTTTCCCATTCGTGAAAGCGATGTTCCTCTAATAATTTTTCAGCTTTTAAAGCATAGCTATGCGAGTCTTCAAATTCTTCCATAAAAAAACTGAGCTGTGATCTAGCTAATAGATAGTAAAATGCCTTTTCCCCTTTGATCACATCGTCAATATAAGCAACTTCATCTAACATCTCAGGAACTCCACTTGTTTCCTGGGTAGTCATCATAATGTACATGCTCTTAAATATTTTATTCAAAATATCCTCTTCAACAGATTGTGAAGGTATATCAATTAAGTGATCATATTTTTGCTTTGCAGTTGGATAATCTCTCATATATAAAGAATAGAAAAGATCTACATAGTTTTGCATGATGCTTTTTTCATTTTTAGTATGTAACCTGATATTCAACCGTTCTGCTAAATGCTGCTGTATTTCTTCTGAAGGTTCAGTGACTCCATTTTCAATCTTACTTAAATAAGGTACAGAACATATCCCGGTAGCGAGTTCTTGCTGGGATAAGTTTTTGACTCTTCGGAAATATCGAATCTTCTCCCCTAGGTTCATATTTGTTACCCCGCCTTTGTACACGTAATAGATTTACATTTATTAGGTATAAGCTCACGATAAAATATTTCTCTTCTATTAATATACCTGAACTTTAACTAGAAGAGGAAACTAGTCTTAAATTATCGTGATTTAACCTCTAAATCCCTTCATGTTTCCCAATTTTTTTAACAGATTTTTTAGGTATAATTAACTATAGAAACTAACGACTAGGGTGAAAGCTATGACTATTGAAAGAGGCGACCTTGTAACCTATCATGATGAATTACACAAAGTGTTACATGTGTATTCTTCGGACTTTCTTGAGATTCGAAAAGTGAATGAACCTTACGTACCTCGTGTGATTTTGGTTCATAAATCAGAAGTTACTGTTCAACTATAATTTACGATTACCTATAGAGAAAAAAAGACTCAGGAGTAAGGTGACGAACTCAAGGGTCTTTTTTTGTTGACTAAATAAAGTATCAGAATTTTTAAAAAGGAATTATAATAATAGTACTAATTATGAAGGAGGAAGTTAACATGAGAAAAACGACTACTCAAACTGTCCAAACATATAAGGGTGGAACACATTTTTAGCATATAGAAGGTGTGTCCCCTTATGTGTGCCTCGAAAAAAACACAAAGGGGTAAATCATGCATTTTCCAATCAAACGTTTTTTCTCCTATTACAAACCGTATTTGCCGTTGTTTTTAACAGTACTAACTACTGCTTTTATCGTTTCTGGGATCACACTCATCCTTCCGTTGCTTGTTCGGTATATAACGAAAGATGTTCTAGAAGGGGACTTGTCTGTTGCCCTTCATAAGGTGTACTGGATCGGGGGAATCATGATCGTATTAGTAGCCGTGCAGAATCTTGGAACGTACTTTGTCGACTATAAAGGTCATGAGGTCGGAGCTCGAATGGAAAGTGATATTCGCAGCGAGTTGTTTCAGCATCTGCAAAAACTTTCTTTTAGTTTTTACGATAAAGAAAAGACAGGACAACTCATGTCTAGGGTAACGAACGACTTATTTCTACTAGCCGAACTTTATCACCACGGTCCAGAAGATTATGTTAAATATTTCGTAAGGTTTGTAGGAGCATTTGTGATTCTGGTTTTTATTAATGTTCCTCTAACACTTGCCGTGTTTTTGTTTCTGCCGGTCATCGGTTTTCTTTCGCTCTATTTTAATAAGAAAGAGAACGAAGCTTTGCGGCGAAATAAGGAGCGGATCGCAGATATCAACGCACAGCTTGAAGATACACTTTCGGGGATTAGAGTCGTAAAGTCCTTTGCGAACGAGCAGGTGGAGATCCAAAAGTTTAATAGAGAAAATCTTCGTTTCTTAGAGAGCAGAAGGAATACGTATAAAGTTGAAGCAACCTTTTATAACAGCATACAAATCTTAATTCAGCTCATCACGATAACGGTTGTTGTGTTCGGCAGTGCCAGTATCGTCAATCAAACGTTAGATTTAGCAGATCTGATCACGTTTTTGTTATATGTCGGTTATATGGTAGAGCCTATTCAGCGTCTAACTCATATGAGCACACAGTTTCAAGAAGGGATAACGGGCTTTCAGCGTTTTATGGAGATCATGAATCTGAAGCCAGACATCGAAAGTCGACCAAATGCGATAAAGCTATCCATGGTAAAAGGGAAAATTGCTTTTAAGAGTGTGAGCTTTCGATACGAATCGCATTTAGACCCAGTGTTTTCAAATCTTTCTCTTCATATAAAGCCTGGAGAGTACGTTGCGCTAGTGGGACCATCTGGTGCGGGAAAGACAACACTATTCTCGCTCATCCCTCGCTTTTATGAAGTGACAGAAGGGGAAGTGCAGCTTGATGGTGTGGACATACGGAAGCTTGATTTAAATGATCTGAGAAATCAAATCGGTGTTGTTCAGCAAGATGTTTATTTGTTTTCGGGAACAGTGATGGAGAATATTCGCTATGGAAATAACGAAGCGACAGATGAAGAAGTGGTGATAGCGGCAAAACAGGCAAATGCACATGATTTTATTATGAGCTTGCCAAACGGATATCACGCTGACATCGGCCAACGAGGAGTTAAGCTTTCTGGCGGTCAGAAGCAACGGCTTAGTATCGCTCGCGTATTTTTGAAAAATCCGTCTGTCCTGATTCTGGATGAAGCGACGAGTGCGCTGGATAATGAATCAGAAGCAGTAATCAAGGAATCACTTGAGTCACTGGCAAAAGGGCGCACAACGATTGTGATCGCTCACCGTCTTTCAACGATTCGCAATGCTGAACGAATTATTGTTTTAACGAACGAAGGCATGGTGGAGGAAGGTACGCATTACGAATTGCTAAGTCGCAATGGAGCGTATGCGCAGCTTTACAATAAGCAGTTTGAAGTACAATATTAGATGTTTTCAAAAAAAGCCTCTCCAACAAAACGGGGAGGCTTGTAAAAAAGATTGATGTATCATATGCATTTGCCGTACGCTTTTATTTAGAAGAATTGAATAAATAATATTAGTGAAAGTGTAACCACGATAACAGTGAGTAGGACCCATAGATAGATCTTTAGAATTTCTTCAGAATTACCTTTTCCTTTTTTTACTCTGAAAAGTAACCACATATCAATGGATGCGAATATTAAAGCACATAAACCCCCTGTATATGTATATAATTCCCAGAAACCAAAGATTAGTCTCCCTATTAATAGACCCGTTACTCCATGTAAAACTATGTACATAGGAACGCTGATGCTGTAGTTCATGCCGACCTTACAGATGATATATTCAATAATTGCTGATGTTATTAGACCCATACATACGATGACTCCCGCAGCTATAAATGCGGCAAAAATCGGAAACATGATGATCTCTAACCCACTTTCACCAACTTCACGTTCAAACACCGACAGAGCTGTCAGAATTAGTGAAAAAAGTAAGCTCGTTATTATGGTAGAGAAGATCTTGCGTTTTCCAAAAGCTTCTTCCATTCTTACATACTCCTTTTTTTCTATAGAATACGACCTAACGACAAAACTAAGACGAATAAAGGGGATACGGATAGAAGCAGAGCGATGCTGTTTCTTTTAATCATTCTACTTGAAAAATAATAGATGAAGCTTCCAACTGTTAATAAAGGTGCGATTAAGATCATAAAGAATAAATCACCGTAAATTAGTAAACTAAAAAATATACTAATTGTGATAGATAAAAGCAATAATAGAGATAGATTATATGAGTGTTTCTTTTTAGGAACAATATAAAGTGCAGCTTCGCCTAGAAAACATATGAAATAAACGAAAAAGATGAAATAAGGGATAAGAAAAGGAAGACCCTCATTTTCTCGGCTAAATCCTGTGCTGAGGTAGAAGTAAAACATGGTGAATAAAAACGTGGTGCCAGCACCTATGTAGAAGTGACTTTTCTTAAGTGTTTTAAGCATATGTCTCAACTTCCTTCTAAAGATTCTCTATCCTTATAGTACCATTATATAGTATGTCAAAATCTTGTTTAAGGGTATTTGAAAAGAACGTAACGTTTTTTAAGGAGTGGTAAGATGTTTGGTTCTCCGCAAATGGTTTCAGTTATT
Source organism: Fictibacillus nanhaiensis (assembly GCA_017052515.1). Classification (GTDB taxonomy): domain Bacteria; phylum Bacillota; class Bacilli; order Bacillales; family Fictibacillaceae; genus Fictibacillus; species Fictibacillus nanhaiensis. The sequence goes on from JAFHKR010000038.1 coordinate 557,255, forward strand.
TTTTATGGTGCTGCCCCTATGCACTCGCAGTATCATAACCGCGCTGCACTTCAAGCGGCAATTGCGGATGTAGATAGCTTGGGGAGTGGGTCAAGGAATTAATACAGCAGGCGTTTCGAGTGGTGTTTCAAAAGGCGCATCAGACGATGAATTAGCGCATTTTAAGATTATCGGTAATAAAGTAGCGGGTGGTAGAGGACTTGAAACGATGCTGGCGATCAACAAAACGAATGGGTACTGGGGTTTCGGTGGAATGGCGAACCCTGATAAAGAATTTCATTTTAAAACAAAGCGTGGCTGTAAAGGTGAAGTGAAGTTTGAATCACATACGGATAACTTGGAAATTAGCTTGAGCACCCCGAACAAAATGCGGAAGTGGACAATCCGTGATGATAACGGCAGTTTAAACCTTACAGATCTAAACGGAACTTCTAATGTAGTGACCTTTACGGAAACTGGAGAAGTGATAGCAAAAGACCGTATTAATATAAATGTATCAAGCTTACCAGAGAATCCAACTGCAGGCCGTATGGTATTTTATAACGGAGAGCTAAAGCTTTACACGGGTTGTGAATGGAGAACGATATAAGAAAAAGGAGCTGCTTATAGCTCCTTTTCGTATTTAAATCACCAAGAACTTTCCTCAATATATAGTTCATAATCGATTGAATCTTCTTCGTTAAGTTTTTTACCGTTAATATAGACTTGATTCCATTCATACATGTACTAGTCAAAGTAAACATAAAAGATGATTCTCACATCTTCTTTCTCGGTATAATCGTAACCTGTGAATTCTACAACATGGTGACGACCATCTTCCTTAATATAGTCCCACTATGGATCGTCCATGTAAGCTTCTAATGTATCTGCCTCTTCGCTGATTCGTACGACATCCTTTATGTTCGTTTCTGTTGGTATGAAAGATAAACCGAAATCCATCGCAAAGAAAAGTGCGAATAAAAGGGCATGGAAACCAAGCATAATACCAACGTGTGTTCCGCCTTTTGTTTGTATATAGGAGTCTTCCACGGTTTCATGTAAGGCTCTGGCTTGTTTCAAAACATGGTTTGTATGATTATTTCCGAATGACCCGACGATTATGGATATGATTCCGTAAAAGGGAAGATCAAGCCATGCAGGAAGATCTGTAAAATAAATAGGTACCGTCCATAGCAATTGAAGACCAGCAATGATAAAGAATGGTTTATACATTTTGCGATACGCGAGCCAAAAGGTCGCAAAGAAGAAAGCAACCCAGTTCCATGTGTTTTTCTTTCCGGGATCTTCAACCGATCTCCATTTCAAATCTTAATACGCTATGTTTTTCTGAACAACTTTATGCTGCTCTTCAAATGAGGTAAGTTCCTCTTGGTGTGCTTGGTTCATCGTGATTCTCCTCTAAAATAATCTAGGCGGAACAGAGCAAGTTAACAACCTATCATTTCCCATATGTTACGTTTTCCTTTACTTTACAACAGGTCTTTCAATCCCGTTCAGAAAATCTTGTAGCATCTCAAGGTGATCCGTAAATAGGTTTTGTGGAAGCTTGTCTATAGGGAAAAACTTATTATCCATTGATTCCGAATTAGAAGAAATAAGATCCCCCGAAAAATCATGACAAGTAAACACATGCATTACCATGGATACTTGATCTCCGTTTGAAAAGGTTTTATCAAGACGTTGTCCAGAATAAATGCCAAACAGCTCAAGTTTACCAAGTGTCAGTCCTGTTTCTTCAAAAACTTCTCGTCTTGCTGTATCCTGAACCGTTTCTCCGAACTCCATAAAGCCACCTGGTAGACCCCATTGGCCGTTGTCACTACGTTTATTAAGCAGTAATTCATCCTCTTTATTGATAACGAAAGCTCCGGCGACCACCGTAATGATTTTTGAGTGGCCAACCATGGCTCTCATGTATTTTATGTAATCCATCAGCATCCCCATCTCTTTATTTCCTTATTTTTCTACTATACCTTCATTTTGTAAGTTCGTCTTCACTTATTTGTGTTAAAAGACATAATAAAAATGAACTGGTTTATCATCCACTTCATTGGTTCGTTTCTTATATAGTTTGCTTTCTATGTACACTGTTTCACAATCTGTAGCAAAAAGAAAAGCGAGGGTGAATCACGTTATGCTTCTCTTTGTAGGGCGGGCTTTTCAATCGTGTTTAGCATATCTTCACGGGCTTTTTGACTTAACTCGTTAGAATATTCGATAGCCTCATAAATGGATGTAAAGTGCTGCGACGCGTAGTATGGCGACTTGTAGCAATGTATCATTTTTGTTTGTGAAGGATAGATGAGCACTTTCCAGTGGTAAACATTGCGTTGCTTTTCACTGCCTTCCATCGCGATGAGCCAATGTGTGGAACTCTCAAGGGCAACGTCATCTTCCTGGGCTTTATTCTTTAGAGCGGCGCGATCATTTTCACCGATTAAAATAGGTACCTTTTCATAAAACTCCCTAAGGTTTGGGTAGTTGTTCATACCATCTCTCCTCTCAAACATGATTTGTCCATTTCACAAAGTTCATGTTTCGCTTATTGAGACATTATATGAAGGGAGAGGGGAAAAGATGATAGTTTTATAAAAAATACGCACACAGGCCAAGAACACCTATACCCAAAGGAAATAAAGTGAGCAGCATCATAATAATTTTCGTGATAATAAAGGAGTTTTCCGCTATTTTTGTAAAAAGAGCAAAGTCCGAATCCCACAACCATTTCCTATTGTCTTCACGAAACCAAGCGTATTTTTCAAGCTCCTTTTGATGTTCTTGTTCTGTATATTTAAATAAAACCCAATAGAAAAAAGCGGTGCTAGGAATAAAAAATAACAAACCAAATATGAGGGCATCCATGTTCATTCATCCTTTTTGTTCAATAATAAAACCAGATACTGAAGTTTCAGCATCTGGAATGAAATAAGTGCATTTATTAGAAGCGTCTTCTTTTGTTCCGACGAGGTCGTCGCGGTCGTCGAATTTTGATTTCCTTTACCTTAACAAAACGAACCCCAATAAATAAGAAGTACGTTGCTAGTGCGACATAAAAGAAGATCGGTACGCTTTCAAATCGGTTCTTCGCAAGCAAGTAGAACATATAGAACAAAAATAACGAGATAATCGTACCGTATCGCGGCATTGGAATATCCTTGAAGCTTGGAATCTTAATCGTGCTTACCATCAAGAGGCCGAGTCCGTAAAAGAGAAGAACAAATATCCAAAGTGGAATCCATTTTACAAAAAAGACTAAGAATACAACGATTCCACCAGCTAGCGGGATTGGGATTCCTTTAAAATATTTCATCGATTCTTCGGCAGCCGTAATGTTAAAACGCGCTAGACGGTAGGCGCCGAATAACGGAAACAACCCTGCAAATAGAAAACCCCACATTCCGAGATGAGCAAAGTAGGTATTCGCAACAAAATAGGCAGGTGCAACCCCAAAGGATACAACATCCGCAAGTGAATCAAGTTCCTTTCCAAGGTTTCCTGATACCCCTAAGATGCGAGCTGCTCTTCCGTCGACTGCATCCAGCATCATCGCGATAAAAATGAGGATGGCTGCGTTTCGAATATCACCGTTTGAAACGTAACCGATGGAAAGAAACCCACAGAATAAATTTCCTAAAGTTAATAAGTTTGGAATATGCTTTTTCATTGTCCACGTCCTTAAAAAATACTCTTCTCTATATAATAGATGATTTTATTGGAAAAAGTTATGTTTTTTTGGTTAAGTGAGTAGTTTAACATATTTTTTAGAAGATATACGAGCTTGGTTTTTTCTTAGCTATGTAATTTGTAATAAATCAATAATCAAACATTCATCGTTTTACAGAAGCTGATGGAGGTTATAAAATTTTTATAACGAAATGATTAGATGAACAAGTTGAACCGAAAAGTAGGTGGATGTTAATGAAGATTGTCATCGCTCCTGATTCATTCAAAGAGAGTATGACAGCGGCTGAGGTCTGTAGAGCAGTTGAAGCTGGTTTCAGAAAAACGTTTCCTAACGCTGAGTATGTGCACGTGCCTGTTGGAGATGGCGGTGAAGGAACGGTTACATCGGTTGTTGACGCAACAGGAGGCGAGAGGGTGGAACTCCAGGTCACAGGTCCGCTCGGTGAAAAAGCAAATGCGTTTTACGGCGTAACAGGCGATGGGAAGACGGCAGTGATCGAGATGGCTGCCGCTTCCGGTCTGCATCTTGTTCAGAGAGAGAAGCGGAATCCTTGTGTGACAACAACACGTGGAACAGGTGAACTGATTCTAGATGCATTGGATCGCGGTGTAGAGCGAATCGTGCTCGGTCTTGGTGGCTCTGCAACAAACGACGGTGGTGCTGGCATGGCGTCTGCACTGGGTGTGAAGTTTTTGAATGTGAACGATGAGGAATTGCCAGCTGGTGGTGAAGCCCTTCGTGAACTTTTGACGATTGATGTGTCAGGGCTAGATGCTAGACTACAGTCAGTGAAAGTGGATGTGGCATGTGATGTGACCAACCCGTTAACAGGACCACACGGGGCATCAGCAGTTTTTGGACCGCAAAAAGGTGCGACGCCTGAGATGGTTGGCATTTTAGATGAAAGTTTAAAACGATACGCTGAAGTGGTAGAGCGAAATCTTGGTGTTGCTGTGGATGAGTTGCCAGGTGCTGGTGCTGCTGGAGGCCTTGGTGCTGGAGTTGTAGCGTTTTTAGATGGAAAGCTGCAGAGCGGAATTGATCTTGTGCTTGATGTAATCCATTTTGAAGATGCGGTTCATGACGCAGATCTCGTGATTGTTGGAGAAGGCCGGATCGATTCTCAAACCATTCATGGGAAAGCGCCAGTTGGTGTAGGGAAACGAGCGAAGGCTGTTGTGGATGGTGTACCCGTTGTTGCGATTGCTGGCAGCATCGGTCCTGATTATGAAGCGGTGTACGATCACGGAATTGATGCTGTGTTTAGCGTAATGAACGGTGTGGTGACGTTGGAGGAAGCATTGCTGTATGGAGCTGTAAATGTGGAAAAAACAGCGGAAAATATCGCGCGTTTGATACATTTGAAAATAAATTAGCTCCTTGTTCTCAAGGGGCTTTCCGTTTTTTAGGATTTGAGAATTTTGAAATAATCTAGAAATGAACAATCGAGGACCTTTTCTGAAGTAATTTAAACGACATGAAGTTAATGCTTTTGTTTTTGCATGACTTTTAATAACCCAACCACATCATCATTTTGACTAACTTCGATCCGACTGACAGTGGCTTTAACATCTTTTACATCTGTTTCTAATGTATCAAGTCTAGTTAGAATCTGTTGCTGACCAATTTCTAAGATTGTCACTTTATTATCTAGGTTACTCACATTGTTATCTAGATTACTTACTTTGTTATCTAGATTACTTACTTTGTTGTTTAGATTACTCACTTTATTATCTAGATTACTGACCTTCATATCTAGACTGCTCACCTTATGATCTATATCAGAAACCTTGTTATCGATGCTGAGTAATTTTACTAAGATTTCATTCAGTACTTTTTCCAATTTTCTCACCTCCTTCTTTAGTCTTCCTAAACATTTTACAATATATAAAACTTGTCGTACAGTTGGTGTAAATTAAACAACTGATTAAAAAGTGGGAGGTATTTTCATGAGTATTATTGATATTAACTGCGATATGGGCGAGAGTTTTGGCGCTTACAAACTTGGAACAGACGAAGAGATTTTAAAATACATAACGTCAGCAAACATCGCATGCGGTTTTCATGCGGGAGATCCTGCTACGATGAGAAAAACAGTTAAACTTGCTCTTGAATACGGCGTTGGAATTGGTGTTCATCCGGGGTTGCCTGATCTAGCAGGGTTTGGCCGTCGAAACATGGACATCTCCCCTCAAGAAGCGTATGAGATGGTCGTTTATCAGATTGGTTCGTTATGGGGATTCGTGAAGGCTGAAGGTGGAACCGTTCAACACGTGAAACCACATGGTGCACTTTATAACATGGCAGCGGTAAATCGTGAGCTTTCTGAAGCCATCGCCGAAGCGGTTTACAAAGTGGATCCTGAGCTTATCTTGTTCGGACTTGCGGGGAGTGAACTCGTTAAAGCGGGTGAACGGATAGGCTTGCGCACTGCATCTGAAGTTTTTGCCGATCGTACGTATCAGCAGGATCGCACACTAACTTCCCGCAAGTTGCCTCATGCGGTGATTACGGATGATGATGCGGCTGTCGCACAAGTGATTCGTATGGCAAAAGAGGGAAAAGTGATGACGCAGCAAGATGTGGACGTTGATATTAAAGCAGATACGGTGTGTATCCACGGTGACGGAGCTCATGCGCTAAGTTTTGCGAAGAAAATCAGACAAACGTTAGAGAACTCAGGGATCTCTGTTCGTAAAATCGGAGAAAGTATTTAAATTGGACGGAAGTTGGCTCAAAGGGATGTCTCTTTGGGCTCTTTTTTGTGTTTGTGGATGGGGTTCAGGTGGTGTGTCCACTATTCATACTATCTTCAGGTAAATGTACAGTTACGGTTAGCGGTGAAAAAGGATGGTTCACAGGTGGAAACGATCACTTTACCGGTGAAAACCGCCACTTTACCGGTGAACGTGTAACAAATAAAAAAACACGTACCGTAAAACCCCTCTCTATGTCATAATAAGCCTGGAAACTTCTACTAAAGAAAGGAATCACCACATCTATGATCTGGATTCTCTACCTCATACTATTCGTCCTATCATTCACACTCTCAGTACTTGGTGCACCAACGTGGATGTTCATCCTGCTCCTCATTCTATTCGTAGCAGCTTCATTTCTAACACTTCTCTATCCATTAATGTGGCAAAAAGATGCTGAAAAAGTAAAGAGGTACTTACTTAAATCAAAGCAACCGTACCATCGCTTTTTACACGCGTTTTTATATGAAGAAGAGAGTGAGGCAGAGGCAAGGCTCACAAAAATTAGACAAGATCAGGCAAGAAAATACGCAGAAATTATGCTTTTTACACAACAAGAAAGATGGAACGACGCAAAACCACTTCTCAAAAACATGAAAAAGAGTGATCTTACCCTCTATTATTCTGCAATCGTGGCGATGGAAGAAGGCAGATTGGCAAATTACGAGAAACATAAAACCCAGCTAAAAGACCCTCATTATGTGACGTGGTTAACGGTTGAAGAACTTCGACGAAACGGCAACAAAAACGAAGCGCTCACTATCCTTGAAAAACAAATCAGTACCTTAGGTGGACTAAAACTACTATCTGCACTTCACTATAAAAATAAACTGCAACACTCAAACTAAACGACAAAAACTAGATCTCCGTACAAAAGATCTAGTTTTTTCTTTTTCCAGCACATTCCACGGTCTTTCCAGCTACCTTATTCTCACAAATAACAGTATAATGAGGCATAAAAACATTTTTTGTAAAAAGGCAGGAATATAGGGGATGAATAATTTTAGATTCGGGATTCGCCAGAAGATTATTACTGGCTATATTGTGATCATTATCTGTTTAATTGCTGCTATTCTTGCGGTAACGAATCAGTTGGACACAATGAAGGGTGAGAGGAATTTTATTATCCAGCATGATTTTGCAGTTCGAGATCTTACGAGTCAGATTGAAAAGGATCTCTTGAAAATGGAAACCAATAAGCGTGCGTATATCATTACGGGTGATGAAAGTTATCTTCAGCTCTATAATGAAGCGAGCTCTCAATGGTCAAAAGACTACAACACGCTGAACCAGCTGTTATCGGACAATCCGAGTCAGCAAAAGAGAATTGCTGAAATCAATGAAAACATTCAAAATTGGGTTGCTGTTGCGGGTGATCCACCGATTCAAATGAAACAGCAGAATGACACGGCGGGTATTGCTGATTTTTTCAAACAAGATCCAGGAAAATCACAGACTGAAAAAGTTCTACAGCAGTTCGATTCTTTTCGGGATACAGAGAAGAGTCTTACACAAAAACGAGCAGAAAACTTGAACGTCCAGAATCGATACTTAGAGATCGGTCTTTTTAGTTTGCTTGCGTTCGTTATTCTCGTTTCAATGGCTCTTGCGTGGGTCATTTCTGGATCGATCATCAAGACGATAAAAGAAGTTGTTGGTACGATTCGCGCCATGACTACGGGCGGGAATTTGAGTAGCCGCATTCATGTGAGATCGAACGATGAGATTCGAGATTTAGGAGAAGCGACGAACGAACTGTTGAGTTCTTTTGAGGAACGTGATTGGCTGCAGCGAAGTGTAACAGATGTTGTCAGTAAGAACCAAGGCGTGTCATCACTTGAAACGTTAGCGGAGATTTTCCTTTCTGCTACCGCACGGATCACGGAATCGTCATACGGTGCTTTTTATATTAAAGAAGGCAAAGACGAAAACGTTCGTTTTGTAAAAAAGGGAGCTTTCGCCGATACGGCTGCAGATGTTGGACGAGCTAGCTTTAAGCTAGGCCAAGGTCTTATCGGACAATGTGCATTAGAAAAACGAGTTCAAGTGATCGACAGAATCGAAGGAGAATACTCGCTCATCTCTTCTGGACTTGGAGAAACTAAACCGAACAGCATCTTGATCGCGCCGATCGTACACGAAGATGAGATTGTAGCGGTTATTGAGCTAGCGAGTCTGAGTTCATACAGCAAACAGCACATCTCATTTATTGAAAAGGTACTTGAAACATTTGGCCTCACGATCAACCGAGTGATCGATCGAATGGAGATTGCAAGACTTCTATCGGAATCACAAGCGATGACTGAAGAACTGCAGGCACAATCCGAAGAGTTGCAAACGCAGTCTGAAGAATTGCAGATGCAATCGGAAGAGCTCCAGATGATCAACGAGCAGCTTGAATCACGTTCACAAGATGCCGAGGAGAAATCAAAGGCACTTGAGATCGCGAAAAAAGAGCTTGAAGATAAAGCGAAGCAGCTTGAAACAGGCTCAAAATACAAATCAGAGTTTTTGGCGAACATGTCTCATGAATTGAGAACACCGCTTAACAGCATTTTAATCCTTTCGGAGATGCTTGCCGAAAATGGAAACCAATCACTTTCTGATGAAGAGTTAGAGTTTGCTAAAGTGATTCATTCATCCGGACAGGATCTTCTGAATTTGATCAACGATATTTTAGACTTATCGAAGGTAGAAGCAGGGAAACTGGAAATCATGCTTAGTGAAGTGAACTTGAGTGAGTTCCCGAATAATTTGGAGAGAAACTTTACTCATATCGCGGATCAGAAGAATCTCAACTTTACGATCAATATGGCTCCAGATGTTCCAACCCTTCTACAAACAGACGAAAAACGTTTTCAGCAGATCATTAAAAACCTGCTTTCTAACGCGTTTAAGTTTACGGAAAAAGGTTCAGTATCTGTTAGTGTGAAAAAAGTACAAACAGATGTAATCTACAATGGTGTTGATTATTGGTTAGAAGTGGCGATTAAAGACACGGGAATCGGCATACCAAAAGAGAAGCACGAGCTCATTTTCCAAGCTTTCCAGCAAGGTGATGGTGCAACGATTCGTAAGTTTGGCGGAACAGGCCTTGGCTTATCCATCAGCAGCGAGTTTGCGAAGCTTTTAGGTGGAAGATTACAGCTGCAAAGTGAAGAAGGAAAAGGAAGTACGTTCAAACTTCTGATTCCAAGTATTTCTGACGAAAGTGTTTCTGCTCAAACGTTCCTTGGCGCATCAGCTGAAGTTGCGACTGCCCTAGAACAAGCGAGCCACTCGGTAGCTGTTGCAGAACCACCGATCACGGCTAAAATCGTGCCGGCAGAGCCTGAAGCTGAACAACCGTCAATCACTGTTGACGAAGAGAACGTATTTTATGGTAAAACGGTGTTGATCACAGATGACGATAACCGAAATATTTTTGCGTTAAAAACAGCTCTTGAACAAAAGGGAATGAACATTCTGATCGCGAATAACGGAATGGAATGTCTAGACATTTTGGATGCGAACAAAAAGATTGATTTGATCTTGATGGATATCATGATGCCTGAGATGGATGGCTATGAAACGATGCAACGCATACGCGGAACAGGTGAGCACACAGACTTGCCGATCATTGCGCTAACGGCTAAAGCGATGAAGAACGATCGTGAAAAGTGTCTGGAAGCAGGAGCGTCTGATTATATCAGCAAGCCGCTCAAGCTCGAACAGCTCTTTTCTGTGATGCATGTTTGGATGACAAAGTGAGGACCGACCACTGATGAAGGATTTCTTATGGAACAACGATGACAACCAGGAAAATAACATAACGGAAACGCTTGAGATGGAGCTGTTATTAGAAGGGTTGTACCGCATATCTGGATTTGATTTTCGCAAGTATATGCGGTCTTCCATCCATAGACGTGTTCACAATCGCATGCAGCTTGAACAGATTTCAACGATTACAGGCGTTTTGGAAAAAGTACTGCACGAACCTGCGTTTATGACAACGCTGCTCAACGACTTTTCGATCAACGTAACGGAGATGTTTCGGAATCCCGAGTTCTTTTCTGCGTTTCGTCAAAAGGTGATTCCCGAATTGAGAGAACTGCCGGAGATTCGCATCTGGCATGCTGGATGTGCGACAGGTGAAGAAGTATACTCGATGGCGATTTTGATGGAAGAAGAAGGCTTAAGTCATAAGACGAAATTTTATGCGACTGACATGAACGAACCGGTGCTAAACAAGGCGCGATCTGGCATTCTACCGCTGAGTAAGATGAGGACGTACACGAAGAACTATATGGCGGCTGGAGGGACTCAAGCCTTTTCTGAGTACTATACGACAGACGGCCACTTTGCGTATTTAAAGCCTTCATTATTAAAACAAATCAGCTTTTTGCAGCATAACCTTGTGACGGATCATTCGTTTAATGAATTTCACGTCATTCTTTGCCGAAATGTCTTGATCTACTTTACGGCTGCTCTTCAGAATCAAGTGCATGAGCTGTTCTACGATAGTCTCAGCCCGAATGGTTTTCTCGGTCTAGGTGATAAAGAATCTATCCAATTTGCAGACTGTGCGGATAAATATACGGACTTTGCGGAACAGGTAAAGATCTATCAAAAAAATAAAAGCAGGAAGAAGGGGTGAACAGCCTCTTCTATCCTGCTTTTTTATTTGGCTTGAATCATCATGATACACATGTCATCGCTCTGATCTTTTTGTTGTTCTTCTGGAATCACAAGATGAATCGGCGAGCGGATGTTGCTCCACTTCTCAGAAGCTACGTATTTCAGCTTCTCCAGCATCAATTCTTCGTCATCACCAGCTTCTAACACACCATCCGTAAAGAGCAGCATCTGAATGTTGTCTTCGTAATGGATAACAGACTTCTTCACTTCGATCTGTTCAAAGAAACCGACGGCATAACAACTGCGTTCGATCGGTTGAAGGGTGTTGTCAACGAGCGCATAGCCTTCTGGGTGCCCAGCATTCACGTATTCTACTGTCTTTTTCTCGGTATCAATCAAAAGGTAGATGCCTGTGAAATAGTAGTTGTAGTCGTTTTTGGGGTTATGTAGAAGCGCCATATAACGGTTCAACTCTTTGATGACGAGTTCCGGATCTCTAAGTTCTTTAATGCTGTCTCTCATAACCGACGAGATGAACATGCATACAAGAGAAGAGGAGATCCCATGTCCCATCATATCGAGCAAGATGATGCCATAACGATGGTCATCGAACTTGTGCCAATAATACATATCGCCCGCGAGCTTAAAGGAAGGCAGGTGAGACACGTTTATCGTAATGTTTTCTTCTTTAATCGGCGGATTCAACAAGCCTTTTTGAACTTGCATCGCAAGATCGAGCTCGTTTTGGATCTTCTGTTCTTGTTCGGCGTGCCAATCTTTCTCGTATTTTAATCGAAGTGCTACACGGATTCTGGCAAGAAGTTCTACTTTATTGATCGGCTTCGTCACATAGTCCATTCCGCCGCAATCTAGCGCCTCTGCTAATTTCGTAGAGTCTTCCAGCGCCGTTATGAAGATGATCGGAATGTCTTTGAATCGCTCGTCTTTTTGAACGCGCTGGCAAGCCTCAATCCCATCAATCTCCGGCATCATGATATCAAGGAGAATCAAGTCGATCGACTTTTTGTTCAGCTCTTTTTCATTTTCTTCGAGGTGATCGAAAAGCTGTTGAGCAGATGAAAGAGAGGTGCATTCGTCGTATCCTGCATTCTTTAATATTTTTTCTATTACAAATAAATTTACTGTATTATCATCAACGATCAGAATGGACATTCAAACTTCTTCCCCTTATATGTACCATTTATTGTGTGTTTTTCTAGGATCATTCAATTCTATAACTCTAGTATACAAGTAAATGGGGAATGGGACTATTTTTTAGATTATTTAGAGTGGATAGGGCGTCGGGACTCCAAAGATTCCTGCTACGACGAGTCTCACCTGTTGATATCGTGGTGAGGCTTTTTTTGTATTGGAAGGGAGTTTTTACGGTACGTGTTTTTATAATCTGTTACGTGTTTACCGGTAAAGTGGCCGTTTTCACCTGTAAACGTGGTCTATCCACCGCTAAACGCTCAATTTACACCTGTAAATGAACAGTGACCACCGTAAAACCGCTCATGACCACCGCTAATCCTTCCAAAACCAGCTTCGTAACCAAAAAAAGAACCTACAACAAGTAGATTCTTCACTATCAAATACTATTTAAGTACAGGATCAACTTCAGAGGTTGCGTGAACTGGCAGTGTAATCATAAATGAAGTGCCTTCGTTCAGTTTGCTGTCAACCACGATCGAGCCTCCATGGTTTTGGATGATTTTAAAACAAACCATGAGCCCGAGCCCCGTTCCGTTAAACTTCGTCGTGTAGAACGGCTCGCCAATTCTTTTTTGTTGCTCTTCTGTCATGCCGAGTCCGTTATCTTTTACCGATAGAACGACGTGTCCATCAACAGAAGTGGCGGCGAGCGAGATCTCTCCACCATCAGGGAGGGCTTCCATCGCGTTCTTGATCATGTTGATGATCACTTGTGTCAGCTGATTCTTCTCACCATAAACGAGTGGCATGTTCGCTTTCTCGAATGAAATGATTACATTGCGCAGATTCGCTTCTGGCTGCATCAGATCGATGACGTTCTGGATGCTATCTACGATATTGAACCAGCTAAAATAAACAGCGTGTGGCTTCGCGAGGACCATCAGTTCACTTACGATAAAATTAATGCGATTAATCTCAGTCAGAATGATGTCTTTAAAGAATGTGTTCTTCTCGTGATCAGATTCGTTAATGAGCTGAACGAGCCCTGCGATGGAGGTGAGTGGGTTGCGAATCTCATGAGCAATTCCTGCTGCTAAATCACCAATCAGCGAAACCTTTTCAGATTTCAGCAGAATCTCCTCTGTTTTCTTTTTCTCGGTTACATCATATTGGATCGAGATGTGTTGATACGCTACACCTTCTGGATCTAGAAAAGGAACGATCGTCGTATCCACCCAATAGAGTGAGCCGTCTTTTGCTTTGTTGCAGATCTCGCCGTTCCAAACACGACCGGCTTTGATCTCTTTTTTAATATGATTTAGGAAGCTATCTGTATGAACGCCTGAATAGAAGATCTTGCCGTGATCTTGTCCGATCAACTCTTCGCGGGTATATTGCGTCAACTCACAAAAGTGATCGTTCACTTGAATGATGCGATCGTCTTTGTCTGTGACGGAGAAGATCGTTCCTTCAAAGAGAGCAGTTCGAATGTTATTTAACTCTAGGATGGAGACATCTAGATCTCGGTTTGTATGTTGAAGCGCTTTTTTCGTATTATGCATGAACGTTGTATAGTGTGCGACGATAGCACGTGTGGCTGTATCAATCAAGGAGTTCAGGCGGCTTGACGCAGAAATGGCAAGATTAGCGTTTGTGTTATTGAATTTAAACGCTTCCTCTAATAGCTGTGAGACGACAACGCGAGACTCTAAGATAAAATGAAGGGCATGATCGAGAGGGATCTCCATCTCAGAAGAGCGCTGGCCGAATGCGTTAGCCCATTTCTTAATCTTCTCTTCAGCGGTTTGAACATTTTCTGATAGCCCTTCACCTAAATAATGAAAAAGGATTTCCATCCAGTGGGACACTTTGGTTTTGTAGATTAAAAAATCAGCTTCTAAGTTCTCGATCGGCGTGAGTTTGTCTACAAGTTGTTTGCTGTTTTCTTTTATCTTCGTTCCTAGATTCCTACAACTTTCCATGGGGATAGCCTCCTCGAACAGTTTCCAAATGCATCTGTTGAAACCTTCGACATTTCGACAAACATCCCTTCTATGGGAAGAAAAGGAATGATAAAACTTTTTTTGAGTAACGCTTTGTATGCCATTGATAGTTATTGATTTCCGTTTCAGATGCTAAGCTTTCCGGGGGGCGTGCGGTGAGAAAGATGTGCTCCTGCGTCTGCTAGAATAATTAATCGTAGCAGGTTTCCTAGTCGCATGCCTGTTAGATGTATCTCAGGTCGTTGGCACGCTGATCCCCCAGGAGTCTCGCATCTTACACTCCAATCAACTTTTCATTGATGTTTAAAAGCAACAATCTTTAATAGAAGTAACTAGGAATTTATGATAAATAGTGGGTAGTACAAAAAAAGACACCCGATCTTCTATGATCAAGTGTCGTCATCTTTAAATAGCTTCTAAAATACTCTCCATGTAGGTTTGGGTAAACACCTGAAAGCATAGATCGAGCATTTGATTGATCTCTTGAATGATAAAAATTACATCTTTTACGCTAAATTCCTCTTGTTCCGCCAGGCGTTCAATCACATGAATAATTTCTTTGCGAATAAAAGGAGAAGATTGCATGGAAACATCCAGTGACTGTCCGTATTCAAGCGCATAGCGAGCAGTTTGAATCGCCCATACTTTTAATCCGTCCTCTCTTGCTGACGGTGAAAGCATTAGTGAGCTGCCGGTAAGTTGGACTAATTTCATAATATAATCGGTTGACGATTGGTGATCAAAGAGCTGTTTATCTTTTATCGGATATTTCTTAAACCGTAGTGTGAGTATGTGCTCAGCCAACGCTGGTGCCTCATCGATGAGTACTTTGGCTAATGTGTGCTGGATCTGATTCAAGATGGTGACCTCCTATTTTAAAAGATATAAGTATCGAAATGTTAAGAAGTGAAGCATTATCTTTAGTATTACTTAATCAGATAGGGTTGTCACGAACAATCGAGCTAAATAATACCAAATTTACAAAGAGACAGCTGTGATCAGCTGCCCTCTGTTTCTATTTGTTTTTCTTTTATAAAGAATGAGATCACTAGGCCGATTAACGACAGTACGGACACAACAATAAAGGCCATGTTCGCGCCATACATATCGGGATGTGAAATTTCAGGTCGCGCTGCTGCGGTTTCGGCGGTTGTTGTCATGACCGTGACTAAAATGGCTGTACCGACGGAGGCTGCAATCATTTTCATCGTGTTATCCATCGCTGCGCCATGTGGAATCAAGCGCTGCGGAAGGCGGTTGAGCCCAGCCGTTGCAACGGGCATCATAACCATCGCAAGCCCAAACATCCTAACCCCATACATTACGGTTAAAAACGTGAAAGAAGTGGTCGGACTTAATGTGGCGAAAGCAAACGAAGATCCGGTAATAATCGTCAATCCGATAATTGCAAGCCAGCGCGCACCGAACTTATCAAAAAGTCTTCCGGTAATGGGTGACAAGAGGCCTGTGATGAGGGCGCCTGGTAAGAGCGCAAGCCCCGCTTCAAACGCGGTAAAGTCTCTCATGTTTTGCATGAATAGCGGTATGATCGTCTCCGCTCCAATCAGCCCTAAGAACGTGATCATTCCGATGATGATCGTAAGCGGGAAGGTGGAGTTCGCGAACACTCTAAACTCGAGCATTGGGTGTGCTAACCGCAGTTGACGTGTGATGAATAAAACTAGCGCGATAACACCGATCGCGAGCCAGAGCAATGTGCTAGGCGCTGTCCAACCTAGATTTCCTGCACACGTAAATCCATAAAGTAATCCTCCAAAACCGAACGAAGACAAAATGATGGAGGTTACATCCACTTTTGTCTTTGATGTTTCCGTAACATTTTTTAACGCAAAAAAAGCTACGAAAATATCAATGATCGCGATCGGCAAGATGATGAAAAAGAGTACGCGCCAAGAGTAGTGTGATGTTACCCAGCCTGAAAGAGCAGGGCCAATGGCCGGTGCAAACGAGATGACGAGTCCGACTAGTCCCATCGCTGACCCACGTTTGTTCACGGGAAAAATCATGAGAAACACGGTCTGCATAAGAGGCAGCATCACCCCAGCTCCACTCGATTGAATCACCCTTCCGAGCAATAGTGTCTCAAAGTTTGGTGCTAGTCCTGCAACGAGTGTTCCAACAGCGAACACGCTCATGGCGGAAATGAAAAGTTGCCGTGTTGTGAAGCGTTCGAGCAGGAAGGCGCTGACCGGAATCATGATCCCATTGACGAGCATGAACACGGTCGTCAGCCATTGAGCACTGTTCGCTGTGATGTTCATCTCCTTCATGATCGGAGGAATCGCGGTGATCATGAGTGTTTGATTCAAGATCGCAATAAACGTTCCAGCGAGCAACAAGGCAACGATCGTCGATTGTTTAACATTTTGTGTCGTTTCCATAACCGTTCATTCCCATCTAACAATTAATGATGAGTACAGCTTACAGGATTTTTAATGGAAATGACATTAAGATGCTTCTATATTTATGAGTGCATCGAAGGAAACAGTAAGTTGAGTTTCGGTAAGTGCGGTAACCTTACGACCCATAGAAGTTGAGGAAGACCAATAGGACATGCACGAAGACCCATGGGAGTATTGGGATGAAACATTGAAGGTTTTTAGCCTCATTAATATCTTAGATATGATAGCTTCCATACACGCTCACTCACAAAAGAAGATTTTTTTCACAAAAAAGTGATCTGATTTGACTACTTTTAACGTATATATTATATTACTGTATTTATGGACTGGCTTTAACTAAAGAGGTGTTGCAACATGAATATCGTTAAAGTGTTAAAACAACTAGGTGACCGATTTCTCAAACTGAGGGTATACGATTTATCGGCACAGATGGCCTATTATTTTTTAATGTCGGTCTTTCCATTTTTGCTCGTTATCTATTCATTGCTGACATATTTACCACTGAAAGAAGAAAATATACTAGAGCTAGTCCAGCCGTATGCGCCTGAGAGCACATACAATCTAATCGATAAGACATTATCCTATACGGTTATGAGACAAGAAGGAAACCTATTATCGTTCAGTTTGATCGTCACATTGTGGCTTTCATCAATGGGTTTTCAAAGTATGAAGCGTATCATGAACGATGCGTACCAAGTACGAAATGACGAGAACATGCTAAAACAGATTTTAGAAAGTTTATTGTTAACCGTCGGATTCATGCTCGCTGTCCTGTTCTCGGTATTTGTACCGTTGTTTGAAAAAATCCTGCGGGTGTATTTGGAAGGCATCTTTTCGAACCTTGCTTTTCAAAAGCTATGGATCATCGTGCAGTGGGGAATAGGAACCGTGTTTTTGCTGTTATTTTTTATCATGCTCTATTCCTTTGCTCCGAGCATCAAGCTTGGATTTAAAAAAGTACTTCCAGGTGCATTTTTTGCGACGATCGGCTGGCAGCTCGTTTCAATGGGCTTTGCTACGTACGTGAGTGGAAGCAACTATTCTGCGCTCTACGGGCAAGTAGCAGGTCTTGTCGTATTGATGTTATGGTTCTACCTTTCTGCGATGATCATCATCCTTGGTGGGTTGCTGAATACCGTGGTGCATCCAAGTAAATAAATAATGAAGGCTGACCTTTTGGAGGGTCAGTCTTTTTTCTTCTCCTTTAAACAACTCTATCCATATACTATAATGGTAACCATCTAGCAGTTTTTAATGAAGTAGGTGAATGACATGAATAAAACGATCAAGGATATAGCGAAACTCGCTGGCGTTGCGAAAAGTACCGTTTCACGCTATCTGAACGGCGGCAATGTTAGTGAAACAACGAAAGCGAAAATTCGAAAAGTCATTGAAGAGACCAATTATGAGCCGAACTCATTCGCTCAGAGCTTAAAAGCGAAGAAAACTAATTTTATTGGTGTGATTGCTCCTACATTAGATTCGTATGTAACGTCTACTGTCTTAATGGCGATTGATGAAGAACTAAGAAAGCGTGAATATACGACGCTGATCATCAGCACGAGCAAGCATGTAGATCGAGAAATTGAAAGCTTGATCAACCTTTCACGTCAAAAAGTGGACGGTATCATCCTTATTTCTACGGGTATTACTGATAAGCATTACGAAACCATCCAGGCGATTTCTATTCCGGTACTCGTTGTAGCGCAGGAAGTGGATGCGTTTAACTGCATCATAAACGACGATTATCAAGCTGGTTTTGCAATGGGACAATACATGGCAACTCAAGGGCATCGATCGATTGTCTATCTGGGCGTAACCGAAAGTGATGTAGCAGTTGGACAGAAGCGTAAGCAAGGGGTTTTGGATGGACTTGCACAAGCAGGAATTACAGACGTTCAAACATATGTCTCACAGTTCGATTTACATAACGCTTCTGAAGTCACAAAAAAAGTACTTGAAACTTCAGCACCCACAGCTATCATATGTGCCACAGATACGATCGCATTTGGAGCGATGAAGACCATCTCGAAGCTCGGAAAAAAAGTGCCAGATGATTATTCGCTGGCTGGTTTTGGAGGATATAACATTTCGGAAGTCATCCATCCAACACTAACAACGATTCGTTTTAAAAATGAGCAAACGGGTATCCAAGCGGCTAGAACGATCATCAGTATGACAGAAGGCGAAGAAGTTCAGAAACTACAGGTCTCCGGATTTCACTTCATTGAAGGGGAAAGTGTGAAGAAAATATAAGCTGATAACGTTTTCAGAAAAGGGTTGCAAAATGTTATCAGCTATTTTATTATAGGTTTGTGGAACCGGTTCCCATTAGTTTCTACACAATAATGGGAACAACGGAATTTTTTTATCACAAATTGGAACCGGTTCCGGATACGTGTTTAGGGGAGGAACAAAATGATGGCTGATTCTACTATAAAATCAAAATACCTGCCTACCGTTAAGGAAATGATCAGATTAATAGGCGAAAAAGAAAATATTCAAGGCGCAGCTCATTGTGCGACAAGACTGCGACTTGTACTCAAAGATAACTCGCTGGCTGACACGAAAGCTATCGGTGAACTTGATCATGTGAAAGGATCGTTTGTAGCTGGCGATCAGCTGCAAATCATTATTGGAGCAGGAACGGTCAATGACGTGTATGCCGTATTTACGGAGGAAGCTGGCATTTCTGGAATGTCACTTGGCGATGTAAAAGAACAATCCGCTCAAAAACAAAATGCATTCCAAAGAGGAATTAAAGCATTGTCTGATGTGTTCGTCGAAATTATTCCTGGCTTGCTTGCGGCTGCACTCTTAATGGGTGTTACAGGACTGTTAAGCCAAAAAGGAATCTTTGGTCCGAAATCAGTTGTAGAGATGTATCCGGCCATTGAAGGGTTCAACCGTTTCATCTCGATCATGTCTACTGGTATTTTTACGATCTTACCGCTACTCGTTGTTTATTCAGCAACAAAACGGTTCGGTGGGAATCCCGTACTTGGTCTTGTGCTTGGCGCGATCATGCTTCACCCGGATCTTGCTAATGCTTATGCCGTTGGAAACGGGACGGTTAAACCAGAAGTAATCAGCTTATTTGGTTTAAAAGTGTCTCTTGTTGCTTTCCAAGGCGGTATAATCATCGCCCTGATGATGGGATTTGTTATTGCGAAGCTGGATAAATTCTTTAGCCGAAAAGTACCTGATATGATCAAACTTTTCTTGGCACCGTTCTTAACGATTGTGGTATCAGGGTTTCTATTGTTTTCAGCAGTCGGCCCGTTAGGCCGCTTGCTGTCAGATGGAATTACAAACGGTCTGATGTGGTCTGTTGATCATCTTGGTATTGTAGGATTCATGTTGTTTGCAGGTGTTCAGCAGATCATCGTAATCACAGGTCTTCATCACGTGATTGGAGCTGTAGAGGCTCAATTGATCGCGGATACAGGTTCAAATTTCATAATGCCATTAATGTCTGTTGCCTTGATGGGGCAGGGTGGAGCTGTTCTCGGTTACACGCTAGCGATGTGGAAAAGTGAAAAAGCAAGACAGATCGGTGTTTCTGCATTCGGTTCAACGTTGTTTGGGATCTCAGAGCCAGCTCTGTTCGGAGTAAACGTTAAATACAAGTTTCCTCTGATCATGGGAAGTATCGGTGGCGCGATCGGCGGAGCTTACGTCTACTTATCAGGCATTAAAGCTCTTGGTTTTGGTGCTACCGCTATACCTGGATTTGCGATCATCGCTGCAAAAGATAGTGGTCATCTTCACTATGTAGCGGCAAACCTGTTGGCGCTCGCAGTCGGAGCGATTTTAACGATCATTTATTTAAAAGTAAGAAAACCAAACATGGACTAATCTCAAGGATGAGAGGGAGAAATTCCTCTCATCGCTATTTTTAAGCAGGAGAGGACTCATTATGGCAAAATATATGGAACCAAAATATAGAACGATCTTGGAAGCACAAGAAAATGAATTGGAGAATTTGAAAGGGATGTCGGCTACTTCCGCATGGAAGCCAGCTTTTCATATACATCCTCAGTTCGGATTGATTAACGACCCGAACGGTCTTGCGTACTTTAACGGTGAGTTTCATGTGTTTTACCAGTGGTATCCGTTCGATGCTATGCACGGCATGAAGCACTGGGCGTATGTGAAATCAAGCGATCTCGTGAACTGGGAAAGACAGCCCGTCGCACTTGTTCCAATAGAGGACTACGAATCACATGGGGCGTATTCAGGAGCGTCCCTTGAAGTGGATGGAAAGCTGTACATGTATTACACAGGCAACATCAAATATAGTGCAGAAGAGAGATCGGCTAACCAGTGCCTGGCGATCATGGAGAAAGACGGCACGATTACGAAATATGCTAACAACCCTGTGATCGAAGGAGTTCCAGAAGGGTATACGGGACATGTTCGGGATCCGAAGGTCTTTGAAAAAGACGGACGCTATTACATGTTATTAGGTGCTCAGCGCACGGACCAGACAGGTGCACTCATTGTCTATGAATCTGAAAATGCAGTGGATTGGCGCTTTAAAGGTGAACTGAAGCTAGCTTTAGATCTACCGAATTCTGTCTATATGCTAGAGTGCCCGGATTATTTCGAAGTTAGCGGGAAAGATGTACTCATTGTCTCTCCGCAAGGCTTAGATGCTGATGGGCACAACTATCATAATCTATATAATGTGATCTCTGTTATCGGAAAGTTAGATATTGATAGACTTACTTTTGATGTAGAAACACATCACGAACTGGATAAAGGTTTTGACTTTTACGCACCACAATCGTTCGCAGGAAAAAATAACGAACGTCTTCTATTCGCATGGGCTGGAATGGGAGAGGTCGAGTACCCGACAGACAAGGAAAAATGGGCGCATTGCCTTTCAATCCCACGTGAACTCGAGGTTGTGGATGGTAAGCTTCGTCAAAAACCAGCTGATGAGTTAAAACAGTTAAGGGTACGATCTGAATCCTCTGAGATGGAGATTGTGGAGGGAGCAGTTGAGATACAGAATGCGTTAGATCAATACGAGTTGGAGCTTGATTTTAGCGATATAGAAGCGAACCAGTTTGGCGTAGAATTGTTTGCATCAGAAACGGAAGGTCTAGTCCTAGCATTTGACCGAGAAAAACAAACCGTCTCTGTGAACCGTGAGAAATTTGATGCAGCATTTGGCGGCGATTTCGGATATGTGCGAAGTTCAGAGCTTGCAAATGGTGATTCAGTTAAGATTCGCGTGTTTGTTGATCACAGCATAGCAGAGATTTTTATCAATGATGGCGAAGTTGTGTTTACGACAAGAGTGTTCCCTAAAAAAGAATCAAAAGGAATCAAAGTGTTTAGTGATGATTCATTGAGTGGTAGCTATACGAAGCACGAGCTATCTCAAGGAATCACGGTTTAAGGTAAGGGTGGGAGTATGTCAAAACTATTTTCAATCGGCGAAGTACTAATTGATTTTATTCCAGAACAAAAAGGCGTGGCCTTAAAAGATGTCGTTTCGTTCGAACGTGCTCCCGGAGGGGCTCCGGCCAATGTTGCCGCTGCGGTTGCAAAATTTGGACATGAGGCATCGATGATCACGAAACTTGGACATGATGCGTTTGGTGATTTTCTTATCGAACAGCTGAGAAATGCAGGAGTAGAGACAGATAAGATCTCTCGCACGAAAGAAGCGAATACAGGGCTTGCGTTTGTTTCGTTAAAAGAAAACGGTGAGCGCGATTTCTCCTTTTACCGAAAACCTTCTGCTGATCTGCTTTTAAGTAAAGAAGAGATCGATGAGAAGTGGTTTAGTGAAGGAGACATCCTTCATTTCTGCTCCGTGGACCTTGTGGAAAGTCCGATGAAAGAGGCACATCGGACAGCTGTTCAGTTTATGAAGAAAAAAGGTGGACTCGTGAGCTTTGATCCGAACGTAAGACTGCCGCTATGGGAGAGTCCGGCAGATTGCCGGAATGCGATTCATGAGTTTTTACCGCACGCACATATCGTGAAAGTGTCTGATGAGGAGCTGGAATTCATCACAGGTATCCATGATGTGGATGAAGCCATTCAATCAATGTTTGTAGGTGATGTGCAAGCCGTAGTGTATACGAAGGGTGCAGCAGGAGCTGACCTATACGTAAGAGATACAAAGTTTGAATCATCAGGGTACAAGGTTGAAGTTCAGGATACAACGGGTGCAGGTGATGCGTTTATCGGCGGATTTTTGTTTAAACTGCTAGAGGCTGCAGCTACACGTGAGAATTTAGTAAACGTACTCCAAGAGTACCATAAAGATATTTTGCAGTTTGCGAATGCAAGCGGTGCATTAACGGCAAGTGGGAAAGGTGCGATCTCAGCACTGCCGAATAAGACACAAGTACTGGAACTTGTGGATAGGGATTAAGCAAGGCGAGAGGCGGTCTTTAAAAGTAGATATACTTTTGACCGCCTTTTTTGATGTGAAGAGTGGTGAATTTTACGGTACGCGTTCTTATATTTGTTACACGTTCACCGCTAATGTGTTTGTTTCCACCTGTAAACGCAACGTATTCACCGGTAACGTTGCTCCGAGCACCGATGATCGCTACCTTTTCACCGATAAAACGCTCGTCACCACCGCTAAGAACAAAATTCGTACCCAAATAGTCATCCTCACACCTAAAAAAGCTCTCTAAAAAAGAAAAAAGAATCTACGGAAGTAGATTCTCTCCTCATTTAACAATATCAACTCACAAAACCCCATACTTTTCATCTCGAACATCGGTAATGAACATGTGTCCGGGAGCGTGTGTGATCATGATCTCTGGTTTCACATGCATCGCGACAGCTTGAGGTGTTACCCCACATGCCCAAAACACAGGAACTTCACCGTCATGAAGCTGAACAGGGTCACCGAAATCTGGTTGATAGAGATCAGCCACACCGATTGCTTCGGGATTTCCTATATGAACCGGAGCTCCGTGAACAGAAGGGAAGCGGCTTGTTACTTGAACCGCTCGAACGACATCTTTTTCAGGAACCGGGCGCATACTCACGACCATCGGACCTTCAAATCGGCCGGCCTTTACACATTCGATGTTTGTTTTAAACATCGGAACGTTGCATCCCCGCTCGATGTGGCGAACAGGAATTCCGTTGTTCATCAATGCATGCTCAAACGTAAAGCTGCAACCAAGCAGGAAGCCGACCATGTCCTCACTCCATAGTGATGTAATATCGGTACACTCTTCAACAAGTTCACCGTGACGATAGACGTTATACTTCGGTATGTCCACGCGCAGATCGGCACCAGGCGCAACTAAGGCAGGAACGGCTGAACCTGGCTCCGTTACATCAAGCACCGGACAAGGTTTCGGATTTCGCTGACAAAATAAAAGGAACTCAAACGCCAAATCTTTCGGCAACACGACAAGATTTCCTTGTGTAAATCCGTTTGCGAGTCCACTTGTTGGCTTTCTCCACTCACCACGTCGTATCAGATCACGGGCTTCAACTGGAGTTAAACGGTCTAGTGCGTTCATAAGAAGCTCCCCTTTTTATAAGTAGTTAAGCGAAAAGTTTCGGAACTTCTGTGTACATCGTGTAAACACTCATCGCGGCCATGATCAGAACGATCACGACGCCAAAGATTGTCATCCACATCGGATGCTTGTAATCTCCAACGATCTTAGGCTTGTATGCTGCAATCAACATTACGCCGAGTGAGATTGGGAGAATGAGACCGTTTAAAGCACCTACGAGAATCAAAATGGCAACAGGTTTTCCAACGAGTGCGAAGACCACGGTCGAAATGGCGATGAAACCGATGATGATCCATTTGTGGTATTTTTCCAATGTTGCACTGAATGTACGGATGAATGAAACGGACGTATACGCTGCACCAACAACAGATGTGATGGCAGCGGCCCACATAACGACACCGAACATTTTGTAGCCAATGTTTCCGGCAGCTAACTGGAAAACAGAAGCTGGTGGGTTCTTCGGATCAAGCGCAAGACCTTGAGATACGATTCCAAGTGCGGCTAAGAATAAAAAAATACGCATGATGGATGCGATCCCGATTGCGGAGATAGAACCTTTTGTTACTTCTCCTAAGCTTTCTTTTCCTTTAATTCCTGCATCAAGCAACCTGTGTGCTCCAGCAAACGTGATATATCCACCGACCGTTCCACCGACCAGTGTGACGATCGCTAAAATATCAATCGTGTCGGGTGCGAACGTCTTTACGACTGCTTCTCCAACAGGAGGTTGCGCTGTGAACATGACATAGACGGTTAAAGCGATCATGACAAAACCGGCGACTTGTGTGAAACGGTCCATCGCTTTTCCAGCTTCACGCACAACGAATACTAAGATGGCCACGATCCCACTGAGTATAGCTCCCGTTGTAGGGGAAACGCCGAACAGAACATTTAGACCAAGTCCAGCACCGGCTATATTTCCGATGTTAAACGCGAGCCCTCCTATAACAATCAATATCGCTAGGAATACACCTAAGCCTGGAAGGACGGCATTAGCGATATCTTGTGCTCTTTTTTCAGAGACAGCGATAATTCGCCATACGTTCATCTGCGCGCCAATATCAATAATGATCGATGTTAAAATAACAAAACCAAAACTCGCTGCGAGAATGGACGTAAAGTGAGTAGTCTGGGTTAAAAATCCTGGGCCGATCGCAGATGTTGCCATCAAGAACGCGGCGCCTAAAAGAATACTAGCTTTTGACTCTTTTTTCATAACTTACCTCCTAAATTACTTCGATTCTTGTCGGATCTTAAGTGCGATTCCTTGTTTTAACTGGTGCAATTTCTTTTCACGGTCTAAATAGAGTTGTTGAGCCACTTCGTGTGAAACTTCGACGAACTGTACTTTGTCTCCAGGCTTCAGCTGCGCCATGATTGAGAGATCAACTGTAGCGATCTGCCCGATCTTTGGATATCCCCCGGTAGTTTGGCGGTCCGCAAGAAGTACGATCGGATTGCCTTCTGACGGAACTTGAATCGTGCCAAAGCTCACAGCTTCAGAAAGCATTTCTTGTTTCTCTTGAAGTTCAAGCTGGGGTCCTTTTAAGCGGTAACCCATCCGGTCCGATTGTGATGTCACTTCAAAGTGCTCGGTAAAAAGCTTCATCTGGCTTTCTGTTGTGAACCAGTCATATTGCCTCCCTTTCATAACACGGACTTGCGGTTTGGAAGCAGAAGACGCGATAAAATCTGAAGAGATCGTCCACTGCATCTCCACAAACTTTTTCTCTCCACGTTGGGCGTCTAAAACTTTAGTTATTTTTTCGGAAAGTTCACTTGGTTTTCCGATAGAAAGCTCATCGTCATTCTGAATGGCTTTCCCATTGTGTCCGCCGATTCCAGCTCGTAAGTATGTAGATTTACTGTTCATAACTACTGGCACATCAAAACCGCCAGCTACAGCGAGGTAAGCGCGGCATCCCGTTTTACAGCCGCCGAATTTTAGCTTGCTGCCAGCCGACACGAGCACGGAGCGCCACAACTTTACAGGTTTTCCGTCAATGGAAGGAGACAAGTTTCCTCCGCAGATCGCGATTAGCGTATCTTCATGAAACACCATATCAGGTCCGAGCAGCGTAAGCTCTAATGTCGCTTCATTCTCATCATTTCCAACTAAAGAATTTGCTATCCGATGTGCTGTCGTGTCCATGACACCACTCGTGATCACACCATATTTTTGTGATCCGTAACGGCCAAGATCTTGAACACTCGTTAGGAGGCCTGGTTTTGTGATTTTAATCATTTTGCGTCCTCCTCATATTTTTGAAACTCTTCTTCTGAGATCGGTACAAATTTGATCTGGTCACCCGCTTGAAGAAGGGAAGGTGTTTCTCCTTCTGGGGTAAAGAGCTTTTCTGGTGTTTTGCCGATCAGCTGCCATCCGCCTGGCGTTTCGATCGGATATACGCCTGTTTGTTTGCCGGCAATCCCAACGGAACCAGCAGGAATCTTCAGTCTCGGATTACTTCGTCTCGGTGCTGCGATTCTTTCACTCATGCCACCGATATACGGAAAGCCAGGAGCGAATCCGATCATATAAACGGTGTATTCACCATTCGAATGGATATCAATCACTTCGTCAACCGTAAGTCCGTTGTGATTCGCGACTTCCTCTAAATCTGGACCAAACTCACCGCCATAACAGACGGGAATCTCCACCACACGAGGTTCAGCGTTATCATCCACTTCTAACTCATCTAAAAGCGGTTCCAAAAATTTGCATACTTCATCATAAGGAAGAGAGGTTGTTTCAATCTTCAACGGATCATAAAAAACAGCAACCGTCGTAAATCCAGGTACGGTCTCAATCACCCAGTCAAACGCATGCTCTTCAAAGAAAGAGGAGATTTTTTTGACTTTTTGCTGGATCTCAGGGCTCATATCTTGTCCGAGTTCAATGATTAAGCTGTTATCGCCTAAAGGCTCAATGGTATATTTCATCGTCAGATCTCCTGTCTTTTTATGTAAAATTAATCAGAATATTTGTATATTTATAAAGGTCTAGTATATAGCAATTCTTTCTCTAAAATCAAAGGGTTATTGAAAAATCCAATAATTAATTGTAGTGTAAAAAATTACAAATTAAATAGTTGTCTTTTTTATAACTTATCCCTATAATACAAGTAATAGTTTGTTCTTTATAAAGAACTTAATTGTTCGTTATATTTCATTTTCCTATAAAAGAAATCGTGCTTTTTCTAGTTTCTCTATATTGAACATTTTAACACTACCTATTCGGAGGGATTGTTATGCAGGAGAAAATGAACATTATAGATACGATAAATGTATTAAAACGTAGAAAAACAATCATTTCAGTAACTACATTAACTTTGTTTTTGTTCTCCTGTTTAGTCATCGTTTACTTCATGTCTCCTAGTTATCAATATTCAAGAGAAGTTCTCGTTGGAGGATTGCAACAAGATAATACAGTTAATGGTAACTTGCAGCTTATTAACTCTTATAAGGATGTGATTAAGAGTCAGATCGTGATGGAAACGTTAAAGAAAGAATTAAATTTAAACCGATCTAGTACTGATATCCGCAATCAAATTTCTGTTCTTAATAATGAAAACTCTCAAATAGTAAGTATAGTAGTGAATGATCAGGATGCTCGTTTAGCCCGTGATATTGCGTTGACTGTGACGGCTGTTTCAAAAGAAAAAATGAAGAGGTTTACAGAAGAGGATAATATACAAGTCCTTAATGAAACTGGCATTGAAGAAAGTGCAAGCATTCAATTCATGCCTACAGTTCTTGGTGTTGTACTCTCCCTCATCATTTCCATTTTAGCTGGTGCATGCCTTGCCATAATTATTGATAGTTTGGATGACAAGTTGAATCATCCTAAAGAAGTTGAAGACATCTTCAATGTACCCCTTCTCGGAATTATTCAATCTCGTTTAGAAGTAGAAGAAAAGAGAAAGACTGATATTTTCATAAGAAGGGAGTCACTTGAGTTTTATGGAAAACAAGAATCGATCTTATGATCTGAATCAAACGTACTCAATCATTAGAAATAACATAGAGATGGGAATGCAGGAGAAATGGAAGACACTTATGATTACTTCTCCAACCTTAATAAAGGGTCAACACATGATAGCAATCAATATTGCGAGTTTACTTTCAAAAGAAGGAAAGAAAGTTTTATTGCTAACTAATACACAAAACAATAGCTTTTCAAAAATTAAACAGTTAGTTGACCAAAAACAATCAGACTATGATCATATTCTTTTCTTTTCAACTAATTATTTAAACAATGTGGACATGCAGCGGTTAACAGCTACCTGTGATGGAGTTGTGCTTGTCTTACAAGAAAAAGTTACAAAGAAAGAAGATATGAAAAAAGTAAAAATGCTTCTTCAAAAAAGTAATACCGATTTAATTGGAATTATCTATCGAAAAGCGCCTAAAATGCGTTTAAACCGTTTTTTTGGAAAGGGGCGTAAAGCTGTTGAGAGTTGAGCACATACGAGTACATGTTCAACAAGTAGAACAAAAGAACCTTTCATCATTTACAAAAGCATTTGAATGGAGTAAAAGGATACTAGATATTCTGATATCTTTAACAGCACTTATCATAATGTGGCCATTACTTATCGTCGCGTGTATCGCGATTAAAATGGAGACTCCTGGTTCTCCTTTATATCTTCAGGATAGATTAGGACTTGATGGTAGGCCAATTCGAATTATTAAGCTTCGTTCCATGTATATGGATGCCGAGAAATACGGGGAAATGTGGGCTTTAAAGAACGACCCTCGTATTACAAAGATTGGATCATTCCTACGAAAAACAAGAATAGATGAAGTACCCCAGCTCTTCAATATTTTAAGAGGAGAGATGTCTCTAGTTGGTCCTCGTCCAGAGAGGAAATTCTTTTATAATCAGTTTGAAGAGCAGCTTCCTTATTTCATAAAACGAACAACTGTAAAGCCCGGTCTAACAGGATGGGCACAAGTGAATGGTGGTTACGATCTTACCCCTGAACAAAAACTTGCATTCGATCTTCACTACATTCAACATGCATCTCTCTGGTTTGATCTCAAAATCCTTTTCCGTACGATTAAAGTCCTCATTACTGGTGATGGTGCAAGATGAGGTCAATCGTATCAAACGTTATTCACCTTTTGTATAGCACGGTTCTTTCTAGAATATTGTTCGCTGCAGCACTGATCGTTCTTGCTCAATATTTAAATGCACGGGAATATGGGATGTTTAGTGTGGCTTTAGCGTTCTCTATGGTAATGGGTTTTTTTACGGATGCAGGAGTAAGTAACACAGTTATTCGAGAAAGCTCCAAGACGAGTGCAAACATTGTTAAACTTTTATCCTCTTATATAAAGCTTAGATTGATATTACTTTTCGGGACATTGTTCGTATCTGTTATTTTTATTGAACTTTTTTACGAAAAAGAAGGTTTGAAAGAAGTTTTTTATTACATGCTCGTTCCTGTAATTACTGGGCTTGCTCTACAAAACATTAGTATCACTTATTTTCAAATGGTCGAAAAGATGCATAACGTAGGTTTGATCAGAATCTGGTCTTCAGTAGCATGTGTTGTATTTGTGGTGATAGGTATGTTGTTAAAACTACCTGTAACGATCATCGCGTTATTGTTTGGATTTTCTTACGTTTTAGGTGGACTGTATAGTTTATTAATTTTATTTAAACACACTCGTGTTCATTTAAGAGAGGCGTTTGAGAAGAAAATATTGTTTCAGTTGTCCCCTTTTATCGTTAGTGGCCTTCTTATGATGTTATTGCCACAGCTAGGTCCTCTCGTATTAGAGAAAACGTTGTTACTACACTATGTGGGTTTGTTTGCAATTGCATATAGAATTCCCTCAGCTCTCTATCAAGTGCCAGGCGTTGTTGCAGGTGCTTTTTACCCTGTCCTTTTTAGATATTGGAATTCGGGCGACAGGGAAAAGCATCTAAATCTTAACATTACACAGCTGAAAGTGATGGGGTTAATAGGTATCATCATCACGATTCCTTTGTTTCATATGTCCACTGAAGTGATTCGGCTATTATTTGGAAAAGAGTGGTTGAGTGCGTCAGAGCCACTGCGAATTGTTTCTATTGTTCTTTTTTTACAGAGTCTTAGCTTTGCCCTTGCAGATGGATTGACAACGAAGGGGCTTCAAACTAGGAGAACATGTATTCAGTTAGTAGCCGTTCTTTTAGCAATTGTGGTGTATTATTCTTTGAGTTTACGATTTGGCCTGTATGGTGCTGCTTACTCTGTTGTTTTTATTGAGTGCTTTGCAGTTATTTGTTTCTGGTTGGCAAATCCAAGCTGGTTTTTGATCGGAAAAAGAGTGTTGTTGCCCTATCTTGTTACTGGAGTCGTTTCTCTGTATGTAACCTCCAGTTTTATTGATCAGTCTATTTTCTCCGCTGTACTAAATTTATTTATCATATTGTTCTTACCTTTACTGGATGGAGAGCTGAGAAGTGTTATTCTGAATCGATATAAAATAAGTCAGACTCAGCAAGTTTTACAATACAAGATAAAGGAGAAAAGGCTATGAGAGAAAAGATATGTATCCATTTTTCTTTTCTTCTTTTATTTCTCTACGTTTTTCGCTTTCATCTTTTTGGCAACAAAGAACAGCTGTATATCGTTCTTTTTGTCTCCATAGTAAGTCTGTTGGCATTTTCAATTTTTTTTTCAGATATAAAAAAGCAATATATCTTTGTCACCCCTTATAATTATGGCTTTCTCATCCTCTTAATCTATATGACTGGATCTCTTTTTTACTTGAAATACACATTTATGATGTTTTCAGGTGTTAGTCTCATTCTTGTATACGTTGTTATATTAATTTTGGTGGAATATATAGCTCATCAAAATTTATTTTGGCGCATGTACAGAAGTTACTCATTCGGTGTTCTATTTACATGTCTGTTCGTTTCCATTCTGCATAATCTAGTATCTATTGAAATAATAGAAAATCGGTTTGGATGGTTTGAATATCAAGGAGAGGTTATTTCTGACCCTAATTATTTTGCTGTTTTCATAGGTTTATCACTGTTCTATTTTTGCTTTACTCACAAAATAAGAAGTATTGCGCAGAACATCGTGATTCTATTGCTCTTAAGTTATTTCTTTCTTAATACTTTATCAAGAGGTGTGGTGTTAGCATTTCTTATCACGTCGCTACTAACCTACCTTTTAAAAGAAAAAAATAAACCGAGAATTTTATTCTATTCTTTGGCAGGGATGCTTTGTGTGCCAATCATTTACTTAATCTACAGCAAATTTGGTAGTGAGAACGCTACAGGTTTAAACTATCAATCGTTTAATCGTTTTTTCTTAAGAGATTCTAGTGACAGGTTAGATGTTTGGAGCGCAATCTATAACGGTTTTTCTAATAGTGATCGTTTTACACTTTTTTTTGGAAATGGTTTTCAGAGCGGTAGTTCAATCGGAGCAAAATATTATTTAGGATTGGAACCAACACTAACGCAACTTACTTTTAAAAACCCCCACAACATGTTTTTGCAATTTCTAGTCGAACTCGGCATTGTCGGAACACTTATTTTATCTTTGATATTTTTTTTCTTCTTTATAAGAACCTTCCTTCAAATTCAAAAAGGAAACTATGTACCACTCAGCCTTTTAATATTTTTCGTCATTGTGAATACGAGTTTAAATGTAATGGGTTTTAGAGAGTTGTTTTTCATCTATGGTATCTTGCTGCTCAGTTCAATCCGTTTAACAAAAGGTTTAGATCGCACGGAAAGAGAGGTAGTTTTATGAAATTTTCATTAATTATGGCAACGGTAGGAAGAGAAAATGAAGTTATTGCTTTCCTAAAGAGTTTAAAGCAGCAGAGTTATAAGGATTTTGAGCTAATTATCGTTGACCAAAACGACACTGATTTCCTCAGACCGATTGTTGAAGTTTACAAGGAAGCTTTTTGTATCAAACACATTAGATATTCCAAAAAAGGACTCTCTTTAGCGCGAAACCGAGGACTGCAGGAAGCGGAAGGACAGATTATTGCTTTTCCGGATGATGATTGTCTGTATTCAAACGGTTTACTTTTGAATGTTTGCCGTTTTTTTGAGAAAGAAACAAAAGTTGATGCCATTTCTGTCGCGTGGCATGACGCAATCAGCGGAAATCGAATTAAAAATTTTGGTAAAAGAGAAGGAGTTATCAATCGACTTAACATATGGACGCAAGTTAGTTCCATCACGCTTTTCATCAAACATCATGTCTTTCATCATATTAAAGGATTTGATGAAACACTTGGTGTCGGTCCACATTCTAAATGGAAAGGTGCTGAAGATAAAGATTTCCCGCTTAGACTTTTAGATGCAGGTTTTACTATGCACTATGTACCTCATATTATCGTCTATCACCCGGCCCCGGTCCTATTGACTAAGGACCTGACTCAACAGCAAAAAAAAGAATTGATTCGCAAGACATTTATTTATTCTGCGGCCGCTGGATACGTTATGAAGAATCACCAATATTCTCTGATTATTAAATTAGGAACAATAGCAATTGGGATAGCTAAAACTGTACTTAGTATACTACAGTTCAAACCATTTCTTGTAAGAATTAGAATTGCATCTATAATAGGAAGATTGCATGGCTTCTTGAATTAAATTTTGGTGGAATGGAGTGGAAGGTAAGATGAACTATTCTGTTTTAATGTCTGTGTATGCAAGGGAAAAACCTAAATATTTGCAAGAGGCAATCGAGAGTGTCCTACATCAAACTTTAGCTCCTAGTGAATTCATTATTATAAAAGATGGACCATTAACGAAAGAACTAAATAGGGTTCTTGAATCATATACGGCAAGTTATCCTGAACTGGTTAAAGTCATCTCACTCAGAGAAAATATGGGGTTAGGAGAAGCGTTACGGATTGGTGTCAAACACTGTAAGTACGAGGTCATAGGACGCATGGATTCAGATGACATCTGCCATCAGGATCGTTTTAAGAAGCAAATTTCTTATTTGATGGAACATCCTGATGTTGATGTAATTGGTTCTTGGATTCAAGAATTTGATGAGAATGGTGATCAGTCCACCTATATTAGAAAAGTTCCCAGCTCTGCAGATAGAATTAAAATTTACAGCAAAAAAAGGAATCCGTTAAACCATATGACCGTTGTATTTCGTAAGCAAAGTATTCTCAGAGTAGGAAGTTATCAGTCATTTTTATGGAATGAAGATTATTATTTATGGGTGCGGCTACTAAATCGGGGATTCAAACTTGAAAATTTGGAAGAAGTCTTAGTTTTTGCACGGGCCGGAGAAACTATGTTCCAAAGAAGAGGTGGAATTAAATATGTGTTAAATGAAGTGAAATTACAGCGAGAATTTTATAATATGAAATTCATTTCGAATTCTGAATTTATAACTAATGTGGTAACACGAACATTAGTAAGGGTAGTTCCAAATGCTTTGAGAAGTTTTATCTATAGGAAATTCCTTAGAACAGCAGGATGAAACAGTAATTAAAGACACCTATAGTAGGTTTTTAACCTACTATAGGTGTCTTTTTGTTTTTGTGAGTAAGACCTAAACAGCTCATTTTAATTGAAAGTTTTAATGAAAATACATTTCATTGTGATAAAAACCTGTGTTTACTTAGTTTAAAGAGAAAAACTTATTTAATAGTTAAAAGAGGGTCATAATTTTTAGAAAATTATATTGTAACCGTTTACAAGTTGGATTATAATATTGAAAAGTGAAACGTTTCTATTGGTAAAATGAGGATTTTAGGTATCACATAACAATCAAAACGTTTATATTTACCTAAATTCCTATTTTTTTGAATAATATCGAAACGTTTCGAATTACTGTACCAAACGCATCACCCACTTGATTCAAACTTATTTTTACTCCAGTACCCCGGTTACTCCGGATGAAGAGGTGATTTATGAAAAGCATAGCTATAAAAGATGAAAAAGTGATCGTGGACGGTCAGGA
Organism: Fictibacillus nanhaiensis; assembly: GCA_017052515.1. Lineage (GTDB taxonomy): Bacteria > Bacillota > Bacilli > Bacillales > Fictibacillaceae > Fictibacillus > Fictibacillus nanhaiensis. The sequence goes on from JAFHKR010000038.1 coordinate 591,364, forward strand.
GGTCTTCTTGTTCGGTGGAGAACTTCACTACTTTCGAATTCCTAAGCAAGACTGGCGCGAGCGCATCCAGCAAGTTAAAGAAGCGGGAGCGAACATGATCAGCACGTACGTGCCGTGGATTTTTCACGAGTATGAGGAAGGTGTTACGGATCTTATCGGAACCTCTCGGCCAGAACGTGATCTACAAACATTTCTGCAGCTCGTAAAAGAAGAGGGGATGTACTGTCTAGTCCGTCCGGGTCCATATGTGATGGCAGAGATCGTGGATCATGGGGTTCCAACGTGGTTCATCAATAACTACCCGGAGGCGGTAGCGAAAACGAACGTTGGCGATATTCATCCAACACGAGTCGTGAGTTACAGTCACCCAACCTTTTTAGAAAAGACGGAACTTTGGTATGAAAAGGTTTGTGCCGTTATTAAGCCGTTTCTCGTAACAAATGGTGGTCCAGTCATTCTTTTTCAGCTCGATAACGAAGTAGGAATGTTCCACTGGGTGACGAACCAACCCGATTTCAACACTTCAACACTACAAGAGTTCGAACAACATCTGAGAACAAACTATACGGAGCAATCGTTTCAAGAAACGTTCCGCATTCCGTTTAGCGAGATTCGGTCGTTCGCGGAAAACATGACGAAAAAGCCTGAAGCGATCTACGCCCACGCTCTACGAAACGAATTTGGACTCTTTTTAAGACAGCATTACAAGCGTTTCATCGAGCATCTGAAACAGTCAGCAGAAGAGAAAGGCATCGATGTTCCGTTCGTCGTGAACATTCATGGCTTTCATGGAATCGATATCTTAAAGCGCGGAACGATGTACCCGATCGGCATTTCGCAGCTGCTCGAGACCGCTAAAATCGAAAACACACTCATGGCGGGTGATTATTACATCGGTAACATCGAGTATGACAGCTATGTGGATATCGTTTTAGCGAACGCCTTTACAAAAGCGATCCAATGGAAAGAGCAGCCGCTTTTCTCAGCAGAGTTCCAAGGCGGAAGCATTCACGACAAGCCAAAGCTCCAACCGACAACGTTTGATCTGACGACGCGGTTATGTATCGCGGACGGGATGAACGGCGTGAACTATTACATGTTCGGTGCGGGTGAGAACTATGAAAACATCGGTTTGTTCGGCAGACGTCACGATTGGCAGGCGCCACTTACAAAGTCAGGTCAGAAGAATCCGCATTATCCGGTGATTCAGCATATCGGAAAGATGCTACAAACCTTTGAAAACTCACTTCTGCAAACGAAGCCAGTCGTTGATACGCATCTCGGTTTTTATCCGGATTATTACATGACGGAGTTTCATGATGAGCATACGAAACACATGGTCGACCACATTCAGCGTGATCGTGAAACCTTTATGGCGAACGGTATCGCGAAGGCGCTTCGCGTGAACAACATCATCTATGATGCGATCAACGTGCAGGATGATGCCGAAATCAATCCGAATGAAATCCCTTCTCTATGGATGTTTACCACAGAGTGGATGAATGAAAACATTCAGCAAAAACTCGTCACGTATCTAGAGAACGGTGGAAAGCTGATCCTGTTCCCGACGATTCCGACAAAAACGCTGAAAAACGTACCATGTACAATCCTAAAAGACTACATCAACGTAACGGTAAAAGAAACAAAGCACCGCGTGTTCGGTCAGATTGATCAGGCAGACAACGTGTTGATTGACCGAGCTGAAATCTATGAAACAACAGATGGCGATTTCGCACATATCGAGGACAAGCCGGACCATGTAATCGCGTTTGAAAAACAGCTTGGAAAAGGTCAGCTCTATATGTTTGGAATCGGTATGGATCACGGCTTTCACTATCAAAACGACATCATCGTCGAGCTTGCCAAACGAGCTGGGATCGAGAGTCGTTTCACACTAGAAGAAGAGCTTGATATTACCGTTCGATCTTCACCAGAAAAAGGAGACTTCTTCTTCCTTCAAAACTTTGATGAATTTAAGAAGTCAACGACGATCACGTATGACGGAACCACCCTTTTCGGTGGAAAAGAAATCTCAATACCGATGCGTAGCGGCCTCATGCTACCAGTTAACGTACTGTTACATGAAGAACTGTTCATCGAATACGGAACGGGTGAAATCTACGAAACCTTACACCAACAAGACGAGATCTCACTCACTATAAAAATGGTTCAAAAAGAAGAAGAATTCGTCTTCCGTTCCTCTTCCTGGAAACCTGTAGACACGAAAGAGGTTTCAATAGAGGAAGTCCAAGAGCACACATTCAAAGTGCTGATTCAATCAACAGAAGAAACAGCATCCATTCGGTTTCAACCAGCGTTCGCAAACGCTATTCAAATATAAGTAAGGCTATCTTCTAGTTGCTGCTAAAGTAATTTTTTCATTCTCATCTCTGAATAAGTTGATTGAAGTGTAGGGTGAGAGACTCCTGCGGAACAAGCGGTCAGGTGAGACCCTTAAAGGCGCAAAGCGGCAAGGGGCTCACCGCCTGCCCCGCGGAAAGCGAAGCACCCGAAACGGAAATCAACACTTTCAAAAGCAACATAGCAAAATAGCCCAAAAAATTAACGGGAGTTGATAGGTAATGAAGAAAGTATTATCACTTTTCATGATCATCGCACTGCTATTTTCAGTAGCAGCTTGTAGCTCAGATGAAAAAGCAAGCTCTGATGAAAAGAAAGAAAACGTAACGATCTCATATGCAAGCTGGTCACTTGGTACAGAAAAAGAACAAAACCTTGAGCGCCTGATGATCAAAGCGTTCGAGAAAAAGTATCCGAACATCAAAGTGAAGATCGACGAGTCGATTAATCCAACAGACTGGAACGGAACACTCGCTGCTGCAGCAAGTGCGGGCAAGATGCCAGACGTTTTTGCTCTTCCGCAAATTCCATCGTCACTATCAAACGACTGGTTGATGGACATCACGAAAATGACGGAAAAAGATAAAGATTTTGCTAACATTCCAGAAGCGGTTCGTGAATCAGCAACTTACAACGATAAAGTGTATGCGGTTCCATTCGCACAGCATTTCTTAGGCTACCTAGTAAACAAAGATCTGTTTAACGAAGCGAACCTGGATTACCCTGAGTTTGGTTTTTCACTAGAAGAGTACACGAAATCCATTAAAGAAGTAACGAACATCAACAAAGGTGTAGCCGGAACGAACCATGCGTTCTCTGTAACAGACTGGTATCCGGCTGCGGCAAACCCAGACATGGGCTGGTACACGGTTAAAGACGGACAATATTCTCTTGATTCAAAAGAATTCATCGCAGGAGCTAATCTTGCAAAAGAAATCACAACAAACAACTACGCGTACGAGTCACTTCCAGATGACTTGAAAGCGAATTTTAAAGGCGAGAACCCAGAAGAAGTTTGGATGAACGGACAAGTTGCTGTGAAATGGGACGGTACTTGGGGAGTTCCTGCTCTTGTTGAAAAAGGAACATTCGACTTTGATTTCATCGGTCTTCCAGGTGGAAGAACGGGTGTAACGAACGACTTTGTTGGAATCTCTAAAACAAGTAAACATGCAAAAGAAGCATTCCTTTTCTCTAAGTGGATGTCATTCGGTAAAGAAGGTTTCATGAAGCGTATGGAAATCGCTGAAAAAGAAGGAAAAGCACTAAACACACTACCTGTTAACGCAGATCCTGAAATTTTAGACGAGTACTTTGCGATCAATGAAGTACCTGGAATCAAAACAGCTTATGACAACTTAGACAACGCCATCGTTGAGCCGGTTAAAACGGTACCTGGCTATGTTGATGCACGTTGGGAAGCACCAACTGGCGTGAAGGTTGGAGAAGAAGCGAACGCGAAAGTGGCTGTGATTTTAGATAACGTAATCAAAGGAAATCTGAAGATTGAAGACTACGCAAAACAGCTTGATCAATTAGCAGACCAAAAGAGCAAAGAAGCAAGTGAGGCTTTAAAAGATAAATAGAAAGCCTGAAGTTTAAGGGGAGGTTGATAGTATGAAGTTTAAAAGATTTCTTTGGTTAGGTTTAGCGCTGTGTCTCATTTTTCCACAAACCTATGCATCAGCTGAAGGCAACAGTCAGGATAATAAGCCTGCCGAACAAGTCGTGGAGGAAAACTATCATACCGCCCTTAACAGTTGGGAGAAGAAAGGGACAGGGGACGCTTCAGAGTTTGAAGCGTCTGTCTCACCTTCTGATTTTAAGATTAAAGACAAAAAGAACCTTTTGTCAGAATCAGGGAGTAAGGGCTATAACGATCGTGTTTTCTATTGGCATAACCGACAGTCCGTTTCTTATGAAGTGAATGTGGAGGAAGCGGGACTTTATGAGCTAGCGTTTGATTATTATCCACTGAGCAACGAGGTTGTTCCAATAGAGGGCGCCATTCAGGTAAACGGTAACTATCCTTTTTATGAAAGCCGCAGAATCGTGTTTCCGGCCGACTGGAAAAACGAGAAAAACACCTTTGAGAAAGATCGGTTTGATAACGACATGATTCCAAAGCAGAAGCGGATCGAGCGTTGGAACACGTTAACAGCAGAAGATGCGAGTCAGCTTCAATCTGAGCCGCTTCGTTACGAACTGAAAAAAGGAAGTAATACGATCCAGCTTACGAACCTATCAGGTGAGATGTTGCTAGGAAAAGCATACGTGAAATCACCTAGCAAACTACCAAGCTATAAAGATTACGTAAAGAAACATGAAAACGCAAAATTGGCTGAAACAATGATCACGCATGAAGCCGAGAAGGACTATGAAAAGAACAGCTCGTACATACGTCCTTTTGCAGCAGATGATTCTTCAGCGGTACCGAGCTCTCCAAAGAATCTTCTATTAAACACGCTAGGCTCTGAATCGTGGAAAGACTCCGGACAGACGGTGAACTGGAACGTAAACGTGAAGAAAGATGGCTTTTATAAGCTGACATTTAAAGTGTTGCAGAACAAAGAGACAGGTGGTCCGGTTTTTCGAAAACTGTTGATCGATGGAAAAGTTCCGTTTCAAGAAGCTTCACCGGTTACATTCCCATTCAATAAAAGCTGGGATAACGTGACGTTAGAAGATGAAGATGGAAAAGCATATCTGTTTTATCTATCAAAAGGGAAGCATCAGATCGGTCTAGAAGCGGATGCTGCGCCTGTTGAGCCTGTTCTTCATACGACGAACAAAGTGATGCGCGAGATGGAAGAGCTGACGCTTGAGATACGAAAGCTTACAGGGAATCAGACAGATACGTCTCGTGGCTGGAAGATCGGCGAGTACATTCCAGGCATCGATAAAAAACTGACTGGCTGGGCGGATGAGCTAGAGCAAGAACTGAAGTACCTTAGAAAACTTGATGAAACAAAAGAAGATTCAAAAGATATGGTTTCGCTTGAGATGGCGGTACAAAAGCTAAGAGCACTTAGCAAAAAGCCGGACCAGATTCCAAGCCGACTAACAGAGCTGTCAGAAGGATCGTCTTCCGCGGCACAATTGCTCGGAAACATGCTCGTAACGCTGCCCGAACAGCCGTTAACAGTGGATCGCTTCTACGTGCATGGTGATGAAAAAGATGTGCCAGATGCAGAAGCTGGTTTTTGGGAAAAGCTGATTGACTCAATCCAACGCTTCTTCTTATCGTTCTTCTCTGAAAATTATTCAGCGAGTGAAGCGGAAGAAGATACGTTAGAGGTTTGGGTAAACCGACCTCGTCAATATGTTGAACTTCTACAAAATCTATCTGATCAAAACTTTACGCCAGAGACAGGAATTAAAGTAAAGTTCTCGATCATGCCAGAAGAGCAGAAGCTGATACTCGCGAGTGCGTCGAACAAACAGCCAGACATTGCGCTTGGTATCTCTTCATGGTTGCCGTACGAGTTATCTATCCGTGGTGCGGCCGTTGATCTGCATCAGTTCGATGACTTTGAAAAATTCAGCAAGCAGTTCTCACCAGGAGCTTTTCTACCGCTTATGATCGATGATTCGGTCTATGCGATGCCAGAGACGCAAGATTTCTTTGTTCAGTTTTACCGAAAAGATATCCTGCAAGCACTCGGTCTTCCGGTTCCAGATACGTGGGATGACGTGAAGAGCATCTTGCCAGAGCTTCAGCGTTTTGGGATGAACTATTATACGCATATCGCTGGTGCAACAGGCTTTAAGCCGTTCCAAGCAACCGCTCCGTTCGTGTATCAGTTTGATGGAGATCTGTACGGAAAAGATGGAATGAAGACGGCGATCGGAACAGAAGAATCACTAAAAGGTATACAGTTCATGGCAGAGCTAAACACGATCTACAGCATGCCGTTACAAGTGCCAAACTTTTATAATCATTTCCGATATTCAACACTACCGATCGGGACGGCTAACTTTACCACATATACACAGCTTACAGCAGCCGCTCCAGAGATCGCAGGATGGTGGGATATTGCACCGCATCCTGGTGTGAAAAAGGAAGACGGAACGGTGGAGCGTTGGGCAACAGGTTCTGGCCAGTCTGCCATGATCTTCAAAGGGACGAAGAGCAAGGAAGATTCGTGGGAGCTTTTAAAATGGTGGCTGTCAGAAGATACGCAGACCGAGTTCGCGACCAATCTTCAGATGCTGTACGGACCAGAATACATGTGGAACACGTCCAACCTAGAAGCGTTCAAGAACCTTCCGTGGCCAGAACAGCATAAGAAAACAATCCTGAAGCAATGGGAGTATCTATACGAAGTACCGAAAAATCCAGGTTCGTACATGATCGAGCGTGAGCTTTCGAACATCTGGAACCGCATCGTGTTCGACGGTGTGAACCCGAGATCCGCAGTTGACGATTCAGTCGTTGCGATCGACCGGGAGATCAAGCGAAAGATGGAAGAGTTCGGTTATGTGAGGGACGGCAAGATGGTCAAGCCGTATCCGATTCCTACGATAGAACAAGTGAAAAGTTGGGCAGGCGATGAGAATGAAAAAGAAACCAAATAAACGAGATTATTCACCGTGGATGTTCCTTGCTCCGTATATCATCTTTTTTACAACGTTTATCATCATACCTGTTGCAGCGGCAATCCTATTGTCATTCACGTATTTTAACGCGATCGAAACACCGACGTTCATCGGTTTGAGCAACTATGTCGGTCTGATCACACAGGATGAAGTGTTCATGCAGAAGATCCTGCCGAACACGTTAACGTTCGCACTGATCGTGGGCCCTGGCGGGTATATCTTATCGTTCATACTCGCTTGGGCGCTCGCTCAAGTACCAAAGCGTATGCGAACGGTGCTTGCACTAATCATCTACTCGCCATCCATGACAGCAGGTGTTGCGATGGCGGTTGTTTGGACGATCATCTTCTCTGGAGATGAAACAGGTTATCTCAATAGCTTGCTTCTTACGATGGGTGTGCTGTTAGAGCCCATCCAATGGCTGCAGTCACCTGAGTACCTCATGAAGATCATGATCTTTGTAACACTTTGGGGCTCTATGGGTGTTGGATTCCTCGCGATGTTATCAGGTGTTCTGAACATTAACACCGAGATCTATGAAGCTGGATACATCGACGGCATCAACAACCGTTTTCAAGAGATCATCTATATTACGATTCCGTCCATGAAGCCGCAGATGTTGTTCGGCGCGGTCATGGCAGTCGTTGGAACGTTTCAAGCTGGTGCGATCGGGGTGGCGCTTTCTGGTGCTAACCCGACACCGCAATATGCGGGTCAGCTTATGGTCAACCACTTAGAAGATTATGGTTTTATCCGTTATGAGATGGGTTATGCGGCAGCGATCTCGGTCGTGCTGCTCATCGTTGTATATCTGTTCTCGAAAGTAGCCTGGAGGCTGTTTGGAGAGAAAGACTAGCGAAAAAGGAGTGATCAACATGTCAGCCTTTCAAGGGACAAGAATGAACCCGTCAAAGTTTCATAAAAGTCAGCTGAAATTTCTTGCGTTTTTAATTCCACTGGCTATCTTTATGGCTTTGCCGATCGTCTATATATTCTTTCATGCGTTCAAACCGATCGACGAACTGTTCGCGTATCCACCGCGCTTTTTTGTAGAAAACCCAACATTGCAGAACTTTGTAGACCTTTTTACAAAGACGAACGATACCGGTGTTCCGATGTCGCGCTTTTTGTTCAACTCTGTTGTGATTACGCTGATCGTTGTTGTGCTGACCGTCATCATCAGCACGATGGCAGGCTACGCGCTATCTAAGAAAAATTTTAGAATGAAAAAAGCGATCTTTGAGATCAACACGTTAGCGCTCATGTTCGTACCAGCAGCGGTTATGATTCCGCGTTACCTGTTGATCGATGAACTCGGCTTGATCAATACGTTTTTGGTTCATATCCTACCGCTACTCGCGATGCCGATCGGTCTGTTTCTTGTCAAACAGTTTATCGATCAGATACCCGATGAACTGCTCGAAGCAGCGAGGCTTGATGGAGCATCTGATTTTCAGATCTTCGTACGGATCATCATACCGCTCGTCAAACCTGCGATCGCTACCATCGCGATTCTATCGTTCCAGCTCGTATGGAACAGTGTTGAGAGCTCGTCACTCTATGTGAACGACGAAGGACTGAAGACATTCTCGTTCTACATGTCGACGTTAACTTCAACGGTTGAAGGAAACAACGTAGCAGGACAAGGACTCGCAGCAGCAGCTTCCTTGATCATGTTCGTACCAAACTTAATCATCTTTATAATTCTGCAGAGCCAGGTGATGAACACGATGGCCCACTCAGGAATCAAGTAAGAAAGTAGGAGGGGGGAGAAATGAAGTGCTTTGCCCAATTTGTAGCATTCTTGGTATTCCTGCTTGTTCCGATCTCATCTATCGCTTCTGCATCTGTCCCTTATCAGACAGAAACATTATCAGCAGACGGTCAGACGATCGAAACACAGACTGCCTACACACCGGTCGGTACCTTATTGCCGGACGTTGAGATCACGAACCCGGAAGATATTTTCTCTGATACAAAAGGAAACTTATATATCGCGGATTCTGGTGCTAAGAAGATTATCGTCGCCGATAAGAACGGTAAATTTGTCCGTGAGATCGGAAAAGGTGTTCTTAAATCACCAACTGGCGTTTATGTGGACGAAAACGAAAAGATCTTTGTAGCGGATTATGAAGAAGAGAAGGTATTCCGCTTTTCGCAAGACGGCAAGGTCGAGGAGCAATACGAAAAGCCGGATTCACCGCTTTTTGGTAAAAGCTCTTCTTTTAAACCGCAAAAAGTAGCGGTCGACCGTCGCGGCAGCATCTATGTAATCAGTGAAGGGTCAACGAACGGAATCATTCAGCTTAGTAAAGATGGCGGATTCCTCGGCTATTACGGCGTAAACAGCACAGAAGGATCGTTCGGCACGTTTTTGCAGAAGCTTCTCACATCAGAGAGCAAAAAAGCAAATATGTTCATGAAGACACCTCCTGCGCCAGACAACATCGCGCTTGATGATCAAGGTCTCGTCTATTCTGTAACAGAAGGAACGACGAACGAAGTGATCAAAAAGCTGAATGTTGCCGGAAAGAACATGCTGTTTGGTGACATCTCTGATGAGAAGTCACTGCAAGATATCGCGGTGGATCACGACGGAAACATGTTCGTCGTATCAAGCACCGGTGAGATCTATGAATATGACAGCTTCGGAAATTTGTTATTCATCTTCGGTGGAAAAGACGACGGAACGAACCGTCTCGGGTTGTTCAAACAGCCTACAGGCATCACGATCGATCCTGACGGCAGGCTGTACGTTACAGACAAAGAACGCGGCATGATTCAAGTCTTTGAATCTACTGCTTTTTCGAAGCAAGTACATGAAGGAATCGCGCTTTTTAAAGAAGGCCGTTATGTAGAGAGCCAGAAGTATTGGGAAGAAGTGCTGGAGATGAACTCTTCGTTCGGTCTCGCGCATTCTGCCATGGGCTCTGCTTACTACAAACAACAAGACTATGATAAGGCGCTAGAAGAGTATCAGTTTGCAAACGACGTGTACGGTTATTCAGACTCGTTCTGGGAAGTGCGACATGCGTGGATGCAAGAGAACCTGGAAACCGTGTTGTTCGCGTTCATCTTCTTCGGAATTTTGTACTATATCGTAAAAGTGATCGACAAAAAGAAAGGCATTTTGAATCAGCCGCGCAGAAGTCTCGGCGCGATTAAGAAACAGAGATTGATAGGAGAACTGCTCTTTCTGTTCAAGTTCTTCCGTCATCCGATCGACAGTTTTTATTATTTGAAAAAGAAACAATACGCATCGATCCTGTCAGCGACGATTCTATATGTAATCTTAATCGTCGAGTATATTTACAGCCGCTTCTATACCGGATTTATCTTTAAAACGGTGAGCAGCGATGCGAACTTAGTCGGCGAGCTTCTCTTATTGCTCGTACCGCTCGCACTGTTCATTGTGGTGAACTATCTCGTTAGTACGATCAACGATGGTGAAGGAAGGTTCAAGGACATCTATATCGGAACGATCTATTCACTCGCTCCGTTCCTTGTGTTCAGTCCGATCCTGACCCTATTGTCGAACGTGCTAACTTATAATGAATCATTTGTTTATGTGTTCTCGATCCGCATCATCTACGCATGGTGTCTGATTATCCTTTTCATCATGCTAAAAGAGATCCATAACTATACGTTCTCAGACACGATCCGAAACATCTTCGTTACGCTGTTCGGAATGGTGATCATGCTTCTTGTAGTGTTCATCGTGTTCGTGTTGATCGATCAAGTGTACGATTTTGTTTATTCCATCATAAAGGAGGCTGTTCTTCGTGTATAAAAAGATAAGTATCGCGCTTCTTACCTTGCTCGTACCGATCTCTGTATTCGCCGCGCAAGATGATAAGAAAAGTACGGAACAGCCTCCCGTACCAACAGAAAAGAGTCAAAACGTGATGAAGTATACGTCTTCATCGTTTACGAAGCCTGAGAAAGCAGATGGTGCTACGATCAAGCAGAAAAATTCATTCCAAGGCTTTGAAAAAGCAGCTGAGAACGAAAATCTTGCTCTTTATGTGAACGAAGAAACGCTCGCGATCAAGATCGAGAACAAGAAAACAAAATACGTTTGGAACTCAGGGCTCGATAATCCTGATCAGTACCGACTGAACAAAACGTGGGAACAGATGGCTCAATCTGCGATCACCGTTGATTATATGGATCGTCGCGGAAAGGTGAAAACCGAGAGCATCACGACGAACGATTCTAGACCTCGTGTGAAGATGAACGATAAAGGCTTCACGGCCTCTCTTTACATGAACCAGTCGAAGTTAGAATTTGAACTGAACGTGGAACTTCAAGAAAACGACCTTGTTGTTTCAATTCCTGAGAATGAAATTAAAGAAAACAAATACACGAAGCTCATCTCGATGCGCGTTTATCCGTTTTTAGGTGCGGTTAACAAGAGTGACATCAACGGGTACATGTTCATCCCAGACGGATCAGGAGCATTGATTCGTTATGAAAAGAACGGAACAAAAGCCGATGCGCCGTTTACGGGATCCATTTACGGTAATGATGAAGCCTTTTTGAAAACGAAAGTGAAGAAGGAAGAAGAAGAAAAAGTAACACCGGTTGAAGAGATCAAGATGCCGGTATTCGGAACGGTTCACGGTGTGAAGCAGAACGGATTTCTTGCCGTGATCGAAGAAGGCTACACACATGGGGACATTTTAGCGTATCCGTCTGGTGTTTCAACCGACTTTAACTGGATCTCTTCTGAATTTCATTTTAGAAAAGAATATTACCAGCCGACGAGTAAGAACATGAAGGGTCTGAACGTGTATCAAAAAACGAAAAATCCTTTCGGTGTAAAGCTGAGATACATGTTCTTACAAGAAGATGACGCTGATTATGTAGGGATGGCTAAAGCGTATCAGAATCATCTTTCTGAAACAAAACAGCTTGAAAAGCAAGACGACCAAACCGGCGTCAGACTTGAATTTCTAGGTGGCGAAGTGAAGGAAGGTCTATTGTGGGACTCTGTTCTGCCGATGACGAAGGTGACAGACATTCCAGGTATGACATCTGAACTCAAAAAAGACATTGATGATCTTTTCGTCGTCTATAAAGGCTGGTCAGAAGGCGGTCTAACGGGCACGTTGCCTCAGAAGTTTCCGTTTGAAAGTGAACTTGGAAGCAGTGACGACGTAAAGCACACGATCGACAGTCTTAAAAAAGATAACATTCCGCTTTATTTTTATAGCGATTACACAAAAGCATACGACGGAGCATCCGGCTATTCCGGTAGCAAAGACGTAGCGAAGAAAATCAGTGCTGAGACGATCTCACACAGTGAAGATAAGAAGACATTGTATTATCTATCGCCAGAAAAATCTCTTGCGATTGCAAAAGAAGATGCCAAGGAATTTAAAGAACAAGGCATTTCAAACGTAGCGATCGATACGAGCGGATACACGCTGTTCTCTGACTTTAGCGGGAAAAAATCGAGCGAGCGAAACCAGACGATCAAAACGTATCAAAAGCTGTTCGGCACACTCAACAAAGAAGTAGGGAACGTTGCTCTTTATGAGCCGAACACATATCTATGGAATCAGACCGACCGCTATCTCGACATTCCGATGAACGCGTCCAACTATGTGTTTGAAACAGACACGGTGCCGTTTCTGCAGATCGTATTAAAAGGCTACATGCCATACTACGCACCGTTCTCGAACTTTCAGTCAGATTCGGAAGATCAGATGCTGCGCATGATCGAGTACGGAGCCTATCCATCGTATCTTTTAACGAAGGAAGCGTCACACCTTCTTGCTAAAACAGCATCCAGTGACGTTTACACATCGGAATATTCGATCTGGAAAGACAAGATTTTGTATCAATACGAAAACATCAAGAAAAGTCTCGGTGATGTAGAAGGCGAAGAGATCATCAGCCGCAATGTGCCTCAAACAGGCATTGTAGAAGTAGGGTATTCGAACGGAAAAGTGATTGTCGTCAACTATACGAATGCGACTTATAAAAGTAACAGCATTGAAGTGAAACCTAAGGATTTTGCGGTAACTGAAGGAGGAGAAAGCGATGAAACGACTAGGCAATAACAGAAATCTTACAGGATTGCTGTTTGTTTCACCATGGATCATCGGCTTTCTCGTCTTTACGGCGTTTCCGCTTCTTTACTCGCTCTTTTTAAGCTTTCAGGAAGTAAAGATTACGACGGATGGCATCAAAACGAACTTTGTGAGCTTTGGAAACTATGAATACGCGTTTTCGGTCGATGGAACGTTCGTAGACCGCGTCCTAAAATACCTAGAAGAGATGGTCATCTCGGTTCCGATCATCATCGTCTTTTCATTGATCATCGCTCTATTGTTAAACCAAAGAATCAAGTTCCGCGGATTGTTCCGTACGATCTTCTTCCTGCCCGTTATCATCGCGAGCGGACCGGTGATCAAGGAGCTGATCGATCAAGGAATCACGACCATTCCTTCTATTGAACAATACGCGATCTATCAGGCGTTAAATGATAACCCGGATGGCTTCTTTAACGGGATCTTACTGTATTTAATAAAAAACCTGATCGTAATCCTGTGGTATTCAGGCGTACAGATCTTAATTTTCTTAGCTGCACTTCAAAAGATGGACAAGCAGATCTTTGAAGCGGCGAAGATCGACGGTGCGAGCAACTGGGAGTTCTTTTGGAAGATCACTCTGCCAAGTCTAAAGCCGATGATCATCGTTAACTTGATCTACACGATCGTAACGTATTCAGTCTTCTCACTGAATCCGATCATCGAACATATTCAGAAGAACATGTTTAAAGTAGACACAGGCTATGGCTATGCGTCAGCGCTATCTTGGATCTACTTCCTGATCATAGCCGCAGCGCTAGCAATTGCGGTTGGTGTGATGACGGTAAAAAGAAAGAAAAAATACACCTAAGAGGATGTGATCAATGTGCAAACCAAAACACAGCAAGTGAACAAGTATTACTTAAAAACAAAACGCATGTTTTTGGGCATGCAGGGGACAGATGGTCTTCTTTACAAGCTCTTGATCTACGGACTCTTGGTGGGAATCGGTTTCGTGTATCTCTATCCGCTTCTCTACATGGGTGTGTACAGCTTTAAAAGTTTGGATGATCTGTTGAACCCGCTCGTGAACTGGATTCCAACACAGTTTTATACCGGAAACTATGAGCAGGCGAACAAAGTACTAAACTTTTTCTCAACCCTGATGGAAACATTGTATGTGACGGTTCTCCCTGCATTGGCGCAAACTGCCGTTGCAGCAGTAGTCGGATACGGACTCGCTCGATTTGAGTTTCGCGGTAAAAAGATCATGTTCGTTCTTGTGCTCGCAACGTTCATCATCCCGCCGCAGGTGACGCTCATTCCAAGATACATCTTCTTTAATGAGCTGAATATCCTCGGCAGTTTGAGTGCGTTCTTGCTTCCGGCAACGTTCGGACAAGGTTTGAACAGCGCGATCTTCATCCTGATCTTTTATCAGTTTTTTAGAGCCGTGCCAAAAGCTTTGGAAGAAGCAGCTCAGCTAGATGGAGCAGGTCATTTTCGAATCTTTTTCACGATCGCCTTACCGATGGCATTGCCTGCGATCATCATCTCATTTTTGTTCTCGTTCGTTTGGTATTGGAACGAAACGTATCTCGCGGCGATTTATTTTGGAGATGCGTTAACCACATTACCGCTGCAGCTGCAAAAGTTCGTTGCCACGTATCAGCAGATGTTCCCAGCTGAGATGGGAGTGTCGGGCGGTAACCAGTTGAACGAAGGAATCAAGATGGCAGGAACCGTCCTGTCGATTCTGCCATTATTGATCGTGTACTTTATCACGCAGCGCTGGTTCGTTGAAGGTGTGGACCGTTCGGGGATTACTGGGGAGTAAAGATCGGTGTGGGTAGTTGATTTCCGTTTCAGGTGCTCGCTTTCCGCGGGGCAGGCGGTGAGCCACATTCGTACGTTTCACTTTTAAGTGTCTCACCTGCCCACCTGTCCCGCATGAGTCTCGCACCCTGCACTACAATTAACTTTTCAATGAGGCCCAACCGAACCTTTATACAAATCCACGCTCTTTAATAGAAAAATTCAAGATTAAAGATAGAGAGGGAAATAACGATGGATACACAAAAACTATTAGACCTTGAAGCAAAAGGATGCTTTGATTTCTTTTGGAACGAAGCAAACACGGATAAAAACAGCCCGGGATACGGGTTGATCCTGGATCAGTCGGCGAATAAAAAAGTAGCAAGTATCGCATCAAACGGGTTCGGTTTAACGGCGATCATCATCGGAATCGAGCGCGGTTGGATCACGAAAGAAGAAGGCTACGAGCGCACGAAAGGGACGCTTGAAACTTTCTTAAACAACGTGGAACACGCGAGCGGCTTCTTTTACCACTTCTTAAACATAGAGACGGCGAAGAAAAACGAAGAGTGGTATGACTGCGCGTCGATCATCGATACGGGAATCTTCCTATGTGGTGCCGTAACATCTGCTGAATACTTTGGCGGAGAGATCGCAGAGCTTTTCGAAAAAATTTACGCGCGCATCGACTGGAACGTGTATTATGATGAGCCGGTTAACCAGTTCTACATGGGTTACAACCCGGAAACGGGCGGCTTCCACTATTGGGATATGTACGCGGAGCAGATGATGACGTACGTGCTTGGGGTGGCGTCTCCTACACATCCGGTTCCTGCAAAAATTTATGACGGCTTCGAGCGCAGAAAAGGGACGTACAAAGATTACGAGTACATCCATGCACCAGGAAACGCGATGTTTGTTCACCAATATTCGCATGCGTTCATCGATTTTAGAAATATCGTCGACGGAGACGGAATCAACTGGTACGAGAACTCGGTAAAAGCATCCCTTGCGAACCGTGCGTTCTGTAAAGAAAAATCGAGTGAGTTCAAGACCTATCACGAAAATGCATGGGGCTTAACGGCTTGTGCAAGCCCGACCGGCTACCGCGTTCCAGGAGCTCCTCCTTATTACGAAGGGTGTGAGCCTGAACTAGAAGGTACGGTCGCACCGACGGGAGCAGCGGGATCGATCGTGTTCACACCAGAAGAGTCGATCGCAGCGATGAAGTATTTTTACGAAGAGCATCCTCAGCTTTGGGGTGAATATGGTTTCCAAGATTCTTATAACCTAGACGTAACGCCAGCTTGGTATTCAGACCATGTCATCGGAATCGACAAGGGGATCACGCTTCTTATGATCGAAAACTATCAATCTAGTCTCGTGTGGGATCTGTTCATGAAAAATAAATATGTGAAACAAGGTGCTGACCTGTTAGGTTGGAAAAAGACAGAAGGAAGTCCGGCAAAATGATTGAGATCAAGAACAAACAGATCATCATCGACGGTAAGCCCGTTCTGATCACGTGCGGAGAGATTCATTACTACCGTCTTGATAAAAGCGATTGGCAAGACCGACTGGATAAGCTAAAAGAAACGGGTTGTAACGCCGTGGCCACTTATGTGCCATGGCTTTGGCATGAGCCGGTGGAAGGGCAGTTTGATTTTACAGGTAAAACGCGTCCTGAAACAGACCTTGGCGGTTTCATCGACCTTTGTACAGAAAACGGCTTTTATTTCTTCGTTCGTCCGGGACCATTCATTATGGCCGAGATGAAAAACGAAGGACTGCCTTATTGGGTGTACGAGAAGCATCCAGAGATCATTCCGGTTGGTTGGGACGAGAGCGAACCAACGACACCAACCGTCGATTATCTTGCGCCAGGTTTTTTACAAGAAGTTCGTAAGTATTATGAAAAAGTGATGGAAGTGGTTACACCGCGCATCTATTCGAACGGTGGAAAGATCATCGCGTTTCAGCTTGATAACGAGATCGGCATGCTCTCTTGGGTAAGCAACACACCAGATCTGACGGAAAACGTGCTGAACGATTTATCAAATTGGTTGAGTGAACGATACGGAGATAACGTTTCTGACCGCTATCCGTTCTCGTTGGATGAAAGTGCAGAGCGTAATACCGCATTCCGTTCTCCAAAAGAAGAGTATGCCGCTCAACTGTTAAAAGATCTTGGCTATTACATGCGTTATCGTTTCGCCAAATATATAGCGATTTTAAGAGAGTACGCAGAAGAGTTCGGCGTGAAAGACATTCCGTTCGTCGTTAACATCCACGGAACGGGTGGAGGACGAGGATTCACGTATCCGATCGGAATCAGTCAGCTGTATGAAACGTATAACCAAGGACCTGGATATATCTCGGGTTCTGATATTTATTTTGGCGATCTTGACATGAAAACGTTCCAGGACCTCTACATCATCAACGGTCTGATGGAAGCCGTTCATAACGAGGATCAGCCGTTAACGTCTGTCGAGTTCAACTGTGGTGACGGAAACTTTGGCGAGACACTAGGCGAGCGCTATGATCCATCAGCAGCGGATTTTAAATTTAGAATGTGTCTTGCTCAAGGAAACCGACTCATCAACTATTATCTGTTTGCTGGCGGAAAAAATGCGAGACTCGATACGCTTGTTGACGATGGAAACGACCGAATTGCCTCAACTGGTGAACGCCACGGTTTCGCAGCACCAATTGGGCCAGAAGGTGATTATAACTATACGTTTCCCCGCATGTCACGCGTGAATCAAAGTGTGATGGCGGTGAGTGATAAGCTCGCGCGTATGAACGAAGAACGAGATGAAGTATCGTTCGCGTTCATCCCGGATTATTACATGACCGAATATCGTTATCCGAAGAGTGAAGTGATGCGTGAGATTCTCTCAAACATCGAGGCGAACCGCGGTGCCGGCGCTTGGGAAATCATGGGCCGTGCGATGTTGCTTAACGGTTATCGTTTTACAGCGGTTGATGTACAGAACAAACCCCTGGATGTGACGAAAACGCCTGTACTCGCGTTGCCGTCCGCACGCTATATGGACAGTGCGATTCAGGAGAAACTCGTAAACTATTTGAACACGGGCGGAAAGATTCTTCTGTACGGTGAAGTTCCTCTTTTTGATATGGAAGGGAAGGACTGTACGCTTTTAGCAGAAGCACTTGGTGTTACGTATAAAGGAATAAGCCGTGATGGTCACGGAAACTACCTTTCTATCTATGGAGACAACTGGGCTTCAGCTCAGCCGGAGATTCGTTCAGGCTTCGTTCAGCGTTTTGAAGTTGGACCTAATGTAACGCCGATTTTTAGAGTGTACGGATCGGATGATGTGTGTGGGTTTGAGTCTAAAGTGGGGAATGGAAGCGCGATCGTGATCGCCAGCTTCTATCGCTGCGATCTACCTTTCTTTAAAAACGCTCTCGAACGACTAGGAAGTCGCGCGAAACTAACGCATGATTGTCCACATCACGGCATCTTTATGACATCGACTGTTGACGCAGAAGGTGAGCGTTTCCTTCATCTGTTGAACCTAGACGGATTCGATAAAGAATTCACGGTTTATGAAGATGGCGTAGCGTTGTTAGGCGGAAGAAAGCTATTGTTGCAGAGCAAAGACGGTGTGATGCTGCCTATGAATCTAGCTGTAGGTAATGTGAAAATTGCTTACGCGACAGCAGAAATTACCGGTGTGGATGCAGAATATATCGATTTCCGCCTAACGCAGGTCGAAGATGTGATCGCGTTTGAACGTGGAACGAAGATTTTACCGAGTGCTGATTATGTGATTGAAGAAAATGAGGAGTTCACAATCGTTCGCAGTAAAAAACATGCAAAAGTGGATGATGCGTTGCGGGTTTTGGTTGGATAATAAGGTGAGACTGCTCTTTCGGAGCGGTCTTTTTTATTTTTAGATAGTTAAATATTAGCTTTTGTATTTGGCTGTAATGTAGATCATAAAGGCAGAAATAGACACAAAAAGGGTGTTTAATTGAACATTATTCATTTTTTAGTATGCGGAATACCAGTGATATTGGTCGCTTGAGCGAAAAGGAAGGCCGTTGGAGCGAAACGCACTGTTGTTTGAGCGAAAACAAAGGTTTACTGAGCGAAACGAAGGGGCAATTGAGTGAAAAGAGCCCACGTCTGCGTGAACGCGTAATAAATATAAAAACACGTACCGTAAAACACAAAAAAAGGACTACTCAACCCCAAGAGCAGTCCTCACTTACTATATTACTTAACCAACCTAAACGGAACACTTACCACATCATGGCTGTTTTTCCCGATAAACATCGTAAACTTACCTGCATCACTCTTGAACTCTAGGTTCTCATGGTGATAGCGTAGCATTTCTTCTGTGATCTCGAACGTTACTTCCTCAGACGCTCCTGGTTCAAGAACAATCTTTCTATATCCTTTTAACTCTTTCACTGGACGAACAACATCACCCGCAATATCGCGGATATACAGCTGAACTAGCTCTTCACCAGCAACATCGCCTGTATTCGTAACCGTTACAGAAGCTGTAATCGACTCATCCTCCGTCAACACATCACTAGACAACTTCACATCGTCATACGTGAACTCTGTATAGCTCAACCCGAAACCGAACGGGAATAGAGGCTCGTTCGGAATGTCCAGATAATGAGACAGATAGCGCTCTTTATTTTCAGGAGTAGGCTGTGGACGACCTGTGTTGAAGTGGTTGTAATACACAGGAACCTGACCAACTGAATACGGGAACGACATCGATAAACGACCAGACGGATTCACATCTCCGAATAAAAGATCAGCAATCGCAGCACCCGCTTCAGTACCCGGATACCAAGCTTCTAATACTGCATCCACTTGATCTACCACACCATGCAGGTCGAGTGGACGACCGTTAAAGAGTACGGTGACAATCGGCTTACCTAACTTTTTCATTTCCTGAATCAATTGAAGTTGAGCCTCAGGGAGACGAATGTCAGCACGGCATCCCGCTTCACCACTCATGTATGAAGCTTCTCCAAGTGCGAGCACGATCACATCCGCATCATTCGCAACACGAACCGCTTTTTCCAACTGCTCAGTTGTTACAGACTCAACCTCACAACCATCCGCAACCGTTAAAAGAGAAGGATCAGCCAGTTTATCCAACAGACCTGTGTCTACTTTTACCACGTCATCAAACGCACCTTGCCACGACCAAGGTCCCATCAGATCGCCATTTGTCGCGAATGGTCCGATCAGTGCTATCTTTTGCGTCGGTTGAAGGGGAAGAATCCCACCTTCATTTTTTAAAAGTACACACGATTTCGCAGCCAGTTCACGTGCTACATCACGGTGCTCCTCACACAAAATCACTTCTTCGGCACGCTTCTCATCAGCACCACGGTACGGGTCTTCAAAAAGTCCGAGCTTCTGCTTCAACGTTAATATACGTTCTACCGATTCATCTACAAGAGATTCAGATAGTTTGCCGCTTTCCACAAGCTCTTTCAAATGGTCGACGTAGCACGTTGTCATCATCTCGATATCAACTCCAGCTGTTAGCGCTTTATACGCCGCTTCTGCTTCATCTTCAGCCACACCGTGCGGAAGCTGCTCTTTTACAGCACCCCAGTCCGAGATAATTACACCGTCAAAGCCCCACTCGTCACGAAGAAGGTCACGCATCAGCTTCTTGTTCGCCGTTGCCGGAATCCCGTCGACTGTATTGAACGCGGTCATCACCATTTCACAGCCCTCATCAAGCGCTGCTTTATAAGCTGGCAGGTAAGACTCGCGAAGCTGACGTTCAGACATGTTCACCGTATTGTAATCGCGTCCGCCTTCAGGAGCACCATATGCGGCAAAGTGCTTCACGCAAGCTGCCACGCGGTCTTTGTCGTTTGTTAAATCCGTTCCTTGAAAACCACGAACGAATGCACGAGCAAACTCGCTGTTCAGAAAGCCATCTTCACCCGTAGATTCCATAACACGGCCCCAGCGCGGATCACGAACAAGATCGACCATAGGCGCGAATGTCACGTGAACACCTGAAACAGATGCTTCTTTCGCTGCGATCTCTGCACTTTTTTCAGCAAGATTCATATCCCACGAACAACCGATCGCTAGAGGTACCGGAAAGATCGTCTTAAAACCATGCACGATATCAGCCATCATCAATAAAGGAATGCCATGACGGTTTTCTTTTAAATGTGCGTCTTGAATGTTGCGCGTTTCACGAGCTCCTGATCCACCGAGAACAGATCCTGTATTGCAAATCACGTCATCCGTGATCCCCATCTCCTGCATAGGACCCGTGATGAAGCCTTGATCAGATGAACCTTTAAAGAAAGGAGTAGCAAGCTGAACCAACTGACTGATCTTTTCTTCTAATGTCATGTCTTGAATGATATGTTGCACGTTTTGCTTAAGCATAAAGAAAACCTCCTGGATATCGTTTATTGTGTATGGTCTGACGTAATCGAAACGTTTCGATAAACCTGATAATAAAAATTATAAGCGCTTTCATTTTGAGAGTCAATGAAAAATCGAAACGATTCACTAGATTTGTGTAATCGTATTTCTTTTAAACATATATAGACAATTCATTAGGAAATAAAGTTATGCTTTAGATTGTAGTGATTCTTCCAAATGATTACTTTCTCAACAAATTTTTTGATAAGTGATAGATTTCCCCTATTCATTTCGTAATACATAGTAGGTACCAATAATAAGCAGGAGGGGTGTACGATTGAGAGTTACAGAAGAAAATGTTGTACAACAATTAATAGATAAAAATGAAAATGCGATCTCTTTCATGATCCAGCAGTACGGTGGTCTTCTCACAGCAATCATCAAACGATATGTGAATAAGCAGCAACAAGATTATGAAGAATGCCTTGACGATGTTTTACTGTCCGTTTGGAACAATATTCATCAATTTGATCCTACGAAAAATACGTTCAAACAATGGATCGCAGCTGTAGCGAAATATAAAGCAATCGATTATGGGAGAAGACAGATCTCTCTACAAAAACAACAGTTCTCAGTGCCCGGTTTTACCGAGTCCAACTTACTGTCACAAAAGTCACGCGAAGAAATTCTCGTTGATGAGTTGCTTCAGCAGTTACCTCCCGGTGAACGGCGGATTTTTGAAAAGTACTATTTAGAAGGAAACACGTCAAGTGAGATCGCTCATGAATATAACGAGAGAGAATCCTGGGTGTACAACAAGTTATCCCGGGGACGTAAAAAACTAAAAGGGTTTTTGTTTCAAAATAATGAAGCATGAGGAGTGAAGATATGACGATCTATCGCGAATTAAACGAAATGGATATAGATTTGAAACAATATGAAGAGCAAGACCTTTCTCATTTTGAAAAAAAGCAATGGGAAAAGCGAGTACTAAAGAAAGTAAAAAAACAAAAGCCATCGCAGGTAAAGAAGTATATGGGTGTAACAGCGGCCATGCTCATAGCGACGGGATTATCACTAAGTACAGGCATCGTATCTATAGCTAATATGCCATTTGTAGGTGAAACAATTGAAAAATATTTGAATCAAAACGAGAATCTCGATTTTTCTTCCTATAAAACAGCGATCGGACAAACCGCTGAAAACGAGAAGGGGAAGTTGACGTTGAACGAAGTGATGATTGATGGCGGACGTTTACTTTTAAGCTCGACCTACGAACCAGCAGACGGAATCGACTTTCATCATAAGATGCACCCTATGCCTAAAGTGAAGATGAATGGAAAAGATTTAACGTCAAGTACTGGCGGGCAGTCGATTGAACTAAACAATTCTATGTTTACGGTTTACAACGAAGTTCAATTAAAAGAAATACCGATGGGGGAGAAGATTCAGTTTCATATTGAATACGATCGCTTAGATCTAGAATTGAAGATGAACCAGCCGTGGGTGTTTGATATTGAAGTCCCAACTGAAAAGTTAGCAGCGGATAGCAAAACGATTACGCTTTATCAAAACATACAACTCGAGAACGGACGCTCTATAAAACTCGAAAAAATGATCGTGACTCCAATCTCCACCGTGCTGTATTATGACTGGCCAGGCGAAGAGAACCACATTGCTTTTAAAATTGTAAGTCAATCTGGAAAGGAAATCTTGCCAGGCACGGTTTCTGTGGCACCGGAAGAATCGTATAACCGATTTAGCGCAATCAATCTGGAATCGGAAAAATATTATGTCGTCCCTTTTGAGCACTCAGAAAATCCTGGTGCAGATCAGCCAGGCAAATTACCAGAACGATCGATTCCGATTAATTAAACGAAAAAACACTTGGTGACAATTCCAAGTGTTTTTTCTCTGCTATGATTTCTATTTAACCAGATTACTCAATTTCTCATTGCGTGTTTCTCGTTCACTTTCGTCCACGAGGTCATACTTTTTCAAAAGATGAAACACTTCATTTAAGTAGGTCTGATCACTATCATCAGATAAAGAGTCGCCAACCTCTATCACAAGTTCACGCGGCATAAAAGCGGATTGTTCGGCTAGCTTTTGCTTCACATCTTCTAACGTGTGGTCGATCGTGCATTTGCCCATCATAATCAGTCTCCTTCTGTCTTCTGTTAAAAAAATCGTATCATAAGTCTTTGATAAAGTGGAAGAATAGTGTCTCAGCTAGGATTCATGTTACGCTATTAAGGATATAAATAGTGGAGGTGTTAAACATGCGTTTAAAAGGTAAAAAAGTGCTCAGTCTCGTGCATCACGATTTTGAGGATTTGGAATTGTGGTATCCGATTTTGCGCTTGCGTGAAGAAGGGGCGATCGTTGAACTTGTTGGAGAGAAAGCAGGGGAGACGTACATCGGAAAATACGGTGTTCCGGCTGAGGCTGATTATGCGTTTGGTGATGTGAATGCTGGAGGTTACGATGCAATCTTAGTTCCGGGCGGTTGGGCACCGGACAAGCTGCGCCGTTTTCCAGAAGTGATTGAGATGGTCCAGCATATGGAGAAGAACAAAAAGCCGATCGGCCAGATCTGTCATGCGGGATGGGTTCTCGTATCTGCGAAGATTTTAGACGGTAAAAAAGTGACAAGTACACCTGGAATTAAGGATGACATGGAAAACGCAGGAGCAAAATGGATCGATGAACCTGTCGTAGTTGACGGTCACCTCGTATCCAGCCGCCGTCCGCCAGATCTGCCGGATTATATGCGTGAGTTTGTTGCGGTTTTGGAGAAAAAGTAGGTTTTTTTATTTCATGAGGCACCCGATTCTTCGCGAATCGGGTGTTTTTTTGTGGGAGGTAGCATGTTCAGGTGATTAAGAACGGTTTACAGGTGAAACATGTTCGTCTACAGGTGCTCGTACATCATTCACAGGTGAAAAATAGTGCATAACAGGTGAAAACGGGCCATTTATCAGCGAACGTGTAAGAAATATAAAAACACGTACCGTAAGCTTTATTTGTTAACAGCAGAAAACGATTACGATTTTTGATAAAATAAGTGTAAAGGAGGTGAGCAGAATGAGCGACAGACTATTATTAGAACAAATTTTAGAACTGACTAAACAAAACCAGCAAGGCATTTTAGAACTAAAAGATGATGTGGCAGACTTGAAAGTTAGAGTAACAAACATCGAGAAAACAATGGTTCGCAAAAATGACTTAAAATACTACGAGTTTAAAATTGCTGAACATGACCGCGAAATCTTTCAACTTAAGGAAAATTAGAATCAAGCCTCTAGAAAGAAACTCACCCTTTTACCCCACTTATCCGGGTACACAATTTCATGTAAATACAAAGAACCCGGCGTAATTGACGTCCGGGTTTTTACGTAGCTTAACCAACTTTAATCCCAATAACATAATGTAACCGAGTTCCCAAGATCCACTCATCTCTATACACTACTAACAGAAGTTCCTTCAGCATTGGAGTGAGAATACATGCCATCCAAAGACAATTTTATCAAACAAGAAGGCACGGAGTTCCCCGGTAAAACGTACGTGGAACACTTACTACGCCCCGTATTCAACGACCAAAGAGACTATCTTTTTAAACATATGTTTAACATTCACCGAGCACATGTTGTGATGCTTGCCGAGCAGAGTATTTTAGAAAAAAGTGAAGCTGCAAAAATACTCCGAGGAGTCGAAACGATAGCAAAGATCGACCCGCAAACTCTAACCTACGATCCACGATTCGAAGACTTATTTTTCATGATCGAACACAAAATGAGTGAAGAAATTGGACCGGATCTTGCGGGCAGTATGCATATGGCACGAAGCCGGAACGACATGGGAATCGCCATGTACCGACTTGTGCTCCGAGTACACATCCTCACACTGATAGAAAGTGCACTCTCACTCGCCACAGCACTTCTAGAAAAAATTGACGAACACGCGGAAACCGTCATGACTGCACACACTCATACCCAACCCGCACAGCCGACAACGCTCGGACACTACTTAACTGCTGTGCTAGACATCCTGTTACGAGATATCGAACGTCTGCAATCCGCATATAAAACAGTGAACTGTTCACCGATGGGAGCAGCAGCACTCTCCACGACAAGTTTTCCGATCGACCGCCATCGAGTTTGTGAACTTCTCGGTTTCTCCAAACTTATTGAGAACTCGTATGACGCTGTTGCAGGTGCTGATTATTTGATAGAAACAGCGACTGCCGTTTTAACGTTGATGACGAACAGCGGTCGTTGGGTTGGAAATTTTCTTCAGCTCGTTACCCGTGAACACGACATCATCAAAGTGGCAGATCCTTACGTGCAAATCAGCTCGATCATGCCGCAAAAACGAAATCCGGTTTCCATCGAACACTCTCGGGCACTCGCCAGTTCAACAGCAGGAGAAGCACTCGCGGCAATCCACATGATCCACAACACACCGTTTGGCGATATCGTGGATACCGAGGATGACCTTCAGCCACATTTATATAGAAGTTACGAAAAAGCGAACCGAGTGATGCATCTCATGCATGCGGTCATCCGAACGATGGAAGTGAACAAAGAGTTAGCACTCGCTCGTGCGAAAACATCATGTATCACGATTACAGAGCTGGCGGACTTTTTAGCGAAAGAAAAGGGAGTGCCGTTTCGAACAGCACACAAATTAGCGAGCGCCGTCGCGCAAAAGTGCTCATCGGAAAAGCTGGAACTTAACGAACTACCTCTTGAAACGGTTCAACGAATTTTGACGACTCAGCATGAACACCTATCTCTCACCCAAAAAGAATGGGAAGACATCATCTGCCCCCTCCAATTCGTGAAAAGGCGCAGCATTCAAGGCGGGCCGAATCCGGATGAGGTGAGGAAAATGCTCACAAATAGAATGCAAATGGTTCTAGAGATTGTTAGTAATTTAAAAAAGGAGCATCAAAGGCTAAATTTATCAGAACAAAATTTGATAAATCAACTAGAGAAATTTAGATAGAAACCTACAATCTTCAACAATTTTCTTGTATTAGAAAATTTTACCCTATATTATAGTTATAGTATATATAAGGGGTTGGGACGGATGAAGAAACGCCGTTTTTTAATGGTGTTTGTCATGATTGCATGCGTGGTTAGTGTAGTTGGCGGACATTTTTTTTACAATAACAAATTAGAAAAAAATGCATATGCAGCAAAAAGAGAAATAGGGATCACTGAAAAGAGGACTGCGTCAAAAAAAGTCTCATCAGAAGAAACTCCATTATTAAAAGAGAATCTTTTTGCAAATGCACCTGAGGGAATAGCAGAACTATACAAAGAAAAGGAAAAGATGGGGAACCCTCTTAAGTTTCACCTTGTTGGTTCAACGAATACATCTTCCGATCAAGGAACGTGGGCACAACTATTTACAACTGAAATGACAAACACATATAAAGAAAAAGTAAACCTGCATACGACTAGTACAGGAGATATGACAAGTCTAGAACTTCAAGATGACTCAATCTATGAAGAGATACAAACCAGAAAGTCAGACGTTATTATTATAGAACCACCACTATTAAATGATAACGATGGAATAAGTATGAGAGATACGTTGTTTGTGCTGTCAAATATGATCGAAGGAATAAAGACCTCAAATCCTGAAGCCATTATTCTTATTCAGTCTTCAAACCCTATTAGCAAACCAGCTAAATATGCGGATCAAGTTCTTGAATTAGAGAACTTTGCGAAAGAAGAAAGTATTACTTATCTCAATATTTGGAGCAGTTGGCCAAGTGTAGACTCAGAAGAAATAAAGGATTACTACGATAGCACAACATTACAGCCAAATGAAAAGGGCCATAAGCTTTGGGCTGACTTTATGATAAAAGCATTTCAATAACACAGGACTCCGTATATTCGGAGTCTTTTTTGCAGCCTTTCATATGGTATAGTAATTCCAAGTAATCATTCAAACAGGTGGTTTAACATGAAAAGAATTTTATTATACTGGCTCCCCGTCTTTCTCTGGATGGGAATCATTTTTTATGCCAGCTCTCAACCCTATGAAAAACAAGATCTGAGACCAACAATCTCAGCTAATTTAGATTTAACTATCATTGAGACTCTGTTCTCCTCAGTGAAACTCCATTATGCTGGCGATGAGATCAGTATTGAAGCACTGGGAGCTGCTCATTTTCTTGAATTTTTTATAAGAAAAGCAGCACACTTTTCCACCTATTTTGTATTAGGGTTTTTAATGTACCGTGCTTTAAATTATTATTTGTTAAACAAACGTTTAACGTGGTTGATCTCCTGGATCATGACCATTTTATATGCCATCTCAGATGAGGTTCATCAAAGCTTTACTCCCAATCGATCGCCGCATTTAGAGGATGTCATGATTGATGCGACAGGCGGTTTTATCGGTATCTTATTAGCCTCAATGATTTATAAAAAATTCCGTACGAAAAGAATTTAGTTTAGTGCTACAATAAAAGAAAAAAGAACGCAGGTGATAACATGCAAATGCCAATGACGATGCAATCGAATCTAGTGACGACTGGAAAAGAAAAACGAGTTGAAGGTAATGTCTTTGAGATTTCTTTAGAAGGCTATAAGCTGTTTATTTTAGATCATCCTGTACCGGTACAGAAAAAAGAAAACAGCTCTCCAGTAGGAAGAGCTGTGATAAAAGAAGTGACGTGGAAAGCAGAATCCACATTTCTTCTCTATGAACTTATCGATCTACATGGCGTAAATTAATGAGAAGGAACTCAGGGTTGAGTTCCTTCTTTTAGTTTTTATATGTAATCGCCTGAGAACCCATCTGCTTCCACGCCTCTTCAAAATCATTAAGCTTTAATTTTCGATTTTTCTCCTTGTTCAACGGATCATTCACATATACGTGTTCACGATCATAGCCCGTAATGACCACCGAATGTTCTTTCCACGTAATTTTTACTTTCCCTGATGGTGTATTCCATGTTCGAAATTCACTCTCTGGTAATGCACGAAATTCTGAATTAATGATTACCCAAACAGGTTTGCCATTCTTAATCTTTCCAAGGACTTCATTAAAGTTGCTTCCACTGAAATCTACTATTCTACCAGGCAAGTATCTCTCCGCAAGATCTGTCACAGGGCCATGATATACGCCATACCCCATCTTATCAAACGTATAAATATTCCCAACAAATCCGTCGTTTGGGTTGCCATAATAATAGGTTCCATTCTCATTTTTATATGGCGTGTCCACTTTTTTTATCTTTTCTGCCAGTTCTATTTTCTCAACGTCTACTCCTGCATGTTGCAAAAGCATTGCCAGTGAAGTTACTTCGCAGCCTCGATCTAGTTCGGGCTTTTGTTGGATTAAAGGGACATCCTCGATCAAAATACCGTCATTTTTTTTTGTAATTCCACGTGTAGTATTAAATTCATACCTTGATTTATCCTCATTTTGTTTTTGGTAGTGCACATATCCCAAAAAGCTTGTGAATGCGATCAAAGCAAATAATATAATTAAAAGTCTTTTCACTATATACTCCTCGTATTTAAATTACTCTATATATTATCAAAATATTAAGTGCTTTAGCAAAAATTTGACAATCTAATACTCTTATCTATCAATATAATGCATATTTATTCTGAAACTTAGAAGGAAATTGTCGATAAAAGAAGAAGTGAGTTTTAAAGATATTAGTAAAAGGAGGAAGAAATGGAAAATAAAAAGGTACTAAAACGTTTTATTATGACTTCTACTTTTGCTGGAGCATTCTTAGCAGCACCAGTAATAGGGGAAGCAGCACTTGGTGATCAAACACTTAAACAAGGTAATAGTCATACCGATGTAAAAGAGTTGCAGTCTATCTTAAAAAGTAAGGGGTATTTTCATTATCAAGAAACGACCACTTATTTTGGACCAATTACAAAAAAGGCAGTAATGGACTTTCAAAAAGCTAATGGTCTCGTTGTGGATGGAATTGTTGGAAAGAAAACATACGATAAGTTGTTGCAAAAAACTCATCAAGAAGAAGCACCGTCAGTAAAAAAACCGACAGTGCAAAAACCGACAGTGCAAAAACCGACAGTGCAAAAACCTAAAGTGTCAAAACCGCCGGTATCCAGTACTAAGCCCGCATCAAGTTCAAAAACTAGTAAAGTTTTAAAGCTTAATACAACTGGACCTGAAGTAAAAAAACTTCAAACTGATCTTAAAACTTTAGGATTCTTCACCTTTTATAAAACGACTGATTTCTATGGAACAATAACAACTGAAGCCGTTCGGAAGTTTCAAATTAATCAAAAATTAAAGGCGACGGGGACTGCAGACCAGGTAACACTTAATCAAATTCAAAAGCTAATAGCAGGAAAGAAAAAACCAGTGTCACAACCTAAACCAATTGTTACAAAACCTACATCACCTTCCAAAGAAACGGTTTTAATGAAATTTGGAAGTACAGGTACTCAAGTAATGCAACTTCAAACACGCCTGAAGAAACTGGGGTATTTTAAATACCATATGATTACAGATTATTATGGAACAGTTACAGAGGATAGTGTTGAGAGGTTCCAAAAAGCTAACAGTTTGCCGGTCACTGGTGAAATTACAAGCTCAGTATTAAATAAAATAACTGAGGTTGAGAAAAAAAAGGGACAAAAACCAAGCAATTCACGTAATCAAACCACTATTAATATTATTGCAAATGCTTCAGAGTATATGGGTGTACCTTATGTTTGGGGTGGAACTACACCAAAAGGATTCGACTGCAGTGGATTTATCCAATATGTTTATGCACAAGAAGGTATTCAGCTACCGAGAACTGTAGCGCAAATGTGGAACGCGACTTCTTTGGTCAGTAAACCAGTAGTAGGAGATCTAGTTTATTTTGAAACATACACCTCTGGGCCATCACATTTAGGTATTTACATAGGCAACAACCAATTTGTACATGCTGGATCAAGTACAGGTGTGACGGTCAGTGATATGAACTTATCCTATTGGAAATCCCGTTATTTAGGAGCGAAACGAGTAAATTACTAAAATAGTAATAAAAAAAAGCTGCTGTCTAGGTTTAATATGGCCTTGCATAGCAGCTTTTAATATTATATATGTGTTTTATCAGCAAACTATCAGGTGATTATCAGTCATATATTGTAAACTATTTTGTTATAATATATGAGTGTTAAAGTATATGAAAATACTAGTTGAGAAGGAGATGTGTTTTGAAGAATTATTATAAACTTATCCTGTTAATGGTCTTGTCCATTGGGCTTTTATCAGCTTGCTCAGAGCCTCCAAAGCCAGAGAATACATTAGAAAAATATGTTGGGTACTGGGAAAAACAAGATTTTAAGAATATGTATAAACTATTAGATACTAAATCGCAAGAAGCCATTTCTGAGAAAGATTTTGTTGAACGCTATGAATCTATATATAGTGGAATAGAAGTTAGTAAGTTAGATATAAAAATGAAAAAAAAGAAAAAAGACGATAAAGATAATAGTGAGAGTGTTAATCTTCCTTATACACTTAAAATGGAAACAATGGGTGGCCCGATAACATTTACTCAAAATATAAAATTAAACCTCGAGGAGAAAAAGGATACTGAAAAGTGGGGCATCCAATGGAATACGTCTCATATCTTTCCTGACATGAAAAAAGGTGATCGTATTTCTGCATCTTCCATATCTCCTAAAAGAGGACAGATTTTAGATAGCGAAGGCAAACCTCTTGCTGTAAATGGTGTGGCAGCAGAAATTGTTATTGTCCCTGAAAAACTGCCTCAAGATAAGGCGAAAACGCTGGAACCATTATCTAAAATACTTGGGATGACAACAGAAGAGATACAAAAACAGTTAGATCAGCCATGGGTAAAACAAGACCAAGCAGTTCCGATTAAAAAAATTTCGGTCGATGATCCTAAATTAAAAGATACTATTGCTCTAGAAGGCGTAGATTACCAAAAGAAATCAACTCGTCTTTATCCTTTAAAAGAAGCTGCGGCACATCTTACAGGTTATATTGCGCCTGTTTCAGCTGAGGATATGGAAAAGTTACAGGGAAAAGGCTATTCAGCACAAGATTGGATTGGTAAGGCAGGCCTTGAACAAGTTTATGAAGAACAATTGCGTGGCAAGAGTGGCGGCATTATAAAAATTATGGATAGTAAAGGTGAAGAAAAATCTATACTTGCACAAACTGAAGTTGAAAATGGAAAAGATGTAAAAACAACGATTAATAGCAAGGTTCAGCTATCCATCTATAATCAGATTAAAGCTGACGTTGGAACATCATCGGCTATCCATCCAAAAACAGGTGATGTACTAGCATTAGTGAATAGTCCATCATATGACCCTAATCAATTTACGTTGGGATTAACCAAGGCATTAAGACAAAAATGGGCAGATGATCCAAAGCAACCCATGTTGAACCGATTCAAATATGTTTATGCACCTGGTTCAACGCTTAAGCCTTTAACAGCTGCTATCGGACTTGAAAAGGGAACACTGGATCCTAATGCAGAAATGAAAGTGTCAGGTAAAACGTGGCAAAAAGATAAAGAAGCATGGGGTAATTATAAAGTAACAAGGGTAACGGATGTTCCTAGTGTAAATCTGGAAAAAGCACTCATCTACTCAGATAATATTTACTTTGCTCAAGCTGCGCTAAATCTAGGTGAAGACAAGTTTACGGAAGGATTGAAGAAATTTGGATTTGGTGAAGAGGTGCCTGTTTCATTCCCGTTCACTGCATCTTCTATTGGAAAAAACGGAATGAGTGAAGGGCAGCTCGCTGACAGTGGCTTCGGTCAGGGGCAGATTCAAATGAGTGCGCTACATGTAGCCATGTCTTACACACCTTTCTTAAATGAAGGAAACTTGCTGGCGCCACGATTGGATCAAGCGAAAGAGACCACTGTGTGGAAAGAAAAAGTAATATCAGCAGAAACAGCGAAATTAATAAGTGGTGATCTTGTTCAGGTTGTGGTCAATAAAAATGGAACAGCTCATAAAGATGCCTTTATGAAGAACTTGCCACTTGCAGGAAAAACGGGTACGGCTGAACTGAAATCCGCTGGAGAAGACAAGGGGAAAGAATTAGGCTGGTTTGTTGGCTATAATACACAAAATCCGTCCCTTCTTGTTTCCATGATGATTGAAGATGTTGAAAATCGAAATGGCAGTCATTACGTAACACCTAAAGTAAAGAATGTTTTTAGAGAAATATTTGAATAATAAATTAAAGCTGATTCAAAAGGTTCACGTCCTTTTTGATATCAGCTTTTTTTAATACCCATTGATCCAAAAGGTAATCTAATTAGCAGGGAATAACGACATGATTTAGCATAATATTACAAAAATTACACAGATGCTGTCAGATATGTAACGAACATGTAATAAACCAACCAGTCGACTTATGCTACCATAGACATAGGACGATGGGGTCAAGCAAAAGGTAGAAACATACAATACATACTTGTTTTTAACTACATAAATTGAACTAGTCTACTAGTATAACTTGAACCCAATTGGTTATATCTAGCCTAATCAATTGGAGGGTATTTTTATGAAAAAGAAACTTTTATCTATAGTAGTTGCTGCAGGTGTAATTTTATCTGGTGGAGAGTTTGCTCAAGCTTCAGTTGGAGATAACATTATTAAGACTGGTAATAAATATCTAGGAACACCTTATAAATATGGTTCAACGTTTGGAAATACACGAACATTTGATTGTTCATCTTTCACTTCATATGTTTTTGCACAAAATGGAATAACAATTCCTCGAACAAGTGTTGGACAAGCATCTGCTGGAGTTGCCGTATCAAAAGCTAATCTGCAAAAAGGCGATCTTATTTTCTATGATACTGATTTTGATGGTAGAGTTAATCACGCTGGAATCTATGCTGGTAATGGAAAAATGTTAAATGCACAATCCAATGGAGTTGCTTATACTGATGCATTTTCCAAGTATTATTGGGGAGCAAGGTACGTTAAAGGAAGACGAGTTATAAATCAGAAAGCTACGTCTAGTGCGGCAAAAAAACCTGTTGCTTCTAAACCAGCTATTAGTTCATCTAAAACAAAAACACATAAAGTTCAAAAAGGTGACACCCTTTGGGGCTTAAGCAAGAAATATAAAACGAGTGTTGCAGCAATCCAAAAGTTAAACAAACTAAAATCTACATCAATTAAAGTAGGGCAAGTATTGAAGGTACGCTAAGAAAGATACGAAGATAATTTTTAAGTTACATACTAACTAAGAAAAAGCATATTCTATTAAAGCAACCTATTAAAACAGGTTGCTTTTTTTGTTGCATAAAAACATGGAATTAAGTGGTAATAAGTGGTTTTTCAAGTATAATAAAATTATATTTTATAATCTTGGGGGCCATTATGAACAAAAAAAAACTATTAAGTTGTTTGGTTTTCACTTCACTTTGCTTTTCTTCTACCCATGTATCTGCCGCAAGTGAGTCAAGATCACATGAAAGAACAGCGTATACTATTCAAAAAATGTTTCAAGATAGAAACTACGTAAATACTGAGCTCATTGTCAAGTTTTCAAAAAAACTACATAAGAATGACAAGAGAAATTTTAAAAATCTCTTTAATCTAATAAATATTAAACCCATTGGAGAAGACTTCTATGTTATTTCTTTTTCCAACCAGACTAATTTACCTAAACTGGTTCAAAAACTTTACGATAACAAAATTGTAGAATTTGTAGAACCCAATTATAAAATACAAAAAGAATATATACCTTCTGATCCTTTGTATAAAAAACAATGGTTTCATTCCAAAATTAATACCCCTTCAGCATGGGATACTACAAAAGGTTCTAGCGATATAGTTGTAGCAGTAATAGACGGTGGTGTAGATGGCAGGCATCCAGAACTTAAAGGGAAGTTGTACAAGCCTTATGATGCTGTCGATGGTGATTCTACCTATTTTCCAGATGATCATGGAACACATGTTGCAGGCATTATAGCCGCATCACTAAATACTGTAGGAGTAACAGGAATAGCTCCAAATGTGAAAGTTATGCCTATAAATGTGTTTTATGGAGATTCAACAACTGCTGAAGAAATTTCATCCGCCTTATATTATGCTGCAGACAAGGGAGCGGATGTTATTAACATGAGCTTAGGAAGTTATTATTATAGCAAAGTTATAAACGATGCGGTTGCATACGCAAGATCTAAGGGAGCAATAGTTGTTGCTGCTGCTGGTAATGATCATGTAAACGAAAAAACATATCCAGCTGCTTATAAAGGTGTATTTGGAATTAGTGCTACCAACCATGCAGACCGTGCTTCTTATTTTTCCAACTACGGAAGCTTTGTTGATTTCGCCGCTCCAGGAGAGGATATTTATTCTACAATTGCCTACGGAAAATATGGTTATATGAGTGGAACTTCAATGGCATCCCCTGTCGTAACCGGTACCATTGCTTTAATGCTTTCAAAGAATCCATTTATAAATGAAACTCAGGTCGATACTATTTTGAAAAAATCCACTGTAGATCTTTATCAATCTGGAAGAGATAATCTTTCGGGATTTGGGAGAATTGATGCTTCATTGGCAGTGAAAAATACTCCAGAAGCACTTTCTGTCGCATCTTTATCATCAAAAGAATTAATAATAAATGGACTAAATACTATTTCAACGTCTTATAAAGCTTATACAGGTTCATTAGTCTCCATAGTTGTAAAAGATGCAAAAGGGAATATTGTAAAAACCATTTACAAAAATGCTAAAAGCAGTGGTAAACAGGTAAACATAAAATGGGACGGAAAGATAGATAATGGCAGTTATGCAGATAGTGGAGCTTACAAAATAATAGCTTCGGCAGTGAAAGGTTCTTCTTCTAGGTCAAAAGAGCTTTCTGTGAACGTTAAGAATAAATTAAAGCCATCAATAGCTGTTGGGAAAACGACAATTCATTATTCTCCTAAAGTTTCTAAGGCAGGTATTGTACATGTAAAACTTAACAAAACACAATTAGTTACTGCAAAAATCTTTGATTCAAAAGGTGGACATGTGAAGAATATTATAACTAACAAAATTATAATAGGTGGTAGTCAGACGATAGGTTGGAGTGGTAAAAATAGTTCTGGAAAGCAAGCACCTGATGGAAATTATCTGATGAGGTTAGATAGTATAGATTCTGATAATCAAAGAGCAGATCGAAAGACAGTTGAGATAATAGTTGATAGCAAGCCTCCACTAATAAAAATTAATTCGATAACGCCCTCTGTTTACAAAACAGGTAAAAGTATGACAGTTGTAAGTAATTTCTCAATCAATGAAACTTCAAACGTAACGATTTATGTTGTTAACAACAATGGTCAAAAAATAAGAACTTTGGCTAACAAGAAGTCTCTAAAACTAGGAACACATAGTCAAAGTTGGGATGGTAAGGCTGAAAACAAGACCTTCGCAAATGCGGGGAAATACAGGTTTATTATCGAAAGTATTGATGTTGCGGGTAACAAATCCTTAATTCAAAGTAGTTGGTTTTCCTTGAAATAATAATAAATTTTTGACACTTCTTTTCTCAATGAAAAGGGGTGTTTTTTATCAACTCGAGTATAAAAAATTATCAATTTATTGGAAAAAATTTATATACAAATGTAATTTTTTACCCTATGATTAAGTTATTGTCAAATAAATAAAAGGGTGGGTTTTAGTTGAAGAAATACTTTGCTTTTTTGTCTGTTTTTGCTCTATTATTTTCGCTATTTCCAAACGTTTCATTTGCAGCAGTTGATGAAAAAGAGCTAACTGAATTTTTGGAGGAAGTTAGTAGTGAGCGAGGAATTGAGTTTTCGAAAGTAGATCTTGAAGACTATGTAATGGAATATTTTGAAGAGGATCTTGCATTCTTTGAAAATGTTACAGAATTAAGAGATTCTCTAGGTGCCGTTATTAAATCAGACTATAGTAACCTTGAAACGATATATGAAGATTATGAGTTAGACCAAGAATCCTTATTTTCATTATTAGAGGAAAATGGAGAGAGTATTGATAACTACATATTTGTAGATGATTTATATTTTGATGTAAGCTTCTTTCTAGACGTTGAAGAGATGCCTGAAATGCCTGAAATTGGCGATATGTTTGCTGAATTTGATCTGACAGAAGATGAACTTAATGCTATGATGGAACATTTAGTAGCACTTGAGGACAAACTTTCTGATCCTGCAATGGAAGAGCGTCTAATGGATTTAGCTGATCGAATGATGGCTTTTGAAGACTTTGAAAGTGTTGATGATCTAACAGATGCACAAATTTCAGAGTTTCTATCTATTTCACAAGAATTATTAAATATTTTTGAGCTTCAACCTAAGTTTTTTCTAACGAATGGGACAGATACTCAACCTCTTTCATTAAAAGAATTACTGTATTTAAAAGATATGAAAAAGGGCTATAAACTAAAAATCGAGTTCTATGATTTGAAGGGTAAGTTCATATTAGATATGTTATTTACTGCTGAAATGATTGGTGCAAAGATTATACAAGAAACAGGTAAGGATATTAAAGAAGTACCAAAAGTAGTTGAGAAGATTGAAAAAGTTAAAAGTTCACCAAAACATAAAACAGTTAAAGGGGCAAAGCTCCCAAAGACTGCATCTGACTATGGAACTAATATGATGTTAGGTTTAGGAATCGCACTAGTTGGTGGTTTTATGTTTAGACGTTTAAAAATCCAATAAGATGAAAAAAAACAAAAGAATCATATTTTTAACAATTTCTATTTTCTTTATCTTTTTCGGTTTATGGTTTTCTTCAACAAATGCATACAAATTTGCTAAAGGTTATTTACTTTTTAAGGTGGGACAAGAAGAGAGGCAGATGACTTTTACTAAATTAGAAACAAAAGCAGTAGCTACCAAAAAAGGACCATCAAAAACCGAATTATATATCAATCGTCCCAAGGTGGGAGAAAACATCGGGAATTTATACATCCCGAAGTTGAAAGCAGACCTACCCATTTTTCATGGAACGAATGAGGATGAACTTGAAAAAGGTGTAGGTCACTTTGCTGATAGCGTCTTACCAGGAGAGCAAGATAATTCTGTACTTTCTGGGCATCGGGACACTGTATTTCGTAAGTTGGGTGAAGTGAAAAAAGGTGATCTGCTTGTCGTAACAACGGTCGCTGGAGAATTTACTTATAAAGTAAAACAAGTCAGAATCGTCGATAAGGATGATCGTACGGTAATTGTTCCTAAACCTCGGCCAACTTTAACTGTAAGCACATGTTATCCTTTTAATTTTGTTGGAGCCGCGCCAGAAAGATATGTTCTTGTAGCTTTTCTGGTAGAATCAAACATTAATTCATAATAAAAAACGGATGGCCCAACGAGCCATCCGTTTTTTATAGTTCTAGATGTTTTTTTAGCATAGAGCTAATCCGAGTTCTTTCCTCTTCGTTCACATTAAAGTAATAAACTCCACTTATTTTTCCACCTTGACCACTAATTTCAATAGATTGTACGCTTTTTCTTGCACCCTTGTAATTAGCTTGTATGTCTTTCATATCATCAAAGGACATATTTGTTGCAATGTTATCGCCAAGGACATCTAATATATTGCCTAGTTTAGTAATAGAAGATACTTGTGCACCTTCATTAATAATTCCGTTTACTACTTGGCGCTGCCTTTCATTACGGCCAAAATCTCCTCTAGGATCAGCTTTTCTCATTCTAGAGTATGCTAGAGCTTCATCACCAGTAAGATTTAGAGTGCCTTTTGGAAAAGAATAGCCTTGGTAATTGAAAGCTAATCTTTGGTTATTTACACTAACACCACCTAAAGCATCTACGATTTGTTTGAAACTTTCCATATTTACTTTCATATAATAGTCGATGGGAATATCCAGAAAGTTTTCAACCGTTTGTATCGTCATATTCGTACCGCCGAACGCATAGGCATGGTTAATTTTATCTTCCTTGCCTCTACCGATAATTTCTGTCCTTGTATCACGAGGGATACTAGTCATATAAGTAGAATTATCATTTGGATTTACAGTCACAACCATTAATGTATCAGAACGGCCACGATCACCTTCACGTTCATCGACACCCAAAACTAAGATAGACAAAGGGTTTGTAGAAAGATCTAATTTTTTTTCTCGTTTTTTTGATCCTGACCATTCACTTTTTTCATGCATCTTATGTGCAGCTTCTTTTACTGAGTGATAAACATAATAGGTGTAGCCTGCACCTGCGAGTAATATTATACTAAGAAAAATTAGTAAGCCTTTAAGAAAGGGTTTTCTTTTCTTTTTTTTTGTTTCCGATCTTAATCCCATAACATTTTCTCCTTTATACGATTTACATATATCGTAAAGTTTTTACAATGTTTTACTTTTGTGTCGTCACTTATTATATAAGACTGTACGATGGATTTCAATCCAAAATTGTGTGTATTTACTAGTTTTATAGTTGGACAAAAAGAAGAAAGTCTATGCGCTTAACATAGACTTTCTTCAAAAAAACTATTTTGCTTTCGAGCGATTTATGTTTCTATCTTGACCAAATACTCTATTATATACGTAGAGTAGGGGTCTATATTTATGATGAACCAAACCGATTAGTTCTGCTATTAGTTCCAACATGAGCAACAGACCGAAAGTTATAGCTAACGAGCCCCAAAGTGTTGTCGTTGAAAATAGGACTGCTGAAATACTAAAAATTATGCTTAATACATAGATAACAATAACAGTTATTTTATGTGACAAGCCTAACCGAAGTAATTGATGGTGAAGATGCCCTTTGTCAGCAGCAGAGATTGGCTGTCCGTTTGCAAGTCTTCTTAGTATTGCAAAAGTTGTATCAAAGATAGGAACACCGAGAATAATAATGGGAACGACGAAACTGAATAACGTAACACTTTTATACAAACCGAGCAACGATAGTATCGCGATACAATACCCTAAAAATAATGCACCAGTGTCTCCCATGAATATTTTAGCTGGATTGAAGTTGTAAAACAAAAATCCAACCGTTGAACATAAGACAATCATTGAAATGGTTAAGATCATAATATTACCATTTAAACCCGCCATAATTGCGATGGTAGCTATGACAATTGCAGAAACTCCAGCTGCCAGGCCATCAAGACCATCAATTAAATTTATTGCATTTGTAATGGCTAAAATCCAAAGTATAGTAATGGGATAAGTTAGTAAATCTAAATCAAAATGTCCTATAAAAGGAATTGTAATAAAATCAATTGTTAAACCTGTATGGGCCACTATAAAAGCTGCGATAAACTGACCTAATAGTTTATATTTAGGAGATAGAGAATAGAGGTCATCAATGATACCTACAATAATTATAATAATCCCAGCAAGCGTAATTCCTTTAATCGATTGATTATGAAGTCCAGCCGCAAAATAACCTGCCATAACTCCTAGAAAAATGGCTAATCCACCAAGTCTAGGCATGAGCTTTTTGTGTACTTTTCGTGCATCAGGCTGATCTGTAGCTCCTATTAAAATAGCTAACTTTATTACGAATGGTGTGATGAATAAAACTACTAAAAAAGAGAGAATTGCTGCCAAAAATATTTGAAAATTCATAAATACCTCATTTACTTTTTTAATATTTTAAAAAGAGCGAGTAGGTAGTTAAATATATTTCTCTTCCCATAATTATAAGTTGGTAATCAGTGGATATCAATCTTTAATTCAATTAAAAAGGTGTATTTTTATCAAAATTCGACAGCAGTATTCACCAACCATTGAAGATAATTAAAATCTTGTAAAATAGTAATCATAAAAGTAGAATCATTGATCCGAGATAGAGTATCGCATCAAGTTTAGTTATAATTGAGTATTTTTAAAATATGTACCAAATAAAGTACGCTATCTAATAAGATAAGCCTGTTAGAATGAAAAACCTTACTGCACAAAGGGTTTATCTAATATAAATGTGCTTATGTATCCCTAATCTGTTAAAATAAATAAAAAGTATCATTGGAGGTTTAATCATGGCAATACTCGTTACAGGTGGAGCAGGCTACATTGGAAGTCATACAGTTGTTGAACTTGTCCAATCTGGCTTTGAGGTTGTAATAGTTGATAACTTTATGAATAGCAATACTGAAGTCATTAATCGAATCAGTGAAATTACAGGTAAAGAAATTAAATTTTATAATATTGATTTATTGGATAAACAAGGTCTGAGTAAAGTGTTTTCTGATAATCGAATAGAAGCCGTTATACATTTTGCAGGATTAAAAGCAGTAGGGGAATCTGTTGAGAAACCGCTCTATTATTATCACAATAACATTACAGGATCCCTTATTTTAAGTGAAGTAATGAAAGAGTTTGGGGTTAAGAAGATGGTCTTTAGTTCATCTGCCACTGTATATGGTACAGCTGAGACGGTACCACTTAAAGAAGATACGCCTCTTGGTGCTACAAATCCATATGGTTGGTCAAAATTAATGCTAGAACAAATATTTAGCGACTTATATACTTCGGATAATGAATGGAGTGTTGCTTTACTTCGTTATTTTAATCCAGTTGGTGCTCACGAAACAGGATTGATCGGAGAAAATCCAAGTGGAATTCCCAATAACTTAACACCTTATATTACACAAGTGGCAGTAGGTAAACTTGATAAGTTACGAGTGTTTGGTAACGATTATAATACAAAAGACGGTACTGGTGTACGTGATTATATCCACGTAGTGGACTTAGCAAAAGGACATCTTAAAGCGCTAGATAAAGTATTAACGAATAATATAGTTGATGCATATAACCTAGGAACGGGTGAAGGATACAGTGTTCTTGACATTGTAAAGACTTTCGAAAAAGTTACGGGTGTAACTATACCTTATGAGGTAACGGACCGTCGCCCGGGAGATATAGGAGTAAGTTATGCTGATCCGGACAAAGCAAGACAAGAATTAGGATGGGTAGCTGAACATAGTCTTGAAGATATGCTGCGCGATTCTTGGAATTGGCAGCAAAAAAATAAAAATGGATATGAGTGATGGGGAGATCAGCCAATATTTGGCTGATTTTTTACTTTTGTTAACTAACAAAATAGATTAACATCATATAGTAGTTATATTTAGGAGGTAAAGAATTGCAAAACAAATTAAAACAAATAATAGGGAAACCTGCTGTAATATATTCAGTTATACTATTTTTAAAGTTAATGATAATCAGACACATATTATTTGGAGAAATAAATGTATTAAGTTCTTTAGCAACGGATATGCCGTTTATTTTGTTATTTATAATGTTTGCGGTACTATTGCCAAACACTAGATTGTTTAATTTATTTTTAGTTAACTTATTTTACAGCATTGTATTTTTTATACTCATTGTATATGTAAAGTATTATCAAATACTTCCCACATACTATGACCTATTTCAAATCAATCAAGTAGGAACAATAAAATCTGATATTTACGATTTAATAAATCCACGTTATTACCTTGTATTTATTGATGTCATTATCGTATATGTAATATTAAAGTTTTATCAAAAAAGAACTCGCAACAATGGAACCTTGACTTCAGGCCTAGTAATAATTTGTATAATCTGTATATCCGCTCAATTTTACTTTAACAAGAATAAACAAATTACAGATGTACTTGCATTGGCAAATAATAAGGGTATCTTTCAATATGAATTAATGCAGTATTATCAAGATAAAGCACTACCAGCACTTGCTGATAAGGAAAATTTATCCAATGAAAAGATTTATGCCCTCAAAGGACTTAAATCTCTAAATCAGAAGGACATTAAATATTTTAATATTGCATCAGGTAAAAATGTAATCATTATTCAGTTAGAATCTTTTCAGAACTTTTTAATTGATCTTAAAGTAGATGATAAAGAAGTTACACCTACCTTAAACTCATTAGTAAAAGATAGTTTTTATTTTAGCAACACTTACCAACAAATAGGAGCAGGGAATACATCTGATGCAGAATTTTTAATTAATACGTCGCTTTATCCTGCTGGGAATAAACCATCTTCTAAGATTTATGAAGATAAAATTATCCCAAGTTTACCAAGAGTATTGAGTAAACATGGGTATTATACAGCTACTTTTCATGCAGATAATGTTGAATATTGGAATCGAATAAAGTTATATCCTTCTTTAGGTTTTGATAAGTATTATGAGGAGTCTTTTTTTGGAGATAAAGAAGTTATAGGTTTTGGACCTTCAGATGAGGTTCTTTATGAAGAAACTTTAAAAGAATTATCTGATCTTACAGCAAAATACAATAAAATATATGCTCATGTATTAAGCATGACTAGTCATACCCCATTTGAACTCCCTGAAGAAAAACAAAGAATACAATTACCTCAGCAATTTAATCATACCAAGATAGGCAATTACCTTAAATCTACTAACTATGCTGATTACGCATTAGGCAAATTTATTAATGGTCTTAAAGAACGCGATTTATGGCAAAATTCAATAGTAGTTATCTACGGTGATCACTCTGGGTATCATCCAAAGCCAGAAGAAGTGAAAGATAAGAAATTAATGGAAAATATCCTTGGCCATCCTTATGGTTTAGCAGACCGTTTTAATATTCCACTGTTGATTCATCTGCCAGGAGATTATAAAGGCAAAGTATCTAACTTAGCTGGCCAAATTGATATAATGCCTACGGTTACAAATCTATTAGGTGTTAATATAAATAACCAGATTCATTTTGGACATGATCTCTTAAACTATGAAAATAATATACTCGGAATGAGGTACTATTTACCTGCAGGTTCGTATTTTGATAAAGAATTCCTTTTTGTAAATCGTGAAGAAAAAGGAAGAGGTGAAGTTTATAACTTACAAACAAAAGAATTGATTGTAAAAAATGAACCTTTTTATGTAGAGAATAGTAAAGCGTTTAAAAAAAAGGATACGATCCTAAAACTACTAAATCTTTCTGATTATTATTTAAATAACTTACCTGAAAAGGATGATAAGTCTTTCTAAAATACCTGGATCGGAAAACCATTTACTAATAATCGTAAATTAAATAAATTTTAACCCTTATGTATTCCTACATAAGGGTTTTTTAGTTCTATATTCATATTTTGTAGAAATTTATAATATTTTAGCAAAATATTCAATAAAAAGGATATAATTACTTAGAATGTTTATCTGAATGAGGGGGAACTATGAAGAAAAAAATTAGTATTCTTATTTTTGCATTGGCACTTTTATTTTCAAGTAATGATGTAGCCGGTGCCAGTAG
Source organism: Fictibacillus nanhaiensis (assembly GCA_017052515.1). Taxonomy (GTDB): domain Bacteria; phylum Bacillota; class Bacilli; order Bacillales; family Fictibacillaceae; genus Fictibacillus; species Fictibacillus nanhaiensis. The sequence continues at coordinate 634,806 of JAFHKR010000038.1, forward strand.
TGCAGTAACAGTAGAACGTGTTAGTGGTCAAGATCGTTTTGAAGTAGCTGTAAATGTTTCAAAGAAAGGTTGGGGCTCTGGAAGTTCAACAATACTATTAGTAAACTATCAAGCTTTTGCGGACGCACTTTCTGCATCTCCGTTAGCTTATAAACTTAATGCGCCTATTTTATTAACAAATCCTGATCGATTAAATACTAAAACTGAAGAAGAGATTAAAAGGTTAAATGCTTCAAAGGTTATTATTATTGGGGGAACAGGCAGTATTAATCAAAATGTTGTGTCGAGAGTAACTAGTCTTGGTAAGACTGTAGAAAGAATCGGCGGAAAAGACCGTTATGAAGTGGCATATAAAGTATCTCGCAAATTAAGTCCTGCCGGAAAAGTAGTCATTTCTAATGGTACTACATTTGCAGATGCACTTAGTATTTCTCCTTATGCTTCTAAACATGAGTATCCTATTCTTTTAACAGCTAAAGATAGATTACCTTATTCTACACAAAAAGCTATTCAAGAAAAGAATCCTACGCAAACAATTATTGTTGGTGGAACAGGCAGCATTTCAAGTGCAGTTGAAAGTCAATTGACTAGTCCGCTTAGATTAGGTGGAAAAGACCGTTATGAAGTAGCAGTGAATATTGCGAAGAGATTTAGTCCTACATCAACAAAAGCGGCTATATCAAATGGAACCACTTTTGCAGATGCTTTAACAGGATCCGTACTAGCTGCGAAACAGAACATGCCTTTGTTGTTAACACAATCGAGTTCTATTCCGGTTGTAACAAAATCTTATATTGATCAAAGTGAGATTACTAGATTTACGATTTTTGGAGGGACGGGATCAGTAAGTAATACTGTCGTCTCACAATTAAAAGGTGCTCTTCCTTTAACAGGTAAAAGAATTGTACTTGATGCAGGGCATGGTGGATCAGATCCTGGTGCTGTAAATGGCACTATCTATGAAAAAAATTTAAATATGAGTTTTACAAAGATGTTAGCGGGTCATCTGAAAGGTATGGGAGCTGAGATCATATATACTCGGGATCCATCAAACGATCAATTTATTTCTCTTGAAGATCGAGCGACTTTTGCTAATGGAAAAAGTGCACATTTATTTATTAGCATTCATCATGATTCGTCAGTTGATAAAACTGCAACAGGTCAAAGTATTCATTACAGCAGTTATCGACCTGGTATTGAGACAAAAGATGCTTATGTGGTTTTTGCAGGAAAGAGTTATCCTTTTGTTAAGGAAGATACACAAAAAAAATTATTTTACTATCGAGATGGCAGTACAGTCAAAAGCATGAGTTATCAAGGAGATATCATTGCTTACGATACGGTTTCACCATCTCCTGCTGCTGTAGAAAGTAAAAATCTTGCACCTGTAGCATCGACTGCTATTAAGTACAGCGGTATTGGTGCAGGGTACATTAAGGATCACAACTTATATGTAACACGATGGACAACCATGCCTTCTATCCTGATTGAGCTAGGGTACATGTCTAACACAAACGAGATCTCTTTATTGAAACAGTCTAGTGTACAAAATAGCAGAAGTTTATCTTTAGCGAAAGCAATTGAAAATTTCTATAAATAAGGCTGTTTTCGTAAACGTTGTTGTTCTTGAAAGTGGTTGAATTCCGTAGAGACAAAAAAAGAGCTTCCCTTAATGATTTAAGGAAGCTCTTTTTGTTTACTTGATAAAACTTGAAAGCTGCTGTTCTGTCGTTGTCGCGATTGAACCAGTACCACCAAGAATATATATTAAGTCTGTTTCACCTTGTTTTTGTTTTAAATAATTTATGATATTATTTTCTACTTTAGTTGAAGTTGTTAATAAGATTGGTGCTCCTGTGAACGATGCAAGTGGGCTTCCGGAGAGAGCATCTGCAAAAACGTCTCCTCTTGCCACTACCAAAGAGCTTAGATCCATTCCATAGTTTTCAATTCCATAATTCGCAGTATTGATTGACACTTGATAACGGTTTAAACCGCCGATTCGATCAACAAAGGCATCACTGCGTAATTGTTTAATCTTCGTTTTAACAGAGTCAGAAACAGTAGCTGGTCCACCTACAATAATGAAGTTATTAATGTCTGGATTATCTTTAATGAACGCTTGAATAGAATCTGGTACTGTACTTGTTCTGACTAATAAAATTGGCATACCTGCATAGCCTGCCATACTAGATGCAGATAGTGCGTCTGGGAAATTTAAGCCGCTTGCAATAATAGCTGTATCGGTGTATTCAGCCAACTGTTTTGCCACACTTGCAGAAACTTCAAAACGGTCTTTTCCTGCGATTCTTTGGATAGTTTGTACTCCTAAAGATCGCAATTGGTTTTCGACTTTTGTTGAAACAGAACCAGTACCTCCCAAAATTATAGCTTTTTCAGGGCTACGCCGGATTATTTCATCAAGTGTCTTATTTGGCAACGCATGGGTACCAGTTAATAAAATTGGTGAGTCTTCTAATGCAGCCAAAGGTCCACCGGATAATGCATCAGTGTATAAATCACCGCGTGTAATAATAATTGTATCAGAATAAACTCCTTGATCTTCAACTTCTTTGCTTATTCCAGCAGAAACTTCAAAACGGTCTTTTCCTCCTATTCGCTTTATTCCGGGTGATATCACATTATACAACGACAATACAGCATTGTTTGAATCTGTATTTAAAGCACTAAATGTTAATGAATTATAACCCGCCTTTAAGGATACAGCTGTATTAAAAGATTTCCCAAGACTAATTGGCTCTTCATTGTTTAAATAAAAAGCCAACTCATTAGCATCTGTTGTGCCTGTAACATCAATATGTGTATTTCCTTTTGCAAGCCTAAGACTTTGAGAACTAGGATTAGAAATGGTTAGAGAAGGTAATAAAACGGATGGCTGTTCTTTATAAATACCATAAAATTCATATTCATACCCCTGTGAAAGTTCGCTGTCACCTTGAATTATAAAGATATATTCGCCATGAGGAAGGTTAAAAGGCTGATCGTATTCGAACTCAATTTCTTCTTGGGTACTCATGTTGGTTAAAGTTACATTGATATCCTCTTCACTGTGAAATTTTGAGATTTTGAACTGTCCACCTGCTGATTCAAAATAATACTCATGAATAGAATGCATATCTATCCTTTGTTTATAGGTTACAGTGGTTTGAACTGCAGATTGCGCAAGGTGATTGTTTTGGTGAAATTCACGTTTGTTTGTGGAAAAAGGATTATTTTCAGACGTATTTGCACTTACCCCAGTTGTGAACAATAAAGAAGCTGCTAACGATACAGAAAAAGCGCTGGCTGTTATTCTTTTCAATCGATCTTTCCCCTTTAGTTAAGCTATACCATTTGGCATGCAAATTAATAATATATGATTTTTAAAATTTAACACAATAGGAATAACTTACCATTAATGTTTTTAAAATTGTACTAAACAAACAACATAAGATTACGATGATAGATTATGAGAAACAATTCTACATAATGTTAGGAAATTATAATGGAGAATGCTGATTTTTAACTTAAGGAGAATCAGTAAGTTCATAAAAACTCAGATGAATAATTGTATATATTTGTTAAGTACGCATAATCCTTAAAAAGTAAAATATGCTAAAATAATGAAAAAGGAACGAAGAGGAGATAGCATGAAAAAACATATCTTATTATTTTTGGTTTTGTTTTGTATTTTATTATGGGGGGATAACAGAAAAGTAGATGCTGCATACTTAAAAAAAGAACGTTTATCCGGTAAAGATCGTTTCGAAGTTGCTGTCAATGTTTCTAAAAAAGGCTGGTCATCTTCAGATACAGTATTTCTTACAAATTACATGGCTTTTGCTGATGCATTAGCAGCTTCGCCATTAGCTTTTAAAAACAATGCCCCTATTTTATTATCCAGGTCTGAGAGATTAACGGACACAACTAGAAATGAAATTGTTCGATTAGGTGTTAAACATGTCGTAATCATAGGTGGAACAGGCAGTATTTATCCTGCAGTTGCTTCTGAATTGAAAGCTATGAATATCTCTACTCGGAGAATTGAAGGTCAAGATCGCTTTGAAGTAGCTTATAATATTTCAAAAGAATTAGATCAGAAAGGCAAAGCAATAGTTACATATGGTCTAAACTTTTCAGATGCATTGGCTATAGCTCCATACGCAGCCAAAAATGGCTATCCCATATTATTAACTCATAAAGATCAATTGAATGAATCTACAAAAAAAGCATTAGCTGAAAAGAATATTAAGCAAACTTATGTTATTGGAGGGGAAGGCAGCGTTTCTAAAGCTGTTTATAATCAACTTCCACAGCCTTCTCGTATTGGTGGGAAGAACCGATACGAAGTTGCAGCGAACATTATTAGACAGCTAGAACTATCAACGGAAAAAGTTTATATGGCAACTGGCCAGTCATTTGCTGATGCTCTTACTGGTTCTGTTCTTGCAGCAAAAGAATCTTCACCGCTATTGCTTACCTATCCCAAATCTATTCCCTCAGAGACTATCAATATCATGGGGGATAAGAATATTACCAATTTGACTATCCTAGGTGGACACGCATCTGTATATGATCAATCTTTTACAGTTTTTCATAATTGGGAGATAACAAAATCAGGAGGTAATCGCCTTCAAGGATATACATCAAAAACGTCTGTAAAACCAGGAGAGCTTCAAACTTTTTATCTAAAAAGTAATAAGCCTTTTGAGTTGCAAATATTTAGAATGGGTCATTATGATGGTGAAGGTGGAACACTAGTTAGAAGTATGAAAGGTTTCAATGCTCATATTCAACCTAGGTCTTTTAATACTGAAAACATGGATGCTGGATGGAGGCCAACAACATCATTTACTATTCCTAAAGAGTGGAAGAGTGGATTTTATTTAGCGAAGATTACTAACTTGGATAATGAACAATCCTATATGCCTTTTGTAGTTTCGAATCCTAATCCTTTTGCAAATGTGGATGCGGCAGTTCTAATTTCAACAAATACTTACCAAGCCTACAACAATTGGGGCGGGAAAAGTATGTATGGATATAACAGCGCAAATAAAGTTCCAGCAATTAAACTTTCCTTTAATAGACCTTATACGGCTGGGAACGGAGCAGGAGAGTTTTTTGCTTTTGAATATAATTTAGTTAGATGGCTTGAAAAACAAAACTATAATTTGACGTATTTAACAGATGATGACGTTCATAAAGGGGCATTAAATACCCTGAACGCAAAGTCCCTCATCATAGCGGGTCATGATGAGTATTGGTCAAAAGAGATGAGAGATAGTATTGAGGAACAAACTAACTCTAAAATGAATATAGGGTTATTTAGTGCTAATGTAGGTTATTGGCAAATTCGTATGGAAAAGAACAATCGTGTAATGGTTGGTTATAAAGCTAGAGCATTTGAGGATCCCTATCAAAAAATTGATCCTTCTAAAGTAACAACAACATTTAGATCATCACCCGTGAACCGTCCAGAAAATCAAGTTTTTGGAATGATGTATCATGGTATTCCAGAAAAAACTATGCCCTTAGTTATTACAAATGCAACACATTGGCTTTATAAAGACACCGGGCTGAAAAATGGTGAGAAAATATCTGGGGTTGTTGGTGGAGAGATTGACCGCTATGACAAAGAAATTCCAAATGTGGAGGTAATCGCTGCCTCACCAGTTAAGTTATATGGTAAAGAATCAGTGTCACATGTAATTTGGTACCAAAAACCACAAGGTGGAAAAGTATTTGCAACGGGCACCTTTTATTGGAATTGGTTCCTGGATCCGTATGGAAAAAAAGATTATGCGAATTTTAATCAAAAAATAGAACAAATTACTATAAATGCCATGAATGAGCTTTTAAAATAGTAAGAAATCCTTTATCTTAATTTGTTTTTTACAGCGTTTAAAATAATTGCCTTTTCTTAAATGTTATTAAAAATTTGTTGCTATTATAATGTTGAAATCTTTTCGAATAACAGTAGATAACTCAGCATTATTTCAAAAGCAATAAACTTTAAAAAAAGTGGATCTACACTTAAATAATGTTTAAGAGGAGGCTCTATTTTTATTTGATCCGATATCATTAAAGATACATTTAAATAAGCAGGCTATTGAATTAATGTTATCATTTGTTTAACATTGCTCTTACCCTCAGCATTTTAAAACTCCACTTGTCCTCATGTACTTTTATGTTGAATCTCATGTAAAAAATTATGGCTACTGAAATAGAGATGTATAAATAAAGAAAACATTTCAAAGACTTAATGAAGCTAAATCTTTAATTATTGGGGGAAGTATAATGCCGATTAGCCAAAAGTGCATGTTTATGTCTGTGAGATCACACCGTATTTAGTCAGGAGATTAAATCTTACACTAACTTGATAAAATCAACTTTAAATTTTACAAACTTCCCTAAAGTATACGTTCCATTCAACGAAATATTATAAATTATATTAATCTTAATGATATAGTGGGTAAAGATTAGTATATTTGATAAACACAATAGTGAATAAGGTGAATTTAATGAAGAAAAAGAATCTACTTTTAATTACAAATCGTTATCCGTATCTACCTGGTGAAGAATTTTTGCATACAGAGTTTCCATATTTAAAGAATGAATTTAACCATATTTATATAGTCACTACAAACGCTCTAATAAAAGAAGAGAACAAAAGAAATCTTGAACCTTTAGTCAAAGTTTTTCATGCTTTCGAACAGAGACATAGCAAAACTTATTTGTTAAATCAGCTGTTTAAAAGTAAGGAAGGTTTAGAATGGGTAAGTAAAGGATTCGGAAAGGTTTTTGCAAATCCAAAAAAATGGTTGAAGCTTTTGAATTGGGTTTCAATCGCCGTTCAAGTTAAAAAAACTTTGGAAATGGTTGTTGAAAAGGAAAATATATCCATTGATAATACAGTAATTTACTCCTATTGGCAAAGTCCTGGAGCGCTAGCCGGTGTAATGCTAAAAAAACAATATGGTTATAAGACAGTGAGTCGAGCTCATGGTGGAGATGTTTATGCTGAACGTCATAACCCCGCATATCTTCCATTACAAGCTGAAGTAATAGAAGGATTAGATCAGTTGTATTTAATATCAGAGGATGGAAAGGACTATTTGTCCAAAAAATATCCAAACGTAAAAGAGCACTTAAGTGTTCGTAAATTAGGTACAAGAGATCCTGAAATTTTAAGTGAACATTCTACAGATGAAGTATTTCGTATTGTTTCCTGTTCTTACGTTGTTCCAGTTAAAAGGTTAGAATTATTAATAGAAGCGTTAAAGCTTTGTAAGCAAAAAATTGAATGGAAGCATATAGGCGACGGACCACTTTTCGAACAGATAAAGCTTCTAGCTAAAGAACTTCCTCCACATGTTTCTGTCAATTTTCTTGGAAACAAAAAAAATCATGAGATTTACGAATACTATGCAGCTAATAAAGTAGATGCGTTCATTAATGTCAGTTCGACTGAGGGAATACCCGTATCTATAATGGAAGTATTTAGTTTTGGAATTCCTGCCCTTGCAACGGATGTAGGAGGGACTAGAGAACTAGTAAATCCTAATACAGGAAGGTTATTGCCTAAAAATATTGATGCTAAAGAGTTAGCAACAGTAATAGACGAGATTGCTCAAATGAGTAAAGGCGAAAGAAGAGAATTAGGAAAAAACGCGCTAAAAATATGGCAAGAATATTACAATGCAGAAGTAAACTTTACATCGTTTGCTAGAGAGCTTTCAGAGTAAAAAGGAATGATAGAGAATGACACAATCAAAACATAGTTTTATTAAAAACAGTATCTTTACCTTTACAAGACAGGTCACTAATATTGTAGTCGGATTTTTGTTGATTATTGTACTGGCAAGATTTTTAGGCCCAACTGGCCAGGGGCAGTACGCCTTAATTACACTAGTTCCCACCGTTATAATGATATTCTTAACACTTGGCATTAACACCTCTACTATTTATTATGTCAGCAGGGATGAGGTTAAACTTCAGACGGTGTATAATAACAACATTATTACAGGAATTGTATTAAGTTTTACGGGAGTAGTACTCGGTGGAATTTTTGTATTATTGTTTAAAGATAAATTTTTTGCTGACATTCCTTATTATTTGTTATTTCTGGGTTTGTTCTCGCTTCCTCCTTTGTTCTTAAGGGAATATTTCCAAACTGTATTTCAAGGATTGCAAGATTTTAAAAAATACAATTCTGCAATGGTTATTCATCAGACTGCCATTCTAGGATTTGTAATCTTATTAGTAATAATTTTTAACGTAGGGTTGACGGGTGCTATTTCTGCATTTCTTTTAGGAAGTTTATTTAGTTTTCTTTATATGAATTACCAGCTTCGAAAAGAATATCACCTAAGATTATCTTTAAAGGATTTTTCGACTGAATATCTTAAATCATCCATAAAGTATGGGATAAAAGCTAATATTAGCAACGCCGCTAGTTTTTTGAATTACAGGGCAGTTATTTTTATTTTAGGGTATTATTTAGTGGATGATGACGTCGGAAGATATGTTGCTGCCATGAATATAGGTGAAAGGCTCTCAATATTTGCGGTTTCGATTTCGAGCGTATTGTATCCAAAGATTGCATCAACAGCAGATGAAGGCGGAAGGAATCGAATAACAAGCATTGTTAGCAGAAATATCATGGCAGTCACTGTTTTAGTTGCGCTGATTGGGATCCCCGTAGCGCCTTTAGTCATATATTTGCTTGGATCGGACTTCTCTGATAGTGTATTGCTACTTCAAATCATCCTTCCAGGTATAGCTCTATTGGCGGTTGAGAAGGTTCTTTCCAACGATATTGCCGGTCGGGGTAAGCCAGAACTAAATATGTATCTGTCTATATTTAATGTTATTTTCAACATCATTATCAATATTATTTTAATTCCAAAATACGGAGTAATAGGAGCTGCATACGCAACGACTATTACCTATACAGTGAGCTTTTTAGTGAAGATTATGATTTTCAAATATGTAAGCGGCCAAGCCTATTCGAACTTTTTGATTTTGAAAAGGTCAGACTTTAATTTTTATATGACCACATTTAGGAAAATCAAAGGAAAATTGAGAAGATCATAAATGTCGATTTAAATGAAAAAAATAGGGAATAATTATGGAGGATACTGAGAAAAGTTTCCTCTTTTCTTTTATAGTCGAAAAGAAAGTAACTAATACGAAACGTGTATGTGTGAAAAGAGTAACAATAAAAGTTGCTATTCTTAAACAATTGTTTAAAATATACATTGTGACAGTAAAACACAGGTTAATAGAAGGAGTATGTTTCCATGACAAAATTCGCTATTGTAGGCTGTGGCCACATTGCTAAAAAGCATGCTGAAGCAATTGATAAAGCAGAAGGTGCTGAGTTAATCGCAGTGTGTGACACTATTCCAGAAAATATGGAATACTACATTGAAAAATATGGAGTAGAGGGCTATCAGAGCTTAACGACTCTTTTAGAACAAGATGATTTAGATGTTATCAATATTTGTACACCAAGCGGTTATCACGCAAATATAGCTATAGCAGCGGCAAATGCAAAAAAACATGTGGTTGTTGAAAAGCCAATCGCCTTAACAATTGAAGATACAGAAGCCATTATTGAAGCATGTAAGAGTAATAATGTGAAGCTTTCTGTCGTGCATCCTAATAGATTCAGACCAGCTATTATGGAACTTAATAAGGTATTAACTGAAGGAAAGACAGGAACAGTTAGTCACGCAAATGCAACTGTTAGATGGAACAGAAATCAAGAATATTATGATCAAGCTCCATGGAGAGGAACGAAATCTCTAGACGGTGGAGTATTAATGAACCAAGCTATACACAATTTAGACCTTTTACTTTGGACAATGGGCGATGTAGAAGAAGTTTATAGTATGGCTGCTACACGTTTACGAAACATTGAAGCAGAAGACGTATCTACAGGACTTGTTCGTTTCAAAAACGGTGCCTTAGGTGTAATTGAAGCTGCAACAACTATTTATCCTTCAAATTTTGAAGAATCACTTGCTATTTTCGGAGAAAAGGCAACAATAAAAATTGGTGGTAAAACAGCTAACTACATTCAACATTGGGATGTTGAAGGTATGGATGATGAATCAGTTAATCAAATCATCGAACAAGTAAAAGCAGATCCATTTGGTAAACCGGGTCACCAATGTATCATTGAAGATATGGTGCAAGCTATTAAAGAAGACCGTGAGCCTATTGTAACTGGTGAAGATGGGAAAAAAGCTCTTCAACTCGTATTGGCTCTATACAAATCAGCTGATACACAAAAAGCTGTTAAAATCTCAGATGTAAGTGAAAGAGAGGACAATTAAATGACTCAAGAACTTAATTTCAGTTCTTCATCTCAAGAACTGTTATCAAAATTAGAAGGTAAGAACGCTACAATTGGTGTTGTTGGATTAGGGTATGTAGGTTTACCATTAGCTGTTGAAAAAGCAAAAGCAGGATTCAATGTTATTGGTTTCGATGTACAAGAAAAAAGAACGCAACTAGTAAATGATGGAATCAATTATATCGGTGATGTTGTTGATGAAGAGTTAGCTGAGCTAACATCTTCAAAAAAACTAATTGCAACTACGGATTATTCAAAGATTGCTGAAGTAGATGCAGTGGCTATTTGTGTTCCAACACCATTAGATAAATATCAGCAACCCGATACTTCTTATGTTGAAAGTTCAGCCACTGATATTGCTAAATACTTGCACAAAGGTATGCTAATCGTACTGGAAAGCACAACTTATCCTGGAACAACTGAAGAAGTTCTACAGCCGATTTTAGAAAAAAGTGGACTGAAAGCTGGAGTCGATTTTCATTTAGCGTATTCTCCTGAACGCGTTGATCCAGGTAACAAGCACTTTAATACAAAGAACACACCTAAAGTAGTTGGTGGATTAACGGGTGAGTGTACAGCAATCGCTGCATCGATGTACCGTTCTGTTCTCGAAGGTGATGTTCATGAAGTTTCAAGCCCTCGTGTAGCTGAGATGGAAAAGATTCTTGAAAATACTTTCCGTAATATCAACATTGGCTTAGCAAACGAAATGGCCATCCTATGTGAAAAAATGGGGATTAACGTTTGGGAAGTAATTGATGCTGCAGCTACTAAGCCATATGGTTTCATGGCGTTCTATCCTGGTCCGGGATTAGGCGGACACTGTATTCCAATCGATCCATTCTACTTAACATGGAAAGCTAGAGAGTATAACTATCACACTCGCTTGATTGAAACTGCTGGAGAAATCAACAATGCTATGCCAGATTTCGTATTAGAAAGAGTAATGAAAATTCTAAACGAAGATAAGAAAGCATTAAATGGAGCACGTGTTGTTTTACTTGGAGTAGCTTATAAGAAGGACATTGATGATATGCGTGAATCACCAGTTCTTCCTATTCTTGAAAAATTAGAACTGGCTGGTGCTGATTGGGTTGTGGTCGATCCACATGTTAAAGAATTTAAGCTTAATGGTAAAATGTATCCAACAGCTGAGATGAGTCAGGAACTATTATCAGGAGCTGATTTAGTAATGCTTACGACAGATCACACTGATTTCGATTATAAAATGATTGCGAAAAACAGCCCTGTTGTTTTTGATACGCGCAATGCCTTTAAAGAACTTCAAACTGAAGTTAAAAAATATCACTTACTATAAGTTGAAAGAATGCCAGACCAACTCCGGTCTGGCCTTTCCATGATACTAGTTGAAAGTAGGGTAAAAATGAAAGTCTCCCACTTGACATCGGTCCATCCTTCCGAAGATATAAGGATATTTATAAAAGAGTGTAGATCTTTAGCCGCAGCAGGATATGATGTTTCATTGATAACCGCTAATACAGGATCTTATGAGGTTGATGGAGTTAAAATCATAGGTTTAGATGTAAAAGCATCTAGTCGTGTATCAAGAATGATAAATGCGACAAGAGCGGTTTATAAAAAAGCACTTGAGATAGATTCCGATGTATATCATTTTCATGATCCTGAACTTCTTTGGGTTGGACTTATGCTAAAGAAAAAAGGAAAAAAGGTAATCTATGATGTACATGAGGATGTTCCAGAACAAGTTTTATCTAAACAATGGATTCCTAGTCCTTTGCGAAAAGTAGTTTCTTTCTTCGTTACAAAAATAGAAAGTTATTGTTCAAGGCGCTTTGATGCAGTAGTAACCGCTACTCCTCATATTTCTAATCGCTTTAAAACATATAATAAAAATACAGTTACTATTCACAATTTCCCAATCTTAAATGAGTTGTTAAATAACATTCAAGAAGTTAAAAATGTAACCTTTAATAATTTTATTTATGTAGGTGGTTTAACCGGGCTACGAGGCACAAAAGAAATGGTTCAAGCTATAGGTGTATTGAACAAAGAAAAGGAAAGTAAGCTAGTACTTGGCGGATCATTTAGTCCTCCTGCTTTGCAAGAAGAGGTACAAATAGAAGAAGGTTGGAAACACACAGACTTCAAAGGGTATTTAACAAGAGCGGAAGTAAAAAAGGAATTAGCAGAAGCTACTGGCGGATTAGTTTTAATCCATCCAGAACCTAGATACGTCGTTTCCTACCCTATCAAGCTTTTTGAATACATGTCTGCAGGCATTCCTGCTATTGCCTCTAACTTCCCATTGTGGAAGGGAATTGTCGAAAAGAACAACTGTGGAATCTGTGTAGATCCATTAAATCCTGAAGACATTGCTAGTGCAATGAAATGGCTGATTGAAAACCCTGAAGAAGCAAAACAAATGGGTGAAAATGGAAGAAAAGCAGTGATTGAGAAGTATAATTGGGAACACGAGAGTAAAGAGCTTGTTTCATTATACAGCCGATTGAAGAGTTGAATTGAGGTGGTATTTTGAAAATCTGGATACTAAATGCTGTGGCTTTAAAACCCAATGAATCTGGTATTACAAGACACTATGATCTGGCTCAAGGAATGAAGAAAAAAGGACATGATATTCGTATCTTTGCCAGCAGTTTTCTAGTCTATCATTTTAAATGGCGCGATCCTAACAGAAAAAACTACTCTGAGAATGTAAACGGAGTTTGGTTTGAGTGGTTATGGAATTTACCTTATAAGGGCAATGGTGTTAAACGTGTGTTTAACATGATCAGCTATTTTATTATGGTCCTGTTTAGAGGTTTATTTTCAAAAGAAAACCCTGATGTTGTTGTAGGATCTTCTGTTCACTTATTTGCTTGTCTTGCTGGCTACTTTTTAGCAAGATGGAAAAAAGCTGCTTACATCGTTGAGCTTCGTGATCTTTGGCCGAGAACACTTATAGATTTTGGTGCTATGTCAGAGAAACACCCTGCAGCTATCATGTTTGGCGCTATTGAAAAGTTTGTCTACAAGAAGGCGGATCGAATTATTGTTACGCTTCCTGGTGCTGTAGATTACATTGAAAGTTTTGGTGTGAAAAGAGAAAACATTTACGTTATATCAAATGGAATTGACTTAGAAAGACGATATGAGATAGATTATGGAACTCCAATTAAATCAGAACTAGAACAAATAAGAAAGAAACATAAAAAAATCGCGATGTATGTGGGTGCTCATGGAATGGCAAATGCGCTCCATTCTATAGTGGATACGGCAAAAGAAATGGATCCAGAGCAAGTAGCTTTTGTTTTTGTAGGTGATGGACCTGAAAAGGAAATCCTTCGGAAAGCTTCTGAAGGTTATAACCATATTTATTTCTTTGAACCAGTAGCAAAAAAAGAAGTAATGGCTACATTAGCTGAAGCTGATGTATTAATTGTCTCAATGCTTAATACAAAGTTGTATCGTTTTGGAATTAGTTTAAATAAGTTAAATGATTATTTACTATCGGGCAAACCTATTTTGTTTGCCGGTAATGTATATAATAATATAGTTGAAATGGCTAATGCAGGTGTTACAGTAGAACCAGAAAATAAAGAGGCTATGAAAAATGGTTTGGACAACCTCCTCTCACTTACAAATGAAGAGAGAGAAGAGATAAAAGAAAGCAGTTTTAAATATGTATCAGCCCACCATGACATCGAGAAATTAGCCGATAAATTTATTGAAGCTTGTCAAACTAATAAGGAAGAGGGTAATAAACATGAAAGTACCTATGCTTGATTTAACACAACAATATCAAACTTTAAAACCACAAATTCAGGAAGCCATTGAAGATGTAATGTCCAATGGGCGTTTCATCCTTGGTCAAGATGTTAAGAAGTTAGAAGAAGATGTTGCGAAATACAGCAATGTTGGTCATGGAATAGGAGTAGCTAACGGATCTGACGCTATTCACATCGCATTAACTGCGTGTGGTGTAGGACCTGGAGACGAAGTAATCGTACCTTCTTTTACCTTTTTTGCAACAGCTGGTGCAGTAGCTCGTGCTGGCGCAACACCTGTTTTTGTTGATTGTGATGAAAAGACATTCAATATAGACCCAGTGAAAATCAAGGAAGCTATTACAGAGAAAACAAAAGCGATTGTACCTGTACATTTATATGGACAAATGGCAGACATGGATCCAATTTCTGAAATTGCAAAAGAGCATAATTTAGCTGTTATTGAGGATGCTGCTCAAGCGATCGGTTCTAAATATAAAGGTAAGTCTGTAGGAGAACTAGGTACTGCAGCAACTTACAGCTTCTTCCCGACTAAAAACCTTGGTGCTTATGGTGACGGTGGTATGGTTGTAACTAATAATGAAGAATTAGCCGAAAAGATGCGTGTTATCCGCGTACATGGCAGTAAACCAAAATACTATCATCATGTTCTTGGTTATAACAGCCGTCTTGATGAACTACAAGCTGCAATTTTAAATGTTAAGTTCCCTCACTTGGATGAGTGGAGCAATATGAGAAGAGAGAACGCACAAAATTACACAGAGTTATTAAATGAGAAACTCCCTAATGAGGTAGTTACACCATTTATTGCAGACTATTCACATCATATTTTCCACCAATATACGATTCGTGTTCAAAAACGTGATGAGTTACAAGCTTTCCTAAAAGACAATGGTGTGGCTTCAATGATTTATTATCCACAACCGTTGCATATGCAACCTGTATTTAAAGAGCTTGGTTATAAAGAGGGAGATCTACCAGTTACTGAAAAAGCAGCAAAAGAAGCTCTATCTTTACCGATGTTCCCTGAATTAAAGCTTGAGCAACAAAAATATGTTGTGGACAAAATCGCTGAGTTCTATAGCAAAAATTAATTCTTTTAATGGTGTTCATCCGCTACGGGTGAACACTGTTTTACATACTTAAGAAAGAAGGTGTCTTATATGACAGTTCAAAAAGGTCAAAATGTTGTAATTGGGGAAAACGTAACTTTTGGTGAAAATGTTGTTATTGGGAATAATGTTGTCATTTATGAAGGAGTTACAATCGGAAATCACTGCATTATTCAGGATAATGCTGTTATTGGTAAGCAGCCAACACGGGCTAAAAACTCTATCCTTCCAGAGGTTAAGAAACTGCCTCCAACTATAATTGGTTCTGGGGTTACCATCAGCACGTCAGCTATTATTTATGCTAATGCCGAATTAGCTGATGATGTATTTGTTGCAGACTTGGCTACGGTTCGTGAAAGAGTAACAATTGGTGAAAAGACGATTGTAGGCCGCGGAGTTTCTGTTGAAAACGATTGTAAAGTTGGAATAAAGTGTAAGCTTGAAACAAATTGTTATATTACGGCATACTCGGAGCTGGGTGATTATGTGTTTATCGCTCCATATGTTGTTACTACAAATGATAATTACATGGCAAGATCCAAAGAGCGTTATGACAAATTTAAAGGTGTAACGATTAAAAACGGAGGTCGTGTAGGAGCGAATTCAACTATTCTTCCAGGTAAAGTTATTCATGAAGATGGGGCTGTAGCTGCAGGCAGTGTTGTTACAAAAGACGTTGAAAAACAAAAAATTGTTGTAGGTAGTCCTGCAAGAGTTTTGAGAGAAGTACCTGAGGATCAGTTATTAAAAAATAATATTTAGTTTTAAAGACCAGAGTGTTTCTAAACATCTGGTCTTTTTTTCCCTAAAGTACTATTAATTTTTTTCCGTATTTTACGATAATATACATGTCGATTAATCTTGTCAGATTAAGGCACATATTGTCGTAAAGGAGGATCGGTTAAAGATTATTAAATTACTTGGGGAGAGATATAACGTGTTGAGACTATTTTTGCCGTTTATTGCGGCTTTTACATTATTTTTATTGGTACCTGAACAAGCTTCGGCATCATCTACCAGACTTTCAGGAAGCGATCGGTTTGAAGTTGCAGTTAACGTTTCTAAGAAGGGGTGGACGAGTGGAACATCCAACGTCGTTTTAGCCAATTATAATGCTTTTGCAGACGCTTTGTCGGCAGGACCGCTAGCATACAAGTTAAATGCACCCGTTCTATTAACACATCCAAAAGTACTCACAGATGTAACAAAACAAGAAATAATTAGACTTAAAAATAAAAAGGTTACCATTATTGGAGGTACAGGAAGCGTATCTTCCTCTGTGGAGAAACAACTAAAGAATATGGGATTATCAGTTGAGAGGATTAACGGTAAGGATCGTTATGAAGTTTCTTATAACGTATCTAAGAAACTCTCTAATAAAGGGAAAGCAATTATAGCTTATGGCTTAAACTTCCCCGATGCTCTTGCTATTTCACCATATGCCTCTAAGAACGAATATCCCATTCTTTTGACGAATCAGAATGCGATACCCAATTTTACAAAGAGAGCAATTAAGGAAAAAGGCGTACAGCAGACGATAATATCTGGAGGAGAAGGGAGTGTTAGTGCATTAGTTGCTCAACAGCTTCCAAAACCAACTCGAATTGGGGGAGCAGATCGCTATGAAGTCGCTGCAAACGTTATTAGAGAATTAAATTTAAGTACATATAACACCTTTTTAACTACTGGTACTACATTTGCTGATGCCTTAACGGGTTCAGTTCTAGCTGCTAAACATAATGCGCCAGTGATTTTAACTCGACCAACTTCATTGCCTGATACTACTAAAGCTCTTATCCAAGACAAAGTGATAAAGCAGGGGACAATATTGGGTGGGGAAGCATCAGTATCTAATCACATTACATCCCTATTTGGTAAGAGTATTGTACTGGATCCAGGGCATGGGGGAACAGACCCAGGTGCAATAGGAAATGGCCTGAAAGAAAAAGACGTAGTTCTAGATGTAGGTTTAAAATCAAAAGAATTATTGAAAAATAGTGGAGCTAGAATTGTAATGACAAGATCAACGGATACTTTTATTACGTTAACGAATCGAGCAAACATGGGTAACAACTCAAGAGCTGATTCTTTTATAAGTATTCATGCAAATTCATACCCTGGCACTAAGCCAAACGGAAGTGAAACATATTGGAATGATGTTTATAATTCTTCGGAGAGTAAGGCCCTAGCAACCGAAATACAAAAACTACTTATCCAAAAGCTACAAACGGATGATAGAAAAGTTAAAGAAGCTGATTTTTATGTGATTAAATACGTGAAGATACCAAGTGTTTTAGTAGAATTAGGTTTTATATCCAATCCTCAAGACGCGCAAAAACTGGCATCACCAACATACAGAAGACTTGCTGCAGAAGCAATCGCACAGGGTACTATTAACTTCTATAAATAATAATAACTGAAGATGATGAAAATCATCTTCTTTTGTTTATTATGAAAATATTATGACTAAACTGTGAACAGTCATTATTTGATAACCATTATGTTATAATGAGTGGGTCAATTTTACGAAGAAAGAGGTTTGGTATGTCTTTCATTCGAGAGAATAAAAATTACTTAGTTCTACTTTTAGTCATGTTAGGTTTAGGAATTTTTATGATAGATCAACTAGATGTATCTATAAAAATAATGACAGTTGGCGTAATGTTCTATACGTTCTTCTTGTTAGGAATCATCTCTATTAAACCATTAATGATACAAAATAAATGGTGGGAAAATATATTTTATATATTCATACTAAGTGCTTTTTTTGGTCCAGCACTTTTAAATTATAATATTGGACCATTTAGCCTTTTTCCGTTTAGAATACTATTTCCTTTGATTGTTTTAATCATGCTTTATTTGTATTTTAAAGACTTGGTTTTCACTTGGAATCAACTTTATACAAAGAAAGTTTTATTACTATTTGTATTTTGGTTAACGTATGCCCTTACTTCATTAATATGGGTTAAAAGTTTAAGCCAAGGTGTAATGGATCTCATTTTTTTACTGATGGGTATAGGAATTATTGTATTTATGGTTTCTTTTGCAAACAAACAGAAGAAGATCAATACCATATACAGTATTTGGATGGTTTCGTTTTTGTTGATTTTAGGAATGGGTGTGATTAATCATTTTTTTCATATTCATTTACCAATTTCAAGGATTTCAACCGCAAATCCTATATATAGCTATATTCCCACTTCGGTATTTGTGAATGAAAATGATTTTGCGAGCTTTATTTCACTAAGTATTTTCTTTGTTTTAAGTGCAATTTTGTATTATAGAAGCAAGTTCATAAAATTTATAGGTTTAATGCTTATCCTAATTTCAATTTACATGCTTGATATTACATCATCTAGGGCAAACATATTAGCAGTCTTTATCGGTTTAGGTTTTTGGTTTGTTTTTTTAACAGAAACTAAATCGAAAATAAAGCTTATTTTCTGGGGAGCTCTAGGATCAGGTATTACTTCACTTCTCTTTTTTGAGAAAGTGAATGCTATCTTTAATGCAATATATCAACTTGTGTTAAGTCTTATAGTAACTTCTGGGTCTGATGAAACTTCAACAGATATAAGATTAAATTTGTTGAAAAATTCTTTTATTTTTTTAGAAAATACGTTAGGTTTTGGTGTAGGAACAGGAAATTCGGAATTTTTTATGAAAAATTATGGAGTGTATCCAACGGGGAATATTGTGAATGTGCACAATTGGTGGGTAGAGATTCTTGTTAATTATGGAGTGGTAATATTTACCCTTTATTGTTTGATCTATCTATATCTAGTAAAAGAACTGTTTATTATTAATAAGGATATTTCAGAACAATCTCAGTTAAAATTAGTCTCGGTTTCACTTCTTTTGGCAATGGTTGTCTTTCCTTTATCGAGTGTTAGTCCAAGCTCGCAAATTGCCTTAAACTATTTTTGGGTTTTATATGGTTTTGTAATAGCGTTCATTAATTATTACAGAGTGAATAATCAGGAGGAACTAAAATGAGCTTGTTAGAAAATGAAAGTATTAAAAGAATCCTAATTAGGTTTAAAAAGTTATTCTTTGTATTGTTATTGCTGCCTATCATCTTTGCGGGGCTAGGGTATTTTCTTGGAATGAACGAGGAAGCGACATACACTGCAAAAGCGGAGATAAGGCTAGGTGAGTTTATAGCTTCATCACAATTTACCAATGTAGGAGAAGTACAGGATCTTCTGAAAAATGAAAACTATCTTAGCAATTTAAACGTAACGGATGATCCAATAGAACTTGCAAGTAAAACCAATCCGATAATAAAACCTAGAAAAGTGATTGAACTTTCTTATTCATCTGATAGTAAGAAAGAAAGTGAAAAGGTACTTCAAAAGTTAGTTAATGCGTTTTTAAAGGATAGTAATGATGTGGTTAATGATAAAAATGATATTAGTTATATGGAATGGAAGGATATTTTAGAAGGGCAGATTAAAGAGTTGGAAGATTCTAATGATGCGAATAAAACAGCAGAAATATCTGACAGAAAAGAAGATCTTGAGAAGCTTAGACCTACACAAATCGAAAAAGACGTATATGTAGAAGAAACAAATAATAATCCATTGAGAAAAGCAATTTTAGGATTCTTAGTTGGTCTTATGTTTAGTATTTCTATCCTTCTTTTTCCAGAAGTTATTCGAAAATAAACGGTAAACAAAACAAAAGCTGATGTTTAAGTTTCACAATCTTGTGAAACTCTAGACATCAGCTTTTTTTACTATTTTATCGTTGAACCATGATAATAGAATTCTAGTATTTGTTTATAGTTTTGTCCTGCGATTGCTCTCCCTTGAGCACCATGCTGACTAAGGCCAACACCGTGACCATAACCACTTCCATTAATCTTGATTGCCCCATCTTTATCAGTTACTGAAGAAATCATAGCTTCTTTAATAGCATTGTATCCAAACATGGATCTAAGTTGGCTCATCGTAACGTCTTGTTCAAAGACATAAGGTTTGACTAAAGGTTTTGGTGTACTATCATCCATTTGAATTTTGCCATTTTCACTCAAGAAATATTCAATTTTTATCTTAGCTTTTAAATTTCTGCCACTACTATTGGTTTCAGGATATACATGTAGAAGCGGAATATGGTGAATTCTTAAGTCAACATTACCATTATTATGGACGTTTGCTTTTAACCAATTCTTCACATTGTTTAGATTAGGGAGATTATTTGTGTTAGGACCTTTTGTTTCCTTAATACTCCACCACCAGTGACCAGGATTTGTTAAATCAAGCTCACTTGTATTAATCTGCTCTTTATAGAAAGATAAATTCCAAGTGTATTTATCATACGGATCTGCTTTTGATATTAAGAATGATCTTCCACCACCAGATGGCCAAACGTCAACACTCGATGCAGTTTGACCGCCATTAGATGAAGTAAAAGGGGCAGTATCGATCAGTGTATTATTTACATATATCATCTCACCATTAGTGTCTACAACTGCCTTTGTTGAATTAGAGTGCCACTGATAGCCACCATATACTTGAAAGGAAGTAGTATCATTAATATCCGTTCGATTCTGATATTTATTAGCGTAAGTTCTAGCTGCAATAGCTTGCGCCTTTAGTGCTTCTTGGTGCCATAAAGCTGGCATTTCCATTGGTACAACGCCTTTTAAATAATCTTCAAAAGGAATATTAAGATTTATTGGTTGAATGGTTCCTGTTTCATTTTTAAATTGCATCTCGCCTATGTAGGGAATATTGTTGATTTTAATAATAGATTTACCATACGCATCCGGTGTTAATAGAAAAGATTGTGTACCAAAATCTTTTACTAGATGTGACCCTTCATATAAAGATAAGGACGAACCAGCGCTTTTAATGCTATAATTCACCCCTGCTTTTAAAGGTAAAAAGTTCGGTAATGAGTTTTCTAGGTTCTCAGAAATAGAGGCATCTCCGCCTAAAACGGTGAACATTGAAATATATTTATCACTAATTACCTCTTGAATTGTCGGAGGCAATGCGGTTGGTCTTGTTAATAATATTGGTGCATTTTCTTTTGCTGCTAAAACAGAACCTGTAAGAGCATCTGCAGACTTTACCCCGTTAGCTACAAACGCTGCTTCAGCCTCAAGTTTCAATTGTTTAATAATATTCGTAGCAACTTCATAACGATCTGCGCCACCTATTCTTACAGGGCTAGGTAGTAGTTTAGCAACATTGGTCCCAACACTGCCCTCACCACCAATAATGATAGTGCTAGTTGTTTGGTTTGCTTTTAAAGCTGCAGAAGTTTGGGTAGGAAGCTGGTCTTTTCTTGTTAATAAGATAGGGAGACCTCTTCTTGATGCGTAAGGCGCTATGGATAATGCATCTGCAAAAGATATTCCGCTTGATACAATTGCTTTCCCTTTAACGCCTACCTCACTGGCTATTTTTTGAGACACTTCATAACGATCCGAACCACTGATTCTTCTTAAACTAATATCCAACTTCATACTAGTAATCTCGTTTTCTACTTGAGAAGCAATACTTCCGCTACCACCAATAATAATGATATTTTTAGGTTTTAATCTTGTTATTTCTTGCTTTGTAAAAGATGTTAATTTGTCTTTTCGACTTAGTAAAATAGGTGCATTCAATTTATAAGCTAAAGGTGCTGCTGATAATGCGTCTGCAAAAGCATCATAATTAGCAATCAACACCGTGTCAGCGCCACTTGCCCATCCTTTCTTAGATACATTGCTAGCTACCTCAAAACGGTCAATGCCACTGATTCGAGTATTATCATTATATTGATTTACACGATAAGACCCTTCAATTGATACGTTAAGACTCGTAGGATTTCCGATATAATTTTGTAGTTTAACTGAAATGCCACCTGCATGAACATTATTTAAAGGCAATAATGTTGAACATATGACGGACAAACCTAAAATACTGCTTGCAACTTTTTTCAAACTCAACTTACATTCCCCTTCCCCATTGCTTGAAAATTAGGAATCTATGTCATATAAAAGGTTATATTTACAGAGATTCCATTAAATATAAATTATAGCAGAAAATTAACAAAATGAGATAAATTTCTACATTTTTTTACAATATAGGAAAAGAATTTTAGACATATTAATATTGTGTTAAGATTAATAATTATCATTGAACATTTTCGAGGTTAACCTTATAATGTCTCAGAGAGCATAAATATAAGTTTAGAGTATGTGTTTTTCTGGGTAAAAGAGAGAGAATTTAAATATTCAGAAGAGTGATAAACAAAGAGGGGATAAAATGAATCTTCAATTAGTTCTAACTTTTCTTATTCCATTCGTTACAGTTTTAATTGTGACACCTTTTGTCATAAAGTTTGCTTTTAAAATTGGCGCTGTTGATAGCCCGAATAAACGAAAAGTTCATCAAAAGATCATGCCAAGACTTGGTGGTCTTGCAATTTTTATCGGAGTAGTAACAGGTTATTATTTCAGTGACTTACAGAATGCGCCATTAACTGGTATTACAATAGGTGCGTTAATCATTATTATTACTGGGATTTTAGATGATAAGTATCAATTAAAAGCTAAGTACAAGCTTCTAGGGCAAATTACTGCTGCATTAATTGTCGCTAAAACAGGTCTTCTAATTGATTTGCTTAACATCCCATTTATCGGAGAGTTTGATTTAACATTTCCAATAGCGTTTCCTTTAACTGTTCTATGGATTATTGCCATTACGAATGCAATAAATTTAATTGATGGATTAGATGGTTTAGCTGCTGGAGTATCATCGATAGTCATTGCAACAATTGCAATTATGGCTGGAATCAACGGAAATGTTATGATTCTTACATTATCTCTAGTTGTATTAGGTTCTACTGTAGGATTCTTATTTTATAATTTTCACCCAGCGAAAATCTTTATGGGGGACACAGGATCCTTGTTCTTAGGATACTCTATAGCCATTATTTCTTTACTTGGTGTCTATAAAAGTGTTACTTTGTTCAGTTTTGTTGTTCCACTAATTATTTTAGGTGTTCCTGTTTTTGACACAACGTTTGCGATAATCCGTAGGCTAGTAAATAAGAAACCTATATCGGCACCGGATAAAGGGCATTTACATCATCGATTATTATCAATAGGTTTAACTCATCGGAAAACGGTAATAACCATTTACTTACTAAGTATATTGTTTAGTGTATCTGCAGCTGTTTTCTCTACTACTACTTTGTGGGGAGCAATATTAATAACTTTTGGTCTCCTTTTACTTCTTGAGTTAATTGCTGAATTGATCGGTTTGGTGCATTATAAGTATCGTCCACTGCTATTTGTTTACGGAAAAGTTACAGGCGACCCGAAATTTATTAATAAAAGTTCAAATTCAGTCAATAAAAACTAAATTAGATTGTAAGGCAGTTGTTCCCTCTAAGGAATAACTGTCTTTTTTATTATTATTATTATTGGTAAATATTCTAATATTTATTATTCGTATTTCTGGAAAACATAAGAGTGATAAATAATTGGAGAGATAACTATGGATAAAATAAATTTGTTGGCTTTTATAGGTTCTTTTATCAGTGTCGTAATTGTTACTCCCTTCGTCATTAAGTTTGCATTAAAAATCGGTGCAGTTGATCAACCGAACAAAAGAAAAGTTCATATAAAACCAATGCCAAGAATCGGTGGGTTAGCCATTTTTATAGGCGTCGTAATAGGTTATTTTATAAGTGGTGTCTACTTCATACCCATTACCGCTATTTCAATAGGCGGTGTTGTTATTCTTTTGTTAGGTATTATTGATGACCTAATAACATTAAGTGCTAAAGTCAAATTAATCTTTCAAATAGTAGCAGCTTTAATTGTTATTTCAAGCGGTTTACTAATAGAAGTAATTCATTTTCCGTTATTAGGTACTTATCAAATTGGATTATTATCATACCCATTAACGCTATTGTGGATTGTTGGTATTACCAATTCAATTAACCTTATCGACGGATTAGACGGATTAGCTACAGGAGTATCATCCATTATTTTAATAACGATTGGATCATTGGCTTTTATTCATGGGAAAGCATTAATTCTTACATTCTGTGTTATATTATTGGCCAGTTTATTGGGTTTCCTCATTTACAACTTTTACCCAGCTAAAATTTTTTTAGGTGACATGGGAGCCCTTTTTATTGGCTACTCCATTTCTGTTATTTCATTGTTAGGACTTTATAAAAGCGTAACTTTATTTAGCATGTTTGTGCCGTTACTATTGCTGGGTGTTCCTTTATTTGATACATTATTTGCGATAATACGCAGAACGATAAACCAAACTGGAATCATGTCTCCAGATAAAAATCATTTGCATCATAGACTAATGAGTAAAGGTTTAAGTCATAAAAATGCGGTTTTATTTATTTATGGTATGGGTGTTATTTTTAGTATAATTGCTATTACTTCAGCTTATACACCATTATGGGGGACAATCATTATTCTACTAATAATGATAATTCTCTTAGTATTATTAGCAGAACTCGTTGGTTTGGTTAACGAAAATTTCAACCCATTTATGAGCTTAATCCGTACAATAAAGAACAAAGAAAAAAAAACAGAGCCGTAAGCCGACTCTGTTTATAAATCCTCAGTATTTTTAATTTTAAATCTTTTTCCTAGTAGTTGTTTTCTCCTGAAGATGTTTCTCCAATTTCAAGTACTCTTTTTAATTCAGTTGAAATTTCTTCAATGGAGTCATCATAAGGGACATAATAGTATATGTTGTCGATATATTGATCTTCACCCTTAAGGTTCAAACGCTCAATGTTACCTTGCGTTAATTCTTTGTAGAAATTTCTAAACGCAAACATCTCTTTTAAAGTTATATTTGTTTGCACGTTATCACCTAGTGTTTCGACGATGTTACCCGCCTTTGCAAATGATTTAATGGATAATGCTTCATCTGCAATGGCTTGAATAACCTGTTGCTGTCTTTCTTGTCTTCCAAAATCACCACGTTTATCTTGTTTTCTCATTTGAGCGTACGTTAATGCTTCAATCCCATTCATTTTCATAGGGCCTTTTTGATAATAGATAGTTTTACTTTCAATGGATACTTGACTGAATTTAAAAGGAACATCTACCGTAATTCCTCCAACTTCGTCAACGATTTCTTGAAAACCAGTAAAGTTTGTACGAACATAATAATCAATTGGCACATCTAACAACTCTTCGACTGCTTCAATAGTAGCTTCTTCTTTTTGCCCCTTTTTTCCATATGCATAGGAATGTCCAATTTTATCTTTTCGTCCAATTACCGGCAAGTATGTTCTTGTATCTCGAGGGATACTGAGCATAACCGTTTCTTTCGTTTTTGGATTAACAGACAACAAGATTAGCGCATCTGAATGACCAGGAGAACCTTTATAGCTCTCGACACCCATCATTAATATATTTACAGGGTCTTCACCTAGTTCTACTTTTGTTTTGCGTAAATCGGATTTTTCTCGTTCAAGTTCTGAATAACTATCATCTGCAGCTGTTTTAACTTTATATGCTAAGAAACCACCGTAACCAATTGCTCCGATGCCTAGAAAAATCGTTAATATAAGAACGAGCTTCAAAAATTTCCGAAAAGGCTTTTTCTTTCTTCGGCGCCTTCTCATACGCTGAGAAGAATTTTTATTATCCATCAATATTATCTCCTTTAATTTGACACATACATTGAATCTTCTTCATTTTACACAATATTAATACTCATAACAAATCACGATTTTGTGACTAATAGTATGTTCGGCTCTTCAAGATAATTGTTGGGTATATATTAGGATTTCACATCTTTTTCCAAATACTCCTGCTCACCAAAAATAACCTCACTTTGAGCGTTCGAAAGGTCGATGATCCATTCTTTAAACGTTTCTTTTTCTTTTATCGGTACATACATCTGAATCTCTACTTTTTCCATGTAGTTCATCTCTTTAATGGGGTAAATAGAATTGCGTAGTTCGTTCTCCATTTTTCCGAGAAGGGTGTAATCAACGGTGATGTGAACGATCTGTTGAAGCTGACGTTCTACAACGCCAATATAATTGAGGCCTTCTGAAACAGACTTGCCGTATGCCCGGATGAGTCCTCCAGCACCTAATTTAATCCCACCGAAGTAACGTGTGACAACAGCAACTGTATCTTTCAATTCCCGTTTTTTTAGCACTTCTAACATCGGAATACCCGCTGTACCACTCGGTTCTCCGTCATCGTTTGCTTTTTGAATATTGTCTGTTTCTCCGATCAAGTAGGCGGAACAGTTATGTGTAGCGCTGCTATGTTCTTTTTTAATTTTTTGAATAAATCCTTGCGCTTCTTCTTCAGTCGTAGCCCGTGCAATATGAGCGATAAAACGTGATTTTTCAATCACGATCTCATGCTGTCCTTCGTTTTTTACGGTTAGATAATTAGCAAGCATATATGTGAAGACTCCTTTAAGTAGTGAATATTAAGAATTTGATGTCAAATTTGTCGAATAATCTTCATGTTTCAAGTGTATCGTGTTATCCTTCATTATAAGGTGATTATAAAAACCATTCAAATTCTTAAAAAATTTTAGCAAGAAAAGTCATAAAATTCCACATCCTGGCGAATGTAGTATATTAGAAGGATTAATGTCTTCGCGGTTTTATTCGTCTAAGTGGGTAGTAAGTCCTATATATAAATTAGGCAAGATGGTTCTAGAACTTCCGGGTACACTTCTTTATCGTTTTAATTGGGGGAAATTTACATGACTGCAGCTAAGTTAACGATAGATCCACATATGTTGGACGGAATACTAAATCAGACCATCGAAACGGTTACGGAAAGTCAATCGCAAATCTTTGAGATTAGTGAGCATTCTCGCCAAGAGTTTCAGCAGCTGCGCCGTGAGCTTGAGTTAGTGAAGCAACAGGTCATTGAAGTCATTCATAAATCTGATCGTACTGAGGAATACGCAAAGCTAGCACGAACTCGACTCGCAGAAGTGAGCAAGCATTTTCAAAAGTATAGCGAATCTGATATTCGAGATGCGTATGAGAATGCCAATAAGTATCAGATTGAACTGTCCATCATCCGGCAAACGGAGAAGCAGCTTCGAGAAAAAAGAGATGAGCTAGAGCGGAGAATCGGTGCATTGAACGAAACCGTTCAAAAAGCGGAGTCTCTGGCAGGTCAGATTTCAGTTGTACTAAATTATCTAAACGGTGATTTAAGAAAAATTAATGAACTCGTTCAAAACGCTCAGCAAAAGCAAGAGTTTGGACTTCAAATCATAGAAGCCCAAGAAGAAGAGCGTAAACGAGTTTCGCGTGAAATTCATGACGGGCCAGCTCAATTGATGGCAAATGTGCTTATTCGCTCAGAATTATTAGAGAAAATCTTTGTAGAAAAAGGAACTGAGGCTGCCCGTGTTGAAATAAAAGATTTACGGGTTATGGTTCGAAACTCCTTAAAAGAGGTACGTAGAATCATTTATGATCTGCGCCCGATGGCTCTCGATGATCTTGGTATCGTTCCGACTTTAAACAAGTATTTACGAAATGTTAAAGAAAGTACAGGTATAGAGGTTGAACTACATGCGCTTGGTCAATCCCGACGGTTTCCGAATAAGATGGAGATTGCGATATTCCGTCTGATTCAAGAGTCGGTTAGCAATGCCGTTAAGCACTCTGAAGCAAATCTTATTGAAGTTAAACTTGAGTTTACTCAAAAATTTATTTCGTTATATATCCGAGATGATGGCAAAGGATTCGATATGGCACAGCCAGCAAAATCAAATTCCTTTGGTATGATGGGGATGAGAGAGCGGGTCGAACTGCTCGAAGGAACTTT
Organism: Fictibacillus nanhaiensis; assembly: GCA_017052515.1. Classification (GTDB taxonomy): domain Bacteria; phylum Bacillota; class Bacilli; order Bacillales; family Fictibacillaceae; genus Fictibacillus; species Fictibacillus nanhaiensis. The sequence goes on from JAFHKR010000038.1 coordinate 662,853, forward strand.
AAAAGTGAAATCCCGCATAAAATACGGTACAAGTGTCTACATTCAAATTCCCATTCAAGACTAGGAGGGTTCACACATGAATAATGTTAATGTGTACGAAAATAACGCCTCAGCACCTGAGAAAACAAAAATAGCGATTATCGATGACCACCGTTTGTTCCGCGAAGGAGTAAAACGTATTCTAGATATGGAAGACCAATTTTCTGTTGTTGCTGAAGGTGACGATGGCTCTGAAGCGGAAAATATCGTCCGCGACCATAACCCAGATGTGGTGTTGATGGATATTAACATGCCAAACATCAATGGTGTTGAAGCAACACGTCGTTTGGTGGAGAAGTCTCCAGATACTAAAGTTATTATTCTTTCAATCCACGATGATGAGACGTATGTGTCACATGCGGTTCAAACAGGTGCATCTGGTTACCTTCTAAAAGAGATGGATGCTGATTCGTTAATTGAAGCGGTTCGCGTGGTAGCGGACGGTGGAGCTTATCTTCATCCGAAGATTACGTATAATCTTCTGAACGAGTTCCGTCGTTTATCGACTACGAATAATAAACAGCAAAACAAAGCTGGTTTTGTTGAGGTAGAGTACCGTAAGCCACTTCATATTTTAACGCGTCGTGAGTGTGAGGTTCTTCAGTTGTTGGCGGATGGACGCAGCAACCGTACGATTGGGGAAGAGCTTTATATTAGTGAGAAGACGGTTAAGAACCATGTGAGTAATATTCTTCAGAAGATGAATGTGAATGACCGTACGCAGGCTGTTGTTGAGGCGATCAAGAATGGTTGGGTAAAGGTGCGTTGATTTATTTAGGAGAAAAGACCTTCGATTGTGAAGGTCTTTTTGTTTTGTCTTTTTGATGCGTGTGGGTTGGTGCGGGGATATATATTTGAATCATTGTGGGTGGTAATAGGGTTTTCAAGGATGCCAAATGTGGTTGATTTCCGCTCCAGGTTGCTCGCTTTCCGCGGGGCACGCGGTGAGCCACATTCGTACGTTTCACGTATAAGTGTCTCACCTGCCCACCTGTCCCGCAGGAGTCTCGCACCTTGCGCTTCAATCAACTTTCAGAGAGGAATTAAAATAAAATCCTTCTCGTTCATTTACTTCGAGTTAAAGAAAAACCAAATCAACTCAAGCTCATTTCGAAGATCTTTTCTTCTGACGGAACGCTTATTGGGAATTCTAGTGAGACTTTTGTTCCGTGGCCTTCTTTTGATTCGATTCTCATCTTGCCACCGTGGTTCTGGACGATTTGGTAGCAGATTAAGAGGCCGAGTCCAGGATTGCCTTCTTTTGTTGTATAGAACGGCTGTCCGAGCTTTGATAGGAGGTGCTCGGGGATGCCAGGTCCATCATCTTGAATGGCGATGGTGATGTTTTCTTTCGTTTGTTTAAGTTGAAGCGAGATGTTCCCCCAAGAAGGTGTCGCTTCTAACGCATTTTTTACGATATTTAATATGAGTTGCGCCATTAAATTTTCTTCGCATTTTATAGTCACAGGTTGCTCTGGTAGGTCAAGGTGAAGCGAAATGGTTTCAAATTGTGTTTCTTCTTCGATAAATCTAAGTGAACGTTTGATGACCTCGGTTAAATCGTGATCACTTTTTAGGATCATATGCGGGCGAGCTAGTATCATTAGCTGGCTGATGATAAAGTTTATTCGATCTGTTTCTCGTAACATGATGCCTAAAAAATGATGAGTTTCTTCTGTCGTGTTTTGTGATTGAAACAATTGCGCGAACCCTTTTATAGAAGTTAGAGGGTTACGGATCTCATGAGCAAGACCAGCAGCTAGTTCTCCGACATAGGCGAGTGTATTTGCTCTTTGTTTGAAATTCTGTGCTTCGTTAATTGCAGTCATATCTTTTGCGATTCCGATCACGGCGGTCATATCACTTCTTATTGAATAAGGGATGCTCGTAATATCGAGCTCTATTTCGTGCCCTTCTTTATGAATGATGGTTAGTGGATGTTTGATAGTTTCGCCTTCAATCACTCTATTTAAGTAATCCAAGGAATTAGAGATTTCATTTTCTTTTAAAAGGTTCGTATATGGCATAGCATGAAGTTCTTCTAAAGAATAGCCTGAAATATCGACTAGAGAAGAATTCACTTTAATAAAATTTAGATCTGGGCCGATCACAAAAACACCTTCAGGATTTAATTCAAAAAGTGAATTATAACGGTGCTCTGATTCAAGCAGTTGAAATTGATGCTCTACGAGTCTTTTTTGGTTTCGTTGTTCTAGAATGTATAGAATTAATACGACGGTTGTCGCGCCAAATACAAGTAAAGTAGCCGTCATGTTGATGTTATTGATCGGAAAACTGCTATGCCAACCGAAAGTAGGGGTTCCAGCGATTAAGCCCATCTCACCGATATAGTGCATAAAACTAACACCTAGTGTGAATGAAAGGCTAGCAGAAACTTTTCTTGCTGAAAAATCTCTTAAAGTGAGTAGGTAAAAACCAAGTAAGGAAAAAAGAAAAGCGGAAGAAATGGAAAGAATGATATATAAGAGATTAGGTTCCATCGGCATATGCATGTGCATGGACAACAATCCGATCACATGAACGGACACTAAACCGATGCTAAATAAACTAACAGGTACGAAAAGTTTATTCTGATGTCTTTGAGAGGTAAAATGTAAGAACGATACATATGAGAAGAAAATACCTGCAACAAGTGCTGCGGTAACGATTATAAATTTATAGTCTACACGAACAGGACTTTGGATGGATAACATCCCCATATAATGAGTTGCCCATACTGCGATGCCCATTGTAACAGAACCTATCAGTAAGAATAGTTGCTGCGATTTTTGCTCTTCTGTACGCCGTATCGCCCAATCGAGTGAGATTAAAGCAAACAGAAAGCAAACGAATAGAGAGAGTATAACGATATATAGATTATGATCCAATGGTCCTAGCCCTCCTTTAAAACATGTCTCACATTCTAATTTCTTCCATATCCGACAAATTCCTTCTTCGTTCGAAAAAAACTTTTCAAAAGATTAATAATTCGCGTGCTTAATAATGAACACCGGTGTAGAAAACGATTTGGAGGTGATTTTACTTGGTAAAAAAATACGTATTAGCAATTGATGTAGGAGGCACATCTATAGAGTGTGGACTGTTTGACTGGAGCGGAAACCTTCTTTCGACAAGTACGTTAAATACAATGGAAGTACTGCAAGGTGATGTAGCAGAAGCTATAGCAGAAGAATTGAGAAGAAAAATGGATGAGAAGAGGATATTGTTAGAAGAAGTCTACGGATTAGGACTTGGAGTGCCAGGAATTGTTGATGTGAAAAATGGTGTTGTGATGAAAGCTCCGAGCTTAAAGTGGAATCACTATCCTTTAAGAAAGAAGCTTCAGAGCTTATTAGGTATACCCGTTTATATAGGTAATGACGTGAACACCGGCTTGTTAGGTGAAGTTGAAGCAGGCGGTCTGCAAAATGTACAGCATGCTATTTATATGATGATCGGGACGAGTATTGGTGTTGGTCTTCTCTTAAATGGTGAATTATATGAAGGTCAACAATTTTCAGCGGGAGAAGTAGGGTACATGATAACGGATCAATCAGTTCTTCATGACGGGTTGAACCCAGCTCGTCCAGGGTATGGCTTTCTTAGTTCAAAAGCTGGGGGATTCGGGATGGCTTACGAATATAAGAAGAAAACAGGGAACCACGTTTCAGCCCAGGAGTTATTTTCTTTAGTGGATAAAGGGGATGACATGGCGAAAAAGGTAGTGGATGAAGCTGTTGATCAACTTACTTCTGCACTAATTAACATGACAGTTATTTTAAATCCTGAAGTAATTCTACTGGGTGGTGGAGTGGGAAGAGCACTATCTCCATATCTTCAGAAAATAGATGGGAATCTCGAAAAACATGTCCCTTACAAACCGAAATTAAGAATTTCCTCTATGCAAAATCACTCCGTATTGTACGGTGCTTTCTCGTTATGCCGAAAAACTGGTGAAAAGCACATAAAGGATAGTTGAAGAAAAAAGAGAATACTTAGTGTAAGTAAATTTGAATTTAGTGAATTACTTTTTCTGATGGTGTACACTGTTAGAGGAGAAAAAAACAAGATTTTTGGCATAAGAGAGGACTAAAATTATGAGCAAGGTAGCCGTCATTACAGACAGTACTTCCTACATACCCGAACATATCCGCAACGAAAAAAATATTGTAATGATTTCGCTCAACGTGGTTTTTGATAAAGAAACATACAAAGAAGAAGCTGAAATAAAAGCAGACGATTTTTACGACATGGTTGGTAAAGAAGGAGCCCTTCCTAAAACGTCGCAGCCTGCAATTGGTGAGCTTGTAGAATTATTAGAAGAGCTTTCTCAAAACTATGATGAAGCCGTAATGATTACATTATCGAGCGGAATCAGTGGAACCTATCAAAGTGCAGTGGCAGCAGGCGAGATGGTCGAAGGAATCAAGCTTCATGTGTTTGATTCTGAGATCAGCTGTTCACCTCAAGCGTTTTATGTGTTGAAAGCTGCTGAGCTAGCCAATGAAGGTTCGAACGGTTATGACATTATGAATCACCTGTTGCAGATGAAGAACAACGGAATCCCAGCTTACTTTATGGTTGATGATTTGAACCATCTGCATCGTGGTGGTCGTTTGAACACAGCTCAACTTTTTGTAGGGAATCTGCTACAAATCAAACCGATTTTACACTTTGAAGACAAAAAGATCGTTCCGTTTGAAAAAGTACGTACGAAGAAAAAAGCGTTAAAACGTATTTTCGATATCATGGATGAAAACGTAAAGCCGGATGACAAAGTGAAAATTAGTGTAATTCATGCTAAGCGAGAAGATGAAGCAGTAGAAATCGCAGATGAGCTACGGGAAAAGTTTGCGAACGCAGACGTATGGATTAGCTATTTTGGCCCTGTAATCGGCACTCACTTAGGTGAAGGTTCACTCGGCATTACGTGGATAAAAGAATAATCATTGGAGAGATGTAAATGAAATCTCTAACACAGGGGGAGACAACACGATGAGGTTTGTCTCCCTTTTTTTAAACAACCGTTTAACCATTGCCCCTGAAATGCTTGTTTCCCCTGTGAAAGCTGTCCCTTTTAGTGAACTTCCAACTGTAGAACAACCTCCTTTAAATCCAACTTTTCAGTATGATGAGAAACTTCAACAAACCCTCTATGGTAAGTCTCTTTTATTTGATGAGCTTCTCTTTACAATTGAGCAAATTCAACAGCATTATGAAAATGGTTATGTGAAATATTCACCTGGGATCAGTAAAACTTCTAACGGTTATTTATGTAGTCGATGCAGAAATGAGAAGAGTCGTTTGTTTGCGGCGTTTTCTTGTTTTCGCTGTAAGAGTGATAATTGTGCGTACTGTAGGAACTGCATCATGATGGGGAGAGTGAGTCAGTGTACTCCGTTAGTGTCGTGGAATGGACCTAAAGTGAAGTGGTCCCATGAAAATAATCTGCACTGGAATGGTGAGTTGTCGAGTGGACAGCAATTAGCATCTAAAGAATTTGTGAAGCGAATCGGAAGTGAAGGTGAACTTTTAATTTGGGCTGTTTGTGGGGCGGGAAAGACTGAAGTACTGTTCAAGGGCATTGAAAAAGCATTGAACTTGGGACTTCGTGTTTGTATAGCAACGCCACGAACGGATGTTGTACTAGAGTTAGCCCCTCGTTTAAAAGCGGTTTTTCCAAACACGATAGTCGCGGGTTATTATGGCGGCACAGAAGAACGTGAAACACCAGCACAGCTCGTCATCTCAACCACACATCAGCTGTACCGATTTAAACAAGCGTTTAACATCATGATCATCGATGAAGTTGATGCTTTTCCGTATTCCTACGATAAAACCCTTCAGCATGCAGTATCTCGTGCCGTTACACCAAAACACTTTCTTCTCTATTTATCTGCGACTCCTTCTAAAGCAATGAAAAAAGCGACAAGAAAAAGAACATTACCATGCGTGAAAATCCCAAACCGGTTTCATGGATTTCCATTACCTGTTCCAGGTATGGTTTGGGGCGGTGAGTGGAAGAAGAGGTTAGAAAGAGGAAAGCTCCCTGCTCCTTTTCTTAATTGGTTGAAAGCTCAAGCAAAAAGTGGACGGCGAGCGATGATATTTGTATCTTCAGTATCCGTTTTAGAAAAGCTGACAGAACTAATAAAAAAGATCGTCGATGTACCCGTTGAAAGTGTTCATGCAGAAGATCCAATGCGGAAAGAAAAAGTGACTCAGTTTAGGAATGAAGACATTCAATTATTAGTGACTACAACCATCTTAGAACGCGGAGTGACCGTTCCTTTTTTAGATGTAGCAGTGTTTGGCGCGGATCACGACGTATTCACAGAAAGTGCTCTCGTTCAAATTGCAGGACGGGCGGGAAGAAGTAAGGATGATCATAATGGTGAGGTCCTTCTCTTTCATTACGGTAAATCGCTCAGCATGATACAAGCGATCAATCATACTAAGAACATGAACAAGGAGGCTGGACTTTGAGTTATTGCCTATATTGCCATGAATCTTATACTGAAGCTTGGTCATGGGAAGCGCTGATTGGCTTAAAGCAATCACTATTATTGTGCCATGACTGTGAAGGAAAGTTAGTGAGGATAAAGGGTGAGATTTGTAGAATATGTAGTCGTGACTTTTCAATATTTCCCGAGCAATATCGACAGGGTGATTGTTGCTTTGACTGTATTCGGTGGAAAGAAGATGAAACAAGGACCGGAGTTCTACAGCAAAATCGGTCACTTTATGTCTATAACGACTATATGAAAGAACTAATAGCTAAGCTGAAATATCGTGGAGATGTTGAAATTGTTAAAGCATTTTATCCGGTGCTGAGTTCTACATTTAAAATGATTTCCCGTGATGCAATCCTTGTTCCCATTCCATTGAGTGATGAGAGGCATTATGAAAGAGGATTTAACCAAGCTGAGCTAATAGCAAAAGGAATTAAAAAGCCAGTAGAACACTTATTAAAGAGAAAAACACATGAAGAGAAACAGAGTAAGAAAACACGTGAAGAACGTTTATCTCAAAAAGAGAATCCGTTTGAAGTAATAGGTTCTTTAAAAGTGAAAGATCAGAAAGTCATTCTAGTTGATGATGTATACACAACAGGAAGCACATTACGTTATGCGGCGAAAGTCCTTATTGAAGCTGGAGTTAAAGAAGTTTCATCTATAACCCTAGCACGATAAATAAAACGAATGACCTGTTAAAACTCGCTCACTCAAATCCGATATATACAGAAGATAGAAGTGTTAAGGAGCGGGAAGCGATATGGACAATTTGATGAACTGTCCGCAGTGCGGCAAACTTTTTGTGAAGTACATACGTGAACAATGTGATGTGTGCTTTCGAGAAGAAGAACAGGATTATGATTATGTATACCGATATATTAGAAAAAGCGAAAATCGCAAAGCGACAATCGTCGAAGTAAGTGAAGCAACCAAGGTCTCAGAAAGTAAAATCATCTATTTCATACACCAAGGAAGAATTCGTGTGAAAGGATATCCAAACTTTACGTATCCATGTGATGGATGCCATGCGCCAATCAACGATGGCCGTTTATGCGAAGAGTGTAAAGCTCGTATCAAATCAGAGCTCTCGATTGAAGACTTAATTAGAAGAAAACAAGAAGAAGCATTACCTTCTTACCATACTGATGACAATTAACCTAATTTCTTTTCATCACTTAAAGAATTTTATAATTTAGCCGATACATTAAATAAGATTAAAGTCTCTAAATGAGGTGACTAAAAATGCGAATCAATCATTTCAACTCTATTCAAAATAACCCATACACAAAACAGGTGCCCCATATGAAGGATAATCATGTTAAGGCTGCATACAAAAAAGATGATATTCAAATTTCTGATGAAGCAAAGAAACTCTTATCTTCCTCGAAATTTGAACAAGACCGGATGAATAAAGTGAATGAAATCAAACAACAAGTGGATAGCGGAACATATCAAATCAACGTTTTTAAAACAGCAGCTTCCATTATTCATTATTACAAGCAAGTATAAGGAGGATCTCATGGAAACGGCACAGATGACATCACTTCTTGAACGTTTACTTCAATCTCACATAGATCTTCTAACTCTCGGAGAACGCAAAACAGAAGTACTTAAATCAGGAGATATGAAGTCACTAGATGTTTTGTTAAAAGAAGAAGATCTTCAAGTGAAGAAACTACAACAGATTGAAAAGGAAAGACTTGTTAAGTTCGCAAATGTCACGTTAGGTGATGTTTTAGAACAAGTAGAAGAACCGGAAAAAGAACGATTGTTGAATCTGCAAAACCGATTAATCGATATCTATAATGCTTTAAAGAATAGAAATCAGCTTAATCAAGGGTTGCTTGAACAATCACTTCAGTACGTGAATATATCACTTAGTATGATGCAGCCACAAAGTGAACCTGTGACGTATAACCAGACGAAAAAAAATCCTTATCACAATAACGCAGCATCACTTTTTGATTCAAAAGCTTAAACCTACGGAGGAATTACAATGCGCTCAACCTTTCATGGATTAGAAACAGCCCGTCGAGGAATGTTTACACAGCAAACCGCTCTTCAAACGACAGGTCACAATATAGCAAATGCGAATACTCCTGGGTATAGCCGTCAAAGAGTGAACTTTGTTCAAACTGAAGCCTATCCAGCTGCGAGTATGAACCGTCCACAAATTCCAGGACAGATGGGTACGGGTGTAGCGGCGGGATCGATACAGCGTGTTCGCGAAGGATTTTTAGATACTCAATTTCGAGGAGAGAATAACAAGCTGGGCTATTGGAGTGCGAGAAGTGAAGCGTTAGAGAAGATGGAAGATATCATGAATGAACCATCTGACAACGGTCTAGCAAAGACCCTTGACCGCTTTTGGCAATCACTTCATGACTTATCTGCAAGTCCTGAAGATTCGGGAGCACGTTCCGTGGTGCGCCAGCGGGGGTTAGCAGTAGCAGAAACTTTTAATTATCTATCAAACTCACTAACTGCCATACAAGGTGATATAAAAGCACAGACTGACATTGCCACCAAAGAAATTAATGCACTTTTAGATGATATTAATAGTATTAACAAACAAATTAGTGAAGTAGAGCCACATGGATATTTGCCAAATACCCTTTACGATGAGAGAGATAAATTGGTTGATGAGTTATCCACTCTTGTAAACATAGAGGTGACTACAAAACCAAGTGGCGGAAAATCAGATCCTCAAGCAGCTGGATTATACGATATAAAAATGAAAGACCAGAACGGAAAAGAATATACGTTAGTAGATTCAAAAACAGCAAAAGTAAACCATTTAACGATTAATTATGATGATGCTGGTAACAAACTAGCAGACACCATAACGGTAGAAGGAACACCAACAAGTATTAATATTGTAGATTTTACTAATGGAAAATTAAAAGGAATGATAGAGTCGTACGGATACAACGATAATGGTGTTGTAAAAGGAGTCTATCCTGATATGCTATCAAAACTCGATCAAATGGCTTATCATTTCGCTACCAAGTTTAATGAAGTTCATTCTAGCGGATGGAGTTTAAATAGCATTCAAGATCATGAAAAAACTCCTATGACTCAACCATATGCTTATGATTTCTTTGATTTTAATACTGTAACACCACTTGATAAAGATAATGTAACAGGAGCTGCGAAATCACTTGTACTTAGCAAAGATATGGATGAATTGAACCACATTGCGGCTGCCACAAATCCTTTTAGCGGAGATGGAAGCAATGCCCTTTTGCTAGCTGATGTGAAGAATAAGAATCTTGATTTTCCAGGAAGTACTGCTTCACTCCAAAGCTATTATGAAGGTGCCATAGGGAAAATGGCAGTTGATGCGGAGCAAGCCGAGCGTCTAACAAGCAATTCTTCTGTGTTAACGGATTCCGTTCAACAACGCCGTTTGTCTGTAAGTGGTGTCTCTCTAGATGAAGAAATGACGAACATGATTCAGTTTCAACATGCATATAACGCGTCTGCACGAAACATTACAGTTATTGACGAGATACTCGATAAAATTATTAACGGCTTGGGTGTCGGCGGAAGGTAGGTGCAACTAAATGCGCGTAACGCAATCGATGTTATCTAATAACATGCTTCGCCATATAAGTAAAAGCTACGAAAGTATGGCCAAAACACAAGAACAGCTAACAACAGGTAAGAAGATCAGTCGTCCATCGGATGATCCAGTCGTTGCAATGAAGGGCATGACATACCGAACAAACTTAACAGAAGTTGAGCAATATAAGCGTAACTTATCTGAAGCGTATAACTGGATGGAGAATTCAGATGCTGCTCTTGATAAAGCAACAAGTGTGATGCAGCGAATTCGTGAACTGACGGTTCAGGCAAGCAACGGAACGTATGAAGAGTCACAAAAAGGCATGATTGGAAAAGAGATTGAGCAATTAAAAGAACATCTCGTTTCCATCGCCAACACACAGGTTGCTGGAAAGTACATTTTTAATGGAAATGATACAACGAAAAAGCCAGTTGATCTAAGCAAAACACCTTCTGTTTCCGTAAATGAGAATAAGGTTAATCTGGAGCTGTCTCAAGGCATTGAAGTAGCAATTAATATAAACCCTAAAAATGTATTTACTTACACAGCTGGCTCACCGGAAAGCGGTTTGTTTGGGGATATTAATGAGTTAAAGAAAGCCCTTGAAGGTACTTCTGGAAATGAGATTAATGGATTTTTAGATAAGTTAGATTCACACATCAATAAATTAGTTGCGGAACGCTCTGAACTAGGGGCAAGATACAATCGTGTCGAACTAATCGATGCTCGACTTGGAGAGCAAGAAGTCATAGCAAATCGTATACTTTCTGATAATGAAGATGCGGATATCGAGAGAGTGATTACAGACTTGAAAATGCAAGAAAGTTTACACCGTGCAGCATTAGGGGTAGGTTCTCGCATCATGCAACCGACACTTATGGACTTTTTACGATAAATCTAAAAGAGCTATCCTTGTGATAGCTCTTTTCTTGCAATAAAACCTTTTGGAGGGATTACTAATGAATGTTCCTCAACTTAGACTAGAGTCAACGAATGCTAGAATAGGGCTACACACTCAGCAGCCGGTTCAAGAAATCCAACAAGCTCCCGCTGATTTGCAAATCCAACAGCAAAAAGCGGAACTAGAAGTGAATCGAACACCAAGTCAGTTAACCATCGATCAAACAGAAGCTTGGGCTGATATGGATTTAAAACACATTTCACGCAGAATTGAAGAATTTGCACAAAGGGGTTACGAAGACTGGCTATCTGGTCTAGCTAGGATGTCTCAAGAAGGCGATGACTTGATGAGGGTAGAAAACGGCGGCAACCCAATTGCGGAACATGCAAAAATGAATAGTGAAAGTCCGATGTATGAGTTTAATATAGGCTTTATTCCAAGAGCAAACAGTGTGAAAATCAATTATCAACCAAGTAAAATTCAATTGAATTGGCAGACTCACAAACCAGAGATTGATGTTACGATTAATAGACCTCAGCATCAGTACACTCCTGGTAAGGTAAACGTTAGTATGGAACAAATGCCTTCTTTAACAATCAACTGGACGACATAAGAATTAAAAAGTAAAGGATGATTGCGATGATACTTCATACGAAATTCGAAGAAATATTAGAGATATCCGAGAAAGATATTTTAAATTTTGAACAAGGTTTACCGGGTTTTGAAGACGAAAAACAATTTGTTCTTCTGCCAATGGAGGGGACTCCATTTTCAACTCTGCAATCGGTGTCCACTAAAGAACTAGCTTTTTTTACAACAAATCCTTTTTTATTCTTTAAGGATTATGATTTTGAATTAATAGAATCGGTACAAAAACAATTAAAGATAAAAGAAGAATCTGATGTGTTGGTTCAGGTCATCTTGACGATTCAAGAACCATTAGAAAAATCAACAGGCAATCTTCAAGCACCTGTAGTGATTAATGTAAAGGAAAACTTAGCAAAACAAGTAGTACTAACTGATAATAAATACCGAACAAGACATGAACTATTAGAAGCTAGCATTATTGGACAGGAGGGTTAAGAAATGCTTGTATTAACCCGGAAGTTACAAGAAGCTATTAAAATTGGTGAAGACATTGAATTAACTGTGTTATCCATAGATGGTGATCAGGTGAAGTTAGGAATTTCTGCGCCTAAACAAATAGAGATTCATCGAAAGGAAATCTTTCTATCTATCCAGCAAGAGAACAGTAAAGCAGCAAGCACCTCTCTAAACACTTTCCAGACATTAAAAAAGTTGAAAAACTCATAAAATCCATTAAAGATGTTTCTAATTACTCCGATATAACGAATGTAGGAACAAGTAGTACTTTTAACGGCCGTAAAAGTACGAATGTTTCAATAAAGAATCCAACCACAAGGATGTGGGCGGAACACATTCAAGGAGGAAATAGAAATGAGAATTAATCACAATATCGCGGCTCTTAATACGTACCGTCAGCTTAACAACGCAGCTGTAGGACAATCTAAATCAATGGAAAAACTATCATCAGGTCTAAGAATTAACCGTGCTGGTGATGATGCTGCAGGTCTAGCAATCTCTGAAAAAATGCGTGGTCAAATCCGTGGATTAGATCAAGCGTCCCGTAATGCACAGGATGGAATTTCTTTAATTCAAACAGCTGAAGGTGCATTAAACGAAACACATGATATTCTTCAACGTATGCGTGAACTCGCAGTTCAATCAGCTAACGATACAAATACTGGAACTGACCGTGGAGAAATCCAAAAAGAACTTAACCAGTTAACTTCAGAAATTAACCGAATTGGTAATACAACAGAATTCAATACACAAAAACTATTAGACGGTACAAAAACAGGAGCTACTTCTGCTCTAAACTTCCAAATTGGTGCTAATGGATTACAAGGTATGACAGTAGATATTACTGATATGCGTTCACGTGCACTAGCAGTTGCATCAACAAATGCTTCAGCGATTGCGACAACAATTAAGGTTAATGGTACTGCACAAACTATTACTTACACTGCATCAACTCAAGTTGTAACTAACGGAACAAATAATACTGGGATTCAACGTGCTTTGGATGTTTCTACAAACAAAAATGCTACAATTGCAATCGAAGTTATTAATAAATCTATTGAAAAAGTGTCAGCGGAACGTTCTAAGTTGGGTGCATACCAAAACCGTTTAGAACATACAATCAATAACTTAGGTACTTCTTCTGAAAACTTAACAGCAGCTGAATCTCGTGTTCGTGATGTTGATATGGCGAAAGAGATGATGAACCAAACTAAGAATTCAATACTATCTCAGGCTGCTCAAGCTATGTTGGCTCAAGCTAACCAACAGCCTCAAGGAGTTTTACAACTTCTTCGTTAATAAGTTAAAGAAGAATAGAAAACAGCCGGCTATCGTCGGCTTTTTCTTGTATATTAGAAGTAATTTAGTAATTAAGGAGCATGGGCATGGAGACAGATGAACTGATTAAAATTGTAAAAGAATTGCTGGACAATTTAATAATTCGTATTGAACAAATCAATTCTATGTTTATAAACGGTGAGAATAAAGAAGTAAAAGGACGACTTATCTATTTATTGGATGATTTAGATACACTAGTCCAAGGTTTCTCAAAATTAGAAACGATAATAGATAATAGTGAACTAAACTATATTTTAAATAGTTTGGCGGAGAACATAGAGAATAAAGAAGAATACCTGGTCAATGATATTTTAACATATGAGTTATCACCAATTTTACAACATTGGAGAGGTATTATCTAACATGGAGAAAATTAAGTTAAGTATTTGCATGATGGTGAAAAACGAAGAAGAGAATTTGAAAAGATGTTTAGAGAGTATTCAGAAAACCATTGAGCTTACAAACGTAGAACTTATTATATTAGATACTGGTTCTGATGACAACACGATTTCAATTGCAAAATCATATACTGAAAGTGTTTATTTTGAAAAATGGAATAATTCCTTTTCTGATATGCGAAATAAATCTATTTCATACGCTAAGGGAGAATGGCTTTTTATTTTAGATGCCGACGAGGAAATTTGTGAAGAAGAAGCAATCATTAATATGATTACAACCAATGACATAGATAACTATAATTCAGTACAAGTAACCTTAAGAAATATAACTACAAACAACCCTAATAACTATTCACAAATACCTACAATGAGATTTTTTAGAAATTCAAAGAAATTTAAATATACTGGTACAGTTCATAATCAACCATACATTGAATATCCGATTTATACCAACCAAGAAATTATAATTAATCATTACGGGTACAACAGCCAGGATCGTGAGTTAATGGAAAGGAAGTTTCTTAGAACAAAATCACTGTTAGTAAATGAATTGAAAAATGATCCAAATAATATTTATTACAGATTTCAACTAGCGCAAACGTATAATATGCATTTTGATTATAAAAATGCATATATAGAGATAAAATACGCTTATTCTTTGTTGGATTCTACTGAACTGAAGAAGACGAATTCTTATATTTATCAGGTTTATGTTAATGCTTGTTTAAGTCTCGGCAAATATACTGAGGCTATAGAAGTTTCAGAGGAAGGATATTCTATCGTAGAAGATTTTATAGATCTTTATTATGTTGCTGCTACTACAAAAATGAAAATGGGTATTGAAGCAAAAGTAAAAAGTGAAGTAAATCAGTATCTTTCTCTTTTTAACAATATAAAAAATTGTTCTATTTCTGCTAATCCAAGTATAGAACTTTTTCGAGTAACACCTGACCACAAAAATGACTTGCTATATAAATTTTCGAAATTATTATTAGATAATAAACAAGAAATTTGTATAAATTATATTGATATGATTACAGATCAAATAATGAAAAAATCTTTACTTATAAAGTATTTTATGACCTTTAATAAGGTAAATCTATTAATAGAGCAGTTAAATTCCGTACAAAATGATGAAAACGATGACTATTTATTAGAAGTTGAACAAGAGATTCTTAAAATGAGTATTTTAGAAAGACAGAATATATACTATTTACTTAGCAAAAGTAAAACATTCTATGGATTGTTTAACAGTTTCCGCACAAAGGATAAAAATGAAAAAAATCAATATCTTAAAGAGATAGAGAATAACATAGAGAAAATAATAAAAACCCCTTTCTATTGGGAAATATTTGATTATATTACAGATACAGATATGAATAAATTATTTAATTTATTGAAAAAAGCAGAAAGTCTAGAAATAAAGGAAATCACGAGGTTTCTTTTAAATTCAAGTCAAAAGTCTAATAAATTAATTGTTAATTACCTAGAAGAAAAAAAGCTTCGTGAAAATGATCTTCAAGGAAATCGTGTTTATTATTGTATGACGGCAGCAATTCTTCTAGAAGTAAATAAATTAGTTGATGTGAGTAAGTATAATGATCTTTTTAATAGATATATAGATGCTGGGAAAAACTATGTTCATTTAATTTTCAACCCGAATTTGCTAGGGTTAACTTATAAAACATTAGATGACTCAGAATTGAAATTGTTTATGATATTTTCACGAATTAGGCAATTTGAGTTTTCAAATAATACACTTCCTGTCATTAAACTATATAAAGAGGCCGTGCAAATTTGTCCTTTCTATTCTAAATTTATTAAAAATGTTATAGAAGAGTTTGAAAGACAAATTCTAGTCTCTTAAAATTCGAATAAATAATTAATCTAACAATTTAGAGATTCAATGAGGATTAATATGACTGACAAAAACATTATTGAAGCCAGAGTAAATGTCTTAGATATAATTGATGAAATGAAGAGAATTTTAGATAAAGGTATTTTTCATATAGAGACTTTTAATACTTTGGTGGATTGTATTATATTAATCTCTGAAAAAATACATTTCATTAACATAAACATTAATATGTTAGATACAACAGCCAATAAAATGTTAGAAATTGTAGAGATTATTTCAAAACCGAATACAAACTTTTTTTACAATGAAATTTCCACTAGATACAAAGAATTAATTGAAATTTTTGAAAATTTATACCGTGAGATTGAATCAAAATTAATTATAAAAATATTAATTTTCGATTCTAGAAATGTTTCATCTTATATTTCAAATTTATTTAACAGAAATGTGAAAATTGTAGCGCATATAAAAGGTGATAGATGTAACAAAGCTAAACTTTATATTAAAGAAAAGGCTTTTGATCTTATATTAATTATTAATAATAATAGTAAAAAAATTAATGAAGAATTCAGTATGATGGGTGTTCCCAAAGACAAAATATTTGATTTTTTTCAATATGTAAGAATTTATATTGATGAATATAATAATTATCACAATGAAAATTATTATCATGCTATGCTTTCAACTCGAATGAAAAAAATCAAAAAGCGTAATCACTTCCAAGGTGTATTATCAGGGTTATCATATGCTTTACGTGGCTTTGTTGAGAAAGAATCTAAAAAAAACACCCTTAAATTAGCATTCCCCTCCCAAGATTTATTTTATGACTATAAGATTATGAAAGAATTACTAGAGTCTGGTGTTGAGGTAGAACATTGGTTAATGGGTCTTGCTTATTATTCTTTCGATTGGGATTTATCTTTAACTAAACAAGAATCAAATAGAATAGAAAGTATCTACTATCCAATATTTAATGACTCACATAACTTGCAAATAGGTGAGAAGTATCCAATTTATAAAGGGATAGATAATGTGTTGAACAAAATAAACCCTTTGTTTACTACCTTATTTAAAGAAGATGCATTTAATTGTTATATTGAGGATGTCTTAGGGGTAGATTTAACACCAGATTTTAATGAGGATTTATGGGAATCGGGAACTTATCTTAATACTAATATTAGTAAAATCAAGGAAAGTGATAGATATAAACTAGGTAAAGAAAGAGCTGAATTTCATAACAAACTTTTCTATCCTGCAACTACTATAGAGAACAAAAAAATATTTAAAGATATGTTAGAGCTACTTAAAAAATATCAGGTAAAACCTGTATTAATTGTCTTCCCAACTACTCCATATTATTATCATCATGTTAGTAATGATACTAAAAAAAGGTTTTACAACATTATTGATGAATTTTCTGTCCAATATGATTTTCAAATGATCGATATGTTTAAATCAGAACAATTTAATATGGATGATTTTGTGGACTGGGATCACTTGAATAAAAAGGGTGCTTATAAGATGACTAGTATTCTAAATGAAGTTATAAATTGGTGATGTTTTACAAAAGATACAGTACTCTTAATAAGTAATCTACTTAATGCGTTTATTTCTAAATGAATTATGCTATTTATTGATAACATCTAACTCCCGAGTTACACTTTTGGCATCTTTTCGTTTTGTAAATGGCGATAAATACAACTTAACGAAGATTTTAGAACAATCCGTTCAACCACACTTAGGCAGCAAACTTGATATGAAATTATAAAAGACCTCACTTCAGAGGTCTTTTTCTTTGTCGCTTTTTGCAACACATTTCTAGTAAACTTTCTCTCTACTTATGGGTATACTTCTTTTAGAGAGAGGAGTGAGTAGGGATGGATCGCGTGTTTCGTATACAAAAACATCTATTGGTCTGTTTGAGTCTAGGGCTTTTAAATGCGGCAGATGCTCTGTTCACTCATCAGTTGCTCCAAAAGGGTGGAAGAGAACTTAATCCGTTAATGCGCAGTCTGTATGAATATGATCCTGTTATCTTCTTACTCGTAAAATTCTTTTTTACCTATCTCATTATTGCCATTGGGTTTGTGCCTCTTAAGAGAAGAGTGCAAATACTGTTAAACCTTGCTTTACTTGTTTATTTTATCGTCATTTCCTGGCATGTCATCATTAATGTGTGGCTTGTGAAATAATAAAACCTCCCGAATGGGGAGGTTGCATCATTAAGGCTATTAAGGCTGCATCATTGAAGTTGTCGATCTATCTGTGAAACAGATAAGTCTCTAACAGTCGGCAAACCTTCTGGCGGATTTTTAATTAACTCTGGATTATAAACAATCTTTAGACGTGACCTAGAAGGTGACATCTGTGTTTGTCCTGAATCAAAAAGGTAAGGTTGGCTGCTTCCTCTTTTTACTTGCCCTTTTGTTGCATTCAAGACAACCTTTCTCCCAAAAACCCCACCCTGAATTTCTACATTTGATCCCACACCGTAAATCTCCATTTGTTCTTCTGAATAAAAGAACCCTCTAATGATGTTTGCTGTATCTCCATAAACGTTGTTGTTCGCAATCAAAATAGAGTCTTTGCCAAACAGAACAAGTGACTTTTCGATGTTATTGTTCTGGATACCTTGCAATCGAGAGTAGCGGATCGTCGTCTTGCCTGTTACATAAACCGTAGAGTTGAATTTGATATGAGAGCCCCAGATGGTTAGGTCTCCATCTACAAAAATGGGCCCGTCAATTTCAAATTGTTCATAGTCGTTATAGTTGTAATGGCTCGTACTCTTATCGCCGATTACAACGTTCCCTCCAAAATAAGCACCTTGTTTAAACGTTAGTTTACTCCAGCCATCTTTACCGTTTTTAATGGTGATATCTCTATTCTCAGCATACGTTCTAGAACTGAAGCGATTGAAGACAAAGCTTCCATTAAATTTTATATCGTTTTTTGAATCTACATGTACATTTGAAGAGGCATACTGGTCCCTAATGTGATCTTTATGTGGATTATTGTTGAAATTTCCGTCTTTCACGTTTGTAACAGGAAAAGAGTTACCGAGTTCAGCAAAGTAATATTTGTTCCGCTGTCCTTCAATATCAATCGGGGCAAATCCCGGGTTCCTTGTATCCACAATCGGGACATATTCTTTGTTTATCTCTGTAAAAGAGGTGAAGGCATTTCTTACATTCTCTTTGTTTACTCTTTGGTAAGGACTTTTGTTCTCAAAAACCTTTTCTTTAATATGGTCGCTATATTTTAAATCCGACGTCATCTTATAAAGACTGCCTGGAAGAATCAAGTGCGCTTTCTTACCGTTTTCCCCTTCAACACTCGGTAAATCAGAAGAAATCCAGTCGTTGTCTGTTCCTACGATCCCTTTGTCTTTTGTAATTAAGTTTCGTTCTACATAAAGGTCTCCTTTAATGGCGACGCCGCCATGCAGGAACATGTTGCCATCATCCTCACGTGCGGTACAGCCGTCTTTTCCTTTACACGGGTTATATGCACCAATGGCATAGTTTAAGGCTTCTGGTACTTGTTTGGCCCCGAGGTGGATGGTTGAGATCAACGTTTTCGTTTTGCCGTTGACCGTTGCTTGGCTATGTAGTGTCATCGTCTGGCTTAAGTCGTCCGGGTCGGATGTTACTTTTTTCACGTTATAGATCTTTACTTTTAATGTACCGTCAGCGTCATCAGAGAGCGTAGCAGTTGTTAAAAATGGGGCGTTCGCATGATCTACTTTGTAATCTTTAATAATGATATTTAGGGAATCGTTAAAGTCTTTTGCAGGCAATCCAGCTAATGGCTGTGTTTTTGTTTCAAGGAGCGTGGACAAGTAATCGATGCCTTTTTCAGCAAGCTCGACGGATTGAATCTGTGTTTCACGTGCACCCGTTTTTTTGACACCGTTGAAGGTAGTGGAAACCAAGGAAAGCCCAGCTACCGTGAAAATTACGATCATCAATAGGACGATAATGAGTGTGTTTCCTTTTTCAGATAAAAGCTTTCTCATTCCTACTCCTCCAATAGTCCGAACTGACTTTGTAGTGTTAGCGTTTTGGCTCGTTCATTTTTGTTGCTTTTAACATGTAACGTAATCTTGACGCTTTTTCCAACTTTTACGATAGTGGAATCTTTAAAGTTGTAGTCATTCGTACTGATGGACTGCCCGTTGATGACGGGAACGTGATTGACGAATCCAACTGTATTGGTAGTGTTCTTGCCTATTTCATAGACTAAAAGACTTTGAGAACCCGTTGAAGCGTCTTTTACTTTGGAAACCGGTGCTGTATAGAGTGCATCTATGATTTGGGACATGACAAGGTCGGCTTCGTCACGAATCAGTGTTTCGTTATAAATTTTTTTTTCGGTATTTAGGCCACTAAGCAAAACAAAATAAATAACGGTACCGATAATAGAAAAAAGGATGAGGGAGAGGAGGGATTCAACCAAGGTTAGCCCTTTTTGATTTCGGATATTACTTAACATTTTTCACATACCCCTCTACTGATGTCCTTTGTACTTTTTGGTTGCTCGTATATTGAATGGTTACTTTTACAGGAAAAAGGTTGATAGAGGATTCTTTTCCCTTTTGTGGTTTAACAGTAATTTTGGTTTCGTATGTATTGTTGTTGATGAGCGTTTCATAGACATCTCTACAACTCGATGAGGTACATGCGCTCTTTTCGTACGTTTTAGGAACGGCTTTCATCTCATAGGCACCATAATCGTTCTGTAAACGCTCAAGCGTCATTCTTGCCAGGTTCGTTGCGACCAGCTTGTTATTGTTTCCGGTAGAGATTTGATTCGCTTGGTTAAAAAACTGCGAAATACCGATCACTGAAACAGAAAGGATGGTAAGTGAAATAAGCACTTCAATAAGAGAGAAACCTTTTTCTGATAACATCACATCTGCCTCCTTGTGAGTACCGGTACAAAAGTACTATGAAAACCTCATTTTTCTCTTTTATTATACAATATTTTTTAGAAAAGTTTGATATTTTTGGGTGTTTTTTAGTAAATTTGTAGTATTATAGGTTTAATTAGCTAATGTTGGAATTGGGGAGAAGCTATTGATACCATTTGTTCTTTTATTCACGTTTACATTGATTGCAGGTACGGTGTTGTATTTTTATCCGCCAAACATCCCATTAAAGTTAAAGATGACGCTGCTAGGGCTTGCGTTCTTACTCGCTTTAGGCGGCTTATTTGTATTAGATAACTTGTCTTATGGACTAGCCCTTGCTGCCATTATGGCGATTGCATTTGTTGCTTCTTATGTGGCAGAAAAAAGATTGAACTTGATGCCAGCAACGGCTGGACAAACGGAGATCGTTCTATCTTTCACAGAAGAAGAGCCTTTACGTGAGAGGCAGGCAGAGGATTTAGAACATAAAACAGAAGTTCTGGAACCAGAAAGTGCTGAAACGGTAGATGAACTTAAAGAAATAAAAGAATTTCAAGAAATAAATGAACTTCCAGAAGTAAAAGAAATGACGAAACAAGAAGTTTTGATCGATAAGCCATACGAGGAACATGATTCTGTTATACAAGCGTTTGAGAGTCTTGATGTTATCGATCTCTTAGACTTAGATTTAGATAAAATTGTCCTTGAAGACAATCGAAACGTTGAACTAGAAATTGCAGAATCTGTTGTAGAACCTCCAATGGAAGTAGATGTGATCAATGGACTTGCTGAATTGACGGATGATGAGTTTGCTTTCCTGACTGAAACAAGAGAAGAAGATGTAACGGATTTAAACGTTGAAACCGATATAGAAGATGTGGACATTTTTTTGCAACGTTCTGCTCTTTTGGAAGAACTTGATGAGGAAGAATGGATTGAAAAGCTACCATTAGATGAAGAACCAGATGAAGAACCGATTGCTACCAAAGAAATCGTAGAAGAGAATGCAGAAGTTATTCTAAACAACGATGAAGAAGTTGTTGAGAAAGCTTTTGTTAGAGACTTAGACATTGATTTAACAAACGAAATGGTTATGGAAGCAAAAGAACGACCAGACACAGAACAAGACCACTTCGTAGAGAAATCCACCATCTTAGAAGAAATCCTCTTAGATGAACAAAATCTTGCAGATCAAAATCCAGAACACTTTGAATCAATCGTTGAAGAAATCGACATAGCCGAACGGGCTGAAGAAAAGGAAGAAGACGGTTACGCGCCTGAATCTACTCAAGAAGAACAGGTGGAAGATCAGGCTGCTGTTGTGTTTGAGACAAAAAATGAAACTGAGAGTGAAGTTTCATTTAAAGAAGAAGCAGAGATTGAACGTCCCGTTCCAGATATGAATGTCGAAGTACAGGATATGTTGTTAAGTACTTTGAATGGATATCAAGAGCAAGGAGACGACGAGTCTTATCAAGTGATGCTTCACACGATATGGAACCAAACGTTATCGGACAAAGATTGTTATCTGTTTGGCAAGCTTTTGCTAGATTCTTATGCGGCAGTAGATGAACGATTGAGAGTGAGTGATTTGTTAGACGCGATGGAGGGTCGTTTGCACTCGTACCCTGTTATTGCAGAAGAGCTAAAAAGGTACCGAGATACTTTTCTTGTAAAACAATAACTTTATAACAACATATTATTTAAACATAAAAGGACTGGGTGAATGTTATGAAAAAGAGTAATCAGTTTGTTGGACTACCAATCATTAGTATTGCAGATGGAGCGGAAGTGGGTCATGTTAAGTCGTTAGTCGTTAACCCAAAAGAAGGAATGGTTGATTTTCTTACGGTTGAACATGCTGATTGGCAGATCAGTGTTCGTGCCGTTCCCTTTAAAAAGATCGTTGGTGTAGGGGAGTTTGCTGTCATGATTGAAGACAGCACATCGATTTTTGATTTAACGGAGATTCCGATTGCTAACGAACTTGTCCAGAAAAAGATCAACGTCGTTGGCGCAAAGTTAATTGATCGTAAGGGTCAACTGATTGGTGAAGCAACGGAGTTTTTTATTAACGAAGATACAGGAGCCATTCTTGGTCTTGAACTTTCGTTACGTTCTAAACAAGTGATCTTGTCTTCAGAACAGCTCATTACCTATGGCCGTGATCTGATCGTCATTAAAGAGGAAGCACAACTAAATTTCTTAGATAAAGCGGAAATGTTGTTAGGCAATTTGAATGAAGTTGCCGCTACCGTTGAACAACCAGAAGAAACACAAGAACTGTCTGAGTTCCAAGAAAAACAATTAACTTTGCTTACAGGAAGAACGACAACAAAAGATATTTTCGAGAGAAACGGCAATCTGTTATTTCCGAACGGTACGACTTTAAAGAAAGAGGATGTTAGGAAAGCTCAAGAAAAAGGACCTGCTGTGCTAGCTGAACTTTCCATGAACGTTGTGGGATAAAGACAAAGCGATGGCTAAAAGAGAATTCAATCCGAAAAATTTTCTTGCAATCTTTGCATCCCTTAGCCTTGCAGCTCTATTTTTATTCTTTCTTAGTCACTTAGGGACAAAGGTATACTCTCAATTTTTTGAAGAGGACAAGTATAGCGAGGGAGTTATGCTCGCTTCTATACCATTAGAAGGTGTTGTTAAGTCAGATGCCATAAGCTTAGTCAACGATCAAATCTCAAAGTGGCAGAGTGAACATCCTGTCTATCTCATTTACAACGATAAAAAAGTAGAACTATCACCCGAAGCGTGGCAGTTTCAAAACGAAGAAAGCCTTAAAAGCATAACGGGTACTTCATCTCCAATGGTGGTTAATCTGAACGAAGAAGCGGTTACAGCATCTTTTGAGCAGCTAGACGTTTCGGGACTTCAAGAACTTTTAGACGAGGAAATGTTGTATGCCCATTTAAAGAAAATGGGTTCCACCCTTCAAACAACAAATCTTGAAGTTCCGGTGAATGAGTTTTTAACAACGTTCGGTCAAGCCGAAGAAATCGTAAGTGAAAGCACCATCAAACTACCAAATGAGAATGTACTTTTGGAAGAGTATGTGGAAGGTCTTGAGGAATACGAGATCAAACCTGGAGAGGTGTTTTCCCTCATCGGAGCCATTGAAAGTGTGAGTTTGACACCACAAGATTCGATTGACTTAAACGTGCTAGCGAGCGGCATTTATACAGCGATACAAAAAACAAATTTTACGATCATCGAACGCCATACATCACGAGAACTTCCGCATTACGCCTCTCTTGGATATGAGGCCTTTGTTAAACCTGAAGATATGGATTTGGCTTTCAAAAATCCGAATGCCTCTACTTACAAATTGAACTTTGTATTAGAAGGAAGTCAATTAACGACTTCCATTGTTGGAGTCCCTCTTCCTTTCACGTACACGGTTAAGGTTGATAAGAAAGTATATGAGCCGAAGACGATTATACATTTTACAGATCAACTCGCTTCTATTTTCAGTTCTGTGACGGTGAACAGTGGAAGTGAAGGCTACTTGACAACCGTGTATCGAAAGTCGTTTGGTTCAGGAGGAGAAGAAGTGGCTTCTGAGAAGTTAGCGGAAGACTTTTATCCCCCTAAGCATCGGATAGAAGAAAGAGGCTACCCGATCGAGGAAGAGGAAACGAGTGAAACAACGCCAGAACCGGAATACCCTGTCGTTCCATATCCATACCCGTTTCCCTACCCATATCCGTGGAACCCAGATCCAGCTAATCCGAATCCGTACGTACCTGTGTTACCGGGTATTCCTGGAACAGATCCGAGTGATAAACCGATTCCACAGATGCCGCTTCCTGGAACAGGAAAAGGAAAAGAAAAAGAAACAACCACCGAACCTGAAAAAGAGAGCTATGGTGATGTGCAATGATCGTTCCTAAAAAACGACTTGGTGATCTGTTAGTTGAATCTGGATTGATTTCTGATGAAGTTCTTCAGCAAACGTTAAAAGAACAACGCGGCAACCAAAAGCTTGGAGACGCGCTGATTGAAAAAGGACTTCTAACCGAACAACAGCTAATTGAGGTATTGGAATTCCAACTGGGTATCCCGCACATCAGTTTGTACCGATATCCGATTGACGAACAGGCAGTAGCGATCGTTCCAAGAGAGTTTGCGCGCAGGCATTTTTTGATGCCGGTGAAAAAAGAAGGGGACAAGCTGTTCGTTGCTATGGCAGATCCAATGGATTTTACCGTCATTGATGACCTGCGATTGACGACGGGTTTTCAAATTGAACGCGCCATTTCAGCGAAAGACGATATCATTCGCGCTCATAACAAATTTTACGATATCGATGATTCCATGGAAGAGTTTTTGGACCTGATTCCGCAAGGTGCTTCTCTAAAAGATGACAGCCGAATGACAGAAGAAGACTCGCCGATCGTCAAGCTTGTGAACCAGATCATTCAGCAAGGCGTTCAACAAAAAGCGAGTGATATTCACTTTGATCCGCACGAAACCAAGCTCGTTGTGCGGTACCGCATCGACGGCATGCTGAAGACCGAGCGCAGTCTGCCTAAGCATATGCAGAATATGCTGACGGCTCGGATTAAAATTATGGCGAACTTGAACATAACAGAAAGCCGGTTGCCACAGGATGGCCGAATTAAGATGACGCTCGATATGCATCCTGTAGATCTTCGTGTATCTACATTGCCAGCCATTTATGGTGAAAAGATCGTTCTGCGTATTCTGGATCTCGGCAGTTCACTGAACCACTTAGAGAATCTAGGGTTTAACAAACTCAACATGCAGCGGTTTTCCAATCTCATCAAACAGCCAAATGGCATTATATTAATCACGGGGCCGACAGGATCAGGAAAATCTTCCACTTTATACGCAGCGCTAAACAAGCTGAACACAGAGGAAGTGAATCTGGTTACGATTGAAGATCCTGTTGAGTATCAGCTTGCTGGCATTAACCAGATTCAAGTGAATGCCAATGTCGGCCTAACATTTGCGAGTGGATTGCGGTCCATCTTGCGGCAAGATCCAGACATCGTCATGATCGGGGAGATTCGTGATACGGAAACGGCCGAGATTGCGGTGCGTGCTTCTTTAACCGGTCACTTGGTGTTAAGTACGCTTCATACGAACGACTCGATCGGTACGATTGCTCGTTTGACAGATATGGGAGTAGAGCCATTTCTTGTGGCAGCTTCTCTTTCTGGTGTTGTCGCTCAGCGCTTGGTGCGAAGAGTATGCCGTGATTGTAAACTAACGTTTAAAGCGACTGAACGCGAAAAAGAGATCTTCGCTAAACGTGGTATTAAGATCGAAGCGGTGTCGCGCGGTAAGGGCTGCGGCATGTGCAACAGTACAGGCTATAAAGGACGCCTTGCGCTTCATGAGGTGTTAGTGATTGATGAACACATCCGCCAGTTGAT
Source organism: Fictibacillus nanhaiensis (assembly GCA_017052515.1). Taxonomy (GTDB): domain Bacteria; phylum Bacillota; class Bacilli; order Bacillales; family Fictibacillaceae; genus Fictibacillus; species Fictibacillus nanhaiensis. The sequence continues at coordinate 688,900 of JAFHKR010000038.1, forward strand.
CATGAACAACCGACCGATCGTTGAACTTAGAGAGTATGCGATGAAAAACGGTACGATCTTTTTGATTGATGATGGCTTTTTAAAAGTAAAACAAGGCTTAACGACGACTGAAGAAGTCTTGCGTGTAGCTATCAACGAGTAGGTGCAGTCATGAAAGAGAAATTGGAACAATGGCTCCGAGCAGCCTTTCAATTAAAAGCATCCGATGTTCACCTGTCCGTTGGCATGCCTCCAGTTTTTCGGATTAACGGAGGGCTGAAACGTTACGGAAGTGAATCGTTGAAACCGGAAGATACCTTGCAAATCTCACAAATCGTCATTGAAGAGAAGTATTATCCAGAGTTTGAAGAAGTGGGAGAGATTGATATCTCTTATGGTATTCAAGGGTTGTCGCGATTCCGGGTGAACGCCTATCGTCAACGCTCTTGTGTAAGCTTAGCGTTTCGAATCATTCCAACTTCCATTCCTAGCATGGAAGATTTGGCGCTCCCCGAAAGTGTGAGAAAGATGGCGGGGAGACACCAAGGACTCGTGTTAGTTACAGGACCTACGGGAAGCGGAAAGTCCACGACTCTTGCCTCGATGATCGATTTTATGAACCGGAGTATGAGCCGACACATAATTACGTTAGAGGATCCGATTGAGTACTTGCACAAGCATCGAACGTGCGTGATTGACCAGCGGGAAATTGGTTTTGATACCAACAACTTCGCAAACGGTCTACGCGCCGCACTCCGCCAGGACCCTGATGTGATTTTACTAGGGGAAATGCGAGATCTGGAAACCATTGCGACCGCCATCACAGCAGCGGAAACGGGTCACCTTGTTTTAGGCACACTACATACGACAAATGCATCGTCAACGATTGATCGAATTGTCGATGTGTTTCCGCCAGAACAACAAGGTCAGATTCGTATTCAGTTAGCTTCTGTGTTAGTCGGGGTAATGTCGCAAAGGCTGCTTCCGACTTTGGATGGAAAAGGACGTAAGGCAATTACCGAAGTGTTAGTGAACACGCCTGCCGTTGCAAACCTGATCCGCAATGGGAAGATTCACCAGATTCATAGTGTGATGCAGACAAGCAAGAACGCTGGGATGCATACGTTCGAAATGTCGGCTCAGGAAGTTCTTGAACGCAATGAAGTTTCAAGAGAGTTCGTGGAGCCATATCTCCTGGAGAAGGGAGGCTAAGATGGCACAGTTTAGTTATGTGGGTCGTGACAAAAGTGGGAGAAAGCGAACAGGATCCGTACTGGGACTCTCAAAACGTGAAGCGGTTCTAAAGTTAAAAGAAAAAGGAATTGCCGTCACAGAAGTGCAAGAGATGAAACAGACGCTGTTTAACAAGGAAATTTCGTTAGGCAGTCCTGTAAAGTCGCAGCAATTTGTCATCTTTCTAAGACAGTTTGCGACCTTGCTAAGAGCCGGTGTATCTGTCGTAGATTCCACGAGCATTTTATCTGCTCAAACCGAAAGTAAAGCGTTGCAAAAGGTGTTAGCAGATGTGGAAGAGGAGCTCCGGCAAGGAAATCCTTTATCTAGTGCAATGAGCCGGCACCGAAATGTTTTCCCTCCGATGGTCATCAACATGGTGTCCGCGGGGGAAGCGGGTGGTAGTTTGGACGATACGCTCGACCAGCTCTCTACTTATTTTGAAAAACAGCATTATACGAAACAAAAAATCATTTCAGCTATGATGTATCCGATGATTGTCGGAGTAGTGGCGGTGTTTGTTGTCATCTTCCTGCTTGCAAAGGTTGTACCAACGTTTGCGGCGATGCTGCAAGACGCAGGTGGAGAGCTGCCGGCGATCACACTTTTCGTCCTAGCAGCCAGTCACTTTGTACAGAAGTTTTGGTGGCTTTTAATCACAATCTTTGTACTACTCTATCTAGCACTCTTGATTATTCGCAAAAATAAATCCAGCCGGTATTACTTTGATTTCGCGATTTTAAAAGTACCAGTATTCGGCAAGCTGCTTCAAAAATCAGCTTTGGCACGTATGACGCGTACATTGAGTTCACTGTTCTCTAGCTCCGTTCCAATTTTACAGTCTCTTTCGATTGTGGAGAAGGTAGTAGAAAACGAGGTCGTGGCAAAAGTGATACGTGAATCTAGGAGTTCACTAGAGACGGGACAACGGTTAACAGAACCGATGAAAAAGCACTGGATTTTCCCACCGCTTGTGACTCAGATGATTTCAATAGGTGAAGAAACAGGGTCACTGGATGAAATGCTTGCGAAGGTGGCAGACTTTTACGAAAAAGAAGTAGAAACAGGGACTGATCGATTGAAGGCGATGATTGAGCCGTTGATGATTGTTTTTTTGGCTTCAGTTGTAGGGACGATAGTAGTTTCTGTTATGGTGCCGATGTTTGAAATCTATAAAACGATTGGCTAAAAGTATCAATAAAATACAATATAAAGGGGAGTTAAGAAATCATGTTAAACAAGCTATTAAAAAAGTATGCGAAGAATGAAGAAGGTTTAACGCTGATTGAATTGCTAGTAGTAATCGTGATATTGGGAATTATTGCTGCGATTGCTGTTGTTAGTATTGGTGGGATTATTGGAAATACAAAAGATAAAGCAAAGGTTACGGAAGCGGTACAAATAATAAATGCAGCTAAGTTAAAGCATTCTGCTGAAGGTAAGTATTCTGGTACTACCGGTTGGGTTAGCTCAGCTACTGTTAATCCCTTTAAAGGTTATTTAAGCGACTATAAGGATGCTGTTTGGACTGTTACGGTTGATGCTGATGGAAAATATTATATTACAGGTCATGACTCAGCTTCAGTAATACTAAGTACGAATACCGATGCTACAGTTGTCCCTGAATCTAATTTAACTAATTATTTAGACGGAGAATAAATACACATACTTAATGGAATCACTCTTAAATGGTGATTCCTTCATTCTTATCTATATCATTTAATCATTTCATAATAGCAATTGTGAAATGGTTAAAGGAATTGTAGTTTCTAAATATAATTTCTACTTTAGTAAAAAACTTATGCATAGGGGATGTACTATGAAAATTGGTCTGGGTCTCTTCAACAAAAAAAGAATTAACCTAATACTCCAAGACCACGTCATCCGCTTTCTAGACTACCGCCAACCCGAAGACCTAGACGTGAAAAGCTCTGGAGAACGCTACCTGCCTGAAGGACTCATTCAAGATGGCACCATCACTGACCGTGACACCCTTCTCACTATTCTAGAAGAGTGTGTAGAGGAGTGGGGGATTAGGGGACGTGAAGTGCAATTTCTAATCCCAGACAGCAAACTCGTCATTCGTAAACACCAGATTCCTTCCAATCATAAAGATGAAGAAATCAAAGGATATCTTTACATGGAGCTAGGGAATACCATTCATTTACCATTCGAAGATCCTGTCTTTGATTTCGTTTTGCTCGAGACGGATGGGGAAAAGCGTGAAATTCTACTTTTTGCAGCCTCTGAAAAGATGGTTCACGACTATTCGTCGTTGCTAACAGATGCGAAGTTAAAACCCGTTGTGGCGGATGCATCATGTGTTGCCTTGTACCGACTTATTTTTATGAAGGATCTTGTTTCTGAAACCGATCATACCCTTTGTTTGCAGTTTGATATTCCTGCTGTGCAATTAAGTATTTTTCACCATCATAAGCCGTATTTTTTTAATCATTTGAAGATGGAGACCGATTATAAAAGTTGGAATTTTAAACAACATTCTACTGGGGTGCAAAAGATTGTTTGGCAAGGTGACTCGGGCTACGTGCACGGATTGATTGAGGATAAACTCGTTGAGATTGAGCGAATCGTTAACTATTATAAATTCACGATCAATCATGGGGAACGGGGCGTTACGAAAGTCATTCTCTCTGGGGAGCTTCCCGAGTTAAGGTACATACAAGAAAGACTTGCTTCTAAATTAGACGTGCCCGTACTCACCATCGATCAGTCTGATCAGCATCTGCCATCACAGTTTGACGTTGTTTTAGGACTTGGCTTAAAAGAGGTGCAGCTATGTTAGTCGACATCAACCTGTTGCCCGTTAAGGAACAGAAATCGCTTAAGACTACCATTCTATTCATTGTTGCCATCACTATGCTGTTAGGTTCTAGCACTTGGCTTGGCCTGGATTATTACGTAAGTCGTGGTGAACTAAAAGAGAAAGAAAGATTGTTAGAACAAGAAAAGCTGTTGGTGCAAACCCAAATCAAGAACCAAGAGCAATCAGGTCCTGTTGTACAGTCCGCCCCTCTCGCTGAGAAGATCGACTACATACGGGGTAAGAAAATAGCGGCTACTGACCTTCTTCAACATCTTGTCGCACTTCTCCCAGAACGTGGTTTTTTTATGAAATACGAGTATAAGGATAAGAAGACGATTCTCGTGGAAGCGCAGTTTGATACGTTGGCTGAAACGTCGCATTATTTATATGAACTTACCAACTCGTCCTATTTAGCTACAGCCACGATTGAAAAGATGGAAACGACAAACTTTGAGGAAATTAACGAAGGGGAAGATATGACAGCCATGAAGAATTATCTGCCTCGTTATCGCAGCTTGTACAAGATTGAATTTGAGCGAGATAAAATTTTAGAGTTAAAAGGTGAAGAGAATGGCGGAGAATAAGCGGGTTCTAACATACATCACTCTTGGCGTCATTGTTCTGTTTTTCGTTGGAGGCGTCTATGGTTATTTCGGCGTACTTTCTCCTCTTCATCAGCAAATTGAGTCCGTTGATGCTGAAACCAAACAGCAAATAGACTTTTTGGATAAAGCTACAGCCCCTCCGGCAGTTACAGCACAAACGAGTGAAAATACGTTCGCCTTACAAGAAGAAGTTCCGGTAAAACCACTGATTGATCAACTGATGCTGCAATTTGAAAAAGCAGAAGTGTTATCAGATAGCTTGATTTTAACAATGGACTTTAGTGATGGAGAAGCATCAGAAGACGAAGAAGAAGTGGCACCTGAAGAAGAATCGACTGAGGAAGCTGCATCTGAAGAATCCCCAACTGGTGAATCTTCAGAAAATGAAAGCACTGAACAAGAAACTTCCACTGAAACTTCTGAAACAGCCGCAGAAACGGTTTCAAACGAGGATGACGATGTTGAGCCAAGTGAAGCTACAACACCGCCTGTACCTGAGGTTCTACCTGAGGGTGTCAAAAAAATCACAGCTGAAATGTCTGTTGTCTCAAAAAATTATGAGAGCATTCAAACGTTTATTCAAACAATTGAAGAGTTAAAGCGTGTGATTGTTGTGGAGGCGATTACGTTTTCTGGTATGGATGAACTGGAGATGGCTTCAGCTGATGCTGTCAAAGATCAGCTCAAATACGAAATTACGATATCCGCTTATTACCTACCGGAGCTGACGGATTATCTAAAAGACCTTCCAAAAGGAGAGTTTCCAGCTCCAAACGGAAAAGAAAATCCACTCATTAAAAAAGATTAACATGAAAAAGCCAATCACCCTCAGCTTGGGATGATTGGCTTCAGCTTTTTAGTCAATATGTTTAATCAAAAAATCTGCATATTCTTTCGCACCTGTATGAGTTAAATGCACACCATCTCTACCAATATACTCTGGATGTGACTCACTCTTCGTAAACCAATCCACCACTTTAACATTGTCATAATCTGGAGCGACTTTTTTAATCGTCTCATTCACTTCCCGCTGCCAAGGCTTAGGAACACGCGTCGTAATCATATAAATATCTCGATCACCGATTAATTCAATCATGTTATGCATTCTCTTTTCAGATAGTGGTCCGTTCGCTCCGAGCTCAATGACAACAATTTCTCCTAAACTGCCTGAACTTTTCTTTTGCTGAACGATATCTTCTGCTTCTCTAAACTGGCGTCCGATCTTCGCGTCCACTTTCGCATTCGGGAATACTTCTTCTATGTGAGGCGTCACATCAATCATAACTGAATCGCCAATGACTGAGAGTGAGCGTGTATCTTGAACAGGTTGTTTCTCTTCATCTCTTCCTTCATCGTTTGATGGTGATTCTACTGAAGGCTCTTCTACCGGTTTTTCATCCTTATTAGCCCCATCAGGCTTCGGTTCGGGTCTCACCGAATTCTCTGTTGGTGGGTCTTCATTACCAACTTTGTCTTGTATAGCAGAGATTACTTTACCTTTACTTAATGCTACTGAAGTTGTCGTGAAGCCGATCGCAGATACGCACATGAAAAGACCTAGAATACAAGCTGTTAACACAAACTTTCCGATAAACGACCGCTCGCGTTTCCATTCTCCACGTTTTACTACTCGACAGAATCTCGATAACGCACCTTTACGGATCGGGTTCTCGATGTATTTCCAAGATAGGTTTGCTAAAACGAGGATAAGTACAATCTGTAATGTCGTTCTCACTAAGATTGGCGATTCCGCTCCCCATTGAGGGCTCGTTAGAACAATAATCGGGAAGTGCCATAAATAGATGCCGTACGAACGAACGCCGACCCAGCGTAACGGTTTAAAGCTCAACCACGTGTTGAGTCTGCTGGATGGGTGGACCATGACGGCTACTACCAATAGAGCAGCTACAGATATCGCGACCATTCCACCTTGGTAGAGGAAGTCTTGATATTGGTCTGTGCTTCCGAACATGTAAAAGATAAAAGCGAGAGCGGAAAGTCCGACAAAGTCTAGTTTCCAACGAATCTCGGATGGTAGCTTGCTAGAAAGTTTTCGGCTCGGCCAGATGACAGCAAGGCTTGCTCCTAGTAAAAGGGAGAACACACGCGTATCTGTCCCGTAATAGATGCGGCTCGGATCTGCGCCTGGTTCGTACATGAGTGTCATCAGTGCTGCTGAAAGAAGAGCACCAGCTAGCATCATAGAAAACAGGGAGCCTTCACGAACTTTCATTTTTAATAGAACGATAATGACCAAAGGCCATAAGATATAAAATTGTTCTTCCACCGCTAACGACCAAAAGTGGGTTAGTAGGGAAGGGGGTCCAAAACTCTCAAAATACGAAAGATCTTGGAATATATACCACCAGTTGCTTACATAAAGAATAGCTGCAACGGTATCTTCTTCAAGTTTTTCAAGCATGGATGGCTCGAACAAGGTTACGTATGTGACGACGACGAGAAGCATCGTAAACATGGCTGGCAATAACCTTCGGGCTCGGCGGATCCAGAAGTTTTTAAAGTTAATAGAATTTGTTGTGACATATTCAGTAATTAATAGATCGGTTATTAGATATCCTGATAAAACAAAAAAGACAGTAACCCCTAGTAGACCGCCTGCCGCCCATTCAAAATTCAGATGATAGGCGATAACTGCAAGTACGGCGATGGCTCTGAGTCCATCAAGGCCGGTGATGTATCTGTTCTTATGTAGAGGTTGTTCCATGGCTTTCGTGTGCTTAACGTTTGAGTTAGGCTGTTGGCTGCGTTTTCGTTGTTGCTTCGATTGTCGGTGTTTCATTACTGCCAGAATCCTCTCGTTTTCAATTTTTCATTTATTAGAGTATGTATTGCTGTATGTAAATGCCGCAGACATTATAGGTCATTTTTCTACATTTACTATCTTCCTAAGCAACTATTTTACAATAAATAAATAGAAGATTGAGTAGTTTCATCGAATTGTAATAATTTTTTTTCTCTATTTCAACCAATATCGCTCCTTAACAATTGTTTGAAGAATCCGATATAAATTTTAGAGAAAATAAAAGGGGCGATGAAGGTGGAACTGCAATCGATTAGTTCTCCTGTATTTCAAAAATCTGAGCCTGTGCTTAAAAGCCAAAACCAACCAGAACAACCGACTCAAGCCGAAGCTTCAGTACAGAGTAAACCAGCGAAAGAATCACTAGAAAAAGTGATTGATGCGATGAACGATATGTTAAAGCCAACACACACTTCTTCAAAATTTGTGCTTCACGAAAAGTTGAACGATTATTACGTTCAGGTCGTGGATGAAGTGACACAAGAGGTGCTCAAGGAGATTCCAAATAAAAAGTTCCTTGATATGTATGCCGATATGATTGACTTTATGGGTATTTTTGTAGATAAAAAAATTTAGGGACGGTGATGAACCGTGAGTATGAGAATTGGCGGATTAGCCAGCGGAATGGACATCGATACGATTGTTGGCGACTTAATGAAAGCAGAGCGCATCCCACTCGATAAACTAGCACAAAAGAAAACAACGCTAGAGTGGCAGCGTGATGATTATCGTTCGATGAATAAGTTGCTGACAGATCTTGATCGTTTTGTTCTAGACGGAATCGCTCTTCAAGGGACGTTTAATAAGAAGACTGTTACAAGTACGAATCCAAATGCGGTAACTGCAACTGCCGCGGGAAGTGCTTCTAATATTACGTCTAAAATTAAGGTTACAGATCTAGCATCTGCAAGGACTTGGGTATCTGCACCAATTTTAGATACTGGAGTTAAGGCCAAAGGTACCGAGCTATTAAAAGATGTAAATGCAGTATTTGGAACAACACCTATTGAGCTAAAACTTAAAGTTCAAAAACCAGGGAACGCAACACTAGAAGCGGAGAAAACAATATCAATCGATCCAACAAAGGACACATTAGATTCTGTGGCAAAGAAATTTTCTGAAGCTGGACTTGAAATGTCTGCATTCTATGATGAATCTACAGGGCAATTTGCGATTTCAAATAACTTAACAGGTGAAGGTTCGAATCTTTCTCTTGAAAGTGCTGATACAGTAACGTTCTTTTCTAATCTTGGTTTTTCCGTTGATGGGAAAAATCTTGGTGCGGCAAACTCTGACAATGGAGAAAACGCTAAATTCGATCTTAATGGAATTACTGGGATAGAACGTACATCCAACAACTTCACCATCAGCGGTGTTACTTATTCATTAAAAGCAGTAGGAGAATCCACCATCAGTTCAGCGACAGATACTGAAGGTGTAATCACTTCCATTAAAGATTTTGTAAAGAAATACAACGAAACGATTGAAGCGATCAATAAAAAGACTGCTGAAACGAAGTACCGTGATTTTCCTCCTCTAACGGATGCACAGCGCAAAGACTTATCTGAAAAAGAAGCAGAACTGTGGGATGAGAAGGCGAAGAGCGGGATGCTGCGTGGAGATTCTATCCTTTCGAGTGGATTGAACACGATGCGTTCGGTTTTATACGCTTCTGTTAATACAGGAGACACGAAATATGATCAGCTCTCTGAGATCGGAATTACCACTTCCCGTAACTACCTAGACAAAGGGAAACTGGAGATCGATGACAAGAAACTAAGAGAAGCATTGGCTGCAAATCCTGAAGCTGTGATGAAAATGTTCACTGGCGATAGCACAAATAATGTGGAAGGCATTGCAAAAAAACTGCGTGCCTCGATCGACCAGACTGTTGACAAAATCGAACTAAAAGCAGGGAACGCACTTCGTACAAATGCTCAGTTCACGCTAGGAAAAGAGTTAACGGATGTAGACAAGCGTATCTCAGCTTTTGAAGATCGACTGAAGCAGGTGGAGGATCGCTATTGGCGTCAGTTCTCAGCAATGGAAACAGCCATTCAACGTTCGAATCAGCAATCAGCATACTTAATGCAGCAGTTTGGCGGCGGACAGTAATTTTAAACCAAAAAGGAGTGTTACCTTTACATGTCCATACTTAACGCAAATAAGGCGTATCAAAATAACTCAGTCCAAACAGCGTCTCCCGGCGAGTTGACGCTCATGCTCTATAACGGATGTTTAAAATTTATCGGTCTCGCGCGAACAGGGATCGAGCTTAAGAATACAGAACAAAAGAATACGAACCTATTAAAAGCACAAAAGATCATTCAAGAGTTGATGGTCACACTGAACATGGATCTTGAAGTATCAAAGTCACTGATGACCATGTATGATTACATCAATCGTCGTCTGATTGAAGCAAACATTCATAATGACGTGAAGATTCTAGATGAAGTAGAAGATTATGTGCTAGATTTCCGCAACACGTGGAAAGAAGTGATTCAGATTAACCGCCGCATGCAGCATGGCGAGACAGGGCGCGTGTAATGCCAGCAGTAAAAATACTGCTTGAGATTACGAAGAATCTGTATGATCATGTGAGCGCAGGTTTGCCAAAAGAAGAGCGCGAAACCTATATTGATCGTTTAAATGAATTACTTAATCAGCGTCAAGCGACAATCAGAAACTTACCTGCCACGTATTCCGAAGACGAACAGCGTATGGGGCGTTTGATCGTAAAGATGAATGAGACGATTGATCCTCTCTTAACGCGGCAGTTTGAAGAGATTAAGCACAATCTTTCAACGATGAAGAAAAAGAAAGAAAAAAACACCCACTATGCGAACCCGTATCAGTCAGTTTCAGTGGATGGGATGTATTTTGATAAAAAGAATTAACAAAAGGCACTTGCTGTGGATCAGCGGAGTGCCTTTTTATGTGGAACTCACTATATCACAAATGCCTCAAAAACCTCTCCGGACTCTCCAAAAAGTTTTTCGTAATCTGCACATGTTCCAGTTCTTCGTATGGCGTTGGAGCGGGTGGCAGGGAATCGAGACTGATAATTTCTGCACCAGGATAGGCCATTAAGATAGGTGAATGAGTTGCGATTATAAATTGTGCGTTCTGTTGCTCCATCTCTTTTAACAATGATATAAAACTTAACTGTTTCATAGGGGATAGCGGAACTTCAGGCTCGTCGAGAATATACAAGCCGTCTGGGCGAAAACGTGATTGAAAAAAATCTAGAAAACGTTCTCCGTGTGACCGAAACTCAAGACCATCCTTATAAAGCTCTTTGAGTTCAGCGAGCGTTCGATTGTGTGGTAGGGAAGCAAGGCTCTTGGCATATGCAGACTTGTCTTTGTACTCCACTTCGATGTTTGCTAATTCTTGAAGTGCCGTTTCCTTCATTTCCGCCGCACGCCTTACAAAGCTTACAAAGTCTTCTGCATTTAGAAAGAATCCTTTTTTCGTTTTCACACTCCACGTCAATTTGAATTGTTTGGCTAATTTTTTGATGGCGGTGTTCTCTTTTTCTGAACGATTGATCTGAACAGAACCTGCTTGATCTGCGATTGCCTCGAGCAGCGTTGATTTCCCTGTTCCATTTTCACCTACTAAGATGGTGACAGGTTTTTGAAAGTGAAGAGAATCAAAGGATTGAAGAAGCGGAAGCTGAAAAGGATATCCTTCTTGTTTTTTTTCTTTTCTGTATAAAATTGATTTTAGAATCACGAAAAAGCACCTCTTTCTCAAACGGTTCTTACTTCAAATTCTACCATTTGGATTAGAGATGCTTCTATAGAGAATGGTTATTCTTTACTTGTAACTTTATCGTGAAACTTCCCTGTATACACGGACTGTGGACGGTAAATCGTGTTGTCTTCAGCTTGCTCCAAAATGTGCGCTGTCCATCCGACCATTCGGCTTGCTGTAAAGGTAGGGGTGAATAAAGCAGGATCTAGTTCGATCGCCTTCATAATAGCTGCGGCGTAAAATTCAACGTTCGTATATAACGCTCTGCCCGGTTTGTATTCCTCAAGCAACGCGACAGCCGTTGTTTCTACTTCCAGCGCGAGATCTAACCACTCATCTTCACCGACCAACTCTAACAGTTTCGCTTTTAGTGCTACAGCTCGCGGATCGTGTGTTTTATAAACACGGTGACCGAATCCCATGAGCTTTTCTCCGTTCTCCAATTTACCTCGTATCACTTGTTCAGCATTTCCAACTTTTCTAATTTCGTCTAGCAAGTCAATGACTGCTGAAGGTGCTCCGCCATGAAGAGGTCCTTTCATCGTTCCGATTGCAGCAGTTGCAGCTGAAACCATATCCGATTCGGTCGATGCTGTTACCCGAGCCGAAAAAGTGGAGGCGTTCATTCCGTGCTCGAGCGTTAGAATCATGTAGGTTTCGAGCGCCAGTGTATGAGCTTTGGTGGGAATCTCACCAGTTAACATAAATAGATAGTTTTCAACATGGTTTAACTCGGTAGATGGCTCAACAAAAGGCTTACCATCCATACGACGTGACCGATAGCAAATGATGGTCGGAACAAGACTCGTTAATCGAATAGCTTGTGAAGTGGTTGGCTTCCATCCATAACTCGAGACACCTTCAGAAGAAATAGCGGTTCGGATCACACTCATCAAATCCATGTCTTCAGGCAGGTGATCTAAGATTCTTTTTATATGAAGAGGAAGCTCACGATTTTTTATCAGTTCGTTTTTGAGATTTTGTAATTGTTCATCGTTAGGAAGTTTACCGAACCAAAGAAGGTGGGCAATTTCTTCAAACGAATAACGTGAAGTGAGTTCACCGATCTCGTAACCTCTATAAATAAGTTTGCCCTCTGTACCATCGATGTGGCAGATCGCCGTTTCCGCTGCAACGATTCCTTTAAGACCTTTTTGCAACATGGTTTTCACTCCTTCCATTATTTAGTATCATTGTATAGAATGAAATTGATTTATGATATTAATTGTTTTTAATTGGTTTAATAAGAAAAGTTAATTAGGAGGTTGAAGAAAGATGGAGTTCTCATGGCTACAAACATTTATCACTGCGGCAGAATGCGAAAATTTTAGAAGAACATCTGAAATTCTTCATGTTTCTCAACCCTCTGTTTCTGTACATATAAAAATGCTGGAATCGGAATTAGGGATGTCACTATTTTTACGTGATGGTAGAAGAGTGAAGCTAACAGCGGAAGGAAGAAGGTACCTGCAACATGCGAGAAAACTGATGGAAGTGTATGAAAATGGACTACAGGACCTTAATGCGTTTCAACAAGGCTACGATACGAAGCTTTGTATCGGAATCTCACCGCTTATTGCGGATACGATTCTCCCATCTGTTTTGAAACGTTATGTAAAAGCCAATCCTGATGTTGAGATTTCAATAAAAATTATTGATTCAGAAGATATTGAAGAAGCGGTTTTAAACGAGGATGTAGACCTTGGGCTTTCTTGCTTAGGCAGTACACACTCTGAGATTACGAGTCAGATGCTTTATCAAGACAAAATTGTTTTAGTGGCACCGCACGATGGATTGGATTTTGAAGCAGCACCACCATTAGATGAAAAAGAAGTGCTGCTCTCAAATTATCTACTAACCCATAACCACCCAGGATATTGGGATGATCTCTGCAGACGTGTGAAATCTCGTTATCCCCGCGTTCGGATGATGAAGGTGTCCCAAATTCACATAACAAAACGCTTTATTGCAGAAGGGTTAGGAATCTCGTTCTTACCTTTATCAACCGTAAGAAGAGAGCTGTTAGAAGGACGATTGCTAGAGGTGGACTGTTATTCAGTGGACATTCCGGATGCACATACCTATGCACTAACGAAGTACAATCATGGGAAACAAAAAGAGTTTTTAACTTATTTGTCTGGTTATCGGTTTTAGTTACCTTTTTCTATTTAATACGGCTATCTCTTTATCCCATAAACAATACAAACAACGCCTAACATGATCCAGATCAAGCTGCCGAATGACAATTTCGTTGATAATCCATAGATTCCAAGCGTCATCGTTGAGAAAAAGATGATCGGACCGATGATGGAAAGCATGGAATTGATAACAAGAGCTCGTTCTACCGTATTGAAATGCAGCATGAATAGCGCTGCGGTAATCTCAAGGGTACCGGATAAAATACGAATGGCCGCCATAGCTAGTACGACTTTTTCAATCATTTGCAGCAACGTCCATTGCCTCCTTTTAAACAACTGTTTAATGTTCCTACGCTGTATAGTGCATTATATGTGGCCAAGCTTGGATTAGAAGTGTAAAAACGGTGTTACTATTTCACTTCTGTCGCTTGCTGTGTAACGAAGTAGAAATAAATGGCGCAATAGTTTGTGTAAAACTTGTGTAGATGTTGCAGTTATAAACAAGACCCCAAAAGAGTTAACTCTTTTGGGGTCTTACTATTACGCTACTTTTTGTTGGAAAGCTTTAATGTTAGATTTCTTTCTTTTTACATTTCCGATTACAAATGAGCCGAATGGCAACATTGATACTATTTTAATAATTGCCATGGAAGCCACTAAAGATATGAAAAATAGAGCAATTACTCTGGAAAATGTACTGTCAAAGTATTGAGCAATGTCATTTCCAAAATAACGTTGAATCTGCCAATGAATTAGATAAATACCAAATGAATAATTACTGATGATATTAATAATTTTAAAGTTTTTTATAAGTTGTCCCCAAGCTATTACAGCTGCACTGATAGTGATTGATAGAGACAATAAGTCTATTCTTCGTGAACCAACGCTTGTGTATCCTGCTTTGAAAAAGATAAATACACCAAACAATGAAATTATTACACCAACTAAGGTGAACCATTTGTGTTTATAAAGAAGTGATGATACTTTTTTATAATGTTTCCCGATAACATAGGCAATTGTAAAATACCCAAACCATGCTGTGAATGGGATTTTGAAAATACCCATATTGTCTTGTACGAAAGCAAAATTCCCGTCAAGAATTTCAAAATGGAAAATCATTGAAAGAATACTTACTGGAATCAATACATTTATGGGAATTTTATACTTAGTTACAAAATAATGTAGGACATAAAATTGAAAGATGATTAAAATAAAATACCCCTCAAATTGTCCTAAGAAAATGTTGTTTAGAATCATTTGTTTTAAATCAATTGTTCCAGGACTTAGTTTGTAACTAACTAATGCGTCAATTATCGCAAAAGAAACGTATGGAGCAAATATCCATTTTAATCGTTTTGTCCAAAATTTTTCTGGCAACTGATCTGGGTATCGATTAGCTAAAATAATTTCAGATAATACGATAAATGTAGGAGTTGCATAACATAGTATGGTTCTTAACAATTGGTAGTATTCTGTTTCTGGGAATCCTGTGGCTAATCCTATTTGAGATGTGCTATGCAAAAAAACAATTGATAAGCAGGCAATCACTCGCAATAAGTTCCATTCTTTTATCATAAAAAACCCCTCATTACATGTTGATTTATACTAGTTGATATTAGATGTTGATTTAATCACATCAGCAAATGTAACAGAATGGGAATTAAGTAAGAACCTAATATTGATTTTTGTAATGGTATTGTTATCGGAAATCAACCGTCTTGTAATAGATTATGAATATTATGGAGCGGGAGGATATTTCTACATAATAAGGCTAACGTTATAGAGAAATACAAACTCACAATCCTAATGTATTTATTGATCATCTTACGTATATTTATGCAATATAAAGCAATGAGATTTTTCGACAAAACTTCTTATTTTTCGCTAATCTTAAGCCTTTGACAACTTTTTTGGGTATATGTCATACTATAAAGTGTATAGAAGATCTATACAAAGATTCGCATGATGAAGGGATTGTGAAAGGCATGTTAGGAAAAGTAAAATGGTTTAACGCAGAAAAAGGTTTTGGATTTATCGAGCGCGAAGACGGAGACGATGTGTTCGTACACTTCTCTGCAATCAACACTGAAGGATTCAAAAGCCTTGACGAAGGTCAGCAAGTCGAGTTTGATATTGTAGATGGAGCTCGTGGGCCTCAAGCGGCTAACGTAACTAAACTATAATTCAAGGCACTATGACCATACTTTTAATCCCGTCTGTTACCGCAGGCGGGTTTTTATTTCTAGAAAATATTTCATATTATGAATGATTCGTTTGCAACATTACGCAATCACTGTTATGATGGGTATAGATTATTTTTGTTCGGCGTAAAAGATTGTATGAGTTTCGACTTTTCTTCTTTAACAATACTTTGGGCAAGAGTAGCAATATATCGTGTGGTAACGCACTAGGAGGCAACAAACATGGAACAAGGTACAGTAAAATGGTTTAACGCAGAAAAAGGTTTCGGATTCATCGAGCGCGAAAACGGAGACGATGTATTCGTACATTTCTCAGCTATCCAATCTGATGGTTTCAAATCTTTAGACGAAGGTCAAAAAGTAACTTTCGAAGTTGAGCAAGGTGCTCGTGGCGCTCAAGCTGCTAACGTTCAAAAAGCATAAGCTTCGTTATACAAAAACAGGTTCTCTTTAGAGCCTGTTTTTTTGTTTGTCTAAAAAAATACATAACATAAAAAAACCCCCACTCAGGGATCGAGTAGGGTGATGGAACAGGTTTTGTAAAATGTTTTAAAGCTTCAAAGGTTAATTCCTAGTATAACACATAGTTTGAAACTAAAAGAATGTAAGTGATATTTATTTTTCCTCTAATTTTAGATTTGTAAATATTAGAAAAAGATAATCGTCCCGAATAAATGGTTGATTCGAGAGAGTTTTTTGCCTGGTTGTATAAGCTTTTTAGCAAATGTAAAGAATTTGTCGACAGTGTAAAAAAATTGTCAAAATATTTTAAATGTTACGGAGGAATTCTTTTGGGGTATATCGAAATATATATACATCACCGAAAGGAGGAGTTAAGTTATGCATTTTAACATTCGTGGAGAAAACATCGAGGTGACTGAAGCCATTAGGGCTTATGTTGAGAAAAAGGTGACGAAACTCACAAAGTACTTTAACGAAACTCCGAACTCTGATGTACACGTAAATCTAAAGGTGTACAACAATGAACAATCCATTGAGGTAACGATACCGATGAAGGGCCTACTGCTTCGTGCAGAGGAACGTCATTTGGATTTATACGCTGCGATTGATTTGGTGGTAGAAAAATTAGAGCGTCAAATTCGAAAACACAAAACTAAAGTAAACCGTAAATTTAGAAATGCTGAAGGCACAAAGCACATGTTTGCTAACGGTACAGAAGGCGTATCAACGGCACTGTTAGAGGAAGAGGACGATTTCGAGATCGTACGTGAAAAGCGATTCGATCTGAAACCAATGGATACGGAGGAAGCTATCCTTCAAATGGGATTACTCGGCCATAACTTCTTCGTTTATAACAATGCTGAAACTGGTGAGATGAACGTCGTGTACAGACGTAAAGATGGCAAATATGGCCTGATAGCAGGAACAAACTAATATACAAAACTAGACTACACACCCCATGACACTTTTGGGGTGTGTTTTAAGTTTGGGAAGTATAGTTGCCGATAAATTCAAGATCTCGTCGATATAACCGGAAACTCGCCGATAAAATGGAAATCTTGCCGATATAATCGGAAACTCGCCGATAAAAGCAAATTCTCGCCGATATATCTTAATTGAAGGAGCTCATAATCATGAAAAACGATATCCTTATAAAACAACTCGCAGCTTTTCGTCACAACACATTAAGCGCTGTGGAAGGACTTACTGAGGAGGAAGCGGATTTTGTTCCTGAAGGATTTAACAACAACATCCGCTGGAACTTGGGGCATATTTTTTTGGATCAGTACGATTGGCTGTATCATAAAATCCGTGAAGATCATCCGGCCCCGATTCATTATCGAGAATTATTCGGTTATGGAACGAAGCCAGAGAATTGGCAGCGAACACCTCCAACGCTTCAAGAACTTCGTCACCGGTTGATGGAGCAAGTTCAAGTGATTCAGGAGCAGTTTGGTCATCGGCTACATCAAGAATTAGACGAAACAACTGAACTCGGGATGAACACCTTTGCGGAGGTGCTGCCACGAACGTTTTATCACGAAGGTCTTCATTTAGGTACGATCCTTGCTATACATAAAGCACTTCACCTTCAAAGACAATCATAAGCAAAATGAGGAAAAGTGCAACTTCAGGTCTGCACTTTTTCGGTCCGCACACCCCGGGGAAAGCGATAAGCCTGGAGTGGAAATCAACTACTTTCAAACCTGCTCGTACAGCTTTATTGTAAGTGCAACGCAAAAACTGGATGATATTTCAAACTTTTTTTAACTAAAAAATATTTTTCGTGTTTTTCTGCGTTTTGTTTCTTGGAATCTGTTTTAACAGCAGGATTTTGAAGTAGGTAAGGGGAACTAGTGAGTAACAAGAAAACGCTTACACTAATGACTATGTTTACTATTTAAGGAGGAGAAGTAGTTATGATGAATGTGCCTTTTCGAGTTACAAGTATGCTAGAGCATGCGGAGCGGTATTTTGCGAAAAAGGAAGTAACGAGCCGTACGATGTCCGGAATACGGAAGTTCAGTTACCGGGAGATCGGTGAGCGGACACGCAGGCTTTCGAGCGCGCTAAAACGCCTTGGTGTTCAAAAAGGTGAGCGGGTTGGAACACTTGCATGGAATCACCATCGTCATCTAGAAGCTTATTTCGCCATTCCGGGTGTTGAAGCTGTTCTTCACACCATCAATATCCGACTTTCCCCTCAGCATATTGCATACATTATCAATCACGCCGATGACCAGATTTTATTCGTCGATCAGGACATTCTACCTCTTGTTGAAGCTCTTAAAGATCATATTCCAAATGTTAAAGCGTATATATTGATGACCGATGAAGACGAGCTGCCGCAATCGCCGCTTCAGCCTCTCTATCATTATGAAAAACTTTTAGAAACAGGTGACCCGGCTTATGAATTTCCGCAGGATATCGATGAGAACGATCCGGTCGGGATGTGCTATACATCTGCCACGACAGGAAATCCAAAAGGCGTAACGTACACGCATCGCTCGACCGTACTACATTCGATGTCACTAGGACTTGCTGATGGCGGTTCTGTATCAGAAAGTGATGTTCTTATGCCAGTTGTGCCGATGTTCCACGTAAATGCGTGGGGACTTCCGTATGCAGCGACCTGGTTTGGATCAAGCCAAGTCATGCCTGGACCGCGATTCACGCCACAGCTTTTAGCGGAACTGATTGAGATGGAAAAAGTAACTTTTGCTGCAGGTGTACCAACGATCTGGATGGGGCTTCTTCAAGAACTCGAACAGAATAGTTATGATACTTCTAGTCTTCGAGCGGTTATTTGCGGAGGATCTGCTGCACCAAAAGGGATGATAAAAACGTTTGAAGAAAAACATAATATTCCGTTCATGCATGCTTATGGTATGACGGAAACGAGTCCACTTGTAATCGCAACGCGACTGAAAACCTATCAAGCAGATATGGACGATGAAGCGAAATTTGATTATAAAGCAAAACAAGGTTATGTCGTGCAAGGCGTAGAGATGAAAGTAATCGGTGCGAACGGGGAAGTGAAGTGGGACGGCCACGAGATGGGCGAGCTGTTGCTGCGTTCGAACTGGATAGCGGATGAATATTACAACGATGATCGGACGGAAGGTACGTTCAACGATGGATGGCTTCATACCGGAGATGTTGTTACGGTAGATGAAGAAGGATTCGTGAAGATCGTCGACCGGACGAAGGATCTCATCAAGAGCGGCGGTGAGTGGATATCGTCCGTTGATTTAGAGAATGCCATCATGGCGTTTCCGGATGTTTTCGAAGCATCTGTTATCGCCGTCCCTCACCCAGAATGGCAGGAACGGCCACTTGCATGTGTCGTGTTGAAACCTGAGGCAAAAGGAAAAGTTCCAAAAGAAGATATTGTGGAGTTTTTGAGGCCGCAGTTTGCGAAGTGGTGGATTCCAGACGATATCGTGTTCATGGATGAGATCCCGAAAACGTCAGTTGGTAAGTTTTTAAAGCGAACATTGCGTGATCAGTTGAAAGATCATTATATGACGACTGCGAAATCGTAAAAATGTAAGCAGAGAACTTCTCAAAAGTTGAGAAGTTCTTTTTTTGTGCGAAGGGGAAGAGAATGATCGCCTATAAATTAGTGAGCTGAAGGAGAAAGTACGTATCTGATGGACACAAAGATAGTTATGTCTGCCTCAAAAACACATCATAGAATATATTCACGTATTCACGGTAATTTGCAATATATTCACGTATAACAGCGATAATTTCACGGATAAAATGATTTATCGAAAGTTCGACAAATTTACACTCAAAACTTCATTCGCAAACAAAAAAACACCACCCTCCACAAAACCACGAGAACAGTGCCCAATCTTCCTTATTCTTTTACTTCTTCCTTAATCCATTTACCTGTTTCCGTCACGTCCCAATAATCGCTAGCTTTATAATCGTTCAACGATATATCGAGATCGTGAAAGATGCGGTGAACACCTTTTAATGGCTCTACACTCTCAGAACTCATACTTTTCTCAATCTTGCTAAGCGCAGTCTCGATGTCTACCTTTAGTGGACCTGCAACATAAGGTAGAATTTTATTACGTATATCGCTTTCAATATCTTTTAATACCGGTGTATGTGTGTCTATGTTATATTTCGACCATTTATCATAGCCGAGCTCACCGTTCCAAAATTCATGAATTACATTGATTCGCCTTTGTATTTCGGTCTTTGGAACTTCTATGGTTGGCTTAAAAAGAGCAGTACCGCTTGATTTTTCGGCTTCTGACAATTCCTCATCAGTCGGTGTGTCCACACTCGCTACAGAATTCGGACCAAACAGTGAATAATATCCCCATGTGCCAAGGCCCCCGATGATGAAGAAGCTGAGAACGAGGGTGAGCATGATCGTTTTGCTTTTTTCACTTCTACGCTTTTTCTCTTGAAGCTGCATCTCTTGACCTTGCCTAGCGTTGTTCGTCCTGTCTAGATCTGTGTTTTCCATTCAGAACCTCCTTCATCCATCTTTATATTATTTTACCAAAATTTAGGTCCGCAGTCTCTATGGAAGTGTCAAATTTTTCACATATATAGGAAGTATCTTTACGATGAATGCTACAATTCCGATGAAAAGATTTGGGATTTCTTGTGGCTCGTTTCACAAACTGGTAGAATAGAAGTGGTATATAATTTTCGAGAACAGGGAGCGTTATTCGGATGATTAGCATTTTGAAAAAGATTTTTCCAAGTTCCAATGACCGAACGTTGAATAGATACGAGAGAATTGCGGAAAAAGTGGAAACGTTAGCTGAAGAGTTTAAGGCTTTAAATGATGAGGCTTTGGCGAACAAAACGGCTGAGTTTAAGAGCCGTATCGAAAAAGGGGAATCTCTGGATGACCTTCTCCCTGAAGCGTTTGCGACTGTGCGTGAAGCATCAGCTCGTGTATTAAACATGCGTCATTATCCTGTACAGATTATGGGTGCGGTTGCGCTTCATGAAGGTAACATTGCAGAGATGAAAACCGGTGAAGGTAAAACGTTAGTAGCGACAATGCCGGTTTATTTGAACGCACTTGATGGAAAAGGAACTCACGTTGTTACAGTCAATGAATACTTGGCTCGTCGTGACTCTGAGATCATGGCGCCGCTATACAATTTCTTAGGTTTAAGTGTTGGATTGAACGTCTCTGATCTTTCAAAAGAAGAGAAGCGTGAGGCGTACGCAGCAGATATCACATATGGAACGAACAACGAGTTCGGCTTCGATTATTTGCGTGACAACATGGTGGTGTATAAAGAACAGATGGTTCAGCGCCGTAACTATGCGATCGTCGATGAGGTTGACTCGATTTTAATTGACGAAGCGCGTACACCGCTCATCATTTCAGGTTCTGCACAAAAATCAACACAGCTTTATCAGATGGCGAACATGTTTGTCCGTCAGCTGAAGAAAGAAACCGATTATACAGTAGATGAAAAGACGAAGAACGTTCAGCTTTCTGAAGAGGGTATCAACAGAGCGGAGCAGATGTTCTCGATCGATAACTTATACGATTATCAGCACGTAACATTGAATCACCATATTAACCAAGCGTTAAAAGCAAACATCATCATGCAGCGTGATGTGGATTATGTTGTTCAAGACGGCGAGATCGTGATCGTTGACCCGTTCACAGGACGTTTGATGGCTGGTCGTCGCTACAGCGATGGTCTTCACCAAGCGATTGAAGCGAAAGAAGGTTTGGAGATTCAGCGTGAGAGCATGACACTTGCTACGATCACGTTCCAAAACTACTTCCGTATGTACAACAAGCTTGCTGGTATGACGGGTACAGCGAAAACGGAAGAAGAGGAATTCCGTAACATCTACAACATGGATGTTATCTGTATTCCGACGAACCGTCCAATCGCGCGTGATGACAGATCGGATCTTATCTATAAAACGATGCAAGGCAAGTTCAAAGCAATTGCAGCTGAGATTGAAGAACGTCATAAAACAGGACAGCCGATCCTTGTAGGTACGGTTGCCGTTGAAACATCTGAACTTCTTTCACAGCTTTTAACGAAGCGTAAGATCAAGCATAACGTACTAAACGCGAAAAACCATGAGCGTGAAGCAGAGATCATCGAAAATGCGGGTCAGCTTGGCATGGTTACGATCGCAACGAACATGGCTGGTCGTGGTACGGATATCAAGCTTGGTGAAGGCGTTCGTGAAGTTGGTGGACTGCACATCCTTGGTACAGAGCGTCATGAATCACGCCGTATCGATAACCAGTTGCGTGGTCGTGCGGGTCGTCAAGGAGATCCAGGTTCGTCCCGCTTCTACATCTCGATGGAAGATGAGTTGATGCGTCGATTCGGTTCTGATAACTTGATGACGATGATGGAGCGTCTTGGCATGGATGAAGAGACGCCGATCGAGTCTAAAATGGTAACAAAAGCTGTTGAATCTGCACAAAAACGTGTAGAGGGATCGAACTTTGATGCTCGTAAACAGCTTTTACAATATGACGATGTTATGCGTCAACAGCGTGAGATCATCTATGCACAGCGTCAAGAAGTGCTTGATGCTGAGAACTTAAGTGATATCGTTCTTCGCATGATCGATTCTACACTTGAGCGAATCGTTACGGTTCATACACCGGAAGCGGAAGTTCAAGAAGAATGGAACACGAAAGAGATTGCAGACTATGTGAATGCTGTGATGTTTACAGAGCCGACGTTTACGGAAAAAGATCTTTTCGGTCTAGATCGTGAAGAGATCATTGAGAAGATTCAAGCGAAAGTACACGCGGCGTTTGCTGAAAAAGAAACACAGCTTCCTGCTGAACAAATCGCTGAGTTTGAAAAAGCAGTAATCTTACGTTCGGTTGACAGCAAGTGGATGGATCACATCGACCAAATGGAACAGCTTCGTCAAGGTATCCACCTACGTGCTTACGGACAGAACGATCCGTTGCGTGAATACCAGTTTGAAGGCTTCGAGATGTTTGAAGCGATGGTTGCAGCGATCGAAGAGGAAGTTACAACTTACATCTTAAAATCTCAGATCGAGCAAAACATGCAGCGTGAACAAGTGGCAGAAGGTAAAGCCGTTGTTCCGAGCGATAAACAAGATACCGCAAAAAAGAAGAAGCCGGTTCGTAAAGCACAAGACATCAAGCGAAATGATCCTTGTCCTTGCGGAAGCGGAAAGAAATACAAGCAATGTCACGGAGCTGAACAAGAATAGGAAGTTGCGTGAGAGAAGAGAGTCTTTTAATAGGCTCTCTTTGCGCTTGTAATCAGGTGTGAAAAAAGGGTTAATTTTAACAGCGTTCGCATATTTTAAAGATGGAACAATTATAAGATGAGGTGCAAAGACTATGGATTTAGTAGAAGTAAAACAGGAATTAAACGTTATTGAAAAACGTATCAACGACTTTAGGGGGTCTCTTTGACCTCGATACAAAGAAAGCGCGTATCGCAGAACTAGATGAAGAGATGAGTGCACCTACGTTTTGGGATGATCAAAACGCAGCACAAGTCGTGATTAATGAAGCGAACGGATTAAAAGAGCAAGTGAACGAGTTTGAAGAGCTTGCTTCCGCTTATGAAGATCTTGAGATCGCGCATGAGCTTGTAAAAGAAGAAGCAGATGAGGATCTTCAAAAAGAGCTTGTAAAAGATCTGAAATCTCTAATCACAAAGCTGAATGATTTTGAGCTTCAGCTTTTATTGAACGAACCGTATGATAAAAATAACGCAATCCTTGAACTTCACCCAGGTGCGGGTGGTACAGAGTCTCAAGACTGGGCGTCCATGCTGCTTCGTATGTACACGCGTTATGCAGAGCGTCAAGGGTATAAAGTAGAAACGCTTGATTACTTACCAGGTGATGAAGCTGGGGTTAAATCCGTAACGCTTAGCATCAAAGGACATAATGCGTATGGCTACTTGAAGGCTGAAAAAGGGGTTCACCGCCTCGTACGTATTTCACCGTTCGATTCATCCGGCCGTCGTCATACGTCATTCGTTTCGTGTGAAGTGATGCCAGAGATTACAGATGATACGGAGATCGAGATCCGTACAGAGGATCTTAAGATCGATACGTATCGTGCGTCTGGAGCAGGTGGGCAGCACGTTAACACGACTGACTCTGCGGTTCGTATGACACATATTCCAACGAACACAGTAGTTTCATGTCAAACGGAGCGTTCGCAGATCAAGAACCGTGAGCGTGCGATGAAGATGATGATGGCGAAATTGGTGCAGCGTCGTTTGGAAGAGCAGCAGGCACAGCTGAATGAAATTCGTGGTGAGCAGAAGGAGATTGGGTGGGGAAGTCAGATTCGCTCTTATGTTTTCCATCCTTATAGTCTTGTGAAGGACCACCGGACGAATACTGAGGTTGGTAATGTGCAGTCTGTGATGGATGGTGAGATCACGCCGTTTATTGATTCTTATTTGCGTTCTAAGTTGTAAAAAAACCTTTTAGTTTGGATGATGATTTGAGGTTTTTGAGAGAGGTTGATCTGCGCTCCAGGTGCTTCGCTTTCCACGGGGCAGGCGGTGAGCCACATTCGTACGTTTCACGTATAAGTGTCTCACCTGCCGGCCTGTCCCGCAGGAGTCTCGCACCTTCCGCTCCAATCAACTTGTCGAGGGTGTTAAAAACCAACAACTTTCTAGTACTAAGAGATTACAAGTGAATTTCAATTACAAACCATCAAATACAAACTACAAAAAATGAAATAAAAACAAAAAACAAAACTTCCGAGCTATTTGCTTCCGGAAGTTTTTTTATCGTATGTGTGTGAGATCTCCCTCTTGTACAAGCTCGATCTTTCTATGTTGTCCGTCTGTTACGATCTCCACGTTTCCGTTGTCATAAATCCAAACGACTTGATATTCTTTGCCGTTATACATGACGAAACTCCCCACTTCTATCTGCATCGCTTCACTCCTAATAAAGCTCTCTAGTTAATTATACCTATTTAAGTTGGAATGTATATTGGGAAAAAACATGGACATTTGTCTTCTTAAGTATAAAGGATAGTACCCTATTTTCCCAACTTATATTTTCTATAACAGAAATCTTCATCTTATAAAAGGTTTGATGAGCTAATAATCAAATCCTTTTTGTATCATATTCCTACCGTCAGGGTTGATCATTTTATGTCGGCGAACGTTGGAACTTTATAAAAAAACTAAAAATTCTTAAACATTTGTTTAAATTCTCTACATAGTGGCTTAATATTTCGACCGTATTCTTATAGATGCAACATTAATTATTTGGGTCTAGGGGGAAATGACATGGAAAAAAAGCCATTGGATAGAAGAACCTTTTTAACGTATTTGGGTACAGGCGCAACAGCACTTGCTGCAGCTACGACAGGGTTAGGTGCTTTATCAGAAACTGCTAATGCACAATCAGACAGCTTGATGCGCATGAAGCCTCGCAAAAAAGGATTTAAGTTCCACCCGATCGCACCAACGGACAAAGACGATCTTGTCCTTCCAAAAGGATATCAATATGAAGTGATTGCATCTTATGGTGATGTAATTAATAAAAAAGGTGACACGTTTGGATTTAATAATGACTTTACGATGTACTTTCCGATCGACAAATCGAGTGAACATGGCTTGCTTTGGGTAAACCACGAATATACAAATCCTTTATATGTTGAAGGAGAAAAAGTGAACGGTAAATACACACCGGCGCAAATTGAAAAGATGCTCTACAACCAAGGCGGTTCGATTATCGAAGTGAAAGTGAAGAACGGCAAGTGGATGATGGAGACGAATTCAGAGTACGCTCGACGTGTAACAGGATTAACACCATTCGCCCTAACAGGACCAGCGAAAGGGACAGCAGCTGTAAATAGTGCAACTTCTGCACAAGGAACATTTGCGAACTGTTCAGGTGGACGTACACCATGGAACACGGTGTTATCTTGCGAAGAAAACTACGAAGATACGTCAAAAGCCGCTAATCTCGATCAAACACATTATGGCTGGGTAGTAGAAGTTGATCCATTTGATCCAAACTTTAAAGTGAGAAAGCACACGGCTCTTGGACGCTTCAACCATGAAAATGCAAGCGTTGGAATTGCAAACGACGGGCGTGTCGTTGTCTATATGGGAGATGACAAAAAGGATGCTTGTGTGTACAAGTTTGTAAGTAAAGGCAAGTACGCTGCAGCTAAAGGCAAAGACAACAGCAAGCTTTTAGAAGAGGGAACACTTTATGCAGCAGATCTTGCTAACGGCAAATGGCTACCATTAACGATCGATGCGGTTCGTGAAAAAGCAGCAGGAAAAGCTGACCTATTAGAAAAGTTTAAAACACAAGGCGATGTAGTAGTTAACGCACACGATGCGGCAATCCTTCTAGGTGCGACACCAACAGATCGCCCGGAAGATGTGGAGATTTCACCACTTGACGGTACGGTGTTCATCGCACACACGAACAACGACAAACATGGTAACATTCATGGCCACATCACACGCTTTTTTGAAAAAGATGAAGATCATGGCGCAGAGAGCTTTGAATTTGAGATCTTTGCAGCAGGCGGTCGTCAAAGCGGATTCAGTGCACCTGACAATCTAACGTTTGATTCAAACGCAAACCTATGGACAGTGACGGATATTTCATCAAGCAAGCTGAATTCTGGTGCGTGGACAAGCTTTGGTAACAATGGCATGTTCATGATCCCTACGATCGGCCGTGTTAAAGGAGAAGCGTTCCAGTTTGCATCTGCTCCAAAAGAAGCAGAGTTAACAGGACCATCTTTCACGCCGAATGAAAAAACGTTATTCCTAAGTGTTCAGCACCCAGGTGAGGAAACGAAAGATAAAGCAAATCCAACAAGCACGTGGCCGCAAGTACGCGGAGGCAACACGCCGCGTCCATCTGTTGTAGCAATTACTGGTTTCAAGTTCTAATTTTTTTTGAGACAGAAAGTAACAAATGATCACCAAAATTTGAGGAGGCGATCTACATGGGTTTCACAAACATCGGAGTACCCGGATTAATCTTGATCTTAATCATTGCGCTTATCATTTTCGGGCCATCTAAACTGCCAGAGATCGGACGAGCATTCGGAAGCACGCTTCGCGAGTTCAAGAACTCAGCGAAAGACCTCATGTCTTCTGATGAAAAAGAAGAAAAGCCGCAGTCAAAATAAAGAAAAGTGGAAGATGCGGGCGCGGTTAGAGTCCGCATCTTTTTGTTCATGATGGGCTAGATTTAAAACTCGTGGGTTGAACTCCAATACACATGAACCTAAAGTCCAAACAAGACACATCAAACAAAAATGAACCACTAAGGATAGAAAGGAGGCTGTTTTATGATGAAAGCTGAAGAAATGTACTTTGTGGAACACCTTGGTGAGCTTAGAAAACGCATTATTATTACACTTGCCGTATTCATAACCGTTCTTTCTGTTTCCTTTTTCTACGTTCAGCCGATCTATGACTGGCTGATCCGTGATTTGGATCAGCAGCTTGCTGTTCTTGGACCAAGCGAG
This sequence comes from Fictibacillus nanhaiensis, assembly GCA_017052515.1. Lineage (GTDB taxonomy): Bacteria > Bacillota > Bacilli > Bacillales > Fictibacillaceae > Fictibacillus > Fictibacillus nanhaiensis. The sequence continues at coordinate 716,422 of JAFHKR010000038.1, forward strand.
ATTTTATGGGTGTATTTTATGATATCCGGTGTCATCGCGATTGCGTTCACGATTCCGGTTGCGGCTCATCAAACGTGGATGTTTATCAAACCAGCACTGAGTAAGAGAGAGCAGAAGGTGACACTGTCCTATATTCCAGCACTCTTTTTCTTGTTTTTACTAGGTTTATCATTCGGTTATTTTATCGTCTACCCGATGGTTTTAAATTTCCTGTTAGGATTATCTGAAGGGCATTTCCAAACGTTCTTCACTTCAGAAAAATACTTTAAGTTCATGATGAATCTAACGCTTCCGTTTGGCTTTTTGTTTGAAATTCCATTGGTGGTTATGTTCTTAACATCGCTCGGAATCTTAAATCCACAAGTGCTAACAAAAGCTAGAAAAGTCTCGTACTTCGGACTTGTTGTTGTTGCCGTCTTGATCACACCGCCAGACTTAGTGTCGGATTTTCTAGTCGTTATTCCACTACTTGTCCTTTATGAGATCAGCATCATGCTGTCACGCGTGGTCTATAAAAAGAAACTCGTAAAAGAACAGCTCGCCATGGAAGAAGAAAATAAGGTCGTGCAAATGAGACGTCCTTCTTAAAAGACGAAAAGGAAGCCCGCTGCGGCTTCCTTTCTTTATGTATTTTTTAAACAAAATGATTCGTACGACGGTTCTTGTCTGCTATGAATTTCGCGTATTCATTAGCCCGTTTAACATCTCCGTTTTGATGATAGAAATCAAACAGGATAATCTCATAGTGTTCAGCAGGCAAGACATAACCTAGTTTTTTTAGATGCGGATACAGTTCTGTTTCGAGGTAATGATAATATTCGTCGTATTGCTTTTTCAATCGATAGATATGCATCTGAAAGAAGTGAACAAACGTAGTGCTTCCGTTCTCATGCGCTGTTTTTATTCCTTTTTCTGCGAGTTGAAGAAGCTTTGTAATCGGTTCTTTTCCTAAAAGAGTGGCAGCATTCACATATCCTTCAAGTGAGCCTAAGTAGTTGGAAGTGTTAGGATCTTTTAGCTGCATCGATTCTTTGTAGTACTGACATGCATTTTCAAAATGGCCATGGAGAAGGGAGTGATAGCCAAAGTTGTGAAGAAGTAGCGCTTTTTGTTTTTCCAAGCCAAAGTTCTCGCACATCTCGATCAGTTCTATATATTTTTCGTTCTGTGGCCCGCTCGTTGGCTCTTGTTCGATTTGAATCAACATGAGCATTTCTGTTTCAATCACTCTGGCATAGCAGTGCGACCTTTCGAAAAAGCGAAGCGCTTTGCTAGCGTAATAGTATGACAGGACGCGGGAATTGGTAGAGTGATACGCGACAGCCATATGATAATAGTATTCTGGGTTGTTGTAATAAGTAGAGTCTACCTGTTTTAAGAGATCGATAGCCTCGTAATAATCATGCTTCATCTGAAGTCCATAGATTCCTTTAATATGCAGAAGCATACTCTTTTCACGAGGTGAGAGTTCGGTCCATCTTTCCATCTCTTGAAGAAGGGTTTCTGCCTTATTTCTTTGTTCGGTGAGTATGTAATAGCGTGTTAATAAAAGGGTGTGGGTGCGATGAAAATCTGGGATCTGCAACAAAGCGATCTGTTCGAGTTGCTTTTTAATGTTCTCTGTTTTGACGTCCAGTTTCATGATGATTGCTTCTTCCCATTTTTTTAAGAGAAGTTCCACACTTCTGTACAAATTCATCTCATTTTGAATATCGATCTGTAATCGATTCGCTAAAAACTGGATCGTTTCATTGGAAACCTCAGTCAATCCTCGTTCGATCTTACTCACATGTGTACCTGAACATATACCGTCTCCAAGCTCTTTTTGTGTCATATTTCTGAGCTCACGATAGAATTTTATGATTTTTCCTTCAAGCATGAGATGCCCCCCTATCTCTATTAAGAAATTCTCTCCTTTTTCTATTCTACTAAAGAAAACCCCAATTCAGTTGAACGTTTTTTAAGGCTATTTCCCTATTTCACACCTCATTTTTTTAAAAAATCCTATTAAGTTTTGTGTTGATATAGGTAGCAAGTCATGTGTGAAACCCCGATAGCGACAAGGCAATCCTGCATTTACAATTACATATGAATCTACTAAAAATTCAAAAAATAGAAAAGAGGTGCTGACCGCAGTTTGTTTTACTAGAAAAATTTAACATCCAAGATATTCATTAATTAGACCGCTTCAATAGGTGATAAAAAATGATTTGAAAACCACAAAGAAAGCAGGGAAATGATGAAAACAATATCTTTTATAAAAAAATCTACGGCACTTACCTTAGCTGCGGGATTATTGCTATCTCCAAACACAACAATGTTTACGCCAAAAACAAGTGCTGCACCTTTTAAAGCTGAGGATATACTGACTTCGCTTACCGCTAAACAAAGAGAAGCTTTAAAGCAGCTTGAACTTACAGATGTCTTCGGCCTTCAAGGCTTTAAAAAAGAAGATCTACAGAGTGAAAAAGAAATCTCCGTAATCGTTCAATTTCAGTCAAAGCCCGGACAAGCAGCTGTATTAGATGCACAGTTGAAAGGCAAAAAGATCACACGACAGCAAGCAGACATCAAAGTAGATCAAGAACATGCTCAATTTAAGAAAGATGTGGAGAAGCTCATTCCTTCGGTCGGACCTATGACCAAAAAATCAACACACAGAATTACTTCCACATACAAAACCGTATATAACGGTGTGGCGATGAAGCTTCCTGCGAATCAGGTAGAAACGCTTTTACAATCAGAAGCCGTTAAGGCCGTTTACAAAGATGTAACGTTTAAAGTCGACCCGATTGCGATGGGAGAAGAGAAAGCCTTAAACAGCAACAGTGCGGGAACATCTGTAGAGAGCATTCCTTACTTGAAAATTGATCAGCTACATAATGAGGGAATAACTGGTGAAGGTGTTAAAGTGGGAATCTTAGACACTGGAATCGACTATAATCACCCTGACTTAAAAGATGTGTATAAGGGCGGTTATGATTTTGTCGATAATGACAGCGATCCGATGGAAACGACGTATAAAAACTGGCAAGACTCTAAAAAACCTGAGTTTAACGGCAACGCCTATTACACGTCGCATGGTACACATGTTGCCGGAACGATCGCTGGTCAAGGCAAGAACCCGAATGTATCCGTTCAAGGTGTAGCCCCAGATGCCGATATCTATGCATATCGTGTACTAGGGCCATATGGGACGGGCTCTTCTGAAGGCATCATTTCGGGGATCGAGAAAGCTGTAAAAGACGGAATGGATGTGATCAATCTTTCATTAGGTGCCGGTATCAACGATCCATATTATCCGACGAGTACAGCGATCAACTATGCGGTTCTTAATGACGTGACAGCTGTCGTATCTGCAGGAAACTCTGGTCCTAACGCATACACACTAGGTTCTCCTGGTGCTGCAGCATTAGCTCTTACGATTGGAGCGAGCGATGTACCGATGACGGTTGCTTCTTTTACAGGATCAGTGGGCAGTGAGAGTGGCATTCAACTAACAGGACTAGCACGGCATTACGCTGATCATTTAAACGAACTACAAGGTAAATCATATGATCTTGTTGATGTGGGGTTAGGAAAGGCGGCTGATTACACAGGTAGAGATGTAAAAGGGAAGATCGCTCTTATCTCTCGTGGTGAGACGACACTGAACGAAAAAGTAACAATCGCGAAACAAAATGGTGCTGTTGCAGTACTTCTATATAACAATGTCGATGGAGTGATCGAAGCAAATTTAGGTGAGTCGACAACATTTATCCCATCGTTTTCGTTAACAAAAGCAGCGGGTGAGAAGATTAAGTCTCAGATCTCTGTAGGTAAATCGAATTTTACGTTCGGCAAATATACTGAGGTTCAAACAGAAGGTGATCGGTTAGCGGCTTTCAGTTCAAGAGGTCCTGCAAGACAAACGTACGATATGAAACCTGAAGTTACTGCACCTGGGGTTGCCGTTCTTTCTACCGTACCGTCTTATATGGTGAACCCAACCCATCAAGAAAATTATGATTATGCGTATTCTCGATATTCAGGTACATCGATGGCCGCTCCGCATACAGCTGGTATCGCAGCTCTCATGCTCGATGCTAATCCTAACTTAGAGCCTGAAGATGTAAAAACGATTTTAATGAACACTGCCGATCCTCTTAACGGAGATTACTCGGTATTTGAAGTAGGTGCAGGTCGTGTAGATCCTTATCAAGCGGTTTACAGTGGGACAAGTTTTCAAGTAAACGATGAAACGTTAATTCCTAGTTCTACGAATCTCGTAAAGATTAAAGAGCGTACAGGCGGCATTGCATATGGTAGTCATTATGCTGGTAAAAATCTCTCACTGAAAAAGTCCATTACAATTGAAAACCATGACAACGTAAAGAAAACGTTCAAAGTTGAAGTGAAAGAAACAAAAGGTTCACCAAGCCTGAAGGAAAATGGCATTCAAATCAACATTCCAGAGGAAATTAAGATCGCTGGTGAAGATTTTAAAAAGGTGTCAGCGGGTATCGACATTCCGAAAAAGGCCAAAGAGGGAATTTATGAAGGGTATATCACACTAACAAACCATGCAAAGTCAGCCGAGCAATACCGAATTCCATTCAGTGTTCGTATTACAGAAGAAGGTTATAACAAGTTAGAGCTTGCAACACCCGCAATTGCTCCAAACTATTTGAACCAAGGTGGGTTCTTTGGGTATCGCGCTATCTACACGGGTATGGAATTTAACTTTAAAGCACCAATGGAGAAAATGGAAGTGGTTCTTCAAGACGGAAAGACAGGCAAAGATCTAGGGTTTATCGGAACACTGAATTTAAGTGGACGTAACGAGAACCAATCGTATTACGTGTTAAACGCATTTAGTGGCATGTACTACAAATTCACAGGTGATGAAACAGAGCCGATCGATTCTGAGGTCTCTTATGCACCAGCAGGTCACTATAAACTTAAATTCATTTCTACCACAGCTACTGGGAAAGAAATTATTGAAAATCGCCACGTTTTCATTGATATTGAAGCACCAACATTTGAAAGCTCGCTTGACGGAGAATCACCGTTTTTAGAATACAAACCAGGTCAAGCAACCTATCCATTCGATATTAAAATTAACGATCCACTTGTAGACAAGATGAAAGAAGTTGGCCTTAACGTAGATCAATCTTCAAACAAGATGATCTACTATTGGAACTCCGCTTTTCCGTCATCTGCAATCAAAATGGACAAAGAAGGAAAGTTCGTTGAAGAGATTGCGATGAATGAAAAAGTTAAGGCACTCAATTTCCGTATGGACGGTTTTGATTTAGCCGGAAATCAAGCGATGCAGAAAAATTATTATTTTGTTAAAGAAGGTACGGCCGTTTCCTACACAAAGAGTAAAGAAGGTGTGTTGAAAACAGGAGATACAGTAAAAGCAACCCTTTCGTTAGACAACTTAACGAATCTTACAAAAGCAGAATGGAACTTGAATAGCAGCAGTTATGGAGCGGTCTCACTAGTTGATGCTAAACTAAGTGACTCCTTTAAAGATAAAGGCTCTATTGATGTAAAAGATGGCGTCATAACGGTTCAGTTTAATGAAGAAAGCGGTGTTTTAGATCATGCTGACCTCGTTGACGTAACGCTAAAAGTAAGTGATGCCTATTACGCGACTCGAGCAGGTGTGCTTCCGGATGTAAAAGTAACGGATAACAATACTATCACAACAACAGTCCTTCAAGCTCCTTTTGCTTGGTTAGTGAAGCCACAATTCTCTACAGCCAATGGTTACATCACACCACAAGGGTTCAAAAACGATGAAGGAACCGTTACAGAAAAACGTGATTGGACGAAAGTAGGTGGCTCTTTACAGATTATCGATGCACAAGGGAACGCCCATGATCCATCAGCCCGCATTGCGGACAACGGTCAATACAAGTACGACAAGCTGCCTCTGCAAAAAGAAGCATTCACAGTTGAAATGAAAGTCCCTGGACACTTTTTGACGAAAGGGAAAGTCTATATCGGGTTTGAACACAATGGTGAACTTTACGGTCAAAGCCGATTTATTACCGCACTTGATGTAAAAGCGGGGGACGTGAACCAGGATAACGTGATCGACATTTATGATGCGATGGAGATTCAAAACGCGTGGGGAACAGCGAAGCGTGATGCAGATATTAACTTCGACGGAAAGGTGGATGCAAAAGATATGAAATATGTACAAACCAATTATCTGCTGCAAAATCAGCATGTGGATGATACACCGTCACCTAGAAAGAAATACAAAGGAAAAACACTAGAAACCATCCTAGTAGAACTAGGCATCCAGCAATAACTGATAGTGGAACAACCTTTAAGGAGAAACGTCTTCCTTAGAGGTTGTTTTTTTAACGAGGTTATCAAGATGGTAGATGCGGGATTTTCGATTACCTGTGAAGGGGAGGTTTAGCGATTTTAGGATGTGATAACCTTGACTGGTTGAAGGTAAGTTGAGGAATTCTTTACAGTCCTTGTTGGTAATCGTCATGGAAATTAGCAGAGCATAATCCAATAATGCTGATTCGTGAGCATTTTTATAAACTTTTCTGCATGTAAAACAATACCAACTTCTTTGGTGACGTTTTAAAAACTGTACATCACATTCAGGGCAGAATACACCCTTCAACAGAGAATCAGGATCAATATAAAATTTGCGGCAAACATCCGGATCTTCAGGTAGGTGCTGCTTTAGAAGATGCTTAATAATTCTTTTTATTTCCTTTATTGAGAGTATTGTTCCTGGGTGTTTGTTGCTTAGCACTTCAATTTTAGGAACTAGACCTGAGCTTTTGATTACTTTTGAGCGAGCTTCTTTATAGGCTGGAGAGAATTCTGTTATCGTTGATGAATTGGTCATAACCACGAGGGATTCAATTGGGACCGATGGACATTTGAGATCATTTAAAATAGACATCAAGTGATAAGACTGTCGTTTCACTTGCTCAACCGGATTATCAAACGCTTCTCGTTGATTATTAAGTGAACGAATCATTGAATCATATGGACTCTCAAAATATAAGTGTCCTGCGATATTTTTACATTCAATAATAAGAAGGAAGTTCGGAGTGATTATAAGGGTGTCGATTTGAAAAAAGTAATCTTTATGTAAGATTCTAATTCCGTGTAGAAAGCGGAGGTTGTTGGATGTCAAATATCGATAATAATAGTCCAAAGACTGTTCGCCTCGATAGCCAGATAAACATTTTCTAAGTGCATTGCGAATTTCTTCTCTTTTTTCATCTAATAGAGGTAATCTCTTTAGAAGTGACTCTAATTTTTTTATAATAATAGGTCGAGAACGATGTTTTATAATCAAAATGGACCTCCTAAGCTACTTTTTTCTACTATGAAGGTTTTTTGAGAGGTGAACAAAAGGTGAAATAGCTATTTTCAGTGTATTTTAACTCAATGAATTTATGATGACACGCACGATATTCACGATAATTGAATTATATTTACGTTAATTTCGATAATTTCACGTTAAATCAGTAATATTCACATTAATTGAGTTAATATCACGTTAGTCGATTTTTCGACACTAATCAACGTTTCTCATAATTTACGACACACCAAAAAACTACCTCAACCAACTCGAACGTCATCCCCCACACTTCACCCCATCACCGCGGCACTAAGGTCTCATTTACAAGGGTATACTGTGATTGGTATACTTTTTCTCGGTTTAAAGAAATTCCTTATGAAAGTTTGAGGGTTAAGACAGCAATGATGATGGCTATGCGAAAACGTCGTGGGATCCTTCACCCGACTGTTGAACTCATTTTAGAATATGTATATGTTGTGATTGGATCAGGACTAGTGGCACTCGCATTCTCGGTATTCTTGTTACCGAACCAGATCGCTTCTGGCGGTGTGAGCGGTATATCGACGATCCTATACGGACTCTTTCAATGGAAACCTTCTATTGTACAGTGGAGTTTAAATATTCCGCTCTTCTTTGCGGGATTATTTTTCCTCGGCAGACGATTCGGTGCAAAAACGCTCGTAGGAACCGTTGTGCTTCCTTTCTTCGTTTTTATTTTTGAAGGATGGGGAGCAGCTACAGAAGATCCATTGCTTGGCGCGATTTTTGGTGGACTTGGAATTGGGGCTGGTCTTGGGATCGTGTTCCGTGGAAAAGCGTCTACGGGTGGCGTTGATCTGCTCGCACAGATCGTCCATAAATATACGGGTGCCTCACTCGGATCGATCATCCTTCTTATAGATGGAACAATTGTTACGTCGTCTGCACTATTTTTTGGGATCGAACAAGCTCTGTATGCACTTATTGCAATGTTTATTACGGCAAAAACGATTGATGTGGTTCAGATCGGGCTAGGGACGACTAAGATGGCGTTGATCATTTCAGATAAAGAAGATGAGCTTCGTCAAGGGATTCTGACTCACATTTATAGAGGGGTTACGAAAATCAATGCGTTCGGTGGTTATACACAAGATGAACGACCGATGTTGATGGTCGTAGTCGCTCAATATGAAGTAACAAAATTGAAACAATACGTAAAAGGTGTAGATCCAGATGCTTTTGTAATCGTTGTAAATGCGAATGAAGTGTTGGGAGAAGGCTTTAAACGCGGATAATTACTTAAAACTGTAACCAGTTGGGACTCGTCTCGACTGGTTTTCTTTTGTTTTCAAGTACCATTCACACATAGGTGCCCATTTTACTAGAATTAAAGAACTATCTTATGAAAAAACCCCTACAATACCAGGCCAAAAGACCCGAAAATTCTTAGCGATGGTCGGTTTTATAGTGCTTGTGTCGAAAAGTCTCCCTGCAGGTTTTTAATGATATATGAAGGATTACAGCGAATTGTGTCGTATTTTATGTCTTACGTAAATCAGAAAACATGACCATGGTCCCTTGTTTGAGGGAAGATGAAACACAACTGTAATAAAATTGTCAGTACGAGATGTTATAATAGTTATTGCGGAAAAAAAATGACATATATCGCGTTTTTGTCGAAAGACCTTTATATAGAACTTGTTGATTGATCAGGGAAATATTTTTTGGGGTAGTAAGGAAGTGATTTTGTTTGATAGAAATGGTTGATGTTTGGAAAACGTATCCGAACGGTGTTATGGCACTTAACGGAATTGACGTCTACATAGAAAAAGGTGAATTTGTTTATGTAGTCGGACCAAGTGGAGCAGGTAAATCCACGTTTATAAAATGTATGTATCGTGAAGAGAAACCGACACAAGGTTCAATTATTATTAATGGAACAAACCTTGCAAAAATGAAAGAAAGACAGATTCCTAAAGTACGAAGAAAGATTGGGGTTATCTTTCAAGACTTTAAACTGTTGCCGCGTTTAACGGTATACGAAAATGTAGCTTTTGCACTTGAAGTTATTGAAGAATCGCCAAAAGTGATCAGAGAACGTGTTATGGAAGTTCTTGATCTTGTAAAACTAAAAAACAAAGCGCGCATGTTCCCTGATGAGTTATCAGGTGGAGAGCAACAGCGTGTATCCATTGCACGTTCAATCGTAAACCATCCACCAGTTGTGATTGCGGATGAACCGACAGGTAACCTTGACCCAGAAACAGCGTGGGAGATCATGGATATCTTTAAAGAGATTAACACTCGTGGAACGACAGTTGTTATGGCAACTCACAATAAAGAAATTGTAAATACGATCACAAAGCGCGTAATCGCCATCGAAGGCGGCCGAATTGTACGTGATGAGGCGAAGGGGGATTACGGCTATGAAGATTAGAACTTTAAAGCGACATTTTGTAGAAGCATTCAAGAGCATGGGAAGAAACGGCTGGATGTCCTTTGCTTCCATCTCTGCTGTAACGGTAACCTTGCTATTAGTAAGCGTGTTCTTGGCAATCCTCTTGAACATTAACTATATTGCAAGTCAGATTGAAGACGATGTACAGATCAGAGCGTACATCGAACGAACAGAAAAGCCTGAAAGTTACGATGGTTATAAACAAGAGCTCGAAAAGCTTGGTAAGGTAAAAGAGGTAGAGTATCAATCTAAAGAAGAAGGTCTTGATGAACTGATCGAAAGTTTAGGAGATGAAGGGAAAGCCTTCTCATCACTTAAGAATGAAAATCCACTGCGAGATGCGTTCATCATCTATACAGAAAAGCCACAAGATACGGCTGCTGTAGCAAAAGAAGTTGAGAAATTTAAATTTGTAAACAAAGTTGAGTACGGAAAAGGGACCGTCGAGAAACTCTTTAAAGTAACAGATGTTGCCCGCAACGTTGGGATCGTCCTCGTATTAGGACTTGTATTCACAGCGATGTTCCTCATCTCAAATACTATAAAATTAACAATCGTAACACGAAGACGCGAGATTGAAATTATGAAACTCGTTGGTGCGACGAATGGATTTATCCGCTGGCCGTTCTTCATTGAAGGATTTGCATTAGGTGTCGCGGGTGCTGTACTTCCGATCGTTGTTATCACAGTAGGCTATCAAGCGATTTTCGATATCGTTAATCAAAAATTAGGAACAGTATTCATTGAGCTATTGCCAGTAACACCACTTATCCCGCAGCTAGCGCTGTTGATGATTCTGATTGGTGGAGTGATCGGCGTTTGGGGAAGCTTAACGTCTGTTCGTAAGTTCTTGAAGATTTAAGTAAAGATAGCAGAAATAAAGAGATCCAAGAAAAACGAAACAATTAATTGGGGTTAGGGAGGAAAACGAATGAAAAGGAAAGTGGTTGGTACAGTGCTTTCACTAAGCTTAGCACTGGGCGCCTTTACTAGGTATCACTCTGAATCCGTCGTTCACGCGGAATCTTTATCAAGCATCAAGAAAAAACAACAAGAAAATGCAAAGAAAGCGGAGGCTGCAAAAGCTAAGCTGGACAAGAACAAAAGCAGCCAGGAAGCGATTGAGGCTGAAGTAGCAAGGATTGATAAGCTTTCTTCTGAAACAGATCTGAAAGTACAAGCGAAACAAACAGATATTACAGAAACAAAAGAAGAGATCGACGTATTAAAGGGCGAGATCGCTGTTGTTCAAAAGCGAATCGATAAGCGAGATGCTCTATTAAAAGAACGTGTTAACTCTATGTATGAATCTGGCGGAGCTGTTTCTTACTTAGAAGTTGTTCTTGGTTCAAAAGATTTTGGTGATTTTCTTGACCGCGTTCTAGCATTGAACATGATTGCAGAACAAGATCGTCAGCTTTTAGAAGAACAAAAGAAAGATAAAGAGCTTCTAGAGAAAAAGATGGCAGACGTTGAGAAAAAACTAGTTAACCTACAAAACGCAATGAAAGAATTACAAGCGTTGCAACAGCAATTAAAAGCGCAAATGGATGAGAAAACTCGTCTGATGGCTTCTCTTAAAAAAGAAGAAGACTCCTTGCATGCTGAAGCACATAAGATCGAAAACGAAGGTGCCCTTCTAAAATCTCAAGAAGATGCGTTCCGTGCTGAACAAGCTCGTGCAGCTGCACGTGAAAAAGCTGCTCGTGAATCATCGTCTTCAGGTGGATCAGCTCCTTCAATGGGACCTGTTTCAGGTAACGGTATGATCATCAAACCTGCCGCTGGAAGAATTTCTTCTGGATTTGGTAACAGAAGTAGTGGTATGCATGAAGGAATCGACATCGCTCAAGGTGGAACCGTTCCGATCTATGCAGCTGCAGATGGAACAGTTATTCGTTCTGAGTACTCATCTTCATACGGAAACGTTGTATACATCTCTCACTCGATCGGTGGGCAGCAATGGACAACGGTTTACGCTCACATGAGCAGCCGCGCTGTATCAGGCGGATCTGTTTCAAAAGGGCAGTTCCTAGGCAACATGGGGAACACTGGACATTCATTTGGTCAGCATTTACACTTTGAACTTCACAAAGGACCTTGGAATGCAGGAAAAACAAATGCTGTAAATCCTGCGGCTTACTGGTAAAATAAACACATAAAGTAAACAAGCTATTCATATAGTGAAGTAGGAGACAGGCTGTTGCCTAAAGACTCTTACAATGGAAGGCATCGCACTTTGCAGGGTGTGATGCCTTTTCCTGCAAAAACGAGGTGAGCAGAATGAACGTAAATAAAAAAATGTTGGCCCTGCTGATTGTTCTTTCCTTGCTTGTTGGTGCCGGTGGCATGTATGGTTCGATGGCACTGTTTGGAAACGATTCGAAGTATGTACAGAACGGTGAAGTAAACGATCTTCCGAAGACCGCAACGAAAGTCGACAACGACGAAGAGTTTGCGAAGCTTCAGAAGACGTATGAGATCATCTCTTCTCGTTATGTAGAAGATGTTGATCGTGACAAACTCCTTGAAGGTGCCATTCAAGGAATGGTCAAAACGTTAAAAGATCCATATTCCGTTTATATGGATGAAGAAACGGCAAGTCAGTTTACACAGTCACTCGATTCTTCTTTTGAAGGAATCGGTGCAGAAGTAAGTATGGTAGACGGTAAAGTAACGATCGTCGCACCGTTCAAAGATTCACCTGCCGAAAAAGCAGGATTAAAGCCAAACGATCAGATCATCACGATCGACGGTAAAAGCGTTGAAGGCCTAGATCTGTATAAAGCCGTGTTAAAAATCCGTGGCGAAAAAGGATCTGTCGTGACTCTTGGTGTAAAACGCACAGGCGTAAACGATGTAATGCCAGTCAAAGTAACTCGTGATGAGATTCCGATTGAGACTGTTTACTCTGATATTGAAGAAGTAAAAGGGAAAAAGATCGGTGTACTTGAAATCACATCTTTCTCAGAAAAAACGGGATCTGATTTTAAGAAACAGTTGACTGAGTTAGAAAAAGAAAAGATTGATGGTCTTGTTATTGACGTTCGTGGTAATCCAGGAGGCTATCTAGAAGCGGTTGATAGCATTCTTCGTCAGATCATTCCTGAAAAGAAACCATTCGTTCAGATCGAAGACCGTAAAGGCAACAAAGAACGTTATGTTTCGAAGTTAAAAGAAAAGAAAGATTATCCGATCATCGGTTTGATCGACAAAGGTAGTGCGTCAGCGTCCGAAATTTTAGCTGCTGCCTTAAAAGAAGCAGGAAACTATGACCTTGTTGGTGAGAAATCGTTCGGTAAAGGTACGGTTCAGCAATCGATTGATCTTGGGGATGGATCGAACATCAAGCTTACATTGTTTAAGTGGCTGACACCTGATGGAAACTGGATTCACAAAAAAGGGGTAAAGCCTACTTTTGAAGTGAAGCAGCCAGACTACTTCTACACAAACCCTATTACGGTTGAGAAGAAAGCATTAGAGTTTGATATGAACAATGAGCAAGTAAAGAACGCTCAAGTGATGTTGAACGGTTTAGGGTTCCAAACGGGTAGAGAAGATGGCTATTTTGATGAAAAGACGCAAGCTGCGGTAACCGCGTTCCAGCGTGCGAACAACTTGCCAGCAACAGGGAAAGTCGATACGAAGACAGCTGGTAAGATGGAGGCAAAAGTGATCGATTCCATCCGTGATGATAAGAACGATGTTCAACGTAAAACGGCGATTGAATTGCTTGCAAAATAAGGGATTATGGCAGGAAAAAACAACTGAAACACGAATACTATCCGTAGAGGAAATTATTCTCTACGGATTTTTTTGGTGAAGCTTCGATGTCTTTGAAAGAGGTTGATTTGCGCTTCAGGTTGCTCGCTTTCCGCGGGGCAGGCGGTGAGCCACATTCGTACGCTTCACGTATAAGTGTCTCACCTGCCGGCCTGTCCCGCAGGAGTCTCGCACCTTGCGCTCCAATCAACTATTCAGGGAAGTCTTAACAAAAACAAATAAAATCCTTGAAGAATTTCCATGGCGGGTATTAAAAAAATGAAAATCAAACGATTAGAAAGATAAAATCCTTTGTCATGTTTAAAGGGGTAGACAATATGCAGTCATTGAATGTTGGAGATGTTCTTTATCAGCTGGTTTTGTTTTTGGTGCTGATCGCCATTATCGTTGGAGTGGGGTTATTAGTGAAGCGAGCTGTGAGTACGGATAGAAGGTTGAAACGTATTGAAGAAAAAGTGGATGAATTGAAAGTTGAGAAAGGAAGAGACCGCACATGACAGACACCTTTGTGAAAGAATTACTTCAGGGCATGCTGCTGCTTTTTTCACACCCGCTTTTTTACGTTTTTATTCTTGTAGCTTTTTTAATTGGATTAAAACGTGTGAAACGAGAGAGAAAAGAGTTTAAAGTACGCGTGCATCCTGTTATTGATAATTTAATATTTTCATTGCTGCCAGGTATTCTGATCGGACTCATCGGTTCTGTAATCTTTGTGGCAGCTGGTATTACATTGCCGCTTGGAATGATTGCTTTAATCGGAGTCGTCTATCTGGCATTAGGATTAACGTTTAAAACAAGGTTTATGAACCCGGCTTATGCTGTAAGTTTATCGGCAGTTGTCGGGCTATTGCTCCCTAAGTTTCAACTTGGTATTTCTTTTGTAGATCGATGGATTGTAGATGTTCAGAAAACGCCGCTTGATTCATTAGCGGTCATTATTGGTGTTCTTTTGATACAAGAAGGAATTTTGGTTATCTGGAAAGGTGCAGATCGCACGTCCCCTCGACTGTTCAAAGGTAAAAGAGGACATTATATTGGGGCACATGAAGCTACGAGATTTTGGATTGTTCCTCAGTTCTTAGTACTTCCTGTAGGCTCCATTCCTGTACTAGACTGGTGGCCGCTGTTCCCAATGGGCGCGGTAGGATTTTCATTCTTCCTCGTGCCGTTTGCCATTGGATATCGTCAGCTGGTCACACATACGCTTCCAGAAGAAGCGATTAAACACCTTGGTAGACAAGTAATACTACTAGGGTTTATCGTAACAGGCATTGCAGCAGTCGGTCATTTTTATAATTTACCGCTATTAATTGCGATAGCCATTGCTGCGGGGCTTGCTGGTCGCGAACTCATCACCCTCGTAACAAGTCAACGTGATGATTCAAGACCCTCGCACTTTGTGCCAAGAGATCAGGGAGTTATGATTCTTTCAGTCGTGCCAGGAACACCTGCTGCAAAGATGGGATTAAAGATCGGCGAAGTCATTGTGAAAGTAAACGGAGTAACACTTTCTCAAGAAACAAGTTTGTACCAAGCCCTTCAAATCAACGCTGCATACTGCAAACTTGAAGTTCTTAACCTGAATGGTGAGATTAGATTCGTTCAAGGATCACTCTATCAAAATGAGCACCATCAACTAGGTGTACTTCTCGTCCATGATGTAGTGGATCGGAATGCTGCTGTTGGGGATTAATGTGATTTTTCATAATTAACCGGAATCGCATAATTTATATTTAAAAGGCTCATTTAACGTGAGTCTTTTTTTATTTCTGTTATTCAACAAACGGTCCAGATTGTGGAAGAAGTAGATTGTACAAATTGTATAAATTTGAAATAATTGGTGTAAATCAAAATATATAAATGAATGAGGGTAAAAGATGAATTACACAGTTATTCAAGAGTTTAACGAAGACCTTATATTAGAGGTTTATGAATTATTTAAAAACGAGTGGTGGACTCAAAACAGAGATCCATCATCAATTAAGGAACTAATATCTAATAGCGGGGTAAGTATAGGTATATTAAGTAACGAAACTAACGAATTGATTGGCTTTGCTCGTGTTATTACAGATACTCTTTATAGAGCTTTTATATTTGATGTGATTACAAAAAAATCATATAGAGATAATGGGATAGGAACTTTACTAATCAACGAAATTTTAGAACACCCTAAGGTAGCTAATGTTGAAAGGGTAGAGCTGTATTGTCCTGACAGATTAGTATCTTACTACGAAAAATTTAGTTTTTCCACTGAGGTCAATGGCTCTAAACTAATGAGGTTAAACAAAATTATTATTTAATGAAGAGTTTTGAACAAAATTGTTTTTGTTTTTAATTATAAACAACAAACGTAGCAGGATTGCTGAATAAGAGATGGAGGTGTTAGTTATGAATGGAATATCTTTTGCAATCTCACAAATTACAATTGCTTATAACCAAGAGGACGAGATGGTTAATTTTTACAATCAACTTTTAAACGCCGAATTGAGTCCTTTTAAGGTGGGGGACTTTCGATTTTATAAAGGAAAGATTGGGGAAATTGGTTTATTATTTTGTCCGAATGAAATGCTGGGTATAAAAGCTGAAAAAAATAATATCCAATTTACTGTACAAGTATCAAACTTGGAAGAAATACTTTCTAAAGTTTCTCAGTGTGGTGGTAAACATATTCAGGGAATTAATAGAGAGGAGAGTCGATCCTCAGTAGGAATATCAGATCCAGATGGTAATTCCATAGAATTGCTGGAGATATAAGGACCAGACAAAAGAATAAAACGACGTGAATAGCATGGAACTTCTCGTGCTTTAGTTAATCAATTTTTGTTCAAGAATAGGGTGCGTTGATCCAAGAAGGATTAGCGCTTTTTTTATGGAACTTATTGAACTACCGAGCAGGATTGTGAAAGAAGGAAAATCTTACTTATTCTAAATGAGGAGTAGATAATTATGAAACATATAACGGCATCTATATACATTTCATTCGGTTTTTTGTTTTATTTCTTGTCATTCACCAACGGGTTTATTGGACCTGATATTATGGAATTTATAATTTTTCTGTTGATATTTGTAGGTTCTATGTACTTATTTGTGGACCTTAGACAACTAATTAAAAAGAAGAATTAATAGAAGCTTTCTCAATAGAAGTATTAAACACTAAGTTAAATAGATAAAAACGTTTTGGATTTTATTTGTTTTTCTATTCAACTATCGGGTGCATTTCTTCAAGAAGGGGAAGTGCTCTTTTTTATTGAATTTTAAAGGTAAGATTGATTTTCATGGATAGGTGAATTCTGAGGTGTGAATAGAATAACCTTTGTGTTTTATAGACAATAAATAACTTCGGGGTGAAACAATTGGTAATAAAACAAGAAGAAATCAAAGTAGTTATTGGAGCAGGCGAGTACAATAATAATCTAGGTTGGATACATACTCAGCAAGATGAACTTAATTTAATTGATATGGATACCTGGAATAAAAAATTTGATGAAAATTCTTTAACAGCTATTCTCGCCGAACACGTTTGGGGGCACCTTTCCTATGAAGAAGGGATTGGTGCAGCACAACTATGTTATAAGTTTTTAAAACCAAAAGGTTATATTCGTTGTGCAGTTCCTGATGGATATTTTCGAGACAAGGATTACCAAAACATAATAAAAGTAGGTGGACCTGGACCAATAGACCATCCTGCTTCAAGTCATAAAATAGTTTATAATTATAAAACTTTAACGAAAATATTTGAAGCTGCTGGGTATAAAGTAACTTTACTTGAATACTGTGATGAGGACGGTCAATTTCACTTTAATGAATGGGATGGTCAGGATGGTGTTATTTTTCGCTCCAAGAAGTTTGATCCTAGAAATCAAGGAGATAAACTAGCCTTTCCATCATTAATATTAGATGCAATAAAGTATTGAGTCGTACACTCAGAGCGTTTTATTTTTTAAATTACTATACCTATTGGAAAGTCTTCCTGTACTAGTTATTCCACAATCGGGTACAATGGCTGGACATCAATAAGATGGTTCTTCGCATTTCTCTTACTCATAAACCGTGCAGGATTGCGAAAGAACAAGTAGTAATAAATACAAGGGAGGTAATTATGAAACTCAAAAGTATTGTAATTGCTTTTTCTGTTTGTTTAAATCTTTTTTTAGGAATTGTTATTTAGAAAGGAGTAACTAAAAGAGAACCTGTTGATGTAGGATTGTCGTTCAAGGAAGCTGTTAGAGTTGAAAATTACGAACTCGCTAAAACTCTTATGGCTGAAGGGCGAAAGGAACAAATCTCAGATGAAGGTTTAAAAAAAGTAAAACAATTAATGAGTGCCGGTACAACTTATAAAACTTATCAGTTGCTAGAATTTGATAATAACGAAATGGTTTTACTTAACTTAACTCCTAACGATAAATATGAAATTCAGGATGTTGTAATTGTTCCTGAAGAGCTGAAATCTATGTTTAAATAACTGTTAACTTACTTGTTACTTATTCCACAATCAGGTGCTTATCTGTAAATAAGAAAGCTTTTTTGCTATTATGCTTGTGTTAAGGGGAATGTTGAGAAATAATTGGTATTATTCTTTGTGAAGGAAGATAAAAAATGGACTTAATCACAGGTAAAGTAATAATCATATCTATTTTTCTTTTAATAATAACGGTCATTGAAACCTTAGCTTATTCAACCCGAATATCTGGAGCTAGAGTAAAGCTCATAGCTACAGCGTTATCATTGTTCAGTACAATGGTTATTGTATCGAGATTTTCTACGATGATCCAACAACCTTTAACCGCAAAACTTATTGCGGAGGCACCAAATTCAAATAAATTATCCTTTATTGAAGGACAATATCGCGTACTAATTGGTGTAACGTCCGTAGGTGTTATCGTTGGTATACTGTTATTTCCGACATTCATCACCATCTTTTCAAGAGCTATTGTTCAGCTTTCAAATGAAAGAGGTTCAATAATTAAACTACTAGTTAAGAATTTAAATTTATGCGGATTTAAAAAACTTATAAAGTGTATTAGAATTCCGAAGATTTCATATCTAAACGGAATTACAATGAGTACCATTCCTAAACGTTTATTTGTTATAAATGTTGTAATCTCTGCGGTTTTTACAATAGGCGTACTTTCTTCTATTTATGCTTCAATGTTGGTACCAAAAGATTATGCACAAGCAGCATTAATGTCATCTGGCATTATTAACGGTATTGCAACGATCCTTTTAACATTATTCATTGATCCAAAAGCTTCAGTTCTAGCTGACAGAGTGGTTAAGAAAGAAAGCAAGTATATTTTTCTGAAAAGTTACTCGTTAACGATGATAAGCTCAAAACTTGTAGGTACATTCATGGCACAACTTATCTTTATCCCGGCTGCATATTATGTTGCGTGGTTTGCAAAATGGATATAAAAAGTTTATTCAACAATCGGGTGCGTTGATCTAAGAAGGATTAACGCCTTTTTTTATGGAACTTATTAAACAAACGTAGCAGGGTTGTTGAATAAGGAAGATGCGATTAGAGTTAAGAATTTATCCTTATTAAGTAGTAATAAATATTACAGGGGAATTATTTTGAAGCGTATTATTCTCTTCGTTATTTTGGTGATAATGATTATTCTTAGTGCAAACTTGACTTCTGTTGGAGCTTAAATTTATTTCAAAAACCAGTGTGATTGTTACAAATAGTGAAGCATACAATCAAAATAACAATTAAAGCCTATTGAACTGAATATTTCAAGATTTTATTTTAAAAAACTGTTAGCATTATGAATCCCTAAGCTAGAGGAGAGTGCCGTTATGAATAAAAAATTGTTTAACATTGGTTGGTTATTGTATGTGATTCTTATGGTATTGTCGAATTATCTGCTACCAGTTAAAAATATATTTGCTGCGATAATGGTGCTAACAATTGTCTTCGGAGCTTTTAATATATATCTTTGGTATAACCGTGCTACGAAAAATATGAATACATAATCTTTTTGAATGTAGGATGAATACTCTAATTATTTCTTTCTGTACTTAATCAACAATCGGGTGCAATAGTTGAAGGTTCAGAAAACTGATTGTGCCCTTTTTAATACAGTAATCATTTAGTAGCTTTATATAACGAAAAGTACAAAGCATAATAAAGTATAGTTTGAGCTTTTATGAAGGGGTGTAAAATTGAAAAAAGGTCTATTCATAATTATAGGAATGGTTTTATTATTTGGATTGGCTTTAGCAGTAATTGAATATAATAACAAAAGTGCATTCAGTACTTCACCTTAAGAAGTAATTTATCATAGTGATGAGATCAGCGTTGGTATTAAAAAAATTTATAAAACTATATATGTTGATCATGGACATAAAGCTTATGTCTTTTTTCAAGGAGATAAAAATATACCTACCCTTTATATTTCGGAATTCAAGCTTAAATCATATGGTTGGAAGAATACTAACACAAACCAAATTCCTATTAAACAAGGACTTAACGGAGAAATGATTGTTGGCGGGGGTAAAGATGGTGAATACTACGGAATAGTAAGTTCTGAAGTTGATCAAGTAATCTTGGGTAGGCGAAAAGCAGAACTTATATCGCTTGATGCTGAGAAGGTGTGGTTCTTTTATAAACCAACAAAAGAAGAAGTGCAGAGTGAACCTAAATTTTATAATCTTGAAGGGAAGGAACTTTAATTTTCTTAATGTATGTTGT
Source organism: Fictibacillus nanhaiensis (assembly GCA_017052515.1). Classification (GTDB taxonomy): domain Bacteria; phylum Bacillota; class Bacilli; order Bacillales; family Fictibacillaceae; genus Fictibacillus; species Fictibacillus nanhaiensis. Next base: position 736,672 of record JAFHKR010000038.1, read on the forward strand.
TTCTTTTCAGCTAAAGGGGACGTTATTTGATATAGATGCTGTTAGCTATATTAGTAAGCTTAATACCAGTTTTCATTAAATGAGTTACTACACAATCTGGTGCTTTTTTTAATATGAACCTCCTTTTTCGATGAATGGGAGGCAACAAATTTAAATTATTATACTATCACAGCTTATAAGAGTCGTTCTTCCTTTGAGCTAATTTACTTTAAATGAACCAGATAGAGTTTTATAATTCATAATTTCTGGATTTATTCAAAACGATGCGTTTTTTTATTTTAAATTCCACAGAGTAATAAATAATCATTGTTGTAATACTGTTGAGAAGTATAAACCAGTTAGAACTCCTGTATATGTTCATAAGGTAAGAAAAAAAGACACTTCCTATTACACCTAAGAAGATATAAAGTGTAAATCTTGATTTTTTACTCGGCCTTATATATTTATCAATCAGTAGAACACATGGAAAAATGTAAAAGAAAAATACACAGATCAGGAGAAATAAAGTGTAAAAGTATGTAGTTAGTAAAATTAAAGACGATATGCTCTCAAATTCAAGTATAGACATAAACATAGTTACAAAGATAGAACTAAGAAAAATCGTAATGAAAATTGCACCTAGTATACTCAATATAAAATACCTCTCTATTTTTATGTGATATTTAACATGGCAATACAAAGTTTATGTTATCTTCTAGCCTAGTTGATAAGAATAAGGTTTCTTGCTTGCTATTAACGAAATATAAGGAAAAAATAGGAAAAATAATTAATCTAGTCCTTAAACATCTTTTCAATATTATTTAGCTCAATCTTTTCTTCTTCGTTTCGAAAATCCTCAAAATTATATTCACCATTTATCCGTAACAGTCCATTCTTTAATAATGACAACAATCTCTGTGCTTCTTTAACCATCTTTGGTTTGATGGTATTAAGTATATTTCGTTTACAATCAAATTCCTTGTTATTCCACTTTTCTTTTTGTTTTAGTTTTGGAAGATCATCAATTCCGCTCATGTAAGTTAATCCTAAAAATCGAAGAAACGAATATCCCCTGCAATAATCATCGTATAATTCCTCTAGTACCTCTACCAAGTCTCGATTTTCTTTAATAATATGTTCTAATAGTGAAACGATACGCATATGTTCAAAATCACCAAATGGAATTTTCATCTTGATGAGTTTTTCTAGGTCATGTTTAATAAACCTACTTCTATAATTTAAATCAAGTAAGTTGAAGTAAAAGTCATTACCATAAACATTTTCAATTTCTGGTGTTACATAAAGCCACTCTTCGAATTCCGAGATGCTTATCAGTGCCCTATAAACATTATAAAATTGTTTTTGCATATCTTCTTTGTTCACTGTTTCCAAGATCTCCTTTAGCTTGAGGAAAGTACATGTAATACCCATGACATATTTAAGGCATAATTTTTAACGATAAACACTTCTTATAATTGTAAGAGTAAGAAAACGATCTAAAATGCTTTTCTTTTCAATGTTTTGAGCTGGAAAAAGTTATTCTGGATGAGTGAATATATATACTCTTCCATGTCAATGACCGTTAGATAATCAATTGTATATTACATTTATTGGTAGTACAATCAATTATGAAAATATAAAAAAAAAGGATTATTCATGGTTAGAGATCTTATATTGCGTAAAGGTTTTGTTTCTGCACTATCAACGCTCATTTTTTCTTTTATTATGATATTGCCTGAACTTCCAGCTATTATTTCCACTTTCGATTTAGGACTCATTGATTTTGTAAGAGGCATACTCTTTTATTGTATTTTTGCAGGAGGGATTATTTTTACATATGGTAATCTAGTTTCTGTTTTATTAGAGACTATGTTTTTTAAAAATTTAAGTAATAGAAAGAAGTCACATTACTACCTTTATATTTTATTACACGGAATAGGCGGTGTCCTCTTTGGCCTTTTAATTGGAAATGGATCAGCTGCCTTAGTAGTAGGTGGTTTTGCTGCTATCTTATATGGTTTATTAGATGTTTGGACCATTTTGAAATTAAAGAAAGAAGATATAGCTAGTTATTGATGAAAGTAAAATTTACAAAAATCACCTGATCAAAGTATCATAGATTGTAAAAGGGTATAGGTATAAATATGGGGAAGTCATTAAGTAGGAAATTCTTAACTGCATTTTATTCGAGTTTTATTTTAGCCATGATATTGGGAGTGGGAACTGCCTGGAATGGAGGCAATCCTGGTATTAGCTATTTAATATGGGGTTCTGTAATCTTTTTTTATGCTGCACTTTTTATGTTCACTTACGGAATTATTGTTTCAAGTTTACTTGAATATCTGTTTAATAGACTGGTCATTCAAAAGAATCTCAAATTAACTTTGTATATAATACTACATGGAGTTTTTGGATCACTTGTAGGACTAGTATCAGATAATCTATCAAGTTTTTTAATAGGAGCAATCGCAGCGCTAATATATTCTTGTATCGACGTCTGGATATTAAACATAAAAAAGCAGGAAAAAAACACAAAAAAACTATTATATGTTTCTACCGGATGCATGGTACTTATCGCAGTAATTCTTGGTTTATATGGAAGCATGTTTAACCCGTTCTCATTTATTAGCGCGCAATTTTGGATTGATGCTGTTTGGTGGAGCGATTTTTGGAGTGTTACTCTATATTGCTACTGAAGTCAGAAAAAGAAATACTTGAAAGCCAACATAGGAGGAATCTCATGAGCACAATCGTATATATGGTAAGGCATGGTGACTCACCAAAGGAAGGCAATGAGCGGACGAGAGGATTAACGGAGAAAGGGTATGAAGATGCTCGGCGTGTTACGGAACTCTTAAGAGATAAGAAGATCGATGTTGTTGCCTCTAGCCCTTACCTCCGTTCTATTTTAACAGTTGAAAAGGTAGCTTTACATATAAAGAAAGAAGTATTGGTTATGGAGGATTTAAGGGAAAGAGTTTTTTCTTCAAGTTCAAATAGATTAGAAGATAATGAGCTCGGCCCTCTATTAGAAAGATCATTTGTAGACTTTAATTTCTCTCTTGAGGGTGGGGAATCAAATGCTGCTTGTCAAAAGAGGGCAGTACAAGTATTAAGGGAACTCTTACATACGTATAAAGATAAAAATATGGTGATCGGAACTCATGGTGCCGTTATGACCTTAATGATGAATTACTTCAATCCTTCATATGGTCTAGAGTTTCTATACAGCACAACAAAACCTGATATTTATAGACTGGAATTCAATGACGAGGAACTAATAAGCGTTGATAGAATATGGGGAAAAGCTTTAATGAAATCTATTTGATAGTGGGGGACTATTGAAATGACCTATCATATACGAGTAAGAGTGGGTGCGCTCATTATTGAAAATGATGAAATCTTATTAACGGAGTTTGATGATCCTTATCGGGGAGTTTTTTATGATTTCCCAGCTGGTGGAGCGGAACCTCATGAATCTTTGACTGAAGCGGTAAAAAGGGAAGCAAGGGAAGAAGCTAATATTGATGTGGAGGTAGGTCCGTTAGCTTTTGTTTATGAGTATGCTCCGCATCTTAACGAAAATAAGTATGGCCAAACACACACGCTAGTTATGATGTTTGACTGTACATTGAAAAGTGGATCTACACCTAAATTACCGGAAAAGCCTGATCCGAATCAGACCGCTGTTAAGTGGATTTCGCTATCAGAGCTTGAGAATCTAGAGCTTTATGCGAACATTGGTAAACAAATTAAAGAGTATGCGAGCAAAAAGCGAAATATTGATTTACTGGAAGAACACAAACTTCTGGATAAGTCATCTAATCTTAAACTTACGGAGACTTTCTAATAAGGAAAGTCTTTTTATATGGAACTTTAATAATTTAAGTGGTGGATTAAACATTTGGATTAAAAAAAGCCATAAAATTAATTTATAAATAAAAAATAATTAATATTTTTATAAAAAATATTCACATTATCAATTTAAAGGTATATAATCTGATTAATTGATGAGAAAGGAGAATGAGATGGCTCACCCATTACTTACAAATTGTCCGGTTTGTTCACAAACGTTAAAGATTACTAAACTTCACTGCTCGCATTGTCACACGACAATCGAGAACGAATTTGAACTATCTAAATTTGTTTCTCTAACGAAAGAACAGCTTCATTTTGTGGAAGTCTTTCTTGTATGCAGAGGCAATATTAAAGAGGTAGAAAAAGAGCTAGGGATCTCGTATCCAACGGTTCGAGGCAAGCTGAACGACATTGCATCTTCATTAGGTTATGAATCTAAAAAGAAGAATGAGGTAGACGAGAAAAAGATTGTTACGATGCTTGAACGTGGAGAGATTACGCCTGATGAAGCAATCAAAATGCTAAAAGATGAATAGGAGGATCAGAAATGAAAAGTGAGATTGAGAAAGTCTTAACGATGGTTCAAGAAGGCAAGATCGGTACAGATAAAGGCTCAGAATTAATTCATGTCTTACAGGAAAAAGAACAGAGTCCAACAATTAGACCGTCAAGCCATACATCTTCTAACTACAGTGACAAAACATTAAGAATTCGTGTTGTATCTGAGAGTGACAACGTGAATGTAAACCTCCCGATCAAGTTAGTTAAGGTTGTCCTAGCAGCTGGCCATAACATTGCTTTAAAGATTCCCCAATCTGAACAGTATGTAAAGGATATTGATATTAATTTAATCCTTGAAGCGATTGAAAACGAACTGGATGGACAAATTGTTGATGTGAAATCAGCAAACGGGGATACCGTTTCAATTACGATTGAGTAGAGGTTGCTAATATGTTACATGTAAATGTCAAAACAAAAGAGGCAACATTCTCAATACCTGTCCCTTATGTTCTTTTGAATATCGGCATATCCCTTATTACTTCTAAAATATTCATTTGCCATGCAAACAAATGGTCGAAACCTCATCTAGAAAAGAAAAACATAAACATTTCTTTCCCTTCCATAGATCAATCAGAACTGAAACCTATTATTAAAGAGTTAAAAAAGCACAAAGGATTAGAGCTCGTGAATGTAAAAGCACAGGATGGAACTGAAGTGATTGTGAGATTATGAAATGGCTAAAAACAGTTGAAAGGCTTCTCGTTTTATAAAAGTATTCATAATCAGATAATTAGGTACAAAAATGAGTGCATTTCCGTCCTGGAAGGAGCGCTCATTTTTTATGGTGCAAGTTGGTTGCTGATAAAAGAGGAATATCTAAACCAGTCGAGAAGAGAAAAGGGGAGTGTATGATGAAATTCATCTCACTAGTTGACCCTGAATTCCAACACAAAAAGGAAGTGGAATAGATGAATGCAGAAGATGTGATGCATGAACTTGAAGCTCTTGGCAAGGAACGAACCAAGAAAATCTATCTCTCCAATGGCGCCAAAGAACCGGTGTTTGGTGTAGCTACTGGAGCTATGAAGCCGATAGCTAAAAAGATTAAAAGAAATCAACCATTGGCTGAAGAGCTTTACGCTACAGGGAATTACGATGCGATGTACTTTGCAGGAATCATCGCAGATCCGACAAGCATGACCGAAGATGATTTTGAGCGTTGGATGGATGGTGCTTATTTTTATATGTTATCGGATTATGTGGTAGCAGTCACTCTAGCTGAAACTGGAATTGCACAACAGGTAGCGGACAAATGGATCAGGAGTGGTGAAGAACTTAGAATGTCAGCGGGTTGGAGTTGTTACTGCTGGTTATTAGGTAATCGACCAGACAGCGAATTTTCTACAACGAAGTTAGAAAAAATGCTGGAGGTAGTAAAAGACACTATTCATGGTTCCCCTGCACGAACAAAGGCTTCGATGAATAATTTTGTTTATACAGTGGGTGTCTCATACATCCCATTACATGAACAAGCAGTTGAGACGGCAAAGGCTATAGGACCGGTAGAAATGAATCAGGACGAGAAAAAAACGAAGTATCTACTCGCTGCTGAAAATATTCAAAAAGCGGTAGATCGAGGACAAGTTGGTTTCAAGCGGAAATATGTGAGGTGTTAGATTTTTACTACTAAAAAGGGACAGCGAGGATTGAATCGTGAGAAGCTTGGGGGAGAGCCACTGGAGATTAGTCAAACATATATTTTTATTTATTTACTAAATTCTCCCCGGCATACTTTTAAGAGCTATGAACAAATAAATCCATAGCTCTCCCGTTTATTCTAAACAACCAAACCATCGCTCATTTTAACAACATGGTCCACATAAGAAAGCATCTCTTCGTCATGAGTGACCATAAGAGTCGTAATGTTGAGCGTTTTCGTTAAGTCACGTAGGAGTGACATGATTTCTTTAGATCTCTTTGAATCCAAACTAGCGGTTGGTTCATCGGCAAATAGAACTTGGGGTTTATGAATAATCGCGCGTGCGATGGCGACGCGTTGTTTCTCACCACCAGATAATGAAGCGGGATAAGCCTGTTTCCGATGAGATAGTCCAACTCGTTCTAATAAATAATGGATTTCTTGTTGTCGATTTTCTTTCGGCATTTTCACTTCAGATACGTCCAGCATGAGGTCCAATTGCTCCTCAACGGTTAGAAAAGGGACAAGGTGGGCAAATTGGAAAACAAAACCGAACTTCTTCGCTCTTATGCTGCGCATTTCCTCTGATGTCATAGAAGTTAAGTTATGTCCATCAAATAAGATTTTGCCATCTGATGCGGGCTGCAACCCTGCAGCGATCGTTAGCAGGGTACTCTTACCTGAACCAGATGAGCCGACTAATGCTGTGATTTCACCTTTCTTAAGCGTAAGGTTTACTCCTTTTAAAACCTCTTCTTTCACTTCACCATTACTAAATGTTTTTCTTAATTCTCCAATCGTAAAGATATCCATATTAAACCTCTCCTTGTTGTATGGCATGTAAAGGTTCAACTTTTTTCATTTGTAACCCAGATAGTGTAGCTCCAATAAACCCGATCACGATGAAGACGATCGACAATAGTAATGTGGTTTCGTTCGTTAACAGATAAGGCATATCTTCAGGTGCAATTTTTTTGAATAGTTGGCTACAACCAATAGAAAGAGCCAGGGATAGGCTAGTGATGTATAGCATTTGTGTCCACATCATCTTAAACAGATCGCTCGTTTTGACTCCGATTGCTTTTAAGATGCCGTATAGTCCGATTTTCTGGACGTTCATCATATAGAAGAAGATGGCGAACAGCATTCCGCTGATCACGATCAGAAACCATACGATCATATTCAAAGACATTTGTTCGGCACTGTAACTTGGAATCGTGTTAAGAAAATCATTATTTGAAAAAGATTGCAGCTCTTTGAAATTTTGTGTTTCATCTGCACGTGGTATGAAAAGAAGCTGCATCTCTTCAGAACGATACATTTTCTTGTAATCTTCAATATTCACGTAAGCAACAGGAGCGTGACTGAACTTTTTATGGTCAACAAAACGCTTAACTACAAGCGGTTTATCAAATGGTTTATAAGCTAAGGTGTCACCAACGTCAATCCCTTCTTTCTCTAAAGAGCGGTCCAGAACGATTTCTCCGGGAGCCACGGATTCGAATAATTTTGAATCGGTAGAAGCTACGAAAGCAACACTCCGTTGTTTGTCACTCTCATCGTTTAAAAAGCCCATCTGAATAGAGAAGGCAACCGTGTCTTTTTGTTTGCTTATCACTTGTTCTTGAACGCTATTATCGATTCTAGAAAGGTTGTAATTTTCTTCAGCGTCACGATTTATATAGAACTGCCCGTTCGGTAAATCTTTAATCAAAGCAGCATTATCCTGTGATAATCCATTGGCCAACCCAGAAATGATAAACGTCAATAAACTAACAAGAAAGATGATGGAACCTAATATAAAAAACTTCATTTTATTCTTTTTGATCTCTTTCCATGCGATGCTCATAACATCTCTCCTCCAATCTTTTTACACCCTAAGTTTAGAATCCTTATATGAACGGAGAATGAATAACACGTTACAAATTGTGGGGAGAAGGGAAGAAGGGCATATAAAAAAGGCATCACCAATGAATCTTCATTGAGAATGCCTGATATATTTAATCGATAGGAAGTTCAACGGTAACAGTAGTTCCTTCGTTTTTCTTACTTTTTACAACCGTTTTTCCATCATGCAGTTTTACGATTGTAGCGACGATCGATAGACCAAGTCCTGTACCCTCAACTGTTTTCGATCGAGCCACATCTGCCCGATAAAAACGGTCAAAAATTCTTTCCACTTCTTTCTCGTTCATGCCTATCCCCGTATCTTTAAAGATGATGAAAATCGATTTTTCTCGTGTTTCAACAGCTATCTCAATACTTCCATCAGGGTTATTATATTTAATGGCATTGGTTAAAAGGTTATCCCATACGGCATTCAATAGTGAAGGATCGCCGAAATACTCGGTATCAGGTAAGGAATAGCAAAGCATGATTCCTTTTTCATTTATTAACCATTGATAATTTCGAATGAGTTCTTTAATCTGTTGTGACAGATTGAACGTTTTTTTCTGTAGGATATCTTCGTTCCGATCTAGTGATGCAAGAAGTAATAATTGCTTCGTTAAGTTTGAGAGTCTACTGATTTCACCATTTATAACAGAGATGTATTGTTCACGATCCCTTGAATGCAGTTCTTCTTTTCCTAACAGGTTGGTATATCCTTTTATATTAGACAGTGGAGACTGGATATCATGAGAAATATTGGAGATGAATTCTTTTCGCATCTCATCTGACTGTTCGAGTTTTCGAGCCATCTGCTGAAAACTTTGAGAGAGTTCACCAAGTTCATCGCGACGTTTCGTATCGAGCTCAACAGAATAGCTGCCATGTGAGAGTGACTTGGTAGCAGAGGTCAATTTAGAGATAGGTTTTACTAAATATTTTGTACTTATGATTACCATCAAAATACTGAGGACAATCATCAAGCCAAAAAGCCAGCCAAATAGAACATGCATCTCATTAAAAAGGAGTTTAATATCAGGTCGAATAAACAGAGCATACTTTTTCCCCTGATGTGTTAGAGGAACACCAATCGAATTACTTAGTTCGTTTGCAAAAAATCCCGTTACAAACGTTTGCTTTGGAAAATGAAGCATCCCATGATAGATATCACCATTTAGTACAGATTGTTTTGTTGTAGAAGAAAGTTCATTGTTACGAAATTTTGCACCGAAGAACGTTTCGTTTCCGGATCTCTCAACAAGGTAGATCTGATACCCGACCGTAGATAGGTTTCCTAAGTAATCGTTCAGGTTGATCGTAGGGTGTTTTTCCACAAAATAAGCCATCTCAAGCGCAATATCTGTATTTTTTTGATCATTAGCTGGTTTTAATTTTTGCTGATAGTATGTATTGGAAGCGATAAAGGCTAAAACGCCGCTTAAAAGCATGATCCCTATCGTTATCACGACAAATTTAGTGTACAGCGACTTCATTTTTTTAACTCCAATAAATAACCCACTCCACGGACGGTTTTGATTTGAAAGTCATCAGTCAGGTTCGAAAACCGTTCTCTTAACCTTTTTACATGTACATCTACCGTGCGTTCGTCACCTTCATAATCGATACCCCAGATATGTTGGATGAGTTGATCCCGTGTGAAAGCCTGCATAGGATTCGAGATGAAAAAATATAGCAGTTCAAATTCTTTCAGTGGTAGTAGAATCGTTCGATCGTTAATATGAACTTCATAGCTTTTTTTGTTTACGGTTGTATGGCCTATACGGATGACGGATTCATCATCTTGGTTTTTATCGTAACGTCTTAATAGAGCTTTCATTCGAAAGAGCAATTCTTTTGCTTCGAATGGTTTTATTAGGTAATCATCTGTTCCTGATAGATAGCCTTGTTCTTTGTCTTCAATTTGGTTTTTGGAGGTTAGTAAGATAACAGGGATGTCGTATTTTTCTCTTATTTCTTGTGTTAGGGCAAACCCGTCCATATAAGGCATCATCACATCAACTACAGCGAGATCAAACCTTTTAAGGCGTAAGATGTTCAAAGCTTCTATCCCATCTTTTGCTTGAGAGACTTGATATCCTGCTTCTTTTAGTTGATAGTGCAGAAGCTCGAGTATATTTTTATCGTCATCAACAATTAGAATATGTGTCACGAATAAATCCTCCTAAAGAAGAATGAAGTTCTGCCTCATTTTTCACTTTCAAAAATGCTCTGGTATCAGCAACATTAGTCTATCCGAACTGGGTGAGATTCACAAATTTTTGTTTAAGTTCAACGACCCAACTTCAACAAAAAAAGCTAACCAAAATGCTAGCTTTTTTGTGGCTTTAATTGATTGGGTTAGCCGATTCTCTTCTTGTTTTTCTTGCTTTTAGCACGTTTTTTAGAAGATAAAACCCCGTTTAAGATACTAATGAAACTCACGATGAATTCCCCCCATATAGAACTTCCGAAAAGAGAATATTCGGTGTATCCTCTCTTCTCCATTATCTTATGCAGACTTGTCTAAAGTGTTTGGACAAACCGTATCAAATCACTTTTGAAACAGAAAATACACATGCACCTAATGAAACATTGAAAAAAATTTTATAAGGTTATGAATAAGATTGTAAGTTAGTGGGATTCTAAGATTAGAAAAGAAAGGGAGGTGAATAGAATGGCTAAAAACAACAGCAACCAATTATCAGTACCTGGAGCTCAAGGAGCTCTTGATCAAATGAAGTATGAGATCGCTTCTGAGTTCGGTGTAAACCTTGGACCAGACACTACGTCACGTGCAAACGGATCTGTAGGTGGAGAAATCACTAAGCGTCTTGTAGCACAAGCTTTAGGCGGACAACGCTACTAATATTCAAATCTTTTGCTATGGCTATCTGTTTGTGCAGATAGCTTTTTTTATTTTATCGAATGAGTGATGAATCAAATGTTAAACAACCGTTTAAACTATCTCTGTTGGAGGTGAAATGTTTAGATGAATGAAGATAAACCGACTCATTTTGATGGAAGTCTTTTAAACCATGAAGTTTTCAATGATGATACTTTGCAAGAGCCGTTTCTTTTAACGGATGAAGCGAGGGCAAACATTGCTGGTAATCCTTATGATCATTCGTAAAGAAATGTTTAAGCATAGATTGCAGCACACTGAATGTAGTTGATTTCCGCTCCAGGTTGCTCGCTTTCCATGGGGCGACCGGTGAGCCCCTTGCCACATTGCGCCATTAAGGGTCTCACCTGACCGCTCGTCCCATAGGAGTCAGCAACCTTCCGCTCCAATCAACTTGCTAAGAAGTGAAAGGAAAATATCCAAATGCAACAATCATTAAGAAGAAATCAACAAACAGAAAGGCAGTGTAAGATTACATGACAAAAGTATTATATATCACAGCACATCCTCATGATGATAAAGGTTCATACAGCATGGCTGTAGGTAAAGCGTTTATGGATGAATACAAGAAAGTTAACCCGGATGATGAATGGATTCACGTGGATCTGTATAAAGAGAACATTCCTCACATCGACCTTGATGTATTTAGTGGATGGGGAAAACTGCAATCTGGTAAAGGATTTGAGGAGCTGTCTTCTGAAGAAAAATCGAAAGTAGGAAGACTATCAGAGCTTTGTGAGCAGTTTGTTTCTGCAGATAAATATATATTCGTAACGCCAATGTGGAATTTTTCGTTCCCGCCTGTTATGAAAGCGTACGTCGATTCAGTTGCTGTGGCAGGAAAAACGTTTAAGTATACGGACCAGGGACCCGTTGGCCTTTTAACGAACAAGAAAGCCTTACATATCCAGGCTAGCGGTGGCATTTATTCAGAAGGACCTGCAGCAGCAATGGAGATGGGTCACCGTTATTTAAGCGTGATCATGCAATTTTTTGGAGTTCCATCGTTCGAGGGATTGTTTGTAGAAGGACACGCGGCGATGCCAGATAAAGCGAATGAGATCAAAGAAAAGGCGATTGCGCGTGCTAAAGATTCTGCACATACGTTTTAGATAGCTCTTCGTAAAAAGAATGCTTATCCTTGTGCTATGATAATAAGAAAAGTGCTGATCTCACGGGTCAGCCTTTTTCCGTTGTTGTTAACAGAAAGAAGGATAAGACATGTTAGAACTACTAAGCATCATTCTTCCGGTATTTGCGATCTTTAGTATCGGATTTATCGGTCAAAAAACGATAGGCTTTGAAACACAAACACTTTCCACGATGGCATTGTATCTGATGTCTCCTTTTCTTGTATTTCGAACGTTTTATGAAACTACTTTTACGAAAACGTATGGATATATGCTCATCTATACGCTCATTCTATGTTTTACGTTGATCGGTCTTGTATATGTGATCAGTTATTTTAAAAGATACAATGTTAGGGAAACCTGCGGTGTTATTTTAGCTTCTGCTTTCATGAATAATGGGAACTATGGGACTCCAGTCGCGCTTTTCGCGTTTGGGGCAGCAGGGTTAGATTATGCGGTTGTTCTAATGGTTATCCAGCAGTTAGTTATGTGTACAGTAGGAGTCTATTATGCAGCAAAAGGCAGTCCGGAAAACGACGGGATTTCTTCAGCGTTAAGAGCAGTGCGACGGATGCCGATCGTATACGGAGCGATAGCGGGTATAGTCTTTCAACAGTTACACATACCGATAAAAGGTTCTGTGTCAGAAGCTCTTGACCTTGTGGCGAACTCTGCGATACCGACCATCATGATCATACTCGGTATGCAGCTCGCGAAGATATCATTGCGCCACGTACAAGTGGAGAAATTAACGTATTCTCTAGTACTAAAATTAGCGGTGTCACCACTGATCGCATTTTGTATCACGCTAATTCTTCCGGTAGATGATAGGCTCGCAGCGATCATGATTCTGATGGCGGCGATGCCTTCTGCAGCAAACACGACGATGTATGCGTTACAGTTTGGAACAGAGCCTGATTTCGTATCAAGTGCAACGTTAGTGAGCACACTTTTTTCACTGTTCACACTGCCCATCTTGCTCGCGATTTTAATGTAAAAAAACTCACAAAAATTTAGTGAGTTTTTTTGCTTTACATGCTATTGCTTATCTAACCACTTGATCATCTCATCAGCAATCAAATCTTGCTGTACTTTAGCAGAGATGTCTGCTTGATTATCACCTTTTTGCTCTCCATACATGCCAAATTGAGCATGGTTTCCACCTTTGATCTCGAATAGAACAGTCTTACGTGACAACAAGCTTTTCGTTTCATCAATCTTATCTTTAGTCGTTAGCCCATCTTTTTCTGCATAAATAGATAGAATGGATGTGTCTTTATTTGAAAAGTCATCTCCATTTGCAGGATAAGAGGCGAGCAGGATAACACCTTTAATCAGATCGGGATTTTCATGTGCGAATGTAGCAGCACTTACTCCTCCTAAAGAGTGTCCGCCAATAAACCATTTTTTAATGGATGCATTTTGTTTGATCCATTCTTCAGCTTTATTCGTTTCAAGCATGGCGAGGTTTAGATTGAACTTTGGAATTCCGACGGTGTAGCCGGCTTCTGATAAACGTTTCCCGAGATAACTGTAAGCTGTTGGCTCTACTTTTGCACCTGGATACAAGACAATGCCTACTTCTTTATCGATTCCACTTGGCTTAAACGTCAACCAGTCTCCGTCTTGATTTACTTTCCCAACACTTTTCAACAGTTCTTTTGTCGGTTCGTAAGTCTGTTGTGTCCAAACAAAAAATCCAATGAAGCCACAAATTAATAAGATGGAAATACTCAGTAGAACTCTCTTAATTAACCGTTTCATATTAAACACCTTTCAATTGGCGGTCTTGATGGATCTTTGTTGCAACAAGTGTGCACATCAAAAATAATTCAAACCCATTCGTAATTGCCGCACTTTCCACTGGAATTGGCACCGCACTTCCGACTGTCATTACAACCGTTCCTATCAGCATCCATTTCCATCCTGTTCTTTTCCACAGAACGGCTCCTGCTGTAATTAAAGCAATGGATACGAACAGGACCATTAGAGGAGGACCTGTTGAAGTGTCTGCAGAAACATATCGAAGCAATCCATGCTCTCTTTCTGGCACTATTTTCATGCCATATGTCTCCGTTATGATTTCCATAATGACAAGGGCAATCGTATAGAGAAGAGCTCCTATGTATACAACTTTCCACTTTGCGAACGCAAATCCAGCTCTTTTTAAAACATTCCATGAAAATAGAACGAGCGTGGGTGTGAAGAACGCATGGAACCAAAATCGCAAATGGCTCAAGTTCTCTAAGAGTGGTCCTTCTCCTATGAATTTTCCTATGGCGATCAATCCGTTATCATAAACAAGTCCGAACAAGACAAGATAGAGTAGGGAAGAAACATCGCATCTGTTACCGAAGTTTATACATAGGATAAGGAGTACGAGATAGGCTGCTGTATAAACAAAATAAAGTATTGTATCCAAATAGTATTTCCTCCTTATTAGAGTCTACTCTAACCATTTCCTTATCAATTGTTAATATTTATGATATGGCAATACATCAAAACGCATTAAGAACAGGTTAGCAGTCTTTAACTATTTCTAAATTTACAGAAAAACAAAGAACAACTATCATAAATGCATATCCAATTATTTGGAAGTAGTTTGTAGATAGAAAGGAAAATCATTCATGGAAGTTGATCTGAGTATATTATTGCAAGAAATAAAAGTCTGTCGTCAAGAAATGTACGATCTTAAACCACGCTCAAATGATTTTTCAGACGCTGATCTCCTCAAACAGAGTCAGAAGCTGGACAAACTAATCTATCTTTATCAAAAAAGAATAATGGAGGATCCTTCTATTAAATAAGGGATTACAATTATTGATCTAATAGAAACTTTACTTTTTCTTTGAATTCTTTTGCTTCTGCAGATAAGCCTTTTGTTAAAGGATACAATGTCCAGAAGTCTTGATAGATCAAATCAGGCTGCTTGAAAGGGATAATGGCTAGATTACCGTTTTTAACATCTGCATTGTTTTTGAAGGTGAAATTGAATACAAAAGAAAAGGCATGTCCATCCAAGATTGCAGAACGCATGACTTCAATATTATTGGATGAGAATAAGATCTGTTCGTTCTTTACGTATTTATCATTGAAGGTTATACCGCCTTTAGAATTGTAAATCACCAGTTTTTCATCGCTTAACTCATCTGGCGTAATAAAGTCTTTGTAATACAGCGAGGATTTCTTGCCTGCACAAATGCATACATGTCCTGTATACAATCGTTCATAGTCCATACCTTTTTCATGTTGAAGGTTGGATACTTCATAATCTGTAAAAGGACTTAAACCAATATCGATATGTCCGTTCTTCATTTCCTCTAATATATGATCTTGATCGATCTCCCGAATCATTACGTTCGTTTCAGGAAATTGCTCATGAAATAACAAGAAGGCATCGTACACGATATACATTAGTGCTGGTGCACACCCCACCTTTAAAACGTGTTTTTTTGCATGCTGTTTATCAGCTAACTCTTCATGAAGCTCCTGCATCTTTTTAAGAATCTCGTAGGCTTTTGATACAATGAATTTTCCATCAGTAGTGGGAATTGTACCTTGTCTAGACCTAGTAAAAATAGTAACGCCAAACTCTTTTTCCAGTTGTGTAATAGATTGTGATATCGCTGAAGGAGATAGGTGAAGTTTGTCTGCCGCCTTCGTGATCGAGCTTTCTTTGGCCACTTCTACAATATATTTCATTTGTTCTAAGTTCATCTCGATCTCCTTTATTTAAGCTGTATTTAACTAATTTAATTTAATTTAATTTTAACTTAAAGTTGGCTTGATTAAAATAGTGTCTGAAAGGAACAATTTCTCTCAGCATAAGTTTTTAAATAAAAGGAGTTCTAAATAACTTGAGAATTAAATTATTTACTTTGATAAGTAAAATAATGTTTTAAACTATCTCATTCGGGTATCCAAAGAGTGTTGTCCATATCTTGCCAAAATCAGTGAAACAGCATGTAATTCAATAGAAAGGGTAGATGCAGTATGAACCTTTCAAAAGGTGAATTGAATGGACACACTTTTTTAGCAAAACTTATTACTCAATATGCCCACATCCATAAAAAATCAATTGGTCCCGCTGCTGAGCGGTATATCGAACAGCTCGGTCTACGTACAGGCGAATGGATAGAGAGATTCTATGAGGATGATTCATTGGACTGGACGATTGATCAATATGTTCATTTAATCGTGGATTTAAAAAATTCCATCGGCGGGCATTTTGAGATTGTCAGTGTATACCCTGACCATGTAATAGTTCGTGCAAAAGAGTGTCCTTTCGGAGAATTTGTTAAGGATGCACCGCACTTATGCAAAATGACATCCAGTGTATTTGGAGGAATAGCAGCACGAAAATTTGGTTATGGAAAAGTTTCGCTGCGTCAAAGAATTGCTCTAGGAAGCCCAACCTGTGAAGTAGCCGTATACTTTCAGCCTGATGAGCGAGAACAAGGTGATATTTATCAAGATATTCCAGTTACACCTGAAAACGGCGACCCTTTTTCTTGGGAAGAAGAGACAATCAGTATGCTTAATAATGAGTTACAAAAATGTGATGACATGGTAGAGTCACTTCTACGAGAATTAGAAGAACTAAAACGTGGAAACTCCTAAAAACGATTAAAACAGACCCTGGATCAGAGTCTGTTCTTTTTGTTGGTTTTTTCCAATTTGCCATATCCGAAGTCAGCTAATGCTTGAAGCAGATTGCCTTTTAACGTAATTTCATCAAAATTTAAATTCAAGCTCACTGAAGTTTGTGCGATCTCAGGACTTAAGCCTGTTAGTGTTGTTCTAACCCCTAATAGCTTCAGAGTTGAGACCAGTTGGAAAAGACGGTGAGCTACCATCGTATCTATATAACTCACACCGGATAGATCGATAACTAAGGAAGTAATTTCATGATCTAAGCACTGCTGCAGGGTAGCTTCGAGTAGGAGTTTTGCACGGTTCGTATCAATATCACCGACGACGGGCAGAACGGCGACTCCAGGAAAGAGAGGCACAACAGGAACAGATAGTTCTTGAAGAGAGAGATGGAACTGTTCACTCATCTCGCGGTAACTTTTCACATAAGACTTACTGAACGCTTGAACCGCATAATCGATCATTGGATTGATCGTTGCGGAAATATGCAATACGGAATCCAAAGACATGGATTGCAGTGAGCCTTCTTCTTTTATAAAATCCCATATCACTTCTCGATAGAAAGATGTACTCTCAAGTGTTGTATCTAGCGGCTGGCCAGAATGAACTGCGAGCATGCCAATATGTTCTCCCCATTCAAAAATCGTTTTCTTTGAATCTAAAACCTTACCAGATACAGCATCACCGATTAAACGAATGAACGAAATGGATTGTTGAAGTTCCTCGTACTCATTCATTGGAGCGTTTTGTTGAAGTGAAACATAAACGTTGCTATTTTGTATGTTAGTTATGATCTTCTCTGCAATTTGAGGTGCGTTTTCAGCAATTCGTGTACCGATTTCAATCTGATCTTGTTTCTGCTTCAAGTGAAGATCCATTTTGAACTCCTAATTATTTAAGACGTTAAATGTATTTTAACAAAAATAATTAACACATGTTTGAATTTACTGAAAATTTTTTTAAACTAAGAAATATTATGGTGAAGTAAAAATCGAGGTTATAAAAAAAACAGGCCTCCTATAAAAGAGTCCTGTTTATCTATTGGGTTATTATGCTTTACGTACGTTAGTAGCTTGAGGTCCGCGTTGTCCTTGTTCAACTTCGAACGTTACGTCTTGACCTTCGTCTAAAGATTTGAAACCGTCAGCTTGGATAGCTGAGAAGTGTACGAATACATCGTCTCCACCTTCGCGCTCGATGAATCCGAAACCTTTTTCTGCGTTAAACCATTTAACCTTACCTTGTTCCATTTTTGTTGCCTCCTGTCGTGCCAATCCGCACAATAATACTATCTCTGCTCAAAAATATCAAGATAATAGGTTACCTGTACAATCGAACAAAAATAATTCTTATTTATCGTAACATTTTACTAACCAATAAACAAGTGCAACAAGAAAAAGGAATTGATTAAATATTCGGTATCATCATAAAACGCCGTGAGAACAGGGATTGAAACATTACAGTGAAATAAATTTGGTAATAATGGTCTATTTAAACGTTCAAGTAGTGATTAGGAACTAATCTCTTTCTTTTTAAAGAAGTACCATTTAGTAAGTGGTTCTGGTTTAAACTTCCTTTTATTCGTGGTACATTGATAAAAATACTAAACAAATGATGTGATGATATGAATGAAAGTAATGGAATCACTGATCGCTTGCATCGTCCGCTGCAAGACTTGCGGATTTCGGTAACCGATCAATGTAATTTTAGGTGTACGTATTGTATGCCAAAAGAAATTTTCGGACCAGATTACCCATTCTTAACACCAACCGAGCTATTATCGTTCGATGAGATTGTACGTATTGCCTCACAGTTTGCAAAAGCCGGTGTAGAAAAAATTCGAATTACAGGTGGTGAACCTTTACTTAGAAAGAATCTTCCTGATTTGTTGAAGCGCCTTCGAGCGATAGAAGGAATCAAAGATATTGCACTAACGACAAACGGCGTGCTTCTTCCAAAGATGGCTGTTTCTCTAAAGCAAGCAGGAATGGACAGAGTAACCGTGAGTTTAGATACACTTGATAACGATTTATTCGGCTACATTAACGGACGAGGTGTGGGAGTATCACCTGTTTTAAGAGGAATAGAAGCTGCATATGAAGCGGGTCTTTCTGTCAAAATAAATATGATGGTTAAAAAGGGGATCAATGACAAAGAGATCCTTCCGATGGCGCGTTATTTTAAGAATACGCCATATGTTTTGCGTTTCATTGAATATATGGATGTCGGAACCTCAAACGGTTGGAACTGGGATGAAGTGGTTTCAAAGAATGAGATAGTAAAGATGATTGATGCAGAGATCCCGTTAAAACCGATTGATCGAAAATATTATGGTGAAGTGGCAAAACGGTATCAATATGCAGATGGTCAAGGGGAAATCGGAATTATTTCTTCTATTACTGATACATTTTGTTCAAGTTGTACAAGAGCGAGATTGTCCGCCGATGGAAAAGTATATACGTGCCTTTTTACGGGGCGAGGTACTGATCTAAAAGAATTTGTACGATCTGGTGCTTCTGACGAGGACGTTTTTAATCGTATTGTTCAAATATGGCGAAACCGATCGGATCGGTATTCAGACGAAAGAAAAGAACAAGGAACAAGTGAAAGAAAAAAAATAGAAATGTCCTATATCGGAGGCTGAGACAATCAGCCTCTTTTTTCTTTTGTTCTTTTTAGTTAGTTGAAGTTTGTTAATAACTAATCTATAATTACTTACATAAAGTAATTAAATAATCTGTAACGTTGATCATATTCATTATTAAATAGGAAAGAAGGAAGAAAGATGAAGCCTATTCATAAAGAAACTCATATCGGAAGCGTAACTTTAAAAGTTAGGAATTTGGAGAACCTTGTTTCCTTTTATACCGAAACGATTGGTCTGCAAATTTTATCAAAGCAAGGAACTAGAGTGGAGTTAACAGCAGACGGAAAAACACCTCTCATCGTATTAGAAGGTAATCAGGAGCTTCATCAGAGACCAATGAAAAGCGCAGGTCTTTATCACTTGGCATTACTTGTGCCAACTAGAAAAGACCTTGCAAATGTCCTCTATCACTTTATTGAAACAAAAACGCAACTATTAGGAGCATCCAATCATAAGTTTAGTGAAGCGATCTATCTACAAGATCCTGAGAACAATGGAATTGAAATCTACAGAGATGTTGACCGCCAAGATTGGGTACGAGATGAAAGAGGAAAATTACCAGCTGTCAGCGAACCATTAGATGTAGAAAGTCTTCTAGCAGAAAGAGATCATAAGACTTGGAGTCACCTGCCAGAAAACACTATCATGGGCCATGTGCATCTGAATGTATTAAATATAGATAAAGCTGAACATTTCTATATGAACGTATTAGGCTTTGAAGAACAAACAAGGATGGGGAATCACGCCTTATTCATCTCTGCTGGAGGATATCATCATCATATCGCCGTTAATATTTGGAACGGACCTGATGCTGAATTAAATCGAGGCGATGTTACAGGACTTCTTCATTATGAGATCATCGTTCCATCGAAGTTGGAGGTCAAAAAAGTTTTAAGTGCTCTAGAACATGAGCAAGTTCCATATCATATAGAATCTGAAAATATACGGTTAAAAGACCCTGCAGGTAACGGAGTCTTGATTAAAGCCCGAACAGTCTAACGTTTACAAACTCTCAAATTCAGGAATATTAGAGGTAAGAAAAAGGGCAAAGAGGGGGGTTATATGAGTAGAAGAACATTGGTGAAGATCACAGTAATTTTGTCAATTGTCATGTTTATATTTGCTCTGAACCATTTTATCTTTAAAATTACCCCCATTTCTTTGCGTGATTGGGTATTATCCTTTGGAATGGTCGCTCCCATTATCTATATCATCGTAAATGTAATTCGTCCCTTTACATTATTTCCAATCTCTGTTCTTTCATTAGCAGGCGGGTTGGCATTCGGCGTAGTATGGGGTACGGTATATACCGTATTTTCAGCGACGATTGGTGCCATTTTATCCTTCTACATCGCCAAACACCTTGGTACGAGATGGATCAAACAAAAAACAGATTCACCCTCTAGAATTGAGAAATGGCAAAACCAGCTGAAGGAAAAAGGATTCGTTTATATTTTTTTATTGAGAATCATTCCAGTATTGAATTTTGATGTTGTAAGTTATGTAGCTGGGATTTCTAAGCTGAAACTTCGGTCATACATTTTAGCTACAATGCTTGGGGTCTTACCAGGAACGCTCGCATACAACTTGTTAGGTGATAGCTTTATTAAAGGAAATGGAACAATCATCGCCGTTGCGATCGGCTTAGCCTTATTTGCAGCATGTATACCGATTTTAATGAAAAACAAACAGATGATTACCAGTCAGATTCACCAGCATAAAGAAGATAATGCATAGCCTTACTCCTAAATGGGAGTGGGCTTTTTTTGTTTGGAGCTTTTGTAATAACAGTCATGTTTTCTTAATATATGAGCACAATACTTGTTCCTTATTAATAATTATTATAAATTAGTATTGACTTCAAAATAGAAGTAAGTATAATAAGATTATGAACAAAGCATGATAATGATTTTCATTATCATTTAAATAAAAGGAGTGGATTTTGAAATGGCAGAACGTATGGTAGGCAAACAAGCACCTCGCTTTGAGATGGAAGCGATCATGCCTAATAAAGAGACGAAAAAAATAAGTTTAGAAAAGAACATTGAAGATGGAAAATGGACCGTTCTTTTCTTCTATCCCATGGATTTTACTTTCGTATGTCCGACTGAAATTACTGCGTTATCAGATCGATATAGTGAATTTGAAGATTTAGATGCGGAAGTTATTGGGGTGTCAACGGACACCGTTCATACGCACTTGGCATGGATCAATACGAGTCGTGAAGATAACGGACTTGGTGAATTAAACTATCCTCTAGCGGCTGACACGAATCACCGTGTATCACGTGATTATGGAGTACTGATCGAAGAAGAAGGCGTTGCACTTCGTGGCATGTTCATCATCAATCCGGAAGGTGAGATGATGTACCAAGTTGTCTTCCATAACAATATCGGCCGTGATGCTGACGAAACACTGCGTGTGCTCCAAGCTCTACAAACAGGTGGACTTTGCCCAGCAAATTGGAAGCCAGGACAAAAGACACTTTAATTAAGAGGATTCTCTAAGACGAGTTGCTTGGAAGATCTTAAAAGAAATTACCTCATTGAATAGTTGATTGGAGTGTAAGGAGCGAGACTCCTGGGGGATCAGCGGGAAAGGAGAGACTCTTAACAGCGCAGAGCGCTAAGAGGCTCACCGCACGCCCCCCGGAAAGCGAGCTCCAGTAACGGAAATCAACCACTTTCAAAACTACTATTGTGAAATCAAAAATCTTTTAAATTCTGGAGGGAATAATAGATGAAATTACGTGAACAAATGCCTGAACTTGATGGTGCTACAACTTGGTTGAATGAAGAAGTAACAAAAGAAGAATTGGTTGGGGAAAAAGCAACCTTGATTCACTTCTGGTCCGTAAGCTGCGGATTGTGTAAGGAAGCGATGCCGGATGTGAACGAGCTTCGTGATGAATATGAAGATGATCTAAACGTAGTGGCTGTTCATATGCCTCGCTCAGAAAATGATCTAGACATGAGTGTTATCGAACAGATGGCGATTGGGCATGATATTACACAGCCGATTTATGTAGACAGCGAGCATAAATTAACGGATGCTTTTGAAAATAAATATGTACCTGCGTATTATGTGTTTGATAAAGAAGGAAAGCTTCGTCACTTCCAAGCTGGAGGAAGCGGAATGGACATGCTTCGCAAGCGCTTGCACCGTGTATTGAACGAAGAAACAAAATAAGGAGATGATAGAATGAATACCATTCAAGAAGTATTAAACCGCCAAGTAGCGAACTGGAATGTATTGTTTGTAAAACTTCATAACTATCACTGGTATGTAAAAGGACCTCACTTTTTCACCCTACATGAGAAGTTTGAAGAGCTATACAACGAAGCCGCGACGAACATTGATGAATTGGCTGAGCGACTGCTCGTTCTAAAAGGAACACCGGTTGCAACGATGAAAGAATATTTAGAGTTGGCTACAGTTGAAGAGGCAAAGAGTAATGAATCAGCCGAAGTTATGGTTCAAAACGTCATAAACGATTTTGAACTTCTGATTGATGAAATAAAAGAGGGAATGGAAGTAACTGAGCGTGAAGGTGATGAGGTAACGCACGATATGTTGTTGTCCGTTCGTGAAAGCCTTGCTAAACATAATTGGATGCTACGTGCGTTCGTGAGCTAATGCTAGAAAGAGTGACTTCAGTCGCTCTTTTTTTATGCCTAAATAATATATCTAAAAATTATAATTATTCTGCAATTTTAAGGTAGCTTATGCTAAAATTTAAGAATGCACTAAATTATTCCAAAAGGAGGACGAACATGAAAAAGGGGATTGCGTTATTTTTCGTACTGATTCTTGCCTTTTCACTAGCAGCATGTGGTCAGAAGATTGATACTCCGTCAGAAAAGAAAGAAACAGGTGACAAGAGTGCTTCTTTAAATCTTGATCAAATCAGTATTGTAACAGGTGGGACAGGCGGTACATATTATCCACTAGGTGGAGAGATGGCGAAGATTGTCAAAGACGAGTTAGATGTTGAAGCAAACTCTCAGGCTTCAGGTGCTTCAGTAGAGAACATGCAGCTGCTTCAAGATGGTGATGCTGATGTAGCGTTTACACAAACAGATATCGCTAGCTACGCAGTTGAAGGAAAAGAAATGTTCAAAGAAAAAGTTGATCAAGTAACGGGGATCGGTACATTATATCCTGAAACGATTCAAATCGTAACTCTAAAAGAAAGCGGAATTAAGAGTGTTGAAGATCTGAAAGGTAAAAAAGTTTCAGTTGGAGCGCCGGGTAGTGGAACGTTCGCCAATGCTGAACAAATTTTAAAGATTCATGGCATGACAATGGATGACATTGATGCCCAACATCTATCGTTCGATGAGTCTACGGAAGGTATTCAAGATAAGAATATCCAAGCAGCATTTATCACAGCAGGAACGCCTACGGGTGCTGTTGATGCACTATCAGCTACGAATCCGGTAACGATCGTACCGATTGCAGATGACAAGATTAAAGAGCTGATCGAAGCTCATCCGTATTACATTGAAGATACCGTTAAGAGTGGGACTTACAAGATTGAAGCAGACGTGAAAACGGTAGCCGTTCTTTCGATGCTAACTGTTCGTAAAGATATGGAAGACGATGCAGTGTACGCAATCACAAAAGCAATCTTTGAAAACACGGATAAGATTAGTCATGCAAAAGGAGAGTTAATCTCAGCAGAGAATGCAGTAGAAGGAATGGGAATTGATTTCCACCCTGGTGCTAAAAAGTATTTTGAAGAAAAAGGAATCTTAAAATAAGAGGTGTCGAGCATGGACTAAAAGATTATTCTTTAGTCCATGTATTCTTATGAAGAAAATTTTTGTAAGCTTCTTGGGTTTAGTGATCTTAATCATGTTTTCAATGGTGCCATTCTTCACATCCGTAGTGATTGAAGACGGAAAGACAGGGAAACCGTTAGCTTTTTTTGATGCAAAAGAAGATAGTGAATTCAGTATCGAATACATACACTCGATCCATAAAACACCGGTTCGTGAAATCTATCACGTTCATCATGAGGAAATCCTTCAGACTGAGATGAGGTTTCAGGAATTTGGAGTAGGCATGCCATCTGGTGCAGCTGAGGGTGAAGTGTTTGCGCAAAAAGGTGAGAACTATATTTTATCCAACATGAAAAGAACGTTTCCTTCATTAGATATTCGAATCGGACAAATTATAGCCAATCATACACTTCTTCTGAATGGGAATAAATATCCCTTCTCAGCATTCAGTGAAAAAGGGTCCTGGGTTTCAATAAAAGTAGAAAAACTGAACGTATGGCAAAGGTTGATAGGAGGGAAAAAACTTGGATAAGAACAAGCATAACGAGCGTGAACATATATCAGATCAAGCTGTACAGGAACTGATGGAAAAGTACGATCCAGAAGCAGGCTTTCGAAAATTAAAAGGTGCTCTTTATTGGATCACACTCATCGGTTTGATCTCGTTTTCGTTATTTCAGCTCTATACAGCTATTTTTGGCGTATTGCCAGCACAGTTGCAAAGAACGATTCATCTAGGTTTTGCGCTAACGTTAATCTTTTTGCTCTTCCCGGCTTCTAAAAAGAAAAAAGAAGGTAAACCACTTTTTCAAGTCGCTTGGTATGACATGGTTTTGGCTGTTCTATCGATAGCCGTTGGATCTTATTGGTATCTATTCATGGATGACCTTGTTATGAGGGTAGGAAGGTTAACGACTCAAGATTTCTTAATAGGCGTGCTCGCGATCCTACTCGTTTTAGAAGCAACAAGAAGGGTGGTTGGGCTGCCCATCACGATTATTGCAGGTCTATTCTTGCTTTACGCATATATGGGACCTTATATGCCGGGCTTCTTAGAGCACAAAGGGTTGACGATCGAACGGATCGTAAGGACGATGTTCTTTACAACAGAAGGTATTTTAGGAACACCGCTTGCGGTTTCATCCACATATATCTTTTTGTTTCTTTTATTTGGAGCCTTTCTCGTTAAAACGGGAGTGGGCGAATATTTTAATGATCTATCCATCGTCATCGCAGGAAGACGAGTAGGCGGACCTGCTAAGGTAGCCATTTTCTCGAGTGCTCTTCAAGGAACGATCAGTGGAAGTTCGGTGGCTAACGTTGTGACTTCTGGGGCTTTTACGATTCCGATGATGAAACGATTGGGTTATGATAAAAACTTTGCAGGAGCCGTAGAGGCAGCTTCTTCAACTGGTGGTCAGATCATGCCTCCTGTAATGGGTGCTGCAGCGTTTTTAATGGTTGAATTTATCGGCGGTGGTATTACCTATTGGGATATTGCTAAAGCTGCTGCCATTCCTGCCATTCTTTATTTTGCAGGAATCTGGATCATGACGCATTTTGAAGCAAAGCGCATCGGTCTTAGAGGGTTATCGCGTGAAGAGATGCCTGAAACGAAAAGAGTTATCAAGCAAGTGTATTTGTTGATTCCGATCGTTGTGGTTATTGTTCTTTTAATGAATGGCGTTAGTGTTACAAAATCAGCATTATGGTCCATAGTGAGTGCGATTGCGGTAGGCATGTTCAATAAGAATACGCGTATGGGGCCGAAGCTCTTTTTTGAAGCATTAGCCGATGGGGCAAGAACAGCACTCGGTGTTGCAGCAGCTACAGCAGCAGCAGGTATGATCGTCGGAGTTGTAACGGTAACAGGTGTAGGTCTTAAGATGGCGAATGGTTTGCTAGAGTTATCAGGTGGATATCTCATTCCGACCTTATTCTTAACGATGATTGCATCCCTTGTACTTGGAATGGGGTCGCCGACCACTGCGAACTATGTGATCACATCAACGATCGCTGCACCAGCTATTTTATTGTTTGGTGTTCCTGATCTTTCCGCTCACATGTTTGTCTTTTATTTTGGAATCATCGCGGATATTACACCTCCTGTAGCGCTTGCAGCGTTTGCCGCTGCTGGGGTTTCAGGCGGTGAACCGATACGAACCGGGATACTATCATCAAAACTGGCCATTGCGGCATTCATTATTCCGTACATTTTCGTCATATCACCACAGCTCATGTTGATTGATACCACTTGGGTAGAAGCCATTTGGGTAATCTCTACGGCATTTGTCGGAATGATCGCGATCGGTGCAGGGATGATCGGCTATTGGATGCGACCTCTTTCTTGGTTAGAAAGAATCGCAGCCGTTGCGATCGGATTCTTGCTGATCTATCCAGAAGGCATGTTCAGTGCGATCGGTCTTGCAGCGTTCGCTCTTATGCTTGGAAGTCAGTATTGGCTTATGAAAAAAGACAATACACAAGCTCCATCATCACCAGCGGTTTAAAAGGGGAAAGCTCAAAGGTATCTGTCTTTGAGCTTTTTTATGTGGGCAAAGTTTAAAATTTTCAATGTGGGTAAAAGATTGTAAGGTTATACATCTACTATTTATGATACAATCAGTAAGTATGCATTTTTGTAGAATACGGATTTGAATATATGTATGTAAGCTGATAGAGATAGGTTGGTCAGTTATATATAAAAAGGAGAGATATCCAAATGATTACGGTAACTAACGTTGGTCTTCGCTACGGCGACCGCAAGCTGTTTGAAGACGTTAATATAAAGTTTACACCAGGAAACTGCTATGGTTTGATCGGTGCGAACGGTGCGGGTAAATCTACATTCTTAAAAATTCTTTCTGGTGAGATCGAAGCACAAACAGGTGACGTTCACATGACGCCAGGCGAACGTCTAGCTGTATTGAAGCAGAACCACTTTGAGTATGAAGATCAAGAGGTTATGCAAACGGTTATCATGGGTCACGCACGTCTTTATGAAGTAATGCAAGAGAAAGACGCGATCTATATGAAAGCTGACTTCTCAGACGAAGACGGAATTCGTGCAGCTGAACTTGAAGGTGAGTTTGCTGAACTAAACGGTTGGGAAGCAGAATCTGAGGCAGCGATCCTTCTTAAAGGTCTTGGCATTAAAGAAGATCTTCACACGAAGAAACTAGCTGAACTAACTGGTTCTGAAAAAGTAAAAGTTTTGCTTGCTCAAGCTCTTTTCGGTAAGCCAGATGTTCTACTTCTGGATGAGCCGACGAACAACTTAGACCTTCAAGCAATTCAATGGCTAGAAGATTTCTTGATCAATTTTGAAAACACCGTTATCGTTGTATCCCATGACCGTCACTTCTTAAACAAAGTATGTACGCACATGGCTGACCTTGATTTTGGAAAGATCCAGATCTATGTGGGTAACTATGATTTCTGGTATGAGTCTTCTCAATTAGCGCTTCGTATGGCACAAGATCAAAATAAGAAAAAAGAAGAAAAGATTAAAGAACTTCAAGCTTTCGTTGCTCGATTTAGTGCGAACGCATCTAAATCAAAACAAGCTACTTCACGTAAGAAGTTATTAGATAAAATCTCTCTAGATGATATCCGACCTTCTTCTCGTAAATATCCGTATGTGAACTTTGGCATCAACCGTGAGATCGGAAATGACCTTCTTCGTGTTGACGGCCTAACGAAAACGATCGACGGCGTAAAAGTACTTGATAACGTGAGCTTTATCATGAACAAAGACGACAAGATTGCTTTTGTAGGTAAAGAAGAGATCGCTATCACTACTCTATTTAAAATTTTAATGGGTGAGATGGAAGCGGACAGCGGAACGTACAAATGGGGTGTAACAACATCTCAAGCTTACTTCCCACGCGATAACTCGAAGTACTTTGATGGCAGCGAGCAGACTCTTGTGGATTGGCTTCGTCAATATTCTCCTGAAGATCAAACAGAGAGCTTCCTTCGTGGATTCTTAGGTCGTATGCTATTCTCAGGTGAAGAAGTAATGAAGAAACCTTCTGTATTATCTGGGGGAGAGAAAGTTCGTTGTATGCTTTCTAAGATGATGCTCAGCGGATCAAACGTATTGATTATGGATGACCCTACGAACCACTTGGATCTAGAGTCGATCACAGCGTTGAACAACGGATTAATCAGCTACAAAGGTTCATTGATGTTCACATCACATGACCATCAGTTCGTTGAAACGATCGCGAACCGTATCATCGAGATCACGCCTAAAGGAATTCTTGATAAGCAAATGTCTTATGATGAGTACTTGGCAAATGACGAGTTGAAGAAGCAACGTCAATTGATGTATCAATAAATAACAATAAAGGAGTGTTAAGTCTGATTGTAGATTTAGCACTCTTTTTTTTGTAGGAAGCTTTTTCAATCTTTTAAAGTGAGGCGAAGAGATGGAACTCTTTACTGAGAATGTAATCACAATCATTAAAAATATACCGAGCGGCTACGTCATGTCTTACGGACAGATTGCTAGGATAGCAGGAAATCCAAGAAGTGCTCGTCAAGTCGTTCGTATCCTTCACTCTATGAGTAAGAAACATGATCTACCTTGGCATCGTGTAATCAATGCAAAAGGAGAGATTGGCATTCAAGATGAGGAATTATTTCATACACAAAAGTCGCGATTAGAAAATGAAGGTGTCCAATTTAAAGGGAAAAATAGAGTGGACATCGAAGCTTACAGATATTCGCCAGAATGCGAGGATATTATCTAATTACCATGTACAGGGAGAAATGCATGATGTTAATGAAACAGATTCCCGTGATAAAGAAAGCCGAGTTAAGGCATAAAGAAACCATCCAGAATCTTATGCAGTTTTATTTTTATGATTTCTCAGAGTTTATTGACCTTCAAGTGAGCGATAATGGAGTTTTTGGTCCGTATGCTTATCTAGATAACTATTGGCAAGAAAGTCGGCGTTTTCCTTATCTGATCGAAAAAGAAGGCAAACTAGCAGGGTTTGTATTAGTAAGTGAAATACAGGAGGAAAACGATCAATATTGGTCGATCTCTGAATTTTTTATCATGAAAAAGTTCAGGCTTGGAGGTTTAGGGAAACTTGCTGCTCATCAAATATTTGAAAAACATAAAGGGAATTGGCAAGTATCTCAAATAAAACCGAACAAACCTGCTCAAGTGTTTTGGAGAAAAGTGATAGGTGAATACAGTGGGGAGCAGTACAAAGAGCGGAACGAAGAGGGACGAGTCATCCAATCGTTCTGCAATAAAATAATAAAGAAATGACGTGCGATTCTATCATAAGGAATCGCTTTTTTTATTGCGTTAAAACGATAGAAAGTTTGACTTTTTTTTAATAGGGCAAAATAGGATAGGAACTACTAACATCTTAAGTAGTTTCAAATAACTGTTTTTTTACTTCTGAGGGGATGTACACATGTTTAGATTGAACCTGTTAGATAATTATTTAAAAAAATATACAAAAATGTCCGAGAGAGAACTATCACATACGGTGCAATCGAATATGTGGTTTACTCCTGTGCTTTACGTCATTTTTTCTATACTATTAGTAGTTGCTACTTTAACAACTGACTTAAAATATGATTTAGGAAATCAAATGCGTCTTTTTTTTGCGGTTGATTATGAACTTACACGAAATTTAGTAGGAACTCTTACCGCTGCCACGCTCACTCTTACCACCTTTACCTTTAACTTGATTCTTGTTGTGTTTACAACCTTTTCTGGACAGTTTTCTCCTCGTATGCTGAAGAACTTTATAGCTAGTAAATCAACTCAGCGTGTTCTAGGGATATTTACATCAAGTTTCATCTATATGTTGTTGAGTTTTTTATTTTTGAATAAAAGAATGGCTGAATACTATTTCGCTGTTCCTTTTGTGGCAGCGATCATTGCAGCGTTTGCGATGGGAACGTTTATCTTTTTTATTAATCATGCTGTCGCTTGGCTTCAAGTGAACCAGATGACGTATGATATGAAAAATGAGGCGTTATCGATCGTGAAGAACACGCTTGAGGATGAAGTAGATCCTTATAAGGTGAACGATTTAACGACGGTGAACAGTGATATCTGTGATGAGAGCGGTTATACGATCGCGGCTAAAAAGTCTGGGTTTATTCAACTCGTCGATTTCATCTCGATCATGAAAGAAGCCGAGCGTGATGATATTGTCATACGATGCGAGTACACCATCGGTAGTTATGTTTACGCCACAACACCATTCCTATCTTATTGGAAAAAAGGGGACAATCAAATAGATGAACAAAAATATCTGTCACTCATCAAGATTGGGAGAAGGCAAACAGAAGTACAAGATATCGAATTTAGTATCAATAAACTAGTAGAAGTTGCAATCCGTTCCCTTGGAAATAACGATCCAAAAACGGCAACGAACTCAATCTATCAACTCGGAGAGGTTCTAACATCTATTTCAAGGTGCTCCGTATTTTCAAAGTATTTAGTAGACAATGAAAACAATCTGCGGGTTGTTTTACAAGAAAGAGATTTCAGTCATTACTTATATAATGCATTTGGGTACATCCGACACTATGCGAAAGACAATGTATTGGTTTGTACAGAAATTTTGAAAGTTTTAGATTTGATGGCAAAATCTTTGAATAAGCGTGATTATAATGCCGTCTGGGAGTTTGGGGTACTAACCGCAAGTGGGTTGGAGAATCATTTCTTATTCGCTCTAGACTATCAACAGTTTCACCGTGCGTTGCAAAATCTTTCTGTGACAACCAAACATGAAGAAGAATATGAAGAGTTCTTGCTGAAAAGTAAACACCCTTAAACGATGAAAAGCCCGGTATAATTACCGAGCTTTTTTATATAGAGCGCAATACTTTTTGAACGTCCGTAGTGGAATGAAAGGGCTCGTCAAGTTGGAGCATTTTCCGAAGAACGTATTTGAAGGAACGTGAGATGTCTAATTCCTCTTCCCAGCTTAACTCTTTTTTTGATTGAGGCACGTAAGAAGAGTAGAGTAGAAAGAGTGCAAAATGGCCAAGAGCAAACAGATCGCTTTCTACTTGAACAGCACGCATCCGAATTTTCTCAGGATGATCATGGGGATCTTCAATCTCTTTGGTTTTGTCTGATAAATAACAAGCAAGTCCAAAATCAATCACGATTAGTTCTTTATCACGTTGAATGATATTTGGAATGCGAAGATCTCGATGTATGATCCCTTTCTCATGAAAGCATTCCGTAATTTTTAACAGATCCAGCAAGATCGCGATGGTTTCTTTTTCGTTATACTTTTGATTGTCGCGAAAAATGAGATCTTCAAACGTGTCTCCCTTAATCCACTCCATCGCGATAAAATGACCTTGTTCGTTTTGAAAGGTATTCAATAGCTTCGGAACAGGATGTTGTTGGAGTGCTCCTAAAATCCGAGATTCTCTTTGGAAAGAAAGAAGACCTGATGTGGTCTTTGATTTCGTGTTCCGAAGCTGTTTTAGTACGATGATCTCATCTGTTTGTCGATCGAGTGCTAAGTACGTAATGCCGTAACTACCCATTCCAAGAACTTCTTGAATTTGATATCGCTCATGAATGTGGTGGCCAGCTTTAAAAGGTCTGTCCCATATCGCTCTTTGCAGACCTTTCCAAAGTTCAGTTATCATGTTATTTGAATCTTAACGTAGATTAGGAGCTAAAGAAGCTGCTTCTCTTTTTCTTCTTATAATGCTTGTGCCCATATCCACCATAATGCTTTTTGCCAAAATCACTGCTGCTGTATTTCTTATAGCTTTTCTTATATTTGTAACCAGAGCTGCTGTACCTTTTATGGCTGCTGTGTCCTAATAGTGATTTTAATAATTTCTTTAACATGAAAAATCATCTCCTTTGAAGATACTTGTAAATCATATTCGTCCCCATCAAGCAACATCCTACTGTACGTACTTTTAAACAGAAAGTTTCAAAGAGAAGGGGTCTGACCCCAAACAATTTATTTCCCTCAACAATTTCCTTGTTTTTGTCTAGGGAGTTTTGTTAAATTTAGAGAGGTATATTAGAACGTTTACAAAAATGATGGTTTTTTGAGGTGTTCAAGGAGAGGGGTTCTTCGTTTCATGTTGGAGTATAGTGTCGCAGCT
Source organism: Fictibacillus nanhaiensis (assembly GCA_017052515.1). Taxonomy (GTDB): domain Bacteria; phylum Bacillota; class Bacilli; order Bacillales; family Fictibacillaceae; genus Fictibacillus; species Fictibacillus nanhaiensis. The sequence goes on from JAFHKR010000038.1 coordinate 768,836, forward strand.
TTATTGCCTTTGTGTTTGCAGCTGCTTTTTAATAGAGTATTGTTTACTAAATACTTACCTTTAGGGATTACGATTGTTATTATGATTTTTGCTTTTGATGGTTTGAATCAACCATTGCCTCTCCAAATCGTGGCCGTAATATCTACGATTGTTGGTTTTTTATTGGGACTTAAAATTTATAACAAACAAAAACGAAAAGTAAGATGAAAAAAGACGTCACCTTTACGAGGTAGACGTCTTTCTTTTTGTATGCGTGATCGTTTCTTTTAAGAAAAGCACAAGCATGGTTAACACATATAGTGTAATAATTCCTAGACCTGCTTTATCAAAGTGAACAAGCTTAAGAATGACTGAGCTTAAAATTGTGATGTATAGGGCACCTAAATATTTTTGAATCTGTTCACTGGAATAGATCGTTGTAAGTTTGGCTCCTAGTTGAGTGCCTACAAGTGCGCCTAATATAAGAAGAAGGCCAAGTTTATAATCGATCTGAACACTGGATGCGTATGTTAGAAATCCAGCACTTACAATGAAGAACACACTGACCAAGCTCGTTCCAACCGCTTTTCTAGAAGGAAACTTCATTAATGAAATGAGCATTGGAACCATCACGAATCCCCCGCCAACTCCTAATGTCGTAGAAATGAATCCTCCTGTGAATCCAATAAAGACGGCTTTCGGCCAAGAAAATTGAATCTCAGTCGTGCTTTGCGCTGTTTTCTTGCGTTTTGATTGCTTATAAAGCAGGGAAAGAGCAAAGTAGGCAAGAAGAACAATATAAAATATAGGAATAATCGTATCGTCGTAACCCATTTTTTCTGACCAAACGACTAGTGGGTGAGCAACCTGTGTTGCTCCAATTCCGACAATTCCTAGAACAGCAGCGGGTTTCCATAGAATGTTCTTAAATCTCAGATGTGCAGCAACTCCTGAAACACTTGTCCCGATTGAATACATGAGACTTGTTCCGATCGCTGAAAGAGGCGGAATGCCGAAAAGAATAAGAACGGGTGTCAGGATAAAGCCACCACCAATTCCAAAAATGCCGGAAAAGATACCGATGCATAAACCTAGCAGTATATAAAAAAACTCCATATTAAAACTCCTTTAATGGGACACAACTTCTAATGCTAGCGGGAAATGGGGTCAGACCCCATACAATTTATTTCCCAACTTGCGCCTACTTATGAGTATACCACTTTACTTTCTTTCCAGAAACTTCTGCGAATATTTGTTCGTAATTATTAGGTTTTTGGATAGGGCCTGTGCTATAATTTGAGTAACCAGAATTTAGGAACGGAGGTTCGGTTTTGTGAGTCAAGATCAATTGTTCGAAATCAAATCAAACTATCAGCCACAAGGGGATCAGCCCGCAGCGATCCAACATCTTGTGAACAATATAAACGCAGGAAAAAAGAGTATGACCCTGCTTGGTGCGACCGGAACAGGGAAGACGTTTACGGTATCCAACGTTATTCAGGAAGTAAACAAACCGACGCTTGTTATTGCTCATAACAAAACATTAGCCGGACAGCTTTACAGTGAGTTAAAGGAATTTTTCCCGAACAACGCAGTTGAATATTTTGTTTCGTATTACGATTATTATCAACCAGAAGCATACATCGCACATTCTGATACGTACATCGAAAAAGATGCAAGCATTAATGATGAGATCGATAAACTTCGTCACTCTGCTACATCATCACTTTTTGAACGAAAAGACGTTATTATCGTAGCCAGTGTTTCGTGTATCTATGGTCTAGGTTCACCTGAGGAATATAAAGACATGGTGATCTCCTTAAGAGAAGGAATGGAGAAAGACCGTGACCAGCTTTTACGTGATCTTGTAGATGTTCAATACAACCGAAATGATATTAACTTTACTCGTGGTACGTTCCGAGTTAGAGGAGATGTTGTGGAAATCTTCCCAGCCTCACGAGACGAACATTGTCTTCGTGTGGAGTTTTTTGGTGATGAGATCGACCGCATTACTGAAGTGGACGCACTCACAGGTGAAATTCTTGGGGAACGTAAACATGTTGCTATTTTCCCTGCTTCCCACTTCGTAACACGTGAAGAAAAGATGAAAGTAGCGATCAAGCGCATTGAAGCCGAACTGGAAGATCGCCTAAAAGAATTGAATGAAGCTGGAAAACTATTAGAAGCACAGCGTCTTGAACAGAGAACAAGATATGACTTAGAGATGATGGCTGAAATGGGGTTCTGTTCAGGGATTGAGAACTATTCTGTTCACTTGACTCTAAGACCATTGGGATCGACGCCTTACACACTTTTAGACTATTTTCCGGATGATTCTTTAATTGTCATTGATGAGTCCCATGTTACTCTGCCGCAGATTCGTGGAATGTTTAATGGAGACCAAGCGAGAAAAGGCGTCCTTGTCGATCACGGATTCCGATTACCTTCCGCAAAAGACAACCGTCCGTTAACGTTTGAGGAATTTGAGCGGTACACAAAGTTTCAGCATATCTACGTATCCGCAACACCAGGTCCGTATGAGCTCGAGCACGCACCTGATCCAGTTGAGCAGATTATTCGTCCAACCGGTCTTCTTGATCCTACACTAGAAGTCCGTCCGATCAAAGGTCAGATTGATGACTTATTAGGTGAGATTAACGAAAGAATCGAGAAAAACGAACGAGTTCTTGTTACAACGTTAACAAAAAAGATGTCTGAGGACCTAACCGATTATTTTGTAGAGCTCGGCATAAAAGTTCGTTATCTGCATTCAGAAATTAAGACGTTAGAACGGATTCAGATCATACGTGATCTACGCCTTGGTGTGTTTGATGTACTTGTCGGCATTAACTTGCTGCGAGAAGGGTTAGACATTCCTGAAGTCTCTCTCGTAGCTATCTTAGACGCAGATAAAGAAGGCTTCTTACGTTCAGAGCGCTCGTTGATCCAAACGATTGGTCGTGCTGCTCGTAACTCAAACGGACACGTTATTATGTATGGAGATAAGATTACGAAATCCATGCAGATTGCGATTGATGAGACGCAGCGCAGACGTCAGAAACAGATAGAGCACAATGAAAAGCATGGAATCACGCCTACTACGATTAAAAAAGAAGTGCGTGATGTGATTCGTGCAACACAAGCTGCTGAAGATACAGAAACGTATACGAGTTCAAAAGCTCCTAAGCAAAAGATGAGCAAGAAAGATCGCGAAGCGTTTATCGAACGTATGGAAAAAGAGATGAAGGATGCAGCAAAGAACCTTCAGTTCGAGCGTGCAGCAGAGCTTCGTGACCTCATACTTGAGTTAAAAGCGGAAGGATGATTGCAGTTGGCTACCAACCAAAACATAATTGTAAAGGGTGCTAGAGCCCATAATTTAAAGAATATAGATATTACGATCCCGCGTGATAAGCTGGTTGTTTTAACCGGCTTATCTGGTTCGGGTAAATCTTCACTTGCATTTGATACGATCTATGCAGAAGGTCAGCGCCGGTACGTTGAATCTCTTTCTGCTTATGCCCGTCAGTTTCTCGGACAGATGGATAAGCCGGATGTGGATTCGATCGAGGGTCTGTCACCTGCTATTTCAATCGATCAAAAAACAACAAGCCGTAACCCTCGTTCAACAGTAGGTACGGTTACGGAAATCTATGACTACCTACGTCTTCTATTCGCACGTATCGGTCGACCGGTATGTCCTGTTCATAACGTGGAGATCACTTCCCAAACGATTGAACAAATGGTCGACCGAATTTTAGAATATCCGGAGCGTACAAAACTTCAAATTTTAGCACCAGTTGTTTCCGGTCGAAAAGGGGAACATGTTAAAGCACTTGAAGATATTAAAAAGCAAGGGTATGTTCGTGTTCGTATTGACGGAGAGATGCGTGAGATCTCTGAGGAAATTAAGCTTGAGAAAAATAAGAAACATACCATTGAAATCGTGATCGACCGTATCGTCGTAAAAGAAGGAATCGCTACTCGTCTAGCTGACTCTCTTGAAGCAGCTCTCAACCTCGGTGGAGGAAGTGTTGTTGTCGATGTGATGGAAGAAGAAGAACTTTTATTCTCACAAAACCATGCCTGCCCGCATTGTGGATTTTCAATTGGTGAACTAGAGCCACGTTTGTTTTCATTTAACAGTCCATTTGGGGCATGCTCTTCTTGTGATGGTTTAGGAGTAAAACTTGAAGTGGATCCAGAGCTTGTTATTCCAGACTGGAGTCGTACTTTACGAGACAACGCTATCGCACCTTGGGAACCGATCAGTTCTCAATATTATCCACAGCTTTTAGAAAGCATCTGTAACCACTTTGGTATCGATATGGATGTACCGGTTGAATCTCTTCCAAAAGACCAAATGGATAAAATTTTAAATGGAAGTAAGGAGTACCTTACTTTCACGTACAAAAATGATTTCGGTCAGGTACGTAAGAACGAGATTCAGTTTGAAGGTGTTTTAGGTAACATTCAACGCCGATACCGTGAGACGAGTTCAGATTATATTCGAGAGCAGATGGAAGGATATATGGCGCAAAAGCCATGTCCGACCTGTAAAGGACATCGTCTCAAAAAAGAAGCTCTTTCTGTTTTAATCAACGGAAAGCATATTGGTGAAACGACTTCTCTTTCTATTACAGAAGCAAAGGAATTTTTTGATAACCTAGATTTAACCAATAAAGAGCGTGCGATCGCGAAGCTCATTCTTCGCGAGATCGTGGATCGTTCAGGCTTCTTGATCAATGTTGGGCTAGACTATCTAACGCTAAGCCGAGCTGCTGGTACGCTATCCGGTGGTGAAGCACAGCGTATCCGCCTAGCGACCCAAGTAGGGTCACGTTTGATGGGTGTACTTTATATTCTTGATGAGCCATCTATCGGTCTTCATCAGAGAGACAATGACCGACTGATTCGAACACTCGAAGAAATGCGTTCCCTCGGGAATACGTTGATCGTCGTTGAGCATGACGAAGATACGATGCTAGCAGCAGACTATGTTATCGATATCGGTCCTGGTGCAGGTGCTCACGGAGGTGTGATCACATCACAAGGTACACCACAAGAGATCATGGAAGACCCAGCATCATTGACTGGACAGTATCTGTCTGGTAAAAAGTTTATTCCTCTTCCGAAAGAAAGACGTAAGCCGGATGGAAGATATATTGAAGTGAAAGGTGCAACAGAAAACAACTTAAAGAATGTTTCTGCTAAAATTCCGTTAGGGTTGTTTACTGGAGTGACAGGTGTGTCTGGTTCAGGTAAGAGTACCCTTGTCAATGAGATTCTGCACAAGGCACTTGCACAAAAGCTGCACCGTGCAAAGGACAAGCCTGGTGCGCATAAATCAATTAAGGGTCTAGAACATATTGATAAAGTCATTGATATCGACCAATCTCCAATCGGTCGAACACCTCGATCAAATCCTGCAACATATACGGGAGTATTTGATGATATTCGTGATGTGTTTGCATCAACGAATGAAGCGAAAGTACGTGGATATAAAAAAGGACGTTTCTCTTTCAACGTAAAAGGTGGACGTTGTGAAGCATGTCGCGGGGATGGCATCATTAAAATTGAAATGCATTTCTTGCCAGATGTATATGTACCATGTGAAGTTTGTCATGGTAAACGCTATAACAGAGAAACGCTAGAAGTGAAGTATAAAGGGAAAAACATCGCAGACATCTTAGACATGACGGTTGAAGATTCTGTTGAGTTCTTTGCGAATATCCCTAAGATCAACCGTAAGCTGCAGACTATTCTGGATGTAGGCCTTGGATATATTAAGCTAGGGCAATCGGCTACAACTCTTTCTGGAGGAGAAGCACAGCGTGTGAAGCTTGCGTCTCAGCTTCATAAGCGTTCTACAGGGAAAACCATCTATATTTTAGATGAGCCAACAACAGGTCTTCACGTAGATGATATATCTCGATTGCTAGTTGTTCTCCAAAGACTTGTAGATAATGGAGACTCTGTGCTAGTCATTGAGCATAATCTTGACGTAATTAAACAATGTGATCATCTAGTCGACCTTGGACCTGAAGGTGGGGACAAGGGCGGTATGATCGTTGGTGCGGGTACGCCAGAAGAACTGGCTGAAATTGAAGCATCTCACACTGGACGTTATCTTGCTCCGATCTTAAAGCGAGATAAGAAACGTATGACAGGGAAGATCAAGGAAAAAGAAACTGTTAAATAAAAAGGTGATAAAAAAAGGACGGTGAACTACCGTCCTTTTTTTATTGATCTTGCTTAGAGAGTAAGGTGTTCATTCCTTTTATCCAGCCATGTTGGTAGGCTCTGATTACAGCTGTCGTGCGATCTTTTACATCTAATTTCCTTAAGAGAGAAGCGACATGATTCTTAATCGTATTCTCACTTAGAAAAATGGACTGAGAAATTTCCCTGTTACTCATTCCAATGGAAAGCAATTCAAGAACCTCCCATTCACGTTCGGTAAGAAGATCATTCGGTCTTGAAAAAGAGAGTGGTCTCTTAAGAAGTATATATTCTTCCCATATCAAGAATGAGATCGCTTGTGGCATATATTTTTGGCCACAAAATATTAGAGTAATCGCATGCATCATGAGACTTGGGTCCATGTTTTTTAGAAGAACACCGTGAATGTTGAATGTTAAGCACTCAAGAAGCAAAGGAGCTTGTTGATCGATGCTTGGAACAAAAAGAACCACTCTAACATCTTGTTTAATAAAATGCTGAATAATCTCAACTACATTGAAATGCTTTATCCCCAAATCGACAAAGACAATATCAATGTTTTTAGCCAATTTATAGAGTGGATTATACTTATGACTTTCTATAGACGTGATGAAGATTTCATCCAATTCGTTTAAAAGCATATGTTGCAAAGAATCTTTAAAAATAATATCATCATCAATTAATAAAATGTGAATCATGTAGCACCTCACTAAGTATATATATTGCGAAATAAAAAGTAGATTGATTATAGATACTTTGATGGGCTCGGCAAATCTTGTTCACTACCTTATTCAACTTCTTTTGCTAAAGGTGAGTAATATTGAATGAGTGTTTCTACTTCTTTAGGGGGAAGAGGTTTGCTAAAATAATAGCCTTGAATTTCATCACAGCCTTCAGATTCTAAAAAACCGAGTTGTTCTTTGTTTTCGACTCCCTCTGCTAAAACAGAAAGATTCATGCTATGTCCCATGGTAATTATCGCTCGGATAATAGATTCATTAATAATCGATTTCTCGTGTAAAAAGGTTTGATCAATCTTCAAACGCTTAATGGGAAATTGACTCAAGTACTTCAGAGAAGAATATCCTGTTCCAAAATCGTCTAAAGCAATGCTTATACCCATTTCTTTAAATCGATTTAAAACTTTAAGGATATAACCTTCTTTCACAATGGCAATGCTCTCTGTAATTTCCAGTTCTAAGAATTGAGGATCAAGCTGGGTTCTGTTTAAGATGTTACTCACTATCTTCGGAAAGTCACTATGAAGTAGTTGAGCAATTGAAATATTTACCGAGCATCGAAGAGGGGGGAAATCAGCATCTTGCCAACGTTTATTTTGTTTGCAAGCTTCCTCGAGCACCCATTCTCCAACTGAAAAGATAATTCCTAATTTTTCAGCTAATGGAATAAAGTCGGAAGGTGAAATAAGCCCTAAGTGCGGATGGTTCCATCGTATTAAAGCTTCTATTCCAATTAGCTGTTTTGTCTTTATAGACCACTGAGGTTGATACACTAATGAAAACTCTTTACGTTTTAAGGCATGCCTTAATTCATTTTCAAAAGTGAGCTGATGCCCCGTAAACTTGTTCAACATGCCATTGTAGATTTTATAATTGTTTTTCCCTTCTTCTTTTACTCGGCACATTGCAATATCTGCAGTCTTTATTAGTCCGAGTACATTATGACCAGCGAAAGGGTACACACTCACGCCTATACTTACACTGACAAAGAGTTCGTTGTTATCGATGTAAAAGGGAAGCTTAAAAAGCCCCATTATCTCTTTGCAAAAGATTGTTATGTCTTGTTCATTTCGAGCATCTTCTATAAAGATCAAGAATTCATCACCGTTCATTCTTGATAAAGCTTTGGAGTTACTTCCTAACGACTGTAGTCTAACAGCTACCTCTTTTAACAGAGCATCTCCATTTAAAATGCCTAGCGTATCGTTGACTATTTTAAAACGATCTAGTCCTATCTTAACAACAGCCAATTTCTTACGACTTCTTTCGGCATTTATTAAGGCGAAGGTAAGCTCCTTTTTGAATGATTTAAGATTTGGTAATAGAGTTAATTCATCATAAAAAGTCATCTTATTCAGTTTTGTTTCTAACTTTTTTATTTGAAGATACAGTTCTTGCATTTGAGTATGGATCGTTGATTCTATAACGGGTTTTGGTTCAGCAAGTTGAACAGTGTTTTTCTTGCTCTTCATATAGCACCTCAATTCACTGTTTTTTCAAGAGCGTTTTCCAAATTCAATGCTTGAAATATCGTGAGCCTGTTTCTTCCTTCTTTTTTTGAAGTATAAAGTGCGTGATCGGCTTCAAAGATAAGCTGTTCAAGCGATTTTTCGTCTTGGATGGATGCTAGACTTGCACCAACGGAAATCGTAAGTTTCCCTTGTGGTTGGCTTTCTTCACCTAAAAAGATAAAATCTTCCACTTTGTTAATTAAGGCCGAGAGATGAGAAATTACTTCATCAGGATCAGGATTAGGGATGCAGATAATAAATTCTTCTCCACCATACCTGGCAATAAAATCAGATCTTCTTTTATGTTCTAGAAACAGCGTAGATATTTCTCTTAACGTTCGATCACCCATCAGATGCCCGTTCGTATCGTTATAAGTCTTAAAGTGATCGATGTCCATCATCACAATACATACAGGTATCTTATCTTGAAAATAAGAGTTTACATGCTTCCGGAAGTAAGAAATGTTTGGTAAGCCTGTTAAGAAATCATGAGTTGACTGGTATTCCAGAGTTTTTCTAAAGTTCAATGTAAAGTGTGCATTATTTATGATGTATACCATGGCTAAGATGGCAAAATAACAAAAGAGAGTCTGATAGAAATTCACTAATGATAAAGTTTTAGGTGTAAACGGTGATGCAACATACATAATGATTTCTCCAGTCAGCTGAAAAAATAGAAAGACTAAAGAAACTCTTTTGAAAGATAATCGTGAATCATAAGGGGTAATTCCATGTAGATAATGAAATAGAGCGCCGATGAAACTCACATAAAGAATAGAGCCAATTCCAAGCCAAACATTTGGTTCACCCATGAAATATCTTGCTATAGAAACGATTAGACTAGAGAACAAAGCGCCATACCAGCCACTTATATAGGCAAAAATAAGTAAAGGAGCAGCACGGAGATCAATGAGAACTCCATCCAACTGGTAAGATTCGGTCATGATAATAATCGCCATCATGCTATAAAGAATAGAAAAATAGAAGTTCTTTTTGTGTCTTAAATCATGATTAATAAATTCTCCAAGTTTTGTAATAACAAAAAGGAAGGTAATAATTAGGGTTAAATTATGGATATAAGTTGTAATTAAGTAGTTGGTTAGCATCTTAAACTTCCTTTTAGTGAAAATGATCAATACATATAAATGTTTTTTAAACAGATACAGTAAGGTTTAGCCAGAAAATCCACACCATGTTCTTTAGTTTGAGCGGTACAAACTAGCTGCTCTTGAAGACCAAATAGTAGATTTCCCACCTAATCCAACAACCTGAGAAAAGAGGCTATACCTTAAACTGGCTAGTAGCTTCTTGTAGTTCTTCCGCCATTGTTGATAAAGAGTTGGCAGATGAAGCGATTTCTTCCATGGATGCGAGTTGTTCCTCTGTTGCAGCGGAAACATTTTGAGCGCCAGATGCAGATGATACAGCAAGCTGAGAAACAAAATCGATTGATTTCACAACTTGCTCTGTACCAACGGCCACTTGTTCGGATGCAGCTGAGATCTCATTTACTTGTTGCGAGACCTCTTCAATGGAAGATAAGATTCTTCTGAAGGATTCTCCTGAAGACTGAGCAAGTGAGATTCCAAGTACCAGCTCTTTGTTTCCAAGTTCCATCGATTTCACAGCTTCCTTTGTATCCGCTTGAATGGAGTGGATCAACTGGCTGATTTGATTAGCAGAAGCTGCAGATTGCTCTGCTAATTTTCTAACCTCATCGGCAACTACTGCAAATCCTCTGCCATGTTCTCCGGCTCTTGCCGCTTCAATTGCAGCGTTTAAGGCAAGAAGGTTTGTTTGAGACGAAATGTTTGTTATCACATCCACGATCTGATCAATTTCTAAAGATCTTACTCCTAAACTCTGGATGGCCTTTCCGGTTTGTTGAAGGGATTGATCGATGGTTTCCATTTGTTTTACCATGTTATCCATCGATTGATTGCCTTCGTAAGCCAATTGAAGCGAGTCTTGTGAAGTGGTCGATACGTTCGTTGCACTAGCAGCGATTTGTTGAATGCCAGCACTCATCTCACTGATGACGAGTGAGCTTTCTCCCACATTCTTAACTTGGTTATCAGATCCACTAGCCATCTCTTGAATGCTTCCAGCAATTTGTTGTGTGGCTTCACTATTCTGTTCAGCACTTGCTAACAGTTGTTCTGAACTTGCTGCGACCGTCTGAGAACTGCCTTTGATCTGGGAGATGAGAAGAACTAAATTATTCTTCATATGCTCGAATGAACGAGCTAGCTCACCAATCTCATCTCTATTTTTAATGGAAAGATTTTTACCCGTTAAATCTCCGTTTGAAATCAATCCTGCTTGTTGGGAAAGTAGGAGAAGTGGTTTTGAAATTAAATGAGATATAAAGAGCGCCACTATAAAACCAAGAAGTACCGCAATGACAGAAAACAAAGTAACAAACCTAGCACCGTCTTTAAACAGATCAACAGAAGTATCAGCGGCTAATGTCGCACCTTTTTCGTTGATTTCAATCAATGATCTAAGATGGTCATCAGCTGAAGTCCATCCTGTATGCATTTCTAACTGAAGTTTGTTCGCGAGTTCGATGTTATTTTCACCTTTGGCTTTTAATACTGCTGGAATACCTTCTATGTAAGCGTCTATGTCTGCTACAAAGGCGTCATAAACCTTCTGCTCTTTGTTGCTATCTATAAGGGGTGCATACTTTCCGCTTCTTTCGTTCATTTCAAGGACAGTTTCATCTATTCTACCTGTTAGACGTTCAATTTCAGATTTTTCATCAGTGAGGATAAGTTTAAGAAGTATCCGTTGAATATCTGAAATATTTCCATTCATTCCTCCAAGGTATACAAGACTCGGTGTCCAAACATTGTTTATTTCTTCTGCCTTTTTTCCCATTCCATCCATTTTAATGAATGCTACAACACTGATTGCTACCAAGAGACTCAGAATAATTAAAAAGCTGCTGATCAGTTTAGCGCGAATGTTGAATTTCATGTTCTTCACTCCCTAATGAATGATTTATTGTTTCAGGTTTTAAAGCAGAAGCTTCTGAAATCAACAGCTGATCTACATCGAGTAATGTAAGTAATCTGTTTTCAAGTTTGGATATGCCTGTAAGGTAGGAAGGGATATTTTGATCAGTGACGGTGTTTGTTTGAATAGAATCGTGGGGAATATCGAGTACGTCAGTTGCTTCATCGACTACTAATGCAAATGGCTTATCTTCGTATTTGACTACAATGTACCTTTGCGATGAATATTCATGAGGATTTGATTCTGCTTCTGAAAATAAGAGGGTGCTTAGATTAATAACCGGAGTGATTGTGCCACGTAGGTTAATAACACCTAAAACGTGCTTTGGCATAGCTGGAACGACGGTAACTCGCTGTGTTTTCTCAATCGATAATACTTGTTTTACATAAAATGCGAATTCCTCACTGCCGATCTTAAACGCAACAGCTTTAAACTCATCGAAAGCATCTTTCAAATCCATCACCCTTTTCTTAAATTTGCAGTAGAAAGTCAAAGATTTCCCATCAGACTTTTATACTACAAATTAAATATCGTCTAATTAAAACATTTATGAATTAAATATATAGGAAAGGTAGGATTTAACTAACTGAAATAGGGCTTTTATACTATATTAAGGTAAAGGAAGAAAGCAAAAAAAAATACACCTTCTCATTTTAAGAAAAAGTGCATCCGAATTACTCGTTTTATTTATATTTTTCCTCTGAAGAAGAAGAATTTTTTGTGGCTTTCTTATCCTTTTCTTCACGCTTTTCTTGTTTAAGATCTTCCATCGGAATAGAATCTACATTTTGTTCGCTTTCAAATTTATCAAGCAGACTTTGTTGATCGGTCTTGTATTGTTCAGGATTGTCCATTTTGCTTTGTTGCTTCTCTTTCTCTTCAGCCATAATAAATCACTCCTGTCTTAGTTATGTATCCATTCCTTTTTTACGTGTTTATTAAACTAATTCTCCTCAAAACGACATTTTTCGTATAAAATAGATAGGTGTTTTTATTTCCATATCTTAGAAAGAATTTTATAGAGTACATAGTTGATCACCATAACGATGAATGAGCCGAATAGGCCAGCAAGAATTCGGTCACTTACAGTTAGTTCTATAGCATCTTCAGTCATAACGCCGAATATAATGCTAGTGATCATCAGTATAGCTAATACTATAAAAAGAATTTTTAACGTTTGAATCTGTTTCAATGGTGGTTGCTCCCTTGGGTGTTATTGTCATTATGATACGGAATTTTAGAAGTTATGTCGAATCGCTATAGAGAAAAAGGAAGTTTGTTCAAAGGGGTCGAAGTAAAAAAGGCACGTGCCTTTTGCTTGTCCCTTTTCGTTATTGGTTTTATTAAAGCAGGAGGTCTTGTTTGATGAAGGAAGGCTCGAAAAAAACTATTTCTGCACTATGTTATTTTAGTCTATTTTTTGCACCGTTTTTATTTCCGATCGCTGTGTATCTTATCGCAGATGAGCCTGAAGTGATGGAGCACGCAAAAAGATCGTTCTTATCCCATCTATTGCCTATTATCGCTGTTCCATTAGGGATTATTATCATTTTTGAAACGCAATATAATTTAGTCGCTATTATTATCAGTGCACTCATTTTTGGAACACTGGCATTAATTGTGATGATCTGGAATATTGTTAAAGGGATAAAGGTAATTGTCTCATAATCTTTTTTGTACAAGTAATACCGGAAAGTCTCAGACATCTTAGAATCAGCCGACGCCGGTGACGGAACCCCAAAAAGGAGGCGTCAATGTATGGAAGAACGCAAAATGATTTTAAACATGTTGAACGAAGGTAAGATCTCTGTTGAGGAAGCGGAGAAACTTTTGTATGCCCTGAACGACAAGAAAAAGTTACAGCTAAGCCCGATTGGTTCTCTCAATCTCAAAAAGAAGGCAGTCAACGGCGCGACAGCTGTCAAATTGCCGACATCCGGTTATAAAGTAGCGAAGTTTTTTGACCGAGTAGTGAAACGCATCAAAACGGTCGATTTTGACTTAAACTTTGGACCTTCTGAACCTGTTCACTATGTCTTTCAAGATAGCCATGTGATGTTTCAAGCGATGGACGTTGAAGTATACAACGGATCCGTAACGGTCATTCCGTGGGATCGAAAAGATGTGCAAGTCGAGTGCGATGCACATGTTTATAAAGTACCAGAAGGATCTTCGGCAAAAACTAAATTTAGAAATGAAACGTTTTATGATTGTGACGCAACTAAGATGCGCTTCTATTCTAGAAACAAGCATCAAAAAGTGAACGCCGTGATTTCCATTCCAAGAGAAGCGTATGATGAGATCAAGATCACAACGTTTAATGGTCCTGTTAAAATAAGCGATTCCCATGCAAAAACACTGACAGTAAAAACAACTGTCGGAGCGATTGCGATGAACCACTGTACAGGCGAATACGTAAAAGCTTCCGCTGCTAACGGTTCATTAACCCTAAACGATTGTCAGTTTAAAGATGTGGAAGCAGAAACGATGAACGGACCTGTACGTCTTTCTGTAGATGCTTCACAAGTCCGTTCAGAAACGATAAACGGTTCAATCTATTGCCGTTTTGCATCAGCTGTAGAAGGGTATGCATCTTTTAAGACGGTGACGGGAAAAATAGAAACAGAATTCCCAGAAACACTAGAGCTTGATGCCGTTCTTAAAACGATCGTCGGTGGATTCGTTTGTGACTTTGAGTCTGTCGATGTGCGAGAGGAAAAGAAAGAAGTGACTCGGAAGTTTCTTTCTTTTATTGCGAATGGAGGTAAGAGCTGGCCGTCTTTTAAATTGGAGGCGGAAGCGAAAACAGGCTCTGTTGTAGTGTTAAAAGCGAAATAGAGGTGACTTACATCATGAAAAAACTTAAGAGATCGAACGATGCGAAAATTTCCGGCGTTTGCGGTGGAATTGCTGAGTATATAAATGTGGATCCAACAGTTGTAAGACTAGGAACCGTAGCGCTTGCTCTATTTACAGCGGTTTTTCCAGTTGGTTTAGCTTACATTATCGCACTAGCTGTCATGCCAGAGGATGGCGTATAAAATGATGAGTTGGTTAGCCTCTTTATTGATTAACACCATTGCGCTAATGGTAGTAGCCGGCTATTTTGATGGGTTTCATATTGAAAACATCAGTGCTGCTCTATTAGCCAGCGTTTTGTTATCACTGTTTAATGTTTTTCTTAAGCCGATTCTAATCTTACTGACTCTGCCCGTAACTATTTTTTCATTAGGCCTATTTCTTATCGTCATTAATGCCGCACTATTATCTTTAACAGCGGAATTGATGGGCAACTCCTTTAATATTGATGGATTCGGTATGGCTCTACTTGCTGCAGTTATTATTTCCCTTTTGAATATGTTCCTGACAAACTTTGTTTTGGAACCTATAAAGAAAAGGCGGAAAAGAAAATAGCTTTCGAACATCTCTAAAAAATTAGAGGTGTTTTTTTGTTTTGTACGTAACAAAAGATAATCTGAACAAACGTTTGGAGTAGAAAGCATTGCTTTTAATTTAAAAATAAGAACAAATACCTATCATAATGTCAGGTTGTGTAGTAAATTGGTCCAATTTCAAATATTAGGCGATATGGTACATTTTAGTAGCGTTAAATATCTGAATATTCATATTAGTTAATCAGGAGGGGACGTAATGGGGAAAGGGAAAAAAGTTTGGGGTAAAACGCTACTAGCAACAAGTTTATCAATTGGACTAGCATCATCTTCTTTATTTGCAGGTTCAGTAGATGCAAAGGCACAAACTGCTTTAGATGAGGTTTTGAAGGGGAAACACAGTCATTCTCATTCTAGTTTAGATCTAGCGATTGTGAATGAAGATAAATTACTAGAATCACTTATTAAACGTGGGGTGATTTCGAAGGATGCTTCTGCAAAACAGAAGGAAGCAGCACTTCACAATTATTTAGAAGTAAAAGGTAAGAATGAAGAAGCAAAAGGGAATGATCCGCTGGCTGCTAAGGCAAAAGCTTCTGCAGCCGAAAAAGAGCAGAAATTTAAAGAGTTTAACAGCGGTCTATTAAAAGGCAAAGGAAATAAATACGGGCACCTTAAAGGGAATCCCGCACCTGTAGATGAAACAGCATACAATGGTGATGTTAGAAAAGACAAGGTACTCGTACTTGCAGTAGAGTATTCTGACTTTGCGCACAACAATATTAAGCCTGGGGAATCCGATAACTATTATCCTGATTATCCTCTATCACACTATGAAGATATGATTTTTGGTGACAATGGGGTTAAAGGACCGAACGGAGAAAAGCTTGTTTCTATGAAGCAATTCTATGAACAGCAATCAGGCGGCACATATTCTGTTCAAGGACAAGCTTATGGATGGCTAAAAGTACCTGGTACAGCAGCGTTTTATGGTGCTGATCGTGCATCAGGCGGTCATGATAACGTAACACCTGGAGGGTCTAAAAAACTAGTAGCAGATACTTATGCAGCAGCTAAAGCGGCAGGAGTACCGCTTCAAGATTATGATTTAGAAGATCCGCATGATTTAGATGGGGATGGTAATGTACGTGAACCGGATGGCTTAGTTGATCACTTGATGATCATTCATGCTGGTATGGGGCAAGAAGCTGGTGGGGGTTCACTTGGAGACAATGCGATCTGGTCTCATCGTTCAGCAAATTTTGTTGACCCAGATGGTCGAGGTAAAGGCCTTCCTGGTTTCTATGACTACACGATGATGCCAGAAGATGGAGCTACAGGGGTTTTCGCTCACGAATATGGCCATGACCTTGGTTATCCAGATGAGTATGACACGGTTTACTCGGGAACTGGTGAAGCGGTTGCTTATTGGTCTATCATGGCGAGTGGTTCTTGGGCAGGGAAAATTCCAGGTACAGAACCGACTGGATTCTCTCCACTTGCTAAGTCTTTCTTACAGTCAACATTAGGGGGGAATTGGACAACCCCAACAGCTGTTAACTGGGAAGATGTTTCTTCAAAAGGAACACAATTTTTACTTGATCAGGCAAACTCACCAAATGGAAAGAATGAACAAGCGATTAAAGTAAATCTTCCACAAAAGAAATCACCTGTAAACGCTCCTGCTTCAGGATCTTATGAATATTGGGGTGGACAAGCAGACGAATTGGATACAAATATGGTAGCTGATGTGGATTTAACAGGGAAGAACTCTGCTACACTAACATTTGATGCATGGTACGATATTGAAGAGCAATGGGATTTTGCTTTTGTACAAGTTTCAACGGATAATGGTGCGACATGGAAGTCAATCGGTAACGACAATACTCGTTCAGATGTAGTGCCGGAGGGGTATCCAACCATTCTTAACTCAATGCCAGGATTCACAGGGAACTCAAATGGATGGGAGTCACAATCATTTGATCTTTCTCCATATAAAGGACAAAAGATTAAGTTAAAATTACGTTCTGCTACTGACTGGGGAACTAGCCAAGCAGGATTCTACGCTGATAACATCAAAGTTGTTGCAGATGGAACAACTATTCTTGAAGATGGTGCAGAATCAGCAAGTAAGTTTGATTTAAAAGGATTTACTAAATCAGATGGTAACAAATATAGTGACCATTACTATCTATTAGAGTGGAGAAACCATAAAGGTGTAGATATGGGTCTTAAAAATATCAAACGCGGCAGTTCGCTCATGAGCTACGACGGCGGCTTAGTTGTTTGGTATGTTGATCCATCTTACACAGACAACTGGACTGGTGTTCACCCAGGTGAAGGTTTTGTAGGTGTAGTAGATGCACACGTGGATACGAATTTAACATGGAGCACTGGCGTACAAGCAAGTACTCGTTTCCATGTTGCGGATGCAGCATTTGGATTAGATAAAACATCTGGTTTAAATATTGACTATCCAGGCGTACAAACTTTGACTTTACCAAGTCAACCAGGAGTATCTTTATTTGACGATAGCAAGTCTTTCGAGAATCTATTAATGCCTGATGCTGGACGTAAATTAGGAAACTACGGTCTTAAAATACGTGTAAACGGACAAGCAAAAGATAAATCCGTTGGAGCTGTAGTAATCTACAAATAATATTCAATACCTCCTGCCTAAAGCGGGAGGTGTTTTATTGTATCCATATTTTAAATAAAATGTTAAAATAAAGATAATCTGTTTGAAAGAAAGGACATCAAGTGACCTGTATGCCAACATTTAACCTGTAATGGAAAACAATTTAGATCGCTTCTCAACCGTTAAGAAACAGCATGTTTCTGACCACGGGAGAAGTCTGTCTACAACCCATTACAGAGGAAATACAGCGAACTGCAGTCCGTTATTTCGGGTAACATTGCGTTCAAAGCTCTCCTTGTATGAGGGGAGCTTTTTTTACGTTCTGCAAAAAATCAAATAGAAGTTGTATTTCTTCACTATTTATTTTAGAGGTGAAGAAAAATGCAGATTCAACAATATGCTTTAGCACTCAATCAACAAATGAGTGCAGACACGGTAAAAAAACGGTGCAAAATGTGTGGGAAAGTTACGACATTTACAGATACGACCATTCAGAGACACAACGCAAACGGAAAGAACATCTATCAGTTTGCGATCTATAAATGTCCGAAAAACCATTCATGGAACAAAAAGCTCAACATCTATAAATCGTTCACAGAGCATGTCGATCCCCTATCGATCGTTCCTACATCCTTTATAGAGATAGAGCCCGGTAAGAAGATTACTTCCTTGAAGAGAGGGGATTCTTCATGCGAAATTAAGATAACATCGGTCAACGGAAGTTTTCGGATTGATCGCACACTTGCCGATCACCTTGAAGGGTGGAGTAGATCAGAAATCGCTCAAAACATAAAAACTGGCAAGATTCTGTTAAACGATTGTTTAACAAAACCAAGTCAAAAGCTCTCCGTTCATGATAAAATTTTTATAGATGTAAAATAAGAACAATAAACAGTTCAGCCGTTTGCTTCGAATTCGATCAAACGGCATTTTTCATTAAAAGGAGCTGAAGATTTTGCAATCGGATAGACTGAAATTCAGACCGTATACAAATGAGGATTTTTCATTTTTTGCCTCACTATGGGCAGATCCTGATGTCGTTCAATTCATCGGGAAAGGGGTAACGCGTTCAGAAGAAGAAGCTCGAAAAAGCTTTGATGATTGGCTTCTCCCAGGATATCGTGAGGGCAGAGGATTGTTTCTTATCGAGCATAGGGAAAGTATGCTTCCGGTCGGTCACGCTGGTATCGTGCAGCAAACAATCGATGGAAAAAAAGAGTTTGAGATCGGGTATTGGCTAGCGAAGGAATATTGGGGTAACGGCTACGCAACAGAGGCAGCGATTCACTTCAAAAATTACGCTGTTCAGGAACTTGGAATCACGCGCCTGATCTGTCTGATTCAGCGAAATAATAAAAAGTCTGTCTCTGTGGCATCCAGAATGGGTATGACCCTCCAAAAAGAAGGAACGTTTAATACGATACCAGTAAACGTTTACAGTTGGGAGAAAATGCAGAAATAAGCCTATAGTACTCTTTGGTTAATCCGTGGTTGAAGTGATACAATAGAATCATTGAAAAATGTCGAGGAGGACCCAATGGCTAAGGTACATATTCATGAACTCATAAAAAAATTTCATCTAGAGCTTGTTAGTGGTGAAGAAGGGATTCACCGCACGATTCGAACGAGCGACATCTCCCGGCCAGGTCTAGAGATGGCTGGTTATTTTACCTTTTATCCAGGTGAGCGACTACAGCTTCTTGGAAAAACAGAGCTTTCGTTTATTTCAGAGCTCGATCCGGAAACTCGCATGGAGCGTTTAACCGCGCTTTGTACGGATGAGACACCGGGAATCATCGTTTCTAGAGACATTGAAGTTCCTAAAGAGCTTCTTAAAGCTTCTCATAAAAGTGGAGTACCGATCATGCGTTCACCGGTTACGACAACACGTCTATCAAGTCGTATCACCAATTATTTAGAGAGCCGATTGGCGCCAACGACTGCTAAACATGGTGTTTTAGTAGATATATATGGAATCGGTGTTCTGATCACGGGTAACTCAGGTGTTGGAAAAAGTGAAACGGCTCTCGAACTCGTAAAACGAGGGCATCGGTTAGTAGCTGACGATTCGGTTGAGATCAGGCAGGAAGACGAAGATACGCTCATCGGCAGTGCACCAGAACTCATACAGCATCTGCTTGAGATTCGTGGTCTTGGTATCATTAACGTGATGACGTTGTTCGGCGCTGGCGCGATTCGCAACTATAAAAAAATCTCGATCGTTATGAATCTGGAAGCTTGGGATTCTAAAAAAGTATATGACCGATTAGGATTGGAAGAAGAGACAACAAAAATCATTGATACGGAGATACCGATCTTAACGATTCCTGTTCGTCCTGGACGAAACTTAGCGGTCATTATTGAAGTGGCAGCGATGAACTTCCGTTTGAAGAGAATGGGCATGAATGCCGCACAACAATTCTCAGACCGTTTGACTGATGTAATTGAAGCTGGAGATGAAGAAGACCTATAAGAATGTGAAGGAAGTGTAGACTGTGGAAGAAACGATTCAACCTCTAAATCGTGTAGCACTCGAATTAGGGCCGCTCACGATCTATTGGTACGGACTTATTATCGGGTTTGGTGCGATGCTTGGTCTTTGGCTCGCTGTAAGAGAATCAGACAGACGTGGGCTTGCTAAGGACACGTTCGTTGATGTAGTCATGATTGCAGTGCCTGTGGCTATTTTATGTGCAAGGCTTTATTATGTAGCGTTTGAATGGGATTTTTATAAAGACCATCCAGGAAAGATTCTTGCTGTATGGGAAGGCGGAATCGCGATTCATGG
Source organism: Fictibacillus nanhaiensis (assembly GCA_017052515.1). Lineage (GTDB taxonomy): Bacteria > Bacillota > Bacilli > Bacillales > Fictibacillaceae > Fictibacillus > Fictibacillus nanhaiensis. The sequence continues at coordinate 789,127 of JAFHKR010000038.1, forward strand.
TGCACTGATCGGTTCGTTCTTAACGGCACTCGTTTTTTCAAGAGTAAAGAAGATCTCATTCTGGAAATTGGTTGATATCGCAGCTCCTAGCATATTGCTCGGTCAGGCGATCGGACGCTGGGGAAACTTCATGAACCAGGAAGCTCATGGTGGGGAAGTAACGCGAAACTTTTTAGAATCACTCATGCTTCCAGACTTTATCATTAATCAGATGTATATCGATGGCACTTATTATCATCCAACCTTTCTCTATGAATCACTATGGAGTTTCATTGGTGTTATCGTCTTGCTTTATCTACGACGTGTTAACCTTCACAGAGGTGAAATGTTCCTAACCTATATCATCTGGTATTCGATCGGACGTTTCTTTATAGAAGGACTTCGTACAGATAGCTTGATCGTTTGGGGAACCTCACTCCGAATTGCACAAGTGGTGAGCTTGGTCTGGATCGCAGCAGCTGTAATCATCTGGATCTATAGAAGAAAAGCAGGATTGGCGAAACAACGGTATCTAGAAAACTAAGGGAGGCGAATGAAGAGTGGAAACGTTAAAAAAAGGCACGCTTGCAGGCTTGAAAACCACTTGGACGCTCGGGAAGATTATTTTTCCTGTCACTTTACTCATCACACTGTTGAGTCACACACCGGTGTTAGATTGGTTGATCTCTGTTGTAGCACCAGCGATGAAATGGATTGGACTCCCGGGTGAAGCGGCCATTCCGCTCGTTCTCGGTAATTTTCTAAATCTATATGCCGGAATCGGGGGTATTCTGACCCTCGATTCCTTAACCTTACAAGACGTATTCATTCTCGCTGTTATGCTTTCGTTTTCTCACAACCTATTTATTGAGTCTGGTGTTGCAGCGAGTGTAGGTATCAAATTGTGGGTAATTCTACTCGTGCGAATCGGCTTGGCGCTATTCTCTGCTTTTATAATCAACCTTTTATGGGATGGTGGTACAGAAAAAGCGCAATACGGTTTTATCTCAAAGCCTGAAGCTGCTCCAAACGGTTGGGGAGAGATCATTCTCACCGCTCTTGAAAAAGCTTCACTCGGTATTCTGCAACTCGCATTTATCGTGATACCACTCATGATCATCATGCAATTTATGAAGGATAAAGGCTGGCTGAACAAGTTTTCGAGTTGGATGGCACCAGCTATGAAACTTCTTGGGATGAAAGAGAACACGTCCATGACGATGGCCGCAGGACTTACGATCGGTCTCGCATATGGAGCAGGTGTGATGATGCAGGCGGCGAAAGAGGATGGCGTATCAAAGAAAGATTTGTACCTTGCTTTTATCTTTCTCGTAAGCTGCCATGCTGTTGTTGAGGATACGCTTGTTTTTGTACCATTAGGCATTCCGGTTCTGCCGCTGTTGATCATTCGAGTTGTGACGGCGATTGTTCTTACCGTATTAGTAGCTTACGTATGGAACAAGATGGAACGGAAAAATCGTTTAACAAGAAAGGAACGACAACATGAAACGCAACACCATACTATTTGATCTTGACGGAACTTTAATCAATACGAACGAACTGATCATCGCTTCTTTTCTTTACACATTGGATAAGCACTTTCCAGAACAATACAATCGTGAGAGTGTCTTACCGTTTATGGGGATGCCGCTCGTTGAGACGATGGAGCAGTTCGATAAAGAAAAAGTATCAGAATTGGTTCAAACCTACCGTGAACATAACATTTCACATCATGATGAATTGGTGACAGAGTTTGAAGGAGTTTTTGAAACGGTAGAAGAATTGTATAAAAAGGGCTACAAACTGGGCATCGTAACTACAAAAATGAGAAATACAGTCGAGATGGGCTTACGTCTTGTAGGTCTTGATCAATTTTTTCAAACCGTTGTTACGCTGGATGATGTGAAAAACGCGAAGCCAGATCCAGAGCCTGTTCAAAAAGCACTCGACTTACTAGGTTCAACACCAGAAGAAGCGATCATGGTAGGCGACAGCAAGTACGATATTCTTGCTGGACAGAACGCTGGCACACAAACAGCTGGTGTAGCATGGACCATCCGAGGAAACGATTATTTGCAACAGTTTAATCCAGACTTCATGTTAAATGAAATGACGGATTTGCTGGATGTTTTAGGAGAGAGATAATTGCGAAATACTGAGCGTTATCCGGTTAAAGGAAGAAACTCGTTGTACCAAGTGTATGACACTGTTCCGTTCTGGAAAGTGGTTAAAAATTTCATAGCGATACAAGTGGGTAGGTACACGCCGTTTCTACCAATGAAAAATTGGCTATACCGTACTTTTCTAAAGATGAAGGTCGGAGAAGGAACGGCATTCGCGTTGATGGTCATGCCGGACATCATGTATCCTGAACGAATTTCAGTAGGGAAGAACTGTGTGATCGGCTATAATACAACGATATTAGCTCATGAATATTTAATAAAAGAATACCGTTTGGGTGACGTGATCGTGGGCGACGAAGTGATGATCGGTGCGAACTCTACGATCCTCCCAGGCGTTACGATCGGTGACGGTGCGATCGTATCAGCTGGAACACTCGTCCATAAAAATGTCCCCGAAGGATCTTTCGTCGGTGGGAATCCGATGCAGGTCATCTACACGAAAGAAGAACGCTCTAAGAGGGAAATGGAAAGCTAGAAATTTGTCGTAAGTTCCCCTCTTGGGTTTTCTTGTTTTTCGTCGTATACTTAAAACAGGCAAAAAAGCGAAAGCTGGAGGCGCATACTATGAGAAGGAAATCATTCTCGATCGTATTTATGAAAAACACGTTTAAAATTGGACACCTCGTTGAAGACAACTGTCAGTCTCAGCATGCACCGAAAGCATCTCATCCTCAAAATAAGGCCGAACAGTTGGCTGCCCGCGATACCTACCGTTTCCGGACTGCTGTGTCAAAAATGAAAGGTCATGGTCTTGTAAAGCATTATGAACTTCAAAGCAAACGTGCAAAGCTGGTTTTCTATGGCGACTATTCTACCTACAAACGTAACGTACCTCATATTGCGTTTACACGCGAACATTTTCAACACTACTTTGGAACAGAAGATTTAATCTGTGAATTTCTCCTTGATACTTCTATTTATTTATTTAAAGAACTCCATTTTTTAGAAGAGATCCAATTGGATATCCCGAGTCATGGCAAGATGTATACCGTTGAATTAACAAGACAGGAACTCGATGACTATATGAAGTGTGATCTGGCCGAAATGAAAGATGGTCATCACCATCGTTTCTTCTATATCTACCGAGACGAAGAGCTGGATCTATTTACGAATCAATTTGTAAAGGTCAAACGTTTAAGACGAAAAAAATTATAAAGTAGTTAAAACTGGCGCCCAATCGTCTTAAGAATGGGTACCAGTTTTTTTGTTGTGTAGGGAGTGGGAGATAGCGTGAATGAAGGCTAGCAGCTAATGAAACATAGCGAAATTTGTCGAGGATTGCAGACTCGTGGATAAACAGCTAAAACTCGTGGATTGAGCACCAAAACTTCTGGATTGAGCACCAAAACTTCTGGATTGAATGCAGAAACTTCTGGATTCAGCACCAAAATTTCTGGATTGAATGCAGAAACTTCTGGATTCAGCACCAAAATTTCTGGATTGATAAGCCCTTATGAGCCATGCCACTTTGTTTTGGTAGCTAATAAACTCCAATACTAGAAGTCTTTCCAAAAAAAATCTATTCCTTTTGTCGAAAAATGTCTTTATAATAAAAATGTTCCTTTTTTAAATTTTGAAAATATTGAAAGCGTTTTTACAACAAGAAAAGGCAGGAGGAAAACTGAATATGGAATATGGAGTTATTTTTTCAATTAGTGTGTACATGATCGGAATGGTGCTGATCGGGCTTTATGCGTACCGAAAGACCGATAACCTTACCGATTACATGCTTGGCGGAAGAAATCTTGGACCAGCGGTTACTGCACTAAGTGCGGGTGCATCAGATATGAGCGGATGGCTGTTGATGGGACTTCCGGGTGCAATGTACGTATCTGGTTTAAGTGCTGGATGGATTGTGATTGGACTGTGTGCAGGAGCGTATCTAAACTGGCTATTTGTAGCACCACGACTACGAACGTATACGGAAGTAGCGAACAACTCCATTACGATTCCAGATTATTTTGAGAACCGATTCAAAGATACCTCTCGCATACTTCGTATAACGTCTGCGTTAGTTATCGTGATTTTCTTTACGTTCTACTCATCATCCGGTATGGTTGCGGGCGGACAATTGTTCGAGACAGCCTTTGGTCTGAATTATATGTGGGGAATCTTGCTTACAGCTGGAGTAGTTATTATTTATACATTATTCGGCGGTTTTTTAGCGGTAAGCTATACAGATTTCGTACAAGGTGCGATTATGTTTGTTGCTTTAATTCTTGTACCATTCGTTGCGATTCTAAAAGTTGGTGGATGGGATGCTTCGTTTAACGAAATCGAAAGCATCAGTCCGACTTTGCTTGATGCCTTTACGGGGACAAGCTTGATCGGTATCATCTCCTTATTAGCATGGGGATTAGGATACTTCGGCCAGCCGCATATTATCGTTCGTTTTATGGCGATCTCATCTGTAAAAGAAATGAAGAGCGCAAGACGAATCGGAATGGGATGGATGGTTTTCTCGATCGTTGGAGCAATGTTCACAGGTCTTGTTGGGATTGCTTACTTCAACCAAGCAGGTGCTCCGCTAGGGGAATCAAAAGCTGAAACGGTATTTATCTTATTATCTGAAGTATTGTTCCATCCAATTATTACGGGCTTCTTGCTTGCTGCGATCTTAGCGGCAGTTATGAGTACAATCTCATCTCAGTTGCTGGTAACATCTAGTGCTTTGACAGAAGATTTTTACAAAGCATTCGTAAAACGATCAGCTTCCGATAAAGAGCTGGTGTTAGTAGGGCGTTTGGCAGTTTTAGCTGTAGCCGTTATTGCATTTGTGATGGCTCTTAATCCAAGTGAAACGATCCTAAATCTTGTAGGTTATGCATGGGCTGGATTTGGTGCAGCTTTCGGTCCAGTTGTCTTGTTGAGTCTATATTGGAAGCGAATGACGAAATGGTCAGCTTTTGCAGGTATCGTAGTCGGGGCTGTTACGGTTATCGTTTGGGAACTCATTCCAGCCATGGCTGATGTGTATGAGATCATTCCTGGATTCATCGCATGTACACTAACGATCGTAGTCGTTAGCTTGATGACAAAAGAACCAAGTGCAAGTATCCAAGAAGAATTTGAAGAAACGAAAAGATTAGTAAGTTAATAGTGTGGATATGGACCTGACCAAATAGCGGATTTAATTGCTGATTTGGTCAGTTTTTTCTTAGAATAAAGTTACTGATAGGGGAGGACTGTAGTATGGAATTCATGATTCTTGAAGGAATGCCAGAGGAGGATCTATTGAAGCGTATCCTTCAGCTACATGAAATAATCTTTGGTGCATCAAATGACGATCTCCTTTTTAATATGAAATTGAAGAATAAACTAACGATCGTTACAGCTATTCATCATTCAAAGGTAGTTGGTTATAAAATAGGCTATGAAATCGATCATAACACTTATTATAGTTGGCTAGGCGGAGTCGACCCCGTTTATAGGGGGCAAGGAGTAGCTTCGAAGTTAATGAAACAACAGCATGAGTATCTGAAAATGAAAGGGTATTCTGTTGTTCGAACCAAAACGATGAATAAGTGGCGCCACATGTTGCTGTTAAATATTAAAAATGGGTTTGATGTGAAGGAAACGTATATGAATAAAAATGGGTTGCATAAAATTGTACTCGAAAAAAAGTTATGTGATTAAACAATTGTTTAAAAAGAATTCACTCTTAATAGCTGCGCCTGCATATGATGGTCTAAGCGGGGTGACGGATATGAGGATAAAAGATAGAGTGAAACTTTGGTTCTTAGGATCGCTTTATCCGAAAAATTCATTACAACCGATTGATAGCACAGAGCAGTTTGTTCGTGAACTAAATAATGGATGCCCGGTAATCTTTACGTTAAGAGATGTTTACGGATTGATTCTATTTGATAAAGAAGAACAGCTCGGAACACTGTATATAAAAGATGTGTTCGGAATCACGGAAGACTATAGAAACTATTACTCAATACTTGAGTTGATCTCGTTCTACAGTGAGCATGTTAAGGAAGGAATATTATTCTATACAGAGAATAATTAAAGAATCATATTCTGTTGAACACCTCAATACTTGAGGTGTTGTTTTATTACCTCTTTAGAAAGTGAGTCATCATTATATGCCTACAATTATACATCGAGAATTTGTACATGCTTCTGCAGAAGTCTGCTTTGATCTTTCGCGAAACGTAGATATACATACTGAAACGACCTCTCATACAAGAGAAAGAGCGGTAGGTGGAGTAACGTCAGGTTATATGGAAAAAGGCGATCATGTAACGTGGGAGGCCATTCATCTTGGCGTAAAACAAAGGCTGACTGCAAAGATTATTGAGATGGAGAGGCCGCATATGTTTGTAGATGTGATGGTGAAAGGTGCTTTCCATTCATTCGTACATACCCATACTTTCGAACCGAAGAAGAACGGTACCATTATGGTGGATCATTTTCATTATAAATCTCCGTTTGGCGTGATTGGAAGGTTAGCAGATTGGTTGTTCCTAGAAAAGTACATGACGAATTTTTTAGTAGGACGGGCGAGAGCGCTAAAAGAGATCGCAGAAAATAGACACCACACATTAAGATAGAAAGCGGTGATCAGTGATGAAGATAGGAATGGTACGTCATTTCAAAGTCAAACGAGGCTATCCGACTGAAAAATGGATCACGCCTTCTGAATTTGATCAGTGGCTGAAAGAATACGAAGCTTCTGATGTAGAAGAAACAGACGTTGACCTAGGTGGAATCAATTGGAACACCTGCTATTCGAGCACCGTTCGTCGTGCAGAATATACAGCAGGGAAGATTTATAGAGGGGATTTGATCAGAACGGATGATCTTCGTGAGATTCCTGTTTATCCGTTTTTTAAAAGAGACATTAAGATCCCCATGATTTTATATCCTCTTTGCATCCGAACAGCATGGTTCTTTAACCACAAGTCTCAGCTAGAGCGTAGGACTGATGTTGAGATGCGTGTTTCGAAGATCGTTGACCGCATACTTGAAGAAAATAAAGAAAATGCACTAGTCGTAAGTCATGGTGGACTCATGATGTTTATGCGAAAAGAACTGATTAAAAGAGGTTTCAAAGGACCAAGGTTAGGGCGACCCGAAAACGCAAAGCTTTATTTGTTTGAGAAGAGGTAATGGCTGTCGAGGAGTGTCGAAAATCGGATAAATTATTTTATCCGTGAAATTATGGATGCTATCCGTGAATATAATGGTCATTACCGTGAATAAAAAAGAGATTACCATGAAATTGTGCACTTTTACATCTATGTATCGAAAGAAAACTGGCTGATACCCCACACGAAAAGGGAATGTAGCCAGTTTTCTTTCGTAATACCTTCATTTATTGAGCATTCTTATAAAATTCTTCCATCATATCGTAGCTCATCGGACCGATATGTTTTTGTTCAATGATTCCTTTTTTATTAATAATAAAAGTAGTCGGAATCGTGACCGTTTTGTACGTATTTCCGACTTTACCGTCTGGATCTAATAAGACCGGAAAGTTCAACTTGTATGATTGCGCAAACTTTTTTACTTCTTTTTCAGAGTCGCTGTCTGTTAAGTTCACAGCGAAGATTTCTACTTTCTTAGAAGAGTGGTCTCTATAGAAACGAACCATTTCAGGCATTTCTGCACGACAAGGTGGACACCATGTAGCCCAAAGGTTAACGAAAACGACCTTTCCTTTGAGATCTGATAGCTTTACGGTTTCGCCTTCAATCGTTTTTAATTCAAAGTTCGGTGCACGGTCACCTTTTTTGATTCCGTAGGATGCTGCCTCTACGGCTTCTTTATTCGTTTTTTGCCCACCGAGCGGGGAATTTGTTAGCACGGAAAAGAAGAGTGCAGTGACTAACATAGACAGAACGGTTTTTCTGATCTCAAACGAACCCTTCGTATATAAGTAAATGGAGAGAATCAAAAAGAACAAGGAGGTCAACCCGTCAGCTAAAAGTGTAGTTGACGCAAAATGAGCACCATAATAAGCAGCGAAGTATAACGTTAACCCTAATATACCAATATAAAATAACCTGCTTTTATCAAGCTCACGTTTACTCGCAGCCCCAAGAATGTAGAGAATGGAGCCGATGATTCCTAGAACAATTCCTGTTTCTCCTCCATTAAAATACAAGATACTTGTGGGGTGCTTGATGATCAGCAGGGGATGCAAAACAGCATAACTGAACTTCCAAACCAATAGAAAAATTCCCACAGCATTACTCAATACGTCTAACAGTTGCTTTTTGTCAGGTTCTTTTCTTATTTTCACAAACAATATGCCATACGCAATCAATGCTGATCCCAAAATGGCTAGCCAAACCATCTTTACAGGAAAAGATCCGATCGTTAAATAATCCGTCATCATAACCCCCACCTTAAACTTGTCCTCTATTCTAAACTTTATCAGAGTTTAGTCTTTTTTATTCCAAATTTACTTGTTTCATATAAAAAACCAGTGAAGGATTACTCCCTGCACTGGTCCTATACTACATTTCTTTTTTACATACTTCTTCTTTGGCTTTTGAATTTTTTTACTTCTTTGACTGGTGATTGTAATGAAAGGTGCGTGCCTACCACTTGAAATACATCTCGTAAGGCATGCGACGAGGAAGCTTACTCCGGTAGCCTTAACTTTTAGACGCAGGAGCAAGGATCCTCTAGTGTCGAGCAGTCCAAGAAGTTAATGTGGCTCACCGCCTGCCCCGCGGAAAGCGAGCAACCTGGAATGGAAATCAACTGCTTTCAAAAGCAACAATGAATACGAAACAGCCTTTATAAAAGATAAAACCCGACTCCCATGATCAAGTAAGCGGCAAGGAGAGTGAGCCCTTCAAACCAGTTCGTATCGCCATCACTTGTTAACGAAATCGTTAAGAATACAGCGAGGACCATCGCTACAAGCTCAGGAAGCGTAAAGACAAGTGCCATCGATTTTTCAAAGAATAACGAAACCAACACGAGTAGTGGAGCGACAAACATTGCGATCTGAAGTGTTGAGCCGATGGCAATCTCTACAGCAACATTCATTTTGTTCTTATATGCCATGATGATCGCTGAAGCATGTTCAGCTGCGTTCCCGACGATTGCAACGATGATGATTCCGATGAACACTTCACTCCAGCCGAGCGTTCTTCCTACTTCTTCAAACGTATGAACGAGCTTTTCAGAAACATAAGCAACGGCAAGAGTAGCAAGAGCAAGGACGATTAGAGCTTTCCACTTACTCCATTCTGCTGTTTCATCCCCATGAGCCACATCATGTTCTGATTGATAGACACCGCGGTGAGTAACGAGCTTGAACAAAAGTGCTGCTACATAAAGAATAATCATGATTACTGAAACCCATACACTTAAGGTGAGTGAATCGGCGTCGTTCAGTTTATAAGAAAACACCTCAGGGAAAACAAAAGCGACTACAACAGCAAAAATGAGTAGCCCCGCGTTATGGCGTGCATCATATATGTTGAATTTTTGCTGTTTATACTTTAAACCGCCGATAAAAAACGATAAGCCTCCGACTAGTAAAAGATTACCGAGTACAGAACCAGTCAAAGACGCTAATACTACACTTATCAAACCTGCTTTTAATGCAAAGATTGAAATGATGAGCTCGACCGCATTACCGAAAGTAGCGTTAAGTAAGCCGCCGATTCTTGGACCAGCAATGATCGCTAAGCTTTCCGTGGCGCGTCCCATGTAACCGGCTAGTGCGATAATCGTTGCACAATAGATTACAAAAAGTAAGACAGCTGGCCAATGCATGAGGCTGCCGATAACAGATAGTGGTACACCAATGATGATAGCAATAAAAAATATGCGATTAAACAAGACGCATTCCATCCTTTCCTATGTATTTATTTCTACATACTATTCCCTGAAATCTGTTTTCTTAACTCCTAAAAGGAAACATGGTTTTTGTGTGAATTGGTTGACAGTTTCGACAAGGACGTGTAGACTTACAACTAAATCTTTATCATGGTAGTATATTAGCGAACTAAAGTGTTCGGGTGGAATGGTTTGTTTCTGCACTAAGCACTTATTTCATAAAAACAATACTTAATCTATTCATTTCACAAATAAAGGATGAAGGATCATGTCAAAACCGTTTGTGTTTGAAAAACCAGCAGGTATGCGGGATACACTTCCTGCCTTTTATCAAAAAAATGAAGACATCAAAAATAAAATCAAACAAGAGATGGAGTCTTGGGGTTATCAATTCATTCAGACTCCTACTTTGGAATATCACGATACGGTAGGGGAAGCCTCCGCAATTTTAGATCAACAATTGTTCAAACTGCTTGATATGGAAGGAAAAACATTGGTGCTCCGACCGGATATGACAGCCCCGATTGCAAGGGTCGTGTCATCAAGCATGAAGCATGTAGCTTATCCGCTTCGCCTCGCATACAGTTCTCCCGTTTTCAGAGCGCAACAGCGAGAAGGGGGAAGACCAGCAGAATTTGAACAAGTCGGTATCGAATTGATCGGTGAAGGAACGGCAAGTGCTGAAGCTGAAGCACTTGCACTCATGTCTGAAGTATTCAAAAAGAACGAAATTGCTGGATTTACCGTGGCGGTTGGACATATTGGATTTGTGCAAGAACTTCTTTCTGACATTTTAGGAAATGATGATCGAGCAGGAGAACTGTTGCGTTATTTAAACGAGAAAAATTATGTGGGTTACACATCACATGTGAAAAAGCTACCTCTTTCTTCTATTGATACAAAACGGTTATTAAAACTGTTGGACTTAAGAGGTGGGATCGAAGTACTTGATGAAGCTTCTTCATTAAACCCGAACAGAAGAGGCCAGCAGACTTTACAAGAATTAGAAGATCTGTACCACCTCTTAGAAGATTATGATGCAGCACAAAATATTGTCTTTGATTTTACGCTGTTCAGTCACATGAGTTATTACACCGGCATCGTGTTTGAGGGTTACGGAGCAGGAATCGGGGCACCAATCGCAAGCGGAGGACGCTATGATGATCTGCTCAGTCGTTTTGATCGGAAAGCTCCAGCTATTGGTTTTGCGATTCGGATGGACTATTTTGTAGAAGCGCTAGGAAAGAAAAGTGATGATACGAGGAGACAATGCATTCTATACACAGATGAACGAAGAAAAGAGGCGCTAAAGCTGGCGAGAGATAAGCGCAGTGAAGGCAAGCGTGTTGTGATGCAGAATCTATCAGGAGTTAAAAATGTAGATGAATTTAGCAAACGATTTGATGATGTGCATTATTTAATCGGAACACAGCAAGGAGAGGACTTTTCATGAGTACGGTGTTAACGATGGCGATGCCTAAAGGGAGAATATTTGAAGAAGCAGTCGATCTTCTGAGACAAGCTGGATATCCGCTTCCCCCCGAATTCGATGAATCGAGAAAATTAATCATTGATGCACCAGAAGCAGGCCTTCGGTTCATTTTAGCAAAGCCGATGGATGTTCCTACTTATGTAGAGCATGGTGTAGCTGATATCGGAATCGCTGGGAAAGATGTGATGCTTGAGGAAGAGCGTGATGTTTATGAAGTGCTCGACCTAAAGATCTCAGAATGTTATCTCGCAGTTGCAGGACTTCCGAACGGACATGATCAAAGAGTTGCACCGAAGATCGCTTCAAAGTATCCGAATGTGGCTTCTCATTATTTTAGAGAACAGGGTCAGCAAGTAGAAGTAATCAAATTAAACGGATCGATCGAACTTGCTCCACTCATCGGTTTAGCAGATCGCATTGTAGATATCGTTTCAACAGGTCGGACGTTGAAAGAAAACGGTCTTGTTGAACTTGAGAAGATAGCTGATATAACGTCGAGGTTGATCGTAAATCCGGCTAGCTATAGATTGCATGCTGTACGCATTAATGATCTTGTTGAGCGACTTCGAACACTGGTTGAAAGCAAGGAGGAAGTTCAATGAAAATAGTACCCGTCTCTGAACTTGAAAACTTAGAGAGAAGCGTTGAACAAAACACAGAAAAACAAAGAAAAGCGGTTCTCGATATCTTACAAAATGTAAAAACAAAGGGTGACGAAGCCCTTTTTCAATATACTGAAACTTTTGATGGTGTTTCTCTCTCTTCTCTTGAAGTAACAAAGAATGAAATAGATGAAGCAATCTCATCTCTTGATTCTAAGATGGTAGAAATCATTTTAGAAGCAGCAGAAAACATTCGTGAATATCACGAAAAGCAACGCCGGCAGTCATGGTTCTTCACACGTGAAGATGGAACACTTTTAGGTCAAAAAGTAACACCGCTTGATTCTGTAGGTGTTTATGTACCCGGTGGAACAGCCGCCTATCCATCTTCTGTGTTGATGGGCGTTATTCCAGCTGTTGTTGCTGGAGTAGAGGAAATCATACTCGTGTCACCACCGGGAAAAGACGGAAAACTCCCATCTGCTGTGTTGGCTGCAGCTTCCATTGCCGGAGTTAAACGGATGTTTAAAATCGGTGGCGCACAAGCGATCGGAGCTCTAGCATATGGAACAAAATCGGTTCCGAAAACGGATAAGATCGTTGGGCCGGGTAACATTTATGTTGCACTAGCAAAACGGGAAGTTTTTGGGGTATGTGATATTGATATGATCGCAGGGCCGAGCGAAATTGCAGTTCTTGCCGATGAAACCGCAAACGCTCGTTACATTGCGGCAGACCTTTTATCACAAGCAGAACACGATCCCCGATCGGCAGCAGTATTGGTTACGACTTCAAACGTGTTAGCTAAGGAAGTTTCTGTGGAAGTAGAGTCACAATTAGCTGAACTCCCAAGGAAAGAGATCGCGATGGAAGCAATCAGAGATTATGGAGTCATCTATATCGTGAATTCACTTGAAGAGGGTGCAGAAGTGATCAACCAGATCGCACCCGAGCACCTTGAGATCATGACGAAAGATCCGATGAGTCTTCTCGGTAAAATAAAACACGCGGGTGCTATATTTTTAGGTGAATATAGCTCAGAACCTGTAGGAGATTATTTTGCAGGAAGCAATCATGTTCTTCCGACAAGTGGAACAGCGCGCTTTTCAAGTCCGCTTAACGTAGATGATTTTACAAAAAAATCAAGTGTGATTCGATATAGTGAACAAGCACTAAAAGAAAACGGACAGAAGATATCAGCTTTTGCTCGCCTAGAAGGACTTGAAGCACATGCGAGAGCGATTGATGTTCGACTGGAGGACAAGTAGATGGATAATCAAGTGCGACAACATACGATCGAAAGAAATACGAAAGAGACTCAGATCAGCTTAGCTCTTAATATTGATGGAGAAGGACAAGCTGATATTCAAACGCCTGTCCCATTTCTAAACCACATGCTAGACGCGATCGCACGTCACGGACATTTTGATCTTACTGTAAACGCTGCTGGAGATGTGGAGATTGATGACCATCATACAACAGAAGACGTTGGCATCTGCCTTGGTCAAGCCATTCAGGGAGCTCTTGGTGACAAGCGAGGAATTAAGAGATACGGCAATGCGTTTGTACCAATGGATGAAACGCTCGCTCAAGTTGTGATCGATCTGTCGAATCGTCCTCACCTTGAATTTCGTGCAGAATTTCCAAGTCAAAAAGTAGGAACGTTTGATACAGAACTCGTCCATGAATTCTTCTGGAAGCTCGCGTTGGAGGCTAGAATGAACCTTCATGTGATCGTTCACTATGGCTCGAACACACATCACATCATCGAAGCCATATTTAAAGCTTTTACAAAAGCGTTAGACGAAGCCACACAGATCGACCCTCGTGTAAAAGGAGTGCCTTCTACGAAAGGAATGTTATAAAATGATCGGAATCATTGACTACGGAATGGGCAATCTGCACTCTGTCTGTTCTGCACTAAAAAGAATCAATCAGCCTTACATTCTTTCAGGAAATGTAGAAGAACTTCGGAAAACGGATGGGCTTTTGTTACCGGGAGTCGGTTCTTTTAAAGATGCGATGACGGAGCTTGAGAAGACGGGTCTTGCGGATTTTATAAAAAAAGAAGCTAAGAGTGGAAAGCCTTTGATGGGAATCTGTTTAGGCATGCAACTGCTCTTCGAAGGAAGCAGTGAGAACGGCTTAACAAAAGGGCTTGGTTTACTCCCAGGGAGAGTAGAGCGTTTTACAGGCAAAACGAGTGACGGCCGTTCCTATAAAGTGCCACATATGGGGTGGAACCATTTAAACTTTTTGCAGAGCGATCAGCCGTTATTAAAAGATATAGACGAAGGGTATGTTTATTTCGTCCATTCCTTTGTTGTACAAACTGAAAATCGAGAGGTACTGGCCGCGGTCGCTCATTATGAGGACGTTGAAGTTCCAGCTGTAGTTGGAAGCGGCAGAATCATGGGGACGCAGTTTCACCCTGAAAAAAGTTCAGAGACGGGCATGAGCATGCTGCAAAACTTTTGCCGTTTTGTTGAGGAGGGAAAACAGAGATGAATGAATTTGTATTATACCCAGCGATTGACATGCGCAATGGTAAATGCGTTAGGTTGATGCAAGGTGATTATGAACAAGAAACAATCTATGGAGATTCTCCTTTTGATATGGCAAAACAGTTTGCAGATCAAGGTGCAGAATGGATTCACATGGTAGATCTTGATGGCGCGAAAGACGGAAAGAAGATTAATCACGAGCACGTATTGCGTGTTGCAAAAGAACTCCCTGCAAAGGTCCAAATCGGTGGAGGTATTCGTTCGATGGAAGACGTTTCGTATTACTTAGACGCTGGAGTTGATCGAGTGATTTTAGGTAGTGCGGCGGTTTCAAATCCTGAATTTGTTAGAGAAGCGTTGCGGGAATACGGTGGATCGAGGATAGCGATCGGTTTAGATGCACGTGATGGATTTGTAGCAACTGAAGGATGGTTAGAAACGTCTCACATCAAAGCAGTTGATCTAGCGAAAAGATTAGTAGAGGAAGGTGCTGAAACGTTTATTTTCACTGACATCTCAAAAGACGGTATGCTGCAGGGACCTAACGTTGAAGCGATCGGAGAATTAGCGAGCATCACTGGAAAAGAAGTGATCGCATCAGGTGGTGTGAGTTCACTTGATGATCTTGTTCGTTTGAAAGCTGATGAACGGAAAATCGCAGGTGCAATTATAGGAAAAGCTCTATATACGAATCAATTCACGTTGCCTGAAGCGTTAGGAAGTGTGAAATAATGCTTACGAAAAGAATCATTCCTTGTTTAGACGTTAAGGAAGGCAGAGTAGTCAAAGGCATTCAGTTTCTTAACTTAGTCGATGCTGGTGACCCTGTTGAACTAGCGAGATTTTATGATGAAGAAGGAGCAGATGAGCTCGTTTTTCTTGATATATCAGCTAGTCATGAAGGACGGGATACGATGGTCGAAGTCGTTGAACGAGTTGCAGCAGAACTTGCGATTCCATTCACTGTCGGTGGTGGTATCAATAAACTTCAAGATATGAAACGTGTGTTACGGGCAGGGGCTGACAAAGTTTCAGTGAATACAGCTGCGGTATTGAGACCAGAACTTATCACAGAAGGATCAGATTATTTTGGTGCCCAATGCATCGTTGTCGCGATCGATGCTAAGTATGACGAAGAGTTAGAATCATGGCGCGTATATACGCATGGAGGTCGCAAACCCACTCAATGGGAAGTCACGGAGTGGGCGCGAGAGGCAGTAAATCGTGGTGCTGGAGAAATTCTGTTGACCAGCATGGATAAAGATGGAGAAAAGTCTGGATTCAATTTAGAATTAACGAAAGCAGTGAGTGAGGCAGTAACCGTTCCAGTTATCGCGTCAGGCGGAGCTGGGTCTTCCGAGCATTTTAACGATGCGTTTACAATTGGTAAAGCAGATGCTGCACTAGCTGCAAGTATCTTTCATTATAAAGAAACATCGATTGCAGAGGTAAAAGCAGAATTGCGAAAGTTAGGGGTGTCTGTTCGATGAATTTAGAAAAACTGAAATTTGATGAAAAAGGACTGATTCCTGCCGTAGTCCAGGATGTTCAATCAAAAGAAGTATTAACGGTCGCATATATGAATCGAGAATCAATTGAAAAAACGATCGAAATTGGCGAAACGGTATTCTTTTCAAGATCACGACAAGCTTTATGGCACAAAGGTGAAACTTCCGGAAATACACAAAAAGTTAGAAGCATTCGCTATGATTGTGATCAAGACGCTTTGGTCGTGCTTGTGGAGCCCCAAGGTCCAGCTTGTCACACAGGCGCATATAGTTGTTTTTCAGAAACGCTATATGAGAAGGATGTACGAGTGGATGCGCCAAACCCTGATCGATATAGAATTTTAACAGAACTTCAAGAGATTATCGCAAAACGAGAGCATGAGATGCCAGAAGGTGCTTACACAACCTATCTTTTTGAACATGGAGTCGATAAGATTCTGAAGAAAGTTGGAGAAGAAGCAGGAGAAGTGATCATCGCTGCAAAAAATCGTGATGCGGAAGAACTGAAATGGGAAGTTTCTGATCTTTTTTATCATGTTTTGGTTCTGTTACAGGAGCAGAAGGTGCCTTTAGACGAAATTTTGGCCACATTAAAGGAAAGACATACGAAAAAGGACAACTGAGGTGAATATCTCGGTTGTCTTTGTGTGTTTTTCTTTCGTTAAAGGGATTTATGATCGATTCCAGAGATTTATGATCGATTCCAGAGATTTATGATCGATTCCAGAGATTTATGAGCGATTCCAGACTTTTATGATCGATAGCAGAGATTTATGATTGGTTTCAGACTTTCAGAATCGATTCTTGAAATTTCTAATCGATTGCTAAATTCACTTCCCATAGAGAACCCACTCACTTTCCGCATACCTACTGCATCCATGCCTAAAATTCATTTTTTGTCGAAAGTTTCCTGCACATTATTTACAGTCTAAGGGGTGTTAGTCACTATTGCCTGTGTTATAATTTTTTGGTTGAAAACTTTGTAAACGGAACGATATAGAAGTATATAAGTTTACATAAGTAGATGGAGGAACCAAATATGCATAAACAAAAACGGGCCAGTGCAGCTAGCGGCCGTGTTCTTCCCTTTATCCAGGATGGGGATTACTTTTTTGAAAAAGGAATAAAAGCCTATAACAGGCGTGATCTATATACAGCAAAAAAAATGTTTGAACGGGCCGTTACTTTCCAGCCGGAAGAGCCCTCTTTTTTATGTCAGCTTGCTTCTACGCTCGCTGAGATCGGGGAATATGAAGAATCTAATAAGTACTTGCTGAACGCTTTAGAACAGTCTGGCTCTGATCTTTCAGAATGTCATTTCTTTCTTGCGAATAATTTTGCGCACTTAGGCATGTATGGTGATGCCGAAGAACATGCTCGTTTATATATGGCGATTGATCCTAACGGTGAATTTGTGGAAGATACACAAGAACTGTTAGATCTTATCTCACTCGAAACAGGAAGCAAGACTTCTAGCTTGCCCCTTTCAACCGAAGAAGAGCTGATTAAGCTTCATGATGAAGCGAGGCAGTCGATCGAACGAGGAGATCTACCACTTGCGCAACAACAGTTAAGAGAGATCATTTCGAATCATCCTAAGTTTTGGGCGGCGTATAATAACTTAGCACTCACTCATTTTTATAAGAGCGAGTTTGATGAAGCGATGGATGTTCTTCAAGATGTGCTAGATAAGAATCCAGGTAATTTAAACGCACTTTGCAACCTTGCTATTTTTCTGTTCCATTTAGGGATGGATGAACCTGGTGGTAAGCTTTTGGAACGCTTAAAAACGGTGCATCCAATGCATCCTGAACATCGTTATAAACTAGGAAATACGTTTGGTTTATTAGAAGAGCATTTGTATGCGAATAAATGGCTACAGTCTCTTCGAAAATCGTCATTTGTATACGATCCTGTGACCACACATATGTTAGCGGTGTCGTACTATGCACTCGGACAAAAGGACCTTTCTCTTAAAACTTGGAAAAAGGTAATCGATCTTGATCCTGAAGGTCATGTTGCTCCTTTTTATATGGAAAAGGCGCAGAATGATGAACTGACAATAACAGGCGGGGACTATCAATACCGCATTCCGACTAACAATCAGAACAAACCGAAAAAAGATCGCCAAGTGAAGGCGATGGAACATATTCAGCAAGTTCGTAAAGGACTGGAAAAAAACAAAATTACGCATTTATTTCTTCTTAGAGGGAATAAAAATGAAGAGGCTTATGAGACGCTTCGTGATTTTTGTCTTAGAAAAGAAGAGTCGTTACTTGTAAAAGAGATCGCGGCAACGATCATGCTCGAACATCAGCCAGAACGAGCTGTGAAACTTGTTCATGATGATACTTCTGTAGAAGTGACTACAGCATCTGAGATTATCAGTATGGCAATGGATGTTCTTCTTTCTGTAAAAGAGATGGGTTCTACGCTTGATGAACATGTTTTATTTTACTGGGCAGAAGCTATTAAGTTTGCAGAAACGACTGGCGAGCGAATCTTTGATAACCAAAAAGCCATTGCTGCGGCAATCGATCACTTAGCTCGTAAGCAAAAAGGGCGTTCTACTCAAAAAGGAGTTGCTGAGCAATACGAGATCACCGTTTCTGTATTGTCTTTGCGCATAAAAAAACTAATTAGTTGGGTGAACCGCAACGTTTGAGCAGAATGATGGACTTTACTCCTATGTGCGAATAGGATAGAGATATAGTAAATAAGAATTTCCTTATATAAGGAGTGGGCATGAATGACTGAAGAAAGAATTTATGATGTAGCTATTCTTGGTGCAGGACCAGCTGGTATGACTGCAGCGGTTTATACATCACGCGCGAACTTGGATACGATCATGATCGAAAGAGGTATCCCGGGCGGACAGATGGCTAATACGGAAGATGTAGAAAACTATCCTGGTTTTGATCACATTCTTGGACCAGAACTTTCTAACAAAATGTTTGAGCACGCAAAAAAATTCGGTGCTGAATATGCTTATGGAGATGTAAAAGAAATCGTCGATGGCGAAGAGTACAAGACGATTCATGCAGGAAGCAAAACGTACAAAGCGCGTTCAATCATCATCTCAACAGGTGCTGAATATAAGAAACTAGGCATTCCAGGTGAAAAAGAATTCTCTGGACGCGGCGTTTCTTATTGTGCGGTATGTGATGGTGCATTCTTTAAGAACCGCGAATTAGTCGTTGTCGGCGGCGGTGACTCTGCTGTTGAAGAGGGTGTTTACCTGACTCGTTTCGCTTCTAAAGTAACGATCGTTCATAGACGTGACAAACTTCGTGCACAAAAGATCCTTCAACAACGTGCGTTTGATAACGATAAGATCGATTTTATCTGGAATCATTCAGTTAAAGAGATTCACGGTGAAAACAACAAAGTGAACAAAGTGACGTTAGTTCATTCTGAAACAGGTGAAGAACAAGATTTCTCAGCAGATGGTGTGTTCATCTATATCGGAATGCTGCCACTTAACGCTGCGTTTAAAAATCTTGGCATCACGAATGAAAACGGGTATGTAGAAACGAACGAACAGATGGAAACTAGAATTCCTGGTATCTTTGCAGCAGGAGATATTCGTGAAAAAACACTTCGTCAAATCGTTACAGCTACAGGTGATGGAAGTATCGCTGCACAAGCGGCTCAACACTACGTGGAAACTTTAACGGAGAAGTTAAAAAACGTAACTTCCAATTAATGTGATTGTAACAGTGATGAAATAATTGTGGGGTATATTAAAAATAAGAAATTGACCCCCTTTTTATAAAGGCAAGACTTTGACACGGAGCTATGCTTCGTGTCCTTTTTTTATGGGTTAATTTATGCGAAGAAGTGGTTGATTTCCGCTCCAGGTGTTACGCTGTCCGCGGGGCAGGCGGTGAGCCACATTTGTTCGTTTCACTCTTAAGTGTCTCACCTGCCCGCCTGTCCCGCAGGAGTCTCACACCTTGCGCTCCAATCAACTTTGCCAAAGAAGAAGAAATGCCTGAAAGCTAGCTTTTAGTTTAAGGATTTCGATTTAAACAAGCGATCAAAGTGAACGGAGTACTTTGCTCAGAAGCTCCTCAGTTAAATGTCGCAAAGGTCTTAGCCCGTAATGAAATAATTGCTTTAATTTAATAGATTCTTTTTTCACATAATAAGAAAAGCAAAATACCATAAATTAGAATGCTAAAATACGTCAAACCCTTGAGGCATCTGTATTGTGAGGGGTTACATAATTTAGTATACTAACAAGTAGGACATAGCCCTGAGGTGAAAACAAGTGCAAAGAGTAACAAACTGTGTGTTAATAAGAGATAATCAAGTGCTTTTACTTCAAAAGCCTAGACGGGGCTGGTGGGTAGCACCGGGCGGAAAGATGGAGTCTACCGAGTCTATCCGTGATTCTGTTATTCGAGAGTACCGTGAAGAAACGGGAATCTATCTGAAGAATCCGCAGCTTAAAGGTGTGTTTAATTTTATCATCAAAGAAGGCGACAAAATCGTTTCTGAGTGGATGATGTTTACCTTTTTTGCAACAGACTCTGAAGGTGTTGCACTAGATGAATGTGAAGAAGGGATTCTGTCATGGAAGCCGGTTGAAGAAGTACGTGAGCTTCCGATGGCGCCAGGAGATCACCACATTCTTGACTATATGACAAGTGGCAGCAACATGATTTTTGGCACATTCACATATACACCTGATTTCGAACTGCTTTCATACCGTTTAGACCCTGCATAAGTTTAGACGGGTCGCATAAAAATGGAACATAGCTAACTGGGGGGAAATGGCATGGAAAGACATGATGTACAAATGGTGATTATTACAGGAATGTCAGGGGCCGGGAAGACGGTAGCCATGCAGAGCTTTGAAGATCTAGGCTTTTTCTGTGTTGATAATCTACCACCTGCACTACTCCCTAAATTTGTAGAATTAATGCAAGAATCTGCCGGCAAACTCAACAAGGTGGCACTTGTGATGGACCTTCGTGGGAGAGAGTTTTTCGATCAGTTGTTCTCAACGCTAGATCAACTTGCCATCTCATCCGACGTTCAGCCGCAGATTTTATATTTAGATTGTAAAGATGCAACTCTTGTACGCAGATACAAAGAAACGCGACGTTCTCATCCTTTAGCGAAGAGCGGGAATCCCCTTCAAGGCATCACACAAGAGCGGGAGATGCTCGAAGAATTAAAAGGTAGAGCGCAGCAAGTATTAGATACATCTGACTTAAAGCCTCTTCAGTTACGTGAACGTATCATTCAGCGCTTTTCCGCAAATGCCGCTCATCCGTTCACGATCAACGTGATGTCGTTTGGATTTAAGTATGGAATGCCGATCGACGCTGACTTAGTGTTCGACGTTCGCTTCCTGCCGAATCCGCATTACATCGAACATATGAGACCGCGAACAGGGCTTGAGGCAGATATTTCTGAGTATGTATTAAAATGGCCAGAAACGAACATGTTTTTAGAAAAGCTGCTCGATCTGCTTCAGTTCATGATTCCTCAATATAAAAGAGAAGGCAAGAGTCAGCTGATCATCGGGATTGGATGTACAGGCGGAAAACATCGTTCTGTAGCTCTAGCTGAATACATCGGAAATGCACTTTCCAAAGAATATGTGACATTCAGCTCTCACAGAGATATGGGAAAGGATAAAGTTTAAATGAATAAGCAGCCGAAAGTGGTAGTGCTTGGCGGAGGAACAGGACTCTCTGTTCTTCTTCGCGGTTTGAAGCGCTATCCAGTTGATATCACTGCTATCGTTACGGTTGCAGATGACGGCGGCAGCTCTGGAAGGTTGAGGAGGGATTATGATATGCCTCCTCCTGGTGATGTGCGAAACGTGATCGCCGCGCTTTCTGAAGTGGAACCGCTTGTGGAAAAAATGTTTCAACATAGGTTTAAAGTGGGCGACGGAATTACGGGTCATTCGCTTGGAAACCTGCTTCTTGCGGCCATGCATGATATTACCGGAGATTTTTTAACAGGTATTCGGGAACTTAGCCGCGTTTTAAACGTAAGAGGACAGGTACTGCCTGCAGCGAAAAACAGTATAATTTTATGTGCCGAATTAGAAGATGGTACGATTGTTCAGGGGGAATCTAAGATCCCGCTGTCGAATAAGAAAATCAAACGCGTCTTTTTATCTGATGAAAAGATCGAGCCACTTCGTGAAAGCGTGAAAGCGATTCAAGAAGCAGATCTGATCGTGATCGGACCAGGCAGTTTATATACGAGTATCCTGCCGAATCTTCTAGTGAACGGAATCTCTAATAGCATCCGCGAGGCAACGGCTCCTAGAGTTTATGTATGTAATGTGATGACGCAGCCAGGTGAGACTACAGGCTACACGGCTGGTGATCATATTCAGGCATTGATCGATCATGTGGGGCACAATTTTATTGATGTTGTGATTGCGAACAACGAAAAGATTCCACCAGAATATTTGGATCTATACTTGGAAGAAGGCGCATCACAAGTTCAGTATGATGAGGAACGGTTAAAGTCGTTCGGCATCGGTTTGTTGTGCGACAACATTATTCAATACGGAACGCTTGTCAGACATGATGCACAGCGTGTTTCTGATTTATTGTTAGGACTTATAGAAAAATAGAATAGAGATTGAAATGGATGGAAGAGAGGTGGTGATGCAGGTGTCTTTTGCTGCAGATACAAAAAAAGAATTAACGCAGCTCGAACTGAAAGATTGCTGTAAAAAAGCAGAGTTAGCTGCCTTGATTCGAATGAATGGTTCCATCTCTTTCAGCAACAGAAAATTGATTCTCGATATCCCAACTGAAAATGCTGCTATTGCAAGAAGAATCTATACGTTGATCAAACGTGTATATCCTTATCACGTAGAGCTATTAGTACGAAAAAAGATGCGCTTGAAAAAGAATAATGTCTACATTGTACGTGTTTCAGAAGAATCAAGAGCATTGTTGGAAGATTTGAAGATTATTGACGGAGCTTTTACGTTTACCCGCAACATTGCAGAGGAATTTAATAAGAAAAGCTGCTGCCGCCGTGCATACATGAGAGGGGCTTTCTTAGCAGGGGGTTCAGTAAACCACCCAGAGACAAGCTATCATCTAGAAATTTTCTCGATGTATGAAGAGCATACGGTTGCATTAGCTGAACTGATGAATACGTTTGAACTTAAAGCAAAAGTTCTAGAACGAAAAAAAGGTTATATTATCTATTTAAAAGATGGCGAAAAGATTTCAGAGTTTCTTACTCTAATCGGTGCTCATCATGCTGTATTGTTCTTTGAGGACATCAGGATCTTAAAAGATATGCGTAACTCAGTAAACCGACTGGTGAACTGTGAGACAGCGAACCTGAACAAAACCGTAGGTGCTGCCATGAGACAAGTCGAGAACATCAAATTTATCGACGAACAGGTAGGACTTGAAACACTCCCAGATAAGCTGCGTGAGATCGCGCAACTAAGAGTCACCCATCAAGAAATTACTTTGAAAGAGCTAGGTGAGATGGTATCTTCCGGCCCTGTAAGTAAATCAGGTGTTAACCACCGATTACGCAAGATTGACGAGATCGCAACGAAAATTAGAAACGGTCAACCCATCCATTGATGTTTCATAGAGAGATAAGGTTAGAGGAGGTAAGGTAGAATGGTTGAAAAGAAAGTAACCGTGCAGTTGAAGAGCGGACTGCAAGCACGCCCAGCAGCATTGTTCGTCCAAGAAGCAAACCGTTACACATCTAATGTATTTGTCGAGAAGGAAGGCAAGAAAGTGAACGCGAAGAGCATCATGGGAATCATGAGCTTAGCTGTAGGATCTGGCAGTGAGCTTGTACTCGCTGTTGATGGCCCTGATGAGAATGAAGCTGTCGAAGCCCTAGCAGCTTTTGTTTCCAAAGCAGAATAGTAGGGGTCTGACCCCAGACAATTACAAACCGCTATTTTGTCCTTATGGAAAGGACAAAATAGCGGTTTTTTCAATTTACCAGGGTTGGCCACCATCGATCTCTCTATATACTGTATTAGAGGAAAAAGGGAGGCGATTCTTTTGCATCACACAAGTTTCATGCATGACTGGTCGTTTGCCGCAGGATTAACAATTGTAAATATCCTTTTGACACTCTACTTGATTAAACCTCGAAGAAGCACAGCGCGTTTGATCTTTTGGGTTCTCATGTTAATTTTTATTTTTCTATATCCTTTGGCATTGGCAGGATTTTCGCTGCTAGGTCCAACTAGTTCTGGATTGTTTCTTGGCCTCGCTTTTATGATTACGATCATATACAGCCTTATCTTATTTTTTAGCGTTTGCTGGGTGTGGGTGATTCGACATTCTTTCTATCGTTAAATATCGCTATAAAAACTACATCAAATCGCTCATTTTAAACAGAGATCTCTCCGCAATTGAGAGTTGACAACATAGGGGGAACCCTATATATTAATCACTAATCAGGAGAATAGTTAGAGTTGAGATGAGTGGAGAAAAGAGAGCATAGTTTGAGCTGAGTTGAGAGTATTTTAATCCTCCGATTAAACCTCTTTCTTAGTTTATTTATGATGCAAACATCAGCCTCCGCTGTAAAAAGCGAGAGGTTTTTTATTTTTTGAAAGAGGTGAATGAATATGTTTATGCCAAATGTAGAGGAAGTCATTTCTCTATCAAAAGAAAATTTCAATGTGATTCCAATTGGGTTTACCTACCTATCTGACCATGAAACGTGCATCTCTCAGTTTGAGAGAGTTCGTCATGAAGAACATGCTTTTCTGCTTGAAAGTGTTGAAGGTGGAGAGCGTTGGGCGAGGTATTCGTATATTGGCAGACGGCCATTCTTGGTGGTGTCATCATCAGGAAAGACAGTAGATATCACGTTTATGAATAATATGAAAAGTATACAAAAGCAAGGTTCTCCCTTAGATATGGTGAAAGACTATGTATCACGATATAAATCTCCTAAACACTCTTCACTTCCTCCGTTCACTGGAGGAGCTGTTGGCTTTTTCGGTTATGACCTGATTCATACGTTCGAAAATGTGCCAAGACCCAAAACTCCATCTGAACAAGAAAACGAAATGGAATTTTTGTTCACAGACGAGATCATCGTATTCGATCATCTCAAACAAAAAACAACGATTGTGTGTAACCTACACGTTTCTTCTGATGACAGTAAAAAAACCTTACAGGAAAAATATGAACAGGTGTGCGATAGAATTCGTAGAACCTATGAAGAGCTTCAACAGCCAGTAAGAACGAAAGCTGTTTCTACAGATTTTCCACTAAACGATATAAGAAAAAATGAAGTCCGTTCTTCACATACGAAAGAAGAGTTTTGTTCAATGGTGAAGAAGGCGAAGGAATATATCAAAACGGGCGATGTTTTTCAGGTCGTATTATCCCAACGATTCGAACAAGAAACCGAAGCGGATCCCTTCGATGTGTATCGACTTTTACGGTCGATGAACCCTTCGCCGTATATGTATTATTACAAATCGAAGGATGCCTATATCGTTGGAGCATCTCCAGAGCTTCTTGTTAAAGTGGATGATGGATGTGTGGAGAACAGACCGATCGCGGGAACCCGTCCAAGAGGAAAGACGCTTCAAGAGGATTTGGCTTTTGAACAGGACTTACTTGCTGATGAAAAAGAACGAGCGGAGCACGTCATGCTGGTGGATCTCGGGAGAAATGATGTAGGAAGAGTCAGTGAATATGGATCTGTAGAACTAGATTCATATATGGAGATCGAGCGATATTCACATGTTATGCATATGGTTTCACACGTAAAAGGCAAACTTCAAAAAGATAAAGACTTCTTCGATGCGCTCAGGTCTTGCATGCCAGCGGGAACCGTTTCAGGTGCACCAAAGGTCAGAGCCATGCAGATTATTTCTGAACTCGAACAACAATCAAGAGGCGTATACGGAGGTGCGATCGGGTACTTAGGATTTAACGGACAGATGGATTCCTGCATCGCAATCCGAACGATTGTGTTTCAGGATGGAAAAGCCTTTGTACAAGCAGGTGCAGGGGTCGTTGCGGATTCTGTTCCTGAGCGAGAATACGAAGAAACGGTAAACAAAGCAAAAGCGATGCTAAAAGCAATCGAGGGGGGGACAGACCCCAGACAAATACAAACCCCGGTTTTGTCTATTCGGTGAAGACACATACAACTCACATGAGCGACCCAGGGCCCAGAAAGCTGACATCCTCTGAGCAGATTGCTATTATCAAAAGCTGAAAATGGATATACTGTCCTTTATATTCTTTTAAATGACCAACTTAAAGGGGCGAGTATAGATGAAAGCTTTGATGCTTGAAGATAAAAACATGTGGCGTGAGATGAAGGTTCAGGAAACAGATAAACCAACTCCTGGACCAGGAGAAGTATTGATTCGTATCAAGGCTGCTGGTCTAAATCCTGTAGACTACAAGACTGCTACAAATGGAAACCCAGCCTGGAATTATCCTCACATCCTTGGTGTTGATGCAGCGGGGATTGTTGAAGCAACAGGTGAAGGAGCTGCTGAGTTCCAGCAGGGAGATCGTGTTTTCTTTCATGGGAATTTCATGAAAAATGGTGGATTTGCTGAGTATGCTGTGACTACGGCTCATTCATTAGCTCGAATTCCTGATGAGCTTTCGTTTGAAGAAGCTGCGGCTCTTCCTTGTGCAGGAATGACAGCATACCAAGCACTGTTCCGAAAGATGAATCTTCAAAAAGGTGAAACGATTTTGATTCATGGTGGAGCTGGTGGTGTTGGCGGATTTGCTATCCAGTTAGCGAAACAAGTCGGAGCTACCATCATTACAACGTGTTCGCTTGAGAATGAGGAATATGTAAAAAGTCTTGGAGCCGACCACGTGATTTTTTATAAAACAGAAGACGTTCATGCTCGTATTATGGAACTTACTGACGAAGTTGGAGTCGATGCTGTGCTTGACACGGTTAGCCGCGTGAATGCTACGGAGTCTTTAAAAAGTATCGCATTTAACGGACGTATTGCTTTTATCGCAGGAAACCCAGATTATTCCGCTGTAAAACCTTTCAGTCAGGCTCTCTCTTTTCATGAGATCGCGTTAGGTGCTGCTCATTTTTCAAATTCAATAAAAGCTCTAAAAGATTTAGCAACGATGAATGAGGAATTAGCAAAGCTGGTGGTTGACGGAAAGATTTCGGCTATGATTTCTGAGAAGATCTCTCTAGAAGAAATACCAGCCGGACTTGAGAAACTTTCAGAACGACATGTAAAAGGGAAAATTGTTGCTGTCATATAGACGCAAAAAAAAAATGGACTGCTTATGCCGCAGTCCATTTTTTTAATTACATTCTTATTTTTTAAGATCTGTACTATCTACAGATGTGATTAGTTTATCAACCAATCCGTATTTAACCGCATCTTCTGCAAGTAAGAAGTTATCACGGTCTGTATCGCGCTCGATGACTTCAAGCGGTTGACCTGTTTTTTCAGAAAGGATCTTGTTCAGTTGTTCACGCATCTGGATGATACGACGAGCGTGAATTTCGATGTCACTCGCTTGACCACGTGTTCCGCCAAGAGGTTGGTGAATCATAACTTCTGAGTTAGGAAGCACATAACGCTTTCCTTTTTCCCCTGCAGCTAGCAAGAAAGCACCCATAGATGCTGCCATACCGATACAGATTGTGGAAACGTGTGGCTTGATGAAGTTCATCGTGTCATAGATCGCCATACCAGCTGTGATGGAACCACCTGGGCTGTTTATGTATAACGAGATGTCTTTATCAGGATCTTCAGCAGCTAAGAATAGAAGTTGTGCTACGATTGAGTTTGAAACATTATCGTCGATCGCACTACCAAGCATGATAATACGGTCCTTTAATAGACGGGAGTAGATATCGTAAGCGCGCTCCCCACGGTTCGTTTGTTCAATTACTGTTGGAATTAAGTTCATGGAAATCCTCCTTCTCCTTTTTCAAGTTAAACTGTACTGTCATCATACAAAAAAGGTCAAACAAGGTCAAACAATATGCTGTATGTAATTCATTTCGCCAGCAATGCTCAATATCCTTCTTACACCTTATGTATGGGCTATCATCATAATGCCCGCTAGAAGCAGGATTTTAAACCTCTCCATTAGAAAACATTACCCTTAATACATAAAAATAAGCACTATTTATCGTTTTTAATTTCAATATAAGCAGTTTCTAGGTTGCGTATGCGACGGACGATCTCACTGTTTTTGTTAAGGTTATCGTTGATCAATGTACCGACGATCGAACGGTAGTAGGCATTCATCGCATGTGTTTTCGTAAAAACATCTTTGTTGCGTTCTATGTATTGCTGAAAGTTCTCTTTAAAATATGGTACTGAAAATGCTTCACTCACTTGTTGTTCCTCCTTCATTCGTAAAACCATTCATGAAAGGTTCATGTTCTTTATCTATCATAGCCTATCAAATGTCTATACAAAAGTATTATAAAATTTCTATCCCTTGTTTTGACAATTGGATTTTAGCATGTTATAGTTAATTCAACCATTTACGTTGTGAATATCTTTTGGATTTAAAGCGGTCGTACTTTTTGAATAAGAAGTGGAACACGTAAAATCCACTTTTGAATTATTCAAATGAGTGCGCATTTTTTTATGCCTTTTTATTTACATAGTAAGTCGGTTAAAAGAGTTAAAACGCTTACATAGCGTTTGTAAGGAGGAAACACCCATGCAAAATGGTAAAGTAAAATGGTTCAACGCTGAGAAAGGTTTCGGCTTCATCGAAGTTGAAGGCGGAAACGACGTATTCGTTCACTTTTCTGCGATTCAATCAGAAGGCTTCAAGTCTCTTGAAGAAGGACAAGAAGTATCTTTTGAAATCGTTGATGGCGAGCGTGGACCACAAGCTGCTAACGTAACAAAACTTTAATAGTAAAGTTTAAAATGCCAGACTGCCTTCGGGCGGTGCTGGCATTTTTTTGTATGCTTTAAAAGAAACGAAATCCATGATGAAGTAGAGGAGCTCCCTGTCTTCCTCACAAATACAAATTCGAGGGATTTGTATTTGTATGGGGTCAGACCCCAAATTTTGTAGGATGTACAGCGCTTACATCTGTAGTATGATGAAGGAATAGGGGGGATTAGAATGGAAATGGGTTTGTTTCAACAACAGAGCATGAGCCTTGTCATGACAACTGAATTGCGTCAGGCCATCGCCATTTTACAAGTTCCCAGTTATGAACTGACGTCATATCTTCAAGAGCAAGCGTTAGAAAACCCACTCATTGAAATTGCTGAACCTAAGGGCATGTTCACAACATTAAAGAAAAACGTACGGAAAAATGGGGTCAACGGCAGATCATTGAATCAACAGCCGCTCGAGCATCTAATCATAGAAAAAGAAACTCTTTTTGATTATCTTTATAAACAATCGATCCTTCTGCCGATTCAAGAACAGGATCAAAAACTTTTTCAATACTTGTTGTTAAGTGTAGACGAGAGCGGGTATCTTACCGTCTCTGCTGAGGAAACAGCAAAAAGGTTTCACACAACAGTTGAAAAATGTGAGGAACTGATCGCGCTTCTTCAAACGTTAGAACCTGTGGGAATTGGAGCGCGAGATCTGAGGGAATGTCTGTTGCTTCAGCTTCAGGACCAGCATCTTGACCACACTTTAAGCTACATAATCGTAGATCAGTATCTCGACCAGCTTGCAGAGCGTAAGATGAAATGGCTTGCCACTCAACTCAATGTAACTCCTCAAGAAGTAGAAGAGGCAGCTGATTTACTTCAAACCCTTGATCCTCGACCTGGGGCAGCGTATGCTCCGGCTAGCGATCAGGCGTATTTATATCCAGATGTTTCTGTAACCGAAGAGAACGGAGAATTTCACATCGCGGTTAATGAGCAGTATTCACCCATATTAAAGCTGAACGAAAGCTATGGAACACTTTTAAACGGAAGAAACGCAACATCAAAGTTTTTAGATGATTCGTTCCAAAAGTTTAATTGGTTAAAAAAGGCGCTAGAACAAAGAAAAGAAACGTTGCTTAACATAACGAAAGAGATCGTGAGAGTACAAGAGAAATATTTTGTAACTTTCAATCGATCGGATTTGATACCACTCACCTTAAAAGAAGTGGCAGATGAAATAGGTGTACACGAATCAACAGTCAGTCGAGCTGTAAAAAACAAAGTGCTTCAAACATCAAAAGGCGCGGTTGAACTTAAATCCTTTTTTACCGCTAAGATCTTTACACAAGATGGAGGAAGCGTTTCTGCAACTTCCGCTAAATCGGAGATCAAAAAACTTGTGGAGAACGAAGATAAATCTAAACCTTTATCCGACCAGATTCTCGCCTCTCTTTTAGAAAAAAACAGCGGTCTTACGATTTCCAGAAGGACGGTTGCCAAATATCGAGAGGAATTAAACATCCCATCATCTTCAAAACGGAAACGATATTCCTCTTAAAAAAGGCCTTTTCCTCACGGAGAAGTCCTTTTTGTTAGATGCTATGCTTTTTACGACTGATTCTGCTACAACGAGATACATCGTAATTGATAATAGAAAGCATTTTCTAATAACTTGTTGATAAACTTCTTTTATTCTTCGTTGACTGTTGATTAGAGTGGAAGGTTGCCGACTCCTACGGGACGAGCGGTCAGGTGGAGACTCCTAATGGCGCAAAGCGGCAGGAGGCTCACCGTTCGCCCCGTGGAAAGCGAGCAACCTGGAGCGGAAATTAACAGCTTGCAAATACAATTCGAAAATACGAAAACCCCCTAATAAAAAGCGAAGGAGCACTAAAAATGGGTGAAAAAAAAGTCATTCTATATACGAAAACGCATTGTCCACTTTGTAATGAGGCGCATAAACTATTACAGAAGCTGCAACAGGAGATTTTGTTTGCCATAGAGTCGATCGACATCTATCAAGATGACCTCCTTCTTGAAAAATACGGTTTGATGATTCCGGTGGTCGAAGTTGACGGAAAAGAAGTCGACTATGGAATTTTATCCGAAAGTGTAGTGAAGAAAGCGCTTACTAATTTTTAATAAGTAAAAGTTGTTGAAATGTAGGGAGACTATTTGATAATATAAGCTTGCCAGAGAGAAATTCGACACTTTTATGACAAAAAGTGAAAGGCTGGCATGTTTTAAAAGATCACTTTCAGGGTAATCTACAATAGGTAATATTGGGACTTGGGTTAAACCAAGTTATTTTCTTAAGCTAATGGGACAAAAAATGACTAACCGGGACATAATAAGTCCAACCGGTTTATCATTAAACACACTCAAATGCTTAATCGTTCATCTCATCGAATCAGGAGAATGTGCAATGAAAAAACTTATAGAGATACAGAAGAAGTTGCTGCCAGATCTTCTAGAAACGATGCGAAAGCGATACAACGTATTAAATGTTGTGAGAATCCATGAACCTATTGGAAGAAGAAGTTTAGCATCAACCTTGAACCTGACAGAACGCGTATTGCGCTCAGAAGTTTCGTTTTTAAAAGATCAAGGACTTCTAAACATCCAGACTGCTGGCATGTCACTAACAACAGAGGGGCATGATATTTTAGTAGAGCTATCTGAGATGATGAAAGAATTGTCTGGTTTGCATGTTTTAGAATCGAAACTTAAGGATATGTTAAATCTGTCTGAAGTCATCGTAGTACCGGGTGACAGTGATCAAGATGTTTGGGTAAAAAATGATATGGGTAAAGCAGCAGCAGACCGATTGAAGCGTCAGCTGTCAGCAAAAAACATCATTGCTGTAACGGGTGGAACAACACTCGCTTCAGTAGCAGAGATGATGACACCTATACAAAAGGGACAACAGTTATTGTTCGTTCCTGCCCGAGGCGGACTTGGTGAAAAAGTTGAGAACCAAGCGAATACCATTTGTTCCACGATGGCTCAAAAAGCGAACGGGGAATACAGGTTGCTTCATCTGCCAGATCAGTTGAGTAAAGAAACGTATCTTTCTTTGATGGCTGAGCCTGGTGTTAAAGAAGTCATGGAGCTCATACACTCCGCTGGTATAGTGCTTCACGGGATTGGCGATGCTAAAACAATGGCAGTACGTCGAAACTCTAACCCATCCGTTCTACAAAAGCTGGAGGAAGAAAAAGCGGTGGCTGAAGCATTCGGCTATTACTTTGATCAGCAGGGTGAAGTGGTTCATCGCGTACGCACGATTGGCTTGCAGTTAGATGAGCTGCAGAATAGTGATTTCATCATGGCGGTAGCAGGCGGGTCTTCTAAATCCGATGCGATCGCAGCATTCATGAAACACGGTCCGAAAAAGGTTTTAATCACGGACGAAGGAGCAGCCCGACAGTTGTTAGGACGCTCGTAAGTTCATTCCATTCGTTATTAAGGGGATTTCCCTTTATATAAAAAATAAATTCTCTCTTAAATCAAGGAGGTCATTTTACATGGCAACAAAAATTGGTATTAATGGTTTCGGTCGTATTGGCCGTAATGTATTCCGCGCAGCATTCAACAACCCTGAGGTAGAAGTTGTAGCTGTAAACGACTTAACAGATGCTGACACTCTTGCTTTCCTATTAAAGCATGACACAGTACACGGCAAGTTCGCTGGTTCTGTTGAAGTTAAGGAAAATGCACTTATTGTAGATGGCAAAGAAATCAAAGTTTTAGCTGAGCGCGATCCAGCACAACTTGGCTGGGGAGATCTTGGTGTAGAAGTAGTTGTTGAATCAACTGGACGTTTCACAAAGCGTGCAGACGCTGCTAAACACTTAGAAGCTGGCGCTAAAAAAGTAATCATTTCTGCTCCTGCTTCTGATGAGGATATCACTGTTGTTCTTGGTGTTAACGAAGACAAGTACGATGCAGCTAGCCACGATGTAATCTCTAACGCATCTTGTACGACTAACTGTCTTGCACCTTTCGCAAAAGTTCTTCACGAAAAATTCGGCGTGAAGCGCGGTATGATGACAACTGTTCACTCATACACAA
Organism: Fictibacillus nanhaiensis; assembly: GCA_017052515.1. GTDB lineage: Bacteria > Bacillota > Bacilli > Bacillales > Fictibacillaceae > Fictibacillus > Fictibacillus nanhaiensis. The sequence goes on from JAFHKR010000038.1 coordinate 822,143, forward strand.
ACGATCAACAAATTCTTGATCTTCCACATAAAGATCTTCGTCGTGCTCGTGCGGCAGCTGAGAACATCATTCCAACATCAACGGGTGCTGCTAAAGCAGTTTCTCTAGTGCTTCCTGAACTTAAAGGTAAGCTTAACGGTATGGCAATGCGTGTTCCAACTCCAAACGTATCTCTAGTTGACTTAGTTGTTGAACTTGACAAAGAAGTTACTGTTGACGAAGTAAACGCAGCACTTAAAGCTGAAGCTGAAGGTAACCTTAAAGGAATCCTTGGCTACTCTGAAGAGCCGCTTGTATCTACTGACTACAATGGCGACACTCACTCTTCTACAATCGATGCTCTTTCTACGATGGTTATGGAAGGAAACATGGTTAAAGTTGTATCTTGGTACGATAACGAAACTGGATACTCTAGCCGCGTTGTAGATTTAATTGACTATATCGCTAAAAAAGGACTTTAATAGATAGAGAAGAACAATAAGGAGGGGGAGAAGTCGTTTCAAACAGGCTTCTACTCCTCTTTCCCATGTAAAACCTGGGGATTCTTTTAATCTTTTTACTAGTCAGGAGGCTGCATGTACTTATGAACAAAAAAAGTGTTCGTGACATCGATTTAAAAGGCAAAGTGGTATTTTGCCGTGTTGATTTTAACGTACCTATGAAAGATGGAAACATTACGGATGAAACGCGTATCAACGCTGCTCTTCCTACCATCAAATACTTAACAGAGCAAGGCGCTAAAGTTCTTTTAGCAAGTCACTTAGGACGTCCAAAAGGACAAGTTGTTGAAGAACTTCGTCTAACTCCAGTAGCAGAACGTTTAAGCGAGCTTCTTGGGAAAGAAGTTGTAAAAACGGATGAAGCTTACGGAGAAGAAGTTGAAAAAGCAGTCGCTAACCTAGAAGAAGGCGGCGTAATCTTACTTGAGAACGTTCGTTTTTACCCAGGTGAAGAGAAAAACGATCCTGAATTAGCGCAAAAGTTTGCTGCACTCGCAGATGTGTACGTAAACGATGCTTTCGGAGCAGCTCACAGAGCGCATGCTTCAACTGAAGGAATCGCAAAGCATCTTCCTGCTGTATCCGGTTTGTTGATGGAAAAAGAACTTGAAGTACTAGGAAAAGCTCTTTCGAATCCAGATCGTCCATTCACTGCTATCATCGGTGGTGCAAAAGTTAAAGATAAGATTGACGTTATCGACAATCTTTTAGACAAGGTGGATAACCTGATTATTGGTGGAGGCCTTGGTTATACGTTTATTAAGGCACTTGGCCATGATGTAGGGAAATCTCTATTAGAAGAAGATAAGATTGAAACAGCTCGTGGTTTCATGGAAAAAGCAAAAGAAAAAGGCGTGAACTTCCTGATTGCTGAGGATGTTTTAGTAGCCGACGACTTCTCGAACGACGCTAACACGAAAGTAGTAGCGATTGATTCCATCCCATCTGACTGGGAAGGTCTTGATATTGGAACAAAAACGATCGAAAAGTACGTAAAGGTTATTAAAGAATCGAAGCTTGTAATATGGAACGGACCGATGGGTGTATTTGAGATCGATGCATTCGCAAACGGTACTCGTTCAGTAGCAAATGCACTTGCAGAAGCAACTGACACGTATAGCGTTATCGGTGGTGGAGATTCTGCTGCAGCGGTTGAGAAGTTTGGTCTTGCTGATAAAATGAGCCACATCTCAACAGGCGGCGGTGCTTCCCTTGAGTTCATGGAAGGTAAAGAACTTCCTGGAGTTATAGCACTAAACGATCGTTAAAAAGCGAGAAGAGGTAATGTGTTACCTCTTTGACTAGTTGATTGGAGTGGAAGGTGCGAGACTCCTGCGGGACAGGTGGGCAGGTGAGACACTTAGTGGCGCAAAGTGGCAAGTGGCTCACCGCCTGCCCCGCGGAAAGCGAAGTACCTGGAACGGAAATCAACAGCTTGCAAATGCTTCATGAAAAAGAATTTTACTCTTTAAGAGGTGAAAAGAATGCGTAAACCTATTATTGCAGGTAACTGGAAAATGAATAAAACATTGTCAGAAGCACGCAGTTTTGTAGAAGAAGTGAAAGGTCTTGTACCTTCAGCTGAAACTGTTGACTCTGTAATCTGTGCTCCTGCTCTGTTCCTTGACAGCTTAGCAGACGAGTCAGAAGGTACACCGCTTGCGATTGGTGCACAAAACATGCACTTTGAAGAGAGTGGTGCGTTCACAGGTGAAATCAGCCCTGTTATGCTAAAAGATCTAAACGTTCAATATGTTATTCTTGGACATTCTGAGCGTCGTGAACTTTTTGGTGAGACAGATGAGCTTGTTAACCAAAAGACACATGCTGCATTCAAACATGGTCTGACTCCGATCGTTTGTGTGGGTGAAACGCTTGAACAGCGTGAAGCAGATAAAACGAAGGACGTTGTAAAAGAACAGACTGAAAAAGGTTTATCTGGTTTAACAGATGAGCAGATGAAACAAACGGTTATCGCATACGAGCCAGTTTGGGCGATTGGAACAGGCAAAACAGCTTCTTCTGAAGATGCGAACGAAGTATGTGCTTACATCCGCAGTGTTGTAGCAGATCAATTCTCTCAAGATGTTGCAGATGCTGTTCGTATTCAATACGGCGGCAGTGTTAAGCCTGACAACATTAAAGAATTAATGGGCATGTCTGACATTGATGGCGCTTTGGTTGGCGGAGCTAGCCTTGAGCCAAAATCTTACCTTCAGCTTCTGGAGGGCGTTAGCCGATGAGTAAAAAACCAGTAGCTTTAATCATCTTAGACGGCTTTGCTTGCCGTAATGAAGACAAAGGTAATGCTGTTGCACAAGCGAAAAAGCCCAACTTTGACCGCTACTGGGAAACGTATCCGCACGCTCAACTAACAGCTAGTGGGGAAGCCGTTGGACTCCCTGAAGGTCAGATGGGTAATTCAGAAGTGGGTCACTTAAACATTGGTGCAGGACGTATTGTCTACCAAAGTTTGACTCGCGTGAATCTATCGATCAAAGAAGGAGATTTTTACGAAAATCAAACGTTTATTGATGCGATGGACCATGTGAAAAAGACCGGTAAAGCACTTCATATCTTTGGATTGCTTTCTGATGGAGGAATTCACAGCCACATCGAACACATTCTTTCACTATTAGAACTAGCTAAAAAGCAGAACGTGGAAAAGGTATATCTGCACGGATTCTTGGACGGGCGAGATGTACCACCACAATCTGCAAAGGGCTATATTCAAAGAACAGTCGATAAGATCAATGAACTCGGTGTTGGTGAGATTGCAACTCTATCTGGCCGCTACTATTCCATGGACCGTGACAAGCGTTGGGACCGAGTTGAAAAATCATACCGCGCTATGGTTTATGGTGAGGGACCAGATTACAAAGATCCGTTTGAAGTGGTAGAAGATTCTTACAGCAACGGCGTTCATGATGAATTCGTTCTTCCGTCTGTTTTGAAAAAAGAAAACGGAGAACCTGTTGCGACGATTCAAGATGGAGATGCAGTCATCTTCTGTAACTTCCGTCCTGACCGTGCGATCCAAATTTCACAAGTGTTTACGAACGAAGATTTCCGTGGGTTCGACCGCGGAGAAGCTTTCCCGAAAAATCTTCACTTCGTATGCTTAACACACTTTAGTGAAACGGTTGATGGGGATGTAGCGTTCAAACCTACAAACCTAGACAACACATTGGGTGAAGTTTTATCACAACAAAACTTTAAACAGCTTCGTATTGCTGAAACTGAAAAGTATCCACACGTAACGTTCTTCTTCAGTGGAGGACGTGAAGCAGAGTTTCCTGGTGAAACGCGTATCTTAATCGACTCGCCTAAAGTTGCAACATATGACTTAAAGCCTGAGATGAGTGCTTATGAAGTTACGGAGGCGCTTGTTGGTGAGATTGAAGCAGATAAGCACGATGCGATCATCTTAAACTTTGCCAACCCTGACATGGTAGGTCACTCAGGCATGCTTGAGCCTACGATCAAAGCGGTTGAAACAGTGGATGAGTGTTTAGGAAAAGTGGTCGATGCGATTCTTGCAAAAGGTGGAGCGGCGATCATTACAGCTGACCATGGTAATGCTGATGAAGTGATTACGATGGAAGGCAATCCGATGACGGCTCATACAACAAATCCTGTTCCTGTAATTGTTACACAAGAAGGATTAGAACTGCGTCAAGACGGAATCTTGGCCGATCTTGCACCAACGGTTCTAACACTTTTAGGTGGAGAACAACCAAAAGAAATGACAGGTAAATCGTTAATTAAATAAGTTTGTTTTACGGAATATGTACAGAGACTCTTGTACATCATGCCGAAAATGACTTATTCTCAAATTACATTTTCTTTTAAAAGGAGAGACAATTATGTCAGCTATTATTGAAATTTATGCGCGCGAAGTTCTAGACTCTCGCGGTAACCCAACAGTTGAAGTAGAAGTTTACACGGAATCAGGTGCATTCGGACGCGCGATCGTTCCATCTGGTGCATCTACTGGTGAATACGAAGCAGTTGAGCTTCGTGATGGTGACAAAGAGCGTTACCTTGGAAAAGGTGTTATGAACGCTGTAAACAACGTAAACGAAAACATCGCTCCAGAACTTATCGGTTTCGACGTTCTTGACCAAGTTGGAATCGACCAAACGTTGATTGAGCTTGATGGTACTGAAAACAAAGGCAAACTAGGCGCTAACGCTATCCTTGGTGTTTCTATGGCTGTTGCACACGCTGCTGCTGATTTCCTAAACGTACCTCTTTACATGTACCTTGGAGGATTCAACTCTAAAACTCTTCCAGTTCCAATGATGAACATCTTAAACGGTGGAGAGCATGCGGATAACAACGTTGACATTCAAGAATTCATGGTTATGCCTGTGGGTGCTGAGAGCTTCCCTGAAGCACTTCGCATGGGTACTGAAATCTTCCACAGCTTAAAAGCAGTTCTTAAAGAAAAAGGATTGAACACTGCTGTAGGTGACGAAGGTGGATTCGCTCCAAACCTTGGTTCAAACGAAGAAGCTCTTCAAACAATCATGGAAGCGATCGAAAAAGCTGGTTACAAGCCAGGTGAAGAAGTTCGCCTTGCAATGGACGTTGCTGCTTCTGAATTGTTCAACAAAGAAGACGGAAAATACCACCTTTCTGGTGAAGGTGTTGTTAAGACTTCTGAAGAGATGGTTGCTTTCTACGAAGATCTTGCTAGCAAATATCCGATCGTTTCAATCGAAGACGGTCTTGACGAGAACGACTGGGATGGCTTCAAGCTATTAACAGAGCGTATCGGTGACCGCGTACAGCTTGTTGGTGACGACTTGTTCGTAACAAACACGACTAAGCTTTCTGAAGGTATCGAAAAAGGAATCGGTAACTCCATCCTTATCAAAGTTAACCAAATCGGTACGTTGACTGAAACATTCGACGCGATCGAAATGGCTAAACGTGCAGGTTACACTGCAGTAATCTCTCACCGTTCAGGTGAATCAGAAGACAGCACAATCGCTGACATCGCTGTAGCGACGAACGCTGGACAAATCAAAACAGGTGCTCCTTCTCGTACGGACCGTGTTGCGAAGTACAACCAACTTCTTCGCATCGAAGACGAGCTAGGCAACCTTGCTGTATACCCAGGAATGAACGCATTCTACAACCTTAAAAAATAATTGGGGTCTGACCCCACACAAAGACAAATTCGCCATTTTGTCTTTGTGAAAAAGACAAGCCCCCGGATCATGCGCCTAAAAGCGCTGATCCGGGGGCTGTCTTCATTTTAATCGGGTTAAGCTAACTCTGCTGCTTATCGAGAGCGATTGTTAGAATGAAGGATAGTAACAATGAGCATTGAGAAACTGATCATGAGCGACATCGTTTCAAAAACAGTCATCTTTGATCCCTCCAATCTTGTTACCTTTAAGATTCGTAAAAGCAGGGTTGTCCTATACCTAAAAAGAGAAAGATAGGTAATAAGGCTTGTCTTTTTTGCTTAAAAGTTATCAGGATTAATTACATATAATGTTTTCATGGGGTTGTGAGCGATTAAAAAGTTTTATGATCGATTCCAGGATTTTGTGAGCGATTCAAAAGTTTTATGAGCGATTCTAGGATTTTGTGAGCGATTCGAGAGTTTTATGAGCGATTCGAGAGTTCTAAGAGCTATTCTAGAATTTTGTGAGCGATTCGAAAGTATTATGAGCGATTCCAAGACTATGAGTGATTCGAGAACTTCACGACCTTCTCAGAATCTCAATGTCACTGCAATCTCAAGAGCGTTCCAAGTTTTTAACTCACTAAATATCTACCCCAGCTCTTACGAATTTCTCACAAAACCTCATAATCCTTCTATTTTTAATGAAAATCATTTAAAATGCATATAACAAGTACTTGCTTGATGTACGGGGGAATTTTTGATGAATGATAGTTTATACATACGCATTGAAGCTGGGGATCCTTATGACACAGGGAGCCTTATGCCATTGAAACCTGAAGGAGAAGCACTCGTCTTCGGACGCTCTTCTCAAACGAACGAAACAGATGTGTCATTTATTAGCCCTTATGTATCTAGAAAGCATGCAGAGATTTACATGCAAGACGGGCAAACTTTTATTCGAGATCTAGACTCAAAGCACGGAACGGCGCTCAATAATCAGTTGCTCGAGCCACATATGCCAAAACAGCTGCAATCTGGAGATGTGATCAGCTTGGCGAAGGGAGTTATCCTTTTAACCTACCTGAACACTCAAGAAGATCAATCGGACCTTACGATGGAATTCACTTCACCCATACAACCTGCAGAAACACAGATCACGAGTGGGTTGCACATCATTCCTGAACGACGCCAGATCTCGATTGATGGCGAGCCATTATTTCTGTCAGGAAAACATACAGACCTACTTGTCTTTTTGTATCGTAAAAAGAATCAGGCTGTCAGCAGTGACGAAATAAAGATTCAAATATGGCCAGAGAGAATGGTCGCTGGTTCGAACGACATCCCTGACGTTGGAAACGATGAGATCAATGCACTTGTCTACCGTCTCAGAAAGAAGCTTGGTCCATACGGAGATTCGATCGTTACCGTTCCTCGTTATGGATACATGCTGCAGATTAACTAAATAAGAATTCCAAGAGCCTGTTAGAACACAATCGTTCTAACAGCTTTTTTTATTATAAAAAACACAATCTAATTATCTGAAACTTATCATTTTCGTATGAGGAAAGAGTCATGATAAATCCATTTTAGACTAGACAAAAAGAGAGTAAATTAAACAAAAGGAAAAAACTCCTTTTTAACTTAGTTGTTTCTTTCAAATAGGTGTGGTGAAGAAGTAATGAGGGTAGAGGAAACTAGACGGGATCGAAGAGGAAGATCATTTCGGTTTCGATTAATCCGAGCATTTATCATTCTATTATTTACGATTCTATATATTCGAACCTATGACCTACAGATTACAAATGGTGAAAAAGCTCGTTTGAAATCTGAGACTTATGAAGATGTTGTGATCAAAAAATCCATTTTCAATGATAACTACTACTCGTCAAAAAAAGACACACCACTAGAAACAGACATAAAACATAACAAGTAACAGTAAAATGAAAATGGGGGATGTCCCCATTATTACGAAGAGGGGATGTTTATGATGCAACCACTTAAACAAGAATCTTCGGATGGTGCAGAAAACAAACTGGAAAAATTGAATCCGATCAGCTTTATTGGAAAAGTGAAAGAAACCAATGGCCAAGTATTTACCATCTCTCATAAAAAAACATTGATGAAAGTAAAACTGGACGCTCAAACAGAGCTGCTCGATGGTGATAAGACGCTAGACATCGCACCAGACGAAGCCGTGCAGCCAGGAGCTACCGTGCAAGTAGTAGGGATGTTGAACAAAAGACTGAATGTCATTAGAGCGGTTCGCCTCTATATTTTTCATAAAGAATTTGATATCAACTATTCAGGAACAAATTAATGAAGGTTCTGAAAAAAGCTTTGCCTCGTCCCTTCAAGTTATGGTACATTTAGGGTAATGTAACGTGGAACGGTGGAGGTGTAACATACATGCTAACAGCAGCAAAAATCCTTCTTATTTTAGTATCAGTCGCATTAATCGTTGTCGTTGTTCTTCAATCAGGTCGTTCGGCAGGATTATCAGGTGCGATTACAGGTGGAGCTGAACAGCTTTTTGGAAAACAAAAAGCACGTGGAATCGACGCATTGCTAAGTAAGTTAACGATCATTCTTGCAGTGTTGTTCTTCATTCTAACGATATCAGTAGCATACTTTATTCCGATGAACTAAAGAACCGTCAAAAACAACAAGTGGTGAATGCCGCTTGTTGTTTTTTTTAGTCTATAGAAACGCCGCATAACCTTTATGAGAGTGGAATGTGATATGATTTGTTACGAGGATAAAAGGGTAACCTATAGACAAAAAAGGTGGTAGCATGATCGGTTGTCTTTGTTTGCATGGGTTCACAGGAGGACCTTATGAGATCGAGCCAATTACAGAATATCTTGAGCAACATACAGATTGGTTGTTATCTGTGCCCACATATCCTGGTCACGGAACTGAGCTCTCATTAAGAGGTAGAACACATACAGAATGGCTTCAAGAAGCTGAAAGTGCCTATTTGGAGCTACGTGAAAAAGTTGAACAGATCTATATTGTCGGCTTCTCAATGGGCGGCATGATCGCGGGTTATCTTGCTTCCAAATATGGGTGCGACAAATTGATTCTGTTGAACGCAAGCGCCTACTATCTTAACCCCGCACAGATGATTAAAGATGTTGCCAATATGATGGTCTCTGGGCTTAACGGTCAACTAAGAGATCATGAATTATATAAAAGGTATCGAAAAAAGTTCCTTGATACACCTTTCAGTGCGACGAGAGAATTTCAGAAGCTTGTAAGGTTGATCAAACCTGAATTTTCACAAGTCTCAGCGCCAACTTTGATCGTTCAAGGGGAATGTGACGGACTTGTTCCGAGAAGAAGTGCAGAATATTTGTACAAAGCAATAGCAGCATCTAACAAACGTCTTTGTTATTTTAAAGAATCAAAGCACATGATCTGTCATGATGTAGAGAAAGAAGAACTAATTCAAGAAGTTTATCAATTTTTAACGAATGAATAGGAGAGAGACAACATGAAAATCGCAGCACCAAAACCGTTTTTCTTTGAAGGAGGAAAGCGGGCAGTCTTAATGCTACACGGGTTCACGGGCAGTTCAGCCGATGTACGAATGATGGGGAGATTTCTGCAAAAGAAAGGCTATACATGTCACGCTCCTCAGTATAAAGGACATGCCGTTCCTCCTGAAGAATTAGTACACACAGGACCCAAAGACTGGTGGGAAGATGTGATTGGCGGCTACAATCATCTAAAAGAAAAAGGCTACGACGAGATTGCCGTGTGTGGTCTTTCGTTAGGTGGAGTGTTCTCATTAAAACTGGCCACAGAACATCCTGTAAAAGCTGTAATTCCAATGTGCGCACCCATGTCCATCAAGAGTGAAGAAGTGATGTATAAAGGGGTTTGTGCGTACGCTGAAGAATATAAAAAGCGTGAACAGAAAACACCAGAACAGATAGAGCAAGAGATGGAAGAATTCAAAAAAACACCGATGAATACGTTAAAAGCTCTTCAAGATCTTATTCAAAGTGTAAGAAAATCAGTAGATCTCGTATACGCACCTACGTTTGTTGTGCAGGCTAGAAATGATGAAATGATTAACACGGATTCTGCAAATATTATTTATAATGAAGTAGAAAGTGAAACGAAAGATTTAAAGTGGTATGAAAACTCATCACATGTAATTACATTAGACAAGGAAAAAGAAAAGCTGCATGAAGATGTATATGCTTTCTTAGAAGACCTAGATTGGTCAGAATAGAACCTTTTTTCCTTAAAAAGGAGGTCAGTTTTTGGATAAACTGCAAATACTCCAGCTCATGAAAGAATCGGAAAAACCGATGACAGTCACAGAGATTGAAGAAGCTCTTCAACTTCCTGACGCTGAAGCTTTCAAGAAACTGGTTTTAACACTTAACGAATTAGAAGATGAAGGATCTGTCGTCCGAACACGTACGAACCGTTATGGATTGCCTGAAAAGATGAGCCTAATTAAAGGCCGCGTTCAAGGGCATGCAAAAGGCTTTGCGTTCCTTATCCCGGAAGACTCTGAACAAAAAGATGTGTATATCTCACAATCTGATATGAATGGTGCGATGAGTGGCGACACGGTCCTCGTACGCTTAAATCAAACCTCTTCAGGATCACGCCCAGAGGGTACGATCATTCGTATTTTAGAACGAGGCGTAACAGAGGTCGTTGGAACGTTCCAAGAAAGCCGTAAATTCGGTTTTGTTGTTGCTGATGATAAACGGATCCCGAATGACATCTTTATTCCTGCAGACGGCGTTAACGGCGCTGTAGAAGGACATAAGGTTCTAGTGAAAATCACAAAATACCCTGAGGGCAGAAACAGTGCCGAAGGAGAGATCATTCACATCATCGGACACAAGAATGATCCAGGTGTAGATATCATCTCTGTTATCTTTAAACATGGACTGCCAAGAGAGTTTCCGGTTGAGGCACTTGAGCAAGCTCATAATACGCCAGATGAGATCGATCCAAAAGATATTGAAGGACGTCGCGATCTTCGTAACGAAACCATCGTAACGATTGATGGAGCGGACGCGAAAGACTTGGATGATGCGGTTCATGTGATCAAGCTTCCGAATGGCCATTATAAGCTTGGCGTACATATCGCAGATGTGACACACTATGTAACCGAAGATTCTCCCATTGATAAAGAAGCGCAAGAGCGTGGTACGAGTGTGTACTTAGTCGATCGTGTCATCCCGATGATTCCACATCGTCTATCAAACGGGATCTGTTCCTTGAACCCGAAAGTAGACCGCTTGACGATCTCTTGTGAGATGGAGATCAACCATGATGGTGAAGTCATCAAACACGAAATCTTCCCAAGTGTAATCAAAACAACAGAACGAATGACGTATACAGATGTTCGTAAAATTTTGCAGGATGAAGACGAAGCGGTTAACAAGAAATACGAGTCACTCATCCCTTTCTTTCAATTAATGGGAGAGCTTGCGGAAATTCTACGCAAAAAACGCTTTGCACGTGGTGCGATTGATTTTGATTTCTCAGAAGCAAAAGTACTTGTTGACGAGAACAGCGATCCACAAGATGTTGTTCTACGTGAACGTTCTGTTGCTGAAAAATTGATCGAAGAATTTATGCTATGTGCCAACGAAACTGTTGCTCAACATTTTCATGAGCTCGAGCTTCCGTTCATGTACCGAATCCATGAAGATCCGGATGAAGGCAAATTAGAGCGTTTCTTAGAGTTTATCGGTATGTTTGGATATGCGTTAAAAGGAACCGCGAGCGACATTCACCCCCGCAGCCTTCAACAGCTTTTGGAGACGGTAAAAGGCGAGCCAGAGGAAATGGTGATTAGCAAAATCATGCTTCGGTCCATGAAGCAAGCGAAGTACGATCATATGTCACTTGGTCACTACGGATTAGCGACAGAATTCTATACGCATTTCACGTCACCGATCCGTCGTTACCCAGACTTAATCGTGCATCGCCTCATCCGTACGTATCTGTTTAAAAAAGACACAGGACCAAAAACTGTCAGTCATTGGAAAGCAGAACTTCCTGGAATTGCTAAGCATTCATCAGCGATGGAACGCCGTGCTGTTGATGCAGAACGTGAGACGGATGAACTGAAAAAATCACAGTTCATGCTCGATAAGATCGGGGAAGAGTTTGATGGCGTGATAAGCTCTGTTACAAACTTTGGATTGTTCGTTGAACTTCCAAATACGATTGAAGGTCTCGTACATGTTAGCTACCTAACAGACGACTACTACCGATTTGATGAGAAATTTATGGCGATGATCGGAGAGCGAACAGGCAACGTGTTCCGAATCGGTGATGAGATTTCCATTCGTGTTGCGAACGTGAATGTAGATGAGCGCGCGATCGATTTTGAAATCGTCGGAATGAAAGGAACACCTCGTAAACGTTTCAAAGATCGTCAAAAAGTCATCGATATTGGAGATACACCAAAACGCGGACGAGGAAGAAGAAGCAAGAACCGCACGAGTGAATCAGAGCGTTCAAGCGGCCCTCAGGATTCAAAGAAAGGGAAGAAGAAACCTTTCTACAAACCAGTAGCTAAGAAAAAAGGCAAGAAAAAGAAGAAATAAGGAGCATGTTCAGTCAAGGTTCACCTTCGGTGGTGAACCTTGACGTTATTTGACCATATTGCTATAATTAAACTTCACTTGCTGTGGGGAGGATTGAGTTTTACATGCCAAAAGGAGAAGGGAAAGTCGTCGCACAGAATAAGAAAGCGCGGCACGATTACCACGTCGAAGAAACATTTGAAGCAGGAATTGTCCTTCAGGGCACGGAGATCAAATCCATTCGCGCAGGCAGGGCAAATTTAAAGGATTCTTTCGCACGTGTGCAAAATGGCGAGTTGTTTCTACACAACATGCACATCAGCACATACGAGCAAGGAAACCGGTACAACCATGATCCACTTCGTACGCGCAAGCTGCTTTTACACCGCAAAGAGATCAACAAGCTATTAGGTGCAACAAAAGAACAAGGATATTCCATCGTTCCTTTGAAAATGTATTTGAAGAATGGTTTTGCGAAGCTTTTGATCGGACTGGCAAAAGGTAAAAAGCATTACGACAAGCGTGACGATCTGAAGAAAAAGGATGCAAAGCGAGAGATCGAACGTGCATTCCGAGATCGCCAAAAAGCTTAATTGGTTCCTTTTACAGGATGTTACAATTGAGACGATGAAGCAAAAATGTTATACTGAGTACACAAGTGAATAGAAGCGATTGAGCTTTTATCTCTTTCCGAGGTTCGGCGGAATTAATTTTCTGCTTACCATTTTATAATGGGGACGTTACGGATTCGACAGGGGTAGTTTGAGCTTAAGTTGCGAGTCGAGGGGGTCGGCCTCGTTAAAACGCCACAGCCAATAACTGGCAAACAAAACAACAACTTAGCTTTAGCTGCGTAATAGCACTTTAGCTGTTCCTCCCTCCATCGCCCATGTGGTAGGGTAAGGGACTCACTCTTAGTGGGCTACGCTGGTTGTCCTCCGCCTGAGGACGAAGGAAGAGAATAATCAGGCTAGCGGTCCAGGCGCCTGTCGGCTGGCAGACGGATCCGCGAAACGCGAATAAACCGACTACACTCGTAGAAGCTTAAGTGCCAATATCTTTGGACGTGGGTTCGATTAATAATTAGTCGCCTTATGTGGTAACACATAAGTGATAATTCGGCTTTATCGGTGAAACCTAACCAACGTTTATCGTTGCAAGGCAATGCCGAGCGGTATGTGGAGCAATCCAACAGCCGTGTATCGACTTATAGGCTGCCATTCTTGGTAGTACTAGGATACGAAATTCTGCTTGGACTCAAGTAAATTTATATTTCGTATAATACGCCGAAGGACCTGATTCTTCAGGTTCAAGATATAGTCAGTGCCATGACGAAAGCATGGAATAACATGTCCCACCGTCTCCACCATACATAGGTGGATAACAGGACTCACCATCAGGGTGAGTCCTTTTTTGTATGCTAAATTTGGGCAAATGTCGATATAATTTGATTTTCGCCGATATATTTGAATTCTTGCCGATATAATGCAAAAGTTGCCGATAAAATACTTATTCTTGCCGATATATTAAAAAAGTTGTCGATATCTAATTTCTTTAAAGGATTTTGCTACCAGACAAAAGAACTAAAGAACTATTAATAATATAAATACGAAAGGAGTACAATTTTGATCGTTAAAAAACGAATAAAGCCGTTGAAGTTATTTAAGTTTGAGGCACTATTTAGACGACTTGATCTTGATCATCCCAAAAGACAAATTGCTTCTGAAACATATGCAAAAAGTTTGGCTGGATATCGTGGTGAGCGTTCATTAGATTTTCCGCTAAGTTTTTTACCCGAACAGAAGTACCATGTACTCCATGACCTTCGTCTTTATGATGGTTCACATTACTTCCAGATTGATTGCCTTCTGTTATCCTCAAATCTCATAATTATCATCGAAGTGAAGAACATAACTGGAACACTTATTTTTGACTCAACATTTAACCAGTTGATCAGGATCAATGATAATAAGGATGAACGAGCGTTCAGCAGTCCAATCATTCAAGTAAATAGACATGTAGAGCAACTTCAAAAGTGGCTTAAGCTTCAAAAGTTCCCCGCGATGCCTATAGAGCCGCTTGTAATCATAGGAAATGATAAATCCGTAATTAAGTCCACTGAAAAAGGTAAATCACAAACCCTCTCCCAATTCGTATTACCCTACTATGTTTTGCCTGATAAAATAAAAGAACTTGAGGTCAGGCACACAACTTATCTCCTTACAAAGGAATCTCAACATACTCTTTCTAAACAACTCCAAATACAACATCATCCACTAAAGTTCAATATTCTTCAGCATTTTCAAATCTCAGAAAGTGATTTGATAAAAGGTATACAGTGTACGAACTGTAAATTTTATAGCATGCACAGAACGTTTGGAACATGGGCTTGTGATAGATGTATGACGACTTCCAAGAAGGCTCATATGCAAGCCTTACGTGACTATTACTTGTTAATAGGAACCACTATAAATAATCGGCAAATGAATGATTTCCTCCAAATCTGTTCACCTCATATAACGAAACACCTTTTAAATTCATTATGTTCTATAACAATTGGAACTAATAAAGGCAGAAAATATGTCCTATCCTTCGCTTTTGAATAATTTTATTTTCCTTCTAAAAAAGAACGTATTCAAACCGTATATTTTCCCCATCCTATAAAATAGGAAGGTGAGAAATATGGACTTATTAAAAGAGTTAACAGAAACAAATGGTGCTCCTGGTTTTGAAAAAGCGATTCGAGAGATTATGAAACGCGAGATCAGCAAAACAGGTGCCGCATTAATGAACGACCATATTGGTAGTGTATTCGGTGAAAAACATGGATCTACGAATGACGGTCCTAAAATACTTCTTGCAGGTCACATGGACGAAGTCGGATTTATGGTCAGTGAGATTACAGAACAAGGTTATTTGCGCTTCGTTCCATTAGGAGGCTGGTGGTCACAAGTTCTCCTCGCACAACGCGTACATGTACAGACGAAAAGTAAAACGTTCACCGGTGTCGTGGGCTCTAAGGCACCTCATATCTTAACGCCAGATGAACGAAACCGTGTTTATCCGATGAAAGAGATGTTTATAGATATTGGTGCAAAAGATAAAGACCAAGTGAAGGAATGGGGGATCAGAGTAGGAGATCCGATCCTTCCAATATGCCCATTTGAACTGATGCCTGACGGTGATACGATTCTTGCCAAGGCACTCGATAATCGTGCTGGCTGTTATACGGCACTTCAGGTTCTAGAGCAGTTACAAAACATCAATCATCCAAACACCGTCTATTGTGGCGCGACTGTTCAAGAAGAAGTAGGACTCAGGGGAGCGATTACGGCACCTGCGATCATGGAGCCAGATGTGGCAATCGCACTCGATGTAGGCGTTGCAGAAGATGGTCCTGGTGGGAATGCGAACAAAGCGAAGCTCGGAAAAGGGCCGCTGATTACATTCCTTGACTCGTCCATGATCCCGCATACCGGTTTTCGCGACTTAATCATCGAGGTTGCAGAGAAACATAACATACCGTATCAAGTAGACGTGATGCTTGGCGGAGGAACAGATGCAGGTAAGTTCCACCTTTTCAAAAAAGGAATTCCAAGCCTTGTTGTTGGAGTTGCGGCCCGGTACATCCACAGTCATACATCCATGATCAGTAAAAGCGACTTAGAAAATAGCACAAAGCTTCTTATAGAATTGGTGAAAGTTTTGGATAAAGAAAAACTTCATTCGCTCCTGGATTACTAAACACTACTTAAAACCTCGTTGGATTTCATTCCAACGGGGTTTCTCACTTTTTCGCAATATGTTACAGTGTTATAAAAAGTTTTACATCATTCTTTGCTAATCATCGAAAAACGTCTATTATATAGAGATGAGAGTATAAGTTGTTAAAGGAGATCAGTTATTTTTATGGACATCCTATTGTTGTTAAAAGCCCTTATTCTAGGGTTAGTAGAAGGTTTGACGGAGTTTGCTCCTGTTTCATCTACGGGACATATGATTCTTGTTGATGACATGTGGTTAAAATCACAAGACTTTTTAGGGAAATATCCAGCGAATACTTTTAAAGTTGTGATCCAGCTTGGTTCGATCTTAGCGGTAGTTGTTGTTTTCAGACAACGATTCATCGATATGCTGGGACTTAGCCGAAACAAAGCAACAAATGAAATTACGGGGAGCCGTTTAAAATTAACTCAAGTCATCGTAGGTCTTTTACCGGCAGGTGTTCTTGGCTTGTTGTTCGAAGATTATATTGATGAGTACCTTTTCACGACGAACACGGTTCTTATTGGACTGGCGATTGGTGCGTTCCTTATGATTTTTGCCGATCGATTTGCTGCTAAAAATCAAAATCCTGTTATTGATACAGTAGATAAGATTACGTACAAGCAAGCTTTCTCTATCGGATTGATTCAGTGTTTATCCCTGTGGCCAGGATTTTCACGTTCTGGTGCTACGATTTCAGGTGGTGTCCTTCTAGGGCTTAGTCACCGTGCTGCAGCTGATTTTACATTCATTATGGCTGTTCCGATCATGGCAGGTGCGAGTGGTATCTCCCTATTAAAGAACTTAGAGTATTTTAGTATGGATGCTATGCCGTTCTTTATTGTTGGATTTATCAGTGCGTTTGTATTCGCTATGTTATCGATCCGCTTCTTCTTAAACATTATCGAAAAAGTTAAGCTAACGCCATTTGCGATCTATCGCTTAGTGCTAGTAGCTGTTATCTTTTTTGTGATCATGTAAAGTAAATTTAACCCTGAACGTTCGGCAGAATTAAATGCCAATGAGTTCAGGGTTTTCTTTATGCTTATAGCATTTAGCAGGATGATAGTCCCGTTGTTAAATGAAAAAAGTACGCAATTTTTCACATTTTAAATTTGGAATATTTAGTCTATTTACCACTTCCTTCTTAAGCTTGACTCCTTTAATGTAGGAACTATTAAGATGGAGGTGGCTATAGGGATATGAACAAATTTGCATCAAAAATTTTATTGAGTACACTTGCGCTTTCCATAGCAGGTGGAGGAATTGCTTTAGCTTGTGAGAATGGGCAAAAAAGCTACATTGAAGCTGGTGAATCTACGTTTGGTGGAATTCCAAAAGTAGAAGGATCAAAGAATTTTGAGCACCTTAAAGAGGTGGCAGCTGTTCCACTAAAAGATTTAAAAGGAAAACCTGCTACAACTGCAGATGTATATGCGTACAAAGGATATGCATATCTTGGTACACACCGTGGTCAGATGACAAATGAGGGAGTAAGGATTTTTGATATGAAGGATCCTGCAAATCCTAAAGAAGTTGCCGTTCTTGCGAATGATATTCCTGGCACATGGCAGGAAAAAGTAATCGTTCAATCTGTAAGTACTCCTTCATTTAAAGGTGATTTAGCTGCTGTAAGCGTTCAGCGCGTAGATAAAGAGCGGTATGGTTACGAGGGGGAAACCTCTGAAAATGGTGGAGTTGTGCTTTACGATGTCACAAATCCGAAAGAGCCAAAAAAGCTAGGATTTTGGAAAACGCCTTCTAATCTTCCTACCGGGACGCATGAACATTGGTTGACAGAACAGAACAACAAAGTCTTACTTTTAGCTACTAATTATCAAGCTCATCGCTATAAAGACAAAGGGGTTGACGTTCATGACTTTTCAATCGTTGATGTGACTAACCCAAGTAAACCGAAAGAACTTTCAAACTGGGATCCAACTGAAGTAGGCGGTAGTTTTAATGGTGACTATCAATTTGAAGATGAGACAGGTGCTCAGCGTACGGCATTTTTACATAGTGTCATCACGGATGAGACAGGTAAATATGCATATCTCTCTTATTGGGATCTTGGTACGATTATCTTAAATATTGAAGATCCTGCAAATCCTAAATTTGTAGGGAGAACAAAATTTGAACGTGATGTTCAAGGAGCTGCACATTCAGCTGCACTAGCTCATGGCGGAAATATCTTGATTGAAACGAGAGAAGTTTTTAATCCGGATCCTCATGACCCAGGATTTGAAAGAGGCTGGGGATATGTTCGTGTATACGATATAAAGGATAAGAGCAATCCTGTTCTATTAAGTACGTTTAGAACGTTAAACTCTATGGTGCAGATTAAAGCAGGAGAGCGCAAACCTGGAACATATACGGTTCATGATCCAAAAGTAAGAGGAAATACACTCTATCTTTCTCATTATTCTGATGGTATCCGTATGGTCGACCTTACGGATCCAGCAAATCCAGTTGAAGTAGGTTCATACGTGTCAGATAAGGCTAACGTATGGGGTGTTTTCGTAGATCGAAACTATATTTTAGCATCCGATATGGGACAAGGATTAAAAGTTTTGCAGAAGAAAGCGGATTCGAATTTAAATAAGATGAACTTACAATCTTTTCTAATTAGATAAGATAAGACCACAAAACAACCCCCACTAAATACTGATTTAGTGGGGGTTGTACTATTTTTTAATATTGCTCCATTCTGCTATACCAATCGTCGTATTCACGCTCAGCTTCTTCACGTTTCCTGCCATGTCTTTCTTGAATCTTTCCTATCATCTTTTCACGGTCACCTTGTGCTTGATCGTAATCATCATCTGTCAGGTTGCCCCATTGTTTCTTCGCTTCACCCTTAAGCTGCTTCCATTTGCCTTCCATTGTATCGTTTTTCATATTGAATCATCCTCCTTTAATATTTGTTGGAATATGAATCTTCATAACGATGTGCGTTTGTGGAACGGTACGTACGGAATGTATCATTAGCTTGTCTATGTCGGCTTATTTCATTCGCATCAACGAGAACGAGAATGTCCCCAGCTTCAACAGATTGTTCGTATTCTTTCGCTTCATTTTCAGGTATTCCTAATCCTACAAGAGCACCAACAATTCCGCCGGCGCCAGCTCCTACCGCGGCTCCACCGAGTGCTGCAGCAATCGGTCCTGCGGCTACAATGGGTCCGATTCCTGGAATAGCGAGTGCACCTGCACCTAGTAATAATCCACCGAGTCCACCAAGAATGCCACCTGTAGCCATTCCCGTAGCAGCCCCTTCAGGAGCTTTTGAACCGGTTTCTTCCTGAATGTGTTTTACTTCTTTTTTGTCTTTTGCGATCACTGAGATTTCGTCGTCACTATAACCTTGGTTTCTCAGTTCTTTTATTGCATCGATCGCATCATCTTCTGAACGGAAAACGCCAACCACTTTACCATGAGTATCCATCGATTTCCTCCTTTTTGTAGAAGATTAGTACGTAGTTTGTGTTCCCACTGGCTAGGGAGATAAAACATGAACTTGCAGGTTCGACAAAAGTATACACGAAAAAGACAACGTGTATTTGGAAGTAATTAACATGAAAACACGTATTGTACTTGTTTACAATTTATGGTTTGATGTCTATATAAAGGAAAAATGATTACTCAATGTAAATGGGGATTGAAATGGATATTTTTATTGGCAGACAACCGATCTTAGATAAAGAAGAGAACGTTGTTGCTTATGAACTTTTATATAGAAACAGTGAGAATAATAGGTATGATGGTTTGGATCATGATAGTGCCACGATCGATGTGATGGTGAACAGTTTTGCTGGAATCGGAATTAAAGAAGTCGGGGAACGAAAGAAATGTTTTATAAACTTTACGGAGAATCTGCTGTTAGATAGAATTCCTACATATATATCTCCTCAATATATTGTTGTTGAGATCTTAGAGGATGTTCGTTTAACGGACGAAGTGCTTGAGGTTTGTAAAGAATTGAAGAATAAAGGTTATATCATCGCTCTGGATGATGTTTCCGTAAACCGGAACTTAGAAAGAGTACTGCCTTACATCGATATCATTAAAGTAGATTATTTATTAATGGACGTAAAAGAGATGAAGGTCATGATTGACACCTACCGCGAACAGATTACATTTTTAGCAGAAAAGATAGAAACGCGGGAGCAGTTTGAAGAAGCCAAGGAGCTTGGATTTGAGTATTTTCAAGGATATTTCTTCAGCAGACCTGTTATATTGCAAGGAAAAGACATCGCTCCTCTTCCGACGAACTACCTTCTGCTTCTAGAAAAATTGAATGATTCAGATCCAGACATTCAAGAGATCAGCAATTTGATTCAACGAGATCTTTCACTTTCGTATAAACTCTTGAAAGTGATGAACTCTGGTACTTACTTTTTTAAAAGTAAGATTACAACGATCAAACAAGCTGTCGTCTTAGTCGGACTATACGAGATAAAGAAGCTCGTCATGATTCTGATGATGTCTAGCTTGAATAGAGATGATCATCAGTTAGAGATTGTCAAGATGAGTCTTACTCGCGCCTTCTTTTTTGAACGCATCGCAAAATTCGTTGGTGTATCCAAAAACCATCTTTACATGTTTGGGATGTTTTCTCTGATCGACACGTTGCTGAGTAAAGATATGAAAGATGTAATCGCTGATCTTCCGATAACGAATGAACTAGCTGAGGCTCTTCTAGGCAACAAGGAACCCTATAATCTCGCATTAAAAATTGTACAAGGCTTAGAGAGAGGCTCATGGCTGGAAATTCAGTCGATATGTGGTCCGATTCAGCTGACGGAAGCTGAACTCTATACGCATTACCGAGCAAGTACATTATCTGCTGATCAGTTTGTAAAAACAGATGCAGAAATCAAAGTCTAGCTTTATAGATGACAAGAACCTCATGTGGGGTTCTTTTTTTGATAATCCTCAACAAAGTAAAGAATGAGACTTTAGCGTAAAATACAAACATGTAAAGAAGGAGGTAGGCGATGAAATTAAGCATACTTGATCAATCCCCAATCTCATCCGGTAACAGTGCGCAGGATGCTCTTCAAGCTTCTATGCAACTGGCAAGAGAGGGAGAAAAGCTCGGATATACCCGTTATTGGATCGCAGAACATCATAACTTCAGCGGCTTATCTTGTTCAGCACCAGAAGTGATGCTGAGCTATATTGGGGCAAACACAAAAAAGATTCGACTCGGCGCAGGTGCTGTGCTTTTACCGCATTATAAACCTTACAGAGTTGCGGAAACCTATAACATGCTTGCTACACTTTTTCCAGATAGAATTGATCTTGGTATCGGTCGTGCTCCTGGAGGATCTGCAGAAGTGTCGATCGCTCTTTCGGACAATTATCTGGAGAATGTTCGAAAAGTTCCAGAGTCAATACAACAACTGCTTCATTTTCTGCGTAACGACTTTCCTACTGACGATATGTTTTCTAAGATTCAGGCTGCTCCAGTTCCTGAAATCTCGCCCGTTCCATGGATTCTTGGAACCAGCCAAAAAAGTGCTGATTTAGCTTCAAAATATGGAACAGCCTATGCATTCGGTCATTTTATGAGTGAAAAATTAGGACCTGAGATTGTAGCTTCTTATCAAAAAACGTTTCAATCGAATCCCTCATTACAAACAGCGAAAACGATTGTTGCTGTGTCTGTGATCTGTGCAGAGACAACAGAACGCGCAGAGGAGCTCGCATTATCAGGCATTCTTTGGAGAAAACAGAATGCTTCTGGTGAAGGAAATGGTGTTCCGTCCATAGAAGAAGCTCACCAGTGTTTTTCAATAGAAGAGAGAGAACAACTCTTAACGGAAGCTAAAAGAAAAATGATTATTGGCAACCCACAAGAGGTAATGAAAGAACTATATAGACTTCAAGAAACGTATAAAGCTGATGAAATAATGATTGTGACGATCACTCACTCTTATGAAGCCCGATTGAAGTCATATGAGTTAGTAGCCAATCAGGTATTCTCAACATAAGGAAGTAAGCAGTTTTTTTTATTAAAGAAAGCAAACTTGTTATACTAGTAACGAATTATTAAAATATAGTAGCTAATTTTTTGTTGCTTTAAATAAGGAGGACGTTACGATGTCCAATAAAAAAAGTCTAAGTGATATAAAATGGTCAGTCCTTGACCTTGCACCTGTCGTTGAGGGCGGAACGGTAACTGAATCATTTCAGAACACGTTAGATCTTGCTCAGCATGCTGAAAAATGGGGATACAACCGTTATTGGCTGGCTGAGCATCATAACATGCCTGGAATCGCGAGCTCTGCCACTTCGGTCGTGATCGGACATGTGGCGGGTGGTACGTCTAAAATTCGGGTTGGCTCTGGTGGGATCATGCTTCCGAATCACGCACCTCTCGTGATTGCTGAACAATTTGGTACGCTTGATGCCCTGTATCCAGGAAGAATTGACCTCGGACTCGGCCGAGCACCAGGAACGGACCAGGTAACAGCACAAGCACTTCGCCGTGATCTCGGCAACATGGGTGATGATTTTCCGTATCAGCTAGATGAGCTGCGAACGTATCTTGATCCAGAACGAGCAGAATCGCCTATGAAAGTAAGAGCGGTTCCTGGAGAAGGTCAAGATATTCCAATCTGGCTTTTAGGTTCAAGCGGCTTTAGTGCACGATTGGCAGGTAGAGAAGGACTTCCGTTTGCATTCGCGAGTCATTTTTCGCCAGACAACACGATTCCTGCTCTAGAGTTATACCGTAATACGTTCACCCCATCAGAAGTACTTGAGCAACCATATGCGATGGTGGGAGCAAACGTGGTTGTAGCAGATACAGATGAGGAAGCAGCACAAATCGCTACTTCTCTTCAGCAGCAGTTCGTTAACTTAGTGCGTGGAAACCCAACGAAGTTGAAGCCACCGGTTGCGAGCATGGACGGCATCTGGAGTCCGTATGAAAAAGCGGCACTCGATCAGCAGTTACGTACATCCTTTATCGGCAGTCCAGAAACGGTCAAAGCAAAGCTTCAAGCGTTCTTGGACGAAACACAGGCAGATGAGATCATCGTGAATGGCCAGATCTACGATCATGCTGCAAGATTACGTTCATTTGAATTGTTATCTGAAATCGTAAAATAGAATGAATGACGGTTAGCGTACTCCTGAGGGGAGTGCGCTTTTTTGTTGGGGTATTTGAGCTACCGAGCTTGTCGAAGTTTGTAGACTCGCAGATAACTTTTGGATTGAGATGCAAAACTCGTGGATAAAACCGCAAAATTTTTGGATTCTAGGGCAAATCTTGTGGATAAAATTATAAAAAATTTTGGATTGAGTCCTTCAAATACCTCTTTAAGTATACTTTGCTCGTTGCAAAAGCTATTGCGTAGGAATGTGGCTCAGCCTCATTGCTCACTTTCTAATAAAAAGAACATTTGTTTGTATTTTTTGAAGGGTTTATGCACTCCGTTAACGAAATTAGTACCTTAAAAAACAAACTGGAGGTATGAAGGATGGAAAAATCGCTACAGCTTCACCAATTCAACACGTGGGCTAATGAAAGGGTATTTGAGAAACTAAAAGAACTTCCAACCGAAATGTATAGGAAAGAGGTAGAAAGTGTTTTTCCTACGATCGCTAATGTTCTGGTTCACATGTATCAAGTCGATTATGTATGGCTAAAGGTACTAAAAGGGGAAACATTTGAAGCTATTTTTAACTCCGTTAAACAGCTACACGAAGAATTGAATGCTGCAGATCTACAAAATATGCAGAAGAAGTTCGAAGCTATGTCTAATGACTACGAGAATTTCATCAAAGGAAAAGAAGATTTATCCGCTGATATCACTGTTCATCATCCACATTTCGGAACACTACATTCAACATATGCAGATCTCGTTCAGCACATCGTGAATCATGGCACGTATCACCGAGGTCATCTATCGGCGATCGTCAATCAGCTGGGCTATAAAGGTGCATCGATCGATTATATTTTTTATCTTTATTCACTACAAGAAAAAAAGCAAACCTCATAAGAATGATGATGAAGGCATATCTAAAGAGATATGTCTTTTTTGTTACGTTTAAACAGATCTCTGTAAAAGTTATAGAAGAGTAATTGACAAGCTACTTGTCCACCATGTAATCTAAATCTGGAAATAGATAGTTCAATGATTGAACAGTTAAAAAAATGAACCAATAGGAGGTTAGTATGCCACAACTATCCATTAAAGAACTCGTTGATCGTTATATCGATCTCACATTTGCTGTTCATAAAAAAGGGGAATCCCTTGTAAAAGAACAGCTACAGAGTGAGCTCTCAAATGATCAATTTTATACATTGAAGTACATCTACAAGACAGAGAACTGCACATCAACCGAACTAGCGAAAGTATTTGATGTGAAGAAAAGTGCCATTACAGCTGTGATCACAAAATTGTGGGATCAAGACTTGATCGAGAGAACGAGAGATCAAAACGATCGCCGCGTCGTTTACCTTACATTAACGGAAACGGGACTTGAATTATATAAAAAAACCGAAGAGAGAATCTATAACTTAGTAGAGTCCATCATTACTCAGTTTGAAGAGCAGGAGATCAAACAGTTTATTGACACGTACGAAAAGGTCAACAACATCTTAACAGCACTTCAAGAAAAACAATAAGCGGGGGGAGAAATCGTGCGGTTTATTTTAAAACAAAAATGGCTGGTGCTTATTGCATGGATTGCTATAGTTGCCGTTCTTATGTTCTCGGCACCTAATATGGCAGAGCTCGTACGAGAAAAAGGACAAGTCGATGTGCCAGATGGCTATTCATCGTCATTAGCTTCAGATATTATGAGCGATGTTCAGGAACAAGAAGGCGGTGGAGATGAGTCTTCGGTAGCACTGGTCTTTACAGATGAAAAAGGACTAAGTGCTGCAGATAAAAAAGAAGTTGAGCGTGCGATCCGTCAACTTGAAAAGAATAAAGAAGAGCTAGGAATCACGGAGATTCTGACTCACTTTAATGAAAAAAGTCTTGAGAAGCAGTTAGTCTCTGAAGATGGGAACTCTATCTTAACGTCTATAAAAGTAGCTTGGAATGATCGAGAGCCAAGTGAAGTGAATGAAGCTCTATATAAAACGATCGAAGACAACAAAGTTGATCACTATTATACAAGCAATTGGATGATCAACGAAGATCTTGTAAAGAGTTCTGAAGAGGGTCTTAAGAAAACAGAAGGCATTACGGTTGTTTTCATTCTAGGTGTCTTGCTTTTAGTATTCAGATCTGTTGTTGCGCCACTCATTCCATTGCTAACCGTTGGTGTGACGTACCTTGCTTCACAATCCATCGTGGCGATGTTAGTCGATTCGTTCGACTTTCCGATCTCCAATTACACGCAGATCTTTCTAGTCGCTGTATTGTTCGGAATTGGAACCGATTATTGTATTCTTTTATTAAGTCGATATAAAGAAGAATTGACGCTCACAGAAAGTAAAATAGAAGCGATCATCGCGACATATCGTCAGGCGGGGCGTACCGTTTTCTTTAGCGGTTTGGCGGTCATGATCGGATTCGCTGCAATCGGGTTTTCTCAGTTTATTCTTTATCAATCAGCAGCGGCTGTTGCGGTTGGGGTAGGTATTCTTTTAGTTGCTCTGTTCACGATCGTTCCTTTCTTCATGATGGTCTTAGGTCAGAAAATCTTTTGGCCATCTAAGAAAAAGGCGGAGCATGGCGAAAGCAAGCTGTGGGCAATTGCAGGAAACTTTTCATTAAAGCGTCCGTTGTTGTCACTCATACTCGTTGCGATCATTTGCGTACCGTTTCTTGTAACGTATGATGGCAAACTATCATTCAACTCATTAGAAGAAATCTCGGGAGATGTTTCTTCGATCCAAGCGTTTAATGTGATTGAAAAAAGCTTTGGAGCGGGAGAGTCGATGCCAACAAACATCGTTATAAAAAATGATGAACAGATGGACTCGACTTCATATATGGAGCTTGCTGAAAAGATTAGCCAAGAACTTGAAAAAGTTAACCATGTTGATGCAGTAAGATCTGTTTCCAGACCTACAGGGGAACCGGTTGAAGATTTCTTTGTCTATAAGCAGGCAGAAAACTTAGGCGATGGCCTTGGCGATGGAAAAGAAGGGATCAATAAAATCAGCAGTGGGTTAATGGAAGCGAGTGGAGAGTTATCAAAATCTGAGCCTCAGCTGACTAGTGCGACTGATGGTATTCAGCAGCTTATCGACGGTACGAGTGCTACTCAATCTGGTTTGACCGAGATTCAAAAGAATTTGGTGAAAATAGAAGATGGAATTCGAAAAGGAACGATGGGAGCAGCTGATGCACAAAAGGGATTGCAACAGATAAAAGCTAAACAACAAGAGCTGCTTTCTGGTTATCAAAAGATTCAGCAGGGTTATGAACAAGCGGGATTTAATCTATCAACGATCCAATCAAACTACGTAAAACTAGGGCAAGGATTAGGAAGCTTAAATACCGCTTTAGCATCAATTACAGATCAAGACTTTCAAGCGTTGGAAAATCGTTATGAGATTGCAGATGACGATGCTGAGTATCAGAAGATCAAGAACACAGTGAAAGCTACTCAAAACCAACTGCCTGTTATCAAAGGTCAACTAGACCAATTAAACGGTGGATTGAATCAAGTTTCATCAGGTGTTCAACAAGCCAATGGTAAATTCAAAGAGATAAACGGCTACCAACAAGGTATAATCGGCGGGCTTCAGCAAGTGATCGATGGAACAGATCAACTTCAGTCAGGTCTAGGTCAACTTGCTGACGGCCAAGGTCAGATCGTTGATAATGTACCTAAGCTAACAAACGGCTTAAACGGTATCAATAATGGCCAACAGGAACTGTTAAAAGGATTTGAAGATCTTGGTGGTCAGTTCAGTCAGTTAACGTCTGGTCTGGATCAGAGTGCTGATGGTTTGAATCAAGTGTCTGATGGTCTCGGTTCTGCTCAAAATTATTTGAACAACCTAGCCGAAACAAAGGATAAAAGTGCTTTTTATATGCCGGAAGAAGTCCTTCAAAGTAAGGATTTTGAACAGGCACTGGATGCGTATCTATCAAAAGATCGTAAAACGATGACGATGGATGTTGTGTTTGGGATCAATCCTTATTCAAACGAGTCTATTGATGAAGTAGACGAGATAAAAGATGCGATCAATCGAGTAACGAAAGGAACGGAGTTAGAGAACGCGAAAGTGGCCGTTGGGGGAATCACGAGTTCAAATGCTGACTTGCAGACGGTTTCTAGTAATGATTTTTCAAGAACTGTTCTACTCATGTTAGTAGGAATCTCAATTATTCTTGTATTTTTGTTCCGTTCTCTGATCATGCCAGTTTACTTAATCGGTTCACTCATTTTAACGTACTACACGTCAATGGGGATCAATGAATTCATCTATGTAAATCTATTAGGCTACACAGGAATCAGCTGGGCTGTTCCGTTTTTTGGATTCGTAATCCTCGTCGCGTTAGGCGTTGATTACAGCATCTTCTTAATGGACCGATTTAATGAGTACAAAGATCTTACAGTTGCAGATGCGATGCTTCTTGCTATGAAAAAAATGGGGACGGTTATCATTTCGGCCGTTATCATATTAGGTGGAACGTTTGCTGCGATGATGCCTTCGGGAATGCTTTCCCTATTGCAGATCGCGTCCATCATCTTAGTAGGGTTGCTTCTATACGCATTTGTCGTATTACCATTACTCATCCCGGTTCTTGTTAAAAACTTTGGAGAAGCAAACTGGTGGCCGTATAAACGAAGCTAAGCAATAAAAAAAGATGGTTTTAAAGTGCTGTAAGTATAGACACTTTAAACCATCTTTTTTTTCTATAGAATGTGGGTACTTTGAAAGTATTTGATTTCCGTTACAGATGCTCGCTTTCCGCGGGGCAGGCGGTGAGCCACATTCGTACGTTCCACGTATAAGTGTCTCACCTGCCCACTTGTCCCGCAGGAGTCTCGCACCTTACACTACAATCAAAAGTCAAAGAAGGAAATAAAAAGACTTAATAGCAATAATCTTTTAGAGAACATCCAATTAAAAGATTTAAACGAGTAAATTAATAAGTAAACAATCTCTTATTTGCTTTGGATGACTACAATCATTCAGAAGCCTTACTTTCTTTTTGAATCTTTTGCTTCAATTCCTCGATGTATTTCTTTTTTGCTTTTTCATCCCCTAGATTGCTAGGGTTCTTTTGTTGTAAATATTTTTGTAGGGCCTTGTTAATTTCTTCTGTTGTGGCATCCTCAGGTATTTCGCCTTTCTCTTTAAGCATCTGTATAATTTTTTCATCATTCGCAATCATGGTTGTCACCTCGTTCTCCTTTGCAGTATTCAAGTTAGAGGTATCTTTTGTGTCGGATTCTGCCTTTTCTTCGGATTCTCCCTTTTTCCCAGAATGATTATCGTGTTCTTGAGTGCTGCAGCTCACAAGGAACATCAATGTAAAAACCGTTAAAAATACGCGTACAAACTTTGGCATCTCATACCCTCCTTATTAACAGTTTACCCTAGGAAAATAAAACCCAACTGCAAGTATACAGTTGGGTTTTATAACAAATGTTTATTTCTTGCGAGAGATCTTGATCTTCGCTACAGAATTATCTTTACTCTTGCCTTCAACAGAGAACTTTAGACCGTATTGTGGAACGTTGCGTCCAGCGTCTAGAAGACCAGGATTTGAGAAGTCCTCTTTATCGTTGAATACGGAGTTCGGATGGATCGCGTTATCCGTAAGCGATGTTCCATTGATTTCTTTGTAATCTAGGAACATTGGCTTCCCTTTATCTGTGTTAAACGCAGCATCATGGATCAAGTAGCGAGTTGAAGCCACTTTTCCATCACTCCATTTCAGCGTTTCTTGGTTTGCATCGACTACGCCTAAGAATCCATCTCCAGGGTGGATGCCTGTCCAGTTTTCTGAATAGCTGTTATCCACGTACCATACAAGAAGTCCGCCATCATAAGACATTAAGCTTTTACCACGTGCGATGTGAGCAAGACCTTTATCAACACCTTGGTGATTTCTCCATTCTAATAAGTAGTAGTGATCAGAATAGAATTTACCTTGGTTCTTTGTGAAGCCTTCTTGCTTAAATGTAGATGTTCCTTCAGCATCATCAAACAATACTTCAGTTCCATCAACGTTTACAGAAATGTCATCTACAAAGAATCCAGGCATTGTTGCAGCGACATCCGTCCAATAGTTGAATTTTAGGTCGATCTTTTTACCAGCATAAGCAGATAGATTAAATGCTCCGTTCACCCATTCACCATTCGTGCTTCCTGTAATCCCATGGCCAGGGTTTTGCCCGTTTGGATTCGCGTCCGTAGTCAGGTTTCCTTTAACAGTAACCCAATCCGCTGCTCCTTCTTCTTTCACTTTAATAGAAGCATAATCCCAATCTGTTTCAATGTCATACCACGTTTTGAAGTTTAGTGTAGCGGTTGAAGCTTTTGAGAGATCAAGAGATGTAACCAATGAGTTATCTAAGTCATCTCCACTACCACTGAAATATTGATATTCACCGCTATACGGCTTGTTAACGACTGTTTCTTTTTGTGGAAGATCAACGCGAACGGCATCGTTGTTCGTGCCTTTCGTGTTAGCCTGATCGAGAAGAACGTCGATTCCTTTACGATCGATTTCTTCGTAAACGAACGTTTCTCCACTTAACCAGTTACCACCGATATACGATTGTAAGAACTCTTTAGACCAAGCACTGAATCCAGTTGGCTCTGTACCAGGAACTTTACCAGCCCAGCTTCCGCTAGACATGATCGACCAGTATGCAACAGGCTCACCTTCACCAGAATATTGTGTATCGTACTCATCTGGAAGTTCAAGATCATGGCCATATTCATGTGCGAATACGCCAGCTGCTCCATCAGCAGGTTGGACCGTATAATCGTAAGCTCCCATCATGCCGTTCCAATAATCAACTTCAGACTCTGAGCCTGCGATTGGGAAAGGTGAGCCAAGGTTCCAACGGTGGCTCCAGATCGCGTCACCAGCAAGTGCACCTCCGCCAGCTTCCTCACCAACGCTTGAGTGAACGATCATAAGGTGGTCTACTAAACCATCTGCTTCACGTGTATTGCCATCTTCATCTAGATCGTAGCGATCTTCTTGGTCATAGTCTCCTAGATTAATGTTAGGATCTTTTGCCGCCGCTTCTAGTGCTTCTTTTACGAGAGAACGAGCGTCTTTGTCATTACCGTCTGGAGTAGGGACGTTACCTCCATAATAAGCAGCTGGATGTTTCGCTTTATACCATCCTCCAACACTACCTGTTACAGAATAACTTCCACCAGATTGCTGTTCATAATATTGCTTCATGGAGATCAATTTTTCTCCATTCGGCCCTTCATATCCTTTGTTTCCAAATACTAAGTCCTCATAGTGTTTCTTTGTATATTCATCATAGAACATGTCTGTTTCTTCTTTTGTTATGTTCGAAGCAGGGTAGTCTGGAAACTCTACTAAAAGAACAAGAACGTTATCCACGCGCTTTTGTCCTTTCCACTTTTCTTCTTTCACGTTCTTAATCTTATCTTCTTTTCTACCGTCTTTTTTAAGTCCTTCTTTTTTGTGCTTACTTCTAATTTCTTTACGCTTTTCACTATGTTCGTCTTCTAATGCACCTTCAGAGAATTTTGAAGCGTTCTCTTGTTTTTTGTGCAAGTATTGCTGTAATTTTTTCTGTGCATCTGCTTCAGATGCGTTTTTACTGATTTCGCCCTTTTTCTTCAACATTTCGATCAACTTCTCATCATTAGCGATTCCTAAATCAAAAGGACCGCCACCATGTTTATGACCTTTATGATCGTCTTGTTGTTGTGTTGCTACATCAGATGATACGTTTGCAGGTGCCGCGCTAACACTTGAAAAAGCAGAACAACTTAACATCGTAGCGAGTGCAGCAGATACCCATTTCCCTTTTTTCACCAAGATTCCCCCTAAATCATAGTAGTTTCCGAAAACCGACATATATTGTCGGATAATTCCGCGTATTCAAAATGTTACCACGATACTTCAACCACTAGAATAGGATATAACTCCCGTGTTTCAGATTTAGAATAGGGAGTATTTACTATTTAAAGAACTATTTTCAAACACTTTTCATGTAAAAATAATAGAGAAAAATGGTATAGGTCAATTGTTTTTATATAGTTCTTTAGACATGGAAAAAAACAGCCCTCATAGAAGAGCTGTTTTTGATCTTTTTATCCCGAGTTCAAAGCTTTCTTTTAATCAACGTTAATAAATGTTTTACTTTAAATGTTTATTTCCTCTTTCTTAGGGTAATTAAAGGGGTGGACCATCAAAGAATTGTGGCAGAAAGATTTTTAGAAATGAAAGGTTGGTCATTTACTTTGTCTATTCATCTAAATTCAGCACTTAAAAATAAATCAGTTAAAAACTTTGAAGAAGCCACGGCAAACATTCTTCATTTTATGAGCAAACTTATCAACATTAATACGTTGTTTATCGCCAAGAATGACAAACAAGTAAATGAAATCAAAAAAGCAGTCAATAAAAATACGGTATTGATTCAAGAAGGTACAACAATGCCTTTTCAAGAAACGTTCTGTAAAGTGAGTGTAGAAAAGGGAAATGACATTCTTCTTATAGAAGATATTACGCAAAATGAACGGACGAAAGATCTAAATGTAACTGCAAATCTTGGTGGGGGTAGCTTTATTGCGATCCCGATCTATTATGAAGATGGTGAAAATTACGGAACTATCTGTGGGCTGGATACAGATCGGTTCGAATTTACAGATCAGCATGTCGAGCTTTTTCAGACGATGTCTTCGTTGTTGACTTACGTATTAGAGCTTGATAAGGCGAATAAAGAGATCAAAGAAATTTCAGTACCAATCGTTCCTTTAACAAAAGGCGTTGCGATTCTCCCAATTATTGGCCATATTAATGAATATCGAGCAGAGCTCATCATTCAAAGCACACTGGAGAGCAGCATGTATTTAGAACTGGAACACATGATAATCGATCTTTCTGGAGTGAGCAGAATCAATAACTCTGTTAGCGAATATTTGTTAAACATCGTGAAGTTGCTAAGGTTAATAGGAGTCACTCCCATTCTTACTGGATTCAGACCAGATCTTGCATTAACAACTCTTCATGTCGACGTTGACTTTAAAGGTATCTTGATCACAAATAATGTAGAGAGCGCACTTACTCAAATCGGATTTAGTCTCAATAAAAATGAAAATAGTCATTCAAGATCACAGAACGTAATGTGATCTTTTCTTTTTATGATTTTTTAATTACATTTCAATATGGTGATCAAATAAGAGCTCGAAAGAAAACAGTAGTCATAATATTCGTTTTTTTATATAATTGTAAATAATATAAACTTATCAGTCGTTTTTATGTATTTACCAATCGGAGGGGAAAGTATGAAGTCGTTTGAAGAGAAGTTGGATCAATACGCTGAATTAGTGATAAAGGTTGGATTAAGTTTAAAAGAAGGACAAAGGTTGCTTATCAGTTCGCCGATAGAAACAGCAGAATTTACTCGGAAGGTAACGAAGCATGCCTATGAGAACGGTTGTAAACGAGTGATGGTGGATTGGAGCGATACCCAAACTAGCCGTATTCACCTAACGCTTGCAGCAGAAGAGGTTCTTCAAAATGATCTGCCGTCTTGGGAGATTGATAAATACAATAGCCTTGTGGAAAATCATGATTGTTTCTTAATGATTACAGGCAATGATCCAAACGCTTATAAAGGGGTTCCTTCTGAAAGGATGATGTTCGTTCAAAAAAACAGGGGTGAGAAACTACAAGCCTTCTCAGCAGGTCAATTAAGAGGAGATATGCACTGGGCGATCGCAGGTGCACCAACGGTTGGCTGGGCTAAGAGCGTATTCCCAGACAAAAATGATGAAGAAGCGGTAGAAGCATTATGGGAAGCGATCTTCAAAACCGTTCGCGTTGATCAGAACGACCCTGTAGCAGCATGGGACGAACATGTAAAGACTTTGACAGAGAAAGTGAACTACTTAAACGAACAGAAGTTCAAAACGCTTCATTATAAATCTGAGGGTACTGATCTAAGCATAGACCTTCATCCGGATCACACGTGGATTGGTGGAGGTCATCATTCTACGTTCGGAACGTATTATATCCCGAACTTGCCAACAGAAGAAGTATTCACAACACCAAGAAAATATGGTGTGAACGGTAAAGTTTCAAGTTCAAAGCCACTTTCAGCGATGGGTAACATCATTGATAACTTTAGTTTAACGTTCAAAGATGGAAAAGTGGTTGATTTCACAGCCGAGGAAGGGTACGATACGTTGAAACAACTACTAAGCATCGATGATGGAATGGGATATTTAGGTGAAGTTGCATTAGTTCCTCACGATTCGCCGATCTCAAACTCAGGCATCACTTTTAATAACACGTTGTATGATGAAAATGCTTCGTGCCATCTAGCGATCGGAACATCGATTACGATGTCAGTAAAGGATGCAGGAAATCTTTCACCCGAACAGATGGAAGAGAAAGAGATCAACTTTAGCCGCGGTCATACGGATTTTATGATCGGGTCTGCAGATCTTGAAATTGAAGCTGAATATGAAGATGGCAAACGTATTCCGTTATTTGTTAAAGGAAACTGGGCGATATAAAGGTATAAAGACTCCACACTGATGGAGTCTTTTTTTTGAGCTGTTAGTTCATAGTTGCTAATGTAAGTAGTCGATCTCCGTTTCAGGTGTTTCGCTTTCCGGGGGGCGTGCGGTGAGCCACCTCGGCGCTTTGCACCCTTAGGTGTCTCACCTGTCACACTGATCCCCCAGGAGTCTCACACCTTACACTACAATCTACTTGTCAATGATGCCACTTTAATGACAGGTCAAAATAAGATCTCCTCATACCTATTTTGAAACTTACAAAACTAATAATAATGAATGTACGAGCTATCTATTTCTAAAAAAGAGAATAGGACAAACCTCTTCATGGAAAAATAACGAAAATGAAGGAGGTTTGTTTATGAAAAAGATAGTCGCTTTTTTAGCGGCGTTTACGATTGTACTTAGCGGATGCGGCAACTCTAACAACATGAAAGAAAGCGAAGCTGCGCCAAAGAACATGAGTAACGAAACGCGAAATAGCCCAAGGTTAGAACAGATTAACTCACCACAGAAAAAACAGGTGGACATCTCTAAAGCTGAAACGAATCATGGCAAAACCAAGATTGAAACGCTAGGGTTTTTAGAGCCGATCGAGGCGAAACAGTCCATAAGAGATGTTCAAGAATCAGTAAACGATTTAACATACGTAGCGTTTTTTAGTTATCAAGTCAATAAAGACGGATCCCTGAAGCCGATCAAAGATTATGCAGCGCTTCAAGAAGTGAAGAAATCTAAAGCCATGCCGATGATGGTTTTAACAAACTTTATCGATGGAAACTTTTCACCAGAGATCGCTCATAACATCTTCACAGATAAAACAGCTTCAAAAACACTGATCGGAAGTGTTATTAGTACGATGAAGCAAAAAGGATATAAAGCCCTTAATATCGATTTCGAACATATCAGAGAGAAAGATCGAGAGCTGTATAACGGCTTTTTAGAAACGATCATCCCACAAGTTCAAAAAGAAGGATTTAAAGTTTCAACAGCATTAGCACCAAAAACAAGTGATGAACAAAAAGGACCATGGCATGGAGCGCATGACTATAAACGACATGGAGAACTAGCAGACTTTGTTGTACTCATGACTTATGAGTGGGGATGGTCTGGTGGACCTCCAATGGCTGTTGCTCCAGTTCCTCAAGTAGAAAAAGTGGTTAAGTATGCAACATCTGTTATTCCGCCAGAAAAAATTGTGATGGGTGCACCGTTATACGGATATGATTGGACACTTCCTTATAAAAAAGGTAATAAATTCGCCAAACGCGTGGCTCCAGCAGAAGCCCATGACTTGGCATTAAAAGAAGATGCAACTGTAAAATACGATAACGAGTCCCAAGCACCGTTTTTTAATTACAAAGATGATAACGGCAAAGAGCATGTTGTCTGGTTTGAGAACGAACAAAGTGCAGAAGCGAAAAACCAACTCGTGAAAAAGTATAAATTAAGAGGTCTTGCTTATTGGGTACTTGGAGAACCGTTCCCTGAAAACTGGACGTTACTTAGAGACCAATTTAAGATTGTGCATAAATAAGAAAAAAAGGATTGAGCATTTTCGGTGCTTAATCCTTTTTTACGTTTACCATTCTTTTCTTTTTCAAGTCTATAGAATCAAGGATCATAAAGCGGCAGACAAACATTTTTCAACAACTACTCCTCTACGATCAGGAAAGACCGTCTCAAAGTGGTACTGAGGAAACAACGTAGAAAGTTGTTCTGTGATACCAGCAGCTTTTTGGTGAGGAGTGAAGCAGACGATGGACGGTCCAGAACCGCTTATAGCAGCACCATAAGCACCGAGCTCGATCGCTTTTTCTTTGAGTTCAGTATATAGAGGTACCCATTTTGAACGAAACGGCTCGTGAAAAAGATCGCGATTCATCATATCCGCTGCTTTCTTCCAATCATTCTTCATTAAAGCGGCTACAAGAACATTGCTAATCGCACTGCCTTCAACCGCTTTGTTGAACGGAAGAAGATTTGGCAGGGAACCTCTTGATTGTTTTGTATGAAGAACTCCATCTGGAATGGCGACGATCATCTCAACTGCCACATCAGGAACATGGACCGTTTCGACCACTTGTCCATTGTAAAAACTGATTGTGAGTCCTCCAAAGATGGCAGGAATCACATTATCAGGATGTTCTTCTAGTGAACTTGCAAGAAGTGATTTGGATTCTCTAGAAAGTTCAAGGTCTAAAAGGATGTTTGCCAGTTCAATGCCTGCAACGATTGCTGATGCAGAACTTCCCATTCCTTTTGATGTTGGAAAGGTACTAACCACATCTAACTGACACGGAGGCAGTTTTTTTTGAAATGAATCTGCCGTGAAATGTGCAGCCTGCATGATTAAGTTGTTTTCATCTTTATTGAATGCCTGAAGCTCTTCTCCGTGAAATGTTGTTTTTCGTGGAGCGAACGGCTGAACGTGAACGGTTAAGTATCTATTTAGAGCAAGGCCGACAGAATCAAAGCCTGGGCCAAGATTGGCTGTACTTGCTGGAACATGGATGGAAAAAGGTTCTGCTTTCATTTAAACAACACATCCTTTTAGCTGTTGACGTAATAGATCAAAATCATTCGGAATCACGATTGGTTCTTGTTTCACTGTTTTTAGTGCGATATCAGGATCTTTAAGACCATTACCTGTTAGGATGGCCACAACGGAAGCGCCGTTTGGAAGTACTCCTTGTTTATGTTGTTTATACAATCCAGCAATTGTACTGCATGAAGCAGGTTCAGCAAAAACACCTTCTTTGGAAGCGAGCATCTGATACGCTTCTAAGATTTCTTCATCTGTGACAGAATCAATGACTCCACCTGATTCTTCTAATGCAGATGAAGCTAACTTCCAGCTGGCAGGATTCCCGATTCGAATGGCCGTTGCAATCGTTTCAGGATTCTTCACAACAGATCCATTTACGATTGGAGCTGCACCTGCAGCTTGAAATCCATGAATGCGAGGGAGACCGGAGGATTTAACGGCATCATACTCTTTGAACCCTTTCCAATAAGCACTGATGTTACCGGCATTTCCGACTGGTATAGCTAAAATGTCAGGTGCTCCTTCAAGCGCATCAACTAATTCGAAAGCCGCTGTTTTCTGTCCTTCCAGACGATATGGATTTACAGAGTTAACGAGAGTGAAGTCTTCTTCTTCACTCATTTTCTGTACCATCTGAAGTGCTTCATCAAAATTTCCTTCTATGGCAAAGATCTCTGCTCCATACATTTTTGCTTGAGCCAGTTTTCCTTGAGCGATCTTACCATCAGGAATAACAACGATACATCGAAGGCAAGCTCTTGCGCCGTACGCGGCAGCTGCGGCAGAGGTATTTCCAGTAGAAGCACAGATGATGGCTCTACTGCCTTCTTCTTTTGCTTTAGCCACAGCCATGACCATCCCTCTGTCTTTAAAAGAGCCTGTAGGATTCGCTCCTTCGTACTTTGCATAGAGGTTGATGCCCCATTCCTTTGAAAGATGTGTAAGTGGAATAAGTGGAGTATGCCCTTCGTTCAAGGAAAGAAGGGGAGTAGACTCAGTGACAGGCAGATATTCTTTATATTGTTGTAAAAGTCCTTTCCAAAGCATATTAAGCTCCCTCCACACGATAGTGACTTTTGATTTCTTGTACGACTTCAGAGTCCCGAAGCAGGTTGTAGACGTGATTGTCTTGCTGTTTGTTCGTTCCGTGGGTTACGATTACAATTTCTGCAACTCCTTTATGATCTACAGGGCTTTGAATTAATTTTTCAAGTGAGATGTCATGCAATGCAAACAGAGAAGTGATTGAAGAGAAAGCACCTGCCTCATCTTTCACGTACAACCGGTAAAAGAATTTTCCGTCGATCTCGTTCGGTTGTTTTAATTGTTTATCAAACTGGGGAGCAACTACGCTTTTCCCGTTCACTCCAAGTCGCATGTTTTTAACAACAGCAACTAAATCTGAAACAACGGACGTAGCAGTCGGTAACTGTCCTGCTCCTGGTCCAAAGAACATCGTTTCTCCCACAGACTCACCGTATACATAGACTGCATTGTATTCATTGTGAACACTTGCTAATGGATGTGAGTCTGGGAGGAGAGTAGGCTCAACACTAATCTCTACTTTTCCGTTATCCTTCTTTGCGTTTCCGATCAATTTCAGCGTATAACCGAACTGACGCGCGTATTCAAGATCCTCTTGTGTAACCTTGGATATACCTGACACAGTTACGTCATCTAAGTGGATGTGCATGGAAAATCCGAGGGTTGAGAGAATGGCCATCTTCCTCGCTGCATCGATTCCCTCTACATCTGATGTGGGGTCCGCTTCTGCGTATCCAAGATCTTGAGCTTCTTTTAATACTTCCTCATAGTTGCGCTGTTGTTTATCCATTTTTGTAAGAATGTAGTTTGTTGTTCCGTTTACGATTCCCATCATCTTCGTAATTTTGTCTGAAGCTAACCCATCTACAAGTGATCGAATGATAGGAATGCCTCCTGCAACACTTGCTTCATAAAAGAGATCACATTCATTTTCATGTGCCACTTGTAAGAGTTCTGCACCGTATAGGGCCATCAGATCTTTGTTTGCTGTGATCACATGCTTTTTATTTTGAAGAGCAAGTGTGATATATTCTCGTGCTAATTCAATACCGCCCATCACTTCTATAACAACCTGTATATTTGGATTTTGAATAACATCTTCGGGATGCTGCGTTAACCATTCATTGTTAATGGAGACAAGACGTTCTTTCTCGACATTCTGTACGAGTATTTTCTCGATAAAAACAGGGCATCCCACTCGGTGCTGCAATTCTTCTCGATTTCCTTCAATCATTCTAACAACACCACTGCCGACCGTTCCTAATCCCAAAAGTCCTACTGAAACGTGAGTAACCATTTAATATCCGCCCCTTTGTTTATATGGAAAATACATATGTTTGTTTGATATGGACATTTTACATGGAGTTGAAGCATCATACAACAGGGTTTTTTGTAAAGATTTAGATAGCGCTTACATATCTGGGGGGACTCTAGTCATTTTAATAGTGTAATAGTGAAAATTCCGATATGATGAGAACAGGACTTTACAAAGAGGAGCACTTCTCATGACTTATGTGTTAGAGCGTCCGATCAAGGACACACTGAATTGCTTAGAAGAAAATATCTTTTTTATAGATGAAAAATTTCACATCTGTTGGATGAATAATAGCAGTAAGAATTTACTTCAAATGATGAGTGAATTTATAAATATTGGTTCTCCGGAAGACATGATCGGTCAGCCTATTAAAAGTCTTCATACAAACATTATCAAAGAAGAGGCGTTGACTGAAGGTCAGTTTCCTATTGATAGACAAATTGTTCTTTTTGATAGATGTGTTGCAAGATTAATTGTAACGGAGCTGCTTGTTGAAAATCAGAAAAGAGGCTATCTAATAACGTGGAAAGACATAACAGAGCGCGAACAGGAAAGAGAAAGAACAAAAGAAATTCTGAATGAGCTAGCAACGCCTATCCTTCAAACCGTTGCAGAACATACGCTTTTAGTTCCGCTGATTGGTGAACTTACACTAGAAAGACTTGAAACGTTGACTGCAAAACTATTGAAAGAATGTCTAAACAATGGAGCCGATTACGTAATCTTAGACTTTTCAGGTGTAACGACCATTACAGATTCTGAGCTTGGTATCGAGATTCAAAACCTAACAGATGCGATAAAATTAATGGGAGCCGATGTATTGTATTGCGGATTTCCTAAGGAAATGGTCAAAGATATGGTTGCTCTTGGTGTGCATACCAATCAACTCTCTTTTGTCTCTTTTAGAAATGCGATTCGTTATGTTGTCAGAGAACAAGAGAAATAAAAGAAACAGCCGTATTTAATGCGGCTGCTTTGTCTTTTTAATATTTTTAATCGCCTCTTTATAGGAGAGCGGACTTAACTCCTCTGAATGAACGAACTCCCACACCCAATCAGGATCCGTGTATGCATACTCTCTTAATGCCCATCCAATTCCTTTTCGTATAAAGAAATCTTGATCGTACTTTGTATCTTTAATGATCTGTGCAAGAAGTTCTTTATCGGTCTTGTCTTTATATCCGAGTTGAAACAGAATTGCCGATCGCATTAGCCAGATATTCTTGGATTGAATCCAACGTTCCGTAACATGTTCGATCTCTTCTGGAAACTTCATCAAATAATAACCCGCGATTTGTTTAGCAATATAATCAACCGTATCCCACCAGCTTTTATTCACGATGGTATACTCGATCCATTCAATATCCTCTTTTGTCATCTGCTTCTTTAATTTATCCACTATTGTAAACGTCGCATACTGCATCTCTCGTTCCGGTCTAGACCAAGCTTCGTTGATAAATGACGATAATTCTTCTTTTGAAGGCAATCCATTTTCTTTTAAGAATTCCTTCATGCTTTGTTTCAAAATGGGAGAACGAATCCCGAAAAATTCGAACTGATCACGCATATACTTTTTCATTGGCTCTGCATCTTCTTTATTAGCTTTGTTGTTTAAATACTGCCACAATTTTTCTGCATACATTGGATTTCACTCCTTTTAACAAAATTATACAAAATATTGTTAACTAACTGAAACTTTTTTCTGAAACGCTCGTAAATATCTATATAAAACCAATATTGGAAATTAATCGTTGTCGACAAAATTTTACAATCTTTTTTGTTTCACTTTGTTAAGGTTATATCAAATTCGACAAAAAGGACGTGGTCAATTCTTATTTTGAAGTAAAAGTATATGAAGACAGGAGAGAAGACTATGGAACTATTCGGATATCCGTTGTCTACGATCTATTTAGGAAGTTTTATTGTTTTTGGATGCATTACTTTCGTATACATCTTATTTGGTGACATGCTTGATGCAGCTGTAGACTTTTTGCATCCATCGCTCATCTTATCCTTTTTTACAATCGGGACGGCTTCGGGCTATTTATTAGAGATCATGACGGGTATAAACAGTTGGTTCATCATGGTGTTCAGTGGTTTACTTTCGTTGTTGCTCGTTACTCTATTAAACGTTTTCGTCTTGATGCCGATCCGGTCTTCAGAAGAATCTTTAGCTTATCGAGATGAAGATCTTAAAGGGAGAGTGGGCACCGTACTTACTTCGGTTCCGACAGATGGGTTTGGGGAGATCTTAATTGAAGGAATCAGCGGAAGGATTTCAAAATCAGCGATTAGCATGGATAACAAACCAATCTCTCAAGGAGAAAAAGTGTTGATCATTGATATCCAAAAAGGTGTCGTATCCGTCATGCGTTATGAGCAAGTGGAACAAACATATATTCATTAATCTGGAGGGGTTATTATGAGTTTTTCACCATTATTTATTGTGATAGGGGTTGCCGTTTTCTTAGTCGTTGCTCTTATTAGTGTTTTTATCACAAAGTATAGAACGGCGAGCCCAGATGAAGCATTAATCGTTACAGGAAGCTTCTTAGGAAGCAAGAACGTAAATATTGATGAAGCGGGAAATCGTATCAAGATCGTTCGTGGAGGCGGTACGTTTGTACTTCCTGTTTTCCAACAAGCAAAGCCACTTAGTTTGTTAACGAGTAAGTTAGACGTGCAAACACCAGAGGTATATACAGAGCAAGGTGTTCCAGTTATGGCTGACGGAACAGCAATCATCAAAGTAGGAAGCTCAATCGGTGAGATCGCGACTGCAGCTGAACAATTCCTAGGTAAGTTGAAAGAAGATCGTGAGAATGAAGCACGTGAAGTTCTTGAAGGACATTTACGTTCCATTTTAGGATCTATGACGGTAGAAGAGATCTATAAGAATCGTGAAAAATTTTCACAGGAAGTGCAACGTGTAGCTTCTCAAGATCTAGCTAAAATGGGATTGATCATCGTATCGTTTACGATCAAAGATCTACGTGATAAGAACGGATACCTTGATTCTCTTGGTAAGCCTCGAATCGCACAGATTAAGCGTGATGCTGATATGGCGATGGCAGAAGCTGAAAAAGAAACGCGTATTAAACGTGCTGAAGCAGATAAAGAAGCGAAGCAGTCTGAGTTAGGCCGCGCGACAGAAGTAGCGGAAGCTGAAAAGATGAATCAGTTGAAAGTAGCTGAGTTCCGTCGTGAACAAGATGTTGCCAAAGCCCGTGCAGACCAGGCTTACCACTTAGAAGAAGCGATCGCAAAACAGCAAGTAACCGAACAACAAATGCAGATTAAAATCATCGAGCGTCAAAAGCAGATCGAACTTGAAGAAAAAGAGATCCTGCGTCGTGAAAAGCAGTACGACTC
Organism: Fictibacillus nanhaiensis; assembly: GCA_017052515.1. GTDB lineage: Bacteria > Bacillota > Bacilli > Bacillales > Fictibacillaceae > Fictibacillus > Fictibacillus nanhaiensis. Next base: position 864,079 of record JAFHKR010000038.1, read on the forward strand.
AGAAGTTAAGAAAAAAGCTGACGCAGATCGTTATGCGGTTGAACAGTCAGCCGAAGCAGATAAGCGTAAGCAAGTGGCTGAAGCGGATGCTCATAAATACCGTGTTGAAGCTATGGCAAAAGCCGAAGCTGAGAAAGTGCGCTTAGACGGACTTTCAAGAGCAGAAGCGGAACGTGCAAAAGGGGAATCCGAAGCAGATGTTATCCGTCTGAAAGGTCTTGCTGAAGCCGAAGCGAAACAAAAGATCGCTGAAGCGTTTGAGTTATACGGTCAGGCTGCGATGATGGATATGATGATTAAGATGCTTCCTGAATACGCGAAGCAAGTGGCAGCACCACTTTCTAACATCGATAAAATTACAGTCGTGGATACAGGCGGCAGTGAGAATGGTGGAGCAAACCGTATCACAGGTTATGCGACAAACTTAATGTCATCCCTTCAAGAATCTTTAAAAGCATCTTCAGGCATTGATGTTAAAGAACTGCTAGAAAATTTCTCTGGCAAAGGGAATGTTCGCAACAGCATCGACGATCTTCGCATCGAATTTGCTAAAAAAGAACCTAATGCAGTAGCAACAAAGGAAAAAGCAGAAGTAAAGACTTCAAAGGGCGAATAAATAAAGAAAAGCTTACTCTGAGTGGGGCGGATAGCCCTATGAGAGTAAGCTTTTTTGTAAATGTGGTTGATTGAAAGCTCGTTCATCGGCATGAAATGCATGCTGAACGAGCGCCATACGAAAAATAAAACTAGGTAAGTAATTACTCCTTAGTCATCCTTGCTTCTACAGCTTCCAGCTTACCTGTCATCGTGGATTTTTTATCACGGCGGTCATCGATGCGAATGTTTGTGGCTACGCGCTGAATGCCATTTGAAAAAGGAACCTCGTGAAGTTGCTGAATAACATCAAAGAGATCTGGAAGCTCTCCTTCGATCAATGTACTCATCGGAGTAAGCTGGTAATTTACCTTATCTTTGTTTTGCTGAAGAACTTTTTGTATTTCTGCTACATATTCGCTAACGCTTGGAGTTTCAGTACCGATTGGAATGATCGTAATATCTACAATTGCCATAAATAGAACACCTCAACTTTTTTCTTTATTGTAGCAAAACCAAACATAATGACAAACAAAAGGACGGTACATATGGAAATTCAGAATGCGAAGAAACACCATCTTCATAAAATTATAGAACTAGATAAAAAAATGATAGGAAGTGATCATAGAAAAGAAGAGATCCATCAGGCGATAAAAGAGGAAAGATGTTTGATTCTGTATGAAGAAGAAGAAGTCGCTGCATTTCTTATCTACCACACTCATTTCTTTGATTGCTGTTTTATATCCCTCATCATGGTTGACCCGGCTCATCAAAGAAAGGGATTGGCGAGTAGTTTGTTAACGCACATGAGTAAGATCTCACCCACAAACAAACTATTCTCTTCGACAAATGAATCTAATGAATCTATGAAAAAGGTATTCATTAAGAACCATTTTAAGAAGAGTGGTTTCGTTAATAACTTAGACGAAGGAGATCCAGAGATAATTTATTTTAAAAAATTGTTGAATGCTTAATAAATGCTTTACGAAAATGGGCTATCGAAAAAACCTCGCGCAAGAAAGGACGAAAACAAGATGGTGGAACTGAAGAGGATAGATCACGCGATCGATGAACTTTTTACATATAGAAAAATTGGAACAGACCCAGCGTTCAGTAGATTTATTCCGATGGTGTACGATCCCATACATTTTAATTGGCGGCATGAGTTTGAACCTGAATTTACGAAGTTGTTTAACGGACTCATGCTTAGAGGTGATGAAGAGGTCAAACGTATATTTCTAGCTGTTTTTCCTACAGACGAAGTACTTGAAAGATTTATTTCTGAAAGTAATCCTGGAGATCTACTATTTATGCATCACCCCATTGTCATGGAATGCGGAGATCCAAAAGGCAATTGGGGTAGAGGGTTTATGCCGATACCTCCTCTTTTTATAAAGCAGATGAAGAAAAAGCGTTTATCGGTGTTTACACTTCATGTACCACTCGATTATTCACGCAAGATCAGCACGAGTGATGCTTGGGGAAAAGCATTGGGCGCAAAAGTGGTTGGAGAACTATTGAAGGATGATAACGGAGCTTGCGGGATTCTTTGTCAGATAGCTCCTACTTCTACAGAAGAATTAATTGTTGGATCAACTGAATTATTTGATATTCCCTATGCAGATGTGCAAGGTGTAATCCATAAAAACATAACGAAGATTGCGATTGTAGCAGGATGTGGTGATAAAGTAGAGACGATGATAGAAGCGGAGAAGATGGGGGCAGAAGCCTATTTGACTGGTGAGGTGCACTGTCACATCGATAATGAATACGGCAAAAAGAAGTATGAACACATGAAATGCTATATTGCACAGACTTCAATGAGTTTAATCGGTGTATCACATGCTGCTTCCGAATATTTAGTACATGCCACACAGTTGAAAAATTGGTTCGAGGTAAATTTTCAATTGCCGGTAACGCTATTACCTCAAAGTAAATGGTGGGTATGATAACGAATTAAAGAGAGGAGGAAGAAGATATGAACATCCGACGGGCCAACCTAACAGATGCAGCAGAAATTGCGAAAGTTCACGTGGAAAGCTGGCAGCAATCTTATAAAGGCATAGTAGAGGATGACTATCTATCACAGATGTCGGTTAAGGAAAGAGAACAGAGATGGAAAGAATGGTTGATGCAAGAATCACATATTGTGCTCGTTTTGGAAGATCAACAAAAGCAACTTTGTGGATTTATATCTGGAGGTTCAATCAGATCACACCATCCATTTGATAGTGAGATCTATGCTTTTTACTTGTTAAAAGCCGTGCAACAAAAAGGGCATGGAACAAGAATGCTAAAAAGATTCGCTGAAGAACTCCTATCTATAGGTAAGAAAAGTATGATCGTGTGGGTGTTAAAAGATAATCCATCTAAACAAGCATATATTTCATTAGGTGGGAAAAAGATAGAGGAAGAAAAGATCACGGTAGGAAAGCAGCAATTGATTGAAGAATGCTTAGCATGGAATGATATAACGTTTATACTTACTACGAGTAAGAATCACACGACCTAAATACATAGTAAAAATCACCATGCTATATACTTAAATGTATTTTTCTCTTTCCAAATCACCCCATTTATCGTTACAATGGTAGAAGGTGTAAAAAAAGAAGTTGGTGACGTCATGGAATTTGACCTATTTAATATCATTCATCAATATAGCTACTTTGGTATTTTTTTATTATTGGCACTAGGGATTATCGGGTTGCCTATTCCGGATGAGATCCTTTTAGCGACGGTAGGATACTTCATTTTTGCTGGAGATCTTCCCGCTTTACCAGCTGTATTGAGTGCATTTTTAGGAGCAATTACAGGTATAACCGGTAGCTATTATTTCGGTAACATCTGTGGTAAACCTCTATTAAAAAAGTTAGGTCCGAAATTTGGAATTTCTGAAGAGAAAATAGATAAAACACAGAATTTCTTTTTAAAGTATGGAAAATCAGCGTTGTTCTTTGGATATTTTATGCCAGGAATCAGACATCTGACTGCTTACTTTGCTGGAATGTACTCTTTGAATTGGAGACAATTTGCGCTTTACGCTTATAGTGGCGCTCTATTCTGGTGTTCGTTTTTTATCGTGATTGGTTATCAGCTGGCAGGTCGATGGGCTTTAGTCATGGAAGTGATTCATAAAGTTGGTCTTTTTGCCTTTACAATCGTTATCCTTTGTATTGTTGCGTGGCTTATCTTTAAGCCAAAAAACAAAGGATCCTATTCGAATGGATGGTTTAAATAATAATGTCTTCCAATACTGGAAGGCTTTTTTTATGTCTTTTAACAACGTTCTTTTCTAAAAGATTGTTGCTTTGAACTCCTTGTCACCTTTGAATATTGATTGGAGTGGAAGATGCGAGACTCCTACGGGACAGGCGGGCAGCTGAGACACTTAAGAGTGAAACGTACGAATGTGGCTCAGCGTCTGCCCCGTGGAAAGCGAGCAGCCTGGAACGGAAATCAACACTTCCAAAAGCAACAAAGCTTACGAAAACAGCTTTTAATAAAAATCATTGCTATGTATATTTTCTCTTCAACAAACAAATTTTATTAGATGACAGTCAAAAATTTTTAAAGGAGTGTCATTTAATGAAAAAGACTATTCTCGTTACTTCAATGGCCGTAATGCTATCATCTTTCCTAGGTGCTTGCGGAATGAACAACAACGATAAGGACATGGGAAAAGAAGCGCGTAACAACATGACGGAAGTGAATTACGACAATCGTGCTGATCGCAATATGAATAACATGAACAACAACATGGATATGGGTATGAATAATCAATACGATGAAAACACACGTATGGACGTAGCAGATAAAGCGGCTAACAAAGTAACAGACCTTAAAGAGGTAGAAGATGCGACTGTTATCGTTACAGAGAACAACGCATATGTAGCGGCAAAGCTTAAGGGTGGAGAAAGCATGAAGCTTTCAAGAGAAACAGAAAAGAAGATCGGGGATACGGTTCGAAAAACAGATCCTGACATCAATGATGTATTTGTATCAACAAATCCTGATTTCATCGATCGTATGAACGGATATGCAGACGAGATCAACAAAGGAAATCCTGTATCAGGTTTCGTAAAAGAGTTTAACGATACGATTAAGCGTGTGTTTCCAACAAACCGTTAAATCATGTTGTATAAGGACTGAGTTGTCTCAGTCCTTTCTTTACGAAAACATTTGTTAGAAAATTCATTATATCTGAATATTGACTCCAATCTCATATCATGTTACAAATACATATGGATAAAAAATATTTCGACAAAATTCGATAAAACCTAAAATAAAATTAATTTGTATAGATGACCACGGAGGAGGAAATTAAATATGCAGAAGCGAACGCTCTCGGTGGGCTTGATGTTATTTGCTTTGTTTTTTGGAGCTGGAAATTTAATCTTTCCGCCAGCATTGGGTCAGTCAGCAGGTGAGATGGTCTGGCAATCCATGGTTGGCTTTTTTATAACAGGTGTTGGATTACCTTTATTAGGGGTAATCGCGCTAGCACGAACAGGTGGTGGACTACAGACGTTAACAGAGCGAGTGAATCCATTGTTCGGTTCTGTTTTCGCGACCATCCTTTATTTAGCTATCGGGCCATTCTTCGGAATTCCGAGAACAGGAACCGTTTCTTATGAGATGGCTGTTGTTCCTTTCTTACCAGAAAGCATGAACAATGGTTTAACTCTTTTCTTGTTTACGGTTGTATTCTTTACCGTAACCTACTGGCTGTCGTTAAATCCATCAAAACTGGTAGACCGAATCGGAAATATCTTAACGCCATTATTATTGCTGATTATCGTATCCCTTTTAGTTAAAGCGGTCATAACACCGGTTGGAAAATTAGGAACAGCATCTCCTGATTATGCTAGTAATCCACTAATTAAAGGATTTATGGATGGTTATTTGACGATGGATACACTTGGCGCACTTGCGTTTGGTATCGTAGTCATCACAGCAGTGAAACGGCCAGAAATGAAAAAAGAACAAGTGACTAAGATGGTTATTAAAGCGGGGTTGATCGCAGCTACTTGTTTAGCCGCTGTTTATGGGATCTTAGCCTATTTAGGAGCAACAAGTCAGGCACTTGGGCAGACGGATAACGGCGGTCAGATTCTTACAAATGTTGTAGCAGAACTATTTGGTCCGTTTGGAAACGTACTACTTGGACTAGCTGTCGCGCTAGCTTGTTTAACAACTTCTGTAGGTCTTGTCACCGCATGTGGTGAGTTTGCAAAAAAAATGTTTCCAAATGTTTCGTATAAAACGGTTGTACTTATTATGAGTGTGTTCAGTGCAGGTGTTGCAAACTTAGGATTAACACAACTCATCTCTGTTTCTGTACCTGTTTTAACAGCGATCTATCCGATTGCGATCGTTTTGATTCTGCTTTCCTTCTTACATGATTTGTTCTCTGGAAGAAAAGAAGTATATATCGGTGGAATCGTTGCAACTGCTCTGGTCTCAATAGCAGATGGATTGAAAGCTTTTGGAATTAAACTTGGTGCAATCGAACAGATTTATTCATATATTCCTCTATTTGCAGATGGAATCGGGTGGCTGATCCCAGCGATCATTGGATCAGTTGTAGGTTTTATCATTGCTGTAATAAGAGGTAGAATCGTTATCTTCTCTACAAATTAAGCAAAAACGAATGCCTTAGGATCAGAATCCTAAGGCATTTTTTATTTAAATTATACCAACGCTGGTGTTTTTTCTTTTATTTTCGCTGCAACGTTTTGAGCGATCCAAACGCCACATGCACTTGCTTGGGCTAGACCACGCGTAATCCCAGCACCATCTCCACCCACATAGAGTCCGTTGATCTCTGACTCAAACTTGTCATCGAGTTTTGGACGAGCAGAATAAAACTTAGCTTCTACACCATAGAACAATGTGTGTTCAGATGCGATCCCTGGTGTTACTTTATCCAAAGCCTCAGTCATCTCAATCAAACTTTTCATCGTGTTATATGGAAGCACAAGCCCAAGGTCACCTGGAACCGCTTCTTTTAACGTTGGACGAAGGAAGCCTTCTTTTATACGCTTATCTGTAGAGCGACGCCCTTTTAAGATATCTCCATATTTCTGAACGACTAGCCCACCCATAGACAGCTGGTTGGCAAGTTTAGAGACTTCATGAGCGTACTCAGTTGGCTGATCGAATGGTTCAGCAAACTGATGTGATACGAGCAGTGCAAAGTTTGTGTTCTCACTGCCTAGCTTTGGATCTTTATAAGCGTGTCCGTTCGCAAGCATGATGCCAGAGTGGTTCTCCACGACTACATGTCCAGAAGGGTTAGAACAGAACGTTCTTACTTTTGTGCCCACAGATGTATTAAAGACAAATTTCCCTTCATAAAGGTGCTTATTGATCTCTTCCATCACCAAGTTGGACGTTTCCACGCGAACGCCAATATCGACTTGGTTAGCTGTCATTTTAATACGGCGTTTCTTAAGGATCTTAGTTAGCCATGTTGACCCATCCCGCCCAGGAACAATAACAACTTTCTCGGATGTAAGAGAGGTTCCGTCTTTTAAAAGAATCCCTTTTGCTACATATCCTTCAGTCGTTCGTTCTGTAATGAGATCTTCAACCTCCGCTTTATATTTCATCTCGATGCGCGTTTTTAAATATTCGTATATGCTTTTTAGTATTTCAAGGTTTTGTTCTGTACCAAGATGGCGAACTTGAGCTCGTAACAGCTTTAAACCAGCGGCATAACCGCGCTTTTCAATATCTTTAACTTCAGGGGTGAGAGGATCCGTGATCGAATCTGTAGCACCATGCTCTAAGTTGATATCATCTACATATTTAATAAGTTCGACCACTTGTTCTTCAGAAAGATAATCAGTCATCCATCCTCCGAATTCGCTCGTAATATTGAACTTTCCATCCGAATAAGCTCCTGCTCCACCAAAGCCGTTTGTGATCGAGCAAGCAGGTAAACAACCCGCAAATTCTTTTCTACCTGCTGCAGGTGGACATTTTTGAACTTTCTTCTCTAAAATTGGACACGAACGTGCATAGATGTCATGTCCTTTATCTATTAACAATATTTTTGCATCTGGAAGCTGTCTCGTTAGTTCGTAGCTCGTAAAGATCCCTGCAGGACCTGCGCCAACAACAATTACATCATAATGGGTATTCATAATAATCCCCCTTGAAATACTTGGTAGTTTTTCTTGAATTGTTTTTTCCCTTGGTAAATATAACAATTATTAAAGTGGATTTCAACTGAAATACGAACAATTTATTTAAAAAATATATTTTTATTCGTGTTTTATCAACGTGAAGGGGATAAGTGAATGCTATTTTTACGGTGTGGGGTATTAAAGATTCTTTTCCCACCTATAATCCCTGAAATTTTAGTGTTATTACCGCGAGTCTTTACGTTAATTCCGCGAGATTGATCATATAACCGCGAGTCGACATGTATCGACAATGTCTAATCGCGCTATACCCCTTTGATCCTCACAACTCTCTAAACAAAAAAACCTAAAGAAAAAGCTTCTTTAGGTTCTAGAATCTGATTTTTATGATTTTCCAGCTGTCTGTCATTGATTTTCGTTCCATTAAAAAGGTTAGGGTATCCGTTTGTAAACCGCTATCATCGTATTTTTTTACTCGTGCTCTTATTTCCGTTCGAACAACAGGTGGATACCTGGTGCTTGGAGATCTAATATCATACTGCATACTCGTGATCCCTTTGAACAGCTTTGTAATGGTTGGATCTTTTAACAGCGCCTTGTTAAGGACAGGCATGGCTATTTTGATGTCTTGCTGTTTCATACCGACTAAAAACATAGACACGGCTTGTTTTGCGCTTGCTCCAGCTGCGTATTTCGTAAGTTGTCCTCCAGCTTTTAAGATCATAAATTGATGGGAAGGATCTATATTGCGAGAACGGTGTGTTGAACTACCTAAAAAGTGTATGCAAAAATGGCCAGGAAATCCGTTCTCTAATGCTCCTGCTCCGTGAGGCATTCCGTGCATGCTGCCAGCAAGCATCCTGCCATTTACGGGAATTAGTATAGCGCGGCGGTTCCAGCTCCATTTGTCGTTATAGAGGTGCTTTAGAACAGCAGTATCGTCTCTAGTCAACGGCTGTACATCGGCATGCTTATTACCCGCTCTTCTTTGTACTTGAAAATAAAAGCCTGTCTCTAAATCCACAACTTTAAAAGTAGCACCTTTAGGAAGGAGTTTGTTTACTTTCTCCCACTCCAAAACCTCCCCCTTTTTTACGATTGGGAAATAGGTTAGGGGTTCTTTTGCTTCAGTGGTGAGGGGAAAGAAGAAGCTTAAACAAGCCGTTAATAGAACTCCAATCCTGATCTTATTCCACATAGTCTGTCCTCAATTCCATATGTTTTTCTCTTCCTTAATATGGATTGTTTTAGCCGTTTTATCCTTCAAAAATAAGGAAGTGAATAAAAAGCAATGAATGCTTCGTCTAAAAAGAAAAGGGGGAGCTTTATGAGGATTATAAAAAAATTGTTCATGCAGCTGTTTTTAACGATTATTTCAATCATATTGATCAGCGGACTACCAGAGTTAATCATGAACAAGAACGTATCCATGTATTTTCAAAAAATCAAAGTTGTTCTATTTGATGTGATTCATTTAAATGAGATGACTTATATGAACCAGGGTAAGCAGAGATTGTTTTTAGATGATATCTGGTCGCCATATCTGTATTCATTAACCATTCTTTTTGGAGCATTAGCTATTGCCTTTTGTATGGCACAGCTCCTTACTTGGTGCACGTTAATAATGCCGATGTTCATAAGAAGAGCAGTGAAGAACATTCTTACTTTTTTAGAATCATTACCAGATCTTCTTGTTTTTGCACTCGTACAGATGGCAATTGTTCTTATTTTTAAAAAAACAGGAATTCTCGTCTCAAATGTGGCTTCATTAGGGGCTGAGGACAGAATTTATATAGTACCGATCGTGTGCTTAATGATTTTGCCTTTTGTTTATTTTTATAAGATGATGATTCTTCTTTCAGAAGAGGAGCTTGGAAAATCATATGTCGAAATGAGTTTAGCGAAGGGCATGAGAAGAATATATGTACTTATCGTCCACGTGACGAGGAATACAAGTGAAGGAATCTTTCACTTTTCAAAGTCTGTTCTTTGGTTTATGATCTCAAACCTTCTCCTTGTGGAGGTGATCTTTAATATCCATGGAATTACCCATTATATGTACAGTGATTTTAGACCAGAGATGTTAGCAGCTTGCTTAATTTTGCTCGTTATTCCTTTTTTCCTTTTATATGCTCTTTTCGAATGGACCATCATCCGGTTATCGAGAAGAGGTGAGCTGATTTGATTCGCAGCAGTAAGTTTTGGGTCGGTCTAACCATCTTGAGCGTATTCATCTTTTCTAGCTTTGGATTCGCATTGTTTTATGATAGTGACGTTCGTCAAGTTCAGCTGCTTTATGATGATGACAAAAACTTGATAGGAGGCGCACCTTTTGAGCCATCTCTCATGTTTCCACTAGGTACAGACCCCTTAGGTTATGATATCAGCCAAAAAGTATTGCAAGGAGCAAAATTCACTCTACTCGCAGTTATTGCGATCGGTGTGTTTCGTGTCCTGTTTAGTTTTATCGTGGCGATTCCATTTGCTTTCTATTTACCAGAGAAGATCCGTAAAGGGTTAGATCAGCTACTTAGTTCTTTTTATTTTATTCCACTCACGATTATCGCTGTGTTCATTTTAAGCCCCATAATACGTGAGCAGTTGAGTGCTGAAGGAGAAGAGTTCTTTCTCTATACGTTTACGGAACGGATTGGTCTGGAAGTTATTATTTTAACGTTGCTCGTAGTGCCATTACTCGGTTCGATGATCGGGAACATGATGGCATCTGTATTAAAAGAAGAGTTTATAGAAGGAGCACGACTATTAGGGGCTAGTAGGTGGCGTGTTTTCACTAAACATGTTATTCCTCATATGTTGCCCAAGCTTGTCATTGTATGGTGTCAGCAATGCGTTCAAGTACTGATTATTTTTACTCACCTCGGTTACTTTAAGTTGTTCTTTGGAGGAACAGATATTGATTTTAATCCGATGATGGCCGATCCACCTAAATCATTGTCAAACGAGTGGTCAGGTCTTGTTGGGAATTATTATATTCAGATTCATGCCAATCCTTATATCGCACTCGGTCCAATCATTATGTTCGGTATCGCTATATATGCTTTTCAGCTTATAGGAGAAGGTTTTCAGGATCACCTACAAACCAGACATTATAAAAAAGAGAAACGTGATCGCATGTCAGGAACACAGAATCCCGTGAATGAACAGAGAATGTCCTTTGATTTCGTGCATAAAAGAGGTGCTTAAAAAAACACCACTTTTCTCTTCTCGCCATACTATGTAATATCCTGTGCAGACAGGGGGGAGAGAAATGATTTTTGTTAATGGATATCCGGTAGAAACGGCTCAAATCTCTGGTTTCAAATCGCTTACACCTACACAGAAACAAGTAGGCGAAAAGCTTCAAAAATCCAGAGAATCGTTTTATTACACAAGTCCACATCAGTTTTTATTTGAAGTGGTCATGCGTACAAATATTGTAGCTGCTGCAAACGGTATGCGAGATAGCGGAGCAGGATTTGCAACGTTCGTGAATTCACGCTGCAATCCACAATATTGGAGAAGAACAGCTTATGGCGGTTTTTTGCTTCGATCAGATGTCCGTCCTTCTGACGCCATCTCAGATATTTTTATCAATGGAAAAAGGTACGGGTTCGAATGTACAACAGCTATAATGATCATGATGTACAAAGCGATTCTTGAAACAATTGGAGCGGGTATGTTTGATCAATTGTTTAACGGGTTGCTTCTCTACAGTACGGAACATGATGAGGATCTACAGATTATCGCTGTACCATCTGGGGATTCGTTGCCTGGAGATGTAAGATATGTTAAAAATCCAGAACATCACCCGAATACGCCTCAATGGCAAGGTGAAAACTTAATCGATCTTGGAAACGGACAATTTTTTGGTCATGGCATCGGAACAGGAACAATTGGAGAGGTTATCGATGTGCTTAATCAAAAAAGAATGCCTGGCGCAACGGTTTCCGCCTTTTTAACAGCGGAGATCATAAGGCCGAACTATCGACTTATGTCGGAATACACACGTCATCCAATTCGAAGACTGCTTGGTGGAGTCATATAAAGTTCGTTAATTCTATTGAGAGGGTGTAAGAGGTTGATCTCCGTTTCACGCGCTCGCTGTCCGGGGGGCGTGCGGTGAGCCACCTCATGCCTTCTTAGAATGCATTTTTGCTCCTGCGTCTACTAGCAATGCTACCGAAGTAAGCTTCCTCGTCGCATGCCTTGCGAGATGCTTATTCAAGCAGAAGGCACGCTAATCCCCCAGAAGTCTCCCACCTTACACTACAATGAACTTAGCAATGATGGCTTTAAAATAGTACACCTAAGCAACACCTTTTAGTATTGAGACATACAAAAAGACGCAGAGAGCTAAAATCTCTGCGTCTTTTGTATTGTATTTATAAATTATTGAAGGTATGGTCTTGGATCGACTGCATTTGATTTTGAGCCGTTCCATGGGCCTTTGTGTAATTCAAAGTGCAAATGCTGTCCTCTAGAAGCCCCTGTGTTACCTTGGTAGCCTAAGAATGTCCCTTGAGAGACAGACTGACCTTGGCTAACAGCAGGTGTAGATCTCATGTGTGCATATAGCGTTGTGTACAATTGCCCGTTAATAAAATGCGTTATATAAACAACGTTACCATAAGAACTAGAATAGTACGCTCTTGTAACCGTTCCAGAAGCTGCTGCTACGATTGGAACAGTGCTTCCACCTTGAGCGATATCCATTCCATAATGCATGCCCGCGCTTCTGTTACCAAAACCAGAAGTGATGATTCCTTGTGACGGCATGATAAAGTCACGACTTACTGGCGCTGGAGCAGGTGTTGGTGCCGGCGGTGGTGTTGGTGAAGGTGAAGAACTAGAGCCACTTCCAGAGTTGGATTTGTTCTTTTCTCTAGCTGCTGCTTCTGCACGAGCTTTTTCTGCAGCGGCAGCAGCAGCTGCTCTAGCTTCTGCTTCTCTCTTCTTACGCTCTTCTTCTTCACGCTTCGCACGTTCCATTTCAGCTTTAATGGCTGCTTCTTGTGCGGAAAGAAGTTCGTTTGTTTCATCTAACTGCATAATGTGATCATGAAGATGTTCTTCTTCCGTCTCTAGTTGAGCGAGAAGCGCATCCTTTTGTTTTTTCTGGTCCGTTAGCTTTTGGTTTAATCCTTCAAGTTCAGTCAAATCTGTATTTAGAGACAAGAGTTCACTTTCAACTTGTCCCTTTTTCTTTTCAACAGACTCTTTATCTTGTTTGTGCTCTTCTAAGATGGCTTTATCTTGTTCAGCAATCACGTTTAGTGCAAACACGCGATCAAGGAAATCACCGAAATCTTTAGAACCTAATACCACATCTAAATAATTTACCGCACCTCCGCTTTCGTACATGGAAGTTACGCGTTCTTTTAGAAGTGCATCACGTTCTTTGATTCTCTTTTTAAGAACATCAATTTCTTTTTTTAGTTTTTCAATAGAAGCTTTTGTTTCTTGAATGGTTTCTTTTTTGTTTCCAATATCGTTAAGAGTCTTGTTAATTGAACTCTCTAATTTTTGAATCTGATCCAATGTGTGGTCTTGTTGATTTTGATTTTTCTTTAGTTCACCCTGCTTTTCCGTTTGTTCAGAGCGATTCTTTTCTTTTTTCTCTTTTATCGAAGACAGAGTTTCTGCCGATACCGTATATGTACTGAATACTAGACTGAGAGACAGTGTAGCCATAACTAGCTTACGTTTCAAGATGGGTACTCCTCCTTGTAAGTGCAAATGTTGCCAATTTCTTTTCTGAAGTGATTATACCATTGATTAATCATCAGTTATCGCGAAATAATATTACATTTATATTTCAAAATATTACACTTTGAAACATAATTCGACTCTTAGGCTGTAGAGATTTGTCTGTATTAGGAAATAAAAAGGTAATATCAGCGCGTTTAACGAATGAAAGAGTAGGTACATAGAATGGGATTTCATTACAAAAATGAAGACAACTTAAGGTTAATAGACGAATAGATTTTGTAACGCAAGAGATAAAAAGTGAGTAAAACTATCACGATCATTCGTCAAAAGCATAGGAAACTGTTAAAGGAGGGGGAAGGACTTGAAGATCAATCGGGAATTTCATAATGAAGGCATAGATTCACACTCTCTGAGTCAGGAAGAATGGGTCGTACAGATCATGGATGTTTACCAAGACAAAGTGATAAGACTAGCTTATACATACGTTAAAGATCGAAAATTGGCTGAAGACTTAGCACAAGAAGTATTTGTGAAATGTTACATACATAAAGACAATTTTAGAAATGATTCCTCTGTTAAAACCTGGGTATATGCCATCACAGTAAACTTGTGTAAAGATTATTTAAGAAGCGGATGGAAGAAATACATTCACGTGATAGACCGATTTGGGAAATCGAAAGCATCCTCTGTTTTAACACCAGAACTTTCGATCGTTCAAAAAAGTGAACATGAAGCGTTAGCAGAACATGTATTAAAGCTTCCTCTTAAATATCGGGAAGTGATTCTTCTTTTCTATTATAAAGAATTAACCGTATGCGAGATCAGTGAAATCTTAAACAAGAAAGAAACGACGATCAGAACACTGCTTCAACGAGGAAGAGAAATGTTGCGAAGAAAAATGGAGAAGAGTAGGTGAGACCATGGAAGATCCGTTCAAGCAGCTGCCTGAAATATTGAACAACGGCCGTATGAGAACACTAACGTTTAAAGAGGAACAAAGACAGAAAGTCCTTCAGAGAACAAGGGATCTCCACAAGCCTCCTGCACCAAAAAGCATGTGGTATCACTGGTTTCATCAAAGTTTAAGTCTAGCTCTTGGCATAGCGTTCATCTTTATTTTTATTCAATTTGCAGAGAGCATGCCTTTTTCGCTTCAAGAGAAAAAAGAAGCTCAATCTATAGGTAAAATTCCTTATGCTAATCAAGCGATCTTAACAAAAGCTCGACATGATATGCGAAACCATCACAACATTTCAGGTGTAGTAGCCTCACAAAAAAAAGATACCCTTACTGTTTTTATTACGTTTCCCAAAGATCTAACACAAGAGAAACAGATATTCCTTGCTGAATCCTATTTAAAAGAAGTATCACACCTCACGTTGAACGAGCCATACGAAGTGCAAAAGAATTTGGGGGAGTTATGGAACTATGTTAATGTAAAAGTCTACACAACGCTAGAATCTGAAGACGACATGTTAAGACAACTGATGCACATTGAACAGAACTTCGAGTGGTTGGGTTCTATTAATAAGCATGACGGAATATTGAAATGGGAACGTATATCTGGATATAATTAAACAATAAGTTAAAGGTTTTCATGAGAACAGCTAGAAAATAGATAGGAAACAAGCAAAAGCGGTGAAAAGAATGAAAAAAACACATATTAATTTTTTTACAGAAGTAGGAGCTCAAAAGCCTAATAGTATAAGAAATAAAGAAACACCTTGTCCGTTTTGTCGTATCGATGAGTTAGAGGAAGTCTTGGATAAACAAGATTCAATCATTCTAGTGAAAAATAAATATACCGTTCTTGACGGGGCCTTCCAAACTGTCTTGATTGAAACAGATGAATGTGAAGGTGAACTCTCAAACTATTCAAAAGAGCATCTTTATAAAGTCCTTCGTTTTGGTCTTAAACATTGGGGGAACATGTTAAACAGCGGTAAATACACGTCGGTGATGTTCTTTAAGAACCACGGTCCTTTATCAGGTGGAACGATCCGTCATCCTCATATGCAGATCATTGGATTAGATGAAGTAGATTGTCTTCATGACTTTTCCGAAAATCAGTTCAAAGGACTGACGATCCTAGATAAAGAAGGGGTCCGTTTTACCGTATCGACTGAACCAAGAGTTGGATTCTATGAACTGAATGTCATATGGGATAAAGACGCAGAACTTTCTTTATACGCGGACTGTATTCAAGCTGGAACTCATTTTTTGCTGAATCATTTCCATAGAAGTTGTACAAGTTATAATCTTTTCTTTTATAGGCATAACGACAGAACATTTTGCAAGATCATGCCTCGTTTTGTGACTTCACCACTTTATATGGGGTATGGTGTACAGCAAGTAGCGAACAATATAGAGGGTATTGCCAAAAGCATTAAAGATATATACTTTAAAGCATAAGAAAACCAGATCTCCTCAGATCTGGTTTTTTGCTTGATCAAATAACGTTTCCATCGCAAATATGATTAATGGGTGCGTTTCATCCATAACTTTGTTGATCTCGAGCCGCTCTGTCCATTGATGTGCATCCTTACCGAGTGGACCAATGTTAATGACCGGAATATCGAGTTCTCTCATATCATCAAACGGAATATGATAGCGAGATCCAAGCAATGGGAAGTTGCTTGTGAAAGATGACAAATCACGAGAATCTCCATGAAATCCAATATAACTCAAGTCCGATAAGCCACTAAAATAGTGGACATTAACGAGTTCGCTGTTGAACGTATTTTTCGCATGATTGACTACCTCATCAGAAGTGGCTTTAATGAGCGGGTGATCGCTTGAACATACAGCTGGATAAAAAGGCGGTGTGTAGAACAAGACGATCATCGGAGAGATGTCTCTGCAAAGACTTGCTAACTCAAATACATATTGTATCGTCAGCTCTCTCTCATCTGCGTTCGGATTGTTTGTCTGAAGCATGTTCTCTCTGCGATCAAGCTCTTCTTGTCCATATTTCGTTACGGCATGTTCATAGAGTTCATTAAAAGTCAGTACTTTAATTTTTTCTTTTTTCGGAGTGAAAGGTACGATCTTAGAGACATTTTTGCTTCTTTCAAAGAGACGGTCTTCTAATCGAAGTGCTGCGCTTTTTGCACTACTTATTAACATATCTGTAATATCGGATAGCGATCGATTAAACAACATAAGATTAAACAGCGTTACAGCTGCGTGTGGTATTTGCACAGAATAGTGATCCTTTAAATCTTTTTGGATCAAGTTGGTTGGTACAGGAGTAGCCTCCTCACGAAACTTCTCTACATAATCGACGTTCCATTCTAGTTCTCTTGTAATCTCAGCAGCCATCACATTACCGTTCATACCTGCAAGTGGCTCACCTACGTGAGTCTCTTTGCCATAACATAGAAAACCAGGCAGAATCTTTCCTGTTGACCCAGTATACATGTAAGAAGATGTATCTCCGGGGTATTTTGTGAAGCTTGGTTCTCCGTTAAAACATGTGATGTATTTGATATCATACTCCTCTTGAAGCTGCCGTAAGACACTGACACCCGCAAGCATCCCTTCAGAATGAACTTCTTCATCCGGAACAGAAATCATGAGTACGTTTCCTTTAAAATGACCGGTTGTCGCTTTTTCAATCATGGACATATGAAGGGCAACGCCAGCTTTCATATCCATGATGCCCCGACCGAATAGCCATTCTCCCCTATTCAGATCATCCTGAACAAAAGTATGAAGCAGTTCTTTATTTTCGATGATCTTTGCAGTCAGTTCTTCTGGCCGAAAAGCAAGATGTTTCCATTCACCGAAATCTTCAACTGAAACAACATCAAAATGGCTCAGCAGAATAATAGTTTCTTTGATCGAAGGATCATTCTGTACAAATGCAGTGATTAATTTTCTACCATCTGGAAGAGGATGATGGCGAACGTAATCAGGATGTTTCGTGAAATAATCCAATGATGAAAGTGTATGGTGGAGGTGTTCAGCCATAAACAATTCTCCATCGTGATGGGTAATGCTAGGGATTGAAACTAAATCTTTTAATAACCTCTTGTATCCTTCTTTAGTTTGCCACTTTAACATATGTGTACCTCCTAGATGTATGTATTTGTTACCTATACTCTTCTTTCCCTGTAAATCCTTCTTTAAAAAGTTTTTTGGAATGTATTGACAGTTAGATAAAAGAAATGGTATATGTGTATTATATCAAATAGTACACTTAGTTCATGGAGGGGTTCAACATGATTTCTGTAAGGGATTTATCATATGCGTTTAAAATTGGTAAGAAAGAAAAAGAGAATGTCATACCGGTTTTGCATCATGTCGATCTACATGTAGCAGAAGGTGAAATTGTAGCAATCATAGGAAGAAGTGGATCAGGAAAGTCGACTCTATTAAACTTAATCTCTGGTTATATTAAATCGCAAACAGGAGATATCGTGATTAATGGGAAACAGGTAAGCAAACTATCTGAATCAAAATGGGCTGAATTTCGATTAGAGCATCTAGGTTTTATTTTTCAAAGCTTTCAGCTGATTCCTAGCATGACTGCCTACGAAAATGTAGAGCTTCCATTGGTACTTAAAGGCGTTAGCGAAAAAGATAGAAAAGACCAAACTTTAAGAATGTTAAAGAGGGTCGGACTTGACCAGTATCAGAGTCATTATCCTGGTGAACTTTCAGGAGGTCAGCAGCAACGCGTAAGTATTGCTCGTGCACTAATCCTGAATCCTCCTCTTATCTTGGCAGATGAACCAACCGGAAGTCTTGATTCTGAGAATGAGAGAGAACTATTAAACTTTATTAAAGAATTGAATGAAAAAGATGGAATTACGTTTTTAATCATCACGCATGATCATGAAGTAGCTTCGATCGCTCATCGAAAAGTGGAGATCAGAGACGGTTACTTAAGAGAAGGGAGCATGCTTTATGAAGTTCAAAGATAAACATCGATTTGTAAAAAGTAATATGAAAAGAAACAAGACTCGTGTATGGATGACGATCCTCGCATCTACGATGGGATGTGCTTTTTTGATCATGCTCGCTTCTGTAGGTTTTGCGATACATAAGACAGCCATAGATGATGTGATGAGCTATCGGTTGATGAACGAGATCGAAATTCAGAAAGAAAACGGTCCTTTAGTTGAGAAAGACGTGAAAAATCTTGAGAAGATTAAAAATGTTAAAGCGGTTAGTCGAAAGAAATATGTACCTGCGAGCGAAATGTCACTAGGAGAATACACCGTATATGCTGAAGTAAACAGCGCAAATATACCTTCTGAGAGAAAAGCGGGTTTGCAGCTTGAAAAAGGAAGAATGCCCAAGAGTAAAAATGAGGTTATTATCGGACACCATTTTGCTCAAGAATTAAGAAAAGAGATGCCTGAAAACTTTACAGAAGGAATGAGTGAGGAAGAGGCACAAAAGAAGATGAAGGAATTAGCTTATGATAGAGATTTGTTAAATCAAACATTAACTTATCATATGAAGGTAGATCAGCCAGAGAGTAAAACAGATGCAGAAATAAAAACGGTACAAGTAAAAGTGGTGGGGATCAAGGAGAAACCAAAAAAAGAATGGATGATCGACAGTTCGGTGTTGATTACGGATGATCTTCGTGATGAAATTATGCCTCTATTGAGTGAGATGGATCCTGAACTTAAGAACAACGACGATTCTTATAGTTCTGTCAAAGTATACACATCTTCAGCTGAAGATGTTAAAGCTGTATCTGAAAAGATTAAAGATAAAGGGTACCTCACTTATTCTGTTGTAAGTGAACTAAAAGAGCTAAATATCTATTTCACACTGTTTAAAGCAGGTCTTATTTTTATCGGTGGTATTGCTGTGCTCATTGCTTCTATCGGAATATTTAATACGATGACGATGGCTGTTACGGAACGTTCTCAAGATATCGGTATCATGAAAGCGATAGGCGCTACGCCAAAAACCATCAAACGCATCTTCCTTTTAGAGAGTGGATACATCGGATTATGGGGAGTTGGTTTAGGCACACTATTAGCCTATCTCATCAGCTATGGAGTCAATTTTGCGCTTCCTATCATCGTTGAACAGTTTATGAACGAAAAGCCACCTGAAGATTTTATTTTATCTTACATTCCGTGGAGTCTGACTGCAATCGCCGTAACGATCTGTATGAGTGTAACTTTACTTTCTGGTTGGCGTCCAGCAGCCAAAGCTACCACAGTTGATGTATTAAAAGCGTTAAGAAGAGATGTTTAGAAAAGAGCACCAGCCGATATGACAATTCGGCTGGTGTATTCTTTTTGTTTAAGCCACTGCTTTAAAGGATAAGTTCTGCTCGAGATCGAAAAGAATATAACAGAGGAGTGAATGAACATATGAAACAAAACAACAGGAAACAGATTATTGCTATGGGTGGCGGTGGCTTTTCCATGGAGCCAGAAAATAAGAGATTAGATCGCTACATTCTGAAGCAAAGTAAAGCTGATCGACCTCGCATTTGTTTTATTCCTACAGCAAGTGGAGATTCAGATGGTTATATCGAACGATACTATACAGCGTTTCAATCCGAAGAGTGTGAACCTACACATCTTTCTTTATTTTCACCACCCGAACATTTGCAGACATTTGTAGAGCAACAAGATATTTTTTACGTGGGTGGGGGCAATACAAAAAACCTTCTAGCGTTATGGAGGGAATGGAAACTAGATGTTCTTTTAAAGAAAGCCTATGAAGATGGAAAGATTTTAGCGGGACTTAGCGCGGGATCTCTCTGCTGGTTTGAAGAAGGCGTAACCGATTCGTTCGGCCCATTAGCTAAACTTGATTGTTTAGGTTTCATCAAAGGAAGTCATTGTCCACATTATGATGGAGAAAAAGAGCGAAGACCTGCTTATCACAAATTAATTACAAATGGACTCAAAACGGGGTATGCTGCAGACGATGGTGCAGCACTTCACTTTGTGAATGGGGAATTACATAACGTTGTAAGTTCAAGAGAACATGCGAAAGCTTATTTTGTAGAATATGATGGAGAGAACGTGAACGAACAGGAGCTTGAAACACTTTTTTTAAAATGAAGGTTTAAAGTTCTGATGATTGGGCGGAAAATGTACTATTCGTTAATCATCAGGAGGTAAATGCTTTGAAGAAATTAGGAATGGTTTTGTTTTACATGGTGCTCTTACTCCTACTCGCATCATGTGGAAACAAAAATAAAGAAGACGAACATAAAAATCATGATATGGAAGAGTCCAAAGCAGAAGCGCCATCTCAAGCTGCATCTAGTAAGGTAAAAGGCGGATCTTATATCGTTAACCTTGTTAATGCAAAGGGAGATAAAGCGGGAGAAGCAACGTTAACTCAAACGGGAGATGGCGTTAAGGTGGAAGTGAACGCGACTGGGGTAAAACCTGGTGAACACGGCATCCATTTTCATGAAACAGCAAAGTGTACACCACCGGACTTCAAGTCAGCAGGATCACACTTTAATCCTACCGAAAAGAAGCATGGATTTCTGAATCCGAAAGGACCACACGTGGGAGACATACAAAATGTGAAGGCGGATAAAAGTGGAGTCGTAAAAGACGAAGTAGTATCTAATCTCGTGACACTTTCTGAAGGCAGTGACAACTCGCTTTTTGCTAACGGTGGAACATCACTTGTTATTCATGACAAGGCGGATGACTATAAAACAGATCCTTCAGGAAATTCAGGAGATCGTGTATTGTGTGGAGTTATTAAAAAGTAAGGCTATTAAAAACAAAGGTGGTCCCTTATCAGTTAGGATAAGGGACCACCTTTTCATTTAACTTCCTGTACTCGTAAATGCCTTGAGCCCTCTATTCCAAAACCAGTATGCAATGATGCAAGAGAAGATGGCTACAACTGGTGTTAAGAGAGCCAATCTTTCAAATCCTGAACCTTTGATAAAATAGGCTGCAGGATAAAATGCAGTAAACCCATACGGAACAATCCACGTTAGGAAGTGACGAATCCCTTTATGATAGATTGTTAAAGGATACCGAGCAAAATCACTTAAATTAAAGATCGTCCAAACAATTGGTAGACTGTCGACCATCCAAAACGATAACGTCGCAAAGAAGAGATTGATCGCCACAAAAATGAAACCTGATGCGATAATCATAACAACCAGTATAAAAAATTCAAGGATTCCCCATGAGATGCCTAAGTGTGGCATAGCTGTACCGATGACGATAATCCCGATGAACAACTGGCCAAAACCATCTTGCTGCAAACGGTCGGCAATAAAATGAAAAAGCGGATTGATCGGTCTGATCAAGAGACGATCAAACTTACCGGGTCGAATATACTGCCAACCAAGTGTCCACAGATTATCAAAGAAAATATGATGAATGGAGCGGCCAGTAGCAGCAATTCCGTAAATAAATAAAATTTCATAAAAGGTCCAACCGTTCAAAGCATGGATATGATCGAAAACAATTTTTACGAAGAAGATTCCTGCAAACTGCTGAAGCATGACAGAAAGGACGCCGAGTAAAAAATCCATTCGGTACTCCAACATAACTTTTAAGTTTTGTTTGCAAAATAAATAATATAACTTTGTATACCTTGATAGCATGCGTGCCACCTCCTAACCTCCAAAAATAGTAACTTTTTTTATCGCGATCGACCATAATATCCTTAATAGGACAAAAAGTGAAACTACCCAAAAAATTTGTGATCCGAGCGCAAGCCAAGCTTCTGTACCTGTCAGTATGCCGGTGTAGATGGCAACTGGTACATAGACCATCGCTTGGAACGGCAGGAAAAGGCTGATCGTTTGAAACCACTCGGGAAATAAGATGAGTGGAACGAGCGCGCCGGAAAAAAAGGAGATAACGGCTTCTTTCATAACTTGAAGACCCCAAAGATTTATGGTCCAAAAGGCGAGGATCGCAATCAATAGATCAAAAAAAGTACCAATCCAAATACCCATGAATGCACTAAATAAGAATAAAAGACCGCTCTGCCAAGTACTTGGCAATGTGATATCCATAAAAATAAATGCAAGAATGCTAAGTGGCAGAGCACCGCGTACGAAATGAATCACTTTATCACCTAGATCCATAGCAACCAAGCGAGTAATCAAGTTGTATGGCCTCATCAGTTCAATGGCAACATTTCCGTCTTTGATCGTATGTGCCAGTTCCTGTCCTACGCCTGATACAAACATCTGTAGAAACATTGCAATGATAATATACGTAATCATGCCTTCAAAAGGAAGTCCTTCTATTTCCGTTCGGCTGCTGTATACGGCTTTCCAAAAGAAATAGATGACAAGCATCCGTAGCAGAATAGAAAAAGTATTAGCCCAGAACCATGCTGAATAGGCAGCATGTACTTGCATCTGCACTCTAGCAAACTCAATGTATTTCCTCATGCTGAACCTCCTTCTTCATGCCTCTTCCGTAAATCTCTTCTACAATTGTTTCAATCTTTGCATCGGCGATGGTTAGATCAGCAACAGAATAATGATTCATCATCGTATGGATGACTTCTGCACCAGAGATATTTTTATTGCTGAACGAAAGAGATACAAGATGAGGATCTTCATCGCTTCTTGGAAGAACCTCTGTTACCTCACTGATTGTCTCTGGCAACACAAAAGAATCAGCAGCATCTTCTAGTTCAAAATGAATTACGCGCTTATCACCGAACTGCGATTTGATATCTTGGATAGACCCATCATAGATCACACTTCCATCATCGATGATGATGATTCGCTGACAGATCTCTTCGATGTCCTGCATGTCATGAGTGGTGAGAAGCACAGTTGTGCCGTATCTAGCGTTCATCTGCTTGATGAAAGCACGAATTCGAACCTTAACCGCTACATCCAATCCGATTGTAGGTTCATCCAAATAGACTACTTTTGGTCGGTGTAAAAATGCAGCAGCAAGTTCACAGCGCATCTTTTGTCCTAATGAAAGCTGTCTTACAGGAATACCGAGCAACGGCTCTAAATGAAGTACATCAACGAACTCTTTTAAAGTCTCTTCATACTGCGCTTGAGGAATCTCGTATATGTGTTTAAGAAGTTCATAGCTTTCTCTTACAGGAATATCCCAAAATAGTTGTGTACGCTGACCGAAAACGGCTCCGATATGACTCGCATTTTGTTGCCTGTTCTCATAAGGAATGATGCCGTTTACCTTAACTTCACCTGAAGTTGGGGTGAGTATGCCGGTTAACATCTTAATCGTTGTCGATTTGCCAGCACCGTTCGCTCCAATATATCCAACCATCTCTCCTGCTTTAATATGCATGTTAATCTTCTTAACAGCTTTTTTTGTTTCAAATTTTCTATGAAACAATGATTTTATAGCTCCTCTTAATCCAGGATCTCGCTTTGCGATCTTATAATGTTTTTCTAAATTTTTTACAACAATCATGTTCGTTCTCCTTAAAAATGGACACAAAAAAACCACAGACCAATACCTGCGGATATGTGTGCATATGTAATTTTTGCTCACCAAAAAAACGCGTCAGGTTATGAAGGGATATGAAGTTAGTTTGATTGAATGATAGAAATCCACATGTTATCCTTCTCCTTTTTGAAAACGGTTGCACTAAGTATACCTAAAAGTAAGTCAAATGTAAAATATATCCTTGTTTTCGGATAGAAAGCTCTAGTTTAACGAAATCAAGCTTTGGGAAAGTAGAGCTAATGTAGACGTTTTTATGAAAGGCTCTTTTTTATACTATTGTTGCTTTTGATTTTCTATTAAAGATCATCATTGACAAGTTGATTGTAGTGTAAGGTGGGAGACTCCTGGGGGATTAGTGTGACAGGTGAGACACCTTCAGGCGCAAAGCGTCAAGGTGGCTCACCGCACGCCCCCCGGAAAGCGAGCACCTGGAACGGAAATCAACCACTATCGAAGAGCATCAGTGAATAGAAAAACAGCCTTATTAAATGAGAAAAAGGAGGACAAACATGTACGATTACAATGGAGTTACAGATTCTTGGATGGCTTATTTAGGTAGATTGCCAGATTTGCTTCTTGCTATTTTAGTTTTATTAATTGGTTGGCTAATTGCCTCATTGGTTGCAAAAGCAGTTAAAAAAGCATTACACAAAACGGATTTTGACAACAAAGTTGCGAGGTGGATGAAGCCTGATACCCATGAAGATCAAGTGCAACAAACGCGCACCAGCAAATATTCTTCTGAAGAAGTGATCAGTAAGGTTGTATTTTGGATCCTTATGGCAGTAGCCATTGTCATGTTCTTGAACATGCTTAGTCTTCCGTATGTCGCACAACCGATCTCCAATGCATTAGGTGTGATTGCGGCAGCGATTCCTAATTTACTAAAAGCTGCACTAATCGCGGCAGTAGCTTGGTTGATCGCCTCTGGTTTATCAATACTAGTCAGAAAGTTAGGCCAGAATACCCGATTTGAAAGGTTATTACACCGTTGGAAGCTGACTCGTGATCCTCGTCAATCTGACAAGGCTGTTTTCTCAGCATCAAAAGCTGTATTTTACCTCACATTGTTATTGTTCCTGCCAGCAGTATTATCTGCATTAGGCATTGATGCCATTTCAGAACCATTGGAAGGCATGCTAACAGGTCTCTTCGCATTCTTACCAAAACTGCTCGGAGCGGCAATCATTCTTTTTGTAGGGTGGTTGGTTGCTAAAATCGTTAAAGAAATCATTGTGAACTTCTTACAGAGCATTGGTACAGATCGTTTAGCTTCAAAACTAGGTGCCGAACGTGCACTGGAAAAGACTTCTCTTTCTCAAATCATCGGAACCATCGTATATGTATTTATCTTAATTCCAGTTGTTATTTCAGCTTTAGAAACACTGGATATCAATGGTATTTCTGGACCAGCAATCGGTATGTTAGGTCAGATCATGGACATGATTCCAAATATCATTGTTGCTATCCTTTTAGTAGCAGTTGGATTATGGCTTGGAAAATGGGTGAAACAAGCTGTTACCTCTTTATTAGAACGAGTGGGATTCAATGGCATCTTTCATAAGATGGGGCTTGGATCACTTCAAAAAACCAATCAGACATTTACGATTTCTGAAATGATTGGATATGCGGCTCAAGTCGTTGTGGTGCTGCTGTTTACGATTGAGGCGCTTCAGCTAGTTAAACTAGAGAGCTTAGTCAATATTTTATCAGTTGTACTAGCGTATATCCCGATGGTGTTAACAGCTGTGTTAATACTAGGAATCGGTTTCTATGCAGGAGACCTTGTGAAACGTGTTGTTCAGAGTATGATCAAACAGCAAACAGAAGGGAAGCTGCTTGGCAATATCGCGAAGTATACGATTATCACACTTGCTTTCTTTATGGCTCTTGATCAGCTCGGAGTAGCGAAAACAATCGTAAACGCTGCATTCATCCTCATTTTAGGTGGATTTACGATTGCGTTTGGTCTAGCCTTTGGACTTGGTGGTCGCGAAGCGGCTGGACGTACTCTTAATAAGTGGAGCAGAAAGATGGAAGAGACAACGATTCAAAGTCCAGACCCAGCACAATGGAAAGACAAGACGAGTTTAAAAGATTTCCGTACAGACTCATCTAAGCCGGAAAGCAATCTTATCGATGTGGATATAAATAAACCCCATACAATCGCGAAAGATCGTCAATTTGATCACTTAAACACACCAAGTGATGAATTTGGTATAAACAATAAACCAAAACGAAATGAGTAAATAAACTAGAATGAAATCGGCTCATAGAGGTGAAACTATCCCTTTATGAGTCGTTTTTAATCTGTTTTGCAGTTGTACTTTTAAGACATTGCTTATTAGATAGGATTATAAATGAGGAAAGGAGTTAAACACGATGCTACTTGCCGCCTTTTGGGGAGGAATAGCGGGTTCTGCTGTACTTTTAGGATGTTTTTCAGCGCTAGCTTTTCGTATTCCTAAAAAATGGACAGCTTGGATCATGGCTTTTGGAACAGGAATATTAATAGGTGCCGTTTCTTTTGAACTTTTGATCGAGGCAGTAGAGCAGAGTGATTTAATCGTAACTTCTGCCGGCTTTATTTTGGGAGCAGCGATCTTTACGGGCATTAATAGTCTTCTTGCCAAAAAGGGTGGTCATGAAAGGAAGAAGTCAGGCGATAAGAAAACCAAAGGCGTAGGCATGGCTATTTTCCTTGGAACATTGTTAGATGCCATTCCAGAATCTGTTTTGATTGGTGCAAGCTTGATCGATCATAGCAAAGTAAGCTGGCTCCTTGTCGTGGCTATTTTCTTAAGTAACTTTCCTGAAGGGCTTTCAAGTTCAATAGGATTGTTAAGAGAAGGTTTTTCTCGTCGAAAAATTCTTGGGATGTGGCTTTCTGTTTTTGCTATATCTGCACTAGCCGCTTTTCTTGGGTATCTCTTGTTAGAGAATGCTTCTGTAGCTTCACTATCGTTGATCGGTGCTTTTGCAGGAGGTGCCATCATGGCGATGGTAGCGTCAACCATGCTTCCAGAAGCACATGAAGATGCGGGAGTAGCGGTAGGTTTTATAACTTCCCTAGGACTTTTATGTTCGATGCTTCTAACTCATTTATCATGAATGGAAGGACAAAATTGAAAAAAGCTGCCAAAAGTAAAAACTTTTGAACAGCTTCATTTATGATTAAAGCTTGAACCAGCCTCTAGATTCTAAATCGTCAGAGTTTCTCTTCTTGTGTTTCTTTTTCTTCCAATGATCGTGTGTTGAGGAAGACTCTTTACACCAGCTAGAAGATGAAGATGAAGATGATGATGAAGATGATGATTCTTTTTTGCACACCAGTACAGAAGAACTGGAAGAAGATGAAGAAGATGAAGATGATGATGATGATTCAGGTTTGCACCATACTACAGATGAACTAGAGCTCGAACTTGAGCTTGAACTTGAACTTGAACTTGAAGAAGATTCTGGCTTACATTCTTCTTTTTTCTTGCAGCAAGGCTTTTCTTTTCTACAGCATAAGATTCTACAATTGCTGCTTTCGTCGTCACCAATTTCGCCTGCTTGCGTAATAAAGTTGATAGAGCCGATCGCGATGATTACGAGTTCGTCGTCTTCTACGACTTGAATGGATGTACGGTTAACACGAGTTAGAACGCCTTCAACTTCGCCATCATCGTCACTTCCGTCATTCACTCTTACTTTACAATTGATTAGTTTTCGTAAGATGCTTTGGAACGTATCATTACAAACTTTCTTACGGTCCTTGTTGCAACAGTTTCTGTCTGTTGCTACTGAAACGGATCTTACATTATTTAAAGGAAAGTAAAGAACCTCTCTGTCATCTGTCTTGATTGCTATAAAGTCTCTTCCAACACAGACTAATTTGCCGGATTCTTCTACATCTTCCCCTGCTCTGACTGTTACATGCTTACATAATAAATTGGCAAGCTCTCGAGGTGAGAGTTTGTTTTTACAATTCAAAATATTGCCTCCTGGTAATGGTATTGACTATTTCTTGTCCATGCATTATATGTAACAAGTTTCGAAAGTGCATATGACACTTGTCTATATATAGAAGTTTTAAAACTTATTTTTTTCGTTTTACGAGTTTTGGTGATTATAGGAAGGGTTTTTTAAAAAAAATCAGTAAAATTTCACCCAAATTCAAATTTTTGTATATAATGATTGGAAAGAAGAAAAGAGGAGGGATTGTAATGAAGGGAACTCGATATAAAAGTACTCATTTCCTTACAATCCATCTTATTCGAAAGGACAGATGACATATTTATTGTCGTTTGTTCTTTTTTTGTATCCCGTTTTCTCTATGTGTATGAAGAAGGAGGAAAAGCAGATGCGTTACAAAAGAGTACTGATTAAATTAAGTGGTGGGGCACTTGCAGGGCAACAAGGATCAGGTTTTGATCATCTTTCTTTAAACCATATTGCAAAAGAAGTATTATCTGTTCTTGAAAAAGGGATTGAAGTGGCCATCGTTGTGGGTGGAGGGAATATTTTCAGAGGAAATTTAGCAGAGTATTGGGGCATTGAAAGAGTAGAAGCTGATCAGATCGGAACGCTTGGAACGGTCATCAATAGCTTGATGCTTAGAGGGGTTTTGAAGAGTAAAATAGACCAAGAAGTAAGAGTGATGAGTTCTGTTCCCATCAGTGCCGTAGCGGAACCATATATTCGCTTAAGAGCGGTACATCATTTGAACAAAGGATATGTCGTCATTTTTGCTGGAGGTAATGGTCAACCCTATGTTACTACTGACTATCCAGCGGTTCAAAGAGCGCTAGAGATGAACTGTGATGCGATTCTATGCGCAAAGCAAGGTGTGGATGGTGTGTATGATAGTGATCCTAATCGTTTCAAACAAGCAAGAAAATATGCAACTTTGCATTATGACGAAGCGATCAGAAATAATTTAAAAGTGATGGATCAATCTGCTCTTATTTTAGCTCGTGATCATGGATTGCCGATTCACCTCTTTGATTTTAACCAAGAAGGATCGTTTCTTAAGATCTGTAATGGTGAAGATGTAGGGACGTTCATCAGTCACAATATAGAAACAGCTCTCGTATAAATACGTTTTTAAAGGCTGTTTTTAGAGTATTCACTGGTGCTTGAAAGTAGTTGATTTCCGTTTCAGATGCTCGCTTTCCACGGGGCGCACGGTGTTCGAAGAAGTATGTGTGCTCCTGCGTCTACAAGAAAATCCTACCGAAGCGAGCTTCCTCGTCGCATGCCTTACGAGAAGAATTTGCAGAGTGGCTGGCACGCTACGCGCCGTTAGGAGTCTCCACCTGTCTAGATGCAGTGGCTAGCCCCTCGAGGTCAAAAGTTAAACGGTCAAGAAGGCAAAGTACGCCTTCATACCCATTCAACTTTTGCTAGACGGGGCTGAACGAGCCACTTTCACTTTTCAGACTGACCGCTCGTCCCGTAGGAGTCTTGCATCTTTCACTCGAATCAACTTATCAAGAAGTTTAAAATAAAAACCACCACAACTAGTAGTTCTATGCCCAAGACAAATGTTCACTGGCCTGATTCTACTAGAGTACCTTCCTGCTTCGTCTAAAAGTAACGTTATAAAATTTCTGTTGTATGATTGCAAAAAAGCTTCTAGTGTGGTAGGTACTTTAATCAAATTTCATACATGATTATTAAAAAGTATTCCGGTCATGGATTGGGATGCTTTTTTGTATATTTCTATACACCTCATCTCATATTAAGAAGTAGAAAAGAGGTGTGAGACGTCATGATGAAATGGTTAAAAAAGAAGCCGAAAGAGCAGAGTCATACGATCGATCTATCGGATAATACGTATAGCGATATTAGAGAGCTAGTAGATAATGCGAAGGAGTCTGCTGATTTTATCCATTATCCTCAAAAGACGGTACATCATCATATTTATATTTCTTATTATAAAGCGATGATTGATGGAGAACTGCTCCACCGAGACCTGCTTCCGTATTTAATCCATAGCAAAGATTTTAGACACATCAAAGATTTAAAAGATATCTTACCGATTGAGAGCGTTACGATTACTAATGATATAAAAGAGATTCAAAATAAGCTGTTACGAGGCTTTATCGTGGTTCAACTCGGTGAATACGACGAAGAATGTGCCGTGATTCGGGCAGAAAACTTTGCTACAAACCGACCCGTATCTGTTTCTGAAATTGAGTTTTCTGTTATTGGACCGAAAGAAGCCTTCATTGAGAATTTAGACAGCAATCTATATTTAATTCGAAGACGATTGCCAGTTCCTGAACTTCGATTTAAAGAAGTAGTAATCGGAAAATTTTCTAAAACACGTGTTATTATCGCTTATTTAGAAGGTGTTGCTGAAAAAGAGAACTTAAACACCGTCATGCAACGAATAAAGGATATTGAGCTAGAAGTCATTCCGGATAGTTCCTACTTAGAGCAGATTATATCGGATAATACGAAATCGGTGTTTCCTCAGCTCGTCACAACCGAACGACCAGACAGGGTTGTAGCCATGTTGAATTATGGTCAAATTGCGATTCTCTCAGAAGGTTCACCTCAGGCTCTACTGGGGCCAACGGGCATCTCGGAATATTTTGCATCACCAGAAGATTATTATTTATCATGGCTCTTGGGATCATTGTTCCGATTCATCCGATTTATTTCTGTTATTTTTTCAACTTTTGCAACACCGCTTTATGTAGCCGTACTAACTTACCACTATCAGATGATCCCTAAAGATCTATTAGCACCTTTAATCTCGTCACGCGTGAACATTCCATTTCCGCCTATATTAGAAGTTCTGTTTTTAGAATTGACGATTGAGCTGTTGCGGGAAGCAGGTGCACGTCTTCCTACGAAAGTTGGTCAAACACTCGGGATTGTAGGAGGTATCGTAATCGGACAGGCTTCTGTTGAAGCGGGATTAACGAGTAATATTCTTTTGATCATTGTTTCTTTATCTGCTCTAGCATCGTTTACGACACCCATCTATAAAATGGCGAATACGATTCGGATCCTCCGTTTCCCATTCATCTTTTTTGCAGCACTTTGGGGCGGGGTGGGGATTGTAATCGCAATGTCATTTATCCTAGTCCATCTTCTCCGTCTAGAATCATTAGGCAGACCATATTTACAGCCAATCTATCCGCCTCGTTTGTTAGATATGACGGATACGATTTTTCGACTGCCCTATAACAGACTATTGAAGCGTCCGATCTCATTAGGAACTACGCTGCCATCTAAAGATAAAGTGAAAGAAATGAGAAAGAAAAAGGACATTGACGAATGAAAAATAATTATAGGGTTTGTATTCTTTTTCTAATCTTTATTCTCGCAGGATGTGTACCAAAAGAGATCATTGATGAAGTCCAGCTCATACATGCCATCGGTTTTGATAAAAAGCCGGATGAAAATACTCAAGGTACGATTACGTATCCGGTGTTTAATATGGATGGAAATGTTAGGGTTGAAACTTTATCAGCCGTATCTCACACGAGTCGATTTATCCGGTCCAAACTGAATACACAGTCTCCTAAGACCCTGACGACAGGTCAGCTTCGTGTGGTATTGTTCAATGATCGATTTGCTGAAAAAGGGATTCTAGAGATCGTAAATTCCCTATACCGAGATCCTAACGTAGGAAATCGTCTTTTTCTGACTGTTGTAGATGGGAATACGAAGGAACTGTTAACAAAGAAATATACCGCATCTGCTCTCCCATCCATGTATTTGGCCGATCTACTCGATCAGAATATTAAGAGTGAGAATCTGCCAAAAACAAATCTGCACGTGTTTCTATACAGCTATTATGGAGAAGGGATGGACCCTTTCTTACCGATCGTAAAAACACATAAAAAATCGATTCAGCTTGAGGGAGTCGCTTTGTTTAAAAGAGATAAGTATGTTGGTAAGCTAAATCATAGACAATCTTTTGCTTTTAAAGTGCTTCTTGACGGCTCTAAATCAGGTAACTATGAGGTAGAAATCAAGAAAGATAAGAGAAAGGGCCATGCTGTAATTCGAAATATTAAAGGAACGACAACCTACGATATAAAAAAGGTGAACGGAGTTCCTCAGTTTAATGTGAAAATGAAGATACTCGGAGAGATTCATGAGTATCCGCATTGGTTGAACCTAGAGCAGCCGGAAAACATCGCTCTTATTAAAAAAACGCTAAGAAAACAATTACAAGATGAAGCACAGGGGATCGTGAAGAAGTTTCAAGAATTACAAGTAGATCCTCTTGGACTAGGTGATCAAGTGAGAAGGAGAGAAAAAGGTTGGGATTATAAAGTATTTCAAAAACAATATCCTTCAATAAAAATACATTTAACAACTGAAGTAGATGTAGTTGAAACAGGAGTTATTGAATAGTGTAAATAAACAGCGTTCCGTAGTTTGGGTCGCTGTTTTTTTGTATTTCTGCGGACAAAAAAAGAAAACCATCGCGAATGTTTATATGGTTATTCCTTTATAGGGATAACGATTTAAAGGGGGCAATTGATTTGAAAACAACAGATGAGAAAATTAAAATTCGTAATCATTGGTTCAAAATTATTCTAATCAGTCTAATATCGCTAGTATTCTTGTACAAATTAGTGATTACAGAATTTACGTTTCATTTTTCAGACTTGCTCGCATTTCTTGTAGCTATTTTTGCCATCGGGATTTGCAGTATGTTTTATGTGAAAGTAAATGAAGCACTCATGGCTTTTGTTTCGGCTGGAAAGTCTGTTATGCCAATGGCTAATAAAAGTAAGTTAGAGCCAGAAACACAAGAACAAAGAGTAGAAGAAGTTTACATACAAGATGAAAACGATGAAGTTACATTAACAGAATCTGAAGAAGAAGAGCTTGTACGAGAATTGTTATCTCAAGAAGAGCAGATTAAACGTATGAAACAAGTTCAGAATGAAGTGAAAAACCGCTTAGTAACGGAAGACCTTCATGAAGAAGATAAGAAAGATTACATAGATTATTTGCTGCAAAAAGAAAAAGAGATCATGTTAGCAAAACAAGAGATTATCCGAATTACAACATTATTAGAACCTTTAGAAGGACAAGTACAAGAAGATATAGAAGAGTTCGAACAAGAATATGTTGAAGAAGAATACATAGATGAAGAAACGGCTCAAACTGGAAACGCGAAAGATATCGTCCAGTTGTTAGGCAAAGAGTTTGTATTAAATGCGAGTTTAGAGCAATTTAATCACAAGATGAGAGAAATTCAGCACTCTATCACGATTGAAACAGCGAATCAATTAAAAGAAGAAGGACTCATTGATCCGTATTTTAACGTTACTCGTAAAGGGTTGAAAGAGTTTAGACGTGCCGCAAGGAAATTTAGCTATGGTGATGGAGTAAAATTCTTATCCAAAGTCGTGCAAAGAGGAAACCGATAATAATATGAGAAAGCTAACAGAGGCGAGAAAGACGCTGTTCTGTTAGTTTTTTTTATTTAAGATTTCATTTTATTGTCATTCTTAAACTTTTATTACTTTCCAAATCACTGATACAATAAAGCTTAGATCGTTATGAAGGAGCTTATTTCATGTTTATTGTCGCTAAAGCCATGTTATATGTTTGTTTTACCTTGTTAATGGGTGCGTTTATCTTATATTCAGTTCCACGAGAAAGCCGTCCGAGTATTTTTATTTCGAAAAAGTTTATCTTACTTTTAATAGCTTTCACCCCATTGTTTGGAATTGGGGAGCTTATTAGACTTACCATGCATCTTGGAGAAGATTTCGGATATTGGATGACGTTCCAGAATATCGTTTTTAGTTTTGAAGTAGGAAAGGGTTGGCTTTTCTTAACCGGAATTTCTGTTCTTTTGTTCTTTATGGTTTTATTTAATGATATAAAAGAAGATCGATTCTTTGCCGGATTAGCCGTCTTTTTGACAACGGGCATGGGAATCTCCGTCGGTTATGCGAGTCATGCAGCAAGCCTAGAATCGTTAGGATTCTTAGCTCACTCGTTGCATTTTATAGCTGTGATCACGTGGTCGGGGGTACTTCTCGTAAGTGGGTATTTTAGCAAAGGCGAAGGGCCAAGTCTGTCATTCTATAAATGGTTCACACCTTTAGCTGTGGGCTGCTTAGTCACTGTAATTGGTGCGGGCTTGTGGTTAATGAACTATATCGTCCCTCAATATGTGAACAGTTATTTGTTAGACTATGGACAAGCACTGTTGATCAAACACATTCTTTTGTTGATTATCGTGCTCTATAGCCTGATCAACGGAATATGGCTTAAAAAGAGGTTAAAAGAGGGTACGACTGGATTAGCACTTAACAAATGGATAAAAGCCGAAGGAATCTTCTTGTTTTTAGCTTTTGTAACAACAGCGGTGATGACACAGCAAACACCACCACATGATGTAGCGGATACATTAAAGATGGAAGAACCTTCTAGACTGTTTACTCTATTCTCGGGAATCGTTCCTGGGGATAATCCTATGCTTTCCTTTGACTTCTCAGTGATGAGTCTTGTTTGGCTAGCGGGTGCTGTCGTACTTGTCTTATCTGTTGTTGCCACGGTTAAGCAAAACAAAAGTATAGTACTTGCAATAGTCGCTTCTATCCTAGCAGCGAGCGCTACTTATCTAGCCATCATATCTTCTGTATCACTTTAAAATCTAAATAATCTAGGGGGTAGTTAACCGTGGATGATCAATTAAAACTTCAGCTAGATGGTTTAATAGAAAAATTTGCTGAACTTCTTCTAGGAAACTCAGATCCAAAGCATGTAGAGATGGTAAAAACGTACGCTCTTTATTCGTTCATCGCTAAGAGTATGCCGCCATTAGTAAAGCATTGGAACGAAGAGTATCCAGATGCTAAGGAAGCAATGAAAAACCTTGTTCATGAGATAAAAGAATTGAATGAAAAGCACCGAAACGAACAGAAATAAATAAGATATAACCATGAGGCAGTCATAAAGACTGTCTTTTTTATCGTAATCACCTCCTTTTCTGCTACTTTCGGTGATAGGAAGGTGATTAAAGGTGGTGAGAAGACGTATTCAGGTGAAACAGGACGTGTTAGCCGTGAAACTAGCTCTAGTATAGGTGAAACTAGGTCATTTACCGGTGAACGTGTAAGAAATATAATAACACGTACCGTAAAAATCAGTTTAACTGTCTCAGTAAAACATGATTTAAAACTTTTTCTCATGAAAAATATTTTTAATATTGCAAAATCGACAATATTCGCAAAAAAAATGATATATTTAAAGCGGTTACATCATAGAGAGAATTTAACCAATCTTATTTTATATTTTGAGGGTATTAGGGGGTAATTGGATTGGAACAACTTATGCGCAATTTTTTCTTATTTCTTGCTAAAAATAAATCGTTAACCAACCTTGCTAAAAGATACGGTCTACGTTTCGGGGCAGGTCGTTTTGTGGCAGGTGCAACACTTGAAAGTTCCATTACGGCTATCAAACGTTTAAATGAAAAGGGAATGCCAGTTACGATTGATCATCTTGGTGAGTTTGTCGATAATGAACGCGAAGCCGCCGAAATGACGCAGCATTGTATAGATGCGATTAAAGCCATCAGTAAAGAGAAGTTGGATTCGCAGCTATCTTTAAAAATGACTTCCATGGGACTAGACATTAGTGATGAACTTGTTTTGAGCAACATGAGAAAGATTATGGATGCAGCAACCAAACATAATGTTTTCATCACGATCGATATGGAAGACTATTCACGTTGTGAAAAAACGCTAGAAATCTTTAAGATGCTAAAAAGTGAATACGATAACATTTCAACGGTTATCCAAGCTTATTTGTACCGCTCATTAGAAGATGTTCAAACATTAGATGAATATCATCCGAACCTGCGATTAGTGAAAGGTGCTTATAAAGAACCGCAAACTGTCGCATATCCGGAAAAGAGCGATGTAGATAATAACTTTAAAAAGCTGATCGAAACTCATCTTTTGAACGGGAACTATACAGCGATTGCAACACACGATGATGAGATCATTCAATATACAAAAGATCTAGTTGAAAAACACAAAATTCCTTATGATCAATTCGAGTTCCAGATGTTGTATGGCATTCGTGTAGAGCGTCAGGATCAACTGATGCAAGAAGGCTACAAAATGCGAATTTATGTACCGTACGGAAACGACTGGTACGGGTATTTCATGAGACGTCTTGCTGAACGGCCGGCAAACGTTGTGTTCGTACTAAAAGGTGTATTCGGAAAATAAATAGTATGCAAGAGGAGTCTGTGTTAAACACAGACTCCTCTTTTATTTAAAGATCGAAAATCAACTACTTTCAATAGCAACAATGAATACGAAAACAGCCTTTTAAAACGAAGAACTTTATCGATAATCCTTTAAATAAACCATAGGCATCACACCTGCATAAGATGGAAAGGAAAGTTTACAAAAGAAAAAACCCTCAACTATTGCTAAAATTCAGAATATATTTTATATTGGATGTAGGGTAATTAATTTTTTTATGGATAAAAAATGAATGAGCATTCATTCAATAAAGGAGGAAGACCATCTTGTCTCGTGAAATCCGAAAAGCTGCCGTACTGGGTTCTGGTGTAATGGGATCAGGCATAGCCGCTCACCTAGCAAACGTCGGAATACCAACATTACTATTGGATATTGTACCGCCTTCTTTAAGTGAAGAGGAAAAAGCAAAAGGGATTACGGAAGATCACCCTGCATTCCGCAACAAATTCACTCTATCTGCCACGCAAAAATTATTAAAACAAAAACCTGCTCCACTTGCGGTTAAAGAAAATCTCGAATTAATTTCGATCGGTAACCTTACCGATGATCTTGAGAAATTAAAAGATGTAGACTGGATCATTGAGGTAGTTGTTGAACGCCTAGATGTGAAACAAAAACTTTTTGAAAAAGTAGATCAATATAGAAAACCTGGAAGTATCATCACTTCAAATACATCAGGAATCTCGATTTCGGCTATGGCTGAAGGACGGTCTGAAGATTTTAAAGCCAATTTCTTAGGAACACATTTTTTCAATCCGCCACGATACTTAAAGCTTCTTGAAATCATTCCGACAGAAGATACGCAACCAGAAGTTGTTCAATTCATGCGTAGCTTTGGTGAGAACGTACTTGGAAAAGGAGTAGTTGAAGCGAAAGATACACCTAACTTTATCGCGAACCGTATCGGAACATATGGATTGATGATCACGATGCAAGAGATGATGAAACAAGGATATAGTGTAGGTGAAGTTGATTCGGTTACAGGACCTTTGATTGGTCGTCCTAAATCTGCAACGTTTAGAACGCTTGATGTTGTTGGGTTAGATACGTTCCTTCATGTTGCGAAAAATGTGTATGAGCAAGTTGACGGGAAAGAAAAAGAAGTGTTTGAGATTCCTGACTTCTTGAATGAGATGGTAGACAAGGGCTGGACGGGAAGCAAGACAGGTCAAGGCTTCTATCTGAAACAAAAAAGCAAAGCAGGTAGTGAAATCTTGGAGCTAGATCCTGCTACGTTAGAATATAAACCACGTTCCAAAATGAAGACAGCAACACTAGAAGCTGCAAAACAAATGAAAACAACTAACCAAAAAGTGAAAGCGCTTTTATATAGTGATGATCGTGCAGGTAAACTTCTATGGGACATCATTAAACCGGTTCTATTATATTCTGCAGAAAAGTGTTATGAAATCGCTGATGATCTTGTAGCGATCGACCAAGCGATGAAATGGGGATTCGGATGGGAGCATGGTCCGTTTGAAATTTGGGATGCGATCGGCTTACCACAATCAGTAGAACGAATGAAAGCTGAAGGAGAGACAGTTCCTGGCTGGGTAGAAGAACTTCTTCACTCTGAAAAGAATTCGTTCTATACAAAAACGAATGGTGATCGCTCTTACTACCACCACGGAAGCTATCTTCCTGTGGAAGAGAATAAAAAAGTTGTTCATTTAAGCCGTTTAAAAGAAAAAGGCAATGTGATCACAAAGAATGGTGGAGCAACATTAATTGATCTTGGTGATGATGTTGCGGGCCTTGAGTTCAATTCTCCGAATAATGCGATCGGACCTGAAATCATTATGATGCTTCATCAGGCGATCGACGAAGTAGAAAAGAACTACAAAGGGTTAGTCATCGGAAACCAGGGCAAGAACTTCTGCGTTGGTGCCAACTTGATGCTTATCCTTATGGAAGCACAAGACGACAATTTCTTTGAACTCGATATGATGGTTCGTCAATTCCAACAAGCGATGGCAAGAGTTCGCTATAGTGCAAAACCTGTAGTAGCAGCTAACTTCGGTATGACACTCGGCGGGGGAGTTGAAGTATCGCTTCCTGCAGCAAGACTTCAAATGTCATCTGAAACGTATATGGGACTTGTTGAAACGGGAGTCGGCTTGATTCCTGGTGGAGGCGGAAACAAAGAACTTTATCTTCGCTTATTAGAGCAACTGCCAGAAGGGGCGAAGGGAGATCTGCAAAAAGTAGCGAACCAAGCATTTGAAACGATTGCGATGGCGAAAGTGTCTACTTCTGCTCAAGAAGCACGTAAGTTAGGATTCTTACGAAAAGAAGATAGTATCTCTGTAAACGGCGATCATCTCTTACATGATGCGAAGACACAAGTGCTTGCGTTAGAAAGCCTTGGCTATACACCGCCTGTTAGAAAGAAGATTCCAGTGGTTGGTGAAGCAGGATATGCAACGCTTGCTTTAGGAGCACAGACGATGCACTTCAGCCAATACATTTCAGAGCACGATCTAAAGATCGCAAAGAAACTAGCCTTTGTTTTAGCTGGAGGAAGAGTGCCAGAGGGAACATTGGTAGACGAACAATACTTACTAGATTTGGAGAGAGAAGCATTCCTAAGTCTAGCTGGAGAACCGAAGAGCCAGGCAAGAATGCAGCACATGCTTGTTAAAGGCAAGCCGCTAAGAAACTAAGGGGGGAAGAACTCAATGTTAAAAGAGGCAGTAATAGTAGCAGGTGCTAGAACAGCGGTTGGTAAAGCGAAAAAAGGATCTTTTGCACATATGAGACCAGACGAACTAGCAGCGGTAACCATTAAAGAAACGTTGAAACGTGCAGGTGATTATAACGGAGAGATTGATGATTTGATCATCGGATGTGCTGTTCCTGAAGCAGAACAAGGGATGAATATGGCTCGTCTGATCGGTGCTAGAGCTGGATTGCCTGAAACTGTACCAGCCATTACGATCAACCGTTTTTGTTCATCTGGGTTGCAAAGTATCGCGTATGGTGCAGAAAAAATCATGCTTGGTGCAGCGGAAGCCATTCTTGCAGGTGGAGCTGAATCTATGAGTCTTGTTCCTGTAGTAGGTCATGTTGTAAAGCCTAACCCTTACTTAGTTGAAACGGTGCCGCAATATTACATGGGTATGGGTCATACAGCAGAAGAAGTAGCGAGACGCTTCGGCATCTCAAGACAAGATCAAGACGAATTTGCTGTAAGAAGTCATCAAAAAGCAGCAGCAGCGATTAAAGAAGGCAAGTTTAACGACGAAATCGTTCCTGTACATGTGATGAAACGGTGGTTAGATGAACAGTCGAAGCTAGTGGAAAAAGAGATTGCTGTATCCATCGATGAAGGAGTTCGTCCGGGAACAACCGTTGATGTACTGGGTAAGCTTCGTCCGGCATTCACACCAACGGGTTCTGTAACAGCAGGGAACTCCTCACAAACAAGTGATGGCGCTGCAACGGTTCTTGTTATGAACAGGGAAAAAGCAGAAGCAGAAGGTTTAACACCATTGTTGAAATTCCGTTCTTTTGCAGTAGCTGGGGTAGCTCCAGACATTATGGGAGTAGGTCCTGTAGCAGCTATTCCGAAAGCATTAAAAATGGCAGGATTAGAAATTTCGGACATCGGCTTGTTCGAGTTGAATGAGGCATTTGCTTCCCAAAGCGTTCAAGTCATTCGTGAACTGAACCTTCCAGAAGATAAGGTAAACGTAAATGGTGGTGCGATTGCACTGGGCCACCCGCTAGGATGTTCTGGAACAAAGTTAACATTAACTCTCTTACACGAGATGAAGCGTCGTAATGAACAGTTCGGAGTAGTAACGATGTGTATCGGTGGTGGAATGGGAGCAGCAGGCGTATTTGAACTAGTAGGATAACGAGGAGGAGAAAACATGTCGAATACAGCAGAAAAACAAATTATTGGTGGAAGTTTTTTAATAGAAGACATTCCAGCAGCAGATATTTATACACCTGAGGATTTTTCAGAAGAACATTTAATGATTGCAAAAACAACGGAAGATTTTGTTGTGAAAGAAGTTGTACCTCAACTTGAAAAGATGGAAGATCACGATTTTACCGTTTCCAGAAAGTTATTAACAAAAGCGGGAGAACTGGGACTTTTAGGAGCAGATGTACCTGAAGGATATGGCGGCTTAGGTCTTGATAAGATTTCCTCTTCACTCATTACTGAAAAGTTCGCACGCGGACGCGGTTTCTCGATCAGTTATGGAGCTCACGTAGGAATCGGCTCACTTCCTATCGTTCTTTTTGGAAACGAAGAACAAAAGAAAAAATACTTACCTGAACTCGCAACAGGTGAAAAAATCGCAGCTTATGCTTTAACTGAGCCGGGTTCTGGATCTGATGCACTTGGTGCAAGAACAACAGCAAAGCTTAACGCTGAAGGTACTCACTATGTATTAAACGGTGAGAAGCAGTGGATCACAAACTCTGCATTCGCTGACGTTTTCGTAGTATATGCAAAAATCGATGGCGAACAGTTTACAGCGTTCATCGTTGAAAGAGATTATAAAGGCGTTTCCACAGGACCAGAAGAGAAGAAGATGGGAATCAAGAGCTCTTCAACAAGAACTCTAATCCTAGAAGATGTAGAAGTTCCTAAGGAAAACCTATTATGGGAAGCAGGAAAAGGGCATTTGATCGCCTTTAACATTCTGAACATCGGCCGTTACAAGCTGGCATTAGGATGTGTAGGAGCAGCGAAACGTGCTTTTGAAGTATCTGTAAAATACGCGAACGAGCGTCAGCAGTTCAAGCGTAAGATCAGTTCTTTTAGCCTCATTCAAGAAAAGCTTGCGAACATGGCTGTTCAAACGTATGCAGCTGAAAGTTCTGTGTATCGAACAGTAGGTCTTTTTGAAAACCGTTTAGGCGCGCTATCTGAAGAAAAGCAAAAAGATGGTCGTGAATTAGCAAAAGCGATCGCAGAGTATGCGATCGAATGTTCACTGAACAAAGTGTCAGCTTCAGAAGTTTTGGACTATGTAGTAGACGAAGGCGTTCAGATCCATGGTGGATACGGCTTCATGTCTGAATATGAGATCGAAGGTGCATACCGCGATTCTCGTATCAACCGAATCTTTGAGGGAACGAACGAGATCAACCGTTTGTTAGTACCAGGAACGCTTGTGAAAAAAGCGATGAAAAACGAACTGCCACTTATTCAAAAAGCAACTCAGCTTCAACAAGAGCTTATGATGTTAATGCCTGTTGAAGTAGGTACTGAAAGTTTAGATCAAGAAAAATATCTTGTGTCTATGGCAAAGAAGATTTTCTTGATGACTGCTGGATTAACCGTTCAAAAGTTTGGACCTAAGTTAGAGCAAGAGCAAGAAGTATTATCAAACTTAGCCGATATCATTAGTGAAGTGTACAACATGGAATCTGTTCTCTTACGTACAGAAAAAGCAATCGAAAGATCTGGAGCTGAAAAGGCAAAACAAAAACTGCTATACACAGAAGTGTATTGCCAAGAAGCGTTCAACCGCATTGAAGCTCATGCAAAAGAGTCCATCATTGCTGTTGAAGAAGGCGACATGCTCCGCATGATGTTGTCCGCGTTAAAGAAACTGACGCGCCACACACCTATTAACGTGATTAAGAAGAAGCGTGAACTAGCGGTTCAGCTTCTTGAAGAAGAACGCTATATCGTTTAATTGATTTGAATTTACGCTAACCTTCAAAATATCTTATCTTTCCCTCCTGCATTTGTAGGAGGGCCTTTTTTGTTTGGTTTTTAAGTGGTTCGGAAGTAAAAATCGTGAAAAAAGAAACTAACACATCGATTTTTGATCGCAGACATCGAAAAATACCTTTATAAGGTGCAGTTTCATGTGCGAAAACGGATTTAGGATGATACCTAAAGGGGTATGTAGGGGTATTCCGAAAATTGAATCCATAAATAAACACCTTCAATCCACAAATTTAAGCAGTTTATCCACGAATTTCGGCTCCCACTCCAAAAGTTTTGGCAGTTTATCCGCGAGTCTACAATCTTCGACAATTGCCAACTCTGATTATACCCTCTGTCCATAAAAAGGGAGTAACCGAAAACGGGATCTCGTTTTCAACATCTAATAAAACAAATTAACAACGTGCAGAATTTCTTGTTTTATTGGTAACACTAGTTTGTGGTACTATGAGAAGGGGTGATATAATGCTACTGAAAGTGTATGAATATCCAAAATGCTCAACTTGCCAAAAAGCAAAAAAATGGCTAAAAGAAAACGACGTAGCCTTTGAACCTATACATATCGTGGAAAACCCGCCTTCTGCTGATGAACTGAAGAAACTGATCGACCTGAGTGGTTTAGAGATCAAGAAATTCTTTAATACGAGCGGAATGAAGTATCGTGAGTTGGGTATGAAAGAGAAGATGAATACAGCTTCTGAAGAAGAGCTGCTTGAAATCTTAGCAAGTGATGGAATGCTAATTAAAAGGCCGATCGCAACAGACGGCAAAGAGGTTACAGTGGGATTTAAAGAAGAGCAGTACGAAAACACTTGGAGTAAATAACATTGTTACTGACTATGATAAACCATTTATTGTAGTTATTATAAAACCAAGAAAAGCTGGAGGGATTACACATGGAATTTCCAAAAGAATTACGCTATTCAGAAGAGCACGAGTGGACAAAAACAGAAGAAGGCAATAAAGTTCGTATCGGTATCACAGCATTTGCACAAGACGAACTAGGAGATATCGTATTCGTTGAACTTCCTGAAGTTGGGGACGAACTTACTGCGGACGAGCCTTTCGGAAGCGTAGAATCTGTTAAGACTGTTTCTGAATTATATGCGCCTGTCTCTGGAAAAGTTGTAGAAGTAAATGCAGACCTTGATGATAGCCCTGAACTTGTTAACGAGTCTCCATATGAAAAAGCTTGGATGGTTGTTGTAGAACTTTCAGATGCTTCTGAGGTTGAAAAGTTAATGACTGCTGAACAGTACGAAGAATTAATCAAAGAAGATTAATGAAATCAATCTCTTCAGGAAAGAATAGACATACTGCTATTCTTTTTTGGAGGGATTTTTTTATGAACCAAGATAGACGAGATGTTACATCACGAGTTTTTGGAAAAATGAAAGGCGGATCGATGTCTCTTTACTTAGATAAGGATGAGATTGGTCAGATTCGCTTTACAAATCAGGGAAACATGTATGAGATGGCTGAGGGTTTTGAATTTGATGCTGATAAGATTTATAAACGTGAAAAGCCTGTAGAATTACCAAATCCATCAAAATATGTGGATGAATGTGATAAAGGTTGGTGCTAATTTCAGCACTCAGAGGATGATGTCAACGTGTTACCTTGGCAGTCATCCTCTTTTTCCATTTAATTTAGTTTGTTTCGTTCAGCACTACCGCCTTTTGATCCGATCTTCTGATAGAAACTTTTATCTTGTTTTTGGGAAGTAGCGGTACCACCTTTTTTTCCGATTTCCTGATAAAACGTTTTATTGTGTGTGTTAGAGGTAGAGCTGCCGCCTTTTCTTCCGATTTCCTGGAAAAAAGTCGTGCTATGCTTTTTTGATGTGGAGGTACCGCCTTTTTTTCCAATCTGTTGATAGAATTCTTTTCCGCGTGATTTGGATGTTTTCTCTCCACCTAATCTGCCTGCATCAGCTCGGCTCATTTTTGGTTCTGTTTTTGCCATGTGATGACTCCTCCAATATTCGTTTTATGACACCTAAATTCCCTTAAGTAACAGGTTGTCAAACGCGATTGAGAAGAATTAGTACAAAACGCATACATCAAATACAAATAGGTAGGAAAATAGGAAAAAGGGGTATAGTAATAAAGAACATCTCTTGCAGGATTTTAATAAAATAAAGCAAATATATAATCTAAGCGATGCATTCATTTTATAGTCTTCAAAGTATAGGAGAGATGAGTAATGAATGAAATCAAAAACAAAGTAATTATTGTCGAAGGTAAATCAGATAAGGATAAGTTAGCCGCAATCCTGGATGAACCGGTTGAAATTATTTGTACGAATGGAACGTTAGGTTTGGATAAATTAGAAGAGCTGGCATTAGCCATTGAAGATCGAGATGTTTATATTCTGGTCGATGCTGATGATGCAGGTCATAAACTAAGAAAGCAACTGCAACGTGAATTACCGAATGCGGAGCATTTATATATTAATAAGATGTACAGAGAAGTTGCAAAAACACCTCTGATGTACCTTGCAAAGGTATTGGTAGG
Source organism: Fictibacillus nanhaiensis (assembly GCA_017052515.1). GTDB lineage: Bacteria > Bacillota > Bacilli > Bacillales > Fictibacillaceae > Fictibacillus > Fictibacillus nanhaiensis. The sequence goes on from JAFHKR010000038.1 coordinate 908,413, forward strand.
TGCACATTTTAATATTCAAAAGAATTGTTTAGGCTAGGCTATGAAAAAAAATTGGTACAGTCTTCTAACTGCCTTTTGCTTGATTAGTGGTTGTAGTCCTTTAAATAAAGATGAAGGAAGTCCGTCTTCCAAAGATGTTGTGAGCACAAAGTTAAATATCCCTTGGCAAATAAACAGTACCCCAAAACAAATGTGGATCAGTGAACGAACTGGGGGGCTTGTTTTATTAGGGCCAAATCAAAAAAAGACCTCTTATTCCCCTATATTTTCAGAAGCTTTGGCTGATGGCGGGGAAGGAGGTTTTCTTGGCTTTCTTTTAGATCGAGATTTCGAAACCAATAAAATAGCTTATGGCTATTATACGTATGAAAAATCAGGTGGTTTAGTAAATCGAGTGGTTGAGATGCGCTTTGAGAATGATGAATGGAAAGAAAGCAGAATCCTTCTTGATGATATTCCGGGTGGATACACACATAACGGTGGAAGAATGGAATGGGGACCAGATCAAAAGTTGTACATAACAACGGGGGATACCGGAGAAGAAGATCTCTCTCAAAGCTTAGAAAGCCTGGCTGGGAAAATTCTAAGAATAAATAAGGATGGTTCTTTTCCAGAAGATAATCCTTTCTACCCTTCTCCAATCTATTCATATGGTCATCGTAATCCACAAGGAATGACATGGGATGATAAAGGTACCATGTTTGCTGCGGAGCATGGATCATCCAATTATGATGAGATCAATAAAATTAAGCCAGGTAAAAATTACGGATGGCCGCTCGTTCGAGGGGATGAGAAAAGGGATGGCTTAGAACCACCTTGGATTCACTCTAGTAATGATACATGGGCACCTTCTGGCATCGACTATAAAAACGGGTATCTGTATGTGGCAGCTCTAAGAGGAGAAAGCGTAAAGAAGGTTAGCATCTCATCTAAAAAGATAACCTCAATTGTTTCCAATGAAGGACGGATTCGTGATATCCTTATTGAAGATAACAAAATGTTTGTTGTAACGAACAACAAAGATGGAAGAGGGCAGCCATCAAGCGATGACGATGTGTTGCTAACTGTATCACTAGAAAAAGTAATGGAGTAATACCATGAAGGAAATCACTCGAAAAAATTGGGAAACCGTTATTGAACAATCGCTGCAACATCCATATTTTTTGTATCTGGAGACTCCGCTTTGTGGGACTTGTAAAATGGGGAAGAAGATGTTTGAGGTTGCTGTGGAAACGATACGTGTTCAAAAAGACGAAAATATAGCCGTAGGTGTTAGTAATATTAATGAGATGCCTGAGCTTGCTGCCAAATATGGAGTAACTAGCGTGCCCTGTTTACTCATTCTGTCTAGAGGAATTGCTATTGATCGAATTTATGCGCTTCAATCTGCGGGGAATATTTATAAATCCATGTTAAAACTAGTGGAAAAGGAAGATTAAGGATGGACAAAATGTGGGATACACCCCACATTTTTTAATTCATCGCCTAATTCTACAAAAAACTATGTTTTTCGGGGGTTAAATCTTAAGAAATATATGGGAATTTAATGTCGTGAACACATCCTTTTGTAACAATTAAGGATGTGTTTTTTTATTTTAAAATAACGTTAATAACTCTAATAGAGGGGTTTTCAAGCGTTATAGAGAAATTATCAGTTTGTTTTGTCAATTCAGTACTTTAACGATAACGTCACAAATGTTACGGACGTTGTAATATTGTTATAGAACTGTATCCTACAAATGTCAAAAGTCATGGTATAAATGAATAGGAGAGCTTGTTTGCATGTTTGCTCCCTAGCTTATTGTGGTAAATAAGAATGATTTTATTTTTAAAATAAAAATATACGATTCACTAATAAACGAAACAAAAGGCAAAGCAATTTTTTAACTGAGGTGATTGATAATCATGGCATCTTTAAATTTAAATGCAGTATTCCCGATGGGGAAAAATAAATTATCGAGTAATAAATTAACGAGCATAGAAGATAAAGTTCTAACGATCCAAGCAAGAGACGATGAAAAACTTAGAAATGAACTGATTGGTGATTACCAACCATTCATTAAAAAAGTAACATCAAAAGTATGCAGTCAATATATAGATCGTACGATGGACGAGTTTAGTGTAGGTCTTTTTGCCTTCAACGAAGCGATAGATCAATACCAAGAAGGTCAAGGAAGCCGTTTCTTGTCTTTTGCTGATATGGTTATTCGTCGCAGAGTCATTGATTATATCCGTAAAGAAGTCCGCCAGAACCGATTGATCTTTTTGCAACCCGATGAGGAAGACGAAGAAGGTCGTTTAGAAGAAAGTTATGCTGAACAAAAAGCTGCGATGGATCATTTCGAAGACCAGATTCAAGTAGAGAATCGGGTTTATGAAATTGAAGAGTACCAAAAGCTATTAAAAACGTTCGGACTGAACTTTAAAGTACTAAGTAAGCATTGTCCGAAACATGTGGATGCACGTGAAAATGCAAAAGAAATCGCACGTCTTTTAGCTGAGAACGAAGAACTTGCCGCGTTTTTAAAAGAAAAAAAGCAATTACCAATAAAAGATTTATTAAATATGGTATCCTGTAGTCGTAAAACCATAGAGAGAAATCGAAAGTATATAATAGCAGTTTCACTTATATATTTAGGCGATTTTCAAGCGCTGAAATCATACATTCAGCCATAAGGTGAGGTAAATAAGGTTACCGGCAAGGGAATGCGATGTTCTCTTGCCTGTAAATTTATACTGATCCTGCTACATGCGGGAGGGATATCATTGAAGAACGGCAGCGGCATCGTTATTGAAGTTCAGAATAAAAAAGCAACTCTTCTTATGAAGGACGGAACCTTCGTGACAGTAAGAGTACCAGCAGGAAAAAGACCTCTTGTAGGTAATGAATACCAGGCTTCTTATTTTTCAAACAAAAAAAGAAGTCTTTTTGTGTTGCCGTCCATTTCGTTTTCAGTCGCAGCTTTGATCGCCTTTCTTTTTCTTTCGGGTCTCATGCCGAATAGCAGCCATTCCGCTGCGGCTGCATATGTTAGCTTTGATATCAATCCAAGCCTCGAGGTTGGCGTTGACGACGAAATGAGAGTTGTTGAAATGGATGCTTTTAACGATGAAGCTAAACAGATCGTTAAGAAATACAATTTTTCTACTGACGATCGTTTGCCGTTTGAAGTATTTGCGGATCAACTCATTAAAGCTTATCAATCAGAAGGCTATATGGAAGAAAATCAATCCATGTTGATCACTACAGTATCTGATAAATCGAGTGATAAGAAAACCAAGCAGGAATTAGATCAGGCGCTGAACGCTATTGTGAAGAAAGCCGTCGTTCAGTATCCTGTAGCCATTACTGTTTCTGAAACGAACCATGAAGTTCGAAAAAAAGCAAAACAACTAGGCGTATCTTCTGGTAAATACACAGCTTTTCAAGAAGCAACGAAGAACGACAAACAACTTAAAGAAGAAAAGATTAAAGAAGTGAAGTTTCAAGAACTTAAGGTAAATGCCACTTCTTCTAAAGATATTAAATCTGTTCCCCATCCACGTAAAATTAAGGCTGCACCACATGAAGTCAAAGGAAAGTCTTCTGATGAACGTATGAAAAAAGAAGCTAAACAACATTCGGTTAAAGAGTCTAAAGAAAACCTTGTTAAACCTCAAAAGGTTACGAACGAAAAACGAAATGATGAAGAACGCAACAAAAACATCAAGTCTAATAACAAAAATGGTCTTAAGCAACAAGAGAAAAAAGTAGAACCTAAAATGATGAAGGATCCTGCGAGGTCCCAAAAAAACGGTAAGAACTTTAAACAACCAAAAGAACAAAGAAAAGAAAACAAACAGCAGGATAAGAACTACAACAAGCAAAATAATAGAAACGAAACTAAAAAAGATGATCAAAGACATGAAAATGATAAGCAAGAAAAGAAACATAAACACTAATTATGAGATAACGTGTCGTAAAACCAATTACGATTCCTTCTGGCTGTCGAAGGGTTTATAAAGGTATATGAATATTCCTCTAGAATCGGTGAAGTAACAACCAATTCGGGGGGATTTTTAATGTTGGATATTCGCTACTTTGAAAGTCAAATCGCAAAAAGTCCATATCTTTCTCTTTATAATATTCCGGTAAAGCCCAGTTTTAAATGTAAGGATGACACCACACTGAAAATTGAATACAGAGAAGGAGAGCGGAACAGAACAGTCACGTTTACAGGAAATCCGAAGTATCTATCGTTGTTACTTGAAGGGAAAATGAAGCTTAGCACATTATTGAGACAAGAGATGATTGAGTTCCAAGGTACACTGAGACAACGCTTAAAATGGGAAGCGATTTTTTACTTGAGTTCCCATTGGGAAGAAATCTCTGCTGGGGTATTAGTTCGAACTGCTAAAAATATTTGACACGAATCGACAAGGATGATAATATTCTTCACAGTGATTCATAAATGCATCGCTTTAACTTAATAAAGTAACACTTTTTTACTTATCACGAGAGGTGGAGGGACTGGCCCTATGAAACCCGGCAACCGCTAGATCATTGCATTCTTATGAATGGTGAACTAGAAAGGTGCCAATTCCTGCAAGGCTTTAAGTAGTCTTGGGAGATGAGGAGAACGTGCATAGAATATAATATGCCTTTCTGCTCATATTGAAGCAGAGAGGCATTTTTTGTTGTTTATCCTAAAGTGATTACAAGTTGATGTTTAGTTAAGACATCACTGAGTAGTTGATTGGAGTGGAAGGTGCGAGACTCCTGTGGGACGAGCGGTCAGGTGAGACCCTTAAGGGCGCAAAGCGGCAAGGGGCTCACCGGTCGCCCCGCGGAAAGCGAGCATCCTGAAATGGAGATCAACCACGTTCAAAAGCAACATTGTATGCTGAAGATAGCAATATTTTAGATAAGAAATGAGGTAAGAATCTTGATTAATTTACAGTCAGTCCGTAAAGTCTTTCAAACCAAAGATGGTGAAGTAAAGGCAGTTGATACGGTAGATTTAAACATAAAGCAAGGAGAAATATACGGAATTATTGGTTACAGTGGCGCGGGTAAGAGTACATTGATCCGAATCCTTAACATGTTGGAGCGTCCGACTAGCGGTACAGTTACGATCGGTGGCAAAAACATGTCTGAGTTGTCATCGAAAAAACTTAGAGAAGCCAGACAAGAAATCTCTATGATCTTTCAGCATTTTAACTTGTTATGGTCTCGCACAGTAAGAGAAAACATCGCTTTTCCTCTTGAAATTGCGGGTTATCCAAAAGCTAAAATCAAACAGCGTGTTGATGAGTTGATCGATCTTGTAGGATTAGAAGGTCGTGGTGGTTCCTATCCATCACAACTAAGTGGGGGGCAAAAGCAGCGTGTAGGTATTGCGCGTGCTCTTGCTAATGAGCCGAAAGTTCTTTTATGTGATGAAGCCACTTCAGCACTCGATCCTAAAACAACAGACAGCATTCTGGATCTACTTGTTGAGATCAATAAAAAGTTAGATCTGACAATTGTTCTTATCACTCATGAGATGCATGTCATCAGAAAAATCTGTCACCGTGTAGCTGTTATGGAGCAAGGTAGAGTGGTAGAAGAAGGCGATGTTTTAAACGTCTTTAAAAATCCGACAGAACCTATTACGAAGGATTTTGTGAAACAAGTAACAGAACCTGAAGAAACGGTAGATACGATTAAACAGTTCATTTCTGAATTTCCTGAAGGTCGAATCGTTCAGCTGACTTTCATCGGTGGACGAGCGGGACAGCCTTTAATCACAGAATTGATTCGTAAGTATGAAGTGGATGTTAATATTCTTCAAGGGAAGATTACTCAGACTCAGAATGGACCTTATGGGACGTTGTTTATTCAGATAAAAGGTACAGAACCTGCACTAGCTCGTGCAATGGAGTTTTTAAATAGTGTGCAGGTTGAAGTAGAGGTGATTCATAATGCTTAGTACATGGTTCCCAAATGTTCAATGGGACGTTCTATTAGAAGCTACAAAAGAAACGTTATATATGTCGGCTATCTCAGTTGTCATTACATTTTTCTTAGGGCTCGCTCTCGGATTAGCGTTATTCTTAACTTCTCCAGGAAACTTGTGGGGAAATAAGTTTTTAAATAGCATCATTGCCATAATCGTTAACGTCTTTCGATCGATTCCGTTTATTATCTTAATCATCTTATTGATTCCATTCACACGCTTGATTGTAGGAACGATGTTAGGCGCTGAAGCTGCGCTTCCAGCTCTAATCGTAGGTGCTGCACCATTTTATGCACGTATGGTTGAGATCGCTTTGAGAGAGATTAATAAAGGGGTTATCGAAGCGGCCAAATCGATGGGTGCTACAAACGCTCAGATCATATTTAAAGTTCTTATTCCAGAAAGCACACCGGCTCTTGTTTCAGGAATCACTGTTACTGCGATCGCGCTCGTAAGTTATACGGCAATGGCTGGAGTTGTTGGTGCTGGCGGCTTAGGAAACTTGGCTTACATGGAAGGTTACCAAAGAGACAACGCAGATGTTACGTTAATTTCAACAGCACTGATCTTGGTCATTGTCTTCGTTATCCAGTGGATTGGAGATCGAATTACAACAGCGTTAGATAAGAGATAATTGTTTTTTTGACAACAAGGAGGAATTTCATATGAAAAAAGTATTATCTGTTCTTGTATTAACCGTTCTTGTTGCGGCACTTGCTGCTTGTGGGAACAAAACAGAAGGTGGAATCAGCGACGAGAAGATTGTAGTAGGTGCATCAAACGTACCGCATGCTGAAATTCTAGAAGAAGCAAAGCCTCTTTTAAAAGAAAAGGGTATCGAACTTGAGATCAAAACGTTCCAAGATTATGTGTTGCCGAACAAATCTTTAGATGAAAAAGAAATCGGTGCGAACTACTTTCAGCACGTTCCTTATCTAGAGTCTCAAATGAAAGACCATGGTTACAAATTCGAGAACGCGGGTGGGATCCACCTTGAGCCGATCGGTGTCTATTCCAAAAAATACAAATCACTGGATGAACTGCCTGAAGGCGCAACAATTATCATGTCTAACTCTGTAGCTGATCATGGCCGTATGCTTGGCTTACTTGAAAAAGAAGGCTTGATTAAAGTGAAAGAAGGTGCCGGAGCAGAGGCACAGATTAAAGATGTTGTTGAAAATCCTAAGAAGCTTAAATTTAAAGCAGACGTTGATGCAGGAATGCTTCCAAAAGCATATAAGAACGGTGAAGGCGATGCGGTTCTAATCAACACAAACTACGCGATCGATGCAGGATTGAATCCTCAGAAAGATGCGATCGCCTTAGAAGGGTCTGATTCTCCGTTCGTGAATATCATTGCCGTTCGTGAAGGAGATAAAGATAAGAAGTCTGTTAAAGCTTTAGTGGAAGTACTGCGTTCTAAAGAGATCCAAGACTTCATTAAAAAGAAATATGAAGGTGCAGTAGTGCCAGTAACAGAATAGTGATTGAGAAAGAACTGACTTATTTGTTAAAGTCAGTTCTTTTTTTGTGAGTAAAAATGAACCTACAACATCTTAGTCCTTTAAAGTATTTTATAAGCCATTGAACTTTATTTATGGTCCCTCAAATACTTTTATAGTCCTCCAAACATCATTTATAGGCTTTTCGGAAAAAAACTTACGAATGTTTATTACATAACCGGCTTATGAATAACTCATACTAAACCTGTTTACTATTTTGACAGGAGTGAATGAAATGAAACAAGAAGAGCAGCCACTACCGGGATCGAATTCAACACAATATCACCTGATCCGCTATAAAGAAGGCTTAGGAAAATATAATGAGAACATGCCTGAACTTACACATGCTTATAATGAATTTACACGCCATTGCTTTAAAGAGGGTGAGATTTCAGAGAAGTATAAGCAGTTGATCGCTTTAGGGATCAGTATCTATTCGCAAGATGAGTATTGTATCATCTACCACACAAAAGGATGTTTAGATCAAGGGTGTTCAGAAAATGAAATCCTTGAAGCTGTGGGAGTTTCTGCTGCATTTGGTGGGGGAGCCGCTATGAGCCAAGGTGTGACCCTCGTTCAAGAGTGCATTAAGGAATTAAATAAACCTCGTCATTAATGGAATGTCTAATTTCCACACTTTTCATGTTTTGAAATCATCCTAAGAAGGTAATGGAAGTAATGTAGCGCATTTAGCAGGATTACACAGAACGTCCCATCTGTTTTCAATAGGAATCATTATGCACGCTTATGCGGGGTGATTTTACATGGATAACAGTTTGAGTGAAACGAGTGTTGCTGATACGCTAACATTAGTAAATAACTTTAACTTTGAAAGGATTGATTCATTATCCACCCCATTAAAGTAAAACATACGTCCGAGATGGAAAAAGCAATGCACCAGTCACATGGCTGTGGTTTTGCAGAGTATGAGAGGGATTTGGAAAAAAGGTTAGACGTTGAGAAGGTCCGAGATAAGGAATACAAAAAAGGATTAGAAATAGCGGCAGATGCAAATAGATACCATACGCCGTAACATATGAACTTAAAATTTCAAAAGGCTGATTCATCAGGTGGTTTACTGCCTCATGGGTCAGCCTTTTTTCAAATATGAAGACTGATGAACAGATATTATGACAACAATGGAAAAGTAAACAGCTCGTTCCCTTGAACATACATTTCATTTGTTATAAGATTAGAATGAGAATAAATTGAGAATGGCTATTTTGTGCCTTTTATCAAAATCTTGAGAATGATTTCTTAATGGAGGTTGTATTATGTCAGCACCTAATTTAAAGATTGAAGATCTTCGTGTATCTATTGAAGATAAAGAGATTATTAAAGGGTTAGATCTCGAAATAAATGGTGGAGAAATCCACGCGATCATGGGACCTAACGGAACAGGAAAGTCTACTCTTTCTGCAGCGTTAATGGGACACCCTAAATATGAAGTGACTTCTGGTAAAGTTACGTTCAACGGAGAAGACCTTTTAGATATGGAAGTTGATGAGCGTGCACAAGCTGGTCTTTTCTTAGCTATGCAATACCCATCAGAAGTAAGCGGTATTACGAACGCTGATTTCCTACGTTCTGCTATCAATGCAAAGCGTGAAGAAGGCGACGAAATTTCTTTAATGAAATTTATCCGTGAGCTAGACAAAAAGATGGATCACCTTGAGATGGACAACGCGTTTGCTCACCGTTACTTAAACGAAGGATTCTCTGGTGGAGAAAAGAAGCGTAACGAGATTCTTCAAATGATGATGCTTGAGCCTAAATTAGCAATCCTTGATGAGATCGATTCAGGACTTGATATCGATGCTCTTAAAGTAGTGGCTAAAGGTGTTAACGAAATGCGCAGCCCTGATTTCGGTTGCTTGATCATCACTCACTACCAACGCCTATTGAACTACATCACTCCTGATAAAGTACACGTTATGATGCAAGGGCGTATTGTGAAATCTGGTGGACCTGAATTAGCTCAACGTCTTGAAGCTGAAGGATACGACTGGATTAAAGAAGAGCTAGGAATTAAAGACGAAACTGTTGGTCAAGAAGCGTAAGCATTAAGGGGGACTATACATGTCAGTTGATACGAGCCTAAGATTTGATAAGGACTACGTAACCGGTTTTTCAAGCAGCAGACAGGAACCCGCTTGGCTGCAGGAACTTCGTTTGCAAGCATTGGAATTAGCTCAAGAGCTTCCGATGCCTAAACCGGACAAAACTAAGATCGATAAATGGAACTTTACAGAATTCAAACATGAAGCAACTGGCACTCCTGTTGCGTTCAATGAACTTCCAGAAGATGTTAAGGCGTTGATCGGTTCTGAAGAAGAAGCGAAAAATGTTCTTGTTATCCATAATGGAACACCTGTCTATTTTGCACTTGAAGAGTCCGTAAAGGATCAAGGTGTTATTTATACAGATCTACTAACAGCTGCAAAAGAGCATGAAGAGCTAGTGAAGAAGTACTTCATGAAAGCTGTAGCGGTTGATGAAAATCGCCTTCCAGCACTTCATGCAGCACTATTCGTGAATGGAGCATTTTTATACGTTCCAAAAAACGTTGAACTTTCTGCTCCGATTCAAGCGGTCTACTACCAAGATGATGAAGCAGCGATCTTCAACCATGTTATCGTTGCTGCAGAAGACAACAGCTCTGTAACGTATGTAGAAAACTACTTATCAACGAATGAATCATCAGAATCTGTTGCTAACATCGTGTCAGAAGTATACGCAGGCAGCGGTGCAAAAGTCGTTTACGGTGCTGTGGATAACCTTGCAAAAGGAATGACAACATACGTGAACCGCAGAGGTCGTGCTGAGAAAGATGCTCGCATCGAGTGGGCGTTGGGTCAGTTTAATGACGGAAATACGGTATCTGATAACACGACTCACTTGATTGGTGATGGATCTTTCACAGATACAAAGACGGTAACAATCGGTCGCGGTGATCAAAAGCAAAACTTCGTAGCGCAAATCTTTAACCACGGTAAACATTCTGAAGGTTATATCCTTACTCATGGGGTAATGAAAGATAACGCGAGCTCTATTTTTAACGGTATTACAAAAATTGAGCACGGTGCTACAAAGTCTCATGGTGAGCAAACGGAACGTGTACTTATGTTAAGTGAAAAAGCACGTGGTGATGCGAACCCGATCCTCTTGATCGACGAAGATGATGTTACAGCAGGTCATGCTGCATCAGTTGGAAGAATCGATCCTCTTCAAATGTTTTATCTGATGAGCCGAGGTATTCCAAAAGCTGAAGCGGAGCGCTTGATCATTCATGGATTCTTAGCACCTGTCGTTAGTCAGATGCCTTTAGAATCTGTTAAAAATCGTTTAGTCGAGGTTATCGAAAGGAAAGTGCGCTAATGAGTGCAAACGAATGGAGAAAGCTGTTTCCTATCCTAGATCAGGAAGTTAACGGCAAACCTCTCGTTTACCTTGACAGTGCAGCGACTTCACAAAAACCAATACAAGTAATCGAAGCTTTAGATAAATATTACAAAGAGTACAACTCGAATGTTCACCGAGGTGTTCATACACTTGGAACTCGTGCTACAGATGGTTATGAAGGAGCACGTGAAAAGGTACGCCGCTTCATCGGAGCTAAGTCTACACAGGAAATTATCTTTACACGTGGTACAACAACAGCGATCAATACGGTAGCAAGAAGCTATGGTATGGCTAACCTTTCTGAAGGTGATGAGATTGTGATCACTCCTATGGAGCATCACAGCAACATCATTCCATGGCAACAAGTGGCGAAAACCACTGGTGCAACACTTAAGTACATTCCTTTACAGCCTGATGGCACGATCGATCTAGTGGATGTTGAAAATACAGTTACAGCGCATACTAAGATCGTCTCAGTTATGCAGGTATCGAACGTGTTAGGAACGATCAATCCGATCAAAGAGATCGCAGCAATCGCGCACAAGAACGGAGCTGTAATGGTTGTGGATGGCGCTCAGAGTGCCCCTCACATGAAAGTAAACGTTCAAGATCTAGATTGTGATTTCTTTGCCTTTTCAGCACATAAAATGTGTGGACCTACTGGTATTGGCGTGCTTTACGGAAAAAAAGCACTTCTCAACAAGATGGATCCAGTAGAGTTCGGTGGAGAAATGATTGATTTTGTAGGACTTCAAGAATCAACGTGGAAAGAACTGCCTTGGAAGTTTGAGGGTGGTACACCGATCATCGCTGGAGCGATTGGTCTAGGTGCTGCGATTGATTTCTTAGAAGAAATCGGTCTTGATAATGTGTTAAAACATGAACATGTACTTGCTGAATATGCGATGGAGCGCCTTTCAGAGTTAGAGGGTGTTACGATCTTTGGTCCGAAAGAACGAGCAGGACTTGTAACGTTCAACTTAGATGATGTTCATCCGCATGATGTAGCAACCGTTTTAGATTCTGAGGGAATTGCTGTTCGTGCAGGCCATCACTGTGCACAGCCGCTCATGAAATGGTTAGATGTTACAGCAACAGCACGTGCTAGCTTCTACTTGTATAACACTGAAGATGACATCGATGCTTTTCTTAAAGGCTTAACAACAGCAAAGGAGTATTTCGGTCATGTCTTCTAATTTAGATCAGCTATATCGTCAGGTCATCATGGATCATTACAAAAACCCACGCAATAAAGGGGTTATTGAGGATAATGCTCTGACGATCAATATGAATAACCCAACATGCGGCGATCGCATCCAGCTTACCTTAAAAGTAGAAGATGGAAAGATCGAATCGGCTAAGTTTGACGGTGAAGGGTGTTCGATCAGTTTAGCATCAGCTTCTATGATGACACAGGCTGTTAAAGGCCTTCCTGTCGAAGATGCTGTAAAGCTTGCAAAGATTTTTTATGATATGATGTTAGGGAACGACTATGATGATGAATCCTATGATCTAGGTGACATCGAAGCTCTTTCTGGCGTTTCTAAATTCCCTGCTCGCATCAAGTGTGCCACTCTTGCGTGGAAGGCGATGGAGCAAGGAGTAGGAAAAGATGAGGAAGAGGAAGAATAAGTTCCTTTTGATAATGAGTAATAGAGTGCCAATCCAGTAAGGAGGGATTCTGTAATGGCTAAGAAAATGCCGGATATCGGCGAATATAAATATGGTTTTAGAGATAAAGACGTTTCCATTTTCAGATCGAAGCGTGGGTTAACAAAAGAGATCGTTGAAGAGATCTCACGCATGAAGAACGAGCCTGAATGGATGTTAGAATTCCGTTTGAAGTCATTAGAGCAGTTCTATAAGATGCCAATGCCACAATGGGGCGGAGACATGAAGGACTTAAACTTTGATGATATTACGTATTATGTTAAGCCATCTGAGAAATCTGAGAAGTCTTGGGATGAAGTTCCTGCTGAAATCAAAGCGACTTTTGACAAGCTAGGAATTCCAGAAGCAGAACAGAAGTACCTTGCAGGTGTATCTGCACAGTATGAATCAGAGGTTGTTTATCACAACATGAAAGAAGACCTTTCTGACTTAGGTATTCTTTTCACAGATACAGACACAGCTTTAAAAGAGCACGAAGAGATCTTCCGTGAGCATTTTGGAACGATCATTCCGCCATCTGATAACAAGTTCTCAGCACTTAACTCTGCTGTATGGTCTGGTGGATCTTTCATTTACGTACCAAAAGGTGTTAAATGTGATACTCCACTTCAAGCATACTTCCGAATCAACTCAGAAAACATGGGTCAGTTCGAGCGTACGTTGATCATTGCTGACGAAGATAGCTCTGTACACTACGTAGAAGGATGTACAGCACCAGTTTATTCTACAAACTCACTTCATAGTGCGGTTGTTGAGATCATCGTTAAGAAAAACGCTTACTGCCGTTATACAACGATCCAAAACTGGGCAAACAACATCTATAACTTAGTTACAAAGCGTGCAGTTGCTGAAGAGAACGCAACGATGGAATGGGTAGATGGAAACATCGGATCTCGTCTAACGATGAAATATCCGGCTGTTATCATGAAAGGCCGCGGTGCGAAAGGTACGATCCTTTCTATCGCGATCGCAGGTAAAGGGCAGCATCAGGATGCAGGAGCAAAAGTATTGCACTTAGCACCAGACTGTTCTTCTACAATCGTTTCGAAGTCGATCTCTAAGCACGGCGGTAAAGTAACATACCGTGGTATCGCTCACTTCGGACGTAAATCTGATGGATCTAAATCCAACATCAAGTGTGATACACTGATCATGGATAACCAATCCACTTCAGATACAATTCCGTACAATGAGATTCTTAACAACAACATCACACTAGAGCATGAAGCGACTGTATCGAAGGTTTCTGAAGATCAGTTGTTCTACCTCATGAGCCGTGGTGTTTCTGAACAAGAAGCAACGGAAATGATCGTAATGGGCTTCATCGAGCCATTTACGAAAGAACTTCCAATGGAATATGCAGTAGAGATGAACCGTCTGATCAAGTTTGAGATGGAAGGTTCAATCGGTTAATAAAGAAAAGCCTTGGTGTTAACATACACCAAGGCTTTTTTTGTGGTATAGCTATTTTTTTATCTTTTGAAATCCAAACTTCTCAAACGTTTTTAAGGTTTCTTCCTTTTTCAAATAGTTATAGAACTGCTTTGCTTCTTTCTTATGAGAAGTATTTTTTATTATTCCGACTGGATAGATGATAGGTGAATGAGTATCTTCTTTAGCAACGGAGGCGACTTTCACTTTAGAAGAAACCATTGCATCCGTTTTATAGATGATACCTGCATCGACATTACCCGTTTCTACATATGTAAGCACTTGACGAACGTCTTTGGCATAAACGATTTTCTGTTCAACTTCTTTTAGAAGGTTTAATCTTTCTAATGTTTCCACTGCGTATTTCCCCGCTGGTACAGTCTCAGGGGTACCGATAGCCACCTTCTTTACCTTAGGCAAATCTGCAAATTCCTTTATAGCTTGTGTTTGATCTTCCCCAACGACTAAGACAAGTTCGTTTCCAACAAGATCAGTTCCTTTATGCTTTTCGATCAGTCCTTCTGCAACAAGCTGGTCAAATTTATCTTCTGCTGCTGAAAAGAACAGATCCACAGGTGCACCGTTGGAGATTTGCTGTTGAAGAGCACCAGAGCCTCCATAATTATATGTAATGCTGACATTTGGATGTTCTTTTTCATATTGAGTCGCAATTTTATTTAATGCATCTTGCAAACTGGCTGCTGCTGAAATCGTTAATTCTACATTCTCTTTATTGGATGCGCTGTCTGCTAATTTTGATGATTCATTTTTTGAACAAGCAGATAAAAGTGTTACAAACAAGCATATTAGAAGTAAGATTACAAAATTTCTCTTCATCTTTTCTCTCCTTACTTATTCTTTGTTTTCGTTATATAGAAAAAAGACGCCCGAACGGACGTCTTTTTTGCGTATATTGCGGCGAGAGACAGCACTCCACATAGTGCATTGCCAAAAGGCGCGTCAATCTCGTCTTATGCAATTAGCTCATCGCTAGAATAGTATACCATCACTTTGCTCTAAAGAGAAGCAGATCTTATAGAGACTTCAAATGGTTCGCTTTTTTATATACGAAAAAGATATAATGCAATCAACCAAAACTTTAGAGAAGGAGCATATGAAATGAACGAAACTATTGAAACGATATTATCTCATCGATCGATTCGAAAATTTAAGAACCAGCGACTAGATGTAGAAACGGTTGAAACACTTGTACAATGTGCTCAAGCCGCATCTACTTCAAGCTATCAACAAGTTTGTACGATTATTGGAGTAGAAGACCGGGAAAAGAAAGAAAAACTAGCTGAGCTTGCGGGTAATCAATCGTACGTCGCAGACAACGGCTATTTCTTTGTTTTTTGTATGGATTACAACCGTCATCAAATAGCAGCAGAAATGAAAGCGATCGACATTCAAGAAACGATTCAATCGACGGAAGCGTTTATCGTAGGAACGGTGGATGCCGCTCTAGCTGCGCAAAATCTTTCTATAGCAGCTGAGTCGCTAGGACTTGGAATCGTGTATATCGGTGGGCTTCGAAATTCTCTGCAAGAAGTGTCAGAGCTGTTGGGGTGCCCAGACCATGTTCTTCCGTTGTTTGGTGTAGCTGTAGGGTATCCGGACGCAGAACCTGGGAAAAAACCTCGTTTGCCGATGGAAGCCGTTTTTCATAAGAATCAATACCAAAGTAAAGAGGAAACTCAAGACCTCCTACATCAATATGAAAAAGAAACGGCGGAATATTACACAGAAAGAACAGGCGGAAAACGTACAGAAGGCTGGGTTACACAGATTACAGCGTCGATGGCGACCCCAAAACGTACGTTTATGAAAGACTTTGTTCAATCAAAAGGATTAAATAAATTGTAACTCACAGGCAGGTGACTTCTAAGAATGATAAAAATCGGTGTAACAGGCTGGGGAGATCACGATTCTCTTTATCCAGACGGTACTCCAGCAAGAGACAAGCTCGCTGTATATAGCGGTCACTTTCCTGTTGTAGAAGTTGATTCTTCCTTTTACGCGGTTCAGCCTGTTAAAAATTATGAAAAGTGGGTAGCCTCTACACCAAAGGATTTTTCATTTGTTGTAAAGGCTTATCAAGGAATGACAGGACATTCAAGAGGCAAGCTGCCTTTTGATTCGGTGAAGGAAATGTATGAGGCGTTTATAGAGTCCATTCAACCTGTCATCGCATCAGGCAAGCTTGAGATGGTCTTGTTTCAATATCCACCGTGGTTTGATTGTAAGAAAGAAAATGTCCAAATACTTCGCTATGCAAAAGAAATGATGGGTAACATTCCTGTTGCTCTTGAGTTTCGTAATCAAACATGGTTCAGTGCTGCGATGAAAGAGAAGACACTTCATTTTATTCAAGAAGAGAATTGGATTCATACGGTCTGTGATGAACCTCAAGCAGGACAAGGCTCGATTCCGATCGTTATGCACACAACACCGGATAAGACACTCGTTCGTATGCATGGTCGAAACGTTTATGGCTGGAACAACCAAGGGCAGCCGAACTGGAGAGAAGTTCGATATCTTTATCGTTATAATGAGGCAGAGCTTCAAGAATGGAGAGAGCGTATACAAAAGCTTGCTTCAGAAACGAAGGATCTAACCATTCTTTTTAACAATAATTCGGGTGGAGATGCTGCTGATAATGCGAAGCAGATGATTGATCTACTGGATATTCACTATGACTTTTTGGCACCGAGGCAGTTGGATTTGTTTTAGTTTTTCCTTATATTACAAATCCATTTCAATAAGAAGGAAACGATTCATTTTTCACTGTAGACTGATATACTAATAGGGTGAATGAAATCAGTTTTGCTGAATGAAGAAAGTGGGGATCACTTTGAATTTCAAAAAATTGATTCAGATGATGTACTGCTTACAGATTGCCTTTATTTTCAGTGGCGTTTACCTGCTATGTATCTACATATTTCTCAATGATTCGAAGCGTATTCAGTTCTTATCCTTGGTCTTATGCATTAATCTTATTTCATTAAAAATAACAAGAGATCGTTTTAAAGCATAAATTGAACACCCTCTGCCTTATTGGTAGAGGGTGTAGTCGTTTTATGTGAAATGTCGATATATTTGAAAAGTTGCCGATATATTCTTTTTTTCGCCGATATATTTCAAATCTCGCCGATAAATGCTTTAGATCATTTTTAAAAGTGCTTTTCGCCCTTGCATACCAACTTCAATACCTTTTTCTTTTGCTTCAAGAGTAATAGATTCTAAAGGTGCATCCAACAGCTGCTCGATTGTTCTTACTCCAACAGCGCGTCCTGCGATAATTTTACGGTCTGCTAACTTTTCGTTTAATAGTGCCACATCTAGTGCTCCACACATGATATATCCATTGTCATTGAATACAGCCATAAAATTCGTTTTTGGCAAACGAAGGGTGACAGCGGTAAACGGATGTCCTTCGATTAAGATCGGGTTCATCTCTAACATGCTTCCACTCCTTTCTTCACTATTATTTTTATGTGTACAGAAGGGAAAAAGTGTTAGGTGTTGAAGCTATTTTTATGACTTTTCGTATGATACGATTAAAAGAAAAATAGGAGGCGATGAGGGATGAAACAATATCTGGATTTTCTTCAAGATATTCTACATAACGGTACAAAAAAAGAGGATCGGACAGGCACGGGAACCGTTTCTGTTTTTGGTCGTCAGATGAGGTTTGACCTCCAAGAAGGCTTTCCGCTTGTTACGACAAAAAAATTACATGTAAAGTCGATTATTCATGAATTGCTCTGGTTTTTAAAAGGTAATACGAATATTGCTTATTTAAAGGAAAACGGTGTACGCATTTGGGATGAGTGGGCAGATGAAGAGGGAAACCTTGGTCCTGTATACGGTCATCAGTGGCGATCTTGGTCGACTCCGAACGGTGAGACGATCGACCAGATCTCAAACGTAATCGAAGACATCAAAAACAACCCGGATTCAAGACGATTAATCGTCTCTGCATGGAATCCGTCTGATATTCCGAATATGGCACTTCCACCCTGTCATTTGTTATTCCAATTTTATGTTGCGGATGGAAAACTCTCCTGTCAGCTTTATCAGCGCTCAGCAGATAGTTTCTTAGGCGTGCCTTTTAATATTGCGTCGTATGCTTTGTTAACGATGATGGTAGCTCAAGTAACAGGCCTTAAACCAGGTGAGTTCGTTCACACAGTAGGTGACGCACACATCTACACCAATCATCTTGAACAAGTTGAGCTGCAGCTCACTCGTGAGCCAAAGCCGCTTCCTAAGATGAAGATAAATCCGAATGTAACGAATATCTTTGATTTTACTTACGGTGATTTTGAACTTGTAGACTATGAAGCGCATCCCCATATTAAAGGTGTGGTGAGCGTATGATCTCGTTTGTTGTAGCGATGGATGAAAATCGTGCGATCGGCAAAGACAATGACCTTCCGTGGTACTTACCGAACGATCTCAAGCACTTTAAAAACGTAACGATGGGAAAACCGATCGTGATGGGGCGAAAAACGTATGAATCTATCGGAAAGCCTCTACCCGGACGAGAGAATATCGTGGTAACAAGAGATGAAAAGTATCAAGCAGAAGGAACGACCGTGGTTCATTCTGTTGACGAAGTCATGCAAAAAGAAGCAGAAGAATTATGTGTGATTGGTGGAACTGAGATCTTTAAGTTGTTCATGTCAGTTGCAGATCGTCTGTATGTTACAGAGATCCACCATACATTTGACGCTGATACGTATTTTCCTGAGATCAATCGTGATGAGTGGATGGAAGTCTCACGTAAACCAGGCATTGTTGATGAAAAGAACAAATATCCACACGATTTTGTCGTGTACGAAAAAAATTAAAACCATAAAGTTTGAATGAGCCCCCCTCTTGTCTGCATACATATGTATATGTAGATAAAGGGGGGTTACCTTTTGCTTAAACGCAAAAAAATGAAACTTCGAAAAGGGCCACTTCCATTCCGATTTGTTGTGCTAATATCTTTTTCACTTTTTATTATTATTACTATTCAAGGGTTGTGGTTAGTAGATAAAGGAATTGAGCCAACTTTGATGTATGTAGCTCAGAGAAAAACAGAGGAAATAGCATCTTTAGCAATAAATGAAGCAATTTTTAATAAATTATTTGATTCAATCGATATGCAAGACATACTAATTTCTAAAGAAGATAAAGATGGAAACATTGTTTTTGCTGGAGTTAATCAAAAAGTAGTAAACAATGTTCAATATAAGTCAGCGATTGTTGTTCAAGAATTTTTAAAAGAAATCGAAAAAGGTAAAATTCCAGAAAGTATTAAATCAGAAAAATTAGGTTTATCAAAAAAACATCCGGATGAACCCGGCGTGATCATGGATATACCTCTTGGGCAAGCTACTGAAAACTCCTTATTAGCGAATTTAGGACCACGCATTCCCATAAAATTCACTATTGTTGGAGATGTAAATACTGATATTGAAGAAAAAATTGAAACAGTGGGCATTAATAATACTTGGATTTCAATAAATATTATTGTTACTGTAAAAGCTAAAGTAGTTATACCTTTTGCAACTGAAACTGCAATAGTAACAAGACCTATACAAATAATGGGTCAATTTATACCAGGAGAAGTACCGATTTATTATAATCAATCGGGTGACCCGATTCAGCCCGCTTTACCAATTGATCCTCAGATAAAAGAAAAAGTAAAAAGCGAAGATGAATTTCAAGAAGGTACTGATATTCCAGAAGATAGCTCATCAGAAGACGTGAGTGGGAAAGAAGCAACAGAATAAAAATATTTCCTTTATTTAACAAATCCTGTTCAGGTTGACCATTCGTTCTAGTTTGTTATAATTGTAATTGAATTAAAAATTATATATGTCTTTAAGCCTATCACCGATGGGGTAGAGGAGCGGATTTTATAAGTACTTTTTCAGAGAGTGACGTCTGTGAAGAAAAAGGAAAGGAACTTCCGCCGAAGCAAAAGGTAACCGTCTGTTCACTTTTGCTGGGTTTGCACTAAATAAGTGTAAAACTGTCACTGCTTTGAAACTTAAAGCAGTGGAGGACTACTGATCGATGAGGAAAACCATAAATTACTTAAGTGATTGATAACAGGTTATTTCCTTGTCTATTGATCGCTTTTTATTTTGTCCTTTTTTCCTCAACGTCCTGTAAGAACTCCTCAATATCGATGGCTGAATGAAAAGAAGGAGGAACATCATGGAATTTGAGAATTCGATTTATTCATTAATACCACCTGTATTGGCAATCTTAATGGTGGTTCTAACACGCAGAGTGTTAGTCTCGCTAGGAGCTGGAATCATTGCGGGAGCATTATTACTTCATGATTTTAGTATGGGAGCGACACTGAAAGAAATTGGTACGATAGTTAAAGGGCACTTTATTTCAGATGGTGCGTTAAATGAGTGGAATGTGTATATTCTTCTATTCTTATTGATTTTAGGAATGATGACGAGCATTATCTCGTTAGCAGGAGGAAGCCGTGCTTTTGGAGAGTGGGCGATCGCGAGAGTGAAAACCAGAAGAGGTGCACAACTTCTGACCGTTGTGTTCGGCCTCGTCATTTTTATTGATGACTATTTTAACTCTTTAGCTGTCGGAAATGTAAGCAGACCCATTACAGATCGACACCGCATCTCACGTGCAAAACTCGCTTATTATCTTGATTCAACAGCTGCCCCAGTATGTGTCATTTCACCTGTTTCAAGTTGGGGAGCGTACATCATTGGTATTATTGGAACGATTTTTGCTACACATGAGATTACGAATATGTCTGCATTCAGTGCATTTATTCAGATGATTCCTATGAATTTTTATGCAGTGTTTGCCCTAGTTCTCGTGTTTATCGTTGCGTATTTTCAACTTGATTTTGGACCGATGAAAAAGCATGAAGAAACAGCTCTTGCAACAGGAGAAGTGATTGCTCCCGATAAAAAAGCAGCAATCGGAGAAGGAATCAAGCTCGAAGAAAGTGATAAAGGAAAAGTAGGAGACCTTGTGTGGCCAATCGTGATTTTGATTGTATCAACGGTTGGATTTATGATCTATACGGGCATTCAAAATGTGAAGGGGCTTGATGAACCAACGGCCATCACACTTTTATCTATTTTCGAAAACACAGATGTACCAAAATCACTGGTATATGGGGGGCTGCTTGGTTTAGCTTCAGCTATATTGTTCTTCCTACCTAAGAAGATGGGTGCTGCATCATTAGGAAAAGGACTGGGACGTGGTATTCAATCTATGCTCGGTGCTGTTACGATCTTACTTTTTGCTTGGACGATCATCTCAATCATTGATAGCTTAGGAACAGGAACGTATCTTGCAGGATTAGTCGATCAGCATATGAATTTAGCTTATCTGCCATTTGTTCTTTTTGTCCTGTCAGGGCTTATGGCTTTTGCAACAGGAACTTCATGGGGGACGTTTGGTGTCATGCTTCCGATCGCAGCAGAAATTTCTGCATCTACAAATATAGATTTCATGTTGCCTGTTCTAGCGGCCGTTTTAGCAGGCTCTGTTTTTGGCGACCACTGTTCACCAATATCAGATACTACCATCCTTTCTTCAACAGGAGCAGGAAGTCATCATATCGATCACGTTATGACCCAGCTTCCTTATAGCCTAGTGGCTGCAGGAGTATCTGCAGTAGGGTATCTTGCACTCGGCTTAACAGAGAGTGTTTGGGTTGGCCTTCTTGCATCTGCAGTGATCTTTATCTTGGCACTCATCATCATTAAAAAAATTTCTAGTAAAAATAGCATGAGCGATCAAGCATATCACGCTTAAGCTTGAAAGTGTCTGGTTGTTAACCAGGCACTTTTTCTTATATTTATACGACGTTTTCCCCCTTATTCCGACAAAATAACTAAAAACATTTTGACGGTTTTCATGTTTTGTAATATACTGAACACAGAATTATCAGAAAAAAGTAATAATTGTAAACTTTTCGACTTCATAACAAGGGGGATACAACAATGGAAAATAGGCAGCAATGGGGAAGCCGCTATGGATTTATATTAGCAGCGGTCGGCTCGGCTATCGGCCTAGGCAATATCTGGAGATTTCCAGCAGTTGCTTATGAGAACGGTGGGGGAGCATTCTTCATCCCATATCTAATAGCACTTTTAACGGCAGGGATTCCCTTACTGATTCTAGAATTTACGTTAGGTCATAAGTACCGTGGATCTGCTCCACTATCTTATTTCCGTCTTCACAAAAAAGCGGAATGGCTTGGATGGTGGCAAGTGTTTGTAGCGTTTGTTATTTCCACTTATTACGCGGTAATCATCGCTTGGGCGATTAAGTACTCCATTTATTCATTAAACTTAACTTGGGGAGACAAGCCTTCAGATTTCTTTTATGGAAATGTCCTTCAATTAAGTAAGACGCCTGGTGACATTGGCGGCATCGTACCAGGTATTTTGATCGCACTTCTAATCGTTTGGGTTGTAACGCTTCTTGTTCTTTATAAGGGTGTTTCAAAAGGAATCGAGCGTTTTAACAAAATCTTTATTCCAGCTTTAGTCATTATGTTTACGTTAATCGTTATTCGTGCCGTAACGCTCGATGGTGCAGCTCAAGGTTTGAACACGTTCTTCACTCCTGATTGGAGCATGATCAGTAACGGTAAGGTATGGGTAGCAGCTTACGGTCAAATTTTCTTCTCATTATCAATCGCATTTGCGATTATGGTTACGTATTCAAGCTATCTGCCTAAGAAATCAGATATTAATAACAATGCGTTTATTACAGGTTTCGCAAACTCAGGTTTTGAATTACTAGCAGGTATTGGTGTATTCGCTGCTTTAGGTTTCATGGCCATGCAACAAGGTTTGCCAGTGGATGAAGTAGTAAAAGGCGGAATCGGACTAGCGTTTGAAGTATTCCCAGCAATTATCAATGAGTTTCCTGGTGGAAATGCCTTCTTTGGAACCATGTTCTTCTTAACCCTTGTATTTGCTGGTATGACATCGTTGATTTCGATCGTTGAAACGTATGTGGCAGCTTTACAAGACAAATTTGGAATCTCAAGAACAAAAGCCGTGTTGATGGGCGGAGGAGTAGCATCTGTTATCTCATTACTTTTCGCTACAAAAGGCGGACTGTACATGCTTGATATCGTGGATTACTTTATCAACAACTTTGGTATTACGTTAGCAGGTCTTGTAGAAGTAGTCATCATTGCTTGGTTTGTAAGACAATTGACTGGACTTCAGAACCACGCGAACGCAATCTCTGACTTACGAACAGGATTATGGTGGAAGGTTTGTCTAGGGGTAATCACACCAATTCTTCTTGGTTACATGATGTTCGATAACATTAGACAGAACCTTAAAGAAAACTATGAAGGATATCCTACAGAACTTATCCTTACGTATGGTGTAGCAGTGGCAGTTGGTGTCATCGTACTCGGAGTCGTACTAGGTCTTGTGAAGTGGAAATCTGAAGAAGTTGTAGAGAAAAAGGAGGTCAGCTAATATGACAGGCAGTGCGATTACAATGATGGTGATTGGCATGGTGATCCTATGGGGCGGCCTCCTCGCAAGTATTGCAAATGTGGTTCGCGTTTCAAAAAGAAAATAAAGAGTAAAGCTGTTTCTTCTGTTGAAGAATCAGCTTTTTTTATGATTTGGCGCTCGTAAATCAGAGCAAGGCTCGAGATTTACGAGCGCCATATGAAAAATACGAGCGCCATATGAAAAATACGAGCGCCATATGAAAAATACGAGCGCCATATGAAAAATACGAGCGCCATATGAAAAATACGAGCGCCATATGAAAAATACGAGCGCCATATGA